>NZ_JAENHT010000009.1:0-213025 GCF_016620385.1 Kosakonia sp. LAM2021
TCGAAATGTTTTATAACAGTAAGCGTCGGCATGGTTCTAGCGAACAGATGTCACCGACAGAATATGAAAACCAGTATTATCAACGGCTCGGAAGTGTCTAGATTATCCGTGGCGATTCATTCTACCGCATTGTGCTTACCGACCCTCATGCTGAGGAGTTCCTTTCCAATGAACAGGTAGAAAGACATCTTAAAAGCGCTTTGGAAAAGTGGATTATCGATGTATTGACTTGCCAGGTCTCTGATATAGATAAGGTTATTGCAATTCAGCAGCATGTTGCTTCGATCCATGCACGCATTGGTATTTCGGTTGAAATCGTTGAAATGGGCTTTCGGGTTCTTAAAAAAATACTTTTCCCCGTTATCAATTCCTCAACTCAAGAGGCAGCAGACAAGCTTGAAGTTTACCATTACGCCATTAACAGTATTGATCTGGCTATGGAAGTGATGTCGCGGGCTTTTACCTTTACGGAACACAACTCAGCGAAGGAGGATGAGAATTACCGCATTTTCTCCTTGCTGGAGAATGCGGAGGAAGAGAAAGAGCGCCAGAGCGCCGCGCTATTAAGCTGGGAAATTGACCTTATCTACAAAATCATTATGGATGCAGATCTCGGTAACAGTCTGTCCCTCAGCCAGTCTGACTTTGGTCTGTGGTTCAACCATAAAGGCCGTCATTACTTTAGTGGTATCGCCGAAGTTGGGCATATCTCTCGCCTCATCCAGGATCTCGATGAAGTTTTTCGTAATACGCGCAATACACCAAGAGCCTTAAGTAACAGAACGCTTCGTGTTAAATTTCTTATTCAGATCAGAAACACCGTTTCGCAGATTATTACGATGTTGCGTGAGCTTTTTGAGGAGGTTTCCCGGCATGAAGTGGGAATGGATGTGCTGACAAAACTCCTTAATCGACGCTTTTTGCCCACCATATTTAAACGCGAAATTGCCCATGCCAAGCGTATGAACACACCGTTGTCGGTATTAATTATTGATGTTGATAAATTTAAACAAATTAACGATACATGGGGGCACCATACTGGCGATGAGATTTTACGTAAAGTCTCCAGCGCTTTTTATGACAATGTTCGCAGTAGTGATTATGTTTTCCGTTACGGCGGTGATGAGTTTGTCATTATTTTAACCGAGGCGACGGAGTTTGATACTTTGCGTATTGCTGAGCGCATCCGCGGGCGTGTTGAGAAAACCAATGTTATTTCCCCGTCAGGTGAAAATATTGCCTTGTCCCTTTCTATTGGCGCGGCAATGTTTAGTGGGCATCCTGATTATGAACGCTTGATACAGGTTGCTGATGAGGCGCTTTATATTGCCAAAAATAAGGGGCGTAATCGCGTTGAATTATGGAAGGCGCCAGATTGAACTGTCTGGATAAAATCAGCGCTATATCAGATTTAGCCATAGCGATCTTTTTTGACAGTTTGTGAAAGGGCAAAGTCGTATTTAACCTATAATGCTGTGGCTGAAACAGCTTTGTTTTTAGCGATCATCAGTATGCATGGCCGAATTAACCGCATTTAAGCCAAACTGACTTGGTTCGTCCTAAGACTTTCCTCTGTTTGGTCTTGCTGAATTATCCGCATTTGTTACTCTTTTCACTTTATGTCAAAGGATGGCAGAAGTGAAAATTTGCTCTTATTTGTTGGCTCTGACGCCAGGGTTCACCACCACGGCAGCCTGCGCGCAGCAAACCTATATTCCGGTACTGTTAAATCTGTCGACACTGCTCGATTTCAACCCGGTCAAAGGCCCTGTCAAAACTATCGATTCCGTGGGTACCGACGATAAAGGTAACGAAGTTTATACGCTCCACGTGGCGTTATCCGCAGAGGGCTGCGTACAGACGTTACGTCGCAATGATAAGTCCGATAACAGCCATATGAACTTGGTGAAAGAAGGAAAGGCATTAAAAGGGACATTTAATGGCCAACCTGTCGCTTTTGGGCTGGATGAAAAATGTAATTTAACGAGCCGCGATGACAGTGACGGGCATCTCGATTACAAGACCAATGCGCAAGGCTTGCTGGGTGAGACAATGCTGCGGACACTTAAAATTACCGATCACTTCTACGACACTGATGGCAATATCAAAAAGGTGCAATATTACTCAGGCGATCTCGTCGCCTCCTCAACCAGCATTCGCTACCCTAATAGCGTCAATAAACCGCTCGATTATACGATGGTCAACGAATCTGCTCTTGATGCCCGGTTTAATTTCACAGCGGTGAGTGAATGCCAGTACGACGAAAGGCAAGTTCCTGTCCTTTGCCACGTAAAAGTCACCCCGGCAAATTCCGGAAATGCGTTGACGCATATGACGGTCGCCACCCGCGCGAGTTTTTACTGAGTAATAAAATGAAGCCGCTGTTTGGTTCTACTTTGCTTACAAACTACCGGTACTGCCGTCGACCAGTAATTCCGTGCCGACCACTTAAGCGAATCCATCCGACGCAAGAATCAGCGCGGCCTTCACCTGCGCCATCGGTGTTCCCATTCTTCCTGGCGGCGGCAGACCTTTGATTTTACTTTGCAGTGCCTCCTGTACAGCGCCGCTCAAATCCCTGTTTTGTTCCGGTTGATTGTGTTGAATACGGCGGTGCGCTTTAGTGGGTTGCAGCGCCGTTTTACCGATGGCGCAAAAGGCGCTGATCCGCGAGTTGCGGTTGTTTGAGCAGCGCGGGCGGGTCTCCCGGCAGGGTTATCCGGAAGTTCCGCCGCGCGTCGAATATTGCATCACAACCGTTGGGGTTAACCTTGCGTGGTGCGTTAGATCCGCTGGCCGAGTGGATGCGTAACCACGGTGATAAGTTAAAACGTTAAGCGCGGGAGTAACGTGAGGCAGGTTTGCCATTGCGCGAAGCGCTAAACAGCGCCAGCCGTGCCGCTTCCCAGTTATCCCACAGCTGTAAATCTTCGACTGGCGGAACCGTGACCAGCTCTCCCTGGTCGAGCCCTGCCAGCGCCGCATCAACCAAATCTTCGCTGGTCATTACCGAGCCTTCCGGTAGCGCATCAAGTGTTATTCCGGAATGCCCCCAAATTTCAGTCGCGGTAGCGGCTGGCAGCACGGCCTGAATGCGAATATTGCTCCCGGCGAATTCTTCCTGCAAACCACGGGTGAAATTAAGCACCCACGCTTTTGTCGCGCTATAAACCGCGCTACCCGCACGAGCATGGAAAGCAACGACTGACGCAATATTAATGATGGTTCCCTGATCGTTTTCCACAAAACGCGGCAACGCCGCCAGCGTCAGACGCATCAGCGCTGTCGTATTCAGCGTATTGATGGCTTCATGTTGATCGGCACTGCTGCTGAGGATAGGAGCAAGATTTGCTGCACCGGCATTATTCACCAGCAGACTTATCGTCGTATCGTCACGCAAGACCGTTTCAACCTGCTGGATGCCCTCAACCGTGCTGAGATCGGCAACCAGCGTGCTAATTTTTACGCCATGGCGATGCTGCAAATCATCGGCAAGTGTGTTTAAACGATCGCCGCGACGCGCAACCAGTAGCAAGTCGTAACCGCGGGCTGCAAGACGGTCGGCATAGATGGCGCCAATCCCTGAAGAGGCGCCGGTAATCAGTGCAGTTGTCATTTTTTCTTACCTCGATATTAAATGGTTTTATTATAAAACTAAATCCAGCTTCTGATATTTGGTTTTATAATGCAACCAAATAAAGCAGCAAAAAGTGCGGTTTTATAATCGTTAGAGGTAACTGGCTGAATTGTCAGATTTTGGCAGTACGCAGTTGCACATCCTCTGGCTGCAACTCACGACCATCCTCGGCGCGCAAAGCCAGTTTTTGTAGTGGGCGATGTGTATGGCTATCGACCAGTACGCTGGCGGGTTCCCCCCGGTCAAACAACCATTCTTGCCCCCATTGCGAGAGCGCGACCAGCACCGTTTGCAGGGCGCGGCCTTTTTCTGTCAACACATATTCCTGCCAGGCGCTGCCATCAGAGGCGGGTTGCGTGCGCAAAATACCTTCATCCACCAGGAGCTTAAGACGTGCCGTCAGCATGTTTTTGGCAATACCCAGGTTTTTCTGAAATTCACCAAATCGCGTAACGCCTGCTAATGCATCACGCACAATCAGCAAGGACCACCAGTCACCAATAATATTTAGTGAACGAGCAACTGGGCAGAAAGTCTCTTCAAAGCGGGTACGTTTCATTACGATTCTCCGGTTAATAGTTTAATTATAAAACCACGTTACGCAGCTTCACACTGCTTTTTGCGCCAGTGCACACTCCGGGGATCTTGGGCGAGTGAGTTGTCATGAATGTGTCACAATCTAATTTCGGGTAGAAAAATAAGGAAAACACAATGAAAACGGTTTTTTGGCTTAGCGCGATTGCCGCAACCATGGCACTTCCCGCCGCGATGGCGCAAACGGCACCACAGGGTTATCAGTTACAACAAGTGTTGATCATGAGCCGTCATAACTTACGCGCACCGTTGGCGAATAATGGCAGCGTGCTGGAACAATCCACGCCCAACAAATGGCCGCAGTGGGATGTACCCGGCGGAGAGCTGACCACCAAAGGCGGCGTGCTGGAAGTGTATATGGGGCACTATATGCGCGAGTGGCTTGCTGAGCAGAAACTCATTGCGACGGGAGAGTGCCCGGCGCCAGAAAGCGTTTATGCCTGGGCTAACAGCTTGCAACGCACTGTCGCGACGGCGCAGTTCTTTATCAATGGCGCGTTTCCTGGTTGTGATGTTCCGGTACATCATCAGGAAAAGATGGGCACAATGGATCCGACCTTTAATCCGGTGATCACGGATGACTCAGCCGCTTTCGGCCAGCAGGCGGTGAAAGCCATGGAAACTCAGCGCCAGCACTATGCGCTGGCAGAGAGCTATAAACTGCTGGAAAAAATTACCCGCTATCATCAATCCCCGGCCTGTAAAGAGAAACAACAATGCTCATTGGCAGATAGCACTGATACCTTCAGCGCGAAATATCAGCAAGAGCCGGGTGTTTCCGGGCCACTGAAAGTGGGGAACTCGCTGGTGGACGCGTTCACCTTGCAGTACTACGAAGGGTTCCCGATGGAGCAGGTTGCGTGGGGCGAAATCAAAACTGATCAGCAATGGAACATTTTGTCGAAGCTGAAAAATAGCTACCAGGATACGTTGTTCACCTCGCCGGAAGTGGCGCGTAACGTGGCCAAACCGCTGGTGAAATACATCGACAAAACGCTGGTGGAAGAGGCTGGACGAGCGCCGAAACTCACCCTGCTGGTGGGGCATGACTCCAACATCGCTTCATTGCTCACGGCGCTCGATTTCAAACCTTATCAGTTGCATGACCAGAACGAACGCACACCGATTGGCGGAAAGATAGTTTTCCAGCGCTGGCATGACACTGCGGGTAATCGCGATCTGATGAAGATTGAATATGTTTATCAGAGCCGCGACCAGTTGCGTAATGCCGAAGCATTAACCCTGAAATCCCCGGCACATCGAGTGACGCTGGCCTTAAAAGGTTGCCCGGTAGATGGAGAAGGGTTCTGTCCGATTGATAAGTTCAACGCGGTGATGCGCGACGCGGCGAAATAAGCGAAACGAAAAAGCTCCCCCGCGACAGCGAGGGAGCAGGATGCTACACGTTCTGCCGCTCTATGGTTTGTTCGCCCCAGAAAAGCGAATCTTTATCGGTTTTTTCAAAGGCGCGCAGCAATACCTCATCGCTGCCTTCCTCCCAGATTTTTTCTGCCAGCTTTTCGTCATAATCGGCGAGTTCAAAGATCGCCTCGGCAATTTCCGGCGACGTATTCCGTAAACTGGCCCATTCACCCACGCGATGGGCTTTTGCTTCTTGAGTTGGCATCTGTCTCCTCCTGTAGAAGGTTAACCGTTGAGTTTTACTGCAAGGCCCGCAACGTATTCGCCCTGATAACGGGCAATTGCCAGCTCTTCATTACTGGGCTGGCGGGAACCGTCGGCACCGGCAATAGTTGTTGCGCCATAAGGTGTGCCTCCGCGAACCTGCGAAATATCGAACAACTCCTGCGCAGCGTAGCCAATAGGCACAATCACCATCCCATGATGTGCAAGCGTAGTCCAGGTTGACGAGATTGTATGCTCCTGGCCGCCGCCGGTGCCGGTGGAGCTGAAGACGCTCGCCAGCTTGCCGTACAATGCGCCTGAGGCCCACAACCCACCTGTCTGATCAAGGAACGTTCGCATCTGTCCGGACATATTGCCGAAGCGCGTTGGTGTACCAAAAATGATGGCGTCGTACTCAGCCAACTCTTGCGGTGTGGCGACCGGCGCGTTTTGCGTCTTACCACCTGATTTCAAAAATAATTCTGCCGGCATGGTTTCCGGTACGCGCTTGATGACAACCTCCGCGCCATTCACTTTTTGCGCACCTTCGGCAACGGCATGCGCCATCGTTTCAATATGTCCATACATTGAATAATAAAGCACCAATACTTTGGCCATTTGCATCACTCCTGATTTGATGATTTCCGGCAGCAGATCGCTGCGTTCTTTTTAAGCGTATGACGTGATGGCCAGAGTGCAAATTTGAGCGCCATTTGTTTGATAAATAACAATTTAAAAAGCAAAACCCTGGCGCTTACAATTTGTCACAGATAAGCGCGACGAATTTTTTGCGAGTTAAGAGGAAGTTATCGGTTTCGCTTAGGGAAGGATGGCCGTTGGCAACCGAAGCTGTTGCAGAATATTACCATTCACTGGCTGAATGCTTTCCTTCCACTAAGCTTAGTTCCACACGGCGCAGATAAAGGCACTGCCTTTGCACCGTGCGGTGAAAGAATCCTCTTTTACTGAACGCAGTATGATGTCTGATATTTCACTCATCTGGAGGTAAGCATGGCAAACCATCGTGGTGGATCAGGTAACTTTGCTGAAGACCGTGAAAGAGCATCAGCAGCAGGCCGTAAAGGTGGCCAGCAGAGCGGGGGGAATTTCAAAAACGATCCCCAGCGTGCCTCAGAAGCCGGTAAAAAAGGGGGCAAAAATAGCCATGGTAGCCGCAGTAGCAGCTAGCAATGGCGGCTGACAGCCCTGACCGGTTGTCAACCACGCCCGCCGCCGGGGAGACCCGGCGGTTTTTTTATTCTTGCACCGTCTGCAATGCCAACGCACACTAGCGTTTTTTCTCTGTTGTCGGTTGTGATATGTCTCTCTCCCGTTACGCCTTCTCCGTAAAACCTCAGGAAGCGCTGCTGATCCTGATCACCATGTTCTGGGGTGGCACATTTCTTGCCGTGCAATACGCCGTAACGATGAGCGGTCCGTTTTTCTTCGTTGGTCTGCGCTTTGCTACTGCCGCGCTGGCGGTGAGTATGCTTTCTGTGACTATTCTGCGTGGCTTAACCTGGCTTGAAGTGAAGGCGGGAGTTGTCATCGGCGTTGCCATCGCGCTGGGTTACAGTTTGCAAACCTGGGGGCTTCAGTCTATTTCCAGCAGCAAATCCGCCTTTATTACTGCCATGTATGTGCCCCTGGTGCCGTTATTACAGTGGCTGTGTCTGGGACGATTGCCGGGGGTAATGTCCTGTGTCGGCATTGCGCTGGCGTTTACCGGATTGTTGTTTCTCGCCGGGCCGGAGGGGAACCTGCTGGCGCTGGGGGAGGGGGAAATCATCACGCTTGCCAGCGCGCTGGCGATTGCCGCCGAGATTATCCTGATCAGCGCCTGGGCCGGAAAAGTCAATGTTCGCCGGGTGACGGTAGTGCAGTTGCTCACCGCATCGCTGGTCTCTTTTGCCGCTATGGTGCCCGCCGGGGAAGCCATACCGCCACTGACGACGGGTTTGTTACTGGTCGCGCTGGGATTGGGTATTTTTAGCGCCATTATCCAGGTGGTAATGAACTGGGCGCAGCGCAGCGTGTCGCCAACACGCGCCACGGTTATTTATACTGGTGAGCCAGTGTGGGCCGGGATTTTTGGCCGCATTGCCGGTGAGCGGTTACCGCTGTTAGCACTTTTGGGCGGCGCGTTTATTGTGCTTGGCGTGCTGGTGAGTGAACTGAAGCTGAAAAAGAGAAAAACATCTTCTGCCGCCGCAGCAACTGAGGCTGAGCAGGAGTCGTGATGGTGAAGGATAAGGAGTGGATGATGGCACAGGATGCAGCGAGCGGCGCGGGCAAACGCAAGCGCGCGGCGAGCGAGAAACGGCAGGCGATTTTAACGGCAGCATTAGATCTCTTTTCCCGGCTTGGTTTTCATGGCGCGCGCCTCGAACAGGTAGCGGAGCTGGCGGGGGTATCGAAGACAAATTTGCTCTATTACTACCCGTCGAAAGAGGCGCTTTATATCGCCGTATTGCGCCAGATCCTTGATATCTGGTTAGCGCCGCTGAAAGCGTTTCGCGAGGATTTCGCACCGCTGGCGGCCATTCGCGAGTACATCCGTTTAAAGATGGAAGTTTCGCGCGATCATCCGCAGGCATCCAAACTGTTTTGCCAGGAGATGCTCCAGGGCGCGCCGCTGCTGAAAGCGGAGCTGACCGGCAGTCTGAAAGCGTTGATTGACGATAAATCGGCAATTATTGCGGGCTGGGTAGCCAGCGGCAAACTCGCTGCTGTCGACCCGCATCATCTTATCTTTATGATTTGGGCCTCAACGCAGCATTACGCCGATTTCGCCACCCAGGTGGAAGCGGTCACCGGATCGACCTTGCAGGATGAGGCTTTCTTTCAGCGCGCGGTGGAAAACGTTCAGCACATGATCATCGAAGGCATCCGCGTGCGTTAATGGCCCGGCGGTAATGGGCAGCTCAGGTCACCTTCGCCACACTGCAGCAGCGATGCCAGCCAGGCTTCACGCTCATTGGTTTTATCTGCCAGGCACTGGTTTTGCACCATCGGCTGGGCGCTGCCGCCCTCCACGCCAGAACTGACAAACGCGCAGTCGCTGTCGCGCAGGGTAATCCAGCTCTGCTGCGCTTTTTTCAGCATCGCCGCTTGCGGCGGCGTCGCACGTTTAAGTGCGGCCTGGAAGGTTTGATTAAGTTTCTTATCCGCGGCCTGGTATTGGCCGGCAGTGCAGCTGTTGAGCTGAGATTGTGTGGAGGCGTTATCGCACTCATCGGCCAGTGCCGGGCCGCTGAGTAACAGCGCCGCCAGCGCCAGCATACGCGTTTTCATCACTTCCCCTTATTTCGCAAGGTGTTGAACCTGCGCTTTTATTAACATAGCCTTTCGCGAAAGTCACCCGCACAGCTGGAGTTTTGGGTAGCGTGTCAGCCAGCCTTTTTCATCAACCCGCTGGTTGAACAGGTGCCGCTTCTCATGTTGAAAACGGGGTGTCGGTTGCAGACGCAAGCTGAATAAATCCGCCAGCCCAAAAGGGGCGATAATCGCAAGGCAATCGTTTTTATCTAAACGTACCGCTACGGCTGTCGCCGTTTCGGGCCAGTGCCAGAGGGCTTCATCAAGCGAGGCGTACGGTGCATCGCCATTACGCGTGTGCATGCGCGCCTGATTTTTGACCGACCAGGCAATATCGCCCGAGCGCTGGCGCAACTGTGCT
The DNA here is from genome assembly GCF_016620385.1 of Kosakonia sp. LAM2021. NCBI lineage: Bacteria > Pseudomonadati > Pseudomonadota > Gammaproteobacteria > Enterobacterales > Enterobacteriaceae > Kosakonia > Kosakonia sp. LAM2021. The sequence continues at coordinate 9,537 of NZ_JAENHT010000009.1, forward strand.
TCCAGCTCTGCATCGCGTTCAGCGCGCGTGTCCGCAGGCTCACGCCAGATAACATCCACATCCCCGGCGTGCGGGCGCGGCGTAAAGCCGTGTAACTCATCCCAAACGGCATCGCGTATAAACCCGGCGCCAATCCAGCACCCTTCGTGGGTTGCCTGCACCATTGCCAGGGCCGCCATTCGCTGTGAATCGGCGCGAAGCAGTGCTTCCAGCTCAGCCGCATAGCGCATTGTTACACTCCGTTATTCGTTAAGCCTCAAGGAGTACAAGGTTATCGCCTCTGTTGGCGGGCGAGTACCGTTTTACACTGAAAGTTTTGCTGTTGGTGTTGTTGCCTTGCTCGTTTCAGTTCTCATTTTTAAAAACTTCTGGCGGCTGAGAGGCGGTTTTGCCATGTAAAAACATCGGCCACAAAGCCGAAAATGAAAACGTATTGTTAATTATATGTTTATTTATAGGTTAAATTTAACACTGCTTGCGCTGTTATTGGAGAAGCTTCGTGTATATTTAACTTAAAATTAACAATAATAGATCGTAAATTTAACTTGTTTGGGCGTATATCACATTTTTAAAATTAGCAGTGTTTTGCCTCTTCCCTTCGTTGCTAACCTCCCTTCCGCGACTTTCCTCTGTCCTCAAGAAAGGTACAACTATGAAATTCAAACTCGCATTACTCAGCGCAGCCCTCATTTCTGCCAGCATGGTTTCCGGCCAGGCGTTTGCGGCACAAAAATATGAGATCGCGGTGGTTGCCAAGGTTACCGGTATTCCATGGTTTAACCGCATGGAAACCGGGGTCAATGAAGCGGCGAAAAAACTGGACGTTAATGCGTACCAGACCGGGCCATCAACGCCGGATCCGGCGCAGCAAGTGAAAGTGATTGAAGATCTGATCGCCAAAAACGTCAACGCCATCATCGTGGTGCCGAACGATGCGAAGGTGCTGGAGCCGGTGCTGAAAAAAGCCCGTGACAAAGGCATTGTGGTACTGACGCATGAATCGCCGGACCAGCAAATTGGTCAGTGGGACATTGAAACCATCGACAGCGAAAAATATGCGCAGGCCAACGTCGATGAACTGGCAAAAGATATGGGCGGTAAAGGCGGTTACGCCATTTATGTCGGCTCGCTGACGGTGCCGCTGCACAACGCCTGGGCTGACTACGCGATCAAATATCAAAAAGAGAAATACCCGGATATGTTCGAAGTGACCTCGCGATTGCCGGTCGCCGAGAGCATCGACAAATCCTACGCTACCACCCTCGATTTAATGAAAACCTACCCGCAAATGAAAGGGGTAATTGGCTTTGGTTCGCTGGGGCCGATTGGCGCCGGGCAAGCCGTGCAGAAGAAACGCGCAAAAGACAAACTGGCGGTTGTAGGCATCGCAATGCCAGGCCAGGCCGCGCCGTATCTGATGCGTGGCGACATCAAAAAAGCGCTGCTGTGGGATCCGCGTGACGCCGGTTTCGCACTGGTGACCGTCGCCGACCAGTTGTTGCAAGGAAAAGAAGTGACGCCCGATCTGACTATCGATGGGTTGGGCAAAGCCGATGTTGATATGAATAAGAAAGTGATCCGTTTTAATAAGATCCTCGAAGTGACCAAAGATAACGCACAATCACTCGGTTTCTGAGCCTTTCAGGCCACACCAGGGAACCGGAATGCCGGCCGTCAGGCCGGCCTCTTCCGCCGCAGATTTTAACCTCGCGCCCACCCCGGGCGCTGGCAGAGGTATTGTCGATGACCGACACCACCGCATTTATCACTCTTGAGAATATCAGCAAGCGATTCCCGGGCGTGCTGGCGCTGGATAATGTGAATTTAACGCTGGAGAAAGGCGAAGTTCACTGTCTGGCGGGGCAAAACGGCTGCGGAAAGAGCACCATCATCAAAGTTATCTCCGGTGTTTATCACCCGGAAAAGGGCGCTAACATCGCGCTCGACGGCAAGCTTTTTCACCAGCTCACGCCGCAACTTTCAGCGCACTATGGGATTCAGGTTATCTACCAGGATCTGTCACTGTTTCCTAATTTTAGCGTGGCGGAAAATATCGCCATTCACCGCTACCTTCCCGGTGGCGATATCTGGGTGCGTCGTAACGCGATGCGAACACAAGCGCTGGCGGCCATGGATCGCATTGGCGTGCGCCTCGATCCGGATAAAAAAGTAGAAAAACTCTCTATTGCCGACCGCCAGTTGGTGGCGATTTGCCGCGCGATTGCTGCCGATGCCCGGCTGGTGATTATGGATGAACCCACCGCGTCGCTCACCCGCCAGGAAGTGAATGGCTTGCTGCGCGTGGTCAATGAACTGAAAGCCGCCGGCATTTGCGTGGTGTTTGTCAGTCACCGTCTGGATGAAGTGATGGAAGTGGCCGATCGTATCAGCGTGATGCGCGACGGCAAATTGATTGGTACCTGGCCGGCAAGCGAACTGGATAGCCACGAGCTGGCCTATCTGATGACCGGCCAACGTTTTCACTATAGCCCGCTGCCGGAAAAACCACCGGTGGATCAATTACCCATGCTGGAGCTGCGCCATCTTAGCCGTAAAGGCAAATATCGCGATATCAATCTGGCGCTGCGCAGCGGCGAAATCGTGTCGATTGTCGGGCTTTTAGGCGCCGGGCGTACCGAACTGTGCATGAGCTTGTTTGGTATGACCAAACCGGAGGATGGCGAGATCCGCATCAATGGCACGCCGGTGAAACTGCGTAACAACCATGACGCGATTCGCCACGGCATTGGTTATGTGTCAGAAGACCGGCTGACGCAGGGGCTCATCATGGAACAGTCGATTTATGACAACACCATCGTCACGGTGTTCGACAAGCTGCACACGCGCAGCGGGTTGCTTGATCACGCTAAAGCCGGGCAACTGGTGGCCGATCTCATCCGCGAGCTGAATATCAAAGTCTCCGATACACAATTACCGGTGAAAACGCTCTCCGGCGGCAATGCGCAGCGTATCGCCATCGCCAAATGGGTGGCTACGCAGCCGCGCATTCTAATCCTGGATTCGCCCACGGTTGGCGTGGACATCGCCAACAAAGAGGGGATCTACCAGATTGCCCGCCAGCTGGCGGAGCAGGGGATGGCGGTGCTGATGATTTGTGACGAAATCCCGGAGGCTTATTACAACAGCCACCGCGTGCTGGTGATGCGTCAGGGAGAACTGGTGGCCGAGTTTAATCCGCACCGTTGCACAGAGCAGGAAATTGCCGAGGTGGTCAATGCGTAACGCGTCCTTTTCCCGCCTTGTCGGGCAACATGAATTCTGGCTGGGGTTGTTGGTTATCGCGCTGGCGATTTTTCTCAGCGTACGTACCGATGAGTTTCTCTCCCTCGGCAACCTGACGGATGTCGCCACCAGTTACGCCATTCTCGGGATCCTGGCCTGTGGGCTGTTTGTGGTGCTGATTTCCGGCGGCATCGACATTTCGTTTCCGGCGATGACCGCCATTGCCCAATACGCGATGGCCAGTTGGGTGATAGCTCACGGCGGTAATTTCGCGCTGGCGTTGGGGCTTTCGATGGCGGTTGGGCTGCTGCTTGGCCTTGTCAATGGCTTCCTGGTCTACTGGCTGCGCGTGCCTGCCATCATCATTACCATCGCCACGCTGAATGTTTATTACGGCCTGCTGGTGTATGCCACCAAAGGGACGTGGCTGTACGGTTTCCCGGACTGGTTTATGAACGGCATCAACTGGTTCTCGTTCACCGCCGCCGATGGTTACGACTATGGACTGACGCTGCCGCTGCTGTGTCTGGGCGCGACCATTATTCTGACCGCCGTGTTAATGAACTACACCCGGCTGGGCCGCCAGATTTATGCCATGGGCGGCAACCGCGATGCGGCGTCACGCCTCGGGTTGAACCTGCTGAAGCTGCACTTCTACGTCTACGGTTTCATGGGCATCCTCGCGGGTGTTGCGGCGGTGGTGCAGGCGCAAATTACCCAGTCTGTCGCGCCCAACTCGCTGCTCGGCTTTGAGCTGACGGTACTGGCGGCGGTGGTACTTGGCGGCACCAGCATGTCCGGCGGTCGCGGAACGCTGACCGGCACGCTACTGGGCGTTGTGTTGCTGGCTTTCCTGCAGAACGGCTTAACGCTGCTGAGTGTCTCCTCTTACTGGCACACGGTGTTTAGCGGCGCGATTATTCTGGTGAGCATTAGCGCCACCGCGTGGAACGAAAAACGCAAACTTGCGAGGGAGTTATAAGATGAAATCCATCGTCCGAATTCTGCCCGGTGATGCCATCATCCGCTTGCAATGCGTGATTATCATCGTCGTGGCGCTGGTTTTCTCGGCGCTGCTCGGCAGCCGTTTTTTCAGCGTCGCTAACTTCCAGTCGATTGGTTCGCAGTTGCCGATTCTGGGCATGCTGGCGCTGGGCATGGGCATCACCATGCTGACTGGCGGCATTAATTTGTCGATCATTGCCGGTGCGAACGCCTGTTCGCTGGTGATGGCGGCAGTAATTGTCAGCCACCCGGATAACCCGCTGTTCCTGGCGCTGGCGTTACTCGCCGGGCTGCTGGTGGCGGTGGCGATTGGCGCGCTGAACGGTGCGCTGGTGGCGTGGATTGGTGTTTCGCCGATTCTGGCGACACTCGGCACTATGACGCTGATCTCCGGGCTGAATATTCTGTTCTCAAATGGCACGGTCATTTCCGGTTTTCCGGCGGCTATTCAGTTCCTTGGCAATGCCACACTGCTTGGCATCCCGGTCGCGCTGTTGCTGTTTATTCTCGTTGCGCTGCTGCTGTGGGTGTTACTCGAACACACGACGCTTGGGCGCAGTCTCTATCTGGTTGGCTCAAACGAGCAGGCCACGCGCTACAGCGGTGTGAATACCGTACGCGTACAGATTTCGGTCTATATCATTTCCGCGCTGTTGGGTTGGGCGGCCGCTATTTTGATGATGGCGAAGTTCAATTCGGCGAAAGCGGGCTACGGTGAGTCTTATCTTCTGGTGACCATTCTGGCGTCGGTGCTGGGCGGCATTAACCCGGACGGCGGTTTTGGCCGCGTGCTGGGGTTGGTGCTGGCGCTGGTAGTGCTGCAGATGCTGGAGAGTGGCTTTAATTTGTTGGGTATCAGCAGTTATCTGACGATGGCGCTCTGGGGCGCGGTGCTGATCCTCTTTATCGCATTACAAAATCGAAAAGCCTGAGAGCGGGAGAAAAAGAATGGCGAGCTACTTTATTGGTGTAGATGTTGGCACCGGCAGCGCACGTGCAGGCGTCTTTGATCTGACCGGCAGAATGGTCAGCCAGGCGAGCAGGGCGATTGAGATTTACCGCCCGCAGGCCGACTTTGTGGAGCAATCTTCCGACAATATCTGGCAGGCGGTGTGCAACGCGGTACGTGATGCGGTCAACCAGGCAGACATTAACCCGATTCAGGTTAAAGGCCTCGGTTTTGACGCGACTTGTTCGCTGGTGGTGCTCGACAAAGAGGGCAACCCGCTGACCATTAGCCCTTCCGGGCGCAGTGAGCAGAACATTATCGTGTGGATGGATCACCGCGCCATCACGCAGGCGAACCGTATCAACGCCACGCACCACCGGGTGCTGGATTACGTGGGCGGGATCATCTCGCCGGAGATGCAAACGCCAAAACTGCTGTGGTTAAAACAGCACATGCCGAACACATGGGCTAACGCCGGGTATTACTTCGACCTGCCGGATTTTCTCACCTGGCGGGCGACGGGCGATGACACCCGTTCCCTTTGCTCCACGGTGTGTAAGTGGACATATATGGGCCATGAGGATAAGTGGGACACCAGTTATTTCCGCCAGATTGGTCTTGAAGATTTGCTGGAGCACGACGCAGAGAAAATTGGCCGCTATGTGAAAACCATGGGCGAGCCGCTGGGGCGCGGGCTGACGCAGCGTGCGGCGACAGAAATGGGGTTGATGCCCGGCACGGCGGTCAGCGTATCGATTATCGATGCCCACGCAGGCACGCTGGGAACGCTCGGCGCCAGCGGGCCTTCGGGGGAAATGGCGGATTTTGATCGGCGCATCGCGCTGATTGGTGGTACATCTACCGGCCATATGGCGATTTCTCCGCAGGCGCGCTTTATCGGCGGCGTGTGGGGACCTTACTTCTCGGCGGTGCTGCCAGGCTACTGGCTGAACGAGGGCGGGCAGTCAGCGACCGGGGCGCTCATCGACCATATGATCCAGTCCCATCCGTGCTACGAAACGCTGCTGGCTCAGGCAAAAGCGCAGGGGCAAACCATCTATGAAGTGCTGAATGCGCTGCTACGCAAGATGGCGGGCGAGCCGGAAAATATCGCGTTTTTAACGCGTGATATTCACATTCTGCCGTACTTCCACGGTAACCGTTCGCCGCGCGCCAACCCGACATTAACCGGCGTGATCAGCGGGCTGAAACTCTCGCGTACGCCGGAGGATATGGCGCTGCATTATCTGGCGACCATTCAGGCGATTGCCCTCGGTACGCGGCATATTATTGAAACCATGAACCAGAGCGGCTACAGCATTGACACGGTAATGGCGAGCGGCGGGGGCACCAAAAACCCGATCTTTGTGCAGGAACATGCAAATGCCACCGGCTGCGCGATGTTGCTGCCGGAAGAGAGCGAGGCGATGCTGCTCGGCGGCGCAATGATGGGCACCGTGGCGGCGGGCGTGTTTGACACTTTCCCGGAAGCGATGTCGGCGATGAGCCGCATCGGCAAGACGGTGACGCCGCAAACCAACCGCATCAAGCAGTATTACGATCGTAAATACACCGTCTTTCATGAGATGTACCAGGATCACATGAAATACCGCCAACTGATGCAGGAGGAGGCATGAGCGACAGCTGGCGCCAGGCCTGCGGCGCCTGGCAAGTCTATAGCGAAGAGATGGCGGCGCTGAGCCACCATCTTAACGATGCGTTGTGGAATGGGTTAATGGCGGAACTGCGCGGTTGTCGCGGCAAGATTGCGGTCACCGGCGTGGGGACATCCGGCATTGCGGCACGCAAGATTGCCCATATGCTGGCGTGCGTCGAGCGTCCGGCTATCTATCTGAATGCCACGGATGCCGCGCACGGTGATTTGGGGTTTCTCGACACCAATGATCTGGTGATTATGCTGTCGCGCGGCGGGAATTCCGATGAGCTAACGCGGCTACTGCCGGGGCTTGCGCAAAAGGGCGTGCCGCTGATTAGCGTGACGGAAAACCCGGGTTCCGCTATCGCTCAGGCCGCGCGGCTGGTAATTTCCACCGGCGTGCAGCGCGAAATTGATCCACTTAATATGCTGGCGACCACTTCCATCGTGCTGACACTGGCGATTTTCGATGCCGCCTGCGCCTGCCTGATGAGCGAAAGTGGTTATTCAAAAGAGACGCTACTGTCGGTACATCCCGGCGGGGATGTTGGATTGTCGCTCAGAAAAAAAGCGCCGTAAGGCGCTTTTTGTTGCATGCTCAGTAAAATAAAAAACGCGGACCTTATATTATTTATATTGATTTAGTCACATAGATAAATTACTTCACTGTCAGATTATTCAGCTTGAAATTCTTTAGCCAGATGCGTTTTGAATCCACATTCTCGGCGGAGTATGCCGTTATGATAGTGATGTTATATTCTTTGTCTTGCTCAAAATGGTAATTGACCGGAAGGCATTGGCCGGGGTTAACGATATAGGTCGGGTTATCAAAATGATCCGCCTGCCAAATTTCCTGCATTTTCCTGTTACTATCGCGTGTCGACAGGGTCAGCCGAAGTAATTTTGCCTGACCCTGTTCAATTGTGGGGTCGTCTTTTACTGAGACACAAACTTTATTATCTTTTTTCGTGACATCAGCAATGCGAAATGAGGTGTTTTCACCCACGCAGCCGGCAAAAAGTGGCGTTAAGATAATCGGTATATACCATTTCATTTCCATAAACTCCTTTTATCCGTAGGCGAAGCCAGAAAATACTGTAGCGTATTTTGGTACTTCGCGAGCAAGTCCGGTCCATGAATCCCTTGAAAATCAGTAACGCCTTTCCAGACATTATAACCCGCGGTAATCAGGGTAAAATAATCAGCAATAATGTTAGCTTGTTGCTCCATCGGATAGTCGCCAGCGTTTTTTCTTTAGGCAGGGAGTATGTATATCTTACGTACTTACTAATCAGCCCTCTAATTCTGACACTCATTCCCATCTGATGTTGCCAAATATGGGCAAATTCATGTATGAACCAATTTTTATCAGACGAGCTTTCCGCTGAAAAATCTTCTTTAAAAACGGGCTCTGGCCAGTACATGTTTCCATTCGGCGTGACCGCAGTATCCTGGTCTTGAAGATTAAAAGGGAAATAGCTACCCTTATAAATTCTTACTGAACCATAATTGATCGTATCTTTGAAAAGAATACGGGCCATTCTGATTTCGCCAGCGGTGAGTGGTCTAAATGTGTCTTTCCCGGTTGCCACCTCGATCTCCTTTTTATCTATAAATTTGGCTTCAGATTTTTCTACTCCCGGTTAAATGAACTGTCAATGAACGCGTTATGATTGTGCTGACTCATATCAATAGTTCTATTTCCTCACTTATAAAAATAAAGCCCCGCAACGCGAGGCTTTGGATTATCCAGTTACCCTGCTTCAGCCAATCGTCATCAAGCTGGCGTTGCCACCGGCAGCGGCGGTGTTGACACTCAACGAGCGTTCCACCCACAGGCGTTCGAGCAGGATGTTGGTTTCGCCGCGTGCAAAGCCCTGAACCGACACAATCGCGCCATTGCGTGCGGCGACGTTTTCGCACAGCGCTACCAGTTGATCGGAATCACCGTGGAAAATCACCGCATCAAACGTCTGCGCCATTAACGCATCGGCTTTGGCAAACTGAATACGTTTGCTGACGCTTTCCGGCAACTGTTTTGCCATATCGCGGTGCAACGTGTCGTCCGGCCACAGCAGTTGGCTACCGCAAGCGATGACTGCCGCCAGTTGCACCAGCGTGTCCTGCTCGTTATCCGCCACACAGAGCACCCGCTCGCGCGGTACCAGCGTCCAGCTGTTGCGCTCGCCGGTCGGGCCTTGCAGCAGGCGTTGTGTCCCGGTTTGCGCCAGTTCGCCAAAATGGGCGCACAGTTGTTGCAGCGCCGGACGATCTTTTGCCCATGCGCTTAATGCGTCCAGCGGCTGCAGGAGTGATGCTTTCAACTGCGCATCCAGCGGATATTGCGCGTCGTGACGGGCCAGCGTTTTCTGCACCGCGTTTTCCGGTCGGCTACCTAACAGGCGGTAAAGATAGAGCGGCCCGCCGGCTTTCGGCCCGGTGCCGGACAACCCTTCACCGCCAAATGGCTGCACACCTACCACCGCGCCCACCATATTGCGGTTCACATACAAGTTACCGACATGGGCATTGCCGGTGACCTGGGCGATGGTTTCATCGATACGGGTATGAACGCCGAGCGTCAAGCCATAGCCGGAGGCGTTAATCTGCGCGATTAACTGATCCAACTGGTTACGGTGATAACGAACAACGTGCAGCACCGGGCCGAAGACCTCTTTTTTCAGCTCGTCAAAGCTTTCCAGTTCGATAAGCGTCGGCGCAACAAAGGTGCCGGTGCGCCATTCGCGCGCATCTTCGCTGTTTTCACGCACCGCCTGGTACACCTTGCGCCCTTTGGCCTGCATGGCCTGAATATGTTTGTCGATATTCGCTTTCGCTTCGGCGTCGATCACCGGGCCGATATCGGTGGTCAGTCGGCCTGGGTTACCCATGCGACACTCCGCCATCGCGCCGCGCAACATGGTCAGCGTGTGATCGGCAATGTCATCCTGCAAGCAGAGCACGCGCAGGGCTGAACAGCGCTGGCCTGCGCTATCAAACGCGGAGGCCAGCACATCGATAACCACCTGTTCGGTAAGCGCGGAGGAGTCGACTATCATCGCGTTCATCCCGCCGGTTTCGGCGATAAGCGGCGTCGGGCGACCCTGGGCATCGAGGCGCGTGGCGATACTGCGTTGCAGCAGCGTTGCCACGTCGGTGGAGCCGGTAAACATCACGCCGCGCACGCGCGGATCGGCGGTCAGCTGCGCGCCTACGGTTTCGCCGCGCCCTGGCAGTAACTGTAAAACACCCGCCGGGACACCGGCTTCCAGTAAGATGGCCACGCCCTGAGCGGCAATCAGCGGAGTCTGCTCGGCAGGTTTTGCCAGCACGCTGTTGCCCGCCGCTAACGCTGCGGCAATCTGGCCGGTGAAAATCGCCAGCGGGAAGTTCCACGGGCTGATACAGACTACCGGCCCCAGCGGGCGGTGCGTTTCGTTATCGAAATCCGCACTCACCTGGCCTGCGTAGTAGCGCAGGAAATCGACCGCTTCGCGCACTTCGGCAATGGCATTGCTGAAGGTTTTACCCGCTTCACGCACCAGAATGCCAATCAGCGACTGCATTTGATCTTCCATCAGCACTGCGGCGCGCTGAAGAATGGCGGCGCGCTCCTGCGGCGGTGTGGCAAACCAGATTGGTGCGTGATTAACGGCGTTTTCCAGCGCCTGGTTAACCTGCGCTTCGCTGGCTTCCACCACATAGCCAACGGTGTCTTTCGGTTCGGCAGGGTTAATCACCGCGACGGGTTCGCCGTCCATGACCACCTGTTCCAGCGTCGGGCGGGCGTACCATTTCTGCGCCGCGCTGGCGAGCAGCGAGGAGGAGAGCGAGGCCAGCCGGTGTTCGTTCGCCAGATCCAGGCCCGCGGCATTGATTCGGCCTTCGCCATACAGCGCGCGGGGCAGGGCGATTTTCGGGTGTGGCAAGCCAACCTGACCTTCCTGGGTGGCGATTTTTTCCACTTCGCTCACCGGATCGGCAACCAGCGCGTCCAGCGGCAGCGTGTTGTCGGCGATGCGGTTGACGAACGAGGTATTCGCGCCGTTTTCCAGCAGACGGCGCACCAGATACGCCAGCAGTGTTTCGTGGGTGCCGACCGGCGCATAAATGCGGCAAGGGCGGTTCAGTTTGCCATCGGCCACTTTACCCACAACTTGCTCATACAACGGTTCGCCCATGCCGTGCAGGCACTGGAATTCGTACTGTCCCGGATAGTAGTTCTGCCCGGCAAGCTGGTAGATAGCCGCCAGCGTATGGGCGTTGTGGGTGGCGAATTGCGGATAGATGAGGTTCGGCACCGCGAGCAATTTTTTCGCGCAGGCGAGGTACGAAACATCGGTGTACACCTTGCGGGTATAAACCGGGTAACCCTCCAGCCCTTCCATTTGCGCGCGTTTAATTTCGCTGTCCCAGTAAGCGCCTTTAACCAGGCGGATCATCAGACGGCGGCGGCTGCGTGTTGCCAGATCAACAAGATAATCGATAACAAACGGGCAGCGCTTCTGGTAGGCCTGAATAACAAAACCGATACCATTCCAGCCTGCCAGTTCCGGCTCGAAACAAAGCTTTTCCAGCAGATCGAGGGAAATTTCCAGACGATCAGCCTCTTCGGCGTCAATGTTAATGCCGATGTCATACTGGCGCGCCAGCAAGGTGAGGGATTTCAGGCGTGGATAGAGTTCGTCCATTACGCGGTCGTATTGCGCACGGCTGTAGCGCGGGTGCAGGGCGGATAATTTAATCGAAATTCCGGGCCCTTCATAAATGCCACGCCCGTTTGAGGCTTTGCCAATGGCGTGGATCGCCTGCTGGTACGACACCATATACGCCTGCGCATCGGCCGCGGTAAGCGCCGCTTCGCCGAGCATGTCGTAGGAGTAGCGGAAACCTTTCTCTTCCAGTTTGCGCGCGTTAGCCAGCGCTTCGGCGATTGTTTCGCCGGTAACGAACTGTTCGCCCATCAGGCGCATCGCCATATCCACGCCTTTACGGATCAGCGGCTCGCCACTTTTACCAATAATACGATTCAGCGAATGCGAGAGATTGGCTTCGTTATGCGTGGAGACCAGACGGCCAGTAAACAACAGCCCCCAGGTGGCGGCATTGACGAACAGCGACGGGCTGCGCCCAATGTGTGACTGCCAGTTACCGTTGCTGATTTTGTCGCGGATCAGCGCATCGCGGGTGGCTTTGTCGGGAATACGCAGTAACGCTTCGGCTAGACACATCAGCGCCACGCCTTCCTGCGAGGAGAGGGAAAACTCCTGTAACAGGCTTTGCACCATGCCAGCGCGGCCGGAGGCGGTTTTCTGGTTACGCAGTTTTTCCGCTAGCTGATAAGCCAGCTTATGGGCATTTTCCGCCACCGGCTGCGGCAGGCGGGCTTGTTCCAGCAACATGGGCACTGCATCGGTTTCCGCCCAGCGCCATGCGCCGGTGATCGCGGCGCGGGAAACGGACTGCGGCAGGATCTGCTCGGCAAAATCAAGAAACGGCTGGTGGCTGTCATCAACCACAACGGCACTTTCCTCTTCCTGCGCGCTGGCGGATGCGGTCGCCAGTTCCGGCAGGCCTTCGTTGTTTTCCAGCTTTTCCAGAAAATTGAAGATGGCTTGTTTAATCAGCCAGTGCGGCGTGCGGTCGATGGTCGCCGCAGCGGCTTTGATCCTTTCGCGTGTTGCGTCATCAAGCTTGACCCCCATGGTGGTGGTGCCCATGCTTTGCTCCTGTTTTTTACGTTGTTTTGCAGTTCAGGCTGAAATATCCATCATGTTGCAACTTTGTGCAACCTTGTTAAATGTGACCTGGCTGGCAAGGTAAGAAATGAATGAAATGTTAACGGCTGGTAATTGCTAAAGGTGCTGAACAATTCGCTGGCAAAGCAGGTTTTATGCGGCAGATAACACTTTTTAAAGGTGCAACCTTTAAAAGTGTGACAGAGTACAACCTATAGGAAATTGTTATCAGAGCCGGGATGAATTTGATGTAAATGCTGTGTTAAATCAATTGTGAATAAGTGAGGCATCCGGCAGGATACGGGCGCTTCAAATAATCTAAACGCCCCAGCGCCTCGTTCCGGTGCTGGAAAAAAGCGGCAAGCAGTATTTGCCGACGAAGAATCCTGGAGACTTTTTAATGGCAATAAGCACACCGATGCTGGTGACTTTTCTCGTTTATATCTTTGGCATGATACTTATCGGTTTCGTCGCCTGGCGTTCGACGAAAAACTTTGATGACTATATTCTGGGCGGTCGCAGCCTTGGGCCGCTGGTCACTGCGCTGTCGGCGGGGGCATCGGATATGAGCGGCTGGCTGCTGATGGGGCTGCCGGGCGCGATTTTTATCTCAGGTATCTCTGAAAGCTGGATCGCCATTGGCCTGACGCTGGGCGCCTGGATTAACTGGAAACTGGTGGCCGGACGTTTGCGTGTCCACACCGAAGTGAACAATAACGCGCTGACCTTGCCGGACTATTTCACCGGCCGTTTTGAAGATAACAGCCGCCTGCTGCGGATTATCTCGGCGGTGGTGATTCTGCTGTTTTTCACCATTTATTGTGCTTCCGGTATTGTCGCGGGCGCGCGTCTGTTTGAAAGCACCTTCGGCATGAGTTACGAAACCGCTCTGTGGGCCGGTGCCGCTGCCACGATCATTTACACCTTTATTGGCGGTTTCCTGGCGATAAGCTGGACCGACACGGTACAGGCCAGCCTGATGATTTTCGCGCTGATCCTGACGCCGGTGATTGTCATTATTTCCGTCGGCGGTTTTGGTGATTCGCTGGACGTGATCAAGCAAAAAAGCATTGAAAACGTCGATATGCTGAAAGGCTTGAACTTCGTCGCCATCGTTTCGCTGATGGGCTGGGGGCTGGGTTATTTCGGCCAGCCACATATTCTGGCGCGTTTTATGGCGGCGGATTCCCATCACACCATTGTTCATGCGCGTCGCATCAGTATGACGTGGATGATCCTGTGTCTGGCGGGCGCGGTGGCGGTGGGCTTTTTCGGCATCGCCTATTTCAATAACAACCCGTCGGCAGCCGGTGCGGTTAACCAGAACGCCGAGCGTGTGTTTATCGAGCTGGCGCAAGTTCTGTTCAACCCGTGGATTGCCGGAGTGCTGCTGTCGGCGATCCTTGCCGCCGTGATGTCGACGTTGAGCTGCCAGTTGCTGGTGTGCTCCAGCGCGATTACCGAAGATTTCTACAAAGCGTTTTTGCGCAAAGGCGCAAGCCAGCGCGAGCTGGTATGGGTTGGCCGTGCGATGGTGTTGCTGGTGGCGCTGGTGGCGATTGCGCTGGCGGCGAACCCGGAAAACCGCGTGCTCGGCCTGGTGAGCTACGCCTGGGCGGGCTTCGGGGCGGCGTTTGGCCCGGTGGTGCTGTTCTCGGTGATGTGGTCACGCATGACGCGTAATGGTGCGCTGGCGGGGATGATCATCGGTGCGGTGACGGTGATTGTCTGGAAACACTACGCCTGGCTGGATCTGTATGAAATCATTCCGGGCTTTGTTTTCGGCAGTATCGGTATTGTGGTGTTTAGCCTGCTGGGCAAAGCGCCTTCCGCGCAGATGCAGCAACGTTTTGCCGAGGCTGATGCGCATTACCGCTCTGCGCCGCCATCGCGTTTACAGGCTGAATAAATTACCTCTTATGGAAAACCCGCTGCGGCGGGTTTTTTTATTGCTAAATAATTGTAATTACGCTGTTATCTCACAACAAATAACAATGAGGATAACAACATGACGTTAAAGACAGGGTTCACTGCACTGATGATGGCGGGTTTACTGGCGGGTTGCGTTTCGCCTGCTGCAAAACAACCGGGGGCGACAGCACAAACCTGCAAGGCTGAAAACCAGATGCAGCAAACCACGCTCTATTACGGCTTAACCCGCCAGGGCGGCAAAGCGATTACCGCGCAGGAGTGGCAGCAGTATGTGGATAACGATGTCACGCCGCGTTTTCGCGATGGTTTAACCACTTTTGATGCGCAGGGGCAATGGCTGGGAAGTAACGGGAAGGTATCGAAGGAGCCAAGCAAGGCGTTGATGCTGATCCACAGCGTGGACGCGCAAAGTGACACTAAAATTGATGCGCTGCGTGATATCTACAAATCACGCTTTGCCCAGGAATCGGTGATGCGTGTCGATCAGCCGGTCTGCGTACAATTCTGATGTAAAGGCCCACTTGTGCGAAGTGGGCCAGTAAATTACAACACCACGCCTGCGAAAGCCGCCGAAAGCAAACTCACCAGCGTTGCGCCGTACACTAAGCGCAGACCAAAGCGGGAAACTGCATTCCCCTGTTGCTCGTTTAACCCTTTAATTGCCCCCGCCACAATGCCGATCGAGGCAAAGTTGGCGAACGATACCAGGAACACGGAAAGAATACCCAGACCGCGCGGCGTCATCTGCGCGGCGATTTTTTGCAGCTCAATCATCGCCACAAATTCGTTCGCCACCAGTTTGGTCGCCATAATACTGCCCGCATGCAGCGCATCGCTCAGCGGGATGCCAATCAGCCATGCCAGCGGGTAAAACACATAACCGAGGAGTTGCTGGAAGCTGATGCCGAACAAGGCGGAGAAGAGGGCGTTGACGGCGCTTATCAGCGCAATAAAACCAATCAGCATCGCCAGAATAATCATCGCCACTTTGAAACCCGCGAGGATGTACTCCCCGAGCATCTCAAAGAAACTCTGCGATTCGTGGAGCCTTTCCAGTTTGACCTCGGCTTCTGCTTCCGGGCGCGTCGGGTTAATGACCGACAGCACAATAAAGGTGCTGAACATATTGAGGACCAGCGCGGCGACCACATATTTCGCGTCCAGCATGGTCATATACGCGCCGACAATCGACAACGACACTGTCGACATTGCCGTTGCTGCCATGGTGAACATGCGGCGCGAGGAGAGATCCGCGAGGATGCCTTTATAGGCGATGAAGTTTTCCGACTGGCCGAGGATCAGCGAGCTGACAGCATTGAACGATTCCAGTTTGCCCATGCCGTTCAGTTTTGACAGCAATGTGCCTATCAAACGAATAAAGATGGGCAGAATGCGCCAGTGCTGCAAAATACCGATCAGCGCGGAAATAAAGACGATAGGGCACAGCACGCCGAGGAAGATAAATGCCAGCCCTTTTTCGCTCATCCCGCCGAAGACAAAGCCGGTGCCTTCGCCCGCGAATTTCAACAGCACTTCAAAGAAACCGGAAACGTATTTAATCAGCGTTAACCCGCTTTGCGCGTGCAGGAAGAACCACGCCAGTGCCAGTTCAATGACAATTAATTGCAGGATGAAGCGAAAACGAATGTGTCGGCGGTCAAAACTTACCAGCCAGGCCAGCGCGAGGATCACCACCAGCGCTAGCAAAAAATGGAAGAAGTTAGTCATGTCTTTAATTTTGCAGGTAAACGAAACGGGGCGTTTATTTAGCCACAGCGCCGGAGTGGGGTAAATATAAAGTTAAAGATTTGTAAGCTATGTTTTTGCTTTATTTCAACTGCTTCCGCATAACGCATAAACCGCATGGTTAGCCTGCTACGCGGTTACATCCAGTTATCATTCTCAACATTTTTCGCTTGAGTTTCCTTGCGGCGTAATGATAATCACTATCAATGCAATTTACTTTTCTTTGCAACCATTGACCGCGCATGACATTAGGGGTTTCCTCCATGTTTGTTCCATTTTTGATTATGTTACGTGAAGGCCTCGAAGCGGCGCTGATCGTCAGCCTGATTGCCAGTTATCTGAAACGTACCCAGCGTGGGCGCTGGATAAACGTGATGTGGATTGGTGTTTTTCTTGCCGCCGCGCTCTGTCTTGGGCTCGGTATTGCGATCAATGAAACTACCGGCGAGTTTCCGCAAAAAGAGCAGGAGCTGTTTGAAGGCATTGTCGCGGCGATAGCTGTAGTGATCCTCACCTGGATGGTGTTCTGGATGCGCAAAGTGTCGCGCAACGTCAAAGTACAACTGGAGCAGGCGGTCGACAACGCGCTGGCGCGCAGCCATAACCACGGTTGGGCGCTGATCCTGATGGTCTTTTTCGCCGTGGCGCGCGAAGGGCTGGAATCGGTGTTCTTTCTGCTGGCGGCGTTCCAGCAGGATGTCGGCGTCTGGCCGCCGCTGGGCGCGGTGCTGGGGCTTACCACGGCGGTGGTGCTCGGTTTCTTGCTTTATTGGGGCGGCGTACGTCTGAACCTCGGCGCGTTTTTCAAATGGACCAGCCTGTTTATTCTGTTTGTCGCGGCCGGGCTTGCCGCAGGCGCAATCCGCGCGTTTCACGAAGCGGGATTATGGAACCACTTTCAGGACGTGGCCTTCGATTTCAGTAATGTACTCACCACGCATTCCCTCACCGGTACGCTGCTGGAAGGGATTTTTGGTTACCAGGAAACGCCAAGCGTCAGCGAAGTGGCGGTCTACTTTATCTATCTGATCCCGGCGCTGGTGATGTTTGTTTTACCGCCTCGCGCGGGGACGCAACCTTCACGAGCGGCACCATAATCGCTTTATAGTTACAACATACTAATTAAGGGAAAGGGCATGGCAATTCATTTTCGTCGTAGTGCATTACAGGCCGGGATGGCGGCATTAATCTCCAGTGCTTTCGCAGTGCAAGCTGCGGATATCCCGCAGGTGAAAGTCACGGTTACGGACAAACAGTGTGAGCCGATGAACCTGACAGTGAACGCCGGTAAAACGCAGTTTATTATTCTCAACCACAGCCAGAAAGCGCTCGAGTGGGAGATCCTTAAAGGCGTGATGGTGGTTGAAGAGCGTGAAAATATCGCGCCAGGTTTTAGCCAGAAACTGACGGCCAACCTGCAGCCGGGCGAGTATGAGATGACTTGCGGTCTGTTAACCAACCCGAAAGGTAAGCTGGTGGTGAAAGGCGCGGCGACGGCCGATGCGGCAAAAGGTGACGCGCTGCTGAGCCTGAGCGGAGCCATTACCGCGTATAAAGCGTATGTGGTTGCCGAAACGGCGCAGCTGGTTTCCGGCACCAAAGCGTTCACCGATGCGGTAAAAGCGGGCGATATCGAAAAAGCGAAAGCGCTGTATGCGCCGACGCGCCAGCACTACGAGCGTATTGAACCGATTGCTGAGCTCTTCTCCGATCTTGATGGCAGCATTGATGCCCGTGAAGATGATTACGAGCATAAAGCCGCCGATCCGAAATTCACCGGTTTCCACCGTCTGGAAAAAGCCCTGTTTGGTGATAACAGCACTAAAGACATGGGCAAATATGCCGATCAGCTCAACTCAGATGTGGTTGATTTGCAAACGCGCATTAATGAGCTGGCGTTCCCGCCATCCAAAGTGGTCGGCGGCGCAGCCGGTCTGATCGAAGAAGTGGCTGCGAGCAAAATCAGCGGTGAAGAAGATCGCTACAGCCACACCGATCTGTGGGACTTCCAGGCCAACGTTGATGGCGCACAGAAAATCGTTGATTTGCTGCGTCCGCAATTGCAGAAAGATAACGCCGAACTGCTGGCGAAAGTCGATGCCAACTTCAAGAAAGTGGATACCATCCTTGCGAAATACCGCACTAAAGAGGGGTATGAAACCTACGATAAGTTGACCGACGCCGATCGCAATGCGCTGAAAGGGCCGATCACCACACTGGCGGAAGACCTGGCGCAGCTGCGCGGCGTGCTGGGGCTGGATTAATACCATGAAGCAAGATGATAACAACGACGTCAGCGAACCTTCCCGGCGCCGTTTATTAAAGAGTATGGGCGCGCTGGGAGGCGCGCTTGCGCTGGCTGGCGGATGCCCGATAGCGCATGCGGTAACACCGAAGAGCGCACCGGGGACACTTTCGCCTGATGCGCGTATGGAGAAGCAGCCTTTCCTGGGCGCGCATCAGGCCGGTATTTTGACGCCACAGCAGGCGTCAATGATGCTGGTGGCGTTTGACGTGCTGGCTGCTGATAAAGCCGACCTTGAACGGTTGTTCCGTTTACTGACGCAACGCATCACGTTTCTGACCTCCGGCGGTCCGGCTCCGGCGACAACGAACCCGCGCTTACCGCCGATGGACTCCGGTATTCTTGGGGCGTATATCGCGCCGGATAACCTGACGATGACGGTTTCCGTGGGCGAATCGCTGTTCGACAACCGTTTTGGTTTGCGCGCGCAGATGCCGAAAAAGCTGCAAAAGATGACGCGTTTCCCTAACGATTCGCTTGATGCGGCGCTGTGTCACGGCGATTTGCTGATCCAGATTTGTGCCAACACACAGGACACGGTGATTCACGCGCTGCGTGACATCATCAAGCACACGCCGGATTTACTCAGCGTGCGCTGGAAGCGGGAAGGGTTTATCTCTGATCATGCGGCGCGCAGCAAAGGCAAAGAGACACCCGTTAACCTGCTGGGCTTTAAAGATGGCACCGCCAACCCGGACAGTAGCGATAATACGCTGATGAACGAGGTGGTGTGGGTGACGAAAGAGCAGGGCGAACCGGCGTGGGCGGTGGGCGGCAGTTACCAGGCGGTGCGCATTATCCAGTTCCATGTCGAGTTCTGGGATCGCACGCCGCTGAAAGAGCAGCAGACCATTTTCGGGCGTGATAAGCATTCCGGCGCACCGCTGGGCATGAAAAATGAGCATGACGTCCCGGATTACGCCAGCGATCCGGACGGTGATGTCATAGCCCTCGACAGCCATATTCGTCTGGCGAACCCGCGGACGAAAGAGACGCAGTCCAGCCTGATGATGCGGCGTGGTTACAGTTACTCGCTCGGCGTGACCAACTCCGGTCAGCTGGATATGGGGCTGTTGTTCGTCTGTTATCAGCATGATCTGGAAAAAGGCTTCCTGACGGTGCAAAAGCGTCTGAACGGCGAGGC
This sequence comes from Kosakonia sp. LAM2021, assembly GCF_016620385.1. NCBI lineage: Bacteria > Pseudomonadati > Pseudomonadota > Gammaproteobacteria > Enterobacterales > Enterobacteriaceae > Kosakonia > Kosakonia sp. LAM2021. The sequence continues at coordinate 29,256 of NZ_JAENHT010000009.1, forward strand.
GCTGGAAGAGTACATTCGTCCGATTGGTGGCGGTTACTTCTTTGCGTTGCCCGGCGTACAAGCGGCAAACCGCTATCTGGCGCAATCTCTGCTCGAAGCGTGAAGATCCTATCCTGCCCGCTACCGGGCAGGATATTCTGTCATCTGTTGCATCCTGACATACTTTTTCTGCCATCCAGATATCATTTTTTCGTATGAGAAAGTATCTGTTATCTTTCTGTAATATTCATAACCGAGACTCTGTTCAACGACGCAGAGGTCATACACGTTATGGTTTAGTAAAAATAATGTTGCAATGATGCTAATCTTTGATGTAATTAGTGAGAGCGTTATCCCCTGCGGTGATGAAGTTTTTCTGGAGATCGCGGATGGTAAAGTCCAGTAGCGGACAGACAAAAAGACCACGCAAAACCCGGCACGGAGGTGCGACCTCCGGCAGCGACTTCTTCACCCCTGAATTTTCCTCCTTCTTTTTTATTCCTGATGTCGACGATGTGACAGGCGATGCTGTTCGTCGCGTTGGCACGTCATTTTCAAAGGCAAGCCATGGCTTACAAGGAAGCCAACCCTCAGACGTTTGTGCGCATAATCGCGTCGATGGCGACGTGTGTGATGTAAACCAACAACTCAAGGTGCTATCCATGGGAAGACAAAAAGCAGTGATCAAAGCTCGTCGTGAAGCGAAACGCGTGCTGAGACGTGATTCACGCAGCCATAAACAACGTGAAGAAGAGTCGGTCACCTCGCTTGTGCAGATGAGTGGCGTAGAAGCAATTGGCATGGCGCGGGACAGCCGTGATACTTCCCCAATTGCAGCGCGTAATGAAGCTCAGGCGCACTACCTGAATGCTATCGAGAGTAAACAACTGATCTTTGCAACCGGCGAAGCCGGCTGCGGGAAAACCTGGATCAGCGCGGCGAAAGCGGCGGAAGCCCTGATCCATAAGGACGTGGACAGGATTATTGTAACCCGACCGGTTCTGCAGGCCGACGAAGATCTCGGCTTCTTACCCGGTGATATTTCGGAGAAGTTCGCTCCCTATTTCCGGCCCGTTTACGACGTGCTGCTGAAACGCCTGGGGGCGTCCTTTATGCAATACTGCCTGCGACCAGAGATCGGTAAGGTGGAAATCGCGCCGTTCGCCTATATGCGCGGACGTACCTTTGAAAATGCGGTGGTCATTCTCGACGAGGCTCAGAATGTCACGGCTGCGCAAATGAAAATGTTTTTAACGCGCCTCGGGGAGAACGTGACCGTTATTGTCAACGGTGATATTACCCAGTGTGACCTGCCATCCGGTGTGAAATCGGGCTTGAGCGACGCGCTGGCACGTTTTGAGGAAGACGAGATGATTGGCGTTGTACGCTTTAATAAAGACGACTGCGTACGCTCCACGCTCTGCCAGCGCACGCTGAAAGCGTACGACTGATGGCGTTGATAGTTAGCGATAAAACCCGGGAAACCGGGTTTTATTTTTTGCGGGGGGCAAACAGGCCGTTCCCTGGCCCGACCGCGGATCGTCATTCCCGGGCGACATATTAAAGAAGCCCGCTTTTTCAGGCTGGTTCTTCTTTGAAAGGCGAGGGTCGATAACGGAACAAGACCATGGCTTGTAAATAATGACGTATAAATAACCGAACCTGTGTCGCGCCTGCTGACTGTATGAGCCTCCTTTCCGTGCAAATGATTAAGCATTTGAGATGTGCACTATGTAATTCAAAAAGAACCAGGCCGATGCTTTTGCCTACGGTAATTATGTGTTTCAGCGCTTTTCTCGCCGCCAGAAGGTTCTGGTCAGTTAAGACCCGCTTCGCTTGCCGCAGCGCACATATCTCCTTTGAGGATTGATGACTGATATTTTGCAGGGGCGTTCTTTATAAAATAGATCTCCCTGTTGCCGGAGCCCCGAAGAGAGAAGATATCTGGCACGTCATCACTCTTATCCCTGTGCTCACCCTGCCTGGTCTGTAGTGCTTTTCCCCCTTACAGAAACCGCAGATCCGTACAAGATTTGCTGTCTATCGATGAATCCATATTGATATCAGCGCGTTACATTTTCTTACGTAAAGCCGTTTTGATGAAATAATAACGTAACTGAATTAATGAAAAGTGAACGGTGCCTGTTAGCGCTTTACCGTAGTACTGGCTTGCCGGTGATCCCGGAGGCACTTTTCAACTACGGTGAGTCACGCAATTGGGAATTCAAAGAGAGCGTGCTCTGTATCCGTAAGTACTGGAACCTCATGCCCTGCTTATAACAAAGCACTTACATCCAGAAATGAAATAGTAACTATTGATTATATTTGCCCCGGTAAATTAGGGTTGGCATTTTTCTTTGAGGAAGGATTATGACGATTTTCGTATCGACACTCTGTATGTCCGGAAGTTTTTTTACGGGAGCCTCTGCGCCCATTTGTCTCAGTGCCCTTTCATCACTCTTAAGCGAACGCATGGCGTTAATGAGAGACGTTGCAGCCTGCAAAGCGAAGTACCATTTGCCGGTGGAGGATTTAGCCCGGGAACAAAAAGTGCTGTCGCAGGCGCAGAGCACTGCGCACGAGGTTGGGCTGGAACCGAAGTCCGTGGAGCCGTTCATCAGTGCGCTGATGAATGCGGGAAAAGCGATACAGTATCGCTATCTGGCAGACTGGTTGCCTCGACCAGAATCATTCGTCACCCTTCTGGATCTTGATGGGATCAGACGGCGTATAAATGAACTGGACAAGTATCTGCTAATGGTCATAAGTCAGCGGCTTCGGGCAGGAACGCTCTCTTATACCGACCGGGCTGTGCTGGCGGAGAAAACAGTGTCCCCAAATCTTACTGATGCTGAGAAGGATAATTTGCTGGATTCCATGCGCTTTATTCAGCGCGCCCCGCAGGCACCCGATACAGGGATAACCTGAAAGGCAACATCACGATCTTACAAATATGCACCGAACCCATTGCTCTGTGCCGGTAAAAAGCAATATCAGTGATATTCACACTATTAATGAGGTTATGCTGCGAGCATTGATTAGATAATGTTATTGTGTCCAGGTTTAATTTTATAAAGATAAACTTATCTAATGAAAATTAGAGCGTCACCGTTTGCGTTCTCGACTGTTATTTTTACTTTGTTGCAATGTCGTTTACTTTTTATGCCTCTGGATAACAACGCTAATTATATGAAGTGGAGCTAATGGCATTAATAACTATTTGCGGAGTGAACATGGGATATGACGCGCGTAATTTTATTAACTCTATCGTTAAAAATTTTAAAGAATCCATTGGAATAATGAACGTGTTGTTACTGGAACCTGATGAGCCCGACGCGTTGCGCTTATTGTACCTAAAACTGGATGTTATCAGGGCTGGCATTGAGCAGGATGTCCGCATGTTGACCAAAGCCCGTCTGGACAGCAACGCCGCACTTTGCCTTTACCAGGTACATAATGCGTTAAATGATTTGAACTATTGCATTGGGATTGTCAGAAATACGCCGTTAAATCAGCAATTTTATTACGATTTCGAAGAGCTAAAGCGTATTGTGAACACTCTTGATGCAACATCTGGACTTGTTTTTACTAAACAGGATGGTAATGAGTACATATAAAGAGATATCTGTATTGCATGAAGTTAAAACGAAAGCAGCATGAAAAACCAATGCGGTTTGCTAAATCTCTTTCGCTTTAAGTGTAATGAGTTAATACTGATTGATAATCGTGGAAATAAAAAAGGGCAAACATTTTATCATTTTTTCTCCGCTGAACTTAAACGCCAATTCAACTAAATACGAATTCGGCAGTTTTTTATCGCAGCACTTTAACCATACTTCAACAATGCTAATGTCGGGATGATTATGTTTTTTCTGCGCCGTAATGTGAAAGGAATAATTGCCAGCCTGATTGTTTTCCCGGTATCAGGGTTCAGCGCGATGCTATTGGCCCAGAATAACGCTGATGCGCCAGAACCTGTGCTGCCCGCGCATATCTGCGCAAGGCTGGCTTCTTCTTCAGGAGACGATACCCGACGGCTTCAGTCGGCGATGGATAACTGCCCCCGGGGTGAGGCATTGCAGCTCCTTGCGGGTCGTTTCTCCAGTGGGCCGCTGACCATGAAGTCTGGCGTCACACTCTGGATCTCGCGGGGGGCAATGCTGGTAGCGGATAGTGACCCACGTGTTTACGACAAAAATGGTCACTGTGGAACTGTCGATCATAAAGGAAATGGCTGTCGGCCCTTTATTCTTTTTAAAAGCACCGACGGGGGAGGTATTGTCGGCGAGGGCATTATTGATGGGCAGGGCGGTAAGCCGATACAAGGACACAAAGAATCATGGTGGCAACTGGCTCGCCGCGCACAGACGGAAGGCGGTGCGCAGAATGTTCCTCGCCTGATTGAAGTAGATGATGCCTCGCATATTATTTTTCACGGCATCACACTGCGAAATGCGCCGGGATTCCATGTCACGCTGAAAAACGTCCAGGATGCGACGTTCTGGGGCGTGCGTATTGATACCCCGGCGAATGCCCGTAACACCGACGGCATTGATCCCATTTCGTCGCAGAATATCCTCATCGCCCACAGCTTCATCAGAACCGGTGACGATAATGTGGCGATTAAAGCGGGCGCAGGTGGCGCCACGCGCCATGTGGTTTTGGTGGATAACCATTTTTACTGGGGACACGGGATGTCGATTGGTAGCGAGACGCTTGGCGGTGTCAGTGACATCCGGGTGTGTGATTTGACGCTTGACGGCACAACCTCGGGGCTTCGTATCAAAAGTGACATCAGCCGGGGCGGCGTTGTCAGCGATGTGCGTTACGAAAATGTTTGTATGCGCGGGAATCGCCGACCGCTCGACTTTGATACCCACTATGATGCGCACGCGATCGGTAACAACATTCCCGTCTACCGCAATATCTCCCTGAGCCACATTTCCGGCGAAACCGGCCAGTTTATATTACGCGGTTATGACGAACTTCATCCTTTGCAATTTGCCCTGAACGGCGTCTCTTTCAGCAACACTGCCCGATGGCTAATTGAATCGGCGCAGATCCGCGTTGGCCCCGATGGCGTCTCACCTGTGCCGCCGGGAGAAGCATCATTACCACGATCGGCTGTCCAGGCGGATTGCGCAAAACACTGGATCCCTTTCCCAGTCACGGATGCACCTGAAGACTAAAATGCACGCGAATGAAGTCTACCGATGCTGATGGCGCTGACCATTCATAAACAGAGCATCGTTTGGCACAGTCAGCGATGGCGGGAACAGCCATCCAGCAGAAGAAGAGAGCAGGGGTTACATTTTTTACGGACAAAATAAGGATTGCAGCTTCGGTATGAGAGAGAAAGAGGATAATGCGTTTGTAAATAACTTACGTCACGCTTCTTCATGCCAGAGATAATAATTATGCCGCGTCGGGTATTTTCACTACGGCTATTTTACTGCAACCTCAAAGCGCATGCGCCGGGCAGCCTGCCCGTAGTATCGCTGGCCTGCTGTTATCAGGCCGACGATTTAATCCTGAACGCGTGTGCGAAAACCACGACGTGTTATGTGGATTGCTGGCGTAATTGCTGCGCCTGAGGGCAGCCGATACTGCGACGCCACGCGCCGGGCGCCTGGCCATACTGGCGCTTGAAACTGCGGTTGAAGGACTGCTGGGAGTCAAAGCCTAAGGCGATCGCCACGTTCAGAATCGGCTCGTCGCTGTGGGTTAAGCGCTCGACCGATTTTTGCAGCTTTTGCGCGCGAATATACTCGGCGAGACGATAACCAGTATGCTCTTTGAAGAGGCGCTGGAGGTGCCATTTCGAATAGCCGGCTCGCCTGGAGACAGTTTCAATGTCCAGACGGCTTTCCAGGTTGTTGTCGATCCAGTCGAGTAAATCGTGAATAAATGCGCCAGTGTTCATCTTGTTATCCTCACGCCGCTTATTTAAAAGCATCTTTGTTTGTTGCATTTAAAGGTGGCCCGTTTTTGCATTAATTGCAAGTTTTATTGTTGCATTTAAATCCTTGCCAGAAATACGACTTTTCCCCCTGACTCAAACAGCACATAAAGTGTATCAATTATTCTTGCACTAAATTTAGCGCCTCCCTACAATCCCCGCGATAGTGTATTGGCAACTGTTACAGTTTTGTGGCGATGAACGGCACAAATGGCCTGAAGCCAGCCCGGACAAAGGAAGTGGCGTAGCGTCTCCCGCTGCGTCTTGCCCGGCGGCTACAATTAGCGGAATAAAAATAATGAGCCTGCAGAAACCTTGGGTTAACTTTCATCTGAATGCACTGGGAGCGATGTTGCTCTCTGTAGTACTTGTCGGATGCGATAACGGTGTCGCGCAAAATGCCGTGCCACAAGCTCCCGCCGTCAGCGCCGCTGACGTGGTAGTGAAATCTATTAGCCAGTGGGATAGTTTTAACGGCAGGATTGAAGCGGTGGAGAGTGTTCAGCTCCGCCCGCGCGTCTCCGGCTACATTGATAAAGTGAATTACACCGACGGTCAGGAAGTGAAAAAGGGCCAGGTGCTGTTCACAATTGATGACAGAACCTATCGCGCCGCACTGGAACAGGCGCAGGCGACGTTGGCGAGAGCCAAAACGCAGGCCAGCCTGGCGCAAAGTGAGGCGAACCGTACCGATAAATTAATCAACACCCATCTGGTTTCCCGTGAGGAGTGGGAGCAGCGCCGTTCGGCCGCCGTCCAGGCGCAGGCCGACATTCGCGCAGCGCAGGCGGCAGTTGACGCTGCGCAATTAAACCTGGATTTCACCAAAGTCACCGCGCCTATTGATGGCCGCGCCAGCCGGGCGTTGATCACCAGCGGTAATTTGGTCACTGCGGGTGACAGCGCCAGCGTACTTACTACGCTGGTCTCGCAGAAAACCGTTTACGTCTACTTTGACGTGGATGAGTCGACCTATCTCCACTATCAAAACCTCGCGCGCAGCGGGCAGGGGGCGTCCAGTAATCACCTGGCGCTACCGGTGGAAATTGGCCTTGTCGGTGAGGATGGCTACCCGCATCAGGGCAAAGTGGATTTTCTGGATAATCAGTTAACGCCGAGTACCGGCACGATCCGTATGCGCGCGCTGTTGGATAACGCGCAGCGTCAGTTCACGCCGGGGCTTTTTGCCCGCGTACGTCTGCCGGGCAGCGCTGAATTCAAAGCCACGCTTATCGACGACAAAGCGGTGCTGACCGATCAGGATCGCAAATATGTTTATATCGTTGATAAAGAAGGTAAAGCGCAGCGTCGTGATATCACACCGGGGCGTCTTGCTGCCGGTTTACGCATCGTGCAGAAGGGGCTGAACCCTGGCGATAAAGTCATCGTCGACGGTTTACAAAAAGTGTTTATGCCGGGGATGCCGGTTAACGCGAAAACCGTGGCCATGAACGCCAGCCCCGCTCTCAACTGATCCCTTATCTGAGAATCCGACACATGGACTTTTCCCGCTTTTTTATCGACAGGCCGATTTTCGCCGCGGTGCTGTCGATTCTGATTTTTGTCACAGGATTGATCGCCATCCCGCTGTTGCCGGTTAGCGAATACCCTGACGTTGTTCCGCCAAGCGTACAGGTGCGCGCGGAGTATCCGGGCGCCAACCCGAAAGTGATTGCCGAGACGGTGGCGACGCCGCTGGAAGAAGCGATAAACGGCGTTGAAAACATGATGTACATGAAATCTGTCGCAGGTTCCGACGGCGTTCTGGTGACCACCGTCACTTTCCGTCCGGGTACCGATCCCGATCAGGCGCAGGTTCAGGTACAAAACCGCGTATCGCAGGCCGAGGCGCGTCTGCCGGAAGATGTGCGGCGTTTGGGCATTACCACCCAGAAACAATCGCCGACGCTGACGCTGGTAGTGCATCTGTTTTCGCCTAACGGTAAATACGATTCACTGTATATGCGTAACTACGCCACGCTAAAAGTGAAGGATGAGCTGGCGCGTCTGCCGGGCGTCGGCCAGATTCAGATTTTCGGCTCGGGCGAATACGCGATGCGCATCTGGCTGGATCCCAATAAAGTGGCAGCGCGTGGGTTGACTGCCTCGGATGTGGTGACGGCGATGCAGGAGCAAAACGTCCAGGTTTCCGCCGGGCAACTTGGCGCGGAGCCGCTGCCGAAAGAGAGTGATTTCCTTATCTCCATTAACGCCCAGGGTCGTCTGCACACCGAAGAAGAGTTTGGCAACATTGTTCTGAAAACGGCGCAAGACGGTTCGGTAGTACGTCTGCGCGACGTGGCGCGTATTGAAATGGGATCCGGCAGCTATGCGCTGCGTTCTCAGCTTAATAATAAAGACGCGGTCGGGATTGGTATCTTCCAGTCGCCGGGGGCGAACGCCATCGATTTGTCTAACGCGGTGCGTGCCAAAATGAACGAACTAGCCACGCGTTTCCCGGAAGATATGAAATGGGCGGCACCTTACGATCCAACGGTGTTTGTTCGCGATTCCATTCGTGCGGTCGTGCAAACGCTGCTGGAAGCGGTGGTGCTGGTTGTGCTGGTGGTGATCCTGTTCCTGCAAACCTGGCGCGCGTCGATTATTCCGCTGATCGCGGTGCCGGTCTCGGTCGTGGGAACGTTCAGCATTCTCTACCTGCTCGGCTTTTCGCTTAATACCCTGAGCTTGTTTGGGCTGGTACTGGCTATCGGTATTGTCGTGGATGACGCCATCGTGGTGGTGGAAAACGTCGAGCGAAATATCGAAGAGGGGCTTGCGCCCCTGCAGGCGGCGCATCAGGCGATGCGAGAAGTGTCCGGGCCGATTATCGCGATTGCGCTGGTGCTGTGCGCGGTGTTCGTGCCGATGGCGTTTCTCTCTGGCGTAACGGGTCAGTTCTATAAACAGTTTGCGGTGACGATCGCGATTTCGACGGTGATCTCCGCCATTAACTCGCTGACGCTCTCTCCGGCGCTGGCTGCGCTGTTGTTAAAGCCGCACGGCGCACCGAAAGACTTCCCGACGCGGCTTATCGATCGGCTGTTCGGTTGGCTTTTCCGTCCGTTTAACCGCTTTTTCCACCATAGCTCGAACGGTTATCAGGGGCTGGTGGGCAAAACGCTTGGTCGACGTGGCGCGGTGTTTGTCGTTTATGTGCTGCTGCTCTGCGCCGCAGGCGTCATGTTTAAAGCCGTACCCGGCGGGTTTATTCCGACACAGGATAAGCTCTATTTAATTGGCGGCGTGAAGATGCCGGAAGGCTCTTCGCTGGCTCGCACCGATGCGGTGATCCGCAAAATGAGCGAAATCGGTATGAATACCGAAGGCGTGGATTATGCGGTCGCTTTTCCAGGGCTTAACGCGTTGCAGTTCACCAATACGCCGAATACCGGAACGGTCTTTTTTGGCCTGAAACCGTTCGACCAGCGTAAACATACCGCGGCGGAAATTAATGCTGAAATCAACGCTAAAATCGCGCAGATCCAGCAGGGTTTTGGATTCTCCATTTTGCCGCCGCCGATTTTAGGGCTGGGTCAGGGTTCTGGCTATTCGCTGTACATCCAGGATCGCGCCGGTCTTGGCTATGGCGCGCTGCAAAGCGCGGTGAACACCATGTCTGGTGCGATTATGCAGACGCCGGGGATGCATTTCCCCATCTCAACCTACCAGGCGAATGTTCCGCAACTGGATGTGCAGGTTGATCGTGATAAGGCGAAAGCGCAGGGCGTGTCGCTGACCGATCTCTTCGGTACGCTGCAAACCTATCTGGGCTCGTCTTATGTGAACGATTTCAACCAGTTCGGCCGCACCTGGCGCGTGATGGCGCAGGCCGACGGGCCGTTCCGCGACAGCGTGGAAGATATTGCGAATTTGCGCACCCGTAATAATCAGGGCGAAATGGTGCCGATCGGCAGTATGGTGAATATCAGTACCACCTACGGGCCGGATCCGGTGATTCGCTACAATGGTTATCCGGCGGCGGATCTCATTGGTGATGCCGATCCTCGCGTTCTCTCTTCCTCGCAGGCGATGACGCAACTGGACGGAATGTCTAAGCAGATATTGCCGAATGGGATGAATATTGAATGGACGGACCTGAGCTACCAGCAGGCCACTCAGGGGAATACGGCGCTGATCGTCTTCCCGGTCGCGGTTCTGCTGGCGTTCCTCGTGCTGGCGGCGCTGTATGAAAGCTGGACGCTGCCGCTGGCGGTGATCCTAATCGTCCCGATGACGATGCTGTCCGCGCTGTTTGGCGTCTGGCTGACCGGGGGCGATAACAACGTGTTCGTGCAGGTTGGTCTGGTGGTACTGATGGGGCTGGCGTGTAAAAACGCGATTCTTATCGTGGAGTTTGCCCGCGAGCTGGAAATTCAGGGGAAAGGGATCATGGAAGCGGCGCTGGAGGCTTGTCGCCTGCGTTTACGCCCGATTGTTATGACCTCCATCGCCTTTATCGCCGGGACGATTCCGTTGATCCTCGGTCACGGCGCGGGTGCGGAAGTGCGCGGTGTCACCGGGATCACCGTGTTCTCCGGTATGCTGGGCGTGACGCTGTTTGGTCTGTTCCTGACTCCGGTGTTTTACGTTACGCTGCGTAAATTCGTGACGCGCGGTAAACCGGTAAATGACGTTCTGCCTGCGTAAGTTGTTGCAGATACAAAAAAACCGCCTTCATTATGAAGGCGGTTTTTTTTCGTAATAAGCAAATAATTAAGACGTTTTTTTATACTGGGCAATAAGTTCCGGCACCGGATCCCAGCCGCTGGTATCGGCTTTTTTCACCTCTTCCAGCGCGCTTGCCACAGTGTGGCGCGCTAAAACCTGTAACGACGCCTGCTCCGCTTCTTCGGCGATAGACTTGAAGTACCAGCAGGCGTTAGCGCTGACCACGCAACGTGCCGGTACGTCAGGACGAGAGGCCCACAGTTTTTTATCTTCAATAACGGAAAGGTAGATATCGCGCAGGGTGATCTCTTCCGCCGGACGTCCGAGGTGAATAGACCCGTTGCGGCCAAGCGTAGAGACGATAATGCCGTCACGCGTGAGCGGCACCATTAATTTGCGGATAAAGCTCGGATTCGCTTCCAGGCCGTAAGCCAGAATCGCACTCGTCGAACGTTCACCCACTTGCTCCGCCATCGCTACGCTGAGAACCATCTGCAAAGCTGTCGGGAAGCGGTAATCTAACATTTTATCGTCCTGGGTTGCGGTGAATCTTGTTCTTTTTGGCACCGCAGAGGTGAGTAAGCAATGAGCAACAATATAACAAATGCGGTAATTTTTTTGAAGCAATCAACGCTTAACGAGCCCTGTAAAAAAGAGTTTCCGCTGCTGCCGGATGGACGCAACGTATTCATCCACGCACGGGTTAGTGAACCCAAATTCATCGTTCAGATCTGCGGCACGCTAGCGGCCATTGAATTATGGTCTGGCGCATCATGGCGGCTCACAACCATACGACGGATAAAAGCTGGCCTATTATCCAGACACTTCAGTGGCGTTACTGTGCTCATCCTCCCGGTAGACGATCATACCTTAATGTTTAGAACGTTTTTTCTGGCGCAAAGGGGGGCAGTTGTGGGGAAACGACGTTCTGCTAAGCGCGGGAAGTGGGCAGTCTGATCTTCAAAAGAAAGCCATTGCGATACCCTAGCCTTCTGCACGTTTATCGGGTAGGGGTTGCCAGTACAGATGTGCAGGCCACCTGTAGCGCATATTTTCCTGGAGATGTTGCGGGATATTTGGCTCACTCAGGCATAACCAGGACAGTAAACCGGCTTTACTATCAGGGCCAGCCACCCAGTAGGGGAGATAAGCAATTCCCCTACCTTCAATGGCGGCATGACCCCGACTCTGCTCAGAAATGAGAACGGACATTAACGCCGGTCATCCGTCAGGAATCTCAGTTGGCGGATGCGGTTGGTCTGATGGTTATTTCTGTTGTATCCACGCTCTCAGGAGCCTCAATGACCTGCCGCACGGCACGGGCGATATCCGCAGGTTTAAGTGCCACAGAACGGTACACATCCATTGCCGCCCTGGTTTCCGGATGCGTAATGGTTGAGGCAAGTTCACTTTCCACCACGCCGGGATTGACACAGGTCACACGAATATTTGGGCTTTCCTGGCGTAAACCATCCGAAATCGCGCGTACTGCGAATTTTGAGGCGCAATAGACGGCGGCGGTTGGCACGACAGACAGGGCACCAATAGAGCCAATATTGATTATCTGACCGGAGCCCTGCGCTTGCATCACGGGAAGCACAGCGCCAATGCCCCAGAGCACGCCTTTGATATTCACGTCGATAATTTGCTCCCATTCATCCTGTTTGCCGGCGGCAAGCGGAGAGAGCGGCATGACGCCCGCATTGTTGATCAGAACATCGACGCGGCCCCATTGATCCAGCGCCGCTTGCACGAAGCTGGTCATCGACTGGCGGCGGGTGACATCTAACTCATGCGCCGCAGCAATACCGCCCGCGCTGCGTATTTCTGCGGCAATGGCCTCGATACGCTCCAGTCTGCGAGCCCCTAATAACACTTTCGCACCTGCGTTTCCAAGCTCTCTGGCCATACCTTCACCAATCCCGCTTGATGCGCCGGTAATTAATATCACTTTTTCCATAGCATGCTCCTTCAGTTGAGTTCGAAACGATCATAGAACGTAACGATTGGTTCCTGTATCCTGCTTTTACTGGACTCACTGGTTAGCACTGTTAAACAATGAAGATAGATCTCAACCTTTTACCGGTTTTTATCGCGGTGGCAGAAGAGCGGAATTTCAGCGCTGCCGCTGCTCGCCTGGGCGTCACCCGATCGGCTATCAGTCAGGGAATAAGACGACTTGAGGACGCGTTCGGCACAATGCTGGTAATGCGTACGACGCGCTCAGTAACGCTGACGGAGGCGGGAGAACGGCTGCGACAATCCCTGTCATTGCCGTTATCCAGTATTGAAACGGCGTTTGAAGATATGACGTCGGACAATATGCCGCGAGGATGTCTGCGGATTGCGGTGACTTCAATAGCCGAAGCGTTTCTTTCCGGCCCGCTGATCGCCTCGTTTGCGGCGGCCAATCCTGCCGTGACGGTCGATATTGTCGTCACAGATGAAGAGTTTGATATTGTGGCTGCGGGTTATGATGCGGGCGTAAGGCTGGGAGAGGTGATCGAAAAGGATATGATTGCCGTCCCGCTTACCGAAAAGCAACGTGAAATGGCGGTTGCCTCGCCTGCGTATCTCGCGACAAACAACGCACCCGTACATCCGCGTGAATTGATCCATCATCGGTGTATCGGCTGGCGTCCAGCCAAAGATGTCGCCCCTTATCGCTGGGCATTTGAGGAGGCGGGTGAACCTTTCAGCCTGGCGATTGAACCGCAGATCACCACTAATGATCTGCGCCTGATGTTGCGGCTGGCGCTTGCGGGTGGCGGCATTACGTTTGCCACGGAGGATACGTTTAGACCGTTTGTTGAAACCGGACAGCTTGTCTCATTGCTGGATGATTATCTGCCTTATTTCCCGGGCTTCTATCTCTACTTTCCTCATCGCCGCAATATGGCACCCAAACTACGTGCCCTGGTCGACCATGTCAGGCAATGGCGACAGCAGCATAGTTAACGTCAGCATTTGTTTCACTCTGCATGCTGATATTGACCTTTTGTCATGAGCGATGTCTGTTTATGATGCTCAGAATAGGGCGGTGAGGGGGGATTGATTCGCTGCGCTCACTCTGTGGGCAGATTCCTCGCGGGCTCGTCATTTGTCCAACTGGCTGCGCCAGTTGTCGACCCCCGGTCGGGGTTTCTTATCCCCCCTGCGGGAGTGCGCTATGCGAAAAAAAAAGCCCGCATTTGCATGCGAGCTCTTCTTCGAATGATGGCGGTGAGGGGGGGATTCGAACCCCCGATACGTTGCCGTATACACACTTTCCAGGCGTGCTCCTTCAGCCACTCGGACACCTCACCACATTGTATCGCTGCCAGCCAGTACAGGGGGCAACGGGGCGCTACTATAGGGAGTTGTACTGAAACGGTCAAGCAAGATTTTAAGCTTTCATGACTGTTCGCTTAAGGTGTGAGCAATGCGAAGATTTACTGCGAAATCCGCAGGCTTACTGGTCAATAGAGCAAAACGAATAAGCACCGATCTCGCTGGTATTAATCATGAGTAAACTTGAGAGTTCCCTAAGATAGTAAGGATAATTCTAAAGCTGGACGGTACGCTTCTGCATCAGAGATGCATCAGGCCTTTTATCCATATCTATAAGGTCGACTTTTATTCTGTGACAAGCCCATACAGATGGCCTCGATTTATTTCCTTTTAGCTTTTCGGGGGGCTTTTCTAATCACGGTCGAATAGATCTGTTTTGACGGGCAATGTATTCGTGACCTGTATCCGCAACCCGGCGTCTTTGAAAAAAATTTCGGCATGATTAATGTTCAGCGATGAAGCGATAACGGGATATTTGCCCTTTATTGTGCATTATTAATATTGGCTACCGAAGCCCTGGCAACCAGTCGGCCGGTCACGGATTTATTTTCGTTGATAAACTGCGGATGCCCATCGATCAGCGCGCGGATGCGTTGTATGCAGCGTTCCAGCAATTCATCGACAGGGTAGGCGATACAGGTTAACGGTGGATAAAGCAACGAGGCAAGAGGTGAGTCTTCCAGGCTGATGATAGATACTTCCTGAGGTACGGCAATATTAAATTCACGCAATAAGCGCATGGCCTCTGCCGCGTAACTGTCGCGCTTGGCGATGATGGCAGTGTAATTCGTGAAGCTATTGATAAGTTTCAACAACGCTTGCTCAATATCGCTATTCGCCATGACCAGTAACTGGCGATTAAAGGGCAGTGAGTAATTTTGCAATACGCTGCGGTATCCTTCCAGCATCTGTTTACTGGCGGTGTCATCTTCATTATCCACCAGTAACGCAATACTGCGGTGACCTTTGCCAAGTACGTAACGGCAAGCGCTTTCGGTGGCGAAGGCATAGTTATAGCCCAGCCCCTGGCTCCCTTTGGTCGAGAACTCATCAAAAGCGATGACGTTGCTGGACATCTCGCTACTGAGGTTACCTAAAGTGACTACCGCAGCACACTGGTGCTGCAAATTCTGGATCGCCGTTTTTTGCTCAAGTTCGTCATTAACGTACTGAATGAGAAGTGATTTATTGAGCGATTTCACGGCCAGCGACAGGCGAGGCAGCAGAGTGGCGCTGAAACTGGCTTCATGGGCAGGCAACACCATACCAATATAGCTTGATGTATTGCTGGCGAGCGTTTGCGCCGCAAAGCTGGGACGGTAATCGAGCACTTCAACGGCTTTTAACACGGCTTCACGGCTATCGTCGCGTACACCGCGTGTGCCGGTCAGTACGCGCGAAACAGTGGCACGGGAAACATTAGCTAGCTTGGCAACATCATCAATTGTAGGCATGGTGTTTTCTGGATTGCGGTTTTCTCCCAATAATACCATAAATGCAGACAGGTATTAGTGACTTACGCCGTCTGTGTCGCCTTCCCGGCAAGCGCTGAGCGCATTACCGGCAACCAGGCTGCTCCGCGCACACCACTGGCATCACCAAATTTTGCTTTCATCATGGCGGTGCGGCAGGTTGGAGAGAAAATGTACTTCCCGACAGCAACAGGCAGATCGCGGTATAGAGATTCAACATTAGAAAGCCCGCCGCCAATCACAATCGCGTGGGGATCAAGGGTATTAATGACGCTGGCAATGCTTCGCGCAAAAGCATCGATAAAATGCTGATAGTGAGCAAACGCCGACGTATCCCCCGCTTCTGCGGCGGCAATAATAGATTCAGTACTTAATTGTGTTCCATGTTTCATATTGAAACGGCGGCTAAAACCGGTGCCCGATATATAGCTTTCAATGCAGTTTTCATGCAGGCAATAGCAGTGTTGAACAGGGCCATCTTTTGCCGCCGTCCAGCCAGGTAGCGGATTATGACCCCATTCACCGGCAATGGCATTGGGGCCGCTAAGTAATTGGCCATTCACCACCACGCCACCGCCGCATCCGGTGCCGACAATCACGCCAAAGACGGTGCCATATCCCTTACCTGCGCCGTCAATGGCTTCGGAGAGGGTAAAGCAGTCGGCATCATTCGCCAGAAACACCTGCTGACCGAGGCGAAGCGTCAGATCCTGGGCTAAATTTTCGCCATTCAGCACCAGACAATTACAGTTTTTAATAAGCTCTGTGCCGGGATCTATTGCACCAGGCAGCCCAATGCCAAGGGTAAATTCGCGGTGCTGTGCGTTTCTGACGTGCTCAATCATGTCGATAAGATGATCGAGAAAGCCCGGGTAATCTGCCTTATAAGTTGGTCGGCGCTCACGAAAATGAATATTGCCCTCTTTATCCAGCAATACTGCCTCTATTTTCGTGCCGCCAATATCGAGGCCAAGATGAAGCATCGTAATTCTCCAGTCAAAAAGAAGAGAGGCAGCGCCTCTCTTCAATGCCACGCCACTCAGTGGCGGGTGCGGTAAATTTCAATCAGTTCAGTAACCAGCTCTTTGGCGAGGATTGAGGTCATCAGGTGATCCTGCGCATGCACCATCACCAGCGTCATTTGGGTTTTACCTTCACCTTCATCAGCTTCAATAAGCTGGGTCTGCACCAGGTGGGCTTCGCGGGCGAAATGTTGTGCCTGCTGCATCTTCTCATCCGCATCGGCAAAATTTCCCGCTTTCGCGCTGTGCAGCGCTTCGTAACATAAGCTTCGTGACTGTCCGGCATTGATGATAATGCCCATGACTTGCTCTTCTAATTCCATAACATCCTCTGACTCGGTGATTACATTTATGCAGTTTCAGACTGGCCTACGCGGCTGGCTGGTTGGTTTTCAGCCGTGTCTTGTTCAAGCAGCTGCTTTTCGTAGGCTTTAAAGAACGGGTAATACATCAGGGTGGCAGTGGCCATACAAATCAGGCACATAATCACCGGGCTGAAAGCCCAGTTTGCCGCCCAGGAGGCGCCGATCGGAGCAGGGGTTGTCCACGGCGTCATCGAGACCACCCTGGCGACCAGCCCAAAGTCGAGCGCGAAGTACGCCAGCGTGGCGTTGACCATTGGCACCAGTACAAACGGAATAAAGAACAGCGGGTTCATAATGATCGGTGCACCAAACAGGATCGGTTCATTGATGTTGAACATGCCCGGTACAATGCCCATCCGGCCGATGGTGCGCAGGTGCACGGCTTTACTGCGAATCAACAGCAGCGCCAGGGGCAGCGTTGAGCCCACGCCGCCAATCAGCAGATAGTGATCCCAGAATCCCTGAACATAAATATGTGGAATGGCGGTGCCGGCGGCAATAGCGGCCTGGTTGACGGAGAGGTTTGCCATCCAGAAGGGGTTCATAATACCGGTGACGATCAGTGCGCCATGAATACCGGCAAACCACAGGATCTGGCACACCAGCACGGAGAGCAGAATCGCCGGTAATGTATCCGACGCGGCGACCAGCGGTTTTACCAGCGACATAATTGCTTCCGGAATGATCATGCCGAACTGCGCTTCAATAATCAGGTTTAGCGGGTGCAGCGTCAGAACCACCGCCAGCACCGGAATCAGGATTTCGAATGAACGGGCCACCCCGGTCGGCACTTCAGGCGGCAGACGAATAGTAATATTGTTGCGGCGTAGCAAGGCGTACAGCTCGGTGGTGTAGATAGCGACCAGCAGCGCGGTAAAGATCCCCTGACCGGAAAAATACGCTGTCGATATTTGCCCATCTTTTAGCGGCGCGGCGATCAGTAAAAACCCCATCAGCGATAACATGCCGGACGTCAGCGGATCCAGCGCGTGGTGCCGCGCGAGGCTCGCGGCGACACCAACGGAGATAAATATCGTCATGATGCCCATGCTGAAATAGTACGGCAGCATCAGATTGGCGCGGTGATCGAGCGAGAATTGCAGCCACGCGCGCGCAAATCCCCAACTGGTATCCGGAGAGAAAGGCGGGAAAATAAACACCAGCATGAAAGAGCCGACAATCATAAACGGCAACGCAAGGATAAAACCGTCGCGAATGGAGGTTACGTATTTCTGCTGGCCGACAGCGCCGGCCAGCGGTGTGATTTTTTGCTCAATCACAGCGATCAATTTCGAGTACAGAGAACTCATGGCGTGTCCCTTATTTTTTATTGTCGATAAGTGAAAGGGCAAAATCTAAAACTGCCGCACCCTTTTGCATGCCGTAATCCATCATGTTGATGGGCTCCACGCGGATGCCGTAAGCATTCGCCTTGCTTTGCAGATCCTTCTGCATGTACTTCACCTGCGGGCCAAGAAGAACCACTTCATAATTGCCCACCTGTTGCTCAAACTCCGCGACGCCAAAGGCTTTGATATCAACATCCAGAGCGCGCTTTTCCGCCTCTTCGACCATTTTTTTCACCAGCAAGCTGGTCGACATGCCAGCGGAACAACAAAGCATGATTTTTTTCATGAACAGACTCCTGACTGAGTGACGAGAATGGGCGCACTATAGATTTATGGATTCAAAACGGAAAGCGCTTTCCGTTTGTGGATGCATTTAATGTGAGCACGATCACCAGTTTGCAGCTTTCACTTTGGATCGATGTAAGCGATGATCCTGCGACTTCATGGCTTAAATAGGTTTCATCATGAACATTCAGTTTATGAATGTAGCTGTCGTGCTGATCGAGCAGCGCATTACCCCCTTCGCCAACCTGCTCACGCGCAGCCAGCACATCACCGCAATGCGCGACAGCTTTGCGTTAGCTATGCCTTTCGTGATCGTCGGCAGCCTGATGGTGCCACTGATATTTCCGCCCGTTTCCATCAATCCTTTTTCCTGGTTTGGCGGCTACTATCAACTTATTCGCCCGATGTTATTACCCACGTTCGAGCTGACGATTGGGCTGGTGGCGTTGATCATTGCTTTTGGTGCCAGTGCCAGTCTGGCCAAGCAATATCAGCTACCGGAAAGGCTCTCCGGGTTGACGGGGTGTCTCTCATTTCTGGTATTTATCGGTTTTAAAACCACCGACGGAAGTAATCTGTTTCTCGGCGGTCTGGGGATTTTTAGCGCCCTGATATCGAGTTTTTACGGCATTGAAGTGATTCGTTTTTTCTATCGTAAAGGCTGGTATATCCGCCTGCCGGATGAAGTGCCGGTAATGACGCGCAATGGCTTTCAGTTGCTGGTGCCGTTGCTGGTGGTCATGCTGTCGATAACGGTAGTGAATACCACCTTAAAACTGACCACTGGCATGATCCTGCCGAATTTGATCAGCGAGGCCTTTCGCCCGTTGATAATTGCGTCGGATACGCTGACGGCCATTCTTATCTCATTGATTATTTGTAATTTACTCTGGTTTGTTGGTATCCACGGCGCGCTGATTATTACCGGCATTATGAATCCTTTCTGGATGACTTATCTGTTTGAAAACCAGCAGGCACTGGCCAGCGGGGAGGTAAGGCTTCCGCATATTTATCTGCAAGGTTTCTGGGATTTTTATCTGCTGATTGGCGGTATCGGCTCAACGTTACCGCTGATTTTTATGGCGCTGCGTAGCCGTTCCCGGCAACTGAAAAGCGTCGGCAAAATTGGTCTCATTCCTTCGCTGTTTAATATCAACGAGCCGATTTTATTTGGCTTCCCCGTGATCCTTAACCCGATTTTTTTAATCCCCTTTATTTTTGTACCGGTCATCAACGCCTGCATTGCCTGGTATTTAACGCATCTGGGCGTGCTGGATCGCGCTGTGGCGATGCTGCCCTGGTCGATGCCTGCGCCGCTGGGCGCGGCCTGGTCGGCAAATGGGAGCTGGAAAAACATGTTTATGTGCCTGTTCGCTTTCTTCAATTCATGGATGATCTACCGGCCTTTCTTCAGGGTTTATGAACGCCAGTTGCTGGAGACGGAAAACAGGTAAATCCTCACGTTGTTTCCCCGGCCAGCGCCAGCATTGCGCTGGCTTTTTTATTTCCTGCTGCAATTTATGTGACTTTTATCACGATTTTATCGCCGTTATTGTCGAATTTGTGATTTGATCCGGCAATTATGGAAAGCGCTTTCCTTTTGTGGATGTACTTTTCCTTTTTTGATCCGTAAATTTCCACTCGCGCCAAACCGACGCGCTTTCATTTAAAAAAAGAACAAGGGAAATTATGAACAGATTGAACCGATTATTACCTCTTGCCTTACTCATTAATGCTGCGCTCAGCGGCGTTGCGCTGGCGGATGAGGTCAAGTCCTATGATTTCACGCTGCATGGCTACATTCGCTCCGGCATCCTGGCGAACTCCGATGGCAACCGTGTTGATTCCGTGGGATTGATGCCTGACGGCAAATGGCGTCTGGGCAATGAAGACGACACAAAAATTGAATTAATTCCGCAAGTTACCCTTAAAGCCGCCTCCGGTGCAGTGGCAAAAATTCAGGCCAACATCACGCATCAGAGCAAATGTACATCTGACTGGAACTGCCGTGACGACGACGGGCACGATGTGCAATTCCGTGAAGGTTTCGTCGAGCTGAGCAATCTCGACTTTGCCCCGGAAATCACGTTCTGGGGCGGTAAACGCTACAGCAGCTCTAACACCTCCAGCCACCAGTTCGACTGGGAATACATTCAGTACAACGGTACCGGCGGCGGTTTCGACAATATGGATCTCGGCTTCGCCCGCTTTGACGCCGGCGTTTATGCCTTCTCACCGACCGATGAAACCAAGGCTTACCCGGTGGATAAGGGGGATCAGGGTTATCCGGATGATTACTCACTCAATTTATGGTTCAAGAAAATTGGCGGCACGGGGCTGGATCTGGAATTTATCGGTCATCGCATGAACCGCAATGAAAACCACCCAACCGCCGCGGAAAAAGGCTATGGCATTACCGGCGTCTACAATTTTGATGGCTTCTGGGGGCTGACAGGCGGTTATTCCAAACTGGTTATGCAGTATGGCCGCGGGCTGGCGGCGGGCGATTCGCTGGGTAAAAACGGCTGGGGCTGGGCAAATACAGAAGATACGCAGTCGTGGCGCGTGGTGCTCGACAGCATGGCGTCACTGGGAAACGTGGATATCTCAACCTTTGCCTACTATCAGAAAGATAAAAATTACCGCTGGTGGACAAGTGACGCAGACGGCTGGGGGCGCACGAGCTGGGTAGCTGGTATTCGTCCGTATCACCAGATAACCAAAAACTTCGCCATGCAGTATGAAGTCGGTTATGAGTACCTGGACGATGAGAACTACAAGGGCGTGAATGGTAAAGGAAAAGGCGGGCTGACGAAAGTGACCATCGCGCCCACTCTGACTTTCGACTCCGGTTTCTGGAGCCGCCCGCAGTTGCGCTTCTTCGTGACCTACGCGAAATGGGATAAAGGGGTGTCCGATGCGCTGGACGGCAACTACAACTGGGACACCAACACCATTTCAGCCGGTGGTTACAGCCGCAGTGGTAGCACCGACACAGTGAACTTCGGCGTCCAGGCTGAAGTGTGGTTCTAAGGAGAGACGACGATGTATAAACCGATGCGTAAAGTATTACTGCTATCGATGCTCTCCGCCCTGACAAGCGCAAGTGCGATGGCGGCGGAGCAGTCGCATTTCGAACATTTCATCACCCGTCAGGGTGCGCAACTGCTGGATGGCAACACTGTTTTCCGTTTTGCCGGTATTCACGCTCCGGAACTGCACCGCATTGAAGATGATGCGCGTGGTGTCTGCAAAGCCGATCCGCGCGGCTGGGGGCAATATTTCAAATGGCCAACCGCCGACGAGCAGGCGAACTGGATCCGCGCGATGGTGCAAACCGGCGCGAAGGCCCAGCGTGTCTATGTCCTCTCCGTTCAGCAGGAAAATGACGCTGCCTGCGGACGCGCCACGCATATCCTGGCACCCGCAACGCCAGACGGAATGCCGCAGTTGAATGAAGAGGCGATGAAAGTCTATGACAACATGATAGCGGAAGCGGATAAGCAGGGGCTGCGTCTGATCCTGCCCTTTATCGACCACTGGTGGTGGTGGGGCGGTCGCGAGCAACTGGCCGCGTTCTATCATGAAAAACCAGAAGATTTTTACCGTACTGACAGTAAAACCTTTAAAGCCTATCTGGATGTGATTCGTCAGGTGATCACCCGCACTAATACGGTAACCGGGCGTACCTACTTTGATGAAAAAGCGATTATGGCCTGGGAAACGGGCAATGAGCTGGAAGATACCAATGCGGAATTCCTCAAGCAAACGGCGGCGTGGATCCGCAAATGGGCACCGCATCAGCTCATTATTGATGGCACCTATAAGAAGATAAATGCCTTTGCACTGAGCGATCCGAATATCGATATCGTCAGCAACCATTACTACACCAACGCCGGGAATAACCACCCCGATCAAGTACACAAAGATCTGCAAGCGATAGGCGGTAAAAAGGCGTATCTGGTCGGGGAGTTCGGCCTGCTCGATCAGGCACAGCTTAACGACATCATGCAGTCGATAGTGCACAGCGAAGTCAATGGCGCGCAGGCCGCCGGCGGTTTTATCTGGGGTTTTCGCGGTCATCGCCATGACGGCGGGTTTTACTGGCACAAAGAGTTCACCGGCCACTACAGCTACCATCTGCCAGGTTTCCCGGTAGAAGGCAAAGCCAACCAGGAAATGGCGGTGGTGGATCTGGTACGCAAGGCATCTGCGCAACTTGCCGGTTCAGATAAGGTTCAACCGTTACCGGTGCCGGATGCGCCGCGCCTGCGGGAAACCGACTCACCTTTTGCCATCAACTGGATGGGATCGCCGGTCGGGCGTTACTACGATGTTGAACGCGCCACGTCAGCCACCGGCCCGTGGACACTTGCCGGTAAAGATATCTCAGACGGCGTAAACGAGTGGGATCCGGCGACGATGGATCTGTTCCGCGATGATTATCGCAGCCTGCAATTAGGGAAAACCTATTACTACCGCGTGATCGCCAAAAACGAAAGTGGGGCGTCAGCGCCGTCGAATGTGATCAGTGTGCAGCATCACCAGCAGAACAACGCGCCGGTGGTGTCAGTGAGTGAGCCGCTCACCACCACGCTGGACAAAGGTGTACCGCTGAAAGCCGTCTGGACGGACGACAACCTTCCCGATCGCAACGTGGCGCAACGCTGGAGCACGAACAACAGCAACAATGCGCATATTTGCGGCGCGACGAAAGCTGAAACGCGGGCATGGTTCTCCGCACCCGGCACCTATGCGCTGACCTTTACCGCCGATGATGGGCTGCTCAGCAGCAGCAAAACAGTCCGCGTCACGGTGAAGAAAGCCACCGGTAAAACCCCTGCCGACTTCTGTACGTTTGGCGGCGGCGTGCTGGATGTCAGCAAAGGCAAACTGACGGTGGCGAAAGCCAGTGAGAATCAGCTTGCCATTGGTGATGACGGCTTTCTTGGCCCGTTCGCCAATGAAGGCGATAGCGTTAACTGGCAGGTGAATGTCCCCTGGGAAGGGCAGTTTGCGTTGCGGGTGACATTCAACGGCAAATGGGGCGCTAAAAAGAATTCGTTCGTGGTGAATGGTGGCACGCCGATCCCGGTGGAATTCCCTCAGACCGATGAAAAAGGCCAGCAATTAGTTGTTCCGGTCACGCTGAAAGCGGGGACAAATACCATCAGCTTCGGCAAGTTTCCCGGCGACTGGGGCTATCTGTTTATCAAATCTATTGAAGTCACCACCGAATAACCATTTCGCTGCGCCGTATCGGCGCAGCTTTTTCAAGGAGGCGTTATGACCCGGTATTCATTCCCGGCAGGTTTTTTATGGGGTGCGGCGGCATCCGGACCGCAAACGGAAGGCGTAGAGGGGAAACCCCATCGTTCCATCTGGGATAGCTGGTTCGCTGAACAGCCGGAACGTTTTTTTCAGCAAACGGGGCCGCAAACCGTATGCGAAACCTATCGTAAATATCCGCAGGATGTTGCGCTGATGAAGTCACTCGGCTTCAACTCATTTCGCACGTCGATTCAGTGGACGCGCCTGATCGCCGATTTTGAAACGGGCGAGCCGGATGCAGATGCCGTGCGTTTTTATCATGCCTATTTCGATGAGATGATCGCCAGTGGCATTGAACCGATGATCAACCTGTATCACTTTGATATGCCCGAAGTGCTGCAGAAAAAGTACGGCGGTTTCGAATCGGCGCATGTAGTGGAGTTGTTTGCCCGCTTTGCGCGCACGGCGTTCAGTTTGTTTGGTCATAAAGTGAAGTACTGGATCACCTTTAACGAGCCGATTGTGCCGGTTGAAGGGGGATATCTGTACGATTTCCATTATCCGTGTAAAAAAGACGGCAAGCTGGCGGCACAGGTGGCTTTTAATATCATGCTGGCGCATGCGAAAACGGTTCAGGCATACCGTGAACTGGCGCTGGACGGCGAGATTGGCGTGGTGCTGAACCTGACGCCGTCCTACACTCGTAATGATTCAGAGGAAGATAAAAAAGCAGCCGAGTATGCCGATTTATTGTTTAACCGCAGCTTTCTCGATCCGCTGGTTAAACATGAATTCCCGAAAGCGTTATGCGAAATTCTGGCGGCCAACAAATGCCTGCCGGAAGTCGCTAAAGCGGATGTTGACCTGATTACCTCATCGCGCATCGATTTTCTCGGGGTGAACTATTACGTGCCCCGGCGCGTAAAAGCGCGGGAAAGCGACTATACGCTCGATTACTTCACGCCAGAATTTTATTTCGAAAACTATGTTAATCCGCACGGGCGTTTTAACCCTTACCGTGATAACAACGAAATTCTGCCGCAGGCGATTTACGACATCGCCGCGAATATCCGCGACAATTACGGCAACATTAAGTGGTATCTGGCGGAAATTGGTATTGCCATGGATCTGGAATCCGAAGGGCCAGTGCAGGCCGACGGTGTGATTGATGACAGTTTCCGCATTGGCTTGATGCAGGAACATTTAATCCAGTTACATCGGGCCATTGCCGATGGTGCGAATTGTTTTGGCGTCCATCAATGGACATTTATTGATAACTGGTCATGGATTAATTCATTCAAGCGTCGCTACGGTTTTTATCGCCTCGATCTGCAAACCGGCGAGCGGCATATCAAGCGCAATGGATTATGGTTTGCATCGCTGGCGCAAACCAACCATTTCACCACGGAGGAGTGACCTTATGCGCCACTATTTTTATCCGCTGGTAAATGAAGTGAAAAACTACCCGTGGGGAAGCTACTCGGCGCTTAACCAGCGTTTTAAGATCCCTAACCCGGATGATCAACCGCAGGCAGAGCTGTGGATGGGCGTACATCCGGCCGGTATTTCTCAGGTTGGTGATGAAGACGGTTCCTGTTCTCTGGCGGAACTGATTGCCGGGGATAAAACGGCTATGCTTGGCCGTCGAATAGCGGAGCAATTCGGTGATTTGCCATATTTGCTGAAGATCCTTGCTGCGGAACGTGCGCTGTCGATTCAGGTACATCCACAAAAAGCGCAGGCGCAGGCGGGTTTCCATCGTCAGCAAAATAATCCGCCAGATTATAACGACGACAACCATAAACCGGAGCTGGTGTATGCCATTACGCCGTTTATGGCGATGAATGGGTTTCGCCAGCCGACTGAAATTGTACGCAATTTTAAAAAGCTGAATATTTCTTCGCTGGAGGCGGTGTTAAACCTATTAGCGTTACACCCTTGCGCGGAAACGATGCAGGCTTTTTTTGTCACGTTGATGCAACTGCCGCAGGATGAAAAGCAGAAAGCATTAACACGCCTGCTCGATGAAGCTGAGGCATTATATGACGCCAACCTGGCGTCATTTATTTTTCGTCTGCGCCAGCATTATCCGGATGATATCGGCCTGTTCGCACCGCTTTTTCTCAACAGCCTGACCTTACAGCCAGGCGAGGCGATGTTTCTTTCGCCGGGCACGTTGCATGCCTATGTACAGGGAGTGGCCGTCGAGGTGATGGCCAGTTCCGATAACGTACTGAGAGCAGGGTTAACGGACAAAAATATAAACCTTGCAGAGTTGGTTGCCTGTACCGTTTTTGAACCTATCAGCGAGGAGCAATTACGGATGGCACCGGCAAAACACGTCGGGTGGCAGCATTATGATGTTCCGGTTGAGGATTTCTGTTTTGATGTATATAGCGAGGCTAATAATCTTGCTATACAGACTACCAGCGCTGAAATCGTATTAGTCATTGATGGACACGCGGTATTAGAACATGCATCCGGCAAAATACTCACGCTCTACGCCGGGAAGTCTGCATTTATTCCGGCTTCCACGCGGGACTGGACGCTGAGCATTACAGGGACATTATGTCGTGTTTATGCCTGATCTAAGGTACGAATCAATGGAGTACTGCTACCTTATCTAAAACCTCTTTCAGAATGGTTTTCAGAAAAATTTCTCTATAAAAAAAGCCCCGTCAGGGGCTTCGTGTCTGTAAAGACTATATACGCAGCGCTGATTTAGAAGCGATATTGCAGACCAGCGGTAATGGTATAGTTTTTGTTGGAAATGCCTGCAGCATCTCCGCCAATAGATGCAGATTGACCACTGGTGGTATCAATAATCTGCGTACCGCCTTTGCCTTCTTCATAGCTGCTATAGGTGAATTCGGCAAAGACTTTGGCTTGCGGCGTAACGTAATAGCCGGCATCAATTGACGCACCGTAATAGCGTGAGTTGCTCGTTTTTTCACGGAAGGTCAGATCACGCATGTAGTGTTCATCGTTGTCATGAGCTTTGACCCAATCACTGAATTTGAACAGGGCATTAAATTCAAAGTCATTAATACGATACTGGCCCGCGAGGCCAATGTACGGCATTGAGAAACGCTGGCTATAACCAATGCCACGCTCGCCTGCCGGGAAGTTTCCGGTATACGCGCCGTTATCGTAGTTGTAAGAACCGCCGGTCGCCGTCCAGCTAAAACGTGTTTCCTGATAACCAGCAACCACGCCAGCTTTATAGTTTTCGTCCTGGAAAACCCAGCCTTTTACATTGAGATCGTATTCATTGGCATAATTCACATCCGTACTCGGATGTGAGGAGTGATCTGTCCAGTCTCTCTGGCTGGCGTTCTGCCAGTCGTAATCATCCATATGACCGGAGCCAGATGCCAGAGATGTCCAGCCACGTGCGTTCAGTGTCAGAAAAGAGTACGCGTTCCAGGAAATGTCACCTTTCAGAATAGCGACATTTTTAAGTTTCCAGTCCAGCTGGCTGATCTTACGCCCTGTCACTTCGTCATAGACCATTTCATGGGATTTTCCGGCCAACATCCCGGCAGAAGCTGAAACAGTAACACTCTCCGGGGATAAATCCGGTGTATATTGCATAGGATCCGCATAAGCTGCTGCTGAAAGAGCGGCCATCATCATCACTGCAACACTACTTTTTTTCATTTTTATTTCCCTAAAACAAATTTAATCAATAAGTTGCGTGAGAATCCTAAAGGTCATACAAATAGGAATCAACTGCCAGTTTTGGTAATTTTTTAAAATATTTTCGACGAACGACGTTCAGATTGTGTTCATTCTGAATCGGTGAACTATTGATGAGGATTATGAAAAAGCGGTGCCGTTGAGTGGAAATAGTGGATATTGCTAATCCTTCCCGGAGTCGTCATTGTGAGTGTCAGGCGCCCTCCAGACTGAAGTATTTAAGGCTTGGCTTTTTCTGCGTCAGACTGTGAACGACATTGCGTAACTTGTTACCAGCGACCGCGCTTTGCTCAATGCTGGCCAGATTGCCAATACCGGCTCTTCCAGCGGCGGGGCAGGGATGCGCGTTTTCACGGCGCTGGCGTTTTGTCTTTCTTCGGATCCAGATATTTAAGCAGGCGCGTCATTTTGCTTTCTGCGGGGATATACCCGGGTTTGCTTGCATCAATCCAGCTTTCATCAGCTTCTGGATGAGGTCCGGTAAGCACAACCTTACCTGTTCCATAGGTGTAGGCCGCCATTGCAACGTCGCCATTCAGGTAATAAGCGATGGGAGTATAGCCGGGGCTTTTAGTACTGTTACTCAGATAAGGGCCATCCTGATAGTAAAACGACTCCTCTTTGCCTCCCCATTTCACTGAAAGCGTGTAATCGCCTTCGTCATTAGCCTCTGCACCCGGCCGGCCAGCTTCTGAATCAAGGGGAGCATTAATAAGCCCTATCCAGTCTTTGTCCGCAAGATAAGCGCCCATACATAACCCAAGATAACCCTTACCAGAACGCACAAATTCCCGGATAGCGTCAGCGCCTTCATCACCTATCGCATTGTAAGCCGCAGGAATATCCTGTCCGCCTCCGGGCTGAATATACAAATCAAACTTCTTCAGGTTCTGGCGGTTTAATTTGAGCTTTTCGTTCTCGCCGATATAGCTGATGGCGAGTTTCAGGCCGGTATTAACGAGCGATTTTACAACCATTTCTGAGCAGCCCTCGCAACCCGCTTCCCCCCGGTAGACCGCGATATTCACAGGTTTGTTGTCTGCAGAGTGAGCCAGAGGTGTATATCCTGTCGTAAAGAGAACCAGCACAGCGGTAAGCATAAAAATGTTCAGGTAGCGTCTGTAAGGGCGAACTTCAGATTTCATTAAATATTCCTGAATTTTTAGATGACAATGGGGAAGGGCAAAACGGCAACTTAGCGCGTGCTCTCTGATTGACATGCAACCTGGCGTTAAGAGCTCGTTGCCAGGCCTGAAACATCATTAATCCTGTCGTGTCATTTTCACTGCAACTGGATAGCTACCCAGACGTTTGCCTTTCGCGCAACGCTTTCCTGCGTCAGGGCTGGACTAAAAGCGGACACCGTTTAGCCCTCATGCGATACATCCACTTTATCCGTTAAATTCTCAACGTTTCTATAACCGCTCGCAGAACGGGCGGCGCATTGCGGTGCGGATAATAGAGAAATGAACCTTCCAGACGCGGGTATTTGTCCGAAACCCAGTGTTCGCGTATCGCGCATGGCGAAAAGGTTGTGCTGTCGATGGGCAGGTTTGTGCCATCCACGAATGGCGTAATAAGGGGGAAAGCGCTGGTGGCGATCCCCCCTATTTAAGAAGGGCAAACTAGCTTT
Organism: Kosakonia sp. LAM2021; assembly: GCF_016620385.1. Taxonomy (NCBI): domain Bacteria; kingdom Pseudomonadati; phylum Pseudomonadota; class Gammaproteobacteria; order Enterobacterales; family Enterobacteriaceae; genus Kosakonia; species Kosakonia sp. LAM2021. The sequence continues at coordinate 58,291 of NZ_JAENHT010000009.1, forward strand.
GTTGACAGAAGCGCAGCCGGTTGCCAAACGGGTCGTGGACTTCCATGACGTCTCCCCAGTCTTGCTTCACGATTTCCGGGCGGCCGTATCCATATTGCTTGCCGTGGAGTTCATTTCTCAACAGCTCGATATTATTCAAAGGGATAAATATCGTCGCGCCCGGGCTGGCGTCACCGTGATGTTCAGAAAGATGTAACTGCAACCCTTCTCTGGCAATGCCCATATACAGCGGTAAGCCGGGCTCGAACCGGTGTTCAAACTCAACGCTGAATGAGAGAAATTCAAGATAGAACTCCTGTGCTTTGCGGACATCAAAAATTCGCAGGATGGGGATGGGTTTACTGAATTGAATTTCAGACGGGGAGATCTGCGGGGGCAACGTTGCTGCCGCTGTGTTCCAGTCTTTGAAGCCTAACTGGTGTGCAACCGTTTCGAGCGCGGTGGAATAAGAAAGCTTATTTTCACGCAACTCAAGAGAGGTTTTTAACTTTGCCGCCATTTGTTTGGCTTGCTCGATAGAAAACATATTTTCTCCTGCTGTCAGGAAATGGTGGTGCTCGCATTACCACGTCCCGACCATCAAGAGTTTTAAAATCAATGAGGTTGAGAACAAACATGCTTTCACCTTTTCCTTTCAGGAAGCGAGCGGCGGGCAGCACGAGCCCTGAATGAGAATACCCAGGCTCGCGAAACGCCACAAGTTTTCAGGTTCGAATGAGGAAGGCGGCTACCAATTCAGGTAGTCACCATTAATGGATGCGTGATGTAACCAGCGTCGCGTCTGCTTTTCGCCTGCTTAGGGCCGACGCGTTCGTGCGAGAAGCGTACAGACCTTGCAAGTATATTGATAGATTGATTAGCCGGGAGAAGCTCAAAATAAACACGCTTCTCATTTGAACGGGGTTTACAGGCGACTGTGTGATGGGGGGAATGGTATTGCGAATAGCGATATTTCAATACTTAAATGAGGTGCATTAATTATAATTTTGAACGTCTTTTGTTTTTTTTGGTTAATCAACTTTCATAGCTCCTGTAATTTATCGTTATAAACTCACGCTTTCGGTGTCCATTCATTATTAAAAACTCTGTAATGCAATTCATTGCTTGTTGATCCTTTAAAGAAATCCGCATCTTTCAGCTCATTAATTTTTTTGAGTTTCAACGATTCCACTACACCAATTGATGCCAGATTACGAGAATCAATCAATGCGTCGACATGAGATAACTTATAATTATTAAATAAAAAATCTATTACCATACGCACACACTGTTTCGCCACCCCTCTTTTTTGATACATCCCAAACACATGATAAGCAATATATGCCCAGCCTTTATCAACCATAATGGTCGACTGGACATATCCAAGATACGCGCCAGAGTTACGATGTATAATCACCCAGTTTAGCCAAATTTGGCTCTTATCCGGTGAGTAACGCAGAGATATTCTCTCATAACGCGCTGTCAACTCATCCATGTTTGCCGGTGGGTTGGTCGGTATAAACTTATAATCGTCAATAGAACATAATCCTGCATACATTTCGTTAGCATGAGATTTATCTAATGGCTCCAGGATATATAAATCGGACATCAAAGGCTCAATTAATTTAGCACTCACAGTGAAGCCCTCATAAAATATGACATGCAGAAATTACCTTTTAGCCACAATTCGCATTTCCACAAGTGCGTTTTCAGGAATGAATTCTGCTACACCAATAGCAGACCATGCCGGGTACGGCGCCTTTATATACTCATCTTTTACTTTAGAAAAAACGTCTATATGTTTTTTAAGATCAATATGAAAAGTGGTCATTTCAAGTATATTTTCATAGCCCAAACCGGCGGCGTTTAAATAAATACCCAGCTTATAAAAGGCATCGTGGAATTGTTCTTCAGGATGCTTACTTATCGGTTTGTCCTTGCGTGCCGCGGTAACGCCTGAGAGATACACTGTGCCATCAGCTTCGATGACCGGGGAGAAGTGCCAGTCATCGAAATAATGCTGAAATTCTTCAGGAACTATCGATTTTTTCATAATTTTTCTCAAATTGATGACTTAATAAATGCCAGCATGTACAAACCGTTATGCTCTGTGGCAATTCCGTCAGGATTATCATCCAACCCTCCGACAAAGCTGGCAATTTTAGATGTCATTCACATTGAATCTGTTTCGGCAAGGTATTTAGCCAATCCCGCCATCACTTCCGGGAAATCTGCGCTGATCCCCTCTCCGAAAGCCTTAGCCTGGGGACCCTGGGTGCTGATCGCATAAATCACTATACTTTCATCGGAGCCGGATGCCTCGATACGATGTTCTACGTTGACCCGTGTTTCATCCACCCAGGTCTCATCAATGAAATATTTTTCTTCAGAAACTTCGGTAAGTTGACTACGGACAACCTCTCCTTCAGGTAACGCCATCGTGAACCATGTTCCCGTATGAAATGGCCCTTCGATAGCGATTGACTTAACGCCAGGGTTCCATCGCTTCCAGTTATCGGTGTCGACAAAGGCCTGCCATATTGCTTTTGGTGTGCTTCTGACAGTGAGCGTATAGCGCTTGCTCCAGGCGTTGTCTTCATTCATAAATTTGCTCATCAGATAGGATAAGTGGGCATCGTGAATGTGTACTTATAATGGCGTAACGGCAAAAATGCCAAACCTCATTTTTCGTTCAGGGAGAGTCAATCTCGCGCAGGCATCTCAACACATAATTATTCGCCAGCAGACCAGGGAAAGGGCTTTGAGATGTGATGCCTGTAGCGCTTTAAACGCTAATTTGGATGGTTAAAAAACGTCCGCCTCTCGCGAAAAGCCGCCTGTCAGATAGTTTGTATTATCGGCTTTGACGCTCACGGAGAAAAAAGCAGCCTGTCCACTTACCGGGATGCTGGCCGGGGCCAGCCTGGCCAAGAATATCAGCAGGGCAAGGAACAGCATCGTTGATTCTGCGAGTCGGGTGGATTTCAATAACGAGCGACGTGCATTAATCATCTTTTACTGTACCAGGGGAGGTAAAGTCTCAGGGTTCCCCCCCAGAATAGGCCGTCAACAAGCCCCGTCACCCCGCCAAACAACATGCAAAAGCTGATGGCTGACCTTAATCCAGGCTGCAGATAAAGGGCCGAGGTCAGGGCAAACTTTATACTAAAAGCAATCACAATCAATCCCAGAGTCAGCGGTGTCCCGGCTCTGATAATCATGCCTGGAGTGTCTGTATTTCTCAGCGGTGGCTGTGAGCGCCATAATCGGTATCCGAGTGCGGTGCCTGCAAACAGCCCGGCGGTCATCATTGTAAGGCTTACTCCAACCCGTTCCGTCTCGGTGATAACGCCATACGCTCCCCAAGCAAGAAAAAGTACCGGGAGTAAAAACAATCGTCCGATTGCCATCTTCCGGTCATAAAGCGCAGCAAAACCGCGACGTAGTAAAAAGGCCAGCAATATCCATACCCATACGGGTGTTGCTCTTAAAAAGTGTGCCATATTCATAATTTGTCCCGATTACGAAAGTGAATCTTTTTCTTCAGCACCGGTGAACCGTCACACCCTAATTTTTCAGCGACACTTATCGCTGTTAACGTCCACTGCAATGCCTGCGATGAGACTTACATATCAGGCTGGCACCGCACACGACATCGGCATGACGGCAAGGTGACACGTCAGTGACACAGGCCGGATCCGGGACATGACAAGCCAGGCCTGCGGCATTAAAGACCAGCCGGTTCAGTTCTGCCAGCATGCAGTAAGCAGGGCCGTTACGTTGTGTACGCAGTGAACCGGCTTTCTGGTAAACCGGCAAATTTCGCTGATTCCGCTTTAAACAACGCATCATCATGCTTTGACGACGCCACTGATCCCGAGACTTGCGGCAAAAGCGATTACGTAATAAATCATGCTCAGGCGTTTCATGCCTGTCAGCGCGACTGCGTAAGCGGCAGGAAAGTTTCAGGCTGGCGCAGTTTGCTGAGCGCATTGTCTCAGAGCATCTCAAGGACGGTTCATTGAGGTGCTTGCAGACAGGCAACCGCCATCAGTACCGGTTACTTTGCAGTACCCACATCAACGCTTTCTTTCTCGCGCGGTGCGCGCATTTGCAGACTGGATAGCGGACATTATCCGATCTTGCCGCAACTTCTGAGCGGCCATCCCAGGATGGCCGTCGTATGCATGCTTAAACCTGCGTCATGCCGCCATCAACGCAAATCTCTGCACCGGCAATGTAGCAACTCTCGTCACTTGCGAGGAAAAATGCGGCGTTTGCAACCTCTTCAGGTTGGCCCATTCTGCCGAGCGGTATTGCGCTGGTTAAGCTTTTACGCACTTCATCAGACGTTGCGGCCATCATTTCAGTGTCTATCGGGCCGGGCGCGACAACGTTAACACGGATACCGCGAGTCGCAAGTTCACGTGTCCAGGTGCGGGCGAAAGAGCGCAGCGCCGCTTTACTGGCCGAGTAGACGCCATAACCATGTGTGCCGAGAACATCAGCAATAGAACCGATGAGAACGACACTGCTGCCGGGTTTCATCAGTGGCAATGCTGCCTGCAGGGCAAAGACGGGGGAGCGAACATTCAGGCCAAACGTCTGGTCAAAATGTTGCTCACTTACCTCTTCAAGCGGGGCGTATTCCGATATTCCCGCATTGATTATCAGGATATCGATGTGACCTGATTTTTCTGAAACCGTCTGCATGATACGGCTCAGTTCGTTCTTCTGACTGACATCAGCCTGCAGCGGCATCACGGTTCCTGATATTTTGCTTTTGGCTGTCTCAAGTTCTTCTTCCCGTCGGGAAGTGAACCAGGTTATGGCTCCCTCAGCGGCTAAACGCTGGCTGATCGCCAGCCCAATTCCTTTTGCACCACCAAGTACCACCGCGACTTTTTTCTCTATTTTGCCCATCTGATTTCTCCGATTGAGGTCGAAAGCAGATGATATAAATTCTATACTTAATATCAATTACGCACTTTCGCTATACCAACTATAAGTGACTATATCGCTATGCAAGAAAACCACGATAACTGCCTGATAGACCAGAGAAATACCCGTCTGGTGTTAGAACACATCACCAATAAATGGTCGATATTAATTCTGACCGTACTGTGTACGGAACCTTGCCGATTCAATGAACTTCGCCGACGTCTGGACGGAATTACCCACAAGGCGCTGGCCGATGCGCTGAAACGGCTGGAGCGAAACGGTTTAATTAATCGCCAGGTTTTGTCCACATATCCGGTGAGTGTCGAATACACCATTACGCCGCTGGCGCAGTCACTCCAGCAGCCTTTTATTGCGCTGGCGAATTGGGCGCAGGAGTTTGGTCCGGCCATTGCAGTAGCGCAGGCTGAATACGATCGAACGCATACGGATGAAAATAAATGCGAAAGTCAGGTTGAAGCCTGAGCAATGCGCCCGGCTCTCTGAATAACGCCGAAAGGCTAACCCCGGGTGTTTATTCCCGGGGTCGGGGTTAACCCGATAAAAGAGTTTTGTTGGTTATCACCAGGGCCAGCTGTTGTTCTCATAATCGAGGAAGAGATGGCTTCTGGCGTTTCGGTGTTGCTCAATCACACTGATCATGCCATTGACGCTGGTTTTTACATCAATCTCCGCCTCCACCGTACCATCCAGCGTGCCCATCGCTGTCGCCACCCAGCCAGGATGAATGGATAGAACTGTCTGTGCTCCCTGGCTGATATCCATATAAATACAACGCGCCAGCATATTCAGCGCCGCTTTACTGGCCCGGTAAAGCTCAAGACCGATCCCCGGTTCGGTATTGCCGGCAATGCTGCCTCGGTGCGACGACATGAAAACCAGGCTTCCCGCGGGTTTAAGTACCGACAGGAGATGCCGGGCCAGGCGGGCAGGGCCAAACGCATTGGTCAGCATAATTTGCTGGAATTCGGCGTCAGATGCCTGCAACACGGATTGATGCAAGGGACCGTAAATACCGGCCGCCATAAAAATAACGTCAAACTGCCGGTCGCGGAGCCTGCCGATAAGTGGCCCGATATGGGCGCTGTTGGTGACATCCATCTCGCCGGTCATCAGATTGCCAGGGTAACGCTCTGCCAGCGTGAGCAGGGCGGAGATATTCGCATCCGGTAAATGGGTGGCGAAAACGTCCCAGCCCCGCTGCAGATAGGCTGCTGTCAGCCCGTGCCCCAGCCCTTTCTCGGCTCCGACAATTAAAATGCTCTGCTTTTTCATCATTGGCTCCTTGTTACTGTGCGGTATAACCGCCGTCAGCCATTAATACTGTTCCCGTCACGAAGCTGGCTTTAGGCGAGGCAAGCCAGATAATGGCTTCAGCAATCTCTTCCGGCTGGGCCACCCGCCCAAGTGGATGCGCGTGGCCGTAGCTGGCAAGCGTCGCGCGGCTGTCTTCCACTATGCCGGTCAGAATATTTGTTTCGACGACACCAGGAGCGACGGCATTAACCCGAATGTCATACTCAGCCGCTTCCAGCGCCAGTACTTTCGTCAGTTGCGCGATGGCACCTTTAGAGGCCGAATAAGCGGACGTGGCTTTCATACCTACCATGCTCACCACCGACGCCACATTAACGATCGCGCCCTGCCGGCGGGGCTGCATCACCTTCAGGCTTTCCCGGCTCAGGAGAAAATACCCTCTGGCATTAATGGTCATAATGCTGTCCCACTCTTCAACGGATGTGTCGGTAGCGAGCTTATTCAGGGTCTTGCCCGCATTGTTGATGAGAATGTCCACGCCGCCGAATTCCGCCTGAGCAAGAGTGACAGCGCTGATCACTTCCTGTTCCTGGCTGACATCGCATATCTGCGTCACCACCTGATTGCGCTGAGCCAGGGCATTAACCGCCGGGTCGATATCCAGCGCCAGCACCTTCACGTTATGGCTGACGAGACGTTTTACGGTGGATCTGCCAATATCCCCAGCGGCGCCCGTGACGATTGCCACTTTGTTCGTTAATCCCAAAAAATCTGCCATTTTTAATCCTCAAATTTTGCATTGCCTCGCCTGAACGTCATCGTTTTCATCAGCCGATATGAGTGTTGAGAGAGAAAAGCGGTGCGACAGATGGTCGCGAGATGCCTCGAAACGACGTTTCCGGCCCGTTCCTGTCATAAGCTTGATTCAGGATGAACTTGCATCACTTCTCCTCTTTGTTTGCTGCAAAAAGAGTATGAGAAGCAGCGCAATGCAACAATGAAGGTTTCTGTACAAAGATTATCTTTTTCTGTCAGAATTTTGGTTGATAACCTCATGCAGGCTCAGAAAATTATCCTTTTGTATATTCGGGGGCGCAGTGTCCGGACTTACCTCAAGCCTTACGCGAAAAATGATCCCTGCTTTGCTGGCGCTTGCGCCTGATGAGGGCTACTCGCGCACCCGGATGACGGCAATAAAACTGTTGCGGGTCAATGCGTCGATGCCCCACACGCCCGTCCTTTATGAACCCTGCATTGTTATTGTGCTGCAGGGCAAGAAAACCGGTCTGATGGGTGGGCGGGAATTTACCTACGATCCCGGGCATTATCTGGTGGTCTCCGCGCCTGTTCCTTTCAGCAGCCAGACGACTGCCAGCCAGCAAGAACCGCTGCTGGCTATGTCGATATCGCTGGATGTCGCCACAATTGCCGAATTATTGATTGAAATGGGGGAAAGCGAGGTAAGCGGAAATGAGCAGGCGGGAATTATGTTTTCCAGCCCGTTGGGAGAAGAGCTGGCCGATACGGTGTATCGCCTTCTGCGGGCGCTTTCTGATGAGGAGCAGGCCAGAATCCTGGGGCCGGGGATTCTGAAAGAACTTTATTATCGCGTCCTGATCGATACGCAGGGAGCCTCCATCAGAGCGGCACTCTCGGGAAAAGGGCATTTCAGGCAAATTGCTGGCGCTATTCGCACCATGCATACCCGATTTATGGAGCCTGTTGACGTGGAGATGCTGGCTAAAGACGCAGGCATGAGTTCTCCCTCTTTTCATCGCCATTTCAGAGCATTCACCGGCACAACACCCAAACAGTATCTGATTTCCATCAGGCTGCACCAGGCGCGTTTTTTAATGGTGAAGCGCAATGTCACGGCCAGTGAAGCCTCTTTCAGGGTTGGCTACCTCAGTCCGACACAATTTAGCAGAGAATTTAGCCGGTTCTTTGGTTGTCCACCGCAAAAGGAAGCTCAGCGTTTACGCCATTTAATAAAAGTGAAAGCCGAATCGTACTGGCCGGAATAATTGCTTTCCGGCCGGAATGTCGTGGCAGTTAAAGAACGGATAAGCGCGGTGCAGTCGCACAGGTAAAAACAGCGCGACACATCGTGCCGTTACGATTCGATGTTTCACTCAGAACGCGGTTTCCAGTGAATCTGTGACGCAGTAATCATCATCTACCAGCGGCAAATACCGCCATTTATCGAATGCGGTACAGGGATGCGAAATACCACAGCCCACCCAGTCGCCGGGCTTTAACGCATCCTCTTGCGGCAGTAACAAATACGCATGCTGGTCGTTCACCTCGCTGATACGCATGCCAGACGCTGCACGCGGGGCGCTGCCATCAACGTTGCGCACCCACAGCGGATTGGGCAGATCCTGATCGAACGGCACATCGCGGCGTCCGAAATCAACAAACGCCAGACCCGGTTCGGGGCGCGACAATACCCGTCCCCAGATCTCTAGCGCGGCGGTGAAATGATGTGTTGCACCGGGCTGCGCAAAAGGCGCAATGCGCGCGTACAGGCCGCTGTCGTGCGCCATGTAAGCGCCTGATCGAATCAGCGGTGTCATGGGCAGTGGCAGGTTCGCGGCGGTGAAACACGCCGACACCACGTCGAACCATGCGCCGCCACCGGCACTGAGGATAATCTGCTCGCTGGCAAACAGCTGTTTTTCGGCGAGCAGCGCCGCCGTGGCAATCAGCATCTGGCAGTAATCTTTGACGCGCTGCACGCCCGCAGCATCACGTCCGGCACCGAGCGCACCTTCATAACCCGCGACACCGACCAGTTGCAGGGCAGGGCTGGCGGCAATCGCGGCGGCAATCTCCAGGGCTTCAGCGGATGAACGGCAGCCGGTGCGCCCGCCGCTGACCGACATTTCCAGCAGGACTGCAATGCGGCTCCCGCCGAGATGTTGCTCCAGCAGACGAACACCCTGCAGCGAATCGACGTAACACAGGAAACTATGGTCGGGATGCTGCTGTTGCCATTCGCCTATCCAGCGAATGCCAGCGGGATCGACCAGTTCATTGGCGAGGAAGACGTTACGAATGCCGAACTGGCGCAACGCGCGAACCTGCGCAGGGGTTGCGGCGCTCAATCCCCAGGCACCGCCTTCCGTGATGGCGCGGCGCAGTATTGCCGCAGACATTGAGGTTTTGCCGTGTGCCGCCAGCATTACGCCTTGCTCACGACAAAACGCAGCCAGCTGACGCAGGTTATTCTCCAGCGCGGATTGCTTCATCAACATCAGTGGGGAAAACACGTCCGGGCTGTTAAAGACCGGGGTGCCGTTAGCCAGCGGCTGATTACCGGAGCCGGCGACTGATTTGAAACGCGGCGCAGGTTGCAGCGCATCCAGCGCGCCGTCCGCCTGTAAGGGAAAGTGAATCGACATCATGCCTCCTGTTAGTGCTCAAGCACACGCGATAAGAACTGCTGGGTGCGTGGATTCTGCGGATTGACGAAGATCTGCTCCGGCGAACCCTGCTCGGCGATCACGCCCTGATCCATAAACACCACGCGGTCAGCGGTTTTACGCGCAAAACCCATTTCGTGGGTCACCACCACCATGGTCATACCTTCACGCGCGAGGCTGCGCATCACCTCCATCACTTCGCCAACCAGTTCGGGATCGAGCGCGGACGTCGCTTCATCGAAAAACATAATTTTCGGCTCCACCGCCAGCGCGCGGGCAATCGCCACACGCTGCTGCTGACCGCCGGATAGCTGAGCCGGATAATGGTGCGCGCGCTCGGCCAGCCCGACACGGCTCAGAGCCGCCATACCGCGTTTATTGGCTTCGGCTTCGGACAATTTCTGCGCTTTAATTAACGCCAGCGTCACGTTACCGAGCGCAGTTTTATGGGGAAACAGATTGAACTGCTGAAACACCATGCCGACGTGGCCGCAGATCTCGCGGCTGCGTTTGCGGTCGTGCAGCGGTACTTCATTTACCCAGATTTCCCCGCCATCGGCGGTTTCCAGCCCGCTCATAATGCGTAATACCGTGCTTTTGCCGGAACCGGATGCGCCAATCAGCACCAGCACTTCGCCGGGCGACACATCAAGGCTTATCTCTTTCAGTACCTGGGTTGAGCCAAAGGATTTGGTGATCCGGCTCAGCGTAATGGCGGATTTGCTCATGATAACTGGCTCCTGGTTTGATGATGTTGAACCCAACGGGAAAGCGGAAAGCAGACAACGAAGTAGAGCAGGGCCACCAGGCCGTAAATCACCACCGGCTGACCGATGCGATCGACAATGGCCTGGCCCTGGTGCATCAATTCCGACATGCCGATCATGCTGACAATCGACGTATCTTTAATCAGTGAAAGATACTGCCCCACCAGCGGCGGCAGTACGATGCCGCGCGTCTGCGGCAGGATCACGCTAACAAACGTCTGGCGTTTTGACAGGCCAAGGATCCACGACACTTCCCACTGGCCTTTGGGGACAGCTTCAATCCCGGCGCGGAATACTTCGGCAATGTAAGCGCCCTGATAAATGCTCAGTCCGAGGATACCAGCGGCGAACAGATTGATTTCATAGCCGAAGTACGCCACGCCGAAATAGATAAACATCAGCGTGATCAGTACCGGCGTACCGCGAAACAGCTCGGTGTAAAACACGGCGATCTGTTTAGCGACCGGCAAACGGCTGGTGCGTAACACCGCTGCCAGTAAACCGAGCAGCGTACTGCCGACGATAGCGGCGATGGAGAGCAGTAACGTGATCACCAGGCCTTTCAGCAGGATTGGCAGCGAGTTGATGATAAGTTCGCTCATAGGGCATTCTCCCGTTTCGCTGGGTTAATCAGCCATTTTTTTGCCCACTGCCAGCCGGGCTTTTTTACCGGCGTCACCAGCGGCGGATGGAACATCCGGCGTCCTGCCATGCTGCCAAGCCATGAAAACAGGTTGCTCAGCAGCAGATAGACCAGTGCGACAATACTGAAGGTCTGGATGTAGAGCAGGGTGCGCGCATTGATCACCGTTGCAGTGCCGGTCAGTTCCGGCAGCGCGATGGCGGAGAGCAGTGAGGTGCCGAGCAGTAGCTGAATCAGGTTATTGATAATGGCAGGCCACACCGCACGCGCCGCCTGCGGCAACACCACGCTGAGAAAGATCTGTCGGCGCGGAATACCGAGAATATACGCCGCTTCCAGCTGCCCCTTCGCGACCGACTGAATGCCGGCGCGGAAGGTTTCCGACAGATAAGCGCCCACGTTAATCCCCAGCGCCAGCACGCCTGCGGTAAAGGCGCTCATGGTGATACCCACCGACGGCAGACCAAAAAAGATAATGAAAATTTGCAACAGCACCGGGGTATTGCGGATGAACTCGACGTAACAGTGGCTGAGCCAGCGTACCGGCGCCAGCGGCGAGGATTTCGCCAGCGCGGCCAGCAGCCCGAGAGCCACTGCCAGGATAAACGCCAGCAGCGTAACCTGTAGCGTTAGCCAGGCGGCGTCCAGAAAAGTGTCGGCGTAGCGCCACAGGGTTAGCCATTGATAACTCATGGTGTGACTCCTTCAGGCGGTGCAGCATTGGCTGCTGCACCGCGGGCGAACAATCAGTATTGCGGATTCAACGGGTAGCGCGGTTTACTGCCGAACCATTTCTCATACAACTGTGCGTTTTCACCGGATGCGTTGATTTCAAAAAGGAATTCGTTCAGGTAGTTGGTCCATACCTGATCACCCTGTTTCACACCGAAGGCGTTGTACTCCAGCGGCACCAGCGCTTCGTTGGTTACGGTCAGCGACGGATCGAGTTTCGCCTGATAGGCGAGGAAGTTGTTATCTTCGATCATCGCATCAGCTTGTCCCTGCTTCACCGCCAGAATCGCCGCCTGAGATGAGTCGTACTCCTGAATTTTCACGTCGATGCCAAGGTTGCGTACTTCGTCACCGTTGGTGGAGCCTTTCACCGTGGCGATGGTTTTTCCGGCCATGTCATGTGCGGACTGAATGCCGCTGTTTTTGCGCACCAGCATGGCTTCACTCGCTACGACATACGGGTTGGTGAAACCGATCTCTTTGGCGCGTTCCAGATTGCGGGTGAAGTTACAGAACACCACGTCGACTTTATTGGTTTGCAGGTTAGGGATGCGGTTGGCGCTGGTGGTGTTGACCATCTCCAGTTTGACGCCCATCTCTTTCGCCAGCGCTTTGGCCAGATCGACATCATAACCATCCGGATTGCCATCTTTATCGTAAAAACCAAACGGGGCAAAGCTCAGGCAGTCGCCCACGCGCAGTGTGCCGCGCTGCAGGACGGTTTGCAGTGCAGACTGCGGCGCCGCACCGGCTTCTTTTTTCTCTTCGGTCGGCGTACAGCCCGCCACAGTCAGCAATACCAGCGCGCCGGCCAGTGCTGTGGCACTTAATTTCAGCGATGTCGTTGCATTCATTTTTTATGCTCTCTTTTAATGTTTGACGAGACGGTGTAATACCGTGTCACCCGTAATAAGCCAGGCGATCGCCCGCGCAGCGGCAGCGCCGATTATTTCGGGATATTCCAGTGAAAAAGCAAAAGCATCAATTAATAACAGGCAGCCCTGGTGTTGGCGAAGAAAAAATAAAAACGCGCAGCCTGTTTTAACGGTTTTAATTATTTGCGGTCAGCGCGGAAACATTTCATATCCACTTCCACTTTGCAGTCGACCACTAAATCCTGCACGCTACAAATACGCGCTGGCGGATTATCACTAAATATCTCTCTGAATACTTTGTTAAATGAACTGAAATAGCGCGCATCGGTTAATACCGCCGTGACGTGCACCACATCTTCCACGCGATAGCCTGCTTCCCGCATGATGGCGAGACAGTTATCGAACGCCAGTTGCGTCTGTTCGATGATACCGCCTTCCACTACTTCGCCCTCGCGCATCGGTGTCTGGCCGGAGATATACAGCCAGCCATCGGCCTCAACTGCCCGTGCGAACGGCAGTTTCTGCCCACCTGTACCGGTGCCGCCTTCAATGCCATAACGCTTAATCGTCATGCAACGCTGCTCCTTTCTGTTCTGAGAATACCCGTCAGTAGCGGGTGATTGTTGTCTGGTATATCAGATTGCTATCTGCAATATCGGATAGAGCAAGATTTGCACAGGTTTTTTGCTTTTGCAATATATCGCGAGGAATTTAATTTCTCGTGATGTCGTCGCGATCGCAAAATAAAAAAGTAATTAAGGTAATTCCTGGCTGGAAATGTTACCGCTGTCGTTATTTAAAAAAATAACCTTCATCTCATGCGCTAAAATGAGGCCCCAAAATAGAACAGAAAAATATAAACGCTGGTACCGGAATTTTAATTAACGGGGATGGGTTAACGACGCCGCCGGGTGTATGATGCTTTTCTTTTTAACTGTCTGGCGCGACCGCCCGACTGCATCAGGAGAATTTGCTTATGCCGGATGAGAAGTCATCGCGAGCGCGCGGTGTTGACCGGGTTATCGACATTTTTCGCCAGTTGCATATCGCTCGTCAGCCCATGGCGATGCGCGATTTGATCGACGCCACCGGCGCGCCGCGCTCCAGCATATATGAGCTCGTCAACCTGCTGAGTGAAGCCGGGTTGCTTGAACTGGATGCCGACGGTGCGGTGTTCTTCGGCCGTGAAATGCACTATTACGGTGCGGATTACATGGCGCATAACGATCTTATCCGCCGCTCACATCAGTTGATGGTTGAGATTGTGGCCCGCCATGGCGAGACGGTGCAGCTCTGTATGCTGGAAGGGAATAAGTACACCGTTGTACTGTCGGAAAGTAATGCCCATCCTTTCAAAATCACCTCTGATGTCGGGGTGCGGGTACCGATTCCCTGGACTGCCACCGGTCGCCTGCTGCTCAGTAACTGGTCGGACAGTGCCATTCTCGATCTTATCCCCGAAGAGGATTACCGTCTGGCGAACGGGCAGATCCTCGACAAACAGGCATTCCTTGAAGATATACATCGTGCCGGACAGCAGGGATATTGCCTGACGGAAGGCTTATCAGAGAGTTTTACCTGCTGCATGGCCGCACCGATTCGTTCCCGAAGCGGGCAGGCGGTCGCTGCAATCTGCTTTATGGTGAGTCGCGATACGCCAGAAGAGCGCCGTCAAATGTTGCTCAAAGAGCTGATCGTTTCCGGGCAAAAATTATCGGATTTCACCTGAGCCTCTATTTCCTGTGAGGGGAAATAATGGCTTTCCGGCTCGCCGGGTTACACCAGAGAGGGCAAGGTTGTATCGCTCGCGTCGTTGCGCTGCAAAGCCCGCTGGTGTAGGCCCCGCAGAACGCCCCATTCCCACAGCCACAGACATTTTCAGTTCAACGGCAGGGGCATCCAGACGCGCGACATGCTTAGCTTATCTCCTCTCTACGGTGCGCTAACAAAACCACTTTCCCGATCGCTGTACGCCCTTTGCTTCTGCGTGTCTCAGCCCGGATGCCAGCCTGATGCTGGCCTTTTGGTGATAATAACGATATAAAGAACCCCCAGTACGGACATTTAGACATCTATACGTTTAGAAGGTGATATGCAGACACAACAAGAAAATGGCGAGCTTAAGCGCACCATGAAAACCCGCCATTTGATTATGCTGTCATTGGGCGGCGTTATTGGCACAGGGTTATTTTTTAATACCGGATACATCATCTCTACCACCGGTGCGGCAGGGACTTTGCTGGCGTATTTGATTGGGGCGCTGGTCGTCTGGCTGGTGATGCAGTGCCTTGGCGAGCTTTCCGTGGCGATACCGGTAACAGGCGCTTTTCATGTCTATGCGGCGCGCTATATTGGTCCGGCGACCGGGTATACCGTGGCATGGCTCTACTGGCTCACCTGGACAGTTGCACTGGGTTCAAGCTTTACCGCCGCCGGGTTTTGTATGCAGTACTGGTTCCCGCACGTTCCAGTCTGGATATGGAGTGCCCTGTTTTGTGCGGTGATTTTTTGTCTTAACGCGATTTCAACGCGCTTCTTTGCCGAAGGGGAGTTCTGGTTTTCGCTGGTTAAAGTCGCGACCATTCTCGTCTTTATCATCCTGGGCTGCGGGGTGATTTTCGGCTTTATCACCATGAAGGATGGTTCACCGTCGCCAGGGCTTTCTAACCTCACCCGCGAAGGCTGGTTCCCACACGGTGGTTTGCCCATTCTGATGACCATGGTGGCGGTCAATTTTGCTTTTTCCGGTACGGAGCTTATCGGTATCGCGGCGGGTGAAACGGAAAATCCACACCAGGCTATCCCGGTCGCGATCCGCGCGACGATTGCCCGCTTGATCCTGTTTTTTATCGGCACCGTTTTTGTCCTTGCCGCGCTGGTTCCGGCGAATGTGGCAGGGGTGGAGAAGAGCCCGTTTGTGCTGGTCTTTGAAAAAATAGGCATTCCATATGCGGCAGATATTTTTAACTTCGTCATCCTGACCGCTATCCTTTCCGCGGCGAATTCCGGGCTCTATGCGTCGGGCCGTATGTTATGGTCGCTGGCAAACGAAAAAACGTTGCCGGGCTGTTTTGCCCGCGTCAACAAAAATGGCGTGCCGTTGACAGCGCTGTCTGTCTCTATGCTTGGCGGTCTGCTGGCGCTGTTATCCAGCGTGATTGCCCCTGATACTGTTTTCGTTGCGCTCAGTGCCATTTCTGGCTTTGCCGTTGTCGCTGTCTGGCTCAGCATCTGTGCAGCCCACTTTGTCTTTCGTCGCCGCCACTTGCAGTCGGGCAAGCCATCTGCGGCATTGAAATACCGTGCCCCCTGGTATCCGCTGGTGCCGGTACTTGGATTCGTGCTGTGTCTGCTGGCCTGCATCGGGCTGGCGTTCGATGCGGATCAGCGCATTGCGCTCTATTGTGGTTTGCCGTTTGTCGCCTTTTGCTACGGTGCCTATTTTCTCACCCGGAAAACAAAATTGAAGGAGGCTGACTATGCCGCAGAGTAATTCCCTTGCCACGCTGCTTGAACATCATCCCTTTGCCGTGCTGGATGGCGCACTGGCCACCGAGCTTGAAGCGCGCGGATGCAGCCTTGTCGATAATCTCTGGTCCGCCAAAGTGTTAATGGAAAATCCGCAGCGTATTCGGGATGTGCATCTGGATTACTTCCGCGCGGGCGCACAGATAGCCATTACCGCCAGTTATCAGGCCACGCCCGCTGGTTTTGCGGCGCGCGGGCTGACTGAGGCGCAGTCGAAAGCGCTGATTGAACAGAGTGTGAAACTGGCAAAAGAGGCGAGTGACATTTATCGCTCAGAAAACCCCAATGCCGGTCCGCTGTTGGTGGCGGGCTCTGTTGGGCCATACGGTGCTTATCTGGCAGATGGCTCGGAGTATCGCGGCGACTACGTGTGCAGCCGCGAGGCGTTTCAGGCATTTCATCGCCCGCGAATTGACGCGTTGCTCAATGCCGGTGTCGATCTGCTGGCCTGTGAAACGTTACCTTCTTTTGCCGAAATCACAGCGCTGGCCGATCTCTTATCTGACTACCCGCATGCGCAGGCGTGGTTCTCCTTTACCTTACGTGACGACAAGCACTTGAGCGATGGCACTCCGCTGGCCCAGGTGGTCGACGCGCTGTCTGGCTGTACACAAATCGTTGCGCTGGGGATTAACTGTATTGCGCTGAGTAAAACCACCGCCGCCCTCAAACATCTGCAAAGCCTCAGCGCGCTGCCGCTGGTTGTCTATCCTAACTCTGGTGAAACGTATGACGCCGTCACCAAGGCGTGGCATACACACGGCGAGAGCTGCGGATCCTTAGCGGCATATTTGCCCCAGTGGTTAGCGGCAGGAGCGAGAATTATTGGCGGATGCTGCCGTACTACCCCACAGGATATTGCCGCACTGAGCGAACACCGTTAACGGCGAGGAAACTCGCAGGGCTCGTGGGCCGGAAATTGTGGCCCACGCTGCCTGTCATCCGGCTGGCATGAAGATAAATCGTTCTTTGCGTTATCGATGGCTGGCGAAAAATTTGTCCGTGTCCAACAACCGATAACCTCAACCTGATGACTGTGCATTGCATGACTGAAGGCACCGAGGCTGCACCCGGATTGAAGCGCGAGACGTGACGGGTAACCCGATTGCTTCTGGCAAGCTGCACCATCAGCCAATTTTGCAGCCAATTTTGATGACAAGTTTGCCGGTTACGTGGCCTTCTGCGCTTACCCGATGTGCATCGGCAGTCTGGTGCAATGGATATACGCCTTCAATATGAAGTCTAAACAAGCCATCGGCGCAGAGACGGGCAATTTTTGCGAGGGCAAGTTCCGGTTTTTCAGGCGGGCCGTGGGAAAATTTCGCGCCATAGTGCTCTGCAGAAAAATCCGCAACGGAAAGTACGCGAGCGGGATTTCCCACGATGGAAATTAATTCAGGTATGACCCCTGAACCCGCAACGTCAATGGCAGCATCGACGCCCATCGGCGCTAAATGAGCTATTCGTTCCTGTAAACCGGGGCCGTAAGTCGTCGCAATGGCGCCTAATGAGCCCAGATAGCCATGTTTAGGGGAACTGGCTGAACCAATAACGGTAATGCCGCGCAGGCAGGCGAGTTGGACGATAGCCGTTCCTACACCGCCCGCCGCTCCGCTAACCAGCAGCGTCTGCCCCGTTTCGATATTTACTTCATCAAGAGCACGGCTGGCCGTATCAACAATCACGGGTAAGCCTGCTGCTACCTCAAAAGATACTGCAACGGGTTTAGCTGCCCAGTGTGTGAGGATGGCTTTCTCAGCGACGGTGCCGTCGCCAAAACCAAATACTGCATCGCCGATGGCAACGCCGGAAACGCCATCGCCAATTTCATCAACAATGCCGCTGGCTTCCACGCCCACCGTGAATGGAAATACCACATCCTCGAATGCCTGATACTGGCCCTCTCTGCGTTTCCAGTCCGATGGATTCACCCCGGCACAATGCACCGCAATACGAACCTCCCCAGGTCCAGCGTGAGGAACAGGAATTTCATCAACGCGTAATTCATCAGGCCCACCGAAAGCGTGATAACGGATCGCCTTCATCGTGTTACTACCGTTTAAGCACGAAGGATGAGAAAAAGCAGGAAGGGTACTGACAGATAAATGCGGGTAAGAAGTTGAGTTTGGCATAGGTACGCTCCGTTTATCATGCCGCTACCGACGGGTAGCGATAAGCGTTTTCGCCATTTCATGGCGGCAACGCGGTTGATTTCGAAGACGCTGGTCAAACTGTAGGGAAACAGAATCGACGTGTACGCGATCGGTTCAGCAGCAGAAATGATCGTTTTTCGCGACGTGCCGGTGAGCCTACTCAGGCTGAAATACGCTGTCAATAGTGCCCTGGCGATTGTCTTTTTACGTCGTCAGTCGGGGCGTCACTGATAAAAATACTGACTGGCGACATGCCAGCCCCTTGATCGGTTGTGGGGTGCCTGGATTGGACGTTGATAAGATGGCGATAGGTTACTTTATGGGGAGCAGATCACGGCTTTTCGCTCCATCCTGAATTCAACACCACACGATTTTTTACCTTAACCATAATGGGGACGTTGCTGCTCTCATGCTACGTTTTTCCACAGGGAGCAGGTCAATATCGCTAACATGCCTAAACTCAACGGGATATATGCAACCTGAATACGGAGCACCTGATGGTCACCACACATGTTTTTATCGCGGTCAGTCTTGATGGTTATATCGCCCGACAGGATGGCGATATCGACTGGTTATTGCAGCGCGATGACCCGACAGAAGATCATGGTTATGCAGCATTCATCGCGGACAAAGATTGGATCGTTATGGGGCGAGGCAGCTATGAGAAGGTGCTGACCTTTGACGAATGGCCTTATGATCGACCCGTGTTGGTGCTCTCCCGACAGCTAGCCGATACTCCCGTGCCCGAGAAGCTGAAGGGCAAAGTCCAGTTCTCATGCCGCACGCCTGGGGAGGTGCTTGCTGACCTGGCGGTGCAGAACGTGCATCGCGTCTATATCGATGGCGGGCAAGTAATACAGTCGTTCCTGCGCGCAGGTCTGGTTGCCGATATCGTTATCACGACCGTTCCTGTCCTGCTTGGTTCGGGAATACCGTTGTTCGGAGCCCTGAATGAGGATATAGATTTGACTCTGTTATCAAGCCGCAGCTTCCCTTCGGGTCTGGTGCAGTCGCACTATCGGCTGACGTCATAAACCGCATATCAACGTAGCGGCAACCTCCGCTAAACCTACAGTACCGCTCTGCTGCCAGCGGTACTGCTTTACTTCAACGACCTTGCCTCAGTTCACTGAAGAAGGGTGCATCACTCAGTGTCAACACCTGCCCATATATAGTGATTATCAACGCCGTCAACTCGCTCAAAAATGAACCCTAAAGCGAGGTAGAAATCATTCGCCGGGCTCGCTTTCAACGCGATGAGTCGGATAGCTTTCCCAAGGTTTCTGGCTTTTTGCTGTATGCGTTTTAAAACCTCTTTTCCCACGCCTTTCCCCTGAAATTTATTGTTGATATAGAAGTGATCCAGATAGAGGTACGTCGGGAAATCCCGCAGCACGTAAAACCCCACGATCTCATCCTGATAACAGAGAATGAACGTCTCTTTATCCGTAAATGTCGAAAGGAAGCGGTCGCGTGCTCTGATGGGATCGAATCTGTTGATCGCCTCAAGACTCGGGCGCATAGCCTCAACGCGGAGTTCAGCCAGCATTGGCGCCTCATCAGCAAGAGCAGGGCGGGTAGTGAGATTTAAAGGCAAAGGAACCTCGCATCGCGTTGGTGGTTTTCTACGCAGAATAACACTCTCTTGCAGACCCCCCGTGCAGTACAGCGTGGGAATTCGCTCGTGGTTGGGCAATCAAGAATAATGTCATTACTGCGCTGTAATCTTTTGCTTAACACAAATACACCATCCGGTAATACCTGAGCCGATCGGTTCAGACAGAGAACCAGCCGGTGGGATATTGCTCGCAGATGAACGCCACGAACGCCTTAACTTTGGGGCTCTGAAGGCGACGGGATGTGTGCAGCACCCAGAGTTCAGTCAATGTATCGGCTTCTCCCCAGCACACCAGCTGACCTTTTGCCAGCTGTTGGCTGACAATAGATTGCGGAAGCATCGCCGCACCGGCACCTGCCAGGGTGGCATCCCGCACGGTCAGCAGGGAAGAGAGGCGCATCACCGGTTGCGGCGCGAAACGACGCTGCCCGCCCTGAACGGTCCAGAGCTCGCCGTCCGAATAAGTTGACATCACGATCGCCGGGATCTCAGGCGCGTTTTGTGCATCGCCGGGAGGTATCTCAAGCGTGGGAACCGCCACCAGCGCCAGTTTGTCTCTGGCAAACTGCCTGCCAACCAGCGTGCTGTTCTTGTGCGGATTAATACGGATCGCGACATCAAAATGCTCATCCAGCAGGTCACTCATCCGGTTTTCAGAAATCACTTCAACGTGAATGCGCGGATAGCGACGGCGAAACTCAGCCAAAAGTTTCCCGAGAGCCAGTTGCGAAAAGAGCAGCGGGGCCGCAATACGCAGCCATCCGGAGGGATTTGCCGACGCTTCCCGTGCGGCTTCGACCGCTTCATCAATGTCACGTATAGCGCCAACGGTGCGTGACAAAAGGCGTTCACCGGCCTCGGTGATGTGCAATCTCTGCCCGCCGCGCTCAATAAGACGCACACCGAGTGCCTCTTCAAGATCCGTCAGCCTGCGTGAAAGGGTTGCTTTGGGTTTTCCGCTGGCGCGACTGGCCGCGCCGATGCCGCCAGAAGCCGCGATGAGGTGGAAATCTTTAAGGGCATTAATATCCATGGTGTGTCTCATTTATGGAGCGAACCATCTAAAAAATAGCATCTTCAAAGCGAAAATGGATCGCGATAGTGTTTGTTCACACCAACCAACCACCACGGAGTAAATACCATGACTATCCTGATCACCGGAGCAACCGGCCGCGTCGGCCGCAATGTTGTTAACCAGCTTCTTCGCCGCGGCGCCGATTTCCGCGTGCTGACCCGTGACCCCGCAAAAGCCGGCTTTGCCGCAAATGTAGACGTTGTGAAAGGCGATTTGCTGGATATCGACGCCTTACGCGCCGCCTTTCGCGGCATCAAAACGCTGTTTTTACTGAATGCGGTCGCGGGTGATGAGTATACCCAGACGATGATTACCCTCAACATTGCCCGCGAGTGCGGCGTTGAGCGCGTGGTTTATCTCTCCGTCTTTGGCGCCGATGTTGCCGTCAATGTGCCGCACTTCGCCGTGAAATATGGGGCCGAGCGCATGCTTAAAGCGATGGACTTTAGCGCCACGATCCTGCGGCCAACCTACTTTATCGACAATGAGGTCATGATTAAGGATGTGGTCATGAATCACGGTGTTTATCCGATGCCGATCGGCGGGATTGGCCTGGCGATGGTAGACACACGCGATATCGCCGAGGTCGCGGCCATTGAACTGATAAGACGCGATCAAGCTAGCGGAAAACTGCCTGTCGAGACGATTAATCTCGTTGGCCCCGATACGCTGACGGGGGAGGGTGCCGCCGCCGTATGGAGTGAGGTGCTGGGCCGCAAGATTATTTACGGCGGAGATAACCCGGATGCATTTGAAGCAAGCATGGCGGAATTTATGCCGAAATGGATGGCCTACGAAATGCGTCTGATGGCTGAGCGCTACGTCAGCCACGGCATGCTCCCACAGGATGGCGACAGAGAGCGTCTGGTCACGCTTCTTGGCCGCCCGTTGCATACCTACCGCGACGTCGTGACGGCACTTGCCGCGCAATAAAATGCGCTTCTGGCACGTGGGCGCGGGCTTAAGGAAAGGCCTGCTCCTTGCTTAACGCCTGGGAAGGCGTTTGCGGGATCTGCTGGCGTCTGAAAACGCCCGGTGGAACGCCCACATATTGCGTGAATGCCACGTTAAAAGCGCTCGCTGACTGATAGCCGACGTGAAAGGCAATTTGTTCGATTTTCTCTTTGCTGCTCACCAGCGCTTTTTTCGCTAACGACATGCGCCAGAAGAGAAGATATTGCCCCGGCGGCATCCCGACTGCCTCACTAAAAGCAGCAAAAAAAGCCGAGCGGGACATGGCGGCGTGGCGGGCAAGTTGGGCGATTTGCCACTCAACGCCCGGTTTTTCATGGATCAGATGCAGCGCGACGGCGATCTTTTCATGTTGCAGCCCCTTCAGGATGCCAGCCGTTTTCGGCAGATCATCATTACTGCGTAACGACTCGACCAGCAGCAACTGCAAAAGACGCATTAATACCCCGTCGCGCCCTGGTCGCCTGGCCCGGCTTTCATCCAGCAGAAGTTCAAGCAAGGTGGCGAAACGCCGTTGCCCTTTAATCAGGATCTCGTTTGGCAGTAAAGAGACGATGAGTTGTTTATCCGGCGTATCGAATTCACAGTGGCCGACATGCATGACCAGATCGGCGGGCCCACTTGTTGCGCCAATCCGCACATGACCTTCGCTGATAATCGTTGGCGTTGTGATTTCAGTTGAGCCAGTTCCGCCAGCGTTGGTGTTCTCGAAAGCGTACGCTGCGGGTATCAGAATAAAATCACCGGCAACCAGTAACGTTGGACCTTTGCCGTTAACTGTAATCAGGCATTCGCCTTCCAGCACGGCGCAGTAAAAGGCCTCTCCGCCAGATTCCCGAACAATACGCCACTGCCCGCGCCCTTCAACGAGTTTTGAATGCGATGGCCTGGGGTTGAGCAGGGCAACAATATCGGTTAACGGATCTGACATTGGACTATCTCTAAAGTTTGCGGGACTTTTTATTATATATTGTCCGGCTGGTGGCCGCTATGATCGTTGCTCTTGCCACCAAAGAGGATCAAATATGTCTACTGTACTGATTACCGGTTGCTCTTCAGGTTTTGGTCTTGCCGCCGCAAAACTTTTTTTACAGCAGGGCTGGGAGGTGATCGCCACGATGAGAACGCCTGACCCGACCTGTTTACCTGCAAGCGACAAACTGACGATCCTGCCGCTCGATATTACGTCGGCGCAGAGTATTAACCATGTCGTGAAAGCGGCGGGCGCGATTGATGTGCTGGTGAATAATGCGGGCTTTGGCGCGCCTGTACCGGTCGAACTTACGCCGCTTGCCACCGCGCAGCAGTTAATGAACACCAATGTGCTGGGAACGTTGTCATTAACCCAGGCGTTTCTGCCGCTGATGAGAGAGAAAAAATCAGGGGTAATCATTAACGTCTCTTCATCCGTGACCACCCAGGCGATGCCGCTGATTGGCCTTTATCGCGCCAGTAAAGCGGCGCTGAATGCATGGAGCGAATCACTCGCCATTGAAACCAGGCCTTTTGGTATTCGTGTTCACGTGGTGTTACCGGGACGCTCCCCGGAAACGAAGTTTGGCGAGAATGCGCGCGAGTATTTTGCAGGCATCGACGATCCTGCCTATGGGCAAATGGTGCAGGAGTTTATTCAGAGAGTGGGTGAGAGCAACTCACCCGTGACGCATGCGGATGATGTCGCGAATGCCATTCTCGCGGTTGCTCAGGATGCCAATGCTCCGCTCTACACCGCCGCAGGTGAAGATGCCCAAATGATGCTGAAAGAGGCGCAGCATCGTTCCCCCTTCTCTTACTAATGACGCCGAACGAGAACGGGAGCCGCAAAAAAGTCACAGAGGGGATATTCCCCTCTGCGTATTCGCAAATCGCGATGACTCCCGTTTTCCATCTCTTCGCTGCGGCGAGAATGTT
This sequence comes from Kosakonia sp. LAM2021, assembly GCF_016620385.1. Taxonomy (NCBI): domain Bacteria; kingdom Pseudomonadati; phylum Pseudomonadota; class Gammaproteobacteria; order Enterobacterales; family Enterobacteriaceae; genus Kosakonia; species Kosakonia sp. LAM2021. Next base: position 82,185 of record NZ_JAENHT010000009.1, read on the forward strand.
TTGCAAGGCCGCGACAATTTACCTTTTGATTCCGTGCAGTCGCCTGCGCCAAATTTTAAAAAGCGTAACCGCGCTATCAATGCTGACGTTGTAATCACTTTTATTCTGGTATCAGGTGATGTTCCTGCGCAGCCGCTACCTGCTGGCGATGCTATGTTTGCCCACGCGTTCGCGTCTGCTGATGCGCCAGCGGCGGTGAAGAGATTTTATCCTGACCTGGGACTGATGCTTTTGGATCTGCAATGTGCTGAGTTCCGCCCCGTTCTCTGAACCGGGGCGGAACCAGGAGGTTTTATTGGCCGTGCGGAGCCATAAGCTGGCGGGAAGCACACGACGAACAACGATCAGAAACGATATGTCACCAGCAGGCTTCCGGTGGGCGATGTTTTTCGTTGCACAATCGGGCTATTGCGCGCATCACCCGTCAGCTGCGTAACGCCTGCTGCGGCAACCACGCTCCAGTCCTGGTTGAACTTGTGTGTCCAGTTAAGATTCGTTGACCAGGCGTAAATTCCCGCGCCAGCGTCATATCGGGTAAGCCCCGATGCGGCCGACTGGGAGGCACTGACCCCGTAGTAAGTCTGCATGTATTTTTCCGTTCCCCAACTGCCGGTCAGCGCCAGCGTCACGGCATTGTTTGATGAAGTATAGAGCGGGCTATTAATGCCGAAATGCAGGGCCGCGCCATTGCTTCGCTCCGAAACCGGCACCTCAGCCTGCAATTGCAAATTAAGCCAGTCGGTCACCCCGTACCCCACGCCAAGCACGCCGAGAGCCGAGCCTTTGACATCGCCCATACCGCGCAAATAGTCGCTGCCGTCGCTGATCGAATCGCTGTCCACGTCGCGATCCTTACGGCCTGCGCGATAACTCAGCGCCGCGTTGTAATCGAACTTGCCGATGTTATTGCCGTAACCGATGCCCCGCGTGGTGCTAACGAAGAAACCATTTGCCATCGTGTAATCAAGCACCAGGGCAGTCGTGACGCGGCTTTTATCCGCACCAGAGTAGCGTGGCGTAACATTCGCGCCGCCTCCCAGGGTCAACGCGTTACCCGGCTCCTGTTCTGCCGCCAGTATCGGGGTGGCCAGTAACGCCAGGACAGCGCCAGGCAACATTTTTTTCAGGCTGCGCCCCGAAAGTGGAAGGGGGAACTTATGACGCAGTTTGATGTTTCTCATTAAAGAAGTCCTTGTGGATTCAAATGATTACGATACAAGCGGGTGTTAAACGCCAGAACGCTCATTTTGCATGCGCACCCTAAAGTTCTCATGAGCCAAAAATGAAGAAAGGATGAAGCAAGTACAGGCGCTGCAAAGCTGATAGATTTCCTGCTACCGTTTTTTTCTTCAGACGTTCTTCATTCACTGTTGATACCGTAACCATTGTGAAAATTCTCCTAATCGAAGACGACCTGGATCTCGGCAATGGCGTACGTATCGCCCTTGCAGATCAAGGATTTGATGTCATATGGGTTCGCCGCAAAGAGGATGCGCTGCATCAGCTTGATGCCTGTGTGCCTGAACTTGTGTTACTCGACCTCGGCTTACCCGACGGTGATGGCATGAGCCTGATGGCGCGCTTGCGTCAGCAGCTCAAAGGCATCCCCATCATCATCCTGACGGCGCGCGGCACACTGCACGATCGCCTCTCCGGGCTGGACGCCGGTGCTGACGACTATCTGGTCAAACCGTTTGTTCTCGCCGAGTTGTTGGCCAGAGTGAGGGCACTTGCGCGACGCAGTTACGGTTTTGAGAACGAGGCGATAGAGATTCGCGGCTTATCGCTTCATGTACCGACGCGACGCGTGACCGTGAATGCACGGCATGTTGAGCTGACGGCAAGTGAATATGCGCTGCTTGAAACGTTGATGTTGCGTACTGACCGCGTGCTTACACGCAGTTTTCTGGAAGAGAGGATCTTTGGCGCAAAAGAAAATATGAGTAATGCGCTCGATGTGCATATGGGGAATTTGCGTCGCAAAATCGGCGACGGCTATGTGCGAACGGTGAGAGGCGTTGGATATGTCATTGATACCGTACCGATCGAGAAGGGGGCAGGTTGATGCGAAATTTTTGGCGCCACCTGAGAACCCCAACGTTCGTACGGCGAATTATGGTAGCTCAAATGCTACTACTCACCCTGCTGTGGTGTCTTTTTCTGACTTACATTTTATGGGAGGACTTGCGTAGCCCGCCGATATTGACGGGCAGCAAGACGTACGAAACCCTTTTTACTGTGGTTGAGAGTATGGACGATCGCCCGCAGGAGCGAACGCATGTGCTGGCCGCGTTAAGTAAGGCGGTGCGGGAAGATTATGGTGGCGGTGATGATCCAGAACTCTCCATCAGCCTCATCGTGCGCAACAATAAAGACATCATTTACGCCTCTGATGGCGCGCCAGCCGGGGTAACAAACACCCGCTATGGAAAAATTGAACGTATTGAGAGCGAAGGTCGCGCCTGGACCAGCCGTACCCTAAAATCCGCGCACTCCGACACGGAGGTCACACTCATCACCCCTGCCGGAGGCTGGAACTTCTTTATCTACCTGAACTCGCGTGGCTATTACGTCATGCCACTGCTGGTATGCATTCCTTTTCTTTTGTTTCCCGCGTGGCTGTCGATCCGTATTGCAATGCGCCCCTGGAATAAGGTGGTAAATGAAGTTTCTCTGCGCACGCCGGACGATCTCTCGCCCTTAAAAGCCGTGCCAAAGCACAGGGAGCTTCGCCAGATGGTCGACGCTGTAAATGGGTTTCTTGCCAGGGTGCGAGAAAGCTCTGAACGGGAACGCGTTTTCATTGCCGATGCCGCTCATGAGCTGCGTACCCCGCTGGCTGCGATGCGAATCAATGTTGAGGCTTTGCAGTCCTATGTCAGCAGTGACAGTCAAAAAGAGTTGCTTGCGGGAATTGTTCGCAGCAATAGCCGTGCGGCTCGTCTCGTCAATCAGTTGCTGCTGATGATGCACAGCGAAGCGCGCATTGACACGGTTATGGAGCCTGTGCTGCTGACGACGCTTATACAAGAGCGAATGGCCGGGCTGGCGCCGCTCGCGGCTGAGCGCAGGATCGAGCTTGAATTCTACGCTGAAGATGAAATCTGGATAACAGGTGTTCGCGAACGGTTGATGTCGCTTATCGATAACCTTATTGAAAATGCCGTGAAGTACAGCCCTGAGGGCGGGCGGGTCGAGGTGGCGTTACGATCCTTAGAAAAATCCACTCAGTTACGTGTTTCAGATGCCGGGCCCGGTATTCCCGTTGAATTGCGTGAGCGCGTGTTCGACCGGTTTTTTCGCGATCCTAATCAGATGCAAAGTGGGAGTGGGCTGGGGCTTGCCATCGTTAAAGCGGTTGCGCAGCAACACAACAGCAACGTAAGCCTCACTACGTCTGCAGAAGGTGGGCTGATGGTTACGGTTGATTTCCCTAACCACAAGTCTGCCTGAAAGAAAGCACAACGTTGATCCCGGCGCGGCGAAGGCATCTACCTGAACAATGGAGTTAAAAGTGAAATACGTTGCCCTGGCAAGCCTGTTATTTTCGCTATCGCTCAGCGGGTGCGCCATAACCGTCAGCGAACTAAAAAGCAGCCACTCCGCTTTTGACGGCAGTTTCATGAGCAAGACCGGGTCTTCTGATACCTATCGAACCATCAGGCACATGGCAAGGCAGTGCCTCGAATATGAGGCATATTCAGGAAATCCGGTCATCGTATTAAGCGAGTTTGACGGTGAGCGCAAAAAAGGGGAGATCAATCAAAAGCTTCTTTCACAGGGGTTATTGATTAACAACACGCTAATTGAGATAGAAAGCCGCGATGGCGACAACGCGCAGGTAAGCCTCTATACCACCAAGAACTTCCTGAGCACGGGCATTCGCTCGCCAAAGATAAGTGATATTAAGCGCTGGACTGGCGGCGATAAAACGTGCTAGCACGACACTGGCGTATCATTCAGCACTACCGCGAAATGCCCCGGGTTATGTGGCTTGCGATACGTTGATTAACACACCGCAGTTTGAGTAACACCTTTGTCAGAGATGAGAACGACAGCGAACCTCCGCTTCTTGTGCTGAGCGGAGATGCCCGCCATGGCCGACAGCTTTACGTCATGAGCGAAAGTTGGAAACCATCACGCTATTAAATTCAGGAACTGATATCCATATTCCATCGTCAAAATTAATTATTGTGGGTTAAGATAGTGAGAGCCAGGATATAGTGGACCGTAAGCCTTCCCACCAGGAAGTAAAGGATAAAATTTAATGTTTTTTAAATTCTATGAAAAATACCCATCTTTAGATATTTCTCAGGTCTTTTGCGCGCGAATAGATCCTGAAATACGACTGAGTTCGGAATTACTCAAAAGCTTTTATTATTTGCTGTGGTTTCCCGGATATTTTGGATTCAACTGGGATGCATTAAACGATTGTTTATGTGATTTTAGCTGGATTGATAATAAAAAAATAGCCATCATTCATGAGAAAATCCCCGAGTTACCTGATGAGGAAAAAGTGATTTATCTCGATATTCTTAGTCATGCTATTTTATCCTGGAAAGAGGATAACACTCATGATTTTGACGTTTATTTTAAGCAGGAAGACAAAAAAATATCGAAGAGTTGCTTGCGCTTGCAAGGAATAATAAAGAGTCAAAAGGATAATTCAAACATGCCAAAGCCCTCTCCGTTTCAGCTTTAGCGTCCACGTCGTGCTGTATGCCCCATGTAAAAGGATATTTACCCGTATTCTGGCGCATTACGCTTCGGGTTCCCCTGAATGTCGCAATAAGTCATCGCACATGGCTTGTAACTCATTGATTAATCTTGATACATGAAAACCATCGCAAACGGCATGATGTACCTGGACGGCGAGAGGTAACAGTACTTTTTCACCTTGTTGGTAATATTTTCCAATCGTGAACATGGGGGCGAAAAAGTTCTGCATATTTGCAATATTAATATTAAAGCCGGTAAAACTTACCCAGGGGTTTGCAGATACGAAAAATACGTTTTCCCGGGACTCTTCTTTAGGCAGATAGGAGAGGTTATTGCCATAGCGTGCGACGTCTTCTGAATAAATATCCAGGAAGTGATGAATATTACCATCGTAGTGACTCCATAATGACGAAAAAGTCTCTGTTTCATCATGGAAAATCGTATAGCATGGGTGAATATCATTCCAGATGACAAGCTCATTGTCTTTTATAGCCATACGAAATTCTGTATGCTTGTTTACTATTTTAGCAATGAGGAAAATTAAAGTAGGATAAATTTTCCAGCCAACCGCCTTTAAATGTTTTAACAACGCGGTAATATCTAATTGTACAGTTTGACTAAAAGTACACTGAGCAAAGGTCTGAAATGCCTCAAAATGCTCCTTCCTTGCCCAACGAGATAAGTCGACAGTTGTAAATTCTGGAGTTGTTTTTTTCATTTTTAGCCTTTGGTCACCAATAATGAATAATGTTTTTCCGGTAGCCTAAGATTTTTCTATAAATTAATCAAGTGATAGGCCAGGAATCTTCCTGGTAGCGAACGAAATTATTAAGAGTGCGTGTATCTATCTTCATACGGGAAGAAACAGTACGTAAATTTTCCAATATCCTAATAATTAAAGTGGATTGTGCAATATGCAGCATTTTCATAACGACAAAAGTCGCCGAATATCCGCTCCTCGCTCAATACGACCTGTCATGCCTGCTCAAAGAGCAGGCTTAGCGGGTCATTTTCGTTATATCCAGGAAGTGAGCGGATCGCAGCCATAACGCCCGACGTCTACCAGCAGATCTCACAGGGCGCCAGCCGCCACGAGATATTGACTGCTACTGTTTGTGAAGCTCACGCTGCGCAAGCTGTAAGGTGAGTCTTTCGATACGCTCGGCCATTTCCCGGGTCAGCTCGGTTAACTGAGTATTTTGTTTAAGCAATTCCAGCAGTTGTGCCGACTGCTCCTCGGCGAGTGTCTGGCGTTTCGTCATTGCGTCGTCCAGATCTTCACGATGTTGTGCATCCGCCAGCGCATGCGCCTGATCTCGCTCCGCCTGGCGGGTTTGCGCCAGCAGGATCAGCGGAGCGGCATAAGCCGCCTGAATACTGAACGCAAGGTTGAGGAGAATAAATGGATAGGGGTCAAATTTCACGACACCGGCAACGTTCAGAACAATCCACACGATCACGGCGATAGTCTGTCCAATCAGAAATGTCGGCGTACCAAAAAAACGGGCAAAGGCTTCTGCTTTCAACGCAAACCACTCGTCGCCAAAAGTATGCGTAATACCTTTCAGGGGGCGATATAACCGAAATTTTTTATCTGTGTGCATATCATAAACTTCCTGCTGGGGGGAGGTTGCCAGAATCGCCGAAACGTTTTTCATCATGGGGCACTAAAGCCCGGTGGTACAAAAATATACGACACGGATGTTATACGTCAGGTAAAGCGCTGGCATAAAGCGTATCAACCCGGTAATTCCATCCGCATTATCCCATCGGCAATAGAATGGTTCGCGGCTGGCAAGCTCACCCGGAATACCTCGAATAATGACTGAAGATCCTGGCCTGCTCTCCATTTATCACACGCGCCGTGGGATAAACTGCGCACTTTCGTTTCTCACTCCGGGCGCGCATTATGTCTTCTGGCGCTGCCCGCTTCGTGCCAGAAACGGATATTAGCGTCCCGGCATTTTTAAGCCTGGAAGCAGCGCCAGGGCCCAAAATCAGCTTTGTTATTATGGAATTAACATTTACTCATCAAGGTATATGACATGTCGTTTAAGGTACGTGAAGCTAACGCTAAGGATTACGATGCATGGTTAAGGCTCTGGAACGGATATTTGCAATTTTCTGGCAGTACGCTGAGCGATGACGTTACCTTATCGACCTGGCGTCGGGTGTTGTCTCCAGACTCTGATGTCATCTGCCGGCTTGCAGAAGCCGAACAGGGCGTGGTTGGTTTTGCGATGTGCGTGTTGCATGAGGGAACATGGGTAACAGAGCCTCATTGTTATCTTGAAGATCTTTTTGTTGATGAGCATATGCGCGGCCTTGGCGCGGGAAAAGCGCTGATTGAAGCGATATGTGAGGAAGCCCGGACGAAGTCATGGTCGAAAGTCTATTGGGTTACCAGAGACTCCAATCCTGCCCGGGCACTGTATGATAAGCTTGCCGTGCTGGATAATTTTGTCCGCTATACCGCCAAGCTGTAAATACAGCAATATTTCAACCCACATTCCAGGCTTCCGGCAAATCGCCGTCCGATGCTATTTTCATGGGCGGCTTTGCGGCAGATGCGAAAATCGCTAATCCCTTATCACTCTTTTCAACAGCTTGTAGTGCCGTTTATTTATTAAAAATGGCACTAACGGAAAGATGTCATTCAGCCTCCTCATGTATATCTCCATCTCACATACTCATTAAAAAAGGGCGCATGAAGATGCTGAGAGGCAAAAGAGCGGTTATTACCGGTGGTGGCGGGGGATTTGGCCATGCGCTTTGCGTGTGGTTAGCGCGAGAGGGCGTCGAAGTGGATTTTTGCGCGCGGCGGGTGGAGGATATTCAAAGAACCTGCAGCATCATTACTGCCGAAGGCGGCATTGCAAATGGGTATATCTGTGATTTAACCCGGCCGGAGTCCCTTTCTTCGTTTTCTTCACAGCTATTAACTTCAGACAAGCCCATCGACATTTTAATTCTCAATGCCGCTCAGTGGTTGTCAGGGACGTTAGACGATCAGCCTGACACAGAAATTATCACCACCATCAGTTCAGGCCTGACGGGTTCGATTTTACTCACCCAGGCATTGCTGCTAGGGTTAAGACGTTCAGACAGTGCTGATATCGTCTCCATTATCTCTTCATGCGGGATCCCGAATTTTACCGATTCAATTGCCCATCCCGCTTTTTTTGCCAGCAAGCATGGTCTTAGCGGGTTTACAACGAAAATGTCACAGCAGTTATCTGAAGAAAATATACGCGTTACCGGGCTGTACCCACCGGATTTCGAACTGACCGGGTTAGATACGGCTGTCGATAATCACTCCGCAATGGGGGAACGACTACTGGATGGGCGATCGATCTGGGAAACGATTCGTTTTGTGCTGACTCAACCGCGTAGTTGCCATATCAGTAGCATCTACTTTCAGGGGCCAACTCGCGAAGACCTGAGTAGTCGGGGCTGAGCCCGCTGAGGCTAAACAGAACGGCCATCGCCCACAAAAGGCCGTTTATTTAAATAGGGATGCTTCAGTGACTGCAAATCACTTGTCCGTAATCGCCATATAACGTTAAGGTAATAGCCTGTAATTATCACTTGCGGCCCATAATTCAGATGCGTAGATCAACGGATTATGTCCTTAAAGAGCAACAGCTTTTCCGCGACAAGCGTTTTATTTTTCTCGGCGAATCCATACATGGCGTAGCGGAATATACTCAATTAAGAAAAGATATAGCAGAGCGCTATTTTAAAAAATCGGCTGTATTGATATTTGAAGCGGATAGTAAAGGGATGTTATTTTCGCATCAACATAATGAAACTGCCATTTGCCGACTTCAAAACTTCCCCAGGATATTACGTACGCAGGAAACCTTAAATTTACTGACATGGGCAATATCAAGGCAAATTCCTTGTCTTGGAATTGACGCTATTCCTCGTCGAGCTGTAACTGAATTCACCCCGAAATGGCAATCCATTCAACAACGAAAAATTAATGAATATTTCAATGCCAGATCGGGAAGACACTTTTTTGCATGGCGTGACTTCAGTATGGCTGAAAATTTGATCAACTTAACTTCAGCGTATCCAGAACACCGGATGTTAATAATGCTTCACAATCTCCATATAAAACGGCGCGGTAGCCTTGAGAAGGCAGAATTACAGTTAAAATCCGTACGGGAGTATTTTGAGGATGCATTTCCCTGGCAAAGCCATTCTATTGCTCAGCTTGCCCAACGCGGTAGTGCTTTACACAATGATTTAACGCTGTTTGATTTTCAAATTACCGATCCTCTTTCTGTCGAACTTTTATCCGCTGCGGCTGCGTACACTTTGCTTACAGCGGAACAAATACCGGATGTCAGCACTGCCTGGCATCATGCTTTCGAACGTGAAACCGTCACACCCAAAAATCAGTATGAGGGGTGTTTTATTTTTAAAGAGGTGCATCCCCCGATAATTATTTCATTATAAAATTCAGAAGATTATGTATAACTTCGCTTCGCCAGCACCGCATTTCAGGCTTTAGCGAGCGGCTTCATGCGAAAACTGATGCCCATACGATTAATGGCATTCATAGTGGCAATAACGATGGTCAGTTCAACCAGATTTTTTTCACCGAATACAGAAAGCGCGGCGGAATAGGCTTTATCGCAAGCGTGTGTTTCACTGATACGGGTAATTTCTTCTGCCCATGCGAGCGCCGCTTGCTCTGTATCCGAGAATAAATAGCTCGCTTCTCGCCAGACAGGCACCAGGACTATCTTTTCGACGGACATACCAGCCTTGATAAGGTCGCGAGTATGTATATCGATACAATGCGCACAACCATTAATCTGTGAAACTGTTAAAAAGATTAAGTGAATAAGATCAGCGGGTAAATTTGTCCCGGTAGTAGCGTAATGATGGAGCGCTCCGATAGCCTTTCCACCTTCAGCAGAAACCTGAAACCAGTTTGGACGCTTCATACTTGTCTCTCCTTTTGAAATTGTTTAGGCACTCTGTTTATTATTCCAATGTCATAAAGAGCCATTACGACGAATTTGAATCAGCACGTCTGCTCAGACGTTGTGATATTAGCCATTCATGACATAAATAAAAGAGACAAATACTGAGTAAGAAGGTAGGACATTCACAGAAAAATTCTCTTCCAGTTAAACTGAGAGAACAATTCGTTAAAGACGATTCCTGGACGATGATTAAAACACGATTAATATCCGCTCCCCATTCATACCAAACCTTCAATCCAACGCGTCGTGCCTGTGGGGCACGCCTCCAGCTCATCTGCGCTTCAAAACAGCAAGCTTTTCGTTATCACTCCCCGAAGGCTTTTTCCTTTTTCGAAAATTATTTTTGAGATAATGGTTGACGAGGTAGAATGATCGTTCTACCTTTATCGTATGAACAAGAAAACGACCGATACCCGAGAAAAAATCCTCTCTAGCGCAGAGCAATTGATCTATCAAAACGGTATTCATGCCACCGGCATGGATCTTCTGGTCAAGACCTCAGGCGTAGCAAGGAAAAGTATTTATCGCTATTTCGCGACCAAGGATGACGTGGCTGCCGCCGCGTTGAATGAACGTGATGAACGCTGGATGCACTGGTTCAGAACTGAATCTGATAAAGGCGATACCCCTCAGGATCGCATTTTGAATATGTTCACTGTTCTCAGGGGCTGGTTTGAATCAGAAGGCTTTCGTGGTTGTGCATTTATCAACACAGCCGGGGAAGTAGGTGACCCTGACGATCCCGTTCGCCAGATAGCAAAGCTGCATAAACAGAAATTGCTGGATTACACGCTCGAACTCACAGAGCAATTAAATATCGAACAACCTGCCGCGCTGGCCAGACAGCTACTGATTCTTGTTGAAGGTGCTATCACCATGTCGTACGTAATGGGGGATTGCAGCGCCGCCGACAGCGCACAGGACGTGGCGAAAATCTTGCTGGAACAGGCCTCTTCATAACGCCTGCGTATCAAAAAATGATTTCTACTGATATATCCGAATTTACAGGAGGCTTCACCATGTCCGAACCACAAACCCGCCCGCCACTTCCTCCTTTCACTCGCGAATCGGCGATTGAAAAAGTGCGGCTCGCTGAAGATGGCTGGAACAGCCGCGATGCCGAAAAAGTCTCACTGGCGTACTCACTGGATACCAAATGGCGTAACCGCGCCGAGTTTGCCAATAACCGTGAAGAGGCCGAAGCATTCCTTGCCCGTAAATGGAAAAAGGAGCTTGAGTATCGTCTTATTAAAGAGTTATGGGCGTTTGACGGCAACCGCATTGCGGTCCGGTACGCTTACGAATGGCGTGATGACTCAGGCAACTGGTTCCGCTCTTACGGCAACGAAAACTGGGAATTTGAAGCAGACGGCCTGATGAAACGTCGCTTCGCCTGTATCAACGACATGCCTATCAAAGAGAGTGAACGCAAGTTCCACTGGCCGCTGGGACGCCGTCCGGATGACCATCCGGGTCTGTCGGAACTGGGTCTGTAAATTTGTCGCTAAGCCCCCGGATACTGTGGTAACCGGGGGCTTTTCTCAACGCAAAAGTAACGCCAGATGTTCATTCAAATCAGGTGTCGATTCCGTTGAGGTTAATGTCATCATGCGTTTGACTGGTCGTAACGTGACGCAAGTTTGTCGAGAAAGGTGAATAATTTCCTGTTCATTTCGCTGTAATCATTCGCCCGTAGTTCGTCTGGCGACTGGACGAAACGATAATCAGCAGCGCGGCGTAAATCGTTGTCGGAATGCGCTATCAATAATTCGACAACCTCCGGTGTCAGTTCCATATGACACTGAAACCCGTAAACCCGATCAGAATACGCGACGATCTGGCGTGGGCATCCCTCGCTCCAGGCGATAATTTCCGCCTCAGGCGTAAGCCCCGGCATATCGTTATGCCAGTGCCCAACGTCAAGGGTATTGCCGAAGTGAGAGAACATCTCGTTCATCGCACCTTTCTCGGTCATAAAAATGGGAAACGTGCCAATCTCTTTTTCCGGACTGTGAGCAAAAGGGGCACCCAATGCTTCGCCAATCAGTTGAGCGCCCAGGCAAACACCGATGACGGCTTTACCTGAATTCACCGCCGAGGCAATCAGCGCCTGCTCAGCGTGAGAATCAAAATGCGCGCACTCTTCCACACTGACGGAGGGATCCTGTGGGCCGCCCATGATGATCAACAGAGCGATGTCCCGCGCATCGGCGGGAAGTGGTTGACCGGCATAAACGCGGGAAAAGGTTATCTGATGGCCGCGACGCGTGGCCCAGATTTCGTAAGCGCCGGGCGCTTCGAAACGTTCATGAACGATAAAATGTACTCGCACAGATGTATGCTCCTGTAATACGGGTCATAAAGTTAATTAAGCGCGTTACCCGCCAACATGATCGCGCGGGTAAGATCAGCCAGGTCATGGTAAACAAGAGGTTCTTATCTGAAATGCCAGTCAGCATTGATAAAACGCCAAGACATGATGAAGCGACGGGTTGGTCAGGAACGGCCATTTCTTATCGCCGTGGAGAGGTCGATCCCGCGCATTACCATCTAGAAGGGCAGCTATTATTTGCTACCAGAGGCGTTATGCTGGTTGAAGCCGCTGACAGACAGTGGGTTATTCCCCCGCAGCGCGCCCTCTGGATCCCACCGCTTATGGTTCACTCTTACAGCGTTCTGTCAGACACGGAATTACGGGCTGTCTACGTCAGCAGTAGCCTGATTGCGGCCTGTACAAACTTCAGCAGGAACAGCCAGGTTCATACCATTAGTGCGACGCCACTGGTGAAAGAGCTCATAAATGGCCTTTTTACGGGTGAATATAACGCGCCGATAAAGCGAAAAATGGCGCTCTTACTGCTGGATATTCTCAGCGAGACATCCTCCGGGGGCGCAGAACTTCCCATGCCGCGTGATGAACGTTTATTTCGTGCCGCAAGAGAGCTGGTGTTCAGTCATCGCTGGGACGCGTCGCTGATTGACCTGGCTGACATTGCGAACATGTCGGAGCGGACCTTTTCACGCCAGTTTTTACGAGATACCGGGTTCAGCTTCCGGACATGGAAGCAGCGAGCCAGGATATACGCATCCTTAGATCTGCTCGCTGATAACGTCCCCGTAAAACAGATCGCCTATCAGCTCGGCTTCTCATGCCCTGCGGCGTTTTCTGCGGCATTCCGTTCTGTAATGGGGACAACGCCCGGTGAGTTTTAACCTGAGTACGGCGGGAAAGTGAAATAACGACCGGTAATCAATGCCGGTATCAGTCAAAGTAGGGTTTTAACATTTCTTCAGTCCAGTTCATAAACGCTCTTACACGCTGTGACAAGTTGCGCCGGTGCGCGACAACAAAAAACGCAGTGAGCGGCGCGGGACGAAAATTTGGCAACACTTCAACCAGCGCACCGCTTTTGATATGGGGGACGAGTGAGGAATAACCGCCCTGAATTAAGCCTAACCCCGCCAGTCCCGCCTCATGATAAGCTGGTACGCTGTTGACTCTCACTGTGCCTGGTAACATCAAAGACTGATAACCCTCGCCTGCCGGATACTCCCATCCGTCAGGTTTCGAACCAAAGTTGCGCATATAATGAACCATCCTGTGCCCCTGACTGAGAAGATCATCAATCGTTTGCGGAACACCGAAACGATCAAGATAGCGGGGACTGGCCGCGTTGATCATGCGCAGATGCCCCAATGGTCGTGCAATAAGCGTTTCATCAACAAGGGGGCCGAGGCGCACAACGCAGTCAAACCCTTCCTGCACCAGATCGACACGGCGGTCAGTACTTGAAAGCTCGATTTCCAGTTCAGGATGTACTTCCATCAGCTGCGGCAGAGCAGGGATGACCACGCTTTGTGCCAGTACCGCCGGCATATCAACGCGAATCCTTCCCTTTAATGACTGATCGCCGTGAGAGAACATGGATTTCAGTTCCTCAGCCTCCGAGAGAAAGTCGCGGGCGCGCGAATAAAAAACCCGTCCGTCTTCAGTTAGCTGTACTGTCCGCGTTGTTCGGTGCAGTAGCGTAGCGCCAATTTCCTGCTCGAGTTCACGTACCACCAGTGAAGCGCGTCCTTTCTGGATACCCAGACTTTCGGCTGCCTGCGTAAAGCTCTTCATTTCCGCCACGCGTGCAAAAATGATCAGGGGCTCCAGATTTTTCATTGTTCACCTTTTTGGTAACAGTGCGTTATTTTTCCCGCTATTTATGGCCATATTAATAGTTAATAGACTGCTTTCACAGCGCGTATCCCACATAACGCTGTGTGAAGGTATTGAAGATGATTCATCCCCTGAAAACTCACCTGTCTATGTACTTACGCTGGAATACCCAGCCGCTAACGAAGGATAAAAAACCATGAATAAAGGTTATCTCATCGCCCATGTAACCGTTTCAGACCCTGTCGCCTACGCTGAATATGCCAGAGCGGCGGCTGCGGCCATGCAGAATTTCAATCCGAAGATCATTGCCTGGTCCGGGCAGTACGAAAACCTTGAGGGAGAATCTCATGAACGGCATGTCGTTTTTGAGTTCGATTCCTTTGCTGAAGCTAAACGCTTTTATGAAAGTCCGGAATATCAGGCAGCAAGATCGCTACGTTCAGATGCCGCCAGCGGAACGTTTGTATTGGTTGAAGGCACCGATCTTTAACGCCCAGGGCTTTCATGGCCGTGAGTTCAGGGAGTAGAGGCAACGCGCCCCGTAAACAAGGGGGAGGTTAAACAGGCTTTTATCCTGATAAACAGGATGGCCTGCTACCGCGAACATAGACGCCATATCCACGCGGCCGGTGACGCTTCGTTCCGTTCATTGGCACGCTTGCATATGGCATCGACTGTGGTGGCAAGCCGATTTAGCTATCACAGGATCTCCCGCATTCAGAAATCCTCCTTCTGCACAAGGCGCACGGGATTATTGCCCTGGCAATGGGCGTCAGCGCTGTTTATTCCGCTGGCCCTGGCATGCTGATTAGCGGGTTCTGATTAACCTCCCTCAAACCTTCTTTTGCGGGGGAATATTTACATAAACCTGTCTGCGCCACCGGATGCTTCAATGGTCTGCCCGGTAACAAACTGATTCCTTTCGGAGAGCAGAAAGGCGGCAATTGCCGCAATATCTTCAGGCAGCCCGAAGCGGCCTACCGGCGTTTTCTCTTTTCCCAGCAATGCCATCACCTCGACATCGGTTTTATCGGCCAGTTCAGGGCGGCGATGGCGGACATTCGGCAGCATATTCTGCGCCCAGTTATCCGTCGCGACAGCGCCGACGCCAATGGCATTCACCAGAATGCCAGTCGCCGCCACGCTCAGGGCCAGGCTGCGGGTCAGGTTGTTGATAGCCGCGCTCAGTGCATGTGAGACGGTAAGTTGCGGGTTCGGGTAGATGCCGCCAATCGAGGAAATATTGACAATACGCCCCCAGTTTCGTTGTTGCATGGCGGGGATGACAGCCTTGCAAAAGCGTCGCATGGCGGAGAATTTGGTCTCAGTCATTAACTGCCAGTCCTCCTCGGAGGTGGTCAACAGCGTGCCCGCATGGGCTTTCCCGGCATTATTCACCAGCAGATCTACGTGCCCAAAAACCTTTTCCGCTTGTTCAACCACCCGCGAAGGCAGGCTGGGATCGGTCACATCCCCGGCGACCGGCAGTACCGAAACACCATATTTATCGGCGATCTTTTTCGCCGCCAGGATGAGTTCCGGTTCTTGTCTGGCGACCATCACGACATGCACCCCATTTGCAGCCAACTCTTCACAAATACTGAAACCAATCCCGGTTCGCGCTCCGGTTACCAGAGCCACTTTTCCTGTCAGTTTTAAATCCATTTTGTTACTCCTCACACTCAGCACCGTTAATAACATGAGAACTATTTCTCACCGATCTCGATTTCAGATGCTTGTGCCACATAATTCAGACGTCTGAAAAAAACGCGCAAAGCGTTGGGAACTGCCTCTGCTTATGCTGCAAAAAAGAGTGAATGTAGAGCGAGGTATGAGCAGTGCGTACGGAGAACCCTGAGCTTTCTTCAGCCAGAATCCTGATGCTGGCGATTATTTGCTGCATTGTGGTCGCGAATATTTATTTTAATCAATCCGTTCTGAATCTGATTGCGGCTAGCTTTCCCCATGAATGGGTTGCTGTTTCGTTGATTCCCATGGCTACGCAGTCAGGTTATGCGGCGGGTTTATTCTTGCTGATCCCCTTAGGTGATTATATTGAGCGCCAGAGGCTAATCCTGCGCCAGGCTCAGGTGCTCTTCCTGGCGCTGATCGGCATGATGTTAGCCCCAACGGCGACAGTGCTGGTGTGCTTCTCTTTCCTGACGGGGATGGCGGCAACCGTGGCTCAACAAATCGTGCCGCTTGCTGCCTCTCTTTCGAAAGTCTCTTCGCGGGGCAAAACAGTAGGCACCGTGATGAGCGGCGTCCTCGCGGGCATTCTTGCTGGTCGGGCTATCGGAGGCTTTATCGGTCAGTATTTCGACTGGCGTGGCGTCTTTTTGTCCGGTGCGGTCATGACATTGCTGGCGCTATTTTTCATCGCGCGCATTTTGCCTTCTCAGTCGTTGCCGACACCCACGTTTCATTATCCGGCGGTGTTACGTTCATTAGGTGAACTGTGGAAAAGCGAGCCGCAGGTGCGTGATGCAACACTGACACAAGCCATGCTGTTTGCCTCCTTCAGCATGCTGTGGACCGTGCTCCCTTTCTGGTTAGCGTATCGCTACGATTATGGGGCTGGGGTCACCGGAAGCCTTGCTGCACTGGGGTTAATCGGTATTTTGTGTGCGCCTCTGGCAGGCAGTTTCAGCGATCGCCAGGGACCCTTCCGGATGGTGGTTTTGGGTGTGTTACTCATGCTATTTGCCTGGGTTGTTCTCTGGGCCTGGAACAGCATGGCGGGTTTGGTGGTGGGCATTTTACTGCTGGACGCGGGTGAACAATGTGTACTGATAGCGAACCAGCACACAATTTATTCTTTGCGCCCGGATGCCAGAAACCGTCTTAATACACTCTTTATGAGCATCATGTTTATGGGCGGGGCAGGCGGTTCACTGGCTGCCGCCTGGGTTTGGGAGGCCACGCATAGCTGGACGCTGATCGCTTCAGCAGGTGCCGGGCTCGTGATGATGGGGATGTTAATTGCGGTCAGACGTCAACATTCACGTTCCCAGGCGGGCACATAGTGCGATAGCCTTTCTGACATCCGTTGCCCTGTCTGAACCATCGACATCATGTAAAACATCTTCGATTAACTGCTTAGCCGCTAATGTTTCCCCGTCTTGCGCCTGCAATGTAGCCAGTGAATAAGCAATGCGCAGAGCCCAGCCGTGCGCCTGCTGTTGACCCGCTTTGCGCAGCGCCTGTTCCAGCAACTGGCGCTGTTCCTGCGGCGGCAATTGTGTGGCGGAAAGGCGCATTAGCTCAGGCGCGCACCAGTTTTCATGATCCAACGTGGCGGTTTGCTGCGCCAGACTGGTATCAATTTCCGACAACAAGGGCGAGTATTGCCAGTCCAGCCCCATTGCTCGCAATGAGCTAAACAGCGTGGTTTGACTCGCATCGCTATGGCTGAACTGTTTGGCCCAGACAAGAAACAGCTCGCCATAGGTTTTCCAGAAATAGAGATCGTGTTTTTCTGCCAGACGAATCAGCCAGTTTGCGGCCTTTATCACCCAGCGTGGGTTGCGATCCAGTGCGGCTGTCATACAGGCACCTTCCGCCAGGGCGCAGCAAAGCGAGCAGGCATGCTGTAATCGTGCGGCTTTTTTCACACTGCGCCATGCCATCCGTTTTGCGGCTTTATACTCGCCCTGTACCCAGAGCAAACGAGACAGAAAAGCCAGACCGGCTATCTCCTGATCAAGACCAAAACGGAAAGCGCGGCTTACGCTCTCCCGATCGTACCAGGCCAGGGATTGCTGCAAGTCATTACGACCAGCGACATGCTGACCTGAGAAATGCAGCGATACGCCGAGAATACGCAGCCCGGTAGCCTGCGCCTCTGCGTCATTATTGGATCGAGCGAGTTCATACATCGACTGCGCATGCTGACGTGATTTATTCAGTTCGCCCGTGCGCAGGCAATACAGCCATAAGCCGTAATGCGCCTGTAAACGTATCTCTTTGTCGTCGAGCTTTTCTGCCAGTGTCAGTGCGGTTTGCCAGGCTGAATGGGTTTGCGATGTCGGGCCCTTTGCCCAGGTCGATGCCTTACCCGCTGCGGCGCAGAGGTGCATTCTCTGGCGTTGCGTTAAGACAATCTGCGAATTTTTTTCATCTAACAGCGGGTAAATATGACGCTGACATTCATCATAAAGTGAATATTCAATCCAGAACGGCGTCATCGCCTGTAAGATCTCAAGCCCCGTAGAGGTATCTCGCCCGTCAGTTAATGTTTGCTGTAAAACACGCCGCAAATCATTAAGGATGTAGCTATAGCGTTCCCGCCACTGTTCCGTTGCCAGCATCAGCCAGTCATTGCGGGCCTGCTCCACCAGGACTTTATAATAATCGACAAAACGGGCCATAAGTCGGTCATATTCCCCCGCTTGCCTGAGTTTATTGCAGGCGAACTGGCGCATGGTTTCCAGCAAACGAAAACGGGTTACAGGCACCTGACTGGTAGCCTGAATCAGTGACAGGGACAGCAGCCGTTGCAGATCGTCAATAACCTGCCAGCCGTGCTTGTCCTGAGTTTCAAGAAAGTCATTGACTGATTTCACACTGAACGTATCGGTAAAAATGCCCAGCGTTCTGAATAACTGCTGCTCGTGCGCGTTGAGTAACTGATACGTCCACTCCAGCGTAGTCACTATTTTCTGGTGCCGGGGAACCCGCGAATTGTGCGTATTGCTTAGTAGCTGGAAACGATCCTCCAGCCGGGTATAAATCTCACTGACGCTCATGACAGGCAGACGAGAGGCGGCAAGTTCAATGGCTAACGGCAAGCCGTCAAGATGGCGGCATACTTCGCCAATCATCGACAGCTCACTGTCTGAGGGATGGAAATCATGCCGGTTGGCCTGTACGCGCTCGATAAATAAATGAACGCTGGCAAAAGACATTAACGCCGGGTTATCGGTTATTTTCCTTTCCGGAACCGGCAATGGCGGCAGTAAATATTGTTGCTCGCCAGCAATCTGTAATGCCAGTTGGCTGGTCAGCAGCAGTTTGATATGGGGAGCCAGCGTCAGGAGTAACGTTATGACGGGTTCCAGTTCATTAATAACGTGTTCACCGTTATCGATCAGCAGTAAACACCGACGCCGCGCAAGCTTCTGGCGTAAATCGGCGTCCTGCTCAACGGTCGCCAGCGGAAGGTGTAACGCTTGTGAAAAAACCGAGAGCAAGCCGGATGCTTCGGTGATATGCGCCAGTTCTGCCACGCATATTCCATCAGGAAAATGCGTGTGCACAAGATTGACGACTTCCCACGCCAGACGCGTTTTCCCTACGCCGCCGGAACCGGTAATCGTCACCAGCTGGTGACGATTTAGCAAGGCGCAGACATCCTGCACGGCCTTATCACGCCCTAAAATCGACGCCAGAACAGGGGAAACAACCGGGGCAGGGAGTGCGGACTTAGGTAGAGCCTGCAACGGTACACTATGGGTGTTAAACCGGTAACCCGAACCAAATTCAGTAACAAGCAGATGCCGATCATGGCCCAGTATGCGGCGTATAGCGGAAATATGTGCCTGAAGATTATTTTCTTCGACAATTTCATTTCCCCATACCTGAGTAAGTAAAGCCTCTTTGCTTACCGCTTTACCTTCAGCTTTCAGCAGAACAACCAGAACATCAAACGCTCTGGCCGAAATTCTTACTGGCTTACCCCGGTGCAACAGGATCCTTAGCTGGGGCCAGATTTGCCACTCAGCAAAGTGAATCTCATCGGCTGTTATCATGGTTTAAGATCTTTAGTTTTTGACCGTCACGACATCATACTGTGCGCAGAAAGCCATTTCATGAAAGTCATTATCAGAATCAGGTCATGCAGGATATCTCCTGCCCGATCTGTGTTTAGCCCGCGCTACCCTGAACCGCGCATGATTATAGAACCGCGGCCTGACGCTGCCATAGCCCGGCGTGCATCCTGTGGCTGAAAAGCATCATCCTACAAGCACTGATGCATCGTTCTTGTCCGAAAAGCGCTCAAGTTATCCGGTTTTATGCCGTTAGTTATAGCGTTGTACGAATTCACATCAATAAGCGCAGCGATCTTTTCCGCAGTGTTCCGGGTTGTGAGGTGCTACGGGAAAAAGCTGTATAGGCTCACCGGGGATCCACTTTACATCTCAGGTCCTGGGGAAATGGATTTTATGATCATCAATACATCCACAGTAAAATACACACAGACGCAAAGCACCTCTGACGATATTTCAAAAGCGACGAGCTCTCAGCCTGTACAGACGTCAAATAAGACGCCAGCAGCATCAGGGCAAACGACTCTCAGCGGGATGGGGCTGCTGATGTCCCGTCTGTTCGGCAATACTGACAGCAATCCGCCCGTACAAACCCAACTGACGAAAGACACGATGGGCATGTCTGCAGTTAATTTTCTGACCAATAATGACCGCAACACACTGGCCGGGTTGTATGCGCAGGCACAGCAACAGGGAACGGATCTGCGTTATGTGGACGATCTTGCCCGCGATTTTGGGAGTTACCGTATGTTTAATGGCGTGATGGCAAACCTGAACGACGGCAATATGTATGACAACGGCGGGCATGTGCTGACCTACAAATTTATCGCAGAAGATGAGGCGACAGCATCACGTATTCTGAACGGAGGTAATCTGTCTGGCTCCGTTCTGGATGAAGGTTTTTTACGCTATGAACTGGACCCCGGATATTCTCCGACGCATTCGGCAAACTTTACATTTATTGAAAGCATCGTTAATCAGTCCGGCAAAAATGCTGCTGGCAAGGAACAGGTTTCCGACACGCAGTTTTCGGTCTATCAGCAAAAAGGGAATCAAAACTTTATTGTTGAGGCGGCCAGTGAAGTGACGTTGAAAACACCGGAGCCTGATTACGGCAGCGTAGATGGTAAATTTTTTGTTACCGCAACCGGGCTGAAACATGGCTTCCGCCTTGAAGGGGGGAAAGTGGTACAGCATCCCGTAGACTTGTTCCAGAATCTGTCAAAAACGCCAAAAACCTTACTGGAATATTTTTTGAAAGCTGACACGGCTGACAAAAAGACTCTCGATATTTCACAGCCACTTTTCAATTTCTTTTACGCTACTGAATCTCTTGAAGAAAAACATGAATAACAGGCCGTTACTCAGCCGAACGCTGCGGACACTCTGAAAAACCTGGTCACCGGCCGTAACGTGACTCCCGTCGGCATACATGTCGCCTCTGGTTTGCGAGGCGACTCCAGCCTGTTCCGTGATAACTAACCATTCACAGCGCCAGCGGACGCTTTGTCTAAGGCCGGGCGTAAGTCTCTTGCCGCATCAGAGTTTGAATATGTGGCCATATCTGTCTGTCTTTCGGCATCATGCCTTTTGTATCTTGTTACCTTGCCTGACAAAGAAAGTACGAACGCGCATGTTGCTGTCCGTACCATTTTGTTTCATCAGAATGTACGCATCTTGATGAAAATAATATGGATATCAGCAAAATAAATTCTTCCAGGGAAATAACCCATTACGCCGATATTGTCTTTTATAGAAACAACGTGTGGCACATTAAAAATGTGAGCGGCAGATCGTTTTTTTCTAAAACGTCATTTTGTCCTGTGGAATGCGTTTTTATATGAAAACGCGGCACGATTTAAATTAAAGAATTTCAAATAAATGTCGTTATTACACCTAATTCAACCAGACGAGTGCCGCCATTATGACATGGAAAAATACCCAGGGCCGAATAGGCCTGCTGCTTATAAGCTTTTTCGTTATCTTATTGATAGTTACCTATATCGTTATCAAGCTATTCGTCTCCCCGCAGATTATTGAAACTGAAACCAAAAATATTCAGGCGACGGTTGAATTACAAAGTAACGCGATTAAAGAGCAGATGAACCGTGTTAAGGCACAGCAACGCTCCATTACTGAACTGGTTGTCGGTCTGCAAAGTGAGCAAATCGACGGATTACTACCGCACCTGGTTAACCAATACGGGGATTTAAACGTATTCGGCGGTGGGATTTGGCCTCTTCCTGGTCAGCGTGATCCGGCCCGGGACAAATTCAGTACCTTCTATGCCCGCGACGGAGGCGGCAATCTGCAGGTCAACACCGTCTGGAACCAGCCGGAATCGGCAAAATACTGGGAACAACCCTGGTATAAAGACGGCATGAATGCGCCGAAAGGCGAGTGTGCGTGGGCGAAAGCCTATCAGGATGCGGCGAGTCCGCAGCCTCGCACTAACTGTGCAATGGCGATCTGGAAAGACGGCAAAGTCTGGGGCGTGGCGACCATCGACGTGACGCTGGGCTTCTTTAACCAGCTGGCTGTCGACATGGGCAAAGCGGTAAACGGCAGCGTACTGATTGTTGAAGCGGACGGCAAAATCGTCGGTAACGGCTCTTCCGTACAGGATAAACCTGCGCTCTCAAATGTCCGCGATCTCGGTATTCCGGCAGCGGCACCGTTAGTTAGCCTGTTAGGCCAGGGTAAAACAACGGAAGTGCGCGGGAGCTATGACGGTGAAGATGGGGCGCATTCCCTGTTTGTTCTGCCCATTAGTGGCAGCCCGTGGTTTATGGCGGTTGATATTCCGAGCAGCCACCTGGTGAGTATGTCTGACGCTATTATGACTAAGCTCACCATCGTGCAGGCGATTATCGGAATTCTTATCGTCTTTATCATGATGATTATTGTGCGCAATATTTTCCATAATGTGACGTTGCTCAATCGTAATATTGAAGCGCTTTCCAGCGGCGGTGCGGATTTAACGCAGCGTCTTGCGCAAAGTAAGAGCCCGGAATTTAACGCCATTATCAACAACTTCAATAAGTTTATTTCGTTCCTTAATGAGCTGATGCAGCAGGTAGGGAATAGCACGATGGCGATTTCATCGGCTTCGCGCCAGATTGCCAGCGGTAACATGAACCTCTCTTCGCGCACCGAAGATCAATCGGCCTCGATCGTGGAAACGGCAGCTTCTATGGAAGAACTGACCAGCACCGTGCGCCTTAACGCAGAGAACGCGTTACAGGCGAACAAACTGGCGGAAGAGGCTTCGGCGGTGGCGAAACAAGGGGCCAGTGTGGTTAACAACGTGGTTTCCACGATGAATAACATCAATGAGTCCTCCTCTAAAGTGGTGGAAATCATCAGTGTGATTGACGGCATTGCCTTCCAGACCAACATCCTGGCGCTTAACGCCGCGGTAGAGGCGGCAAGGGCGGGTGAGCACGGACGTGGCTTCGCTGTGGTGGCCGGTGAAGTTCGTTCACTGGCGCAGCGCAGCGCCCGCTCCGCTCAGGAGATCAAAAAACTGATTGAAGAGTCGGTGAGCAGCATTGAGCAGGGCAGCGGACTGGTTCGTCAGGCGGGGACAACGATGGACGGCCTGATGGAAAAAGTTGAAAGCGTGGGCGTGCTGATCTCAGAAATCAGCTCTTCCAGCGATGAACAAAGTCGTGGGATTGCCCAGATCAACATCGCCATCAACCAGCTCGATAGCGCCACGCAGCAGAATGCGGCGCTGGTGGAAGAGGTGGCGGCCGCCGCGCAGTCGATGGAAGAACAAACTGTTCAGCTCGAAAACGTGGTTGGTAGCTTCAAGCTCTGACATAAAAATAGCCGACTCTACAGAGTCGGCTTTCTTGTAGCTTGCGTCAGTCACTGACTTAATGGCTTAAGAATGGGGCAGCCGTTTGCTGAAGAATTCTGCAGGGGCTGAGGTAGTGAGTTGGCGCTGTACAGAGTGATGATGGCGCACCAGATGACGCGGGAAGTTAAGCGCTGGCGAAAAAATGCCGCTGGCGCGGCTGTAGAATCATATCTGGCTGCGCAATTAGCTGGATCGTAAGTTTTCAATTGCACTGTCGCTGAGCGTGAGTACAGATTTAACGCTGACGCTTATTCTGTCGATAATGGCCTGCCGGGGGCCAAGACGCCACGCATCACTGTTATAAAAAGATTCCTGCGAGGATTCCAGGTGGGAGAGGCTGTCATAAGCTCTGATCAAGTAATAAGCGTCATCGTCATGGGCGGATAGACCGAAAGAAACGATATCCATACCTGCTGAACGTTGAAGTGGCGCACTCTCCTCCGTCATGATCCTGTGAAACGCTTTCCCGGTACCGGGTTTAAGGGTGTACAGCAAAAATTCAACCGCTTTCATCTTCGATATCCTGTCAATTTTTCATCATCGCGAATTATTGCCCCCTGGAGCCGTGAGAGTCGACTGAGCATGGGTTCTGTCCTGAGCATTTCCTGCGAGCCAAAGCGAAAACCACTGTCTATGCCGCGTGTATTATCGCCGCAGGCCGCTAATTTAAAAATGTTTAAGCAGATGATCCAGAAACGCGCGTACCGCAGGATTGGAACGACGGCTTTCATGCCAGACAGCCGAAATATTACGGCGCTCCACTGTAAAATCTGCGAGTACGGGAACTAACTTTTTCTCTCTGACCAGTGAAGCCACCATAAAATTCGACGCCATGCCTATTCCGGCTCCGGCAGTCATTGCGGCTATAACGGCTTCGCTGGCATCAACAGTCACTGTTGATGACGGTACGATTTCAATCTCCCTCTCACCGACACGGAACGGCCAGCGAAAAAGTTGCCCCGTGTTCTGGTAACGCAGATTAATCGTCTGGTGGCTGATTAAGTCATCAGGATGTTGCGGTGCGGCGCAACCGGCTAAATATTCAGGCGAGGCGTAACAGCCTATCTGATACGGTGGGAGGCGGCGCGCCAGCAGGTTTGAATCCGCGAGATCGCCAATGCGAATGGCAATATCAATATTCTCATCAACGATGCTTATTAGATGGTCGCTCAAGCGTAAATCAATCGTCACTTTTGGGTGAAGCGCGCAAAATTTCGCTAAAACGGGGGCGATCATATGGATGCCCACCGGTAATGATGCCGCAATACGTAACGTACCAGCCGGTTCTGCGCGCGCGCGTTTTGCAACCTGTTCGATCTCCTCGGCATCACGCAGCAATCGCAACGCGCGTTCATGCAACTCGTGGCCTTCGGCAGTTAAAACCAGCGAGCGCGTCGTTCGGGTGAATAAGGTGACGCCGAGATGCTTCTCCAGCCGTTGAATACTTTTGCTGATGGCGGAAGGTGAAACGGAGAGCGAGCGGGCAGCGGCACTGTAACTGCCCAGAGCGCCGGCACGAGCGAATGCGATGAGACCCGTGAGTCTTTCAAAACCTATTTGTTCCTTCATGGCACAATTAAAGCGAAATACAGCCATATTATCAATCCTGAATATTAGCCGTATGCTCTGTCACCTGAGTGTTTTTTAGCGTGAGACGGTAATGACTGAGATGATGAAAGCTGTACAACTTCATGCGTTTGGTGGGCCAGAAAACCTGCTTTATGAAGACGTCCCCCGGCCCCTGGTTGGAAACGACGAGGTTCTGGTTCATGTGCAAGCGGCAAGCCTTAACCCGCCAGACTGGTATCTGCGTGACGGCTATCGGGCACTTCCGCCTGAATGGTGGCCCGAACCTTCCTTTCCACTCATTTTAGGGACTGACATATCCGGTGTTGTCGCAGCGGTCGGTAAACATGTTACCGGGTTCAGCATCGGCGATGAGGTCTATTCAATGGTGCGTTTTCCTGAAAAGGTGATGGAGGGCAGTGGCGCTTATGCAGAATATGTCAGTGTTCCTTCGTCGGAACTGGCGCTGAAACCTCGTGGAATTGGGCATGTTCAGGCTGCCGGTGCCCCAATGTCACTGCTTACGGCCTGGCAGTTTCTTATCGAAACCGGGCACGATGCACCGAATCCTTTCCAGCCTTTTCCCCATAAAGCTGTTCCATTGAAAGGTCGGACCGTGTTGGTCAATGGTGCTGGTGGCGGTGTGGGACATTTTGCTGTTCAGCTTGCCCGCTGGAAAGGTGCGCGGGTCATTGCCGTCGCTTCCTCCCGCAATGAGGCGCTTTTACGCGAGCTGGGAGCAGACGAGTTTATCGACTACACCAAAATCGCAGCCGAGAGCGTAGTAAAAAATGTTGATCTCGTTTTTGATGCGGTGGGTGGCGCAAATATGGCGCGTTTTCTGCGCTGTATCAGGCCTGGCGGCGCACTCTTTCTGGTTAATCCTTTGGGTTTTTCCGCACATCCTGAGGCTGCGCAAAAAGAGGTGACGGTGTCATCGACGCAAGTGCGCTCCAGCGGCGCGCAATTATCACAAGCAGGCCGTCTTCTGGAAGAAGGTGTGGTTCGGGTGGTGATTGATAGCACCTATCCGCTCGCAATGGCATCTGCTGCCCACCAGCGCGCAGCAATGGGAAGGATTCAGGGCAAAATTGTGCTGACAAACTTTTGATTATCACGTTCCCGAAAGTCCTGCCATTGCGAACGGGGATGACAGAAAAGGCAAAACTATGCTCATCATTTGCGGCTATGTGAA
Source organism: Kosakonia sp. LAM2021 (assembly GCF_016620385.1). NCBI lineage: Bacteria > Pseudomonadati > Pseudomonadota > Gammaproteobacteria > Enterobacterales > Enterobacteriaceae > Kosakonia > Kosakonia sp. LAM2021. The sequence goes on from NZ_JAENHT010000009.1 coordinate 108,463, forward strand.
CATTCAACCCGCTGATTTACCGCGGTTTATGGGCGATATAAAAGTGCTCGCTCAAACCGTGCGAAAACGTGCAGGAAACCTCTCGTATGACGTGGCCGTAGAGGATCACCTGACTGGACGTGTGCTTATATCGGAACGCTGGAAAGATGAGGATGCGCTGACGGCACATCTTGCCGCTCCTCACACTCGGGCATTTATCACCCGATGGCAGGAACGAATGACGGCAGAAATTCTGAAATATGATGCCCTTAACGAAAGAGGACTCCTGGATATGAAATGACAATGCGATAGCGATGAAATTTGATGAGCGGCTGTTTAAAAACGCTTCCGGCGTTTTTGTGCGGGCAGTTTCCTCGCGGGCTCGTCATCTGTCCAACTGGCTGCGCCAGTTGTCGACCCCCGGTCGGGGTTTCTCATCCCCCCTGCGGGAGTGCGCTATGCGAAAAAAAAGCCCGCATTTGCCTGCGAGCTCTTCTTTGAATGATGGCGGTGAGGGGGGATTGATTCGCTGCGCTCACCCTACGGGCAGATTCCTCGCGGGCTCGTCATCTGTCCAACTGGCTGCGCCAGTTGTCGACCCCCGGTCGGGGCTTCTCATCCCCCCTGCGGGAGTGCGATATGCGAAAAAAAAGCCCGCATTTGCCTGCGGGCTCTTCTTCAAATGATGGCGGTGAGGGGGGGATTCGAACCCCCGATACGTTGCCGTATACACACTTTCCAGGCGTGCTCCTTCAGCCACTCGGACACCTCACCACATTGTCTTCCCGATGTTGTCGGGACGGGCGCTAATGTAGGGAAAACCCCGAACGTCGTCAATCCTCTTTTTCAATAAATTAGCGCGTTTAGACAAACTTCAAACAACCTGCTTCTTAAACGTTCTGAAATCGCTTTTTTTCTCGGCACGGCACTTTCTCCGCGTGGTACGGGAGAAATTTGTTATGCTGAGCGGCCTTTGCGAAAAAGCATAATTGTTCCGGAAAATAATCGGATACATCACATCAGGTTTTGGAGTTGATATGGAAATTATCTTTTATCATCCCTCATTCGATAATAACGACTGGATCCGCGCATTGCGTCAGGCGCTGCCGCAGGCCAATATCCGCGCGTGGACGCCGGGCGATAATGCCCGCGCTGATTACGCGCTGGTCTGGCATCCACCGGTTGAGATGCTCAAAGGCCGACAATTAAAAGGCGTTTTTGCATTGGGGGCGGGTGTTGATTCGATTCTTAGCCAGTTGCAGGCCCATCCTGAGATGCTTCCTGAATCTATTCCGCTGTTCCGCCTGGAAGATACGGGCATGGGGTTGCAAATGCAGGAGTATGCCGTAAGCCAGGTGCTGCACTGGTTCAGACGTTTCGATGATTACCAGGCGCTAAAGCTACAAGCGAAATGGCAACCGCTGGAGGAATACGAACGTGGAGACTTCACCATTGGTATCCTCGGTGCGGGTGTGCTCGGTGCGAAAGTGGCTGAAAGCCTGCTCCAGTGGGGGTTTCCGCTGCGTAGCTGGAGCCGCAGCCGTAAAAAAATGCCCGGCGTGACCAGCTTTGCGGGTGGCGAGGAGTTGCCAGCCTTTCTTCATGGCACACGAGTACTAATCAATCTGCTGCCAAACACTCCGGAAACGGCAGGTATCATTAATGCTGCTTTGCTGAACCAACTCGCTGACAACAGCTACGTGATAAACCTTGCGCGTGGCGTACATGTTGTCGAGCGTGATTTGCTTGCAGCCCTGGAGAGCGGCAAGCTGAAAGGTGCCATGCTCGATGTCTTTAGCCAGGAGCCGCTACCATCCGATAACCCGTTGTGGGCGCATCCCCGCGTGGCGATGACGCCGCACATGGCGGCGACGACACGTCGCAGTGAAGCCGTGGCTTTTATCGCGCAGGCTATTCAATGTATTGAGCGAGGTGAACCGGTCAGCGGGCGGGTAGACAGAGCTCGTGGTTATTGACAGACGCCCGGCATTGCCGGGTTTTGTCATTAAACTCGCGAACGATAACTGCTATCCTTTGCAGAAATAACTACAGGAGTGAGTCATGTATCCCGTTGACCTGCATATGCATACCGTCGCCAGCACCCACGCTTACAGTACGCTTCACGATTATATTGCCGAGGCAAAACGTAAAGGGATCAAACTCTTTGCCATTACCGATCACGGCCCGGATATGGCGGATGCGCCGCACTACTGGCACTTCGTGAATATGCGCATCTGGCCACGTCTGGTCGATGGCGTGGGCATTTTGCGCGGTATTGAGGCCAATATTAAAAATACCGAGGGTGAAATCGACTGCACCGGACCGATGGTGACGTCGCTGGATCTGATCATTGCGGGTTTCCATGAGCCGGTGTTTCCGCCGCAGGATAAAGCCACCCATACTCAGGCCATGATTGCGACTATTGCCAGCGGCAATGTTCATATTATTAGCCACCCCGGTAACCCGAAATTTAACATTGATATCCCGGCCGTTGCCGCTGCCGCCGCGAAATATGGCGTCGCGCTTGAAATTAACAATTCGTCGTTTGTCCATTCGCGCAAAGGCAGCGAGGCGAATTGCCGCGCCGTGGCTGCCGCAGTGCGGGATGCCGGCGGCTGGGTGGCGCTGGGCTCGGATTCTCATACGGCGTTTACGCTGGGCGATTTCAGTGAGTGCCGTAAGGTGCTGGATGACGTCGGTTTTCCGGAGGATCGTATTCTGAATGTCTCGCCGCGTCGTCTGCTGGATTTCCTCGAATCCCGCGGTATGGCACCAATTCCCGAATTTGCCGAACTTTAATACTGACTGGAACAACTGAATGAACGAATTTTCAATTCTCTGCCGTGTACTGGGCTCGCTGTTTTACCGCCAGCCGCAAGATCCTCTGCTGGTGCCGCTCTACACCCTGATCCGTGAAGGAAAACTGGTGGAAAGCTGGCCGCTGGAGCAGGATGAGTTGCTTGAACGGTTGCAGAAAAACTGCGATGCACAGGCACTGGCGGCTGATTACAACGCGCTGTTTGTCGGGGAAGAGTGCCGCGTCTCACCTTATCGTAGCGCCTGGGTGGAAGGTGCGACGGAAGCGGAAGTGCGTTCATTTTTGTCCAGTCGCGGCATGCCGTTGACCGATGCGCCGGCCGATCACATTGGGACGCTACTGCTGGCGGCCTCATGGCTGGAAGATCAGGCCGCAGAAGATGAAAGCGAAGCGCAGGAAACCTTATTCGCCGATTATATTCTGCCCTGGTGCGGCACCTTCTTTGGCAAAGTTGAAGCCCATGCGACAACGCCATTCTGGCGCACCATGGCCCCGCTGGCGCGCGATGCGATTGCCGCGATGTGGGATGAGTTGCAGGAAGAATCAGAAGAGTAATTGTGATTTGCGTCACAATTAAAATGCAACAGAGATTTTTTGTTTTCAAATAATGTGCGCACTGTCGCATCTCAGCGGCGCGCATCTGCTATGATGCGCGCCATGAACATTCTTCTTTCTATCGCAATTACGACAGGCATTCTCTCCGGTATCTGGGGCTGGGTGGCCGTCTCTCTCGGTTTATTAAGCTGGGCCGGTTTTCTCGGCTGCACCGCCTATTTCGCGTGCCCACAGGGTGGAGTGAAAGGGCTGCTTATTTCCGCCTGTACGGTGATGAGCGGCGTGGCCTGGGCGCAGGTCATTATTCATGGCGCAGCGCTGGCTCCGCATCTGGAGATCGTCGGGTATTTGATGACCGGTGTGGTGGCGTTTTTGATGTGTCTGCAGGCGCGGAATTTGCTGCTCTCTTTCGTGCCGGGAACGTTTATTGGCGCCTGCGCAACATTTGCCGGGCAGGGCGACTGGCGGCTGGTCATCCCTTCGCTGGCGGTTGGGTTAGTGTTTGGCTATGCCATGAAAAACAGCGGGCTATGGCAGGCTTCTCGTCGCGCACAGCCGCTGCTTAAAGAGCAAGAAAAAGCGTGACCGGAAGTCACGCTTTTATTTTTCAGGACTCCGGCGGCACCGCCATTTCGCGGTATTTTGCCAGCACGGGGTTATGACGATCGGCGCCTTGTTGCAAATCCCACAATCCCCGATCAATCCCGTCATTTATCAACAAAATCACCCCGGTTTCAATCGCCGACATCAGACAGAGCATCACCGGTTCGTTGGCGGTATAGCCAATTTCTCCCTCCAGCAGCCGCTGGTAGTCAATAAAGCGAAATACCCCGGCTTGTACTTCATAAGAGAGGATGGTTTTACTGGTGTTGACCGACGAGAGAATTTCTCCGGTCGTGACATTAATCACCCGTAAATTCACCGCAATTTGATCCAACTGATATTGTGTATCTCCGCCAATGCCGAAATAACGCGCACCCACGCCGCCGGATTTTACATTGCTCTCGTAGCCAATAATGGATCCTTCAATCATGATATTCGCGGCAGTCAGCGAGGGAAGAGGAACGCGATTGTTGATGGCCACAGTTCCGTTTTCTTGCGCGGCGCGAATGATTTTTCGTTCATTTAGCAGATTCTGCAAACCCTGGCGTTCCAGCGGGACAAACCAGCGCGAATCTTTCAGCGCCGTAACTAACATCGCAGTCGCGCTTTGCGGGACGGCGGTGGAAAAGTTACTTGCCGGGTAGGGCTTAAATTGCCCGGTTTCATCCTGGATGTTATACACCGAGACGAAAATTTTCCCGCTTGGCATCGGCAGATGAGTCAAGTCCTGATAACTTTGCGCCCGCGGCAACAGCGTCGGTTTAGCGGCTTGTTTTGGCGGCGCAGTCAGGCAACCGCTTAATAAACACACGGCGAATAAAATAAATAGACGCGACATAGTTGTTGTCCTGTTTGACAGTGGCTTAAAAGTCCGTTGAACCGCTTTGCAAGCCTGACACCTGAATCGTAGATGTCTTGCCGGTTTTTCTGTCGGTGACATTTAATTGCAGTTGTCCGTCTTTGTTGGAAATATCCACGATAAAATCGCTGGTCACCATTCGCCCCGGTTTACCGGTATTAATATTGGTAAGTAGCCCGCCCAATATTTGTGATTGTATTGCCTGGGTGAAATTATCCAGCGCGGAAGTGGTTTCCACGCCGTAATCCTTATAGCTGGGATCGGTATAAGAATTTTGTGCCTGGGCGCTATTTAATAAAAATGCACCGTTATTAGGATTACCGCCGAAATTAGGATTACGAAACTGGAATGTCATGGTTCCCGCCCAGCATGCAGGCGCGATAAGCAACAGCGCAAGCAGGGTATATATGCTACGCATAATAGCCTCCGGAGATTTAACGTATTTTAGAATTCATCACTCGCCATATCGCCAACGCTCAGCAGCGCCTGGTTTATTTGCAGGTGATCGATCGCTTGCTGGGTTTGCGCCAACGCGATTTCAACATTTTTCTCAAAGTCGCGGTGCGTAGGAAAAAGAAAAGTCTGGTATACGACACTCTGATTGACGATTATCGTTATCCAGCTTCCCCAACGGGCGCTAGGTCGTTCATTAATGGTTAAATTCCCTTTCCAGCTACTTTCCCACTTATCACTAAATGCACGATAAAAATCGTGTCCGACAGACGATACTGTGTGATCGGCTAACAGCCCGGGAACTTCGACTTCAACAGCCGATACGTTTACGCAGGCAACAAATAATAAAGCGGCGGTTGCCAGACGATACCCATAGCGTTTCATGGTGTTAACGCCTGAGATTATCGTTAGCCCAGGAGACGGCTTGCGTGCGGTTTTTTACCGCTATCTTCCTGAAAAGATTATAAAGATGGGTTTTAACTGTATTTTCACTAATGAACAACGAACGGGCTATCTCAACATTCGATGCACCGATACGCAGCTTATTAAGGATCTCTTTTTCGCGGTGGGTAAGCAGAGCAGATTCAGTGCTGTAGTAACGATAATTCCCGGCATGAGTGATGAGATAACTCGCCAGTTTTTGCGAGAAATAGCACTCACCACGTTGCACACCTTGTAAGCCATCGACCAACTGGCTTCTGTCCTCTGAAATGTAAAATACACCCGTAATATTTGGCCAGTTTTCTACATCCTGGAACGGGTAATCAAGAGGGGTATTCATCAGCAATAGCTTAATATCACCATTTCGTTGTGACAGGATATTCTGCCATTGCTGAATCAATTTTTTATCCGCATCCATCATGTCGAATAAGACGATGCTTAATGCTGGAATATCATCGAGAGGCCGTTGAATATTATGGAGCTTTCCGGGCAAAGAGAGCGCAAATTTTAAATGTTGCAAAAGCGCCGTTGCCTGCAATGAAGGTTTGGTTATTAATAATAAAACTGAAATAGCTGAACTATGGACTTCACTAAACATGATGAAACCCCGCGTATTTGTTTTTTGTTCATCAACTTCAACCCCGGTTATTCACCAGGGAAACCAGATGTACTGTCGGATGCGCTGTGCTGTGTTCAGGAATAAGTGATCAGCCCGTGTAAGGGAGAAATAATACAAAGTAATGAGTGCTGCGAATTCAATCTAACGCTTGCTAACCTTAAAGCAAGTGTGAATCATGTAACAGAATGTAAAATTAAATATTGAAATGTTATTTTGATGTTCGGGTCCGTTGATATTCAAACGCCAAAGCAGAGCAAGTTTCAAAAGAAAGTGGTGCGATAATTTATATTAAGAACAAAGACCTGACTTTTGTTGTCTTCAGGTTCTCCTTATTTTGCGTTTTGCTGTTAACACGTATCCTGTGCATCAACGGTTATAGTGCCAGAGTGGTTATTTAAGAATAATCATCTGATGCCGCCTCTGCTGCAAACGGGGGATAATTTTGCTTCATGCTTTAGAATGACATGACTAATGAAAATCCAACTTGCTGGTGAGATATTTTCTTTTTATCCACGGCATACTCAGTTTTGCAACCAGGTATTAACAAATAAGTTTGGCGGTGACAGCATGAAGAACAAAATAGCCTTTATGATGTTAACCCTGCTAGGGATTCCGTGCCTCGTAACAGCAGCCGGATATGACCTGGCAAACCCGGAATATAATCTGGCGGTGAATGAACTGAGTCAGGCGCCTTATAATCAATCAGCCAATATCGATCAACATGGTGCGAGTAATAATGCGCATATTGATCAACGAGGTTCGAAATTATTGGGTGTTATTTCGCAAAGTGGCGGAAACAATTCAGCGCAAATTAACCAGTCCGGAAGTTATAACCTTGCTTATATCGATCAGGCCGGTAGTGCGAACGATGCGAGTATTACGCAGGGTGCTTATGGTAATAGCGCAGTTATTATTCAGAAAGGCTCGGGCAACCGGGCAAATATCACGCAGTACGGTACGCAAAAAACGGCAGTAGTGGTGCAACGACAGTCGCAAATGGCTATTCGCGTTATTCAACGTTGAAAGTCTTGCGACTTTTATCTCAATCCAACGGGGGTTTACCATGAAACTTTTCCAAGTGGCAGCATTCGCAGCGATCGTTGTTTCAGCAGGCGCATTTGCAGGTAGTGTCCCGCAGTATGGCAATGGCGGCGGTCATGGCGGTGGCAGCAATGGTCCAAATTCTGAACTGAGCATTTATCAATATGGCAGCGCCAACGCCGCCCTGGCTTTGCAAAGCGATGCACGTGAATCTGACCTGACTATCCATCAGTATGGTTCCGCCAACGCCGCCGATGTGGGCCAGGGTTCGGATGCCAGCTCTATCGATCTGGTACAGAACGGGGCGCAAAACAATGCCACTATCGATCAGTGGAATGGCCGCAACTCCGATATTTCTGTGAGCCAGTACGGTGTGGGTAACGGTGCGCTGGTTAACCAGACTGCATCGGGCTCTAGTGTCACAGTACAGCAAACCGGTTACGGTAACCACGCTACTGCGAATCAGTACTGATCCCCCGGGCAGGAATAAACAGGGCTGCGGCCCTGTTTTTTTTGGAGGCGCTATGCATACCTTATTATTGCTGGCGGCGTTATCCAGCCAGATCACGTTCAATACCACCCGCGACGGCGACAATTACACTATTACTCCGCTGGTGCAGGTTACGCAGGATTGTGTTTGCCAGGTGCAGGTTATAACCGAGCGTGAAGGCGCTGCGGGTGTGAGCCAAAGCCGGCAACGAAACACGATGACTCTCCCGGCGAATCAAACGACCGCGATTTCGCGCATTCGCTTGAATATTTCCGCGCGCGATAACGTAAAAATTATCGTCACGGTCTCTGATGGTCAGTCGCTACATCTCGCTCAGCAGTGGCCTGCCGAATAATAATTTTCATAATCCACTCAGTGACAAACATATTCCCCATCTGAATGCTAATTTTAATTAAGGAACGTGCTAACGGCGCCGATATTTAACGTATCAATAGCCGAAGCTCAACCGTCAGGGATGAGTGACTTACGAGGTGTTTATGCGTCTGTTTCAAGCGTTCGTGTTCCCTGTTGCCTGCTTTTGCATAATGTCATCTGCCTATGCGGGAACCCAGCCGGCGGGAGGGACGATCCATTTTCGTGGTGCCATCGTTGAAGGCGGCTGCGAAACTCAAATTCAGAACCAAAATCTGCAGCTCTCCTGTCTGCAAAACAATAAAATGCAGACTCAGCAAATCCATATCACCGATGTAACCGGGCAATCACTCTCTCCACTGGTTGCGCAAGTCCAGATGCGCTATCTCGATGCGCAGCAATCCCGCGCCGAGGTTACCATCACCTATAACTGATGATTTTGAATATGTTGCCCTTGCTATTTCCGGGTACACTTAACGGTGTTAACGGGTTACTGGCCGGAAAGGGGGCAAGAATGCAACCACGTATGCAGGTGCTTCAGGGGGATATCACCACGCTTGAAGTGGATGTGATTGTGAATGCAGCAAACTCATCACTGCTTGGCGGCGGCGGTGTCGATGGCGCGATCCATCGTGCCGCAGGGCCAGATTTGCTTGACGCGTGCCGACAGGTACGTCAGCAGCAGGGAGAGTGCCCGCCAGGCCACGCGGTGATCACGACGGCAGGAAATTTAAAGGCGAAAGCGGTGATCCACACCGTTGGACCGGTCTGGCGTGGCGGAGAGGAGAATGAAGCGCGCGTGCTGGAGGATGCATACCGCAATAGCCTTCTGCTGGCGGAAGCCAATAGTTACACGAGCATTGCTTTTCCCGCCATCAGTACTGGCGTGTATGGTTACCCAAAAGCCGCGGCGGCAGAAATCGCCGTTAATACCGTCGCTGCGCACCTCATACGTCGGCCTCAACTCCAGCAGGTGATCTTTGTTTGTTTCGATGACGAAATGACGCAGCTTTACCAGCGCTTACTGACTCAGCACATTCAATAAGACGCGGCTGCTCTGCGGGCAGGGCAGCCGGAAAAGTTATCTGGCGTGAGCATGACGCTTCGCGTCGTTTTGTTGCGGCTTACCGGAAAAAAGGAAGCGTAGCAGCGGAATGCGCAGATGGATTTCATACAGCAGCACCGCAATGCCAATGACGAAGACCAGTCCGGCAAGAAAACCAAGGAGATTGGACTGGATATGCGGTGTGATCCACGCGCCAAACAGCAATGTCAGCGGATGGTGTACCAGATAGATAAACAGGGACGCGTTCACGAAATAACTGACGCGCGCTGACTGGAAGTTCAGCAATTTGTGGCCTAATGAAAAGACCACATTTACCATCCACAGCCCCAACAGCATGGTGATAACCGCCTCGGTTTCGTACATCCAGCCATCACCACTGCCATAGCGCTGGTTAAGCAAATAAGCACCAAATGCCAGAACCGAGCCGAACATGCACCATGGCGAAGGCGTGATAAATAGTGACTTCAGACGCGAGTTAATGAACGCCAGCGCACCAAGAAGGAAGAACGGAATGTAGAACAAGGTCTGCATGACCGCAAAATTAAACAGCGCATCACGTAATATATCCGGATACAGCATCAACATAATTCGACGCAACGCAGCCCAGGCGATACCTAAGAGCAGGAACCAAAGCGACAGTTTCGCCAGTGAAATATTGCCAGCCAGCCGGTTAGCGCTATTTTTTAGTTTTTTAAACAGCACCATGCTAACCGTGGTTAATACCACAAGGACTAATAAGAACCATAAATGGGAGATGAGTTCCCATGACAGCGTATTGAATTTGTCATAAGTCGATAGGGTGTGCCATTCAGCCGTTTTATCTTTCACATATTGCAACATAATAAATTGCGGCAGCGTCAGCAGCGGGATCGCGGTGAGCATTGGGATGCCGACGCGCTCAACACGCAGTTTCCACCAGCGCTTAAGCGGATAACGCAAATACAACATGTATGAAAAATAGCCGGAAATAACAAAAAACACCTGCATACGGAACGCATGTATGGCGTCATTGAACAGCGTTAGCCACCATGAAGGGTAGGCGCTGTTTACGTGCCACATATGGCTGGAGTAGATCAGCGAAATATGAAACGGGATCCCAAGCAGCATCAACCACGCGCGTATGGAATCAAGGAAATATTCTCGTTGTGCGGGGGTTTTGGTCATATCACTCCGTACATTCTCAGACTTTTCGTCTTATCCATAAGACAAATAATGATTACATTCGCAACCAACCCTACACTATGACCGATAACCTGTCTCCAGGATAAGCCTGCAAAACGATAAAGGGTTAGTTTCATTTGCTTATTCAATGAGCCTGCATGGAGAACAATGCGGGGATTCAGTTGTCGGATTGCCTGAGTTTCCATTAAAATGGATCGGATCGATTTAAGCACACAAAGGGGGAAGTGCTTAGTTATTATGAAACCTAAATTACGAATGATGAAAATGCGTTGGGTAGGTGCTGCTGTTCTGTTGTCACTTTATACGTCATCAGGCTGGGCCTTTTCTATTGACGATGTCGCAAAACAGGCACAATCACTGGCCGGTAAAGGCTACGAAGCACCCAAGACCAATTTGCCCTCTGTGTTCCGTGAGATGAAATATGCGGACTATCAGCAGATCCAGTTTAACCACGACAAAGCCTACTGGAACGCGATCAACACCCCATTTAAGCTTGAGTTTTATCACCAGGGTATGTACTTCGACACGCCAGTGACCATCAACGAAGTGACGACCACTGCCGTACGTAAAATCAAATACAGCCCGGATTACTTCAATTTCGGCAACGTTCAGCACGATAAAGACACGGTCAAAGATCTCGGTTTCGCCGGTTTCAAAGTTCTGTACCCCATCAATAATAAAGATAAAAACGATGAAATCGTCAGCATGCTGGGCGCAAGCTACTTCCGCGTGATTGGCGCAGGGCAAGTATATGGTCTTTCCGCCCGCGGTCTTGCCATTGACACTGCGTTGCCATCTGGCGAAGAGTTCCCGCGTTTTCGCGAGTTCTGGATCGAGCGTCCAAAACCGACGGACAAACGCCTGACCATCTACGCGCTGCTGGATTCACCGCGTGCAACAGGCGCATACCGCTTTGTGATCATTCCAGGTCGCGATACCGTGGTGGATGTGCAGTCCAAAGTTTACCTGCGCGATAAAGTAGGCAAACTCGGTGTTGCGCCGCTGACCAGTATGTTCCTGTTTGGGCCGACTCAACCCTCTCCTGCAACCAACTATCGCCCGGAATTGCATGATTCCAACGGCCTATCGATGCTGGCAGGTAACGGCGAGTGGATTTGGCGTCCGCTGAATAACCCGAAACATCTTGCTGTAAGCAGCTATGCGATGGAAAACCCGCAGGGCTTTGGCCTGCTGCAGCGTGGTCGCCAGTTCTCCCGTTTTGAAGATATCGATGACCGCTACGATCTGCGCCCGAGCGCGTGGGTAACGCCGAAAGGCGAGTGGGGCAAAGGTAAAGTCGAACTGGTCGAAATCCCGACCAATGACGAAACTAACGATAACATCGTCGCTTACTGGACGCCGGATCAACTGCCGGATCCGGGTAAAGAGATGAACTTCAAATACACCATCACCTTTAGCCGTGACGAAGACAAGCTGCATGCGCCAGACAATGCGTGGGTATTGCAGACACGTCGCTCCACAGGGGATGTGAAACAGTCAAACCTTATCCGTCAGCCTGACGGAACTATCGCGTTTGTGGTGGATTTCACCGGCCAGGATATGAAAAAGCTGCCGAAGGATACCCCAGTAACCGCGCAAGCCAGCATTGGCGATAACGGTGAGATTGTGGAAAACACCGTTCGCTATAATCCGGTTACGCAAGGTTGGCGTTTGATGTTGCGCGTGAAAGTAAAAGATCCGAAGAAAACCACGGATATGCGCGCGGCGCTGGTCAACGCCGACCAGAACCTGAGTGAAACCTGGAGCTATCAGCTACCTGCCAATGAATAAGACAACTGAGTATATCGACATGCTGCCGCTTTCCGGGACGGAAAAAGCGGCGCTGCCGACAGAGAGCATTCGCAGCGTGCATGAAGCGCTGGATAAAGAGCATACGAACTGGACGCGTGATGATGATACGCCGCTGGGTTCTGTGACGGCACGTCTGGAACATAGCTGGCCGGATTCGCTCGCCGAAGGGCAATTGATCAAAGACGATGAAGGGCGCGCACAGCTCCAGGCGATGCCGAAAGCCAAACGCTCTTCAATGTTCCCCGATCCGTGGCGTACTAACCCGATTGGTCGTTTTTGGGATCGTTTGCGCGGACGCGAAGTTGCGCCGCGTTACCTTGCGCGTTTGACCAAAGAGGAGCAGGCGCACGAGCAGAAATGGCGCACCGTCGGTTCTATCCGTCGCTATATCCTGCTGGTGCTGACGCTGGCGCAAACCGTCGTCGCCACCTGGTATATGAAAACCATCCTGCCTTATCAGGGTTGGGCGCTGATCAATCCCACGGATATGGCGGGCCAGGATCTGTGGGTTTCCTTTATGCAGCTCCTGCCGTATGTGCTGCAAACCGGTATCTTGATCCTGTTCGCGGTGCTGTTCTGCTGGGTTTCCGCCGGGTTCTGGACTGCATTGATGGGCTTCCTGCAACTGTTGATTGGCCGAGATAAATACAGCATTTCGGCTTCGACGGTGGGCGATGAACCGCTAAACCCGGAGCATCGTACGGCGCTGATCATGCCTATCTGTAACGAGGACGTGGATCGCGTTTTCGCAGGTTTGCGTGCGACCTGGGAATCCGTGAAAGCCACCGGCAACGCGGCACACTTCGATGTCTATATCCTGAGCGACAGCTACAACCCGGATATCTGCGTAGCCGAGCAGAAAGCCTGGATGGAGCTTATTGCAGAAGTGCAGGGCGAAGGGCAGATTTTCTACCGTCGCCGCCGCCGTCGCGTAAAACGCAAAAGCGGGAATATCGATGACTTCTGCCGTCGCTGGGGCAGCCAGTACAGCTACATGGTGGTGCTGGATGCGGACTCCGTGATGAGCGGCGAGTGTCTGACCGGGCTGGTACGCCTGATGGAAGCGAACCCGAACGCCGGGATCATCCAGTCGTCACCGAAAGCGTCCGGGATGGATACGCTCTATGCGCGTTGTCAGCAGTTTGCGACCCGCGTTTACGGGCCGTTGTTCACCGCGGGTTTGCATTTCTGGCAACTGGGTGAATCCCACTACTGGGGGCATAACGCGATTATCCGCGTGAAACCGTTTATTGAACACTGTGCGCTGGCACCGCTGCCGGGTGAAGGCTCGTTTGCCGGTTCGATTCTGTCACATGACTTTGTCGAAGCCGCGCTGATGCGCCGTGCCGGTTGGGGGGTGTGGATTGCTTACGATCTGCCTGGCTCGTATGAAGAGTTGCCGCCGAACCTGCTCGATGAGCTGAAACGCGACCGCCGCTGGTGCCACGGCAACCTGATGAACTTCCGCCTGTTCCTGGTAAAAGGTATGCACCCGGTTCACCGCGCAGTGTTCCTCACTGGCGTGATGTCCTATCTCTCTGCACCGCTGTGGTTTATGTTCCTTGCGCTTTCCACGGCTTTGCAGGTGGTGCATGCGCTGACGGAACCGCAATACTTCCTGCAGCCGCGCCAGTTGTTCCCGGTGTGGCCGCAGTGGCGTCCGGAGCTGGCTATCGCGCTTTTCGCTTCGACCATGGTGCTGCTGTTCCTGCCGAAGCTGCTGAGTATCATCCTGGTGTGGTGCAAAGGGCCGAAAGAGTATGGTGGTTTCATTCGCGTAACGCTTTCCCTGCTGCTGGAAGTGCTTTTCTCGGTGCTGCTTGCGCCGGTGCGTATGCTGTTCCACACCGTGTTTGTGGTCAGCGCGTTCCTTGGCTGGGAAGTGGTATGGAACTCGCCGCAGCGTGACGATGACTCCACGCCGTGGGGGGAAGCCTTTATGCGCCACGGTTCTCAGCTGCTGCTGGGGCTGGTGTGGGCTGTCGGGATGGCGTGGCTTGATCTCCGCTTCCTGTTCTGGCTGGCGCCGATTGTCTTCTCGCTGATCCTGTCGCCGTTTGTGTCGGTTATCTCCAGCCGAGCTACTGTCGGCCTGCGCACCAAACGCTGGAAACTGTTCCTGATCCCGGAAGAGTATTCACCGCCGCAGGTACTGGTGGATACGGATAAATATCTGGAGCTGAACCGTTCGCGCAGCCTGGAAGATGGGTTTATGCATGCGGTATTTAACCCGTCATTCAACGCGCTGGCAACGGCGATGGCAACGGCTCGCCACCGCGCAAGCCACGTGCTGGAAATTGCCCGCGATCGTCATGTTGAACAAGCGCTAAACGAAACACCAGAGAAGCTGAATCGCGATCGTCGCCTGGTGTTGCTTAGCGACCCGGTCACGCTGGCACGTATGCATTATCGCTTGTGGGCGGCGCCGGAGAGATATCTGTCATGGGCGAGCTACTATGAAACGCTGAAGCTTAACCCGCTGGCGTTAAAAGCAAAGTAAGCCGACATTAAGGAAAATACCGGCCTGAGAGCCGGTATTTTTTTATCTGTATCAAACGAGAAGAGGTTGCCTGTGAGAGTGATTCTGGTGGTAGTCATAGCGTGCCTGCTGAGCGGTTGTGGCAGCATCGTCAGCCGGACAATCCCCGGGCAGGGACACGGGAATCAGTATTACCCCGGTGTTAAGTGGGATGTCCGCGACTCAGCGTGGCGCTACATTACCGTGCTTGATCTACCCTTTTCACTGGTTTTTGACACACTTTTGTTACCGCTGGATGCTAATCACGGCCCGTACGAGTAATCAGCGCTCATCCCACTCATCAGCCGCTGTCTGCCCTTCTTCGGTATCAAGAGGCGGTTCTAGCTGGAATTCGCCTTCGTCCCATTCGTGCAGCGTATTCTCTTCCTGCCACTCCTGGCTTATCTCGATTTCATCGAAATCACCGTCAAAGACACTTTGCGCGGCTTCCCCGCTTAAAAGAGGCAGACATTCACCTGGCTCTTCTTCATCTGCAAAAAACTCAGCGCGCCACGCGATATCGCCATCCTGAAGAACATACTTTTGCACATTGAATTGCTGCACGCTGATTTCTTCTTCATCAAGATCCGGGTTATCGGCAATGAATAATTCCCGCGCGGCATCAATTGCTTCCGACAGTGTTGAGTAATACTCCAGTTCAGTTTCGGCCATATCATCGCTCCTGAGATAACAGTAAAAAAGGTATGCACAAACCTATAGACGCTGGTTTTGCGAGCGTCAAATTTGTCATAAATGAATCAGCGATTTCATGGCATAACGAGAAAGGTGTAGTGCTGAATAGTAGTACGCCTGCGGGAGCAGTAACTGATGCTTGTGGCTACGTCTTATGTTGCATGTGTCGCAATAGAGATATTGTCAGCCGCGCCGTTATCCCGCTTTCGGCTTTGATTGGCCCGGGAAATATGCACGAACAGCATTGTTTTTGCGCGCGGGGCAGCATGGATGTAAGGCAAATATCTATTGTATCGGGGGCGCGATTACGCTTCTCAGCGCTACTCCTGGCGCTGAACGCTGCGGGTTGCCTCGGCTCTGGCGCGTCGGGCAGGGCGCTGCAAACTGAACCATGAATAAATGGCATTAAACAGAACGACGCCCGCCGTCACACAAAATACCGCGCGAAAACCGTAGCTGGCCGAAACCGCCGCACCCATCAGCGGACCGGTCACATTCCCAATATCGCGAAAAGACTGGTTATAACTGAATATCCGCCCGGCAATTTGATTAGTGGAGTTGTAGACCAACAAGGTTTGCACCGCAGGAAGCAGCGCGCCGTCTGCAGCACCGAGCAGGAAGCGCAAAATGCCCAGTTGCCACGGAGTTTGCACCAGTGACATTGGCAGCAGTAACAAGACGGAGATTATCAATGCTGCGACCAGAATTTTCTCCGGGCCGATTTTGTCTCCCAATTTGCCCAGACGGGGTGCGCTAAGCAGTGCCGCGACACCCGGCACGGAAGCAATCATGCCGCTAATAAAGGCAATATTGCTGACATTACCGGCAAGATCGCGCACATAAAGGGTGAGAATCGGCGCAATAGAACCCGTCGCCACCTGGATGATCATGGTGGTAATAAACAGGCTCAGTACCAGTTTGGGGCTTTTTAGCGAGGCGAAAACCTCTTTGAAGTGCAACATCTCGCGTTTTGCCACCGGGGTGAAATTTTCGCGGATGCAAAGTAGCGTGAGCAGAAAACAGATAAAAAGCACGGACGCGGTAATAAAAAAGACCATCCGCAAGCCCCAGGTATCAGCCAGCAAACCGCCGGCCAGCGGGCCAAGTAGCGCGCCGCTGACGCCTCCCGTCGAGAGCGTCCCCAGCGCCCAGCCGCTTTTGTTGCGCGGCATTTGCGTGGCGATCAAGGCATTGGCGTTGGGGATAAAACCGCCCAGTAAGCCGAGCAGCGCCCGCAGCACCAGAAGTTGCCAGACATTTTGTGCAATTCCCATTAACGCCATAACAATCGCCATGCCGAGAGCGGAGCGCAGCAGCATGATTTTGCGCCCTTTACGGTCGGCAAGGCCGCCCCAGAAGGGAGACGCGATGGCAGAGAACAGGAAGGTGATGCTAAAGACTAAACCGGACCACATATTGAGCGCGCCGGGATCGGTGATGCCAAGCTGCTCGACATAGAGGGGGATAAAAGGCATCACCAGGCTAAACGCCGCGCCGGTGAGAAAACAGCCAAACCAGGCAACAGTGAGATTGCGCTTCCAGTTTATTGGGGCATCAGAGTGAGACATAACCGTCCATAACCGCACACATTAATAATAGTAGATAGTAAGCATGCTAATTATGCGCCCGGGTTATGATTGCCGCAATGCGCTGACGCAGGTTTGTATGACAAAAAAAGAGCCTGCATTTGCAGGCTCTTTATCGATTCAGTAGCGAGAGGGGACGCCTTCCGGGCGCGTTTTGAAGCGGCGATGCAGCCACATATATTGCTCAGGTGCCATCATAATGCAGCGCTCAACCACTTTGTTCATCCATGCGGCGGTGGTTTCTGCGTTATCGAGCGGAGGGGAACATTCTGGCTCAAGAATAATCAGTTCATACCCTTTGCCGCCCGGTTTGCGGCGTGGAACAAAAGGTACGATACAGGCCTGGGACATGCGGGCTAACATCCAGGTTCCTGACGTGGAAGCCGCATCTTTAACGGCAAAGAAAGGGGCGAAAACGCTGGCGCGCGGGCCGTAGTCATGATCGGGTGCGTACCAAACGACATCGCCCGCTTTCAGGGCGCGGATCATGCCTTTGAGATCTTTACGGTCGATCATGCTTTTATTGGAACGCATGCGACCCCAGGTTTGCAGCAGGTCAATAACCGGGTTGTCATTCGGGCGATAGACACCGATTCCTGGCTCGTTCAGACCAAACATGCGGGCACCGATTTCCAGCGTCAAAAAATGTACGCCGATCAGCAAGATTCCTCGCCCTTGCGCCTGCACGCTTCTGACATGTTCAAAATCGATAACGTCCATCCAGCGTGACATCCGGCGATCGGACCAGAACCAGGCCATGCCGGTTTCCATCAAACCCATGCCAACCGATTCAAAATTTTTTGCGACCATTTTCTGGCGCTCTGTTTCGCTCATGTGCGGAAAGCAGAGTTCGAGGTTGCGCTGCGCAATACGCGCACGGCGTCTCATCAGGCGCTGTGCCAGATGGCCAATGCCGCAGCCGAGGCGGTAAATCACGGGATAGGGGAGTTGAACAACTAACCACAGCATGCCGACCCCGAACCAGAGAGCCCAGTAGCGCGGGTGTAGCAACGATGCCGTAAACTTGGGTAAATGCGTCATGACTGTCCTGTTTGAAGCAACAATTCCCTGTATTCTCGCATTTTTTCGGAATTAACCAAAACCAGGGCGCACAGAATGCCTGCTTTGTCAGGAATTGTCGCGTCTTAATCATTAGAATGAGAGAAAATGTAGCGCAAAATGTGTGGATGTAAATTATCAGTATTTGCTTTATGATGCCGCCGTTTTTTCACCCCTAACTTTGCAGGACACGTACACCATGCCAGTGTTACACAACCGCATCTCCAATGATGAACTGAAGGCGCGGATGCTCGCGGAAACAGAACCGCGTGTTACCGTCTCGTTCTATAAATATTTCTCGATTATCAACCCGCAAGTCACGCGCGACGCGCTCTATCAGGCGCTTAGCCAGTTGAATGTGTTTGGCCGTATTTACCTTGCCCATGAAGGGATCAATGCGCAAATCAGCGTGCCACAAAGTAAATTCGACGCCTTTCGCCAGGCGCTTTATGCGTTCGATCCGGCGCTCGACGGCCTGCGTTTAAATATCGCGATTGATGATGACGGTAAATCCTTCTGGGTGCTGCGCATGAAAGTCCGCGACAGGATTGTTGCCGACGGTATCGACGATGAGAGTTTTGACGCCAGCGATGTGGGGGATTATCTGAAAGCGGCGGAAGTGAATGCCATGCTCGACGATCCTGATGCGGTGTTCATTGATATGCGCAATCACTACGAATATGAAGTCGGGCATTTCGCCGGTGCGCTGGAGATCCCGGCGGATACGTTTCGCGAGCAGTTACCGAAAGCGGTAGAAATGATGCAGGAACATAAAGATAAAAAAATCGTTATGTACTGCACTGGCGGTATTCGCTGCGAGAAAGCGAGCGCCTGGATGAAGCATAACGGTTTCAATAAAGTGTGGCATATCGAAGGCGGCATTATCGAATATGCGCGGCGCGCGCGCGAACAGGGTTTACCGGTGCGTTTTATCGGTAAAAACTTTGTGTTTGACGAGCGTATGGGCGAGCGCATTTCCGACGACGTTATTGCCCATTGCCATCAGTGCGGCACATCCTGCGATTCCCATACCAATTGTCGTAATGACGGCTGCCATTTGCTGTTTATTCAGTGCCCGACTTGTGCTGAAAAATTTAACGGTTGCTGCAGTGAACTGTGTAAAGAAGAGAGCGAACTGCCGGAAGAAGAGCAGCGTAAACGTCGCGCCGGTCGGGAGAATGGCAACAAAATCTTTAACAAATCCCGTGGTCGTCTGAATACCAAACTGGGTATTCCGGATCCGGAATAAAATTTGAGGAGAGGGTTGCCCCTCTCCCGTAATCTTATTTCTGACGCACGCCTTCCACGGAAATAATTAGCTCAACATCCTGAGACGCCGGACCAAGATCGGTGGTGATATTAAAATCTTTCAGCTTAATTTTGCCGGAAGCCTCAAAGCCTGCGCGCACGCCGCCCCACGGATCATCGCCCTGGCCTATAAGTTTCGCCGCCAGCACTACCGGTTTGGTGACGCCGTTCAGCGTCAGGTTGCCGGTGATATCCAGCCCGTCACTCGCTTTTTTCACCTCGGTTGAGGTAAAGGTTGCCTGCGGGAATTTGGCGACATTCAGGAACTCAGCGCTGCGCAGGTGTTTATCACGCTCTGCGTGGTTGGTATCGACACTGTTCGTGTTAATGGTGACGTTCACTTTATCCGAGGCCGGGTTGGTTTCGTCAAAGCTAAAAGTCCCGTCGAAATCTTTAAACGTGCCATAAAGCCAGCTATAGCCGAGGTGCTGGATACGAAAATTAACGAAGGCGTGCTGACCCTCTTTATCAATTTTGTAGTCCGCAGCGATAGCAGAACCCGTAGTGAACAGTAGCGAAGCGAGAGCGAGTCCCGGCAGGATTTTCTTCATATTATGCTCCAGAGTCAGGCGACGATTTTCCCAGCATGCGCTTGAGAGTGACGTCTTTATCGATGAAATGGTGTTTAACCGCGGCAAGGCCATGCAAAACGGACAGCACGACGACTGTCCATGCCAGCCAGAGGTGAATATTTCCTGCAAGGTCGGCTTGCGATCCGGCATCGGCAAGCGTTGCGGGGATCTCGAAAAGCCCGAAAACGCTGATGGGTTTACCGTCGGCCGTGGAGATCAAATAGCCGCTGAAAAGAATGCCGAACAACAACAGATAGAGCGCGATATGGACAAACACAGCGCTGATATGCGTCAGACGTGAATAGCTGGCGAGCGGCTTTGGCGGCGGGGAAAGAAAACGCCACACGACCCGGAACACGAGGCCCAGCATGAGCAAAATGCCGATGCTCTTATGCAGCTCAGGCGCTTTATGATACCAGCCGTCGTAATAGCTCAGCGTCACCATCCACAGACCCAACGCGAACATACCATAAACCGCAATGGCCACCAGCCAGTGCAGCACAATGGAAACGGCGCCGTAGCGCTCAGATGAATTGCGTAATGGCATAATTGTTAATCGTGGTTAATAACTGGTTAAATTAAAATGGCGGGAGAGAAACAATATTGCAACTCAAAATTACGATATTGAATCGTTATTTTTTCTATATCATCATTTTTGAATAACTTTGCGGCATAATGTTCAGCGCATTAGGTTGATTGGAGCGTAAGTTCTGAATTTATTAAGGTTTTGTTGCGCTGGTAATATTTAAAAATCCTGCCCTTGAAATATATTTTTATAAATCTATGTCAATTTTTGTCAGTGTTTATCAGGGTAACCATACGATATAAATAATATCGATCAGCGCGATAAGTAACCACAGCGCAATATAAATCATCAAATGCTCACGCACGTTATTTATTAAGAAATGAAACAAACGGTGCATATTCTCTCCGCAAAATGCAATAAGCGACCCCGAATGAGGCCGCTGACGGTTTACCCGGCAAAGCGGGACAGTGAGAAAGGTTGTAAATCAAAATGCGAGCTTTTGCCGTGGGCAAATTCACAGACAATTTCACCCAACACGGGCGCAAATTTGAAACCGTGTCCGCTAAGACCAGTGACAATCAGCGTGTCGGGGAAGCCCGGCAGCGTATCAATAATAAAGTCTTCATCCGGAGAGTTATCGTAAGTGCAGGATGCACCGTATAAACACCCACCGATGCCGGGTAGAAACTGGCGCAGAAAAGTGAAACATTCGGAACCATCTCCCGGTTCTTCGCCAAACGGCGTACGCTGCTGCGCTTCGCTGATAAGCTGCCCGCCGTTGTGGCGGCCGATTTTTAATTCATTATCTTCTGCCGGGAAACCGTAATACTGGTCGCCATTGGGCATTTCGCCAGTAAACGCCGGGAATGTGTTCTTGGTGCTGTAGCGGCCGTCGGCCTGGAACCATGCAAAAACTTTGCGGACCGGTTGTATTGGCAGTTCAGGCAGCAGTTTTTGCACCCATGTACCCGCGCTGACAAGAACTTTTTTGCCGTGGAATGTGCCTTCCAGGGTATCGATGCTGATGCCGTCATCATGATGATGCAGCGCGGTCACCGGGCAATTAAACAGCTGAGCGCAGCCTGCCTCTTTGGCAAGACGGATCCAGGTTTTTACCGCCAGCTCGCTACGCAGTACACCGGAGTCGGCTTCAAACAGGCCAATGTAATCGTCGGGTACGCGGATTTCCGGCCAGCGTGCCATCAGTGATGGGGCATCGAATTTTTCGACGGCCAGCTGCCACTGCGCTGCGCTTTGCGCGACGTTAGCCAAAAAAGTGGAATCAGCCGGACCAATGTTGATAACGCCTGTACGGTCAAACACCGCTTCGCCGCTTTCCGCCGCCAGTTGTTCCCACAACTGCTGGGCGCGCAACACCAGCGGAACATATTTCTCGCCTTCGCCGTAAGCGTGGCGAATTAAACGCGTATCACCATGGTGGCTGCCTTCCTGATGGGGCGGCAGGTGAGCGTCGGTCATCAGCACGTTCAGCCCGCTTAATGTGGCGTAATAGCCTGCCGCAGCGCCGACAGAGCCGCTGCCAATAATAATGAGATCGTATTTCATGGTGGTATTCTCCAGGCAAATGCGTGTTCAGGAGGGTAATTAACCTGGGAACGTTATACAAGGGCAGAAATAAGAAAGGCACCACGAGGGTGCCTGTTGAGACTATATAGCGCATTGTTACTAATGCCTGCGATACTCATCTTCCTGGTAATCGCCCGATTCAATCTTGGCAATGCCCGCTTCGAGTATCGATATAAACTGGCGGGCAACATCGGTCGTTAACCACAACGTCTGGCCGACTTCGGTCTCTTCCTGAGCGGCTCTGTTTGGGGTCTGGTAATGCAACCGGAGCATCAGTGCGTCGTAGCTATCCACGGTGCTGATGTCCCATCCGACCAGTGGATGGGTCTGGATGACTTCATTATTCTTTACCATCATAACCCCCTTTATTGGCGTGTTTAATTCGACAACGACTCTTGAGGTTCAATGCGTGTTTTATTTGAAGCTTTTTCAGTATACCAACAAGTGGGGGAGTAGATCGAATAATTAAACACTCTGCAACATGTTTTTTCGACCGTTAGATTTTTTTGAATAAGAAAACGGACTCTTAACCATATATTTTTATTAAAAAAGATCTGCACCAGGATTGTGCTTAAAAAAACAACAAAAAAAGCCGGGGCGACCCGGCAATAAGCACAAACTTAAAGAGAAATTAGTCGGTGATAAACCAGTCGTCGGCGCTTTCCCAGGTTTCCTGCAAAATTTCAGTTATGCGATCTTTATCTTCTTTTGCACCGCCTAAAACCGAAAGATTATTTGCTGCGGCATAGCGAACCGTAATTTTATTTTCGCGATCGGGGTAACAATTGTTCAGACGACGAGATAACTCGCCCGCCAGCGCATCAACAGCGCCAGGCGGTAAGGGTGTGGTTTTGGCGATAGTCACTTCAATGCGCATAATAGCCCCCTGTGTAATTTACTGTATGTTTATACAGTTAAGCGGAAAATATTACAACAGGGAGCGATAATTTTTTTATTTAACGCGCCAGCGCACGGTTTCACCCGCGAGGAAAGGCACCAGCGAATCTTCCGGCAGCGCAATTGTCTCTGGTACCAGGCACTCTTCACGCACCAGTTCAACAAACGTTTCGTTCACCGGTAAGCCATAGAATCGCGGT
The DNA here is from genome assembly GCF_016620385.1 of Kosakonia sp. LAM2021. Classification (NCBI taxonomy): domain Bacteria; kingdom Pseudomonadati; phylum Pseudomonadota; class Gammaproteobacteria; order Enterobacterales; family Enterobacteriaceae; genus Kosakonia; species Kosakonia sp. LAM2021. Next base: position 131,699 of record NZ_JAENHT010000009.1, read on the forward strand.
CCGTTGACTGAACAGAACGCTTCAAAATGCTGGAGGGCGTTCATCTCTTCAAACACGGTTGCATAACTGCCAAGCGCGGTGGGGGCGTTGAAACAACCGGCGCAGCCGCAGCTGGTCTCTTTACGATGACGTGCATGTGGCGCGGAGTCCGTCCCGAGAAACGCGCGCGTAAAACCGCTGGCAATCAGTTCGCGCAGCGCCTGCTGGTGAATATTACGCTTCAGGATCGGCAGGCAATAAAGATGCGGGCGTACGCCACCGACCAGCATATGGTTTCGGTTAAACATCAAGTGCTGAGGGGTGATGGTCGCGGCCAGCAGCTCATTGCCTTCACGTACATAGTCTGCGGCATCTTTGGTCGTAATATGCTCAAACACCACTTTCAGCCCCGGCAGGCGCTGGCGCAGAGGTTCCATGACCGTTTCGATAAACCGCGCTTCGCGATCGAAAATATCAATATCTGCGTGTGTCACTTCGCCATGCACCAGCAGCGGCATCCCCAGTTTTTCCATCCGTTCCAGTACCGGCATGATCGCATCAATGCTGGTAACACCATGGCTGGAGTTGGTCGTGGCATTCGCCGGATAGAGTTTCGCTGCCGTAAACACCTGCTCGTTAAAGCCGCGTTCAACTTCATCGGCGTTCAGGCTGTCGGTCAGGTAGCAGGTCATTAATGGCGTAAAATCATGCCCGGCGGGCACAGCATCAAGAATACGCTGACGGTAGGCGATAGCCGCATCCACGGTGGTAACAGGGGGAGCAAGGTTCGGCATGACAATGGCGCGGGCGTAAGTTTCGCTGGTCCACGGCACCACGGTTTTTAGCATTTCGCCATCACGTAAATGGACATGCCAGTCGTCAGGACGGCGGATTTTCAAAACCTGGGGTTGAGTCATTGGAGTGCTCCGGCTGGTGAGAAACAGGTGTTTTTTGCCGGGCACTAAGAATAAGCGGAAACGTTTTCGTTTGCATCCTTTTCCTGAAAAAAAGGGCGCTCGCGGCGCCCTGTTATTTAGTCGGTGAGGGGGATAATAATTTCGCCCGGTTTCACCTCAATCCCTTTGGCATATTTTTTCGCCAGCGCCTCGCCTTTGCTGCTGTCTTCTTTCAGCACATAAGCAGGACGTTGGTTAAAGTAATTGCGTAGCGACTGATTAAGATAGGGCATCAGCGTTTGTAACACGGTCTGCATTTTTTCCGGTGTCACGGTGGCATTCACCACTTCCATCTCCTGCAGGTAAATCGCGCCTTTTTCCTTATCAAATACCGGCAACGCTTTGAGCTTCAATTTGATGATGGCTTTCTGGTTGCCAAAAAGTGAGGTCATATCCAGATTCGCATCGCCGGTCAGCGTGATTTTATTGGGTTCTTCGCGACCGATTTCACTGGCCAGGTTATTCAGCACAATATGGGCATCCGCAACGCCGGGCACACCAATGTCTTTGGCGAAGTCGTTACGTTTTTGGAGCGCCTGGTTAATCTCCTGTTCGCTGATAGAATATTGGGTCAGTTGATTGCACCCCACCAGCACGCCGCTCAACAGTAATGCTGCGGCAAAAATGATTCTCTTCATGAATTCCTCAACGTGATCGCCATGCTACGACGCAGGGGCGTAGCATGCGACACACGCTAAATAAAGGCCAGCGGAAAAAGCTGAAAGGCATGACGGAAGCGGGTGCGCTTCCGTCATGGGCGGTTAAATAGCCATTGATGACAGCAAGTTAATTTGTGTCTGTTTCGCCATATTGTCACGGTACGCAGCAACCCGGCTGGGCCAGTTGATACCGCTTACCAGCGTCAGGTTACGCAGCAGCGGGAAGAGATGAATATCATCATCAGAGAGTTCACCGTTCACCGCGTTGGGCTGAACAATCAGTTTATCCAGCGCACGTAAATCGTCGCTGATATTTTTCGCGAGCCCTGTGGAATGGCTGAGATGCTCGGCAAAATCGCCAATGACGGCCTCTTTTTTGGCTACAAACCCGGCGCGCGCCTGTGGCGTGGAAAATTCGTCAAACGCCGATTTGGCGAAGCGGGGAATCAACAGCTTATTAACGTAACCATTGACCTTGCGCAGCCACTCTTCAATTTTCGGGTTTTGTTTGCCGGTGAGCAGCGGTTTGCCATCAAGCTTATCGACATAGTGAACAATATCCATGCTTTCTGGCAGATAGCGGCTGTCATCCTTTTGCAGGATCGGCACCATTTTCTGGCCAATCATTTTCGTGGGAGTGGCTTCGTCATCATTGAGCAGGATCTTGAGTTCGACGGGGATGTTCTTGAGGCCGAAAATCATGCGGGCTTTAATGCAGAACGGGCAGTGATCGTAAATGTAGAGTTTCACGTTTCTCCTCCATACTGGCTTATCCATCAACTACCAGTATGGAAGAGGGAAAACCTGCGCGCAAATCAGGCGCCGGGCTCGAGCATGGGCGGGCGAATGCGTTTGTGACTGAATTGCCACAGCAGCGCCATGGAGGTGATCATCCCGATAACGCCAAGCATCATCCACGGCAGCTCCGGCTGATTAAATGCTTTCCCGGCGTCAAACAGCCAGCCGCCACCCGCGTAACCAAGCGCGCCACCGAAGGCCAGCCCAAGACGGCTGAAACCCATATAACTGCCGCGCGCACGGGCATCGGCCAGTTGTGCGCTTAACGTTTCGCGCGCGGGCTCGGCAATAATGGAGCCAATATAGAAGGTGCAAATCAGCGTAAAGAGCTGCTGCAGCGTACCGACCATCCCCACCGGTAGCAGGCTGAAGGACATCACCAGCAGACCCGCCATCAGGCGATGCTCAAGGCGAAAGCGTTTTTCACTCCAGCGCGCAATGGGGTAAAGCAGCGTCAGCGACAGACAGGCTTCAATGGCGTACATCCACTTCACTGCCGCCGGGGAACCGGCAATGTCATTCACCATAATCGGCAGCATCAACATGACCTGCACCGCCAGCATGTAATAACCGGTAAGGGTCAGTACGTAAGTGACAAAGCGCTTGTCACGCAGTACGCGCGTCAGACCTTCGCGCACCGGCGCTTTCACCGTCGAGAGTTTCCAGGCAGGCAGCAGCCAGGCGTTAAACGCAGCACACAAGATAAACATCAACGCACCGGCTGCACACACCAGACGAAAGTCATATTGCAGCAGCCAACTGCCGAGCAGCGCGCCAATAACGGCTCCCGCGCTGTCCTGCATCATTAACAGCGAGAAAAAACGGCTGCGCTGATTGGGGCGCACCAGTTTCACAACCAGCGCAGAGCGCGGCGGATCAAACAGCGTGCCGCCCAGCCCGGAAAGAATACAGGAGAGCCACAGCAGCCAGGGTTCATGCGCCACCGCCATCGCGGCAAAACCGCCTGCGCGCATCAGCATGCCGGTAACAATCAGTGGCTTGGCACCGAAACGGTCGGCAATCGCCCCGCCGAAAATCCCCAAACCTTGTTGAATAAACTGACGCAAACCGAGCGCAATGCCGACCATTAGTGCCGCCCAGCCAAGCTGGTCAACAAAGCGGATAGAAATCAGTGGGAAGACAACGAAAAAGCCGAGAACAACCAGCATATTATCGACAAGCAGGAAATATTTACCCAGGCTCCTTGCCTGCGATATGCGCGCCATTTCCCCTCCGGGAAATAAGAAAGATAAGACCTTCTTATTCTGCGGTTTCGCCGGGCCTTTTCCCATCTTCGTGGTGACAATATTTTTTTATCAATATCTGCCTTTGATTGAGACTTTTCATCGAAAATGGTGTTTGACGCAGAAAATGCCATGTTGCTGTTTTCCCACAGCGCCAGAGCAACTGTATAGTAAAGGGAAGGGGTTAAAAGTGTCGTAAAACGGAAGGAGTGGTAATGCATGTTTGGCTATCGCAGTAACGTGCCGAAAGTACGCTTAGTAACAGACCGCCTGGTGGTTCGCCTGGTGCATGAGCGCGACGCCTGGCGGCTGGCGGATTATTACGCCGAAAACCGCCAGTTTTTAAAACCCTGGGAACCCGTGCGCGATGAAAGCCATTGTTATCCTTCCGGTTGGCAGGCGCGTCTTAGCATGATCAATGAATTCCATAAACAGGGTTCCGCGTTCTATTTTGTGTTGCTCGATCCGGAAGAGAAAGAGATAGTCGGCGTGGCAAATTTCTCAAACGTGGTGCGCGGCTCTTTTCATGCCTGTTATCTGGGGTATTCCGTCGGTCAGAAATGGCAGGGGCAGGGGCTGATGTTCGAAGCGCTCACCACGGCAATTCGCTATATGCAACGCACGCAACATATGCATCGCATTATGGCGAACTACATGCCGCACAATAAACGCAGCGGTGATTTGCTGGCGAGGCTTGGCTTTGAAAAAGAGGGCTATGCCAAATCGTATCTGTTAATTGATGGGCAATGGCGCGATCACGTGCTTACCGCATTAACCACGCAGGAATGGACCCCCGGTCGCTAAGGAGTTTTGATGAAGTATCAATTAACCGCCGTAGAGGCGAGGGTGATTGGCTGTTTACTGGAAAAACAGGTGACGACGCCGGAGCAATATCCGCTCTCCATTAATGGTGTTGTCACGGCCTGTAATCAAAAAACCAACCGTGAACCGGTGATGAACCTTGCTGAACACGAAGTGCAGACGGTGCTGGATGAACTGGTCAAGCGCCATTATCTGCGCACGGTAAGCGGTTTTGGTAACCGGGTGACAAAATATGAGCAGCGTTTTTGTAATTCTGAATTTGGCGATCTCAAACTGAGTTCTGCCGAGGTGGCGCTCATCACCACGTTATTACTGCGCGGGCCGCAAACGCCGGGCGAGTTGCGCACCCGCGGCGAACGCATGCATCAGTTCAGCGATATGGCTGAAGTGGAAAATGCGTTAGAACACCTGGCGACGCGCGAAGACGGGCCCTATGTGGTGCGTCTGCCGAGAGAGCCAGGCAAACGCGAAAGCCGCTTTATGCATCTTTTCAGCGGCGATGTGCAGACGCTGGTGAATGTTGTGGAAGCCGTCAGCCCGCCTGACGCGTCTCTGGCGGCGCGCGTCGACGCGCTGGAAGAAGAAGTAGCTGAACTGAAGCAGCGTCTGGATTCACTGCTCGCACATCTGGGGGATTAACTGTGACAACGTTACGTATCGGTGTGGTAGGGCTTGGCGGGATTGCGCAAAAAGCCTGGTTACCGGTGTTAGGCGCGGCAACTGACTGGACGCTGGCGGCAGCCTGGTCGCCAACGCGGGAAAAGGCGCTGCGCGTGTGCGAAACCTGGCGCATTCCGTATGCCGACTCGCTGACTTCCCTGGCGGCACAATGCGACGCGGTTTTTGTCCACACTTCAACGGCTTCCCACTATGCGGTTGTCAGTGAGTTGCTCAATCTCGGTGTACACGTCTGCGTGGATAAACCGCTGGCGGAAAACTTACAGGACGCGGAGCGGCTTATCGAGCTGGCCGCACGTAAAAAACTGACGCTGATGGTCGGGTTTAACCGCCGTTACTCCCCGCTTTACCGCGAGTTAAAACAGCAGATACCGCAGGCCGCTTCGCTGCGAATGGATAAACACCGTACCGACAGCGTCGGGCCGCATGATTTACGCTTTACCCTGCTGGATGACTACCTGCACGTTGTGGATACCGCGCTGTGGCTGGCAGGCGGCGCCGCGCAATTAAAAAGCGGCACGCTGCTAACCAATGACGACGGCGCCATGATTTATGCCGAGCATCATTTCAGTGTTGAACACCTGCAAATTACTACCAGCATGCATCGCCGGGCGGGCAGCCAGCGTGAATGGGTTCAGGCGGTGACAGACGGTGGGTTGTTCGACATTACCGATATGCGCGAGTGGCGCGAAGAGCGCGGGCAGGGCGTGGTCGCGCGTCCGGTGGCGGGCTGGCAGAGCGTGCTGGAGCAACGCGGTTTCGCCGGATGCGCTCGCCATTTTATTGAATGCGTGCAAAACCAGACAGTTCCGGAAACCGCCGGTGAGCAAGCGATCCTTGCCCAGCGCGTTGTAGACAAGCTCTGGCGCGAGGCGATGAGTGAATAATGCCCGGTAACATCTGGCGATAGTAATTCGCCTTTTTCCCTGTAGACTAAGCGCTTCGCTGTACATCAACGCCTGCATTGCAGGCGTTGTGTCTTATGGAAACCAGAATGAACCTATTAAAATCGCTGGCGGCTGTCAGCTCCATGACGATGTTTTCCCGCGTGCTGGGTTTTGCGCGCGACGCCATTGTGGCAAGGGTATTTGGCGCGGGAATGGCGACCGATGCCTTTTTCGTGGCGTTCAAACTACCGAATTTATTGCGCCGCATTTTTGCTGAAGGGGCGTTTTCTCAGGCCTTTGTGCCGATCCTCGCCGAGTACAAAAGTAAACAGGGTGAAGATGCGACGCGGGTTTTTGTCTCCTATGTCTGCGGGTTGCTGACGCTGGCGCTGGCGATTGTCACCGTGGCCGGGATGCTGGCGGCACCGTGGGTGATCCTCGTCACCGCGCCGGGTTTTGCCGATACGGCGGATAAATTCAACTTAACCTCGCAATTGCTGCGCATTACCTTCCCTTATATTCTGCTGATCTCGCTGGCGTCGCTGGCCGGGGCGATCCTCAATACCTGGAATCGTTTTTCGGTGCCGGCGTTTGCGCCGACGTTCTTAAACATCAGCATGATTGGCTTTGCGCTATTTGCAGCTCCCTATTTTCATCCGCCGGTACTGGCGCTCGCCTGGGCCGTTACGGTCGGCGGTGTGCTGCAACTGGTGTATCAACTGCCGCACCTGAAGAAAATCGGCATGCTGGTGCTGCCGCGCATCAGCTTCCGCGATGCCGGGGCGATGCGGGTGATCAAACAGATGGGACCGGCAATTCTTGGGGTTTCGGTCAGCCAGATCTCGCTTATCATCAACACCATTTTCGCGTCGTTTCTGGTTTCAGGTTCCGTATCGTGGATGTATTACGCTGACCGCCTGATGGAATTTCCTTCCGGCGTGCTCGGCGTGGCGCTGGGGACAATCCTGCTGCCATCGTTGTCGAAAAGTTTCGCCAGCGGTAACCACGACGAATATTGCCGCCTGATGGATTGGGGCCTGCGGCTCTGTTTTCTGCTGGCGTTGCCCAGCGCCGTAGCGCTCGGCATTCTGGCGAAGCCGTTGACCGTTTCGCTGTTCCAGTACGGTAAATTCACCGCATTTGATGCGTTAATGACGCAACGCGCGCTGATCGCCTACTCGGTGGGTCTGATGGGGCTTATCGTGGTGAAAGTGCTGGCACCAGGCTTCTACTCGCGACAGAACATCAAAACGCCGGTGAAGATTGCCATTGTCACGCTGGTGATGACGCAAATGATGAACCTTGCGTTTATCGGGCCGCTGAAACACGCCGGGTTGTCGCTGTCGATTGGTCTGGCGGCCTGTCTGAACGCCGGGTTGCTTTACTGGCAGTTGCGTAAGCAGCAGATCTTTACGCCGCAGCCGGGCTGGGCAAGTTTCCTGCTGCGTCTGGTTATCGCGGTGCTGGTGATGGCTGCGGCGTTAGTGGGCATGCTGTATGTCATGCCGGAGTGGTCAACAGGCACTATGCCTTATCGCCTGCTGCGGTTGATGGCCGTTGTGCTGGTCGGCGTGATGGCGTATTTTGCCACGCTTGCGCTGCTGGGCTTTAAAGTAAAAGAGTTCGCGCGTCGGACCACGGCGTAAACCTGGTCAGCGAAGTAGAAGCGAGAAAAAATAAAAGCAAATTGCCAGGGAATTATCCCTGGCAAAGAAGAAGGGTCTTATTAAATCGAGATTTTCTTTCCGCCACGGCTGGCGGAAGCGGTATAACCATTCGCGCCGTACAGGCTCGGTTCCTGATGCGGCTTTAGCAGTTCCAGCGCTTGCTGGTTACGCGCAATTTGTCCTTCCAGCAGCCATCCGTTGTGCTGGTTAAGGTCGCGCAAATGCTGCGTTTTCTGCGTAATAGTTTGCCAGCGATCGGCGATGTCGTCGTTCGCGCTATGCTGCGCTTTTTGTGTCGAACGACGCTGTTGCTCCAGGTAATCCAGTGTCGCGAGCAATGAGCTTTTTTCTTCCGTGATACGCTGCAGTGCGCTGCTTTGAATGTTACCTACGGAAAGCTGTTTTTGCTCAGCATCCATCACGTCTTTAAGAGCGCTCAGGATAACTGTCATTTGATCAAGAATGTCTGACAGTCGATTCATACTGTTATTTACTCTGCAAGTAACTCTTCGCTTCATCAATCAGGGCATCGGCGATTTTGCCGGTGTCCATCTTCAGTTCACCATTACGGATCGCGGTTTTCAGCTGTTCAACGCGTTCCATATTGATGTCATTCGCGCCCGCCTGCATCAGCTTGGTCTGCGCGCCGCTGAGGGTCACGCTGGTGCTGTTTGCCGTAGCCGCTTTTTCCAGACGCGTTTTCTGCGTTTGGGTCTCGTTAGTTTCGCGCTGTTGAACGGAACTAACCGGTTTTAAAGACGATGTGCGATCAATGCTCATAGTGTTGTCCTCATCGAGGTATCCCGGCGTTTCGGGCCTGATATCTTTAGTCGTTGCTTAATTATCGGCAGGCGACATGAATTCTTTAAAAAGATTATAGGTTAATCAGAATATTCCCATCAGCGTTCACTGTACCGCTGACAATCTGCCCTGAAGCCATGCGCACACGGGCGTTTTGCGCCACTGCCGCATTGTTCAGTGCCTGACCTTCGCCGTTCACACTAAAGCCATCGCCCGACGCCACGACCTGTACACGCTGACCCGCTTTAACCCGCCACGCCTGGCGCAACATTGACAGTTGAATCGCCTGGCCTGGGGTAAGATCGCGCAAACTGACCGCATCCTGCGCCTGGGTAATATCCAGCATCGTTCTCGGCGGCAACTGATCGAGGCGGCCGCGTTTTAGCGTCACGCTGCCGGGCTGCAACAGGCTGCCTCGGGCAACGGACTGCGCTGCCACCACATAGTTACCGGTCGCCTGAACTTCCACCTGCAAATAGCGCTTAACACCTGCGCAATTCGCCAGCACGTTCAGGTTCCCCCACAGTTTAGCGTTACCAAGCACGCTCAGCGCTGGCTGCTCGCAACTGGGCAACAGATTTTGCGGGGTGCGTATATTTACCACTACCTCGTCACTAAAGCCAGCAAGACGTTGAGCAAAAAATGACGTCAGCTGTGATTGCAAGTCAGCAGCCTGAGCAAAGGCGCTTAATAACAGTAAGGTCGCGGCTAAACCGCCTTTCAACGTGTTCATCGCAGACTCCTGCCTGTTGAGTGGTTGAGGGGATTTTAACCGCATGGTCAACCTATCAACGCAATAAATAGCGACGCATTTTGCCCTTATTCCAGCGATAAGTTTGTCAGCGGAGATTTAAGCTGTTGGCTAAATAATTGTCATCAGTGGGGGAGCCATGCTCGATAAACTTGATGCCGCACTTCGTTTCCAGCAAGAAGCGCTGAACCTGAGCGCCCAGCGTCAGGAAATTCTGGCGGCAAACATCGCCAACGCCGATACCCCGGGGTTTCAGGCGCGCGATATTGATTTCGCCAGCGAATTGAAAAAAGTCATGGAGCGTGGGCGGGCTGAAGGCAGCGGCGTTGCGTTGACCATGACCTCTTCGCGCCATATCCCGGCGCAGGCGATGAGCGGACCGTCTACCGATTTGCTGTACCGCATTCCGGATCAGCCCTCGCTGGATGGCAATACCGTGGATATGGATCGTGAACGTACGCAGTTCGCTGACAACAGCGTTAAATACCAGACCGGCCTGACCGTGCTGGGTGGGCAGATCAAAAGCATGATGAGTGTTCTGCAACAGGGGAACTAATTAAATGGCATTACTGAATATCTTTGATGTCGCAGGCTCCGCGCTGACCGCGCAGTCCAAACGTTTGAACGTGGCCGCCAGTAACATGGCGAACGCCGACAGCGTGACCGGACCCGATGGTCAGCCGTATCGCGCCAAGCAGGTTGTATTCCAGGTGGATGCTGCGCCCGGGCAAGCGACTGGCGGTGTAAAAGTTGCTGATGTGATTGAAAGCCAGGCGCCGGACAAACTGGTTTACGAACCAGGTAATCCGCTGGCTGATGCGAATGGCTACGTCAAAATGCCCAATGTTGATGTGGTCGGCGAAATGGTGAACACCATGTCTGCGTCCCGCAGCTACCAGGCGAACGTTGAAGTGCTTAATACCGTTAAGAGCATGATGCTCAAAACCCTCACGCTCGGACAGTAAAGGAGACGCGCATGTCTATCGCCGTAAGAGTGGATGACCCGACAAATAGCGGTGTCTCCTCGACCAGTAACAACACCAGCACAACCGGAACAAACAGTGCATCCGACCTGCAAGGCAGCTTTTTAACGCTGCTGGTCGCGCAACTGAAAAACCAGGACCCGACTAACCCGCTGCAGAATAACGAACTGACCACTCAGCTGGCGCAAATCAGCACCGTGAGCGGGATTGAAAAACTGAATACCACCCTCGGTTCGATTTCCGGACAGATCGACAACAGTCAGTCGCTACAGGCGACAAATCTGATTGGCCATGGCGTGATGATCCCGGGACAGACCGTTCTGGTGGGTAAAGAAACCTCAACGCCGTTTGGCGTGGAACTGACGCAAGCCGCCGATAAAGTGACCGCTACCGTGACCAGCAAAGACGGTACCGTGGTGCGCACTATCGATATTGGCTCGCTGACTGCCGGTGTCCACACCTTCAGCTGGGACGGCAAGATGACAGATGGAACAGCGGCACCTGATGGCTCTTATAAAGTCTCTATCGCCGCCAGCTCTGGCGCAACACAGCTGGTTGCCCAGCCGCTGCAGTTTGCACTGGTGCAAGGTGTTACCCGCGGCAGCAACGGTAGCACACTGGATTTAGGTACTTACGGTACCACCACACTCGACGAAGTACGGCAGATTATCTAAGCCAAAACACTTATCAGGAGTAAGTCATGGCCTTTTCACAAGCGGTCAGCGGCCTAGATGCTGCGGCCACCAACCTCGATGTCATTGGTAACAACATTGCCAACTCCGCCACTTATGGCTTTAAATCCGGCTCTGCGTCCTTCGCCGATATGTTTGCCGGTTCTAAAGTGGGTCTGGGCGTAAAAGTTGCCGGTATCACTCAGGACTTTACCGACGGTACAACGACCAACACCGGTCGTGGTCTGGACGTTGCGATTAGCCAGAACGGTTTCTTCCGCATGGTTGATACCAACGGCTCTGTTTATTACAGCCGTAACGGCCAGTTCAAGCTGGACGAGAACCGTAACCTGGTCAACATGCAGGGTATGCAGCTGACCGGTTATCCGGTTGCGGGTACACCGCCGGTAGTGCAGACCGGTGCTAACCCGACGACGATTAACATCCCAACGACCGTGATGTCGGCGCGTGCCACCACCACGGCGACGATGCCGATGAACCTGAACTCGACGGCGACCATTCCGACGACGACGCCGTTCGATCCGACGAACTCGGATACCTACAACAAAAAAACCACGGTAACGTCTTACGACAGCCTGGGTAACGAACATGCGGTTGACTGCTATTTCGTTAAAACCGCGGATAACACCTGGGATGTCTACACCAAAGACTCCAGCATTTCCGGCTCTTCTTACGAAAAAGCCGCGCAGATGTCGTTCAGCTCCAACGGTACGCTCACTTCCGTGACTAACTACACCGAAGTGCTGCCGGCCACCACGCCGCGTACCTGGAACCTGAACGCCGCGCCGAACGCACAGCCGCAGATCAATATCGCGCTGGCCAGCCTCAATGGCTCCGCGGCCAGCACTTACTCGCTGAGCTTCCTGAACTCCATGCAGCAGAACACCGGCAGCAGCGGCGCAGCTTCTGTTGATCAGGATGGTTACCCGCCAGGATCGCTGGTGAGCTACGCCATCAACGATGACGGCACCGTGGTGGGCAGCTACTCCAACGAGAAAACTCAGGTGCTGGGTCAGATCGTGCTGGCGAACTTTGCTAACAACGAAGGCCTGAAATCCGAAGGGGATAACGTCTGGTCTGCGACCACCGCTTCCGGCGTTGCTATCGTGGGTACAGCGGGTTCCGGCAACTTCGGTAAGCTGACCAACGGCGCACTGGAAGCATCAAACGTGAATCTGAGTAAAGAACTGGTGAACATGATTGTCGCGCAGCGTAACTATCAGTCGAACGCGCAGACCATCAAAACCCAGGATCAGATCCTTAACACGCTGGTTAACCTGCGTTAATCGTCTGACGGGATGGCTTAATGGATCACGCAATATACACCGCGATGGGCGCAGCCAGCCAGACGCTGAATCAGCAGGCTGTCACCGCCAGCAACCTCGCGAATGCGTCCACGCCAGGCTTTCGCGCGCAGCTCAATGCGCTGCGCGCGGTACCGGTAGAAGGGCTTTCACTGCCTACCCGTACGCTGGTAGTGGCTTCTACGCCTGGCGCCGATATGACGCCAGGTCAACTTGACTACACCTCGCGTCCGTTGGACGTGGCGTTGCAGCAGGATGGTTGGCTGGCAGTTCAAACGGCGGACGGCTCAGAAGGATATACCCGTAACGGTAATATCCAGGTGAGTTCAACCGGTCAGTTGACCATTCAGGGGCATCCGGTGATTGGCGACGGCGGCCCGATTTCGGTACCGGAAGGTTCGCAAATTAGTATCGCGGCTGACGGTACGATTTCATCGCTGAACCCTGGCGATCCGGCGAATACTATCGCGCCGGTCGGCAAGCTGAAGCTGGTGAAAGCGAACGCGCAGGAAGTGGTGCGCGGTGATGACGGGCTGTTCCGTCTGAGCCAGACCGCACAAGCGACCCGTGGTACGACATTGCAGGACGACCCGTCTATTCGCGTGATGTCAGGTGTGCTGGAGGGCAGTAACGTCAAGCCGGTTGCCGCGATGACCGACATGATCGCCAGCGCCCGTCGTTTCGAAATGCAGATGAAAGTCATCAGCAGCGTCGACGATAACGCCCAGCGCGCCAACCAATTGCTGTCAATGGGCTAATTAAACAGGACTACTTATGATCAGTTCATTATGGATCGCAAAAACCGGCCTCGACGCCCAACAAACCAATATGGATGTCATCGCCAACAACCTGGCGAACGTCAGTACCAATGGTTTTAAGCGCCAGCGCGCGGTATTTGAAGATCTGCTGTACCAGACAATTCGTCAGCCTGGCGCACAGTCTTCAGCACAGACAACGCTGCCTTCGGGTTTGCAGATCGGTACCGGTGTTCGTCCGGTAGCCACCGAGCGTCTGCACAGCCAGGGCAACCTGTCTCAGACCAACAACAGTAAAGATGTGGCGATCAAAGGGCAGGGCTTCTTTGAAGTACTGCTGCCGGACGGTACCTCGGCGTATACCCGCGATGGTTCCTTCCAGGTCGACCAGAACGGTCAGCTGGTAACGGCGGGTGGTTTCCAGGTGCAGCCTGCGATCACCATTCCGGCGAACACCCTGAGCATCACCATTGGCCGCGACGGCGTGGTCAGCGTGACGCAGCAGGGTAACGCCGCACCGGTTCAGGTTGGCCAGTTAAACCTGACCACTTTTATGAACGACACCGGTCTGGAAAGTCTTGGTGAAAACCTGTACGCAGAAACGCAGTCGTCTGGCGCGCCAAACTCCACGACGCCGGGGCTGAACGGTGCGGGGATGCTGTATCAGGGGTATGTGGAAACCTCGAACGTAAACGTGGCGGAAGAGCTGGTGAATATGATCCAGGTTCAGCGCGCTTACGAAATTAACAGTAAGGCAGTATCGACCACCGATCAGATGCTGCAAAAACTGACGCAACTTTAAGGCGTTATCCGGTGCGGTAACTGCCGCACCGGAACCCTGATTTCGAAGATGAATGCAATGCAAAAATACGCCGTGCGCAGCTATCCGATTATGGCTTTAGTGGCATTAACCCTGACGGGATGTGCCTGGGTTCCATCAACGCCGTTGGTTCAGGGGGCGACCACCGCTCAACCGATTCCGGGACCGGTGCCGATGGTAAATGGATCGATTTATCAGACTGCGCAGCCGATAAACTACGGCTATCAGCCACTGTTTGAAGACCGCCGTCCGCGTAACGTGGGCGATACATTGACGATCGTACTGCAAGAGAACGTCAGTGCCAGTAAGAGCTCGTCGGCAAATGCCAGCCGTGACAGCAAGGCCAGTTTCGGCATGGATACCACGCCGCGCTACCTGGAGGGTCTGTTTGGTAATTCCCGCGCCGATCTCTCTGCTTCCGGTGGAAATACCTTTAACGGCAAAGGTGGCGCCAATGCCAGCAATACCTTTAGCGGCACGTTGACCGTGACGGTCGATCAGGTGCTGATCAATGGCAATTTACATGTGGTGGGTGAAAAACAGATAGCCATCAACCAGGGCACTGAATTCATCCGCTTCTCGGGTGTCGTGAACCCACGCACCATCAGCGGCAGCAACACGGTTCCGTCCACACAGGTGGCGGACGCGCGCATCGAGTATGTCGGCAACGGCTACATCAACGAAGCGCAGAACATGGGCTGGCTGCAACGTTTCTTCCTCAACTTATCGCCGATGTAACCGGGGTGAATTATGTTTAAGTATTTGACTGGTATCGTGTTAGCGCTGGTGGCGACCTTCGCCCAGGCTGACCGTATCCGGGATCTCACCAGTGTACAGGGCGTACGTGAAAACTCCTTAATTGGTTATGGCCTGGTCGTGGGGCTTGATGGTACAGGTGACCAGACGACCCAGACGCCATTTACCACCCAAACCTTAAACAACATGTTGTCGCAGATGGGTATTACAGTTCCTACCGGCACCAACATGCAGCTAAAAAACGTGGCGGCGGTGATGGTCACCGCGCAGTTCCCGGCGTTTGCGCGCCAGGGGCAAACCATCGATGTGGTGGTTTCCTCAATGGGTAACGCGAAAAGCCTGCGCGGCGGTACGCTGCTGATGACGCCGCTGAAGGGCGTTGACAGCCAGGTTTATGCGCTGGCGCAGGGTAATATTCTGGTCGGCGGTGCGGGTGCTTCTGCAGGCGGTAGCAGTGTGCAGGTTAACCAGCTTAACGGCGGGCGTATCACTAACGGTGCGGTCATCGAGCGTGAACTGCCGACCCAGTTTGGCGCAGGCAACACCATTAACCTGCAACTGAACCAGGAAGATTTCAGCATGGCGCAGCAGATTGCCGACACCATCAACCGTAACCGTGGTTACGGCAGCGCCACCGCGCTCGATGCGCGTACCGTGCAGATCCGCGTTTCTAACGGCGGCAGCTCGCAGGTCCGTTTGCTGGCAGACATCCAGAATATGGAAGTTGGCGTTACGCAGCAGGATGCGAAAGTCATTATTAACTCGCGTACTGGCTCGGTGGTGATGAACCGCGAAGTGGCGCTGGATAATTGTGCTGTCGCGCAGGGTAACCTTTCAGTGACGGTGAATCAGCAGGCCAACGTGAGCCAGCCGAATACACCATTCGGCGGCGGTCAGACGGTGGTGACACCGCAAACACAAATTGATTTGCGCCAGAGCGGCGGTTCGCTGCAAAGCGTCCGTTCCAGCGCCAACCTGAACAGTGTGGTTCGCGCGCTTAACGCGCTCGGTGCTTCCCCGATGGAACTGATGTCCATCCTTCAGGCGATGCAAAGCGCAGGCTGTCTGCGTGCGAAACTGGAGATCATCTAATGTTGACTGACAGCCGGTTGTTGACGAGCGCGGCATGGGACGCGCAATCACTGAATGAACTGAAGGCGCAAACGCGCCAGGATCCGGGCGCGAACCTGCGCCCGGTTGCCCGCCAGATGGAAGGGATGTTCGTGCAGATGATGCTGAAAAGCATGCGCGAAGCATTACCGAAAGACGGTATTTTCAGCAGTGATTCAACGCGGCTGTACACCAGCATGTATGACCAGCAAATTGCACAACAGATGACCGCGGGCAAAGGTCTTGGCCTGGCCGATATGATGGTTAAGCAGATGGCGGGCGATCAGGCGCCTGTTGAGCCTGCCGATCAGATGCAACAGGTGCCGATGAAATTCCCGCTGGAAACTGTGACGTCTTATCAAAACCAGGCGCTGACACAACTGGTGCGCAAAGCGATGCCAAAAGTACCGGAAGACGGCGACGAGCCGTTAACCGGCGACAGCAAAGACTTTCTTGCCCAGCTTTCACTGCCGGCGCGTCTTGCCAGTGAGCAGAGCGGCGTTCCGCACCACCTGATCCTCGCGCAAGCTGCGCTGGAATCCGGCTGGGGCCAGCGCCAGATCACGCGTGAAAACGGTGAGCCGAGCTTTAACATTTTTGGTGTTAAAGCCACGCCTGGCTGGAAAGGGCCGACCACGGAAATCACCACCACAGAATATGAAAACGGCGAAGCGGTGAAGGTGAAAGCTAAGTTCCGCGTTTACAGCTCGTACCTTGAAGCGCTCTCCGATTATGTGGGCATGCTGACGCGTAATAAACGTTACTCGGCGGTGACCACTGCTGCGACGGCGGAGCAGGGGGCGCAGGCGTTGCAGAACGCCGGTTATGCGACCGATCCTAACTACGCCCGTAAGCTGACCAGCATGATCCAACAGCTTAAATCGATGGGTGAAAAGGTCAGTAAAGCCTACAGCACGGATATCCAAAATCTGTTCTGAAATATCTCAAGTTTTGCCCTGGGTTGCCGATAATCGTCAACAGGACTCATGTCTGAAAGTGTATAAGGAACCTCCATGTCCAGTTTGATTAACAGCGCCATGAGTGGGCTCAACGCAGCCCAGGCCGCGCTTAATACCGCAAGTAATAACATTGCCAGTTATAACGTAGCGGGTTATACCCGTCAGACGACGGTGCTCACCTCAGGCAACAGTACCCTGACCGGTGGCGGCTGGGTGGGTAACGGTGTACTCGTTACCGGTGTTCAGCGTGAGTATGACGCCTTTATTACTAATCAGCTGCGTGCAGCGGAAAACCAGAACAGCGGTTTGACCACGCGTTACCAGCAGATGTCAAAAATTGACGATGTGCTGTCGGATACCACTAACTCGCTGTCGACCAGCCTGCAGAGCTTCTTTTCCAGCCTGCAAACGCTGGTAAGTAACGCCTCTGACCCGTCATCCCGTCAGGCGATGCTGGGTAAAGCGGACGGTCTGGTTAACCAGTTCAAAGTGGCCGACCAGTATCTGCGTGACCAGGATAAACAGGTAAACCTGTCGATCTCTTCAAGCGTTGATCAGATCAACAACTACTCCACGCAGATTGCCAAACTTAACG
The DNA here is from genome assembly GCF_016620385.1 of Kosakonia sp. LAM2021. Taxonomy (NCBI): domain Bacteria; kingdom Pseudomonadati; phylum Pseudomonadota; class Gammaproteobacteria; order Enterobacterales; family Enterobacteriaceae; genus Kosakonia; species Kosakonia sp. LAM2021. The sequence continues at coordinate 148,915 of NZ_JAENHT010000009.1, forward strand.
ATCAGATTTCCCGTCTGACCGCGGTAGGCGGCGGTGCTTCGCCGAATGATCTGCTCGATCAGCGCGACCAGTTGGTCAGCGAACTGAACAAAATTGTCGGTGTTGAAGTCAGTGTCCAGGATGGCAACACCTACAACATCAGCATGGGTGATGGTTACTCTCTGGTGCAGGGCAGCGACGCGCGCCAGTTGGCGGCCGTTCAGTCCAGCGCCGATCCGGCACGTACGGCCGTGGCGTATGTTGACAAAATCGCAGGCAATATTGAGATCCCGGAAAAGCTGATCACCACCGGTTCACTGGGCGGTTTGCTGTCGTTCCGTTCGCAGGATCTTGACCAGGCGCGTAATACGCTTGGACAACTGGCGCTGTCGTTTGCTGATGCGTTCAACAAACAACACGAACAGGGCTTCGATGCGGATGGTACTCAAGGCGGCCAGTTCTTTACCATTGGCGCGCCATCTACCACCAGCAACTCTAAAAATACCGGTGATGCGGTACTGACCGCTGCGGTCAGCGACAGCTCGGCGGTGCAGGCGACGGATTATAAAGTAGCGTACGATGGGACGAACTGGAAAGTCACCCGACTGTCCAACAATACCACTACCACCGTGACGCCAGATCCTTCCGATGGCACGCTGAATTTCGACGGTCTGAAAGTTAGCATCAACGCCACCACTGGCCCGAAAGCCAACGACAGCTTTACCGTTCGTCCGGTGAGCAATGCGATTGTGAATATGAGCGTGGCGATTACCGATGAGTCGAAAATCGCCATGGCTTCTGTCGCCGGTTCCGGTGCGAGCGATAACCGCAACGGCCAGGCGATGCTGAATCTGCAAAGCGCGAAAGTCGTCGGCGGCAACAAAACGTTTAACGATGCGTATGCCACGCTGGTCAGCGATGTGGGTAACAAAACCTCGACGCTGAAAACCAGCTCCACCACGCAGACGAACGTGGTGACGCAATTGACCAAACAGCAGCAGTCCATCTCCGGGGTTAACCTTGATGAAGAGTACGGTAACCTGCAGCGCTATCAACAATATTACCTGGCAAACGCTCAGGTTTTACAAACTGCAAGCACGCTGTTTGATGCGCTGCTCGGCATTCGCTAAGTAAGGGGTGAAAAATGCGTATCAGTACTCAAATGATGTACGAACAAAGCATGCGCGGCGTGACCAACTCGCAGAGCGCGTGGTTGGGTTACGGCGAGCAAATGGCGACCGGGCAGAAAGTTAACCGTCCGTCGGACGATCCGATTGCCGCTTCGCAGGCCGTGGTGATTTCGCAGGCACAGGCGCAAAACACCCAGTATGAGACAGCGCGTACTTTCGCCAAGCAGAAAGTGTCGCTGGAAGAGAGCGTATTGCAGCAGGTGACGACCGCTATCACTGGCGCACAGGGTACCATTGTTAAAGCGGGCAACGGTTCGTTGAGTGATGATGACCGTGCTTCTCTGGCAACCGAGTTGCAGGGCTACCGCGATCAGCTGCTTAACCTGGCGAACAGCACCGACGGTAACGGTCGCTATATCTTTGGCGGCTATAAAACGGAAAGCGCGCCGTATGATGCCACGGGCACATATAGCGGTGGTAACCAGGCGATTTCCCAGCAGGTTGACGCCTCGCGTACCATGGTTATTGCACATACGGGCACTGAAGTTTTCAACCATATCAGCAGCAACGCCACGCCAGAACCGATTGATCCAGCTACCGGCCTGCCGGGCACGTCGGAAACCGATCTGTTCAAAATGCTCGATACGGCGATTACCGCACTGAAGACTCCGGTAGCGGGCGATGAAACGGCCAAGGCGGCAGCGCAGGCAGTAGTGGATAAAACCAGCCGTGGTCTGGGGAACTCCCTGAACAACGTGTCGACTGTCCGTGCTGAACTGGGTACACAGTTGAACGAACTGGACACCCTCGATGCGCTGGGCGATGACCGTACTGTCGCGCTGAAACAGCAGAAGAGTGATTTGATTGACGTGGACTGGAACTCGGTGATTTCGTCTTACACCATGCAACAAGCTGCGCTGCAAGCGTCCTACAAAGCGTTCACCGATATGCAAGGTCTGTCGTTGTTCCAGATGAATAAGTAATGTTTTCATTTTGAGCATGTCTGGAAACTGGGCATGTTCGGTATGCCCGCTCCATCACCCCGGAGCGGGCTTTTTTTTATCTTACGCTTTCTGCGCCGCTTGCTGGAGTTGACGTGCGTCGAACAGACGGATCAGCAGAGCAACCAGACCGGAAACCGTTGCCAGTACCACCACACCCTGCCATGACGCGACGGAGTACAGTTTGCTGCCCAGCGCAGAGCCCAGCGCCATTCCAATGAACACCCCGGTAAACAGCAGCGCATTCAGACGACCACGCGCTTGCGGCTCAAGACCGTACACCAGGTTCTGGTGAGCAACCAGACTGGATTGCAGACCCAGGTCAAAGCCCACAGCAGAGAGCGCAATCAGCGCCAGTTGACCCTGCGGTGGCAGTACCGGCAGCAGGAACATCAGTGCGAAGGAAATCGTTACCAGACCTGCGCCTAACTGTGTGACTTTTTCCGCACCGACTTTATCCGCCAGGCCACCTGCCAGCGGTGCTGCTAACGCACCCGCCGCACCAGCGATGCCGAACGTACCCGCTACTGCGCTGCCTAATTGATATTTTTCCAGCAGCATTAACGCAAGGGTTGACCAGAAAGCGCTAAAAGCGATGGATAAAAACCCCTGGGCGAAAGCGGCGCGGCGCAGTGCCGGATAGCGTTGCCACAGGTGCGCCATTGATTTCATCAGCGCCGGATAGCTCAGCGTGGAGTGCGTTGCAAAGCGCGGCAGTACCGACCACATCAGCACACCAATCAGCGCAATGCTGACTGCAGCAAGCTGGTACATGATACGCCAGCCGAATGCCGCGCCGACAAAGCCGCTAACGGTACGCGAAAGCAGGATCCCGAGCAGTAAACCGGTCATTACCGTGCCGACCATTTTCCCCTGTTTGCCTTCCGGCGCGAGGATGGCTGCCGCCGGTACAATATCCTGCGCCATCGTTGCGGCCATGCCCAGTAACAGGCTGACGATCAGTAATGAAGGCAGATGGCTGGTCAGGCTACAAGCCAGTAACAGCAGCGCCAGTGCCGCGCTTTTAAACAGGATCAGGCGGCGACGGTCGTGGCGGTCACCCAGCGGCAGCAGGAACAAAATACCCAGCGCATAACCGGCCTGTGTGAGCGTCGGAACCAGCCCCATACCGTTGACGGTTAAGTGCAGGTCGCTGCCCATTAATGGCAGCAGCGGTTGTGAATAGTAGATAGCCGCGACGCTGAATCCGGCGCCGAGCGCGAGGGCAAAAATGACCCAGCCAACAACATCTGACGAAAGAGAATGACGGTTCATAACAGTTTTCCCGCAAGGATATGGAGTGAATAACAAAGTGAGGCCATTTTTACGCAGCAGAGCTTGGCGCGGTAGCCAGCGGAGTGGTAAAACGGTTATACGTGAAACGTATAGGTAAAATAATAATGAAGCGGCAAGAGCGTATAGATAGGGTGGATTTGATGCGGACATATATCCGTATCGTGGAGGCCGGGTCGCTGTCGGCGGCGGCTCGCCAGCTGGAGACCACTCAGGCGACGGTCAGCCGTCGTTTGCAGTCGCTGGAGTCGCTGCTTGGCGTCAAGCTGCTATTGCGCACCACTCATGCGATGAAGCTGACGGATGATGGTGAACGCTGCTACCAGCATGCAAAGCGCGTTGCGGATGCCTGGGTGGCGCTGGAAGATGAACTGAGCCAGTCCGACGACGAGCCGGTAGGAATTTTACGCGTACGCGCCCCGCATGCCTTTGGTCAGGAACAACTGCTCGGTCCGTTGACTCAGTTTCTGGAACGTCACCCACAACTCTCCGTTGAATGGATGCTCAATGACAAGAATGTCGATTTTCTCAGTGCCAATATCGATTGCGCTATTCGCGTTGGCGCAGAAGTGGATCCGGCGACGGTGTCGGTGCTGCTGGCAGAAGTTCCCCGATCTATCGTGGCGTCACCGGCGTTGCTGGCGCGCTTTCCCGCTGTCGACACACCGCAGCAGCTCTCCGCGCTGCCGTGGATTGCGCTCAGCACGTTCTACCAGCATGAAATTCATCTTAGCCATCTGCAAAGCGGTGATACGGAGCAGGTGGCGATTGCACCACGGCTTTATACCGACAGCCTGTACGCAGCCCGCAATACCGCCATTGGCGGGCTTGGCGTGACGCTGATTTCCAGTTGGGCGGTGGAAGAGGAGTTACGCAGTGGCAAACTGATAGCGCTGTTGCCGCAATGGCAGGCCGCGCCGCTGCCGGTTCACCTGGTTTATCCGTGGGCGCGCTATTATCCCGCGCGGTTGCGGAAATTTTTACAACTGATGCGTGAAGTGATGCCGGGGCTTGGCGGTATGCGCCATCCGGTGCGACAGGCATAAAAAAGCCGACCCGAGGGTCGGCTTTTTACTGCCAGAGAATTACTCAGCAGCTGGCGGTTTCGTCGCAGGTGCGGTAGCCGCGTGCGTGGCGCTGTGTCCACCCGCAGAACCTTTACCTTCGAAGACGAAGTCCGGGCGTACCCAGTCACTGTGACGCGGCGCTTCCGGCACATAGGCAGGCGCTGGCGCTTTGGTCATTGGCGCGGTAGCCACTTTGTGAGCCGCTGGAGCAACCCGCGCTACTACCGGCGCTTTCACCGGCTCGGCAACAACTGGCGCAGCCGCTTCCTGTACAGCTTCAGGGGCTGGCGTTTCTGCTGCTGATGCAACTTCCTGCTGTGCCGGTTCGGCTTCTTCTGCCACTTCCTGCGCAACGGTACGATCTTCTTCAGCAATCAGCTGCGGTTGTTCATCCACCGGCGTGTCGATGACTTCCGGATGGGTGGTTTCAACGGCAACCGTCTGCGGTGCTTCAACAGCGGCTTGCGGTTCAACCACTACCGGCTCGGCATTTTCAACCGCCGCCTGCGGTTCAACCACCACCGGCTCGACATTTTCAACCGTCGTCTGCGGTTCAACAACTTCCGCTTGCTGATGCGCAACCAGTTGCGCTTCGGCCATAGCCGGAGCGATCTCCTGCTCAGGGGCGGCGTTGTTTTCAACGGCCAGTTCCTGAGTCTGCTGCTCTTCCTGCGCGCGCGCTACCGGGTAACTGATCCATACTTTACCGGACGCCATTTCCGGTGATGCACAAGCCACAGTCAACGGCATGGCAGATTGCAGCGGGTAGCGCTCATCACGGTAGCGACGGCGACGCTGACCACTCACGCGCAGGTGGCGAGGAGAACGGCGTGAACGGCGCGGCATCGCGTTTTCGCGTGCTTCAGCGTTTTCATCCTGTTCCTGTACCGGTGCGGTTTCAACCACAGCTGGCAGGTCGACTTTCGCCAGCTGTGTGTTTTGCACTGCGGCGTCCTGTACGGTGGTTTCTTCAACGCGGTTTTCTACGTTGCTATCACCGCCAATACGTACTTTCTGGCTGAGCTGACGCTGTTTACGACGCGGCATTACCTGTACGCGCTCTTCCTGTTCCGTTTCCTGAGCAGGTTGCTCATCGCGGTTCAGCTCTTTGACATCCTGCTGCGCCTGGCGTTTATCATCGTTACGACGACGGTTACGCTCACGGCGTGGTTGCTGCTGCTCGTCACGAGATTTCGCTTTTTCTGTTTCATCAACAGCGACTGGCTGGCGAGATTCGCGGACTTCAGCATTTTGCTGTGATTTCTCGCGGCGGTTACGGCGATTATCTTCGCGACCTTCGCGGTTATCACGGCTTTCGCGCGCCTCGTTGCCCTCACTGCGATTGTCTCGGCGATCATTACGATCGCGGCGGTTGCCCTGGCGTGATTTACGGCGATCCTGCTGACGCTCTTGCTTCTCGTCTTTTTTCTCTTCTTTCACTTCAACCGGTGCCGGGGCAGCTTCACCCGCGAACAAGCCTTTCAGTGCAGAGAAGAAACGGCCCAGCAAGCCTGGCGCGGCAGCGGCTGTTGCGGCAGGTTGCGCCTGGCTCGCAGGAGCTGCTGGCGCTTGTGGTGCTGGCGGAACGTCCGGCATAACGAAGGTAGCCAGCGCCGGTTGTTCAGGTAACTTACGCTCGGCGTGCTCTTCTTCAGACGGCAGAGCCATCTCTTCTTCGTGCAGTTTCGGCAGCAGGTAGCTCAGGGTTGGCGTCTCTTCGCCTTTACGCACGCGCAGCACGGAGTAGTGCGGCGTTTCCATCTGGTCGTTTGGCACGATTACGCAGCGTACGCCGCCCTGGCGGGCTTCAATAGCGCTTACCGCGGCGCGTTTTTCGTTTAACAGGTATGATGCGACCGGAACCGGCACAATCGCATGCACTTCCTGGGTGTTTTCTTTCAGTGCTTCTTCTTCAATCAGACGCAGAATCGACAGCGACAGGGATTCGTTATCACGAATAGTGCCGGTGCCGCTACAACGCGGGCAGACATGATGGCTGGACTCGCCCAGCGACGGGCTCAAACGCTGGCGGGACATCTCCAGCAGGCCAAAGCGGGAAATATGGCTAATCTGAATACGCGCACGATCCTGACGCACCGCTTCACGCAGACGGTTTTCCACCGCGCGCTGGTGGCGCACCGGCGTCATATCAATAAAGTCGATAACGATCAGGCCACCTAGGTCACGCAGACGCAACTGGCGAGCGATCTCATCTGCCGCTTCCAGGTTCGTGTTAAAGGCAGTCTCTTCAATATCGCCACCGCGCGTTGCGCGAGCGGAGTTGATATCGATGGCGGTCAGCGCTTCGGTGGAGTCAATAACGATAGAACCACCGGACGGCAGACGGACTTCACGCTGGAAAGCGGATTCAATCTGCGACTCAATCTGGTAATGGCTGAACAGCGGGATTTCCCCGGTGTACAGTTTAATTTTGCTGCTGAAATCCGGACGACCCAGCGCAGCGATATGCTGGCGAGCCAGCTCAAGCACTTTCGGGTTATCGATAAGGATTTCGCCGATATCCTGGCGCAGATAGTCACGGAAGGCGCGCACAATTACGTTGCTTTCCTGATGGATCAGGAACGGAGCAGGGCGGCTTTCAGCGGCTTTCTGGATAGCTTCCCAGTGTTTCAGACGGAAGCTCAAATCCCACTGCAGCGCTTCGGCGGATTTGCCCACGCCTGCGGTGCGTACGATAAGACCCATACCATCCGGTAATTCCAGGCTGGAGAGCGCTTCTTTCAGCTCGGTACGATCGTCGCCTTCAATACGACGTGAAATGCCGCCCGCACGCGGGTTGTTCGGCATCAGCACCAGGTAGCTGCCCGCAAGGCTGATAAAAGTGGTCAGTGCCGCGCCTTTGTTGCCGCGCTCTTCTTTATCAATCTGGACGATAACTTCCTGACCTTCACGCAGTACGTCTTTGATGTTCGGACGTCCATGAGCGTTGTAATTAGCTGGGAAGTATTCGCGGGCGATCTCTTTGAGGGGAAGGAAACCGTGACGCTCGGCACCGTAATCAACGAAGGCGGCTTCAAGGCTGGGTTCAATGCGGGTGATTTTACCTTTGTAGATGTTCGCTTTTTTCTGCTCGTGTCCCGGGCTTTCGATATCCAGGTCGTACAGGCGTTGTCCATCAACAAGTGCGACACGCAACTCCTCTTGCTGAGTTGCGTTGATTAACATTCTTTTCATCGTAACTTACTCATTATTCTTACATTGACGACTAAGCTGCGGGCAAGATAACGCCTTTCCGGGGGAGAACCGATGGCCTCGAGACTATTCGCGTCGCCAACCTCACGGTTGTCGCTCGCTAAAGAGGCGCAGTGTGTCGGTTGCCTGTGTTTCCTGTGGAAAACACAGCGCAATTATCAGGGGAACAGCCTGGGAAAAACTCTCCAGAGAAGATTCCATCTACCGGTAAGGACTGCAACCCGCAGCCCGCTAACTGCCTGAAAGTTCAATACGTCTTACGCCATTGCTGCGTGTATGATCGGACAGGCAAAACTGGTCATTCCGCTCATTTACTTGTTTTAACAAGATTCAACACGGAAAACCGCAACATTATTCCTTGCGAACCCTGTTATAGCAAGCTGACTTTTACCATTTATCACCCGGTTACTCACAGTTTTTTCACCTTTGCCCGGAGATTGGTTTAATAACCGCCGAATCAACTGTGTAAAACAAAGTTACCGAGTCAATTGTAAATATAAGCATAGAAAAATGAGTGGCGCTATTCAGCGTGGCTATTTAGAATCGCCTCCCATGAAAACTGAGACACCATCCGTAAAATTTGTTGCTATTACCGCCGATGAAGCGGGGCAACGTATCGATAATTTTTTGCGTACCCAGCTCAAAGGGGTACCTAAAAGCATGATTTACCGCATCCTGCGCAAGGGTGAAGTGCGGGTGAATAAAAAACGCGTAAAACCGGAATATAAACTGGAAGCGGGGGATGAAATCCGTATTCCGCCGGTACGCGTGGCTGAAAAAGAAGAAGAGGCGGTTTCTCCGCATTTGCAAAAAGTTGCCCAGCTAACCGACGTGATTCTCTATGAAGATGATCATATCCTGGTGCTGAATAAGCCGTCGGGCACGGCGGTTCATGGCGGTAGCGGGCTGAGCTTTGGCGTGATTGAAGGCCTGCGCGCGTTGCGCCCGGAAGCCCGTTTCCTTGAGCTGGTTCACCGTTTAGATCGTGACACCTCCGGCGTTTTACTGGTGGCAAAAAAGCGTTCCGCGCTGCGTTCGCTGCATGAGCAGTTGCGCGGTAAAGATATGCAGAAGGATTATCTGGCGCTGGTTCGCGGCCAGTGGCAGTCGCATGTCAAAGTGGTGCAGGCACCCTTGCTAAAAAATATTCTGCAAAGCGGCGAGCGGATCGTACGGGTGAACAGCGAAGGCAAGCCTTCAGAAACGCGTTTTAAAGTTGAAGAGCGCTATGAATTCGCGACCCTGGTGCGGTGTAGCCCGGTGACCGGACGTACGCATCAGATCCGCGTACATACTCAGCATGCCGGCCACCCGATTGCTTTTGATGATCGCTATGGCGATCGCGAATTTGATAAGCAGCTGGCGTCGACCGGGCTGTCACGACTGTTCCTACATGCAGCGGCGCTCAAGTTCACGCATCCACATACGGGCGAGACTTTACGGATAGAAGCGCCGCTTGATGAGGCACTCAAACGTTGTCTGCAAGTATTACGCAACGCGAAGTAATCTCTTTCCCCCTCGCGTCTGCGAGGGGGAAAACGGTGTTGGCTTACGGCTTCAGCCACCTGTCCAGCCACGGAAACACTTCGTTTTGCTGCTCCTGATAAAAGACGTGTCCCAGCTCAGGCCAGCTTTTCGTCACCAGTTTGTCGTCTGCCTGCTGCGAAGACCAAACCCGATGCACTTTGTCGAAAGCGTCTTTTACCGCCTCTGCCGGGAAGAGTTTGTCTTTGCCGCCGCTGAATATCAGCATCGGCTTCGGCGCGGCGATACTGGCGATATCAGGAATATCCAGGTGGGCGGGCATCCCCGGATGTAACATGTAGAACGCGGATTGACCGCGGAGCACGTTATTGCCGGGTTGCATCAAACCGTTATAGGTTCCAAACCACGAAATAACTGCTGTAGCCGCGACTTTTTCGCTCAACGCTGCCAGTTGCCAGGCGCGAAAACCACCCATTGAGAAACCCAGCACGCCAACGCGTTTACTGTCTACTCCGGCGTGCGCGGCGATAAAATCGACCGTGCGCATATCCTCATAGGCTACTTCGCCCGCCAGCGAACGCCCCAGATTAAAATAGTTGCTGGCCAGTGCTTGTTGCTGCTCATAAACCATCGGGCCGCGATCGCCCCATCCGGGGCCGTCGATCGCGATAACCGCATAACCCCGGCTCGCCAGTTCATCGCCAATGAATTTTCCGCTGAAGAATTTGTCAGCCCATGCTTGCGCACTGGCGAGTTGTTCCGCGTTACCCCACGGGCGGATCAGCTTCTCTTTGCCGATATCAAATTTCGAACCATGATCGTGCAACAGAACGATAGCAGGATGCGGGCCGGGTGTTTTCGGCATCAATAACAGGGCGGAAATGCGGTTATCATCCGTAATGTTCAGCGATAATTTTTCAGCGGTATAGCTGCCGCGATCGTCTTTGGCTATCGAGTGAGGGGAAAAGGGTTTAGTGGCATCCGGGGTGAGCAGGGCGCTGCGAAATAGCTGGCGGCTGTGTGCTTGCCATTGGTGGAAATCTTTGAAGTTACCGGATAACCACGAATCGGGATAGCGCATCTGCGCTTTCAGTATTTGCCAGCTTGCCGGAAGATTGCCTTCAACAACGCCCTCTGTTTGCCACTCATCTTGCGCATACACATTGCCGGACGTCAGCAGTGCAAACATCAGCGGCAACGTACGTAAAATCTTCATCACCTCTCCTTGAATTAAAACGGCGTTTTAATATTGGTGATGAATGTAACGTCTGACTAAAAAAGAAACTGTGATCGCGAAAGCATTAGCTTAACAACGGGTTACAATGTTCACGCCGCAGCATCTGGCACAGCGCGATCAGCGGCAGACCTACCAATGTATTTGGGTCGCGCCCTTCAAGTCGTTCAAACAACGCAATACCCAGCCCTTCGCTTTTGAAACTACCGGCACAGTTCAGCGGGCGCTCTTTGCGAACATAGTCGTCGATTTCCTGTTCACTTAAGCGGCGAAAATGGACGTCGAAAGGCTCACATTCCGTTTGCAAATGACCGGTTGCGGAATTAAACAGCGCCAGGCCAGTATAAAAAGTCACAATATTGCCACTGGCCTTCATTAATTGCTGGCGGGCGTTCTCTTCCGTATGCGGTTTCCCGGTAATTTCGCCGTCAAGCACGCACACTTGATCGGAACCAATAATCAAATGTTGAGGGTATTTTTGCGACAGTGATTGCGCCTTTTCCTGCGCCAGTCTGAGCACTAAATGGCGAGGTGCTTCGCCTGCATGCGGTGTTTCGTCTGTCTGCGGCGCGGCGCATTCGAAGGGTAAACCGAGCTTGTCGAGTAGGGCGCGACGGTAGGGAGAAGTAGAAGCGAGAATAATTTGCGACATATTTTTTTCACCAAATATGGCTTAACAATGACAGGCATTTTAAACTGTAGGCCGCAATGTGTGCGAATTATTGGCAAAAGGCAACCGCAGGCTGCCTTTTTCTTTGACTATATGACGTTACAAAGTTAATATGCGCGCCCTATGCAAAAGGTAAAATTACCCCTGACTCTTGATCCGGTTCGCACGGCTCAAAAACGCCTTGATTACGAGGGTATCTATACTCCCGACCAGGCGGAGCGCGTCGCTGAATCTGTAGTCAGCGTAGACAGTGATGTGGAATGCTCCATGTCGTTCGTTATCGACAACCAGCGCCTTGCCGTTTTAACCGGCGATGCAAAGGTAACGGTATCGCTCGAATGCCAGCGTTGCGGGAAACCGTTCACTCATCAGGTCTACACCACGTATTGTTTTAGTCCTGTGCGTTCAGACGAACAGGCTGAAGCACTGCCGGAAGCGTATGAGCCGATTGAGGTTAACGAATTCGGTGAAATCGATCTGCTGGCGCTGGTCGAGGATGAAATCATTCTCTCCCTGCCGGTAGTTCCGGTGCATGATTCTGAACACTGTGAAGTGTCCGAGGCGGACATGGTCTTTGGGGAACTGCCTGATGAAGCGCAGAAACCAAATCCATTTGCCGTATTAGCCAGCTTAAAGCGTAAGTAATTAAGGAGTAAGGTCCATGGCCGTACAACAGAATAAACCAACCCGTTCCAAACGTGGCATGCGTCGTTCCCATGACGCGCTGACCGCAGTCACCAGCCTGTCTGTAGACAAAACTTCTGGTGAAACCCACCTGCGTCACCACATTACCGCCGACGGTTTCTACCGCGGTCGCAAGGTTATCACTAAGTAATCACGCGCAAGCGTGATGAAGCTTAGTGAGGATTTCCCCGCGTAAGCGGGGATAGACCGAACCAGGCTGCGACGATACCTTGACACGTCTAACCCTGGCGTTAGATGTCATGGGGGGAGATTTTGGCCCATCCGTGACAGTGCCTGCAGCTTTGCAGGCACTGAACTCTAATTCTCAACTCAACCTTCTTTTAGTCGGCGATCCCGACGCTATCACGCCATTACTTGCCAAAGCTGATTTCGAGCAACGCTCGCGCTTGCTTATTGTTCCTGCCCAGTCAGTTATTGCCAGTGATGCGCGCGCCGCGCAGGCTATTCGTAACAGTCGCGGTACCTCTATGCGTATGGCGCTGGAGTTGGTCAAAGAAGGTCGCGCTCAGGCCTGCGTGAGTGCGGGAAACACCGGTGCGCTGATGGGCTTAGCGAAAATGCTGCTCAAACCGATTGACGGGATTGAGCGCCCGGCGCTGGTGACCGTGTTGCCTCATCAACAGAAAGGCAAGACCGTTGTGCTGGATCTCGGGGCAAACGTCGATTGTGACAGCACGATGCTGGCGCAATTTGCCGTGATGGGCGCGGTGATGGCCGAAGAGATCCTCGGTATTGCCAACCCAAGAGTGGCGCTACTGAATATTGGTGAAGAAGAGACCAAAGGGCACGATAGCATTCGTGATGCTGCGGCATTATTACGCTCCATGCCCTCAATGAACTACATTGGTTATCTTGAAGCGAACGAATTATTGACCGGCAAAACGGATGTGCTGGTGTGCGACGGTTTTACCGGAAACGTCACATTAAAAACCATGGAAGGTGTTGTCAGAATGTTTCTTTCGCTGCTGAAATCGCAGGGTGAAGGAAAAAAAAGGTCGTGGTGGCTGATTTTATTAAAGCGTTGGTTACAAAAAAGCCTGACAAGGCGATTCAGTCACCTCAACCCCGACCAGTATAATGGCGCCTGTCTGTTAGGATTGCGCGGCACCGTGATTAAGAGTCATGGTGCGGCGAATCAGCGCGCATTTTGCGTAGCAATTGAGCAGGCAGTGCAGGCGGTGCAGCGGCAGGTTCCACAACGGATCGCCGCTCGCCTGGAATCTGTGTATGCACACTCGTCTTCGTCTGCAACGGATAGCGAAAATCAGAGCGTGTGTATATTACCCAAGAGTGACTGAGCGTACATGTATACGAAGATTATTGGTACCGGCAGTTATCTGCCTGAGCAGGTTCGGACAAACGCCGATTTAGAAAAAATGGTGGAAACCTCTGACGAGTGGATTGTCAGCCGTACAGGGATCCGTGAGCGCCGCATTGCCGCTGCAAACGAAACAGTTTCGACCATGGGCTATGAAGCCGCTAAGCGTGCGCTTGAGATGGCGGGCATCGATAACGATCAGATTGGCTTGATCATTGTTGCTACCACTTCTGCAACGCATGCTTTCCCGAGTGCCGCTTGCCAAATCCAGAACATGCTGGAAATCAAAGGCTGCCCGGCGTTTGACGTTGCTGCTGCCTGTGCGGGCTTCACCTATGCGCTGAGCATCGCCGATCAGTATGTTAAATCCGGTGCGGTGAAACATGCATTGGTTATTGGTTCTGATGCGCTCGCACGCACATTAGATCCAGACGACCGCGGTACGATTATTCTGTTTGGTGATGGTGCAGGCGCTGTTGTGCTGGGCACTTCCGAAGAACCAGGCATCATCTCCACACATATGCACGCAGACGGGAGTTACGGCGAGTTGCTGACGCTGCCTAATCTTGATCGCGTACACCCGGAAAACCCGACCTATCTGACGATGGCGGGTAACGAAGTATTCAAAGTTGCGGTGACTGAGCTGGCGCGTATTGTTGATGAAACATTGGCAGCCAATAATCTTGAGCGCAGCGAGCTGGACTGGCTGGTGCCGCATCAGGCTAACTTGCGCATTATCAGCGCGACAGCGAAGAAGCTCGGCATGTCGATGGATAGCGTCGTTGTTACGCTGGATCGCCATGGCAACACCTCAGCAGCTTCCGTTCCCAGCGCGCTTGATGAAGCGGTACGCGACGGACGCATTAAACCAGGACAACTTGTCCTGCTGGAAGCGTTTGGTGGCGGGTTCACCTGGGGCTCGGCGCTGGTTCGTTTCTGAGTATAAGGATAAAAAAATGACGCAATTTGCTTTTGTGTTCCCGGGACAAGGCTCCCAAACCGTCGGTATGTTAGCTGATATGGCTGCGGCTTATCCGGTGATTGAAGAGACATTCGCAGAGGCATCTGCTGTTCTGGGTTATGATCTCTGGTCTCTGGTGCAACAAGGCCCGGCGGAAGAACTGAACAAAACCTGGCAGACACAACCGGCGCTGCTGGCCGCTTCTGTCGCGCTTTGGCGCGTATGGCAGCAGCAGGGCGGTAAGACGCCTGCGCTGATGGCGGGGCATAGCCTGGGCGAATACTCCGCATTAGTGTGTGCGGGTGTTATCGCGTTTGCTGATGCGATTCGTTTGGTTGAACTGCGTGGTAAATTCATGCAGGAAGCCGTGCCGGCGGGCACTGGCGCGATGTCTGCTATTATCGGCCTGGATGATGCTTCTATTGCCAAAGCATGTGAAGAATCTGCACAAGGTCAAGTTGTCTCTCCGGTGAACTATAATTCGCCAGGCCAGGTGGTTATCGCCGGTCATAAAGAAGCCGTTGAGCGCGCAGGTGCTGCTTGCAAAGCCGCAGGTGCCAAACGTGCTCTGCCGCTGCCGGTGAGCGTACCGTCGCACTGCGCGCTGATGAAGCCTGCCGCAGAAAAACTGGCCGCTGAATTAAATAACATCACTTTTAACGCGCCGCAGATCCCGGTTGTAAATAACGTGGATGTGAAGTGCGAAACGACGCCAGAAGCGATTCGCGATGCGCTGGTTCGCCAGCTGTACAGCCCCGTGCAATGGACGAAGAGCGTTGAATTTATGGCATCGCAGGGTATTGAACATCTGTATGAAGTTGGCCCGGGTAAGGTCCTCACCGGCCTGACTAAACGTATTGTTGACACCCTGACTGCATCTGCGCTCAACGAGCCGGCTGCCGTGTCAGAGGCACTTGCGCAATAAAAGAGGAAGACCATGAGTTTTGAAGGAAAAATCGCACTGGTAACCGGTGCAAGCCGCGGTATTGGTCGCGCTATTGCTGAAACCCTCGTTGCCCGTGGCGCGAAGGTAATCGGTACGGCGACCAGCGAGAGCGGCGCGCAGGCGATCAGCGACTATTTAGGTGCGAACGGCAAAGGTCTGCTGCTGAATGTGACCGATGCTGCGTCAATCGAATCTGTTCTGGAAAACATTCGCGCAGAATTTGGCGAGGTTGATATTCTGGTAAATAATGCCGGGATCACCCGTGACAATCTGCTGATGCGCATGAAAGAGGATGAGTGGAACGACATTCTCGACACCAATCTTTCATCTGTTTTCCGTCTGTCAAAAGCGGTAATGCGCGCTATGATGAAAAAGCGTCATGGGCGTATTATCACTATCGGTTCTGTGGTTGGTACCATGGGAAATGCTGGTCAGGCCAACTACGCTGCGGCGAAAGCGGGTCTTATCGGTTTCAGTAAATCGCTGGCGCGTGAAGTTGCGTCCCGCGGTATTACTGTAAACGTTGTTGCTCCGGGTTTTATTGAAACGGACATGACGCGTGCGCTGTCTGATGATCAGCGTGCGGGTATTCTGGCGCAGGTTCCTGCGGGTCGCCTTGGCGGTGCTCAGGAAATCGCCAGTGCGGTTGCATTTTTAGCCTCTGACGAGGCAGGTTACATCACTGGTGAAACCCTGCACGTCAATGGCGGAATGTATATGGTTTAACCACGATGAAAATTATTTGCGTTATTAGGGCGAAAGGCCTCAAAATAGCGTAAAATCGTGGTAAGAACTGCCGGGATTTAGTTGCAAATTTTTCAACATTTTATACACTACGAAAACCATCGCGAAAGCGAGTTTTGATAGGAAATTTAAGAGTATGAGCACTATCGAAGAACGCGTTAAGAAAATTATCGGCGAACAGCTGGGCGTTAAGCAGGAAGAAGTTACCAACAATGCTTCCTTCGTTGAAGACCTGGGCGCTGATTCTCTTGACACCGTTGAGCTGGTAATGGCTCTGGAAGAAGAGTTTGATACTGAGATTCCGGACGAAGAAGCTGAGAAGATCACCACCGTTCAGGCTGCCATTGATTACATCAACGGCCACCAGGCGTAAGTGAACATCTCCAGGCGGTCACTCGACCGCCTGAGTTTTATCTGTAGTTATCCCACGAATCTCTTTTTTTATCCCTCCCTGGAGGACAAACGTGTCTAAGCGTCGTGTAGTTGTGACCGGACTTGGCATGTTGTCTCCTGTCGGCAATACCGTAGAGTCTACCTGGAAAGCTCTCCTTGCCGGTCAGAGTGGCATCAGCCTGATCGACCATTTCGATACTAGCGCCTATGCAACCAAATTTGCTGGCTTAGTAAAGGATTTTAACTGTGAAGAAATCATCTCGCGCAAAGAACAGCGCAAGATGGATGACTTCATTCAATATGGAATTGTGGCTGGCGTCCAGGCCATGCAGGATTCCGGCCTTGAAGTCACAGAAGAGAACGCATCCCGTATTGGCGCAGCGATTGGTTCTGGTATCGGCGGCCTCGGCCTGATCGAAGAAAACCACAGTTCCCTCGCCAAGGGTGGGCCGCGTAAAATCAGTCCGTTCTTTGTACCTTCAACGATTGTCAACATGGTGGCGGGTCATCTGACTATCATGTTCGGTCTGCAAGGTCCGAGTATTTCTATCGCGACTGCATGTACCTCTGGTGTGCATAACATCGGTCATGCAGCGCGTATCATTGCTTATGGCGATGCTGACGCAATGCTGGCAGGCGGCGCGGAAAAAGCCAGTACGCCGTTAGGCGTCGGTGGCTTTGGCGCAGCGCGCGCGCTGTCTACCCGCAACGATAACCCGCAGGCGGCAAGCCGTCCGTGGGACAAAGAGCGTGACGGCTTTGTTCTCGGCGATGGCGCTGGCATCATCATGCTGGAAGAGTATGAGCATGCGAAAAAGCGCGGCGCGAAAATTTATGCTGAAATCGTCGGCTTTGGTATGAGCAGCGATGCTTACCACATGACGTCTCCGCCGGAAAATGGTGCGGGCGCCGCGAAGGCGATGGTTAATGCACTGCGTGATGCCGGTATCACCCCAGGCCAGATTGGCTATGTTAATGCGCACGGTACGTCTACGCCAGCGGGCGATATGGCTGAAGCACAGGCCGTGAAATCCGTATTTGGTGATGCGGCTCGCACAGTAATGGTTAGCTCGACCAAATCGATGACCGGCCATCTGTTGGGTGCGGCTGGCGCAGTAGAATCTATCTACTCGATCCTCGCTCTGCGCGATCAGGCTGTTCCGCCGACCATCAACCTGGATAACCCGGACGAAGGTTGCGATCTGGATTTTGTGCCGCATGTTGCACGCCAGGTGAGCGGCATGGAGTACACCCTGTGTAACTCCTTCGGTTTCGGAGGCACCAACGGCTCGTTGATCTTCAAGAAAGTTTGATCATTTAGCTGTGTAATGAAGGCCCGCTTGTCGGGCCTTTTCTATTCGGGTTTATCCCCTTGTCCTGCGCTTTTCATCCTGCCAAACTGTCCGGTCAGATGCATAAGGAGCCCTCTATGTTCTTGATTAATGGTAAAGAGCAGCAATGGCTTGCCGCGAATGATCGGGCGACGCAATTTGGCGATGGCTGTTTTACTACCGCGCGTGTCCTTGACGGGCAAATTCAGTTTTTTGACGCGCATCTCCAGCGCCTGCGTCTTGCCTGTAAACGGCTCCAGATCCCTTATCTCGACTGGGACATACTGGCACAGGAAATGGCGCACCTCGCGAAAGAGAAAGAAGAGGGTGTGGTGAAAGTTATTCTCAGCCGCGGCACTGGCGGAAGAGGCTATAGCGCAGCGGGTTGTGAAACGCCGACGCGAATAGTGTCGGTATCAGCAAGCCCTGCGCATTATGCTCGCTGGCGGCGGGACGGAGTAACACTGGCGCTGAGTGATATTTGCCTCGGACGCAATCCGATGCTCGCCGGGATCAAACACCTTAACCGCCTGGAGCAGGTTTTGATTCGTACCGGGCTTGAGCAGACCTCTGCTGATGAAGCACTGGTGCTGGATAGCGAAGGCTGGCTGGTTGAATGTTGTGCCGCCAATATCTTCTGGCGGCAGGGTAGGAAGGTCTTCACGCCGCGCGTTGATCAGGCCGGTGTTGATGGCATCATGCGTCAATATTGTTTGCGCCAGTTGAAAACTTCCTCTTTTGAGGTTGTCGAAGTCAATGCGCGGCACGATGTGTTGATGCTGGCCGACGAAGTCATTATTTGTAACGCGTTGATGCCGGTTGTCCCCGTCCGCCAATGGGCGGAAAAGCACTGGTCAGCGCGCGATTTGTACCATTTTTTAGCCCCCTTGTGTGAGCACATAAATCCGTCATGAAGAAAATGTTACGTGTAGTTCTCCTCCTGTTGGCTTTGCTGGTTATCGCAGCGGGAGCCGGCGTCTGGAAGGTTCGCCAGCTAGCGGACAGCCAGATCCTGATTAAAGATGAAACCATTTTCACGCTGCCCGCCGGAACCGGTCGTGTGGCGTTGGGTGAATTGCTGTATCGCGAAAAAGTAATTAATCGCCCGCGCGTGTTTCAGTGGCTGTTGCGGCTGGAACCAGATCTTTCACATTTCAAAGCTGGCACCTACCGTTTTACACCCAAGATGACCGTGCGCGAGATGCTGCAGTTACTGGAGAGCGGTAAAGAAGCGCAGTTTCCGCTGCGTCTGGTCGAAGGCATGCGCCTGAGTGATTACCTCAAGCAACTGCGCGACGCACCGTATATTAAGCACACACTGAAAGATGATGATTACGCCACGGTAGCCGAGGCGCTGAAACTGGAACACCCGCAATGGGTTGAAGGCTGGTTCTGGCCCGATACCTGGATGTACACCGCTAATACGACCGACATTGCGTTGCTCAAGCGCGCGCATCAGAAAATGTCGCGTGCGGTGGAGCAAGCCTGGGAAGGGCGCATGGAAGGGCTACCGTATAAAGATCAGAATCAGTTGGTAACGATGGCGTCGATTGTCGAAAAAGAGACGGCTGTCGCCAGCGAACGCGATCAGGTGGCATCCGTCTTTATCAACCGCTTGCGCATTGGGATGCGGCTGCAGACCGATCCGACGGTTATCTACGGGATGGGCGCGCGTTATAATGGTAAGCTGTCGCGCGCCGATCTGGAAACGCCGACCGACTATAACACCTATGTGATTAGCGGTTTGCCGCCTGGCCCCATTGCAACACCTGGTGAGGCTTCGCTGAAAGCGGCGGCGCATCCGGCGAAGACGCCGTATCTCTATTTTGTCGCGGATGGTAAAGGCGGACATACGTTTAATACCAATCTCGCCAGCCATAACCGGGCAGTGCAGGACTACCTGAAAGTACTTAAGGAAAAAAATGGGCAGTAAATACATCGTTATCGAAGGGCTTGAAGGCGCAGGGAAAACCACGGCGCGCGATGTCATCGTTGAGACGCTGAAAGAGCTTGGCGTCGGTGAAATGGTGTTTACGCGTGAACCGGGCGGTACGCTGCTGGCAGAAAAATTGCGTAGCCTGGTGCTGGATATCCGTTCCGTTGGTGATGAAGTCATTACCGATAAAGCCGAAGTTCTGATGTTTTACGCCGCCCGGGTTCAACTGGTAGAAACCGTCATTAAACCCGCACTGGCACGTGGTTGCTGGGTGATCGGCGATCGCCATGATCTCTCAACGCAGGCGTACCAGGGCGGCGGACGAGGCATTGATCAGACCATGCTGGCCACGCTGCGCGATGCCGTACTGGGAGATTTTCGCCCGGATTTGACGCTCTATCTGGATGTCACGCCGGAAGTCGGCCTGAAGCGTGCGCGTGCCCGTGGCGAGTTGGATCGCATTGAACAAGAGTCGCTGGATTTCTTTAATCGTACCCGCGCGCGCTACCTTGAACTGGCTGCGCAAGATGAGCGCATTCGCACCGTTGATGCTACTCAACCGCTGGATAAAGTGATTGCCGACATCCGCCAGACGGTAACAGCCTGGGTGCAGGAGCAGGGCGCATGAAATGGTATCCGTGGCTGCGTCCCGATTTTGAGCAACTGGTTGCCAGTTATCAGAGCGGTCGTGGGCACCACGCGTTGCTGATCCATGCCCTGCCGGGGATGGGCGAAGATGCGTTGATTTACGCCATCAGCCGTTTCCTGTTATGCCAGACACCTGAAGGCCATAAAAGCTGCGGTCACTGCCGCGGCTGTCAGCTTATGCAGGCTGGAACGCACCCTGATTACTATGCATTGGCACCGGAAAAAGGAAAATCCGCGCTGGGCATTGATGCGGTGCGTGAAGTGAGTGAAAAGCTTTACGAACATGCGCGGCTGGGCGGTGCGAAAGTGGTGTGGATCCAGGATGCCGCGTTATTGACCGACGCTGCCGCCAACGCCTTGCTGAAGACGCTGGAAGAGCCGCCCGCGCGCACCTGGTTCTTCCTCGGCTGCCGCGAACCGGCGAGATTATTAGCGACCTTGCGCAGCCGCTGCCGCTTGCACCACCTTGCGCCTCCTGCAGAAAACTACGCCTGTAGCTGGCTTGCACGGGAAGTTACCACCTCGCAAGAGACAATTCTGACCGCATTACGTTTGTGCGCCGGTTCGCCTGGTGCGGCAGAAGCGCTGCTTCAGGACGATGTTTGGGCGCAACGGCAAACGCTTTGCCAGGCGACAGAGGCAGCGCTGAATAACGGTGACTGGCTGGCGATGCTCCCGACACTGAACCACGATAAAGTGGCTGAGCGTTTACAGTGGCTCTCTGCGTTGCTGCTTGATGCATTAAAAATGCAGCAAGGCGCGACGTTGCTCAGCAATGTTGATGCCTTAGCGCTGGTAGAGAAGCTGGCGCGCCAGGTGCAAGCGTCAACGCTGCACGCGCTACTGCATGCTATTTTTACCTGTCGTGAACAGTTGCTTAGTGTGGTTGGGGTTAACCGCGAGTTGCTGCTGACCGATCTATTGTTAACGCTGGAACGTTACCAACAAACAGGCGTAACGCTTCCTGTATCCCATCTGTAAGAGAAGATTATGTTTTTAGTTGATTCGCACTGCCACCTCGATGGCCTGGATTACCACTCTTTGCACAAAGACGTTGATGATGTGCTGGCAAAAGCCGCCGCGCGCGATGTGAAGTTTTGTCTGGCGGTTGCCACGACATTACCGGGTTACCGCGCAATGCGTGAGCTGGTGGGTGAGCGCCCGAACGTGGTCTTTTCCTGCGGTGTGCATCCGCTGAATCAGGATGAAGAGTACGACATTGAAACGCTGCGCCAACTGGCGGCGGAAGAGGGCGTCGTAGCGATGGGAGAAACCGGGCTGGACTATTTTTATACGCCTGAAACGAAGCCGCGCCAGCAGGAATCCTTCCGTAACCATATCCGTATTGGTCGCGAACTGAACAAGCCGGTGATCGTCCATACGCGCGATGCGCGAGAAGATACGCTTGCGATTTTGCAGGAAGAGCGCGTGACGGATTGTGGCGGCGTGTTGCACTGTTTTACCGAAGATCGCGAAACGGCGGGTAAGCTGCTAGATATGGGCTTTTACATCTCATTTTCGGGTATCGTCACCTTCCGCAACGCAGAGCAGTTGCGTGATGCGGCACGTTACATCCCGCTCGATCGCTTACTGGTCGAAACCGATTCGCCTTATCTCGCCCCGGTGCCGCATCGCGGTAAAGAGAATCAGCCAGCGATGACGCGCGATGTGGCGGAATATATGGCGGTGCTGAAAGGCGTTTCTGTCGAAGAACTTGCGCAACAAACGACACAGAACTTTGCCCATTTGTTCCATATTGACCTCTCCCGCCTGCAATCTGCCTGATCTGTCAGCTTATTTTAGTACTCGTAATTAATAAACGATCGGAGTAAAGTTCACCACCATAAAAAAGGCGGTGGCGGTCGTTTTTCATACGGAAGCTGACACCTTTTGTAAATCAATGTGAGTTTCGCGATGGGCGCTAGCTGAAACGTGATAGCCGTCAAACAAACTTTTACTGATTTATTTTACTCTGTGTAATAAATAAAGGGCGCTTAGATGCCCTTCCCACGGCGCGGTTCTCCCCCCTCGCCAATGCGTGAAAGCGTAGAAAAAAGCACTAATACTCAGGAGCACTCTCAATTATGTTTAAGAATGCATTTGCTAACCTGCAGAAGGTCGGTAAATCGCTGATGCTGCCAGTATCCGTACTGCCTATCGCAGGTATCCTGCTGGGCGTCGGTTCTGCAAACTTCAGCTGGCTGCCAGAAGTGGTTTCCCACGTTATGGCCGAAGCGGGCGGTTCCGTTTTTGCTAACATGCCGTTGATTTTCGCTATCGGTGTTGCGCTTGGCTTCACCAATAACGACGGCGTTTCGGCTCTGGCCTCCGTTGTTGCCTATGGCATCATGGTGAAAACCATGGCAGTGGTTGCGCCGCTGGTTCTGCATTTACCTGCTGAAGAAATTGCCGCAAAACACCTGGCTGATACCGGTGTGCTCGGCGGTATTATCTCCGGCGCGATTGCCGCGTATATGTTTAACCGCTTCTATCGCATCAAGCTGCCTGAGTACCTGGGCTTCTTCGCTGGTAAACGTTTCGTGCCGATCATCTCCGGTCTGGCAGCGATTTTCACTGGCGTGATCCTCTCCTTCATTTGGCCGCCGATCGGTACTGCGATTCAAACCTTCTCCCAGTGGGCCGCTTATCAGAACCCGGTTGTGGCGTTCGGTATCTACGGTTTCATTGAGCGTTGCCTGGTGCCGTTTGGTCTGCACCATATCTGGAACGTACCTTTCCAGATGCAGATTGGTGAATTCACCAACGCGGCAGGTCAGGTGTTCCACGGCGATATCCCGCGTTATATGGCGGGTGACCCGACTGCGGGCAAACTGTCTGGCGGCTTCCTGTTCAAAATGTACGGTCTGCCGGCTGCTGCTATCGCTATCTGGCACTCTGCAAAACCGGAAAACCGCGCGAAAGTGGGCGGTATCATGATCTCCGCAGCGCTGACCTCGTTCCTGACCGGTATCACCGAGCCGATCGAGTTCTCCTTCATGTTCGTTGCGCCGATCCTGTACGTTATCCACGCGATTCTGGCTGGTCTGGCATTCCCGATCTGTATCCTGCTGGGTATGCGTGACGGTACATCGTTCTCTCACGGTCTGATTGACTTCATCGTGCTGAGCGGTAACAGCAGCAAACTGTGGCTGTTCCCGGTTATCGGTGCGTGCTACGCGGTGGTTTACTACACCATTTTCCGCGTGCTGATCAAAGCGCTGGATCTGAAAACCCCGGGTCGTGAAGACACCACTGAAGAGAGCAAAACTGGTGTTACCAGCGAAATGGCTCCGGCTCTGGTTACGGCGTTCGGCGGTAAAGAGAACATCACCAACCTGGATGCGTGCATCACGCGTCTGCGTGTCAGCGTGGCTGACGTAGCGAAAGTGGATCAGGCTGGCCTGAAGAAACTGGGTGCTGCGGGTGTGGTTGTTGCTGGTTCCGGTGTGCAGGCAATTTTCGGTACTAAATCCGATAACCTGAAAACCGAAATGGATGAGTACATCCGTAACAACTAAGCCATAGTCTGGGGAGACTGAGGGAGCCTGATGGCTCCCTTTTTTATTGCCCACTGAAAACCACGTTCATGGATGTGGTCAGTAGCAGGTTTTGGTTGCGGATTTACATGTCACGGAGCAGACAACGGTTTCCTTTTCAGTCCGCCGGTATGCCTTTCTTGGCGCAATCAATGTGTTTTTTATAACGGCAAATTTTCACGGTTCTGAAAAAGCAGAAGGAAAAGTCAGTCGCCGTCAACAGGCCGTGTGCTGTTAATCGCCTCCGCGCCCACACACTCGCTGCGATTGCCACCGAATGTGGCTCACAAATGCGCCCACAAACTCACGTCAGGTTTAGCGCTCAACGTACAGAGGTAAAAGATCTGTCATAAACGGCCCGTTGATGCTGGCTGGGTGGAAGCAGGGCCGTTACCGGTGATGGCGGTTTTGGCGGGAGCCACGCGGTTTTTGGAAAACACAATCTGTAGAGCATAAAAAAAGCCCGCGTGTCGTACGGCGGGCTTAGCGAGTGCACTGCTGTGATTATCAGAAGCTGTAACTGGCGCTTACGGAGAAGTTACGCGGCGCACCGTACACACCATAAGTGCCCAGATAATCGTAATACTCTTTATCGAACACGTTGTTCAGATTGGCTTGAACCGCAAAGTTTTTGGTTGCCTGGTAGCGAGTGAAGAGATCCACCACCGTATAACCGCTCTGGGTGATGCGCATATCGCCGCTCGGGCCTTTGATATCCTGCCAGGTTTTATTCTGCCAGCGCGCGCCGCCGCCAACGGAAAGTTCCGGCAGCATCGGCAACTGGTAACGCGTGAACAATTTCATGGTAGTGCGTGCCTGCTCCGGGTTAACGGCTACACCGTCACCATCTTCAGCCATAAAACGGCTGGCACCAAAGGTGAGCTGTAAGTTGTCGGTGAGAGCACCATTGAGCTCAAATTCGACGCCTTTGCTTACCGTGCCGTTGACGGATTTATACGCTGTCTGGCCGCCGGAGTTCGGAATGTACTCGCCTGTCGATACGGCGACATGATCCTGCTCGGTACGGAATACCGCCAGGGTCGCCGTCAGACGTGTGTTATACCAGTCACCCTTGATCCCGGCTTCATAGCTTTTACCGGTTGTAGGTTCCAGGAACTCGCTGTTGATATCGCGCTGGCTGGACGGTTCGAAAATAGAGGTGTAGCTACCGTAAACAGACCAGGTGTCATCAATGTCATAAATCAGACCAGCGTAGGGCGTGACGTCATCGGATTTGCTGTTACGGATCTCATCCGGCTTGCGTTCCAGATTATATTTTGCGCTCCATTCGGTATAACGCGCGCCGAGGATCAAGTGCAGCGGATCGGCTAAAGAGATACGTGTTGCCGCATACAGTGATTTCTGGCGGATCACATCGCGCTGGTAGAGCGCCCAGTTAGACCAACTCGGGTCGGCCAGCGTGTTACCGTTATATTTATGAATGTTGCCGACATCCATCAGGCCGGAATTGTCATTAACCGGGTATGAGTTGTCATAATTATTGCGCTGGCGGCTGTAGCTACCGCCGAACATCACTTCGTGCTGGCGACCAAACAAATCGTACCCACCGCGCACAAACGCATCGATGGAGTCCTGTTTGCGCTCGCCACGGTTCCAGCCGCCCCATGCGCCCTGCCACTGCGAGGCATCATACAGACCGATGGTTTTATCCGGGTAACCGTCGATATACATCAACTTGCTGTCGAAGTTGGTTTCCGCATGCATGGCGTTAACTTTCACCTCCCAGCCGTTGTCAAAACGCTGGGTCAGGTTGGCGAAAATTTTTGAAGAGTCGACATTGGAGTAAGCCCAGTCAGCCGCCGTGTTGAAACCGCGGCGGAAATGCGTGCGGCTGCCGTCGCTATACAGCGACGGGAAACCGCCCCAGGTCGGGCTGTCTTCTTCACTTTCCTGATAGTCATAGCCAAGAGAAAGGGTGGTGGAGTCGGTGATATCCGCATCCACTACGCCGGTGACGAATTTTTTGCGGTAGTGGTTACGTTCAACCCACGAATCTTTATCCTGGTAACCGGTGATAACCCGGCCGCGCACGTTGCCGGATTCGGTCAGCGGTGCTTGCAGATCCAGCACATAGCGCTGATCGTTCCAGCTACCGTAAGTCGCGGTTGCGGTTCCTTTAAATTCTTTGCTGTCGGCATGTTTACGCACCATGTTGACATAAGCAGAGGGATTGCCTGTTCCACTCATCAAACCGGCCGCGCCGCGCACCACTTCAATCTTGTCATAAATTGCCGTGTCGCCTGCGGTATCTCCAAAATTCCAGCGGTTATCAAGGAATGTCGGCATATCTTCATAAGCAAAGTTACTGACGAAAAAGCCGCGCGCGAAGAAGTTCGTGCGGTGGGTATCAATGCGCGATGCGCTGACGCCAATCGTATTATCCAGCACTTGTTCGATGGTATTTAACTGCTGATCCTGCATACGCTGCTGGCTGACTACACTCACTGATTGCGGGATGTCACGCGGAACCAGTAACAGCTTGGTGCCTGTGGTGGTGGTTTTCACGCTGTAGTCTTGTGCCTGGCTGTCAGCGGTGCTTAACGCTGCGCCATCAACCACAACCGTATCTTCAGATGTTGCAGCGGTATCGGCCGCAAACGCAGCAGAGTGCACTAAAGCCATTGCAATGCAGGCGGCAAGCAGAGACGGTGTGGCGGCTAACGAACGCGCTTCGTTCCTGGCATGATGAGTGAAAGACATGAATAAACCCTTAATGGTGCGTTAGAGGGAAAGCCTTGCCGCGATACGTTGTCGCGTCAGGCGGGTTTTGTAATTCGTCTGGTAATAATTGCGCATGAAAATGCAAATGCGAAATATACGCATTCACTTCATGAATGTAAACAGATGTAATATTCACCACCGAAATGCCATTTCACCGCCAGGCCGCTTAAATAGAGTCGATTTGCACGCCAGCAAAGCCGGAAAGGTGAAAGAAAAACAGCGTTTTGGTTGAAACAATAAGAGAATCTCGATCATACTCTAGGGCACGTAATTGACGACGGCTGCGGGCTGGCTCCGCGTACATAAAAGGAAAACGTCATGGCTGAAGAAACCATTTTCAGTAAAATCATTCGCCGCGAAATTCCCTCGGATATTGTTTACCAGGACGAACTGGTTACCGCTTTTCGCGACATCTCTCCGCAGGCTCCAACCCATATCCTGATTGTGCCAAACATCCTGATCCCAACCGTGAACGACGTGACCGAAGCGCACGAGCAGGCGCTGGGGCGCATGGTGACGGTTGCGGCGAAAATCGCCCGCGATGAGGGGATTGCTGAAGACGGTTACCGTTTGATCATGAACTGTAATCGTCATGGCGGGCAGGAGGTTTACCATATTCATATGCACCTGCTCGGCGGGCGCGCATTAGGGCCGATGCTGGCTCATAAAGGTCTTTGATATGACGAACGGGCGTGTCGCGTTATGGCTGGCAGCGCTGGCTCTGGTGGGGTGCAGTTCACGCCCAACGATCCCGGTCGCCGACGACCAGACGTTAGTGATGGAATCGAGCATTCTGGCCTCAGGGATTATCGCGCAGCCGCCGACGTTAAGTACGCAGGAACTCCAGCCTTCCGCGTCTTCACGGTTGTTTAATGAACGACAGCAGCCCGTTACCGTGCATTATCGTTTTTTCTGGTATGACGCCAGAGGTCTGGAAATGCACCCGCTGGAAGCGCCGCGTACCGTCACGATCCCGGGGAATTCGGGCGTGACGCTGTATGGCAGCGCCAACTATTTGGGTGCGCACAGCGTCAGACTTTATCTTTACCTGTAAGGGGTGACTCTTGATTAAAACTATTGGACGCTACGCGCTTTTGACAACCCTGGCCGTGCTGCTTGCGGGCTGTATTAGCGATCAGCAACCCGCGCCGGTTGATCAGGCGGGTGGTGCAGGCACGCCGCAACAACCCACGCCGGTACAGCCGCAGCAACCGGTGCCGGAGGTGCCTTCTGTCCCGACGCTGCCGCAGCAGCAACCGGGGCCGATTGAGCACCAGGATCAAACGGGGCAGCCCGCGCCGCGCGAGCGTCATTTTGACTGGAATGGCGCCGTTCAGCCGATGGTCGGCAAAATGTTGCAGGCCAGCGGTGCGAACGCAGGCAGCGTGCTGTTAGTGGATAGCGTCAATAACCGAACCAACGGTTCCATCAACACGGGCGAAGCAACGGGTGTGGTGCGCAACGCGTTAGCAAATAACGGTAAATTTACGCTTGTTACCGAGCAGCAACTGGCGGTCGCGAAGCAGCAACTGGGGCTCTCTCCACAGGACAGCCTCGGTACGCGCAGTAAAGCCATCGGTATCGCCCGTAACGTCGGGGCGCAGTATGTGCTCTACTCCAACGCGACCGGGAATGTCAACGCACCGGCGCTGCAAATGCAATTGATGCTGGTACAGACCGGCGAAATTATCTGGTCGGGTAAAGGTGCGGTTCAGCAACAATAAACAGACGCGTGACGAGGTGTTGTCACGCTACTTTCCGACCTATACTCCCGTCGCCAGCCAGAATACCGGCCTCAGCGGCGGGAGTTGTCTTATTAGCGATGGACGGCATACGCTGGTGCTGCGAAAACGGCACCAGGCGACATCATCGCCTTTTCTGCGTCAGTATCGCTTACTCCGCCGCTTGCCCGCTTCTATTGCTCCACGCCCGCGCTTATTCACCGGCGAGTGGATGGCGGTCGATTATCTACCCGGCGAGGTCTGCGCCGTGCTGCCACAGGCCAGGGTGCTGGTGCCATTACTCCATGATTTACACCGACAGCCGCTGTTTGGCTGGCGGATAACTTTATTGCCGCTGCTTGAGGGGTACTGGCAGCAGAGCGCACGTTCGCGGCGGACGCCGTTATGGCTGCGCCAGTTAAAGCAGTTGCGGCAACAAAAAGAGCCTGTGCCGCTACGGCTGGCACCGTTACATATGGATGTCCACGCCGGAAACCTGGTGCAGAGTGCCTCGGGGTTGCGGCTGATCGACTGGGAATATGCGGGCGACGGCGATGTCGCGCTGGAATTGGCGTCAATATGGACGAAAAACGAAGCAGAGCGGCAGGAACTGGTGAATCACTATGCGCAACAGGCTGCCATCAATCCCGCTCAGCTGTGGCGCCAGGTCCGGCGCTGGCGTCCGTGGGTTCTGATGCTGATGGCTGGCTGGTATGAGTGCCGCTGGCAGCAAACGGGCGATCAACAATTTATTACGCTGGCGAATGAAATATGGCGTCAGTTAGCGACAAAAGAATAAGAGAGGTAAATGTGGGCCCAGTGATGTTGGATGTGGAAGGGTACGAACTGGATGCGGAAGAGCGCGAGATTCTGGCACACCCGCTGGTTGGTGGCCTGATCCTTTTTACCCGTAATTATCACGATCCCGAGCAATTACGGGAGCTGGTGCGCCAGATCCGCAGCGCTTCGCATCATCGTCTGGTGGTGGCGGTCGATCAGGAAGGCGGGCGTGTTCAGCGCTTTCGTGAGGGCTTTACGCGTTTACCCGCCGCACAATCCTTTGCTGCTTTGCTTGGGCTGGAGGAGGGCGGTCGCCTGGCGCAGGAAGCGGGTTGGCTAATGGCCAGCGAAATGATCGCCATGGATATCGACATTAGTTTTGCCCCGGTGCTGGATGTTGGGCATATTAGCGCGGCGATTGGCGAGCGTTCGTATCATGAAGATCCGGTGAAAGCGCTGACTATGGCGACGCGCTTTATCGATGGAATGCACAGCGCAGGGATGAAAACTACCGGTAAACACTTTCCCGGTCACGGGGCGGTTACGGCCGATTCCCATAAAGAGACGCCACGCGATTCGCGTCCACACGGCGAGATCCGCGCGCATGATATGACGATTTTCCGCAACCTCATTGAGCAAAACAAACTCGATGCAATTATGCCCGCGCATGTGATCTATACCGGCGCAGATCCGCGTCCGGCCAGCGGCTCTCCATATTGGCTGAAAACGGTGTTACGCGGCGAGCTGGGTTTTGACGGCGTGATTTTTTCGGATGATTTGTCAATGGAAGGCGCGGCTATCATGGGAAGTTACGCTGAACGTGGGCAAGCATCGCTGGATGCCGGTTGCGATATGATCCTGGTCTGTAATAATCGTAAAGGCGCGGTAAGCGTGTTGGATAACCTGTCGCCGATCAATGCGCAACGTGTTACGCATTTGTATCATAAAGGTTCATATTCTCGTCAGGAGTTGATGAGCTCGGCGCGCTGGAAGGCTGCTCATAACGAACTGGAGCAGTTGCATGCACGCTGGCAGGAGCACAAAGAGGCTCGTTAATTCCTGCGGACGCGATGTCGAAGTGGTGAGGATACCATGATTATCTATTTACACGGTTTTGACTCAAACAGCCCCGGCAACCATGAAAAAGTGTTGCAGCTGCAGTTTATTGATCCGGATGTGCGTCTGATTAGCTACAGCACGCGCCATCCGAAGCATGATATGCAGCACCTGCTGAAAGAAGTGGATAAGATGTTGCAGCTCAATATCGACGAGCGCCCGCTAATTTGCGGTGTCGGCCTTGGCGGTTACTGGGCAGAGCGCATCGGTTTCCTGTGCGATATCCGTCAGGTGATCCTCAATCCTAACCTGTTTCCTTACGAAAACATGGAAGGGAAAATTGACCGCCCGGAAGAGTACCAGGACATTGCCACCAAATGCGTGTCTAACTTTCGTGAGAAAAATCGAGATCGCTGCCTGGTGATCCTCTCACGCCAGGATGAAGCACTGAACAGCCAGCGCTCAGCCGAGGAGTTACATCCCTACTACGAAATTGTCTGGGACGAAGAACAGTCGCATAAATTCAAGAACATCTCGCCGCATCTCCAGCGTATCAAAGCCTTTAAAACCCTCGGTTAATCCTCCCTTCCGGCAGGTTATCTTACCTGCCGGCGTCATTTTATCTGTGCCTTTCGCCGGGCATTATTTTGTCTGTCGGCTACACTTGCTCATCTTTTAAGCATCAAAACTTGATGCATATCAATTTTGGTATGACCATTGAACCGTTCGTGTTATTCTCGACGTCAATATCTGGTTGTGAGTGCGTAACTTGTTGTTAATTAAAAGCTATTTTTATAACCTTTAGTTAACAATTGGTTAATATTTTAGGGGGTCACGTTGACTACACCATTGAAGAAAATTGTAATTGTAGGCGGTGGTGCTGGTGGTCTGGAACTGGCGACGCAGTTAGGTAAAAAGCTTGGCCGCGGCAAAAAAGCGAAAATCACGCTTGTCGATCGTAACCACAGCCATTTGTGGAAGCCGTTGCTGCACGAAGTGGCAACCGGTTCGCTGGATGAGGGTGTCGATGCGCTGAGCTACCTGGCACATGCGCGTAATCATCATTTTCAGTTCCAGCTCGGTTCTGTCGTCGATATTAATCGTGAAAGCAAAACCATTACGCTTGCTGAACTGCGCGATGAGAAAGGCGATTTGCTGGTTCCGGAACGTAAACTGGCCTATGACACGCTGGTAATGGCGCTCGGCAGTACCTCGAACGACTTCAACACGCCTGGCGTGAAAGAGCACTGTATTTTCCTCGACAACCCGCACCAGGCACGCCGTTTCCACCAGGAGATGCTCAATCTATTCCTGAAATATTCGGCGAACCTTGGCGCTAACGGCAAAGTTAATATTGCGATTGTTGGCGGTGGGGCAACCGGTGTTGAACTCTCTGCGGAGCTGCACAACGCGGTGAAACAGCTGCACAGTTATGGTTATAAAGGCCTGACAAACGAAGCGCTGAATGTGACGCTGGTGGAAGCTGGCGAACGTATTCTGCCTGCGCTGCCGCCACGTATTTCCGGTGCCGCGCATAACGAGTTGACCAAAATGGGCGTACGCGTACTGACCCAAACGATGGTGACCAGCGCCGATGAAGGCGGTCTGCACACGAAAGAGGGCGAATACATCAACGCCGATCTGATGGTGTGGGCGGCGGGTATTAAAGCGCCGGACTTTATGAAAGAAATTGGCGGGCTGGAAACCAACCGCATTAACCAGCTGGTGGTCGAACCAACATTACAAACCACTCGCGATGCGGACATTTACGCAATTGGCGATTGCGCGTCGTGCGCACGACCGGAAGGTGGTTTTGTACCGCCGCGTGCGCAGGCTGCTCACCAGATGGCAAGTCTTGCTTTGCATAACATTCTGGCGCAGGTCAAAGGTAAACCGCTGAAATCGTATGTCTATAAAGATCATGGCTCGCTGGTTTCCTTGTCCAATTTCTCAACCGTTGGCAGTCTGATGGGCAACCTGATGCGCGGTTCGATGATGGTTGAAGGCCGTATCGCACGCTTTGTGTATATCTCGCTGTACCGTATGCACCAGGTCGCGCTGCATGGGTATTTCAAAACGGGCCTGATGATGCTGGTCGGCAGTATTAACCGGGTGATCCGCCCGCGTCTCAAATTGCACTAACGCTGTTCTGCTCCCTGGGCGTTCTCTGCCCAGGGAGCAGCATATCGCGCTACAGGTGGTGTTAAACCGCTCGGATAACTCTGAATGTCGTCATTTTCCTGCTCACTATCCCTCTTTTTACGCTCTTTCTGATTGGCTTCCTTGCTTGCGAAGTTGCAAAATTGTTACCAATAGCAAACAGGGAGAGAATCCTGATGAACAAATCAATGTTAGCGGGTATCGGTATTGGCGTGGCCGCTGCACTGGGCGTTGCCGCAGTTGCCAGCCTGAACGTGTTTGAGCGCGGTCCTCAGTACGCGCAAGTGGTTTCTGCGACGCCAATCAAGGAAACGGTTAAAACGCCACGTCAGGAGTGTCGAAATGTGACAGTGACGCATCGTCGTCCCGTACAAGATGAAAACCGTATTACCGGTTCTGTTCTTGGCGCGGTGGCGGGGGGCGTGCTGGGGCACCAGTTTGGTGGTGGTCGCGGTAAAGATGTCGCCACGGTCGTTGGTGCGCTGGGAGGCGGTTACGCCGGTAATCAGATTCAGGGTGGGATGCAAGAAAGGGATACCTACACTACGAACCAGCAACGTTGCAGCACCGTGTATGACAAGTCAGAAAAAATGCTCGGTTATGACGTGACGTATAAAATTGGTGACCAGCAGGGGAAAATCCGCATGGATAAAGATCCTGGTACGCAAATTCCACTGGATGGCAATGGTCAACTGGTTTTGAATAACAAAGCGTAAAACAGAAGTACTCTGCATGTTGGCTCCTCATCGCTCAGGCTGAGGAGCCTTTTTTCATTAAAAAAGCCTCACATTTCTGCAAGGCTTTAATCAGTCAAATAAAGTCGTGTTGGCGAACTAGCAGCAGGCCTGTTATCACAATCGAGATAAATGCAAACAGTACTGAACCACCCAACAGAACCCACAGACCAAATAATAATGTTATTACTATTAACACTTTAATGAATGGTAATAGCAAAATCATCTCCATTTTCCTTCTGCATGTGTTAAGTACAGGTAAATACCCTTTATCCTCGAAAGTCGTTCAATACGGCACTTAGGGTGAGAGCAAAGGAAGCAAGTACACAACCGCATCATCATGATGCTCGTTATTTGTATCATCCGGGCTAATCATTAGCCGCGCAATAATCACAATTAAGAATAGCAAAGCATGGGAAAACGCTGATAGATTTTACCTATTATTGAAATGTGATATCTCTATCACAGAGGCGAGATGAGACGGTTTCCCGTCTCATTTTTTTTCAGGCTTTGATCAAATCTGGCCACAGTCGCAGGGTGGTTTGAATGATTTGCAGCAGTTTTTCACAACTTGCGCCTTCACGCGCGCTGATGGACATGCCCTGCAAGATACATCCTAAAAACTGCGCTAATGCGAGCGTGTCAACCGCTTGCGGAATTTCGCCGCGTAGCTGGCGAGCGGTGAGGAACTGACGCAGCGTCTCTTCCTGCTGCGCATGGCGGGATTTTATGGTGTTCGCAATTGCCTGTGACGATGCCGCCAGCGTCGCTGAGGTGTTGATCATAAAGCACCCGGCGGGCGTATCCGTGCTGGTAAAACACTTCGCCACGGCGGTGAAGTAATCTCGCAGCGCGCTTTCCACAGATTTTTCTTCGCACAACAACTGCGCTTCGTGCTGACGCGCGAAGCGGGTGATGTAACGATCGAGGACGGCGCGAAACAGCCCCTCTTTGTTGGTGAACTCGGCATACAACGTCGGCGCTTTCGCACCGGTCGCTTCGACGAGATCGGATAATGATGTGGCTTCGTAACCATGTTGCCAAAATAGCGTCATGGCTTTGTCGAGCGCCGCTTCCCTGTCGAACACTTTCGGTCGGCCACGGCTTTTTTTGGTGCAACTGCTGACTTCACTGGTCATATCGCCGCCTAACCTTTGTTAGTTTGTTGAATGACCATTATAAAAATATTCCCGACAGATAACCAGCAGCAAATTAGCACATATCGATAAATCATATCGTTATGAATTTTAAATGAATTTTATTTTATTTAATGATCGTTATAAAAAACCATTGACGCCTGATGCAGATCACATCTACGATTTGTGTATCGATCGTTAACTTAATGTTTAACGACATCCTTCACCTGCATCCAGGAAAGACATCATGAAAAATATCACTGCGCTGTTTACTGCTGCTGTACTGAGTTCTCTCTCTTTCGCCAGTTTCGCTGCTGTTGAAGTGCAATCTGCGCCGGCAGGCCAGCAGGAAGTGGCAACCGTTGGTGTGCGTGCGAACTCCAACCTCGCCTCTGTTGAAGATCAACTGGCACAGAAAGCCGATCAACTGGGCGCTAAATCGTTTCGCATCACCTCTGTGACCGGCTCCGATAACCTGCACGGCACGGCTGTTCTTTACAAATAAGCGCAACACATTACGCCACAGTTATATAAAAAAGGCCCCGCGAATTATCGCAGGGCCTTTTTTCACCAGCAGGGCAGTTACATCACCTGCGGCACATTTTCAATGTGGCGGGTGATATCGACCGGCATCCCGGAACGCACTTCCATCGCATGGCTCATCACTGCTGCATCGCTGCGCGCATCATCTTTGAACGTTTGCATCGCGGCATTCAGCACGATGGGTAACGTTTTGGGATCATCGTTAATCGATTTCGATAGTGGCTGGTGCACTTCAACCAGACGCCTGCCATCAGGTTCAACTGACGCTTTGATAGGCGTATTGATGATATTCACTGGCGTACCCGGGGAAACCTGGGCAAACAGGTTAGAAATGTCCTTGTCACGCAGGCGAATGCAGCCGGAGCTAACGCGCATACCAATACCGAAATCGGCGTTAGTGCCGTGCAGCAAATAGACGCCACCAAACGCGGCAAGGCGAATGGCGTGGTGTCCCATCGGGTTATCCGGCCCGGCAGGCATCACCGCGGGTAGATCTATTCCCTGTGCTTTATAGCGCGCGCGAATATTCGCGGTCGGTGTCCAGGTGGGGTTCGCGCGTTTATCAGAGACTGTGGTGACCATGGTGGGCGTCAGCGTGTCGCCACCCAGTTGGCCAATACCGATCGGGTAAACTGTGACTTCGTTTTTACCTGGCGGATAGTAATAGAGGCGCAGCTCGGCGAGGTTGATCACAATGCCTTTGCGCGGCACATCGGGTAGCAGCGTTTGCAGCGGAATGGTCAGTACGCTGCCCGCGCGCGGGACATACGGATCAATACCGGGATTGGCCTGCAAAAGCGCAAGAAATCCCACATTGTATTGCTTAGCAATCGCCTCCAGTGAACCGCCGTCGTTCTGCACGACATGAAAACGATTCTCGCCAACCAGGTTGCTGCCGGAAGGAGGTAAAGGCCAGGTATTAGCGTGTGCGGGTAGGGCGAGAGCGACAGTGGCAGTGGCGACCAGCAGCGCGAGCCAGTGAACGAAACGCGACGTTTTTATCATTACCATAATCCATGTAAATCATAAGGTTATTGCTATAAAGCTCTGTGATGGAATTATGGTAGGTCAGCGTGTAGGGAAATCCTGGGGTATTGCAAAATATTTGTAAATGTTGAGGAAAGTAAAGGTGCCGGGTCGTGTGACCCGGCCTGGATCATTTTTGTCAAGCTACCGCGTTTTCGGCGAGCTGCTGCATAAAGTTACGAACCCAATCCATACGTACTTTGCGCTCACTGAGATCCTGCATAAACTTCAGCCGCGTTGGGCCATCGAGGCGGAAATGCTGCGGTTGTTTCTGCAGTAAGCCAATCAGCCATGCCGGGTTGACATGATTTTTCGCGTTGAACTCAATCATGCCGCCTTTCTCGTTGCCTTCCAGCTTGCGGATCCCCAATTTTTGCGCCTGCTGGCGCAAGCGGGCAATATCCAGCAGGGTACGCGCCGCATCCGGCAACAGGCCGAAACGGTCAATCAGCTCGACTTTAATCTCCTCCAGCGCGTTCTCATCTTTGGCGCTGGCGATGCGTTTATAGAATGACAAGCGTGTGTTGACGTCAGGAATAAAGTCATCCGGCAACAGCGAAGGCATACGTAATTCAACTTCAGTTTGCTGGCTGGTGAGATCTTCCAGCGACGGTTCGCGGCCCGCTTTCAGCGCATCGACCGCGTTTTCCAGCAGCTCCATATAGAGCGAGAAGCCGATAGTTTCCATCTGCCCACTCTGGTCTTCTCCCAACAATTCTCCCGCGCCGCGGATCTCCAGGTCATGCGTTGCCAGCGCAAAGCCCGCACCTAAGTCTTCCAGCGAAGCAATGGCTTCCAGACGTTTTTGCGCATCGCTGGTCATGGCTTTAGGATGCGGCGTCAGCAGCCAGGCGTACGCCTGGTGGTGCGAACGCCCGACACGTCCGCGTAACTGGTGCAGCTGGGCAAGGCCGAAGTGATCGGCGCGTTCAATAATGATGGTGTTGGCGGTCGGAATATCGATCCCGGTTTCAATAATGGTGGTGCACACCAGCACGTTGAAACGTTGATGGTGGAAATCATTCATCACCCGCTCCAGCTCGCGTTCACGCATCTGGCCGTGGCCGATGGCGATGCGCGCTTCCGGCACCAGTTCCGCCAGCCGGTCAGCAGCTTTCTGGATATTTTCCACATCATTGTAGAGATAGTAGACCTGCCCACCGCGCAGGATCTCACGCAGCATCGCTTCGCGAACCACCAGGTTGTCGTACTCACGTACAAAGGTTTTTACCGCCAGGCGGCGCGCGGGCGGGGTGGCGATAATCGACAGATCGCGCATCCCGCTCATCGCCATATTCAGCGTACGGGGGATCGGCGTGGCGGTCAGCGTCAGGATATCCACATCGGCGCGCATCGCTTTAATACGCTCTTTGTGACGCACACCGAAACGGTGCTCTTCATCGACAATTAACAGGCCGAGATCCTTCATCTTGACATCGCTTTGCAGCAGCTTATGAGTGCCAATCAGGATATCGATTTTCCCCTCTGCGGCTTGCTCCAGGATCTGCGCCTGCTCTTTGGCACTGCGAAAACGTGAAAGCATTTCAATGCGCACCGGCCAGTTGGCGAAGCGATCGCGGAAGTTATCGAAGTGCTGCTGAGCGAGGAGGGTGGTGGGCACCAGCACCGCCACTTGCTTATTGTTCTCAACCGCGAGAAACGCGGCGCGCATCGCTACTTCAGTTTTACCAAAGCCGACATCGCCACATACCAGTCGGTCCATTGCCAGCGGTTGGCACATATCGCTGAGCACCGCATTAATGGCCTGTGCCTGATCCGGCGTGGTTTCAAACGGGAAACTGTCGCAGAAAAGTTGATACTGCTCTTTGTCATGTTTAAAGGCGAAGCCCGCTTTGGCTGCGCGCTGAGCATAAATATCCAGCAGCTCTGCGGCAACATCGCGCACTTTCTCCGCCGCTTTTTGCCGCGCGCGCGACCAGGCATCGCTACCCAGTTTATGCAGCGGCGCGTTCTCTTCTGCACCGCCCGCGTAGCGGCTGATTAAATGCAGCGACGAAACGGGCACGTACAATTTGGCATCACCCGCGTAGGTCAACATCAGGTATTCGCCTTTGATGCCGCCCGCTTCCAGCGTGGTCATTCCGGCATAACGCCCCACGCCGTGCTCCAGATGCACCACCGGCTGGCCGTCATGCAGTTCGGCGAGGTTGCGGATCAGGGTATCCGGGTTAATGGTGCGTCGTGTGTCCTGGCGGCGACGCGCGACGCGCTCGCCGAGCAGATCGCTTTCACAAATCAGCGCCCGGCTGCGCAATGTATCGATAAAGCCGTGTTCTGCTGAGCCGATCATCAGATATGCGCCAGGCGCTTCGGCCTCGTCGAGACGCATAATGCGTTTAGGCGCAACTTTGATGCGCGCCAGCAGTTCAATTAATGCCTCGCGACGACCTTCACTCTCAACGGAGAACACCACCGGTCCGGCGAACGATTCCAGAAACTTACGCAGGTTATCGAGCGGCGATTTCTGCTGCGCTTGTACCGCCAGATCCGGCAATGATCGGTAACCCAGGTTAACATGCGCGGCTTTGTCGGAGAGTTGTTCGGTTTTTAACTGGATGCGCGGCCATTTCTTTAGCTCGCTATAGAGTTCATCAACGCGAAGCCACAGCGTCTCCGGCGGCAGCAAAGGGCGCATGGGATCAACGCCGCGATTCTCAAAACGCGCCTGCGTCTCCTGCTGGAAGCGTTCGGCGCTGTTTTCCAGATTACCGGTGTTGACCAGCAACGTGTTCGCCGGGAAATAACTGAACAGCGGCGGTAGCGGTTCGCTGAAAAACAGCGGTTGCCAGTACTCAATCCCGGTAGGCAACGTACCTTTACTGACTTGCTGGTAGATATGCTCTGCGTCGCGTTTGACCTCAAATTTATCGCGCCACTGGCTGCGGAACAGCTCAATGGCGTTTTTATCGGTCGGAAATTCGTGCGCGGGCAGTAAGTTAATCGCCTCGACTTCTTCCAGCGTACGCTGGGTATCGGCGTCGAACAGACGCAAACTGTCGATTTCGTCGTCGAAAAAGTCGAGGCGGAAGGGCTGCTCGCTGCCCATCGGGAAAAGATCGAGCAGCGCGCCGCGCGTGGCGTATTCCCCGTGCTCCATCACCTGATCAACATGGCGATAACCCGCGCTATCCAGTTGGCTGCGCAGTTCATCGCGCGACAAACGTTGTCCTTTTTTCATCACCAGCGCATGGCCATGCAGGTAACTGTGCGGGCAAACGCGTTGCATCAGCGTATTTACCGGAACAATCAGCACGCCGCGCTGCATGGAGGGCAGTTGATATAACGTCGACAGGCGGGAAGAGATAATTTCCTGATGTGGCGAGAAACTGTCATACGGCAGCGTTTCCCAGTCGGCAAGGTTCATCACCAGGTTATCGGTAAATTGACCAATCTCATCCTGCAAGCGCAGCGCGTTTTGCATATCCGGCGCAATCAGCACGACCGGGCCAGGATGGCGCTCAATGATTTCCGCAACTTCGGTGGCGCAGGCAGCACCTGTCAGTTCGCCAAACTGGCGCTGGTCGCCTGCTTTGACAGGCAGGGAATAACGGTATTGTTCAGGCATGGGGATATCAAGATCTCGTTATGGATATGCCCCCGTTATGGGGGCATATCCCTGATACGCAATACCATTATTATCTGTGATTAGGCGGCTTTAGCCAATACGACGTGCAGGATTAACGCGCTTGCACCGTTGTGAGATGTTTCGTTGGCGGCGTGAAAAAGAGATCGGCGAACAGCGCTGACGACAATTTTCGCACCATCAGCCCAGCCAGCGTACAAATCAACAACGTGGCGAACGGATAGACTAACAGCAGCGCCAGTTCGACCGTTTGCGGCCATGCGCCCGCGTTCATCGGTTTGAGTAGCGCAAGGCTGATGGCCTCAATCAGAATGCGATGCGTGGTGTAAATCGCCAGCGTATTAGAGCCGACCACGTTCAGCAGGCTCTTTTCGTTGGGTGGAAAACGCTGCTCCAGCACCTGGAACAAACGCATAATACCCACAATGGAAAGCAGGCACAGCGGCAGTGGCATATTGAACATCCACAGCCCGAAAGCCACCACGGCCGCCAGCGCGAACAGCAACCCGTAACGGCGGAGCGACACGGTTTTGACCCACTCCATTACGCTTGCCCCATACCAGGCACCGAGCGAATAGAAAATCATATTGCGCACCACGCTGTTCATCCCCCACCACGGCAGTGGCAGGTAATTAATCGCCAGGCTTGCCAGCATCATCAGCGCTAAGAGGGGCACTTTCCAATTGCTGAGCAGCTTACAAAGCGTGAAATAGACCACCAGCGCATAGAGGTACCACAAGCTGGTGCTGGCGGTGAGCATGCCCTGCGCGAACTCGCGCCAGTTCTCCGCGTAAGCCGCGTTGGCGGCATTACTCAGATCGCGCTGCGGCGCGAGCCAGTCATTAATCTGGCTTAAGCCCGCCCATTGCAGGAGGCCCCACAGCGCCAGCACATAGACGATGCTCCAGATACGTTTATCAAGCGTATCTTTCCATGGCACATCGTCTATATATCGGCGAATGAGATAGCCGGAGATAAAAAAGAACACCGGCATACGAAACGGTGCGAGGTAAAGGTTGAAATAAATCCAGCATTTAGAGAGCGTTTGCGACCACGGATGCTGGAAAGTCGATAGGTGCGGGTAAAACGTGATGACTGAGTGATAAACCACAACCAGACAAATACATAGCCCCTTGATTTGATTAATCCATAATGCTTTCTGTTTCATTAACACTGTTGCCTGTTTTGCCAAAATTCTGGCCATTGATCCTGGTCAGGCTGGAGGGCGATGTATTGGGGAAGTGTCTGTATTTGTTCATTTTCGGATTAAGGTGAGAGGAAATGAACGGTTAACTGCCGTACAAACAAACGGAAATGCAAACTGGCCGACGGTTTGTTATTGGATTGATTTCACGGAATTTTTCCTTATCTGTCTGACGAATACTTACCGTTTCACTCATTTACGCTCTGTGCTTTCGCTTATATACTCCTCACTCTGCTATCAGCAACCAGACGGATTTCATGTACCAACCTGTCACTCTTTTCATAGGCCTGCGCTATATGCGCGGGCGCGCAGCGGACCGCTTTGGTCGCTTTGTCTCCTGGCTGTCAACCATTGGCATCACCCTCGGTGTTATGGCGCTGGTAACGGTGTTATCGGTGATGAATGGCTTTGAGCGCGAGCTGCAAAACAACATCCTGGGGCTGATGCCGCAGGCCACTCTTACCACGCAAAACGGCTCACTGAATCCAGCGCAACTCCCGGCAAGCCAGGTCAAATTGCAGGGCGTGACGCGTATCGCGCCGCTCACCACAGGCGATGTGGTGCTTCAGAGCGCGCGCAGCGTCGCGGTTGGCGTGATGATGGGCATCGATCCAGCACAAGCCGATCCGTTGACGCCATATCTGGTCAATGTCAAACAAAGCGACCTGCAAGCGGGCAAATACAACATTATCCTCGGTGAGCAACTGGCTGGTCAGTTGGGCGTGAACCGTGGCGATCAAATTCGCGTGATGGTGCCGTCCGCCAGCCAGTTT
Source organism: Kosakonia sp. LAM2021 (assembly GCF_016620385.1). Taxonomy (NCBI): domain Bacteria; kingdom Pseudomonadati; phylum Pseudomonadota; class Gammaproteobacteria; order Enterobacterales; family Enterobacteriaceae; genus Kosakonia; species Kosakonia sp. LAM2021. The sequence goes on from NZ_JAENHT010000009.1 coordinate 189,984, forward strand.
ACGCCGATGGGCCGCTTGCCGAGCCAGCGTCTGTTTACCGTAGTGGGTACATTTGCGGCGAACAGCGAAGTCGACGAATACCAGATGCTGGTCAATATTGATGACGCTTCACGCCTGATGCGCTACCCGGCGGGCAATATTACCGGCTGGCGTTTATGGTTGAACGAGCCGCTGAAAGTCGATGTGCTCAGCCAGCAAAAATTGCCGGAAGGCACCAAATGGCAGGACTGGCGCGATCGTAAAGGCGAGCTGTTCCAGGCCGTGCGGATGGAAAAAAATATGATGGGGCTGCTGCTGAGCCTGATCATCGCCGTTGCGGCATTCAACATTATTACCTCGCTGGGTTTGATGGTGATGGAAAAGCAGGGCGAGGTAGCCATTTTACAAACCCAGGGCTTAACCCCACGTCAAATCATGGCCGTGTTTATGGTGCAAGGAGCCAGCGCCGGGATCATTGGCGCGTTGCTGGGGGCCGGGCTGGGCGCACTGCTCGCCAGCCAGTTAAATAATCTGATGCCGATTATTGGTGCCTTCCTTGATGGCGCAGCGCTGCCGGTGGCGATTGAACCGCTGCAGGTGATTGGTATTGCGCTGGTGGCGATGGCCATCGCGCTGCTCTCTACGCTTTATCCTTCCTGGCGCGCTGCCGCCACTCAACCCGCTGAGGCTTTACGTTATGAATAAGATCCTGTTGCAATGCGACAACCTGTGCAAACGCTATCAGGAAGGCAGTGTGCAAACTGACGTACTGCACGATGTCAGCTTTAGCATGGCGGAAGGGGAGTTAATGGCGATTGTCGGCAGCTCCGGTTCCGGCAAAAGTACGCTGCTGCATCTGTTAGGTGGGCTGGATACGCCAACCTCAGGCGATGTGATTTTCCGTGACCAGCCGATGAGCAAACTCTCCTCGACCGCTAAAGCGGAGCTGCGTAACCGGGAATTAGGCTTTATCTACCAGTTTCACCATCTGTTGCCGGATTTTACCGCGCTGGAAAACGTGGCAATGCCGCTGTTGATTGGTAAAAAGAAACCGGCGGAAATTAATGAACGTGCTCTGGAAATGTTGCGCGCGGTTGGGCTTGAACATCGCGCCAGCCACCGTCCTTCCGAGCTTTCCGGCGGCGAACGCCAGCGTGTGGCAATTGCCCGCGCGCTGGTCAACAATCCGCGCCTGGTACTGGCGGATGAACCGACCGGGAATCTCGATGCGCGTAACGCAGACAGCATTTTCGAACTGCTGGGCGAGTTGAACAAAATGCAGGGCACCGCTTTCCTCGTGGTGACGCATGATTTACACCTGGCGAAGCGTATGAACCGCCAGCTGGAAATGCGCGATGGTCGCCTGAATACTGAAGTCACCCTGATGGGGGCCGAGTAATGGCCTCACCCCTCTCTTTACTGATTGCGCTGCGTTTTAGCCGTGGTCGCCGTCGTGGCGGTATGGTGTCGCTGATTTCGGTGATCTCCACCGTTGGTATCGCGCTGGGCGTGGCGGTGCTGATTGTCGGATTAAGTGCGATGAACGGTTTCGAACGTGAACTGAACAACCGCATTCTGGCGGTGGTGCCGCACGGTGAAATCGAGCCGGTGAATCAGCCGTGGACGAACTGGGACACAGCGCTGGAAAAAGTGAAAAAAGTGCCGGGCATTGCCGCCGCTGCGCCCTATATTAATTTTACCGGGCTGGTGGAAAGCGGTGCCAACCTGCGCGCGATTCAGGTGAAAGGCGTTGACCCGGCGCAGGAATCACAGCTCAGCGCCTTGCCGAAATTTGTACAGGGCGACGCCTGGCAGAATTTCCGTGCCGGTGAGCAGCAAATCATTCTGGGTAAAGGCGTGGCCGATGCGTTGAAAGTGAAGCAGGGCGACTGGGTTTCTATCATGATCCCCAACTCCGATGATGCGCATAAACTGCTGCAACCCAAACGCGTGCGTTTGCACGTGACGGGCATTTTGCAACTGAGCGGCCAGCTTGATCACAGCTATGCGATGATCCCGATGCAGGATGCGCAGCAATATCTGGATATGGGCGGCAGCGTCACCGGTATCGACATCAAAGTAAATGATGTGTTTAACGCCAACAAACTGGTGCGCGACGCGGGTGAAGTGACCAACAGCTACGTCTATATCAAAAGCTGGATCGGTAAGTACGGCTACATGTACCGCGACATTCAGATGATCCGCGCCATAATGTATCTGGCGATGGTTTTAGTGATTGGCGTGGCTTGTTTTAACATTGTCTCGACGCTGGTCATGGCGGTAAAAGACAAGAGCGGTGATATTGCCGTGCTGCGTACGCTTGGGGCGAAAGATGGGCTTATCCGCGCCATTTTCGTCTGGTACGGTCTGCTGGCGGGCCTGCTTGGCAGCATCAGCGGTGTGGTGATCGGCGTTGTCGTGTCGTTGCAATTAACGCCAATCATTAACGTGATTGAAAAGTTGATCGGCCATCAGTTCTTGTCGGGAGATATCTACTTTATCGATTTCCTGCCATCGGAGCTGCACCCGCTGGATGTCGTCTATGTGCTGGTGACGGCGCTGGCGCTAAGCCTGCTGGCAAGCTGGTATCCGGCGCGCCGGGCGAGCAATATTGATCCTGCACGAGTGCTGAGCGGGCAGTAATTCCGCGTGGAACGGGCCACAACGAAGGAGTGGCAATGAATTACGGATTTGATATCGGCGGCAGTAAAATCGCGTTGGGCGTCTTTGACACCAACCGGCGCTTACACTGGGAAAAGCGCGTCGCCACCCCGCACGACAGTTATGAAGCGTTTCTGCGCGCCATTGCCGATCTGGTTGCCGAAGCAGATGCGCATTTCGGCGTCAAAGGCAGCGTCGGCGTCGGTATTCCCGGCATGCCGGAAACCGCCGGCGGTACGCTGTACGCCGCTAACCTTCCCGCTGCCAGCGGTCGACCGCTGCGCGCCGATCTTACTGCGTTGCTTGAGCGCAATGTGCGTATCGACAACGACGCCAACTGCTTTACGCTCTCCGAAGCCTGGGATGACGAATTCCGCCAGTATCCGTTGGTGATGGGGTTAATCCTCGGCACCGGCGTTGGCGGTGGACTGGTGGTCAATGGCAAATCCATCCCTGGCCGTCGCTTTATCACCGGTGAGTTTGGTCATATCCGCCTGCCGGTGGATGCACTGGGGCTGATGGGCTTTGATTTCCCGCTTACCCGATGCGGCTGCGGAAAAATCGGTTGTATTGAAAATTATCTCTCTGGTCGCGGTTTTGCGTGGCTGTACCGACACTTCTATCATCAATCCTTGTCAGCGCCGGAAATCATAACGCGCTGGGAACAGGGAGATGCGAAGGCGCTGGCGCACGTGGAACGTTACGTGGATTTGCTGGCGGTGTGTCTGGCTAATATTCTGACTATCATCGACCCGGATCTGCTGGTGATTGGCGGCGGTTTATCGAATTTCAGCGCGCTGACCAGGCTGTTGCCGGCGCGTATCGCGCCGCATCTGTTACCGGCAGGCGATGTACCGCGTATCGAACGCGCGCGCCACGGCGATGCGGGTGGGATGCGCGGCGCGGCCTTTCTTCACCTCACTGACTAATCTGAGAGGATGCTATGCAATCGCGACGTTCACATCGTCTCAGCCGTTTTCGCCGTAACAAGCGCCGTTTGCGCGAGCGCTTGCGTCAGCGAATTTTTTTCAGAGACACAATGGTGCCAGGCGTAATGGAAAAACCAAGAGTCGTCGTTCTGACGGGAGCGGGCATTTCCGCTGAATCCGGTATTCGTACCTTCCGCGCGGCAGACGGGCTGTGGGAAGAGCATCATGTTGAAGACGTGGCGACACCGGAAGGTTTCGCCCGCAACCCGCAACTGGTGCAAACCTTCTATAACGATCGGCGCAGGCAGCTGCAACTGCCGGAGATTGTGCCGAATGCCGCGCATCTGGCGCTGGCGAAGCTCGAGCAGGCGCTGGGCGATCGCTTTTTGCTGATCACGCAAAACATCGACAATCTGCACGAACGCGCGGGCAATAAAAACATTATCCATATGCACGGTGAGCTGCTGAAAGTGCGCTGTTCGCAAAGCGGGCAGGTGCTGGAGTGGACGGGCGATGTCACGCACGATGACAAATGCCACTGCTGCCAGTTCCCGGCACCGCTGCGTCCGCATGTGGTGTGGTTTGGCGAAATGCCGCTGGGGATGGACGAGATCTACAGCGCGCTGGCAATGGCGGATGTGTTTATCGCGATTGGCACATCCGGGCATGTTTACCCGGCTGCCGGGTTTGTACATGAAGCGAAACTGCAGGGCGCGCACACCGTAGAGCTGAATCTCGAACCGAGCCAGGTCGGCAGCGAGTTTGAAGAAAAACATTACGGACTGGCAAGCCAGGTCGTGCCGGAATATGTCGAAAAGCTGCTGAAAGGGCTTTAACGATCAACGCCATCCTTTTAGTTAAGAGGATGGCGGTTTAGCGCGCTTTTTGCTGAGCTGTTCACCACGCGCCAGCGTGACTATCGTGAAAATCGCCGGTAAGTTCCCCGTAAGACAACGCCCCTGATGATAGCGTTTCCACCGCTAACAGGAGCCTCATCATGGTTGTTGTGCCACGTTGTGTTGTCGCAGCAAGTCTCGTCTCTGTTGTCTTTGCCGCCCAGGCCGAAGAACCGCCGGTTTGGGGAATTGGCGTCGGCGTCATTAGCACGCAAAAGCCTTACCAGGATAGTGACCGTCAGTACACCCCGATCCCGATTCTGCATTATGAAAACCGTTATTTCCGTTTTTCAGGCACGGCGGCTGAAGTTAAATTGCCCGCGCTACATCTGAGTGAAACCCAACAGCTCAATATCGGTCTAATAGCCCGTTACGACGGGGCAGGTTATTCGTCCGATGATGCCGATATCCTCAAAGAGATGGACAAGCGCAAAGGGGGATTCTGGGGCGGGGCGGGCATTGAGTGGCAAAGCCCGGTGGTGGATCTGTTTGCCGACTGGACGCACGATCTTTCCGGCAACAGCAGCGGGCAGCGTTTACGCCTGGGCGCAGAAAAAAGCTGGCATCTGAGCGAGCAATTTACGCTGACGCCGCGCCTGGTCGTCAGCCGTTATAACAGCAGCTATGTCGATTACTACTACGGCGTGCGCCGCAGCGAAGCACGTCCGTGGCGGCCTGCATACCGTGCAGATGCCTCGATTAACACCGAAATGGGCGTACGCAGCCTGTACACATTCAATGAACATCACACGCTGATGGCTGATGTGGAAATGACGCTGCTGGCGTCGGAAATTAAGGACAGCCCGCTGGTGAACAGGACTAACGAAAACCGCATCTTTATGAGTTATCTGTACTATTTCTGATGAGCCGAATATTACTGATTGAAGATCACGACCACCTGGCGCACCTGATTGCCAAAGGGCTGGCAGCGGCGGGCATCGCTGTGGATATTGTCGGGCGCGGCGATGCGGCCTGGACGGCGATAGCGCAGGTCTCTTATCAGGGGCTGGTGCTCGATCGCGGCTTGCCCGATGGTGACGGTATCCAGTTGTTGTATCGCCTGCGCCAGGCGCAGGTCGCGATCCCCTGTTTGATCCTCACTGCCCGCGATGCGCTGCACGATCGCGTCGAAGGGCTGGAGGCGGGCGCGGATGACTATCTCGCCAAGCCGTTTGCCATGGAGGAACTGGTGGCGCGCGTGCGTGCCTTGTTGCGCCGACCGGCGCAAAGCCAGCCGCTGCAACCGGCATGGGGCGATTTAACCCTGTCGCCGGAAACCAGCCTTATGCAGTGTGGCGAACAGCACATTGTGCTGGCACCCGCTGAGCTGCAAATCATGTTAGCGCTGGTGGGCAGGCAGGGCGGCGTCGTGCGCCGCAGCCGGATGGAAGCCGCCGGATGGGGCTTAAGCGATGCGGTGACGCCAAACGCGCTCGACGTCGCGCTACACCGGCTACGGCGTAAGTTAACGGCGATTGGTTCGCGCTTGCAGATTGTTAACCTCAGAGGATTAGGCTATGCCATCCGGGAAAAAACGTTGGCTGAATAGCCTTGCGCTGAAGATCCTGCTGGCGTTTATCGCCGGGGCGCTGCTGAGTATTGCATTGCTGGTGCTATCTGGCCGGGTGGTGAAAGAGCGCTTACCGGGGATGGATCTTTCTGACTACACCCACCGGCTGGCTCAGGAATTACAGTTTGACTCGCGCGGACAGCCGACCGGGTTCAACAACGGCGACCAGTATCCACTATGGATCTACCAGAGCATCACCGATGATGTGGCTTATCGTGTGCTGGATGGCAAAGGGCGAGTTGTGCTGATGTCACCCGGCGCGCAGCACTGGCCGACGCTGACACCGCAAATAGCACGAGAATTTAAATTCACGCTTAACGGCATGATTTACGATGGCGCGACCGAACCGTATGTTCTTGCAGGTAAAACCTGGTGGATCCAGATGGCCGCCAGCTCACGCATTATCGATTTTCTGCATCGCGGTTTTGCCTTACCGTTTATCCGCTTTGGTATCGAGTTGTTCAGCCTGGTGCTGCTGGTGGTCTTCGGGTTGTGTGCGTGGGTGACGCTGAAATATTCCCTCAAGCCGCTGCGCAATGTGTCAACGGAGGCGGCGCTTATTTCGCCGCGCTCGCTGGATGCCCGTCTGCAAACGCACGGGGTACCGACAGAGATCTCCCCGCTGATTGACAGCTTCAACCAGGCGCTGGCGCGACTGGAGAGGGGGTATCGCAATCAGCAGGATTTTCTGGCGAAGGCTGCGCATGAGTTAAAAACACCGCTGACGCTAATACGCGCGGAAGTCGAGCTGATGGATCAACAACTCGACGTACGCGAGCTGTTATTGTTGCAGGTCGAACATCTGGCGCGTCAGGTTCAGCAGTTATTACTGCTGGCAGAGGCCAGCGAACCGCTTAGCTACCGGTTTGCTCCGGTTGATGTACCGGCGATTGCCCGTGATAGCGTGCAGTTTCTTCAGCGTATCGCTTCAGACGCGCAGGTTTCGTTGACCTTATCAACGGCAGACGATCCGCTGCGCTGGCGCGCCGATCGCGGGGCATTATTTACCCTGCTTAAGAACCTGATCGAGAACGCTATCCAGCACGCGCCGCCCGGTACGCCAGTGCATATAGCCGTCAGTGAAAAGGGTTTTACGGTGCGCGATGTCGGGCCGGGCGTGGCGGAAGAGGAATTGCCCTTGCTGTTTTCGCGCTTCTGGCGCGGCGCGCATCGACGCGATAGCGGGGCGGGATTGGGGCTGGCGATTTGCCATGAAATTGCGCTGGCACACGGCTGGACGTTGCAGGCAGAAAATGCCAGCCCGGGGTTGCTTCTGGCGGTGTCGACCGGGTGAGCGACCCGGTCGACGATGGCGTTAACGGCCCGCTTTTAACTTCTGGTAATACTCTTCATAAATGGCGCTGGCGCTACCGACATCGTTTTGCCATTCACCTTTCTGGATGGTTTCGGCATCCGGATAGAGAGATTTATCGTTTGCCACCTCAGGTTTGAGCAGCTTACGCGCCGCCAGATTTGGCGTCGGGTAACCGATGGTTTCCGCCACCTGTTTGGCGATTTCCGGGCGCAGCAGGAAGTTAATCAGTTTCAGCGCACCGTCGACGTTTTTCGCATTAGCGGGAATCGATAAGCTGTCCATCCAGAAAATGCCGCCTTCTTTCGGCCACACGACCTCCAGCGGCGTTCCCGCCTGGCGCGCAACCCAGGCGGAGCCATTCCACACCATACCGAGGTTCACTTCGCCTTCCATATACGGGTTCGCCGGGTTATCAGAGTTGAACGCCGCCACGTTTGGCATCAGTTTTTGCAGCTCTTTATACGCGGCTTCAATCTCTTTCACATCGGTAGTGTTGCCGGAATAACCGAGTTTGCGCAGCGCCATCTGGAATACTTCGCGCGCATCATCGGTCAACAGCAGGCTACTCTTGTATTCCGGTTTCCACAGATCTGCCCAACTGGTGATGGTTTTTGCATCGATGGCGTCAGTGTTAACACCAATCGCCGTCGCGCCCCAAATGTACGGAATCGAGTAATCGTTATTCGGGTCGAACGGTTTGTTAAGCATCTCGGGATCGAGATTGTGGAAGTTAGTCAGCTTCGTTTTGTCGATCTTCTGGATCATGCCCTCTTTGCGCATTTTGTCCACGAAGTAGGTCGACGGGACGACCAGGTCGTACGCGCCTTCTTTGTACGTTTTGAGCTTGGCGTACATCGTTTCATTCGATTCATAGGTCGAATAGATAACCTTGATGCCGGTCTCTTTGGTGAACTGTTCCAGCAGGCCTGGCGGCACATACTCGGTCCAGTTATAGAAGTAGAGTGTTTTGTTGTCGTCGGCGTGTGCGGCGCTCATGCCGAGGGCAAGTGCGCCCGCCGCGAGCAGGTGGCGTGACCATTTTTTCATTCAAACGTCCCCTGAGTTTGCGCCTGTTTTGCAGGCGATTTTATTTACCATTCCGGGATTGTGCAGAGTCCAAAACCCTCACTTACTGCGGTTTTCATGCCCTGTCCGCACCCGAACTGGCTGCATCCATTACGCCTGGCGAGGCAGGCTTTTTGTTTTCGTCGTATCACGCGCAATCAACTGGCTGGCAATCACCAGCACCAGCGACAGCACCAGCAGGATTGTCGCCAGCGCGTTCACTTCCGGCGATACGCCGACTTTGACCATCGAGTAAATCTTCAATGGCAGAATTTCATACCCGGGCCCGGTGACGAAAGAGGAAACCACGACGTCATCCATCGACAGGGTAAAGCTCAGCAGCCAGCCAGCGGCGACAGCGGGCATCGCCAGCGGCAGGATGATTTTGCGCAAGATAGTCATCTCACTGGCGCCCAGATCCTTGGCCGCTTCCAGCATCCGCACATCAAACCCTTTCAGCCGCGAGAACACCGTGACCACCACAAACGGCAGGCAGAAAGTGATATGCGAAAACAGCAGCGACCAGAAACCCAGCTGCACGCCGAGCAGCATAAACAGCACCAGCAGCGAAATTGCCATCACGATATCCGGCGACATCATCACCACAAATAGCATGCCGCTAACAAACGGTTTGCCGCGAAAACGGTAGCGGTAAAGCGCCACGGCGGTCAGTGAGCCAATTAGCGTCGCGAACGTTGCCGACAGCACCGCCATCGTCAGCGAGTGCTGCGCCGCCTGCAGCAGGCTGTCGTTATTCATCAACAGGCTGTACCACTGCGTGGAAAAGCCTTGCCAGTTGATGCCAAAGCGCGAGCTGTTAAAGGAGTTGACGATCAAAATAATGATCGGGATATAAAGGTAAGCGTAAATGGCGGTCATAAAACCGCCGCGCAGCAGTCGGCCGATCATTCGAGCTCCACCTTCTTGTTCAGCAATCACGCGGCGCGCCAGTAAACCAGTAGCATCAGCCCCATGACGATAGTCAGCGTGATGCTGGTTGCCGACCCAAACGGCCAGTCGCGGATGTTCAGGAACTGGCTCTTAATCACGTTACCGACCAGCAGGTTTTTTGCGCCGCCCATCAAATCCGAGACGTAGAACAGCCCCATGGCTGGCAGCATCACCAGCAAACAACCGGCGACAATCCCCGGCATGGTCAGCGGAATAATGATGCGGATAAAGGTTTGCAGCTTGCTGGCACCGAGATCTTTTGCCGCTTCCAGCAGCGGTTTATCGAGCTTTTCGATACTGGAGTAGAGCGGCATCACCATAAACGGCAGCAGAATGTAGACCAGCCCGATAATCACCGCGCCGGGGGTAAACATAATGCGCAACGGCGTATCGATAACGCCCAGCCATAACAGGAACTCGTTAAGATACCCTTTCGTACTGAGGAAAATTTTCAGCCCATAGATGCGGATAAGCGAATTGGTCCAGAAAGGGACAATCAGCAAAAAGAGCAGTAACGGACGCACCTTTGCAGGCAGTTTCGCCAGAAACCAGGCAAACGGGTAGCCCAGCGCCAGACACGCCAGCGTGGCGATAAACGCCATGTTGAGCGAGTGCAGCAGCACGTCGAAATAGAGCGGATCGAGCAGCCTGGTGTAGTTATCCAGCGTGAAGACCAGTTTGACGAAGTTAGCGTCGTCGCGGGTCAAAAAGCTGGTGGCGATGATCATCAGGTTGGGCAGAAACACAAACAGTACAAGCCAACCGACGATGGTCGCGATCACGCCATTCTGGAATTTACTTGTACTCTTCATCTGCCAGTACGACCTCCCAGCTCTCTACCCAGTTGATGGCCATTTTCTGGTCCAGCGAATGGTCAAAATCCGGATCGTCTTCATTAAAGAACTCACTGACCATCACCATTTTGCCGTTTTCCAGCTCGACCATCGATTCCAGCGTCATCCCTTTATAGTTACGTTCGCGCACATAGCCAATCAGCCCTTCGGTTTCGGCAATATCATGGATCTCTTCGACGCGCAGATCTTCCGGGCGCAGCAGCACGTTCAACTGCTGGCCTTTTTCCACCGCGAAGTTGACATAGATATTGCACTCGCGGCCTTCGACATTTGCCCGCACACGGCTATCGTCCAGACGCTCAATCACCGTGGCGCTGAAGATATTGATTTCACCAATAAAGCTGGCGACAAACAGGTTTTTCGGCTCTTCATAAATTTCGCGCGGTGTGCCGTCCTGTTCAATGCGCCCGTCGCGCATTACCACGATGCGATCCGACATGGTCAGCGCTTCTTCCTGATCGTGGGTCACAAAGACAAAGGTGATACCGAGCTTGCGCTGCAACGCCTTCAGTTCGTTCTGCATCTGCTTGCGCAGCTTATAATCGAGCGCGGAGAGGGACTCATCCAGCAGCAGCAAGCGCGGTTTATTCACTACCGCGCGGGCAATGGCGACACGCTGTTGCTGGCCGCCAGAAAGCTGGTGCGGTTTACGCTGGGCGAACTCTTCAAGCTGCACCATGCGCAGCGCTTCGGTGACGCGCGGGGTAATGTCTTGCGCCGGGGTTTTTTGCATCCGCAGGCCAAATGCCACGTTTTCGAACACGGTCATATGCGGGAAGAGGGCGTAACTTTGAAAAACGGTATTCACATGGCGATGTTCTGCCGGAACGTGGGTGATATCCTGGGCATCAAGATGAATATGGCCGACATCAACGCTCTCCAGCCCGGCGATCAGGCGCAGAACCGTGGTCTTACCGCAGCCAGAAGGGCCAAGCAGCGTCAGAAATTCGCCGTTATTGATGGTGAGATTAAAATCCGAAATGACATTTTTGCCATCAAAGCTTTTGCGAATACCGGCCAGTTGCACCAGCGGTGAACGCGAACGCGATTGTGTGTTCAATTATTTACTCTGTCCCGTGTTTGCGCATCAAAAGTGATATCCGATGCGGGGTTTGTGATGAACCACCTTCAGGGTTGTGCACGATTTAAGGGCTGGCATTCTACGGCAAACCTATGAAATCGCCAATTGTTGTTCTCTTTTGACCGCGCAACACCGCATGTTCTCAACAATACTGACTACGCCGCGCGCAATTTTGAAAATATTGCCGTTTACGGGGTAAAAGTGACCTGACGCAATATTTGTCTTTTCGCGCTTACTGATAATGTTGTGACATTTTGTAGGGGGGCTTCATGGACAAATTATTAGAGCGTTTTTTGCAGTACGTTTCTCTGGATACTCAATCAAAGCCCGGCGTCCGCCAGGTGCCGAGCACAGACGGCCAATGGAAGCTCCTGCGTTTACTTCAGAACCAGCTGGAAGAGATGGGTCTGGAAAATGTGACGTTAAGCGATAAAGGCACGGTGATGGCGAAATTGCCGTCGAATGTGCAAACGCCGGCTCCGGCCATTGGTTTTATTTCTCATGTCGACACCTCGCCGGATTACAGCGGCAAAAATGTTAACCCACAAATTGTTGAAAATTATCGCGGCGGCGATATCGCGTTGGGCGTTGGCGATGAGATCCTCTCACCGGTGATGTTCCCGGTGCTGCACCAGATGCTGGGCCAGACGCTGATCACCACCGATGGCAAAACGCTGCTTGGCGCGGACGATAAAGCTGGCGTCGCCGAAATCATGACCGCGCTGGCGGTGCTGAAAAAGAAAAATATTCCGCATGGCGATATTTGCGTCGCGTTCACGCCGGATGAAGAAGTGGGTAAAGGGGCGAAGCATTTCGACGTGGAGAAATTCGGCGCGAAATGGGCGTATACCGTTGATAGCGGCGGCGTGGGCGAGCTGGAGTTTGAGAACTTCAACGCGGCGTCGGTGAACATTAAGATTGTTGGCAATAACGTGCATCCCGGTACGGCGAAAGGGGTGATGGTTAACGCCCTGACGCTCGCCAGCAAAATTCACGCGCAGGTTCCGGAAGAGGAGAGCCCGGAACAGACCGAGGGCTACGAAGGGTTTTACCATCTCACCAGCATTAAAGGCACGGTTGATCGCGCCGAGATGCACTACATCATCCGCGATTTTGACCGCAAAAACTTCGAAGCGCGTAAACGTAAGATGATGGAGATCGCCAAAAAAGTCGGCAAGGGGCTGCACCCGGACTGCTATATCGAACTGGTGATTGAGGACAGTTATTACAATATGCACGAGAAAGTGGTCGAGTTTCCGCACATTCTGGAGGTGGCGCAACAGGCCATGCGCGACTGCGATATTGAGCCGGATCTGAAACCGATTCGCGGCGGCACTGACGGGGCACAGCTCTCGTTTATGGGATTACCCTGTCCGAACCTGTTTACCGGCGGTTATAACTATCACGGCAAACATGAGTTTGTAACGCTGGAAGGCATGGAGAAAGCGGTGCAGGTGATTGTACGCATCGCCGAACTGACCGCTAAAGCTGAGTAAACCTTCTCTCATTGCCCGGTAGCAAACGCCGCCGGGCAATCTCATCAGGCATTAATCTTCAAAGAACCAGTAACCGCTGTTAACCAGCGCCGCAAGCATGGCGAGGAACGAGGGATCTTCCAGCGCGTCGCCGAGCAGATCTCCCGTCAGCACGATATGGCTGGCGAGTGCCTCCAGCGCCGGGCGATGCGGGGAGTTGATCCGCTCGCCGTTGGCGAACACATCTTCACCGATTCGCAACACGCGCAGGCCGCCAAGGCGCACCAGTTTGTCGCCCTGTTGCAGCGCATCGTAAATCTCATCCGGTTGATAAGGCGGCTCTGGCGGCGCGACATCCAGTTCATGGCGTGACTGGGAGATAAATTCGCCCATCCACTCCCTGAACTGCTCCGGTTGATTGATCAACTCAAGCATCATTTCGCGCAGCTTATCGAGTTCGTGCGGCAAAATATCCGCCGGATGGTCGCGCAACTGTACGTCCGGATCGCTGTAACGCTGGCTGCCCAGCTCGCGTTGCAGTACATAATCGGCGAAGCCGCTGATCAGCTCACGACCGCTTGGCGCGCGGAAGCCCACCGAGTAGTTCAAGGAGTTTTCAAGCGAATACCCTTCGTGCGGGAATCCAGGCGGAATATAGAGGATATCGCCCGGCTCCATCTCTTCATCAATAATGGCTTCGAATGGATCGACCTGAAGCAGATCCGGATGCGGGCAGTGCTGCTTAAGTTGTGTTTTCTCGCCGACGCGCCAGCGGCGACGACCGGTTCCCTGAATAATAAACACATCATACTGATCGAGATGCGGGCCAACACCGCCGCCAGGTACTGAAAATGAGATCATCAGATCGTCGGTGCGCCAGTCGGGCAGAACGCGAAACGGGCGCATCAGCGCGGCGGCCGGTTGATGCCAGTGGTTCACCGCCTGCACCAGCAACGACCAGTTGCTCTCGCCCAGGTGATCGTAACTTTCAAAAGGACCGTGACCGACCTGCCATTTGCCATCAAGGTGGCTAACCAGCCGGCTGTCCACTTCATTTTCCATTGCCAGCCCTGCCAGCTCATCGGGGCTTATCGGGTCGACGAAATTCTTAATGCCACGCTTCAGCACCACCGGGCGTTTTTGCCAGTAGCGTTGAATAAAGTCTGGCCAGTTTATCTCTACGTGATATTCCATATGCGTTTCCGGCAAATAATCAGTGACTGAATAAAAGATCATAGTAATGCTGATATGTCATTTTGTCTGCGTAACGATGTGACATAAAAGTAAAAAGGAGCCGTAATAGCTCCTTTTTGTTCTGTTTGCCCGGTTTGTTACGGTGAAGGATTAATCGTTGCCCGCCATCGTCTGCTGGCGGCCAAAAATAACCTCCATTTTTGCACCACCTAGCAGGCTTTCATCGGTCAGGATCTGCCCTTCATACTGATCAACAATTTCTCGTGCCACCGCAAGCCCAACCCCCTGGCCGGGGCGTAACGTGTCGGCGCGCTGCCCGCGATCAAACACCATCTCGCGTTTTGCCGCAGGAATTCCCGGCCCATCATCTTCCACCAGGATGTGCAGCGTATCGTCGCTCTGCCTGGCAGAGACTTCGACAAACTCCAGACAGTATTTGCAGGCGTTATCCAGCACGTTACCCATCACTTCCATAAAGTCGTTTTTCTCGCCGACAAAACTGATTTCCGGTGAAATATCGAGCGTAATATTGACGCCTTTGCGCTGATAAACTTTGTTCAGTGCCGAGGTCAGGCTGTCGAGCAGGGGCGCGACCGGGTGCAGTTCCCGGCTGAGTAAACCGCTGGAACCGCGCATGGTTGCCCGGTGCAGGTAATAGCCAATTTGCTGGGAGATCCGGCTGATTTGCTCCAGCATCACCGGCTCTGCGTCGCTGACGGTCATTTTCTCGCCGCGCAGCGATCGCAGGGTACTTTGCAGCACCGCTAACGGGGTTTTCAGGCTGTGAGTCAGATCGGTGAGGGTGGTGCGGTATTTGTCGTACCGCTCGCGTTCACTTTTTAACAACCGATTGAGGTTGCTTACCAGGCTGGTGAGCTCGCGGGTGGTTTCCGGGTTGAGCTGCTCACGATGGTGCTCTTCCAGCTCGCGTACTTCGCGCGCCAGATCTTCAATGGGTCGCAAGCTCCACCACGCCGCCAGCCACAACAGCGGCACCACTAACAGCAGGTTGGCGGCGAGCACGTAAACGAACCAGCTCCACACCATATAAGAGCGTTTAAGCTCAATGGGGATGGTATCGACCACCACAATGGTTAACTGCGGCATGTGCGCCGTTGCCGGGTAGATATTCACCGCCACCGAGTGCGTCATTTCGGAGCTGCTGTCATCATCGCGGATCTCTTTCAGCTTCTGGGCAATCGAGTGGTCATCATCAACTAGCGTACTGCTGTTATCCACATCGGCTTCAATCTCATGAAAGCCGTTAGCAGTAAGCCAGTCCGGCTCGATCAGATTTTGCAGCCACGGTACATCTTTCTGCGACCAGATAAGATTCCCCTGCTGATCGTAAATCAGCGCCACGGTCGGGCTTTGCAAATTGAGGGTGTCAGGCAGATCCACACTGAGTTTATTGTTATCCCAGTGCGCCAGGGTATAAAACAGGTTGCTTTCGCCACGCAGCAGGCGAAAGGTCGTTTTGTCGAAGCTGACGCTATAACCCACCAGCGCTACCATTCCATAGGCCAGAGAAAGCACCATCACGACGGCGGCCGTGGCGAGTAAAAAGCGAACCCGCAGAGAAAGCGGCAGAAAATGCCGCAGCAGCCGTCTCATTTCGGCAGTTCGAACAGGTAGCCCTGGCCGCGCACGGTGGTGATGACGTCATCAGGATAGAGCGTCTGGATTTTTTTACGTAACCGCCCCATCAATACGTCGATCGTGTGGCTTTCACGCAGCTCGGCGTCGGGGTAAAGCTGTAGCATCAGCGAATCTTTGCTGACCACTTTGCCGCTGTTGCGGATTAGTGTTTCCATAATGGTGTATTCGAACGCGGTGAGTTTTACCACGTCGTCATTAATGGAGAGTTCGCGGCGGGAGAGATCGACCTGGAACGGCGGCATGGAGATCAACTGAGACGCGAGGCCGCTGTTGCGGCGCATCAGCGCCTGGATACGCGCGACCACTTCTTCAATGTGGAATGGTTTGGTGACGTAATCATCTGCACCGGCACTCAGCACTTCCACTTTGTCCTGCCAGCCTTCACGCGCGGTAAGCACCAGCACCGGCAGCGTGACGTCATGGCTGCGCCAGCGGCGGATCAGCGACAGACCATCTTCATCCGGCAAGCCGAGATCGACAATAGCGATATCCGGCAGGTGTTCGTTTAGAAAGTAATCCGCTTCCTTTGCATCTTCTGCGGCGTCGACCTGATGTCCTAACTCCTGCAACTGAACCTTTAAATGGTGACGCAACAGAGCATTATCTTCCACAACGAGTACGCGCATCGTCAGAACTCTCCATATATTTTTGATATAAATAGTTTAACGCTGATTGTGGTGCGCAGGGGATAAACATTTCTTAAACCGGGGGAGAAAGAAACCCTCTTTCGCGGCGGAAAGAGGGCTAACAGCAACGGTGGGGGATTATTTCAACTCATCAACCATAGTGATGGCACGACCAATATAGTTGGCCGGAGTCATCGCCTTCAGGCGCTCTTTTTCGTTTTCTGGCAGCGCCAGGCTGTCGATAAACTGCTTCATGCCTTCGGCATCAACGCGTTTACCACGCGTCAGCTCTTTCAGTTTTTCGTACGGTTTTTCAATCCCGTAGCGGCGCATTACGGTCTGGATCGGCTCGGCCAGCACTTCCCAGTTATGATCCAGCTCGTCGAGCAGGCGGTCGCGGTTCACTTCCAGTTTGCTTACGCCTTTCAGCGTTGACTGGTAGGCAATCAATGCATAACCCACACCAACGCCCAGGTTACGCAGCACCGTGGAGTCGGTTAGATCGCGCTGCCAGCGGGAAACCGGCAATTTGCTGGCCAGGTGCTGCAACACGGCGTTGGACAGCCCAAGGTTGCCTTCGGAGTT
Source organism: Kosakonia sp. LAM2021 (assembly GCF_016620385.1). Lineage (NCBI taxonomy): Bacteria > Pseudomonadati > Pseudomonadota > Gammaproteobacteria > Enterobacterales > Enterobacteriaceae > Kosakonia > Kosakonia sp. LAM2021. Next base: position 206,824 of record NZ_JAENHT010000009.1, read on the forward strand.
TTCAAAGTCAATCGGGTTAACTTTGTGCGGCATGGTTGAAGAACCAATTTCGCCAGCGATGGTTTTCTGCTTGAAGTGGTTCAGCGCAATGTAACCCCAGATATCACGGTCGAAATCGATGAGGATCGTATTGAAACGCGCCATGCAGTCAAACAGCTCGGCAATATAGTCATGCGGCTCAATCTGCGTGGTGTACGGGTTCCACTGAATGCCCAGCGAGGTGACAAACTCTTCGCTGAACTGATGCCAGTCCACTTCCGGGTAAGCAGCGATATGGGCGTTGTAGTTGCCGACCGCGCCGTTGATTTTGCCCAGAATTTCCACCTGGTTAAGCTGGCGGAACTGGCGCTCCATGCGGTAAGCCACGTTCGCCATCTCTTTACCCAGCGTCGACGGCGTTGCCGGCTGGCCGTGAGTACGGGAAAGCAGCGGGATATCACGGTACTGAACGGCCAGATCTTTTACCGCCTCAATGATCTTGCGCCAGTACGGCAGGATCACTTCGTCGCGCGCGGTTTTCAGCATCAGCGCGTGAGACAGGTTGTTGATGTCTTCCGAGGTACAAGCGAAGTGGATAAATTCAGAAACGGCGTGCAGCGCCGGAATATCTGCCACCTTCTCTTTCAGAAAATACTCCACCGCTTTCACGTCGTGGTTGGTGGTGCGTTCGATGGTTTTGATGCGCGCGGCGTCTTCTTCGTTGAAGTCTTCAACGATTTTATCGAGGTAACCGTTTGCGCCGGCAGCAAAAGCAGGAACTTCCTTGATCGCCGCGTGGGTCGCCAGTTTTTGCAGCCAGCGTACTTCAACCTGAACGCGAAATTTCAGCAAACCGAATTCGCTGAAGATGCCACGCAGTGCGCTGACTTTATCGCCGTAACGTCCATCGACAGGGGAAACGGCGGTCAGGGAGGATAATTCCATAAGTCACAACTCCGGGAGGTTAACAATGAGCGAGAATTTGTTTGGCCTGCGTCGACAGGCGATTTCGGGAAAACATTAACTGTAGACGACCGCCGCCAACCTGGTGCCACAGCACCGCAGCGCGGATACCGGCCAACAACGTGGCGCGGACTTTCGCCTGCACCTGCGGGCTTTGCAACACGGCAGGCGAGCCGGTGACCTGAATACGCGGTCCCAGCGGGCTGATAACGTCGACATAGATGGCGGCCATTGCGCTGAGCAGCGTTTCTGACTGCAGGTCAAAATGCTCAAGCTGACGCTGTAAACCGGCGATGCGGTTACCGAGCGTCTCCATCGCGCCTTTGCTGGCAGCGAGCTTACGCTCCAGCACCATCATACTGAGCGTGTAGCGGGTCAGCTCTCCATTCAGGCCCTGGCGGTTGCTGGCGTTCAGCACACCGAGCAGCGTCTCCAGCCCGGTGCGCAGGTTGGTTTCGCTGCCGCCAAAGACGCCTAAGGTCGAGTCCGGGTTCAGGTCGATTACGCTATTTAACGAAACATGTAGCGCGTCAGCGTCACAGTGTCCCTGGTGCGCCAGCTGCTGCACCAGACGAGCTGACTGGCAAATTCCCGCCAGCGCCAGGGTAATATCGTAATAGTTCTTCGCCACACTCACTCCTTTATCTGCCCGTCAGCACATTATTGCTGCGGGCGTTGGCCTGTCCGGTTGTGCAAAAGGTCTTTTAAAGGGGCAGCGGCAGGCGCTGCTCAATAATTCCACCACCGAGGCATACTTCGCCCAGGTAGAATACTGCAGATTGCCCCGGTGTAACGGCGGCAACCGGTTCATCGAAGCGCACGTCAATGCGATCATCATCCAGCGCGGTAACCGTGCACGGAATATCTTCCTGGCGGTAACGCGTTTTTACCGTGCAGCGCAGCGTGCCTTTCAGCGGCTTGCGATCAACCCAATGAAGTTGTTGTGCAATCAGCCCAACGGACATCAGGCGCGGATGCTCATGACCCTGGGCGACAATCAGGATGTTGTTTTCAACATCTTTATCGACCACGTACCACGGCTCTTCGCTGCCTTCTTTGGTGCCGCCGATGCCCAGCCCTTTGCGCTGACCAAGCGTGTGATACATCAACCCCTGGTGCTCGCCGATCTCTTCGCCGTCGACAGTGAGGATTTTACCCGGCTGGGCGGGCAGATAGCGGCCAAGGAATTCGCGGAATTTACGCTCGCCAATAAAGCAGATACCGGTCGAGTCTTTTTTCTTCGCCGTAATCAAACCCAGCTCTTCGGCGATTTTACGCACCTGGGGTTTTTCCAGCTCGCCGACCGGGAACAGGCTCTGCGCGATCTGCTCATGACCAAGCGTATAAAGGAAATAGCTCTGATCCTTATTGCCATCGAGACCGCGCAGCAGACGGCTTTTGCCGTCAACGTCGGCGCGGCGCACATAGTGGCCGGTGGCAATATAATCAGCGCCCAAATCTTCAGCGGCGAACTCAAGGAAGGCTTTAAATTTGATCTCTTTGTTGCACAGAATATCCGGGTTCGGCGTGCGTCCGGCTTTATATTCAGCCAGAAAATGCTCGAACACGTTGTCCCAGTATTCTGCAGCGAAATTGACAGTGTGAAGCTCAATACCGAGCTTGTCGCAAACGGCCTGCGCGTCGGCAAGATCCGCCGCCGCAGTGCAGTATTCCTCGCCGTCATCCTCTTCCCAGTTCTTCATGAACAGGCCTTCCACCTTGTAACCTTGTTGTTGCAACAGGTAAGCGGAAACGGAAGAGTCGACACCGCCGGACATGCCGACGATCACTTTTTTTGGGCTATCAGACATAGAATACTCGCGACTAAGAACTTCAGGGCGGCGTATTCTAGCACGGGCTGGCGGCTCAGGCATCCCCTGTAAACGGCCAGTTAAATTCTGCGATGGTTTCCAGCGGCAGGCGCTTGCCGGTCTGGTAGCAGCGAATGCTCTCCGCAACCAGCGGCGAACGCAGGTTTGAGGCGTTGAGGATCTCGTCGGCGGTGACCCAGTGGCAGCAATCAATATCGCTGTCATGGGGTTCAGTGGCGCACATTTCGTTAAGCTCGACAGCAAACAGGAAACGCAGGAACGGGGTGCGATCCGGTGCCAGCCACTGGTGCATGCGGAGAAAATGCTGCGGCTCGGCGCGAATGCCGGTCTCTTCCCACAGCTCACGCTTTGCTGCTTGCAGCAGGGTTTCGTCGGCTTCGAGATGGCCTGCGGGCTGATTCCACAGCGCCTTGCCGCGAATGGTTTCTTCAACGACCAGAAATTTACCCTGCGCGTGTACCACGCAAGCGACAGTTACATGGGGTTTAAACATCAAAGCCTCCCTGATTAAGCGTCACGCCATTCGCCAGTTGCGAGGTTATCCAGCGTGTAGTTTCCCATAGCGTAGCGGATGAGACGCAGGGTAGGGAAGCCAACATGCGCCGTCATGCGCCGTACCTGGCGGTTACGGCCCTCATACAGAGTGATTTTCAGCCAGGCGGTTGGAATCGCTTTGCGCTCGCGAATGGGCGGATTACGCGGCCACAGCCAGTCGGGCTCCTCTACGCGTTCAACACCTGCTGGCAGTGTCGGCCCGTCGTTAAGCGTTACCCCGGTGCGCAGCGCTTCAATGGCATCCGGCGTCGGTTCGCCTTCCACCTGCACGTAATAAATTTTGCCGGTACGTTTGCCCGGCTGCGTCAGGCTCGCCTGTAATGCGCCGTCATTTGTCAGCACCAGCAGCCCTTCGCTGTCGCGATCCAGGCGGCCAGCGGCGTAAACACCCTGTACCGGAATAAAATCTTTTAGCGTGCTGCGTCCGGCTTCGTCGGTGAATTGCGGCAAAACATCGTAGGGTTTATTGAACAGAATCACGCGTTTTGGTTGGTTTTGTGGTTCAGACCTGGTGGCTTGTCGTGAGCTGAATCGCTTAAGGCGGTGATTTCTAAAAGAAGTTTTGTTCATGGTATTTTCAGTAGTTATCAATTGCCGCATTATAGCTGAATCACGATTGCCTTTCATGGAGCCTGAGTATCGGTTAGTATGTTCGGGCTCATTACAATTCATTAACAAAAACGGTTTGCTCTGTGTGAATCACGTAACAGGTGAGCGGACGCAGTCTGAGCGCCCCGGCATGAAGTCAGCGAGCAAACAACCAGAAGCGCTCGAAGGAGAGGTGAATGGAAAGCAAAGTAGTTGTTCCGGCGGAAGGTAAAAAGATCACCCTGCAAAATGGCAAGCTCAACGTTCCGAATAACCCGATTATCCCGTTCATTGAAGGTGACGGTATCGGCGTGGACGTGACCCCGGCGATGCTGAAAGTGGTGGATGCCGCTGTGGAGAAAGCCTATAAGGGCGAGCGTAAAATTTCCTGGATGGAAATTTATACCGGTGAGAAATCTACCCATGTTTACGGCCAGGACGTCTGGCTGCCGCCTGAAACACTCGATCTGATTCGTGATTATCGCGTTGCGATTAAAGGCCCCCTGACCACGCCAGTTGGCGGCGGTATTCGTTCCCTGAACGTTGCGCTGCGCCAGGAACTGGATCTGTACATCTGCCTGCGTCCGGTACGTTACTACGAGGGCACGCCGAGCCCGGTAAAACACCCGGAACTGACCGACATGGTCATCTTCCGTGAAAACTCAGAAGATATTTACGCGGGTATCGAGTGGAAAGCCGACTCTGCCGATGCAGAGAAAGTGATCAAATTCCTGCGTGAAGAGATGGGCGTGAAGAAAATTCGCTTCCCGGAACATTGCGGTATCGGCATCAAACCGTGCTCTGAAGAAGGCACCAAGCGCCTGGTGCGCGCCGCGATTGAATACGCAATCACTAACGACCGTGATTCTGTAACGCTGGTGCACAAAGGCAACATCATGAAGTTCACCGAAGGCGCGTTCAAAGACTGGGGCTACCAGCTGGCACGCGAAGAGTTCGGCGGCGAGCTGATCGATGGCGGTCCGTGGCAGAAAATCAAGAACCCGAAAACCGGCAAAGAGATCATCATTAAAGATGTGATTGCCGATGCGTTCCTGCAACAGATCCTGCTGCGCCCGGCAGAATACGACGTTATCGCATGTATGAACCTGAACGGTGACTACATCTCCGACGCCCTGGCGGCGCAGGTTGGCGGTATCGGTATCGCCCCTGGTGCGAACATTGGTGACGAGTGCGCGCTGTTCGAAGCGACTCACGGCACGGCGCCGAAGTACGCAGGTCAGGACAAAGTGAACCCGGGTTCAGTGATCCTTTCTGCGGAAATGATGTTGCGTCACATGGGCTGGACTGAAGCGGCTGACCTGATCGTCAAAGGCATGAGCGGCGCGATTAATGCCAAAACCGTGACCTACGATTTCGAACGTCTGATGGAAGGCGCTAAGCTGCTGAAATGTTCAGAGTTTGGTGACGCGATGATCGCGAACATGTAATCCGCCTCGCGGGTTAAACAAGAACGGGAGCCGGTTGGTTCCCGTTTTTTATTATTAGCTTTTGAACGGTTATCAAAATTTTATCAAAACAAGTTATCAAAACTTGTATGCTGAGTCGTACATGCAGACCTTGTCATAATGGGAAAAAAATGAAAATTTCTGATCGTGTGCAGTATGCTATCGATGATGCAAATTCAGGAAAACCTCTATCAGCGTTAATGCATGCGTGTTTTGCTTTAGAAGGAACCGGGAATAAAATTTTTGATAATTCCATCGGAAGCCATAATGTTTTTGTTAATACCTTCAAACGCTATCACTGGGCTATAGAACCGATGTTTGCCACCGGAATAAACATTGAGGAAACGATTTTTAGAAATATTTTATTGAAAAAAAGAGAGGCGCATTTATCAGAAATACTTTATGAGATTTTTAGATGTAATTTTGCTCATGGCAACGAACTACCTGATGGGTTTGATGTTGAACTTACTACTGATCCGAATCGTAGAACAGTATCTTTGTCTAAGCAAAGTATAATCATGCCAGATACGATCATATATGCACTCTGTTCGGCGGTGGTTTTTTCCAATATGAATGGCAATTGTAAAATAAAAGATGGTTATTATTTGACTCTTGGAACAATGTATTTTGATATCAACAAATGGTGGGGGAGAGAAGATGATGCAAAAATATGTTTTTCAACTGTAAACTCCCCTCGCATTTGAATCGCCACGGATAATCTAGACACTTCCGAGCCGTTGATAATACTGGTTTTCATATTCTGTCGGTGACATCTGTTCGCTAGAACCATGCCGACGCTTACTGTTATAAAACATTTCG
>NZ_JAENHT010000010.1:0-212026 GCF_016620385.1 Kosakonia sp. LAM2021
ACAACCTGTTTGACTGCTTCAGTTTTAAACTCTTCGGGATAACGCTTACCGCTCATGGGCACCTCTCTTTAAGCCATCTTAAATGACTCTGAGGTGTCTGTTAAACCCGTGGCGATTCAAGTAACCGAGTTCGGATAAATCTTAGATCAGACAATATGAATGTAATACCTGGTGTTTTATCAGGTAGCACGGTCTGGAGCATCTATAACGCCGCCAGGAAATCGGCATACCATTGCACCATCTCTCTTCGCCCTTCCAGATACTGTGCATGGTTGTACGTCCCACGGATAGTGTTCTTATCGGCATGGGCTAGCTGAGTTTCAATCCAGGCCGTGTTAAAACCCTGCTCATGCAGAATAGTGCTCATGGTATGCCGGAAGCCATGGCCTGTTGCCCTGCCGTCGTACCCTACTCGCTTGATGACCTGGTTGATACTGGCCTCACTCATCGGCTTGCCAGCGTCATTACGCCCCGGGAAAACATATTTACCGCGCCCGGTAATGCTCTTAACCTCCAGGAACATCGCTTTCACCTGGCTCGAAAGAGGAACCAGATGAGGGCGGCGCATCTTCATACGCTCTTTAGGTATCTGCCAGAGGTCATTTGAAAAGTCGAATTCCTTCCACTCTGCGGCACGTAATTCAATAGTACGGACACCTGTATACATCAACAGGAAGGTAGCGGTCCGGGTGATTTTACTGCCGCTATAATCCATAAGAGCTTCAATAAATCCGCCAAGTTCATCGCGCTGTAAATGAGGATAGTGTTGTTGCTTCGGTGGTTTGAGTGCTCCCGCCAGGTCCGCAACTGGATTAAACTCTGCACGCCCGGTAATGATTGCGTATGTGAAAATTTGCTTGCAGGCCTGTCGTATCTTCTTGAGCTTATCCAGTACGCCCCTTTCTTCCAGCTTCTTCAGAACGGCCAGCATATCTACAGGCTTGATATCCGTAATGGCACGCTTGCCGATATAAGGGAAAATATCTTTCCTGAGAGACTCAAGGATGTCGTCGGCATAACCAGATGACCAGTTAGGTTTTTTGTGTTTATGCCATTCAACAGCAATCAGTTCAAAGCTGTTCTGCATTGCTAAAGCCTTGGCGTTTTTAATGGCCTGCTTCACATCAGATGGATCGCTGCCAGCTGCAATGACACGTTTTGCCTCATTACGTTTATCGCGCGCATCAGCCAGGGTGACATCAGGGTATACGCCAAGAGCCAGCAACTTCTCTTTACCGGCATAACGATATTTGAGTCGCCAGTATCGAGAACCATTTGGGTTAACCAGCAGATACATTCCGCCCCCGTCAGAAAGTTTATAGGGCTTGTCCTGAGGTTTGGCGGTGCTTACCTGACGTGCGGTGAGCTTCATTCTGGGGGTATCTCATTTCATTGAACAGAAAACACCCCCAAATGTACCCCCACATAACGGTAGATTTCAAGATATGTTAATAGACGATGGGAGACGATAGATAATGGAGAAACAGCGTGGAGTCTGGGTTTAGTAGACTTATGGAGACGTGAGTAGAAGAAAGGATGGTACGCCCTACAGGGTTCGAACCTGTGACCTACGGCTTAGAAGGCCGTTGCTCTATCCAGCTGAGCTAAGGGCGCATTACGCGGATGCTCACCGTTGAGGTGGAAACGCCTGGAATTATACGGTCAGCGCCTGGTGAGTCAATGTATTTTCCGCTGGTTGCTTGCTTAGTGAACGACGCCGCACGTTTTCGCAACACCTGTCCCATTTATGCCCGAAAAGACCAGGTCTTTCTACTTATCCTGATCGCTTCCTGGGAAAAGTCCCATGTCTCTTTAAGTATTCGCGCCTATATCCACTGACTTATGAAGGTCAAAATGTTTCCATTAACTAATGTAATGGAGCCTATACGTGACAAATAGAGCGAAACAAAAAAAAGGCTGGGGTTATCAACGGAAATCAGAACCGATTAAACAGCGCGATAATAATGATGGTGTGCTTAACCGTCAGCCGACTATTCGCGCGACCGGAAACAGCGTTAAGCATGATTCCTGCTCTTTTGCTCTGCGGTTATTACACGACCAGACGCGAAACGTAACATTGCCGGAATCAACGAGCCAATGCTTGTCTAATCTGCCGCTTAATTCTCAGCCTTATACCATCTCGTTTATGGATATACCGATATTATATCGCGCTGATTCAGCGGTCAGCCCGCTGAACTCGCAGGTATTTTTCACGTCTGGTGCCGCGTTTTGTCCGGATGATCTCACCCGGGAAGCGCCAGAAGCTTTTGTTAATACAGGCTGGCATACGTCCGGTCTACTGGTTGATAAAACGGCAACCTGGCGGCGCCTTTATACGTCCGATATTCTCAAACCAGGCATGAATCAGGCCACTCAATTTGCCCACATGGCATCCATTCAATGGTGCGAAACAGCCACACAGCCCGATACAACACAACAGCCAGGCGCACCGTTTGCACATGGTTTTTTTTGGCCAACACTTTTCTGTCAGGAAAAGTGAAATACGTTTGCGAGGGAAAATGCGAACTTTCATCCGGCGGGAAAAAAATCGTCGCCACAGACCCGATCACCGGGTTTTACCCTATCGGGAATATCCGCCACCTGTGTTTGACAGGCTGGAATATCTTACTCAGCAGCTCAGTTTCGCTCTGCCTGAATGCATCATCAGCCAGATATTGATTTCAACCGATGGCTTTCTCAGTTATGCGTGGAATAGGGGCCTCTTCTCCGGTAAACGAAACGCCGTGTTTTCATCGCTTGATTTAGCACATCATCGGTTCGCAGAGCCGCATCTCTCGCATCTGATCGTGGATATGGAAAGCCTGCTCACATCCCGTTTTAGCGCCCTGGAAACCTTGCGACAGCTCGCTTCGCATAATCGCAAACTTCATATCTATCTGTTAGCGACAAAAAGTGACACGCCGCTGTTCAATTTCCTGCGCGCTGCGGGCCCCTTTCGTGTATTAAAGCGGGATCTCCCCGTCACGCCATTCAGGCAGGCGCTGCTGACTCCAGCTTCGTCCGTTGATGTTTCGCGCAAATTCCCGCCGGTAGAGTGGCAGATGTTCACCGCGCTGGCGCAAGGAAAAACGCTGAAACATATCGCTCACCTACTCAATCTGCCTTACCATCGCATTATTTATCGCCTCAACACGCGGCTAAGGCAACTTGGGCTGCCCGATCGTCAAAGTTTGCTTCATTTACTGCATCGCTTAACGATTGATGCGAATCACTATTGGGGATAACAGGCGTTGCTATCCTTCTCGTCTAAGAAATTACTTAGTCAAGTTTTCTTGCCGGGGAAGTTTTTTACATAAAACCAACAATTACAACTATTCCTGGCGTTGTCCTCTTTTTAAAATCCCCTCAGATTTCACCCAACGCGCACGTTGTTATCCGGGGTTATAGCAATGAAATTGCGACAACTGTTATTAACAATAAGTAAACAATCAAATAATTGCATTGTTTTAACCATTAAAAAAAGGGTAAAAAACCACATTTACCAAAATCATGAAGCTATAATGCTAAATATTCAACTACCCATTATTGCTCTCAGAACTTCATATTTAGAAATAGCCTTTATGAACTCTTAACGCTTTTCTGTCAGAACTTCCCAGGTATAATTACAATGTCTTATTAATAATTATGATATCTCTCTGTATTAGCACGTAATTGATATTCTCCACATGCGTAGGTGACGAGTGGAAATAAATTAGCGAGTAAGGATGCTATCGGTTTTCCAGTGAATTATTCTTCCTCCTGGAATACTTGAAGTTACATTAGTCCTTTCGACGTCTTTCGCACTTACGCATAGGCGTGGCATAAAAAACAAACTGAGGCAAAAAAATGAAACCGGCTTCCGTTATCATTATGGACGAATATCCTATTGTCAGGATGTCGATAGAGGTGCTTTTAGAGAAAAACCAGAATGTAAAAGTGGTACTAAAAACGGATGATAGCCGCGCGGCGCTTGATTATATCCGTACACTGCCCGTTGATCTGGTTATTTTGGATATTGAACTTCCTAAAACAGATGGCTTTACTTTACTTAGAAGAATCAAAGCAATACGAGAAGATGTCAACGTGCTTTTTTTATCATCGAAATCTGAATCATTCTATGCGGCACGCGCCATTCGCGCTGGCGCGAATGGTTTTGTCAGTAAGCGGAAAGAACTCAACGATATTTATAACGCAGTAAAGATGATTCTTGCCGGATACTCTTTCTTCCCATCAGAGACACTGAGTTATATAAACCAACCGGGTAAGAAGAAAGGGGAGCAGCGGGATATGCCGCTTTCTAATAGAGAAGTCACTGTATTACGCTATCTGGCCAATGGATTATCAAACAAAGAGATTGCGGAACAACTTTTATTAAGCAACAAGACAATCAGCGCTCATAAATCGAATATTTTTTCGAAACTCGGCGTGCATACTATCGTCGAATTGATTGATTATGCCAAATCACACGAACTGCTCTAGCGATATATGCCCGGAAAAAACCGGGCGTATTTTTTTGAACAGAAGTTAATAGTAATTAATCGTGAAAGTCGCGTCGGCATTTGCTGTGCCGGGTGCAGGATTATCTGCCAGCGCAATGTAATTTGCGTAGAACTGCAACGTTGCATTGCCATTGCTGTCCACGGCTATCTCCTGGCTGGCTGTCTCCAGCGCTAGCGGCGTGCGATCTCTGTCGCGCAGCTCAACAGCCACTTTCTGCGCCATCACGTTATCTTTCAACGCCAGGAGTGCCGGGTTGCTGGCGGCTCTGCCCGAAAAGGTGATCGACGCGCTACCCGGTGGGCACCCGGCTAATCGTAAGCTAAAACGTACCGGAGGCGTGGTGTTACCGGCATTTTGCAACTGCTTAGTGGGCCAACGGCCTAATTGCACCGTTTTGTCGCTGTCAGCCGTCTCGACATAACAGGTGAAGTCCACCACCGTCGCGCGTAGCTGAATGTTAATTTCCCCAAGCGGCGTATCGGCGGTCGCAAACGGGCTCAGCCAGCACCCAACGAGCATGACATGGCGCGGTTTGATAAACATCATGGCTCCTTAATCATAATCAACGCGCAAATAGCCCCGCGCCACAAAATCACCCTCGGCGGGTTTGAAGCCTGTAGCACTAACCGGCCACGCACTGATATCAACACGCGCAGAAGCGTTGTCATCAAGCTGGAAAGGAATTTTGCTCCCCAGCATGTTGGGGGTAAGCGGGTTCCCCTCACGGTCAGCGACGACAAACCCCACGTCAGGGTTATCAGAAACCATCACCTGCCCACTGACTTTTTCCGCTTCCAGACGCATCGAAAGATAGGCCTGAGCGTCAACATTCGTGCACTCTATTGCCACGGTTTTTATTTGCGGATCAACGCCGTTCGGGCGATTTCCTGGCCCGGCCTGACTAAAGAGCGCGGCGCCAATTTTATCAAACTCAAATTCAACGACCTGGCCTGCATTGAGTTTGCAGCTTTGCGGCACTTCCACTTTGCCGCTGTAGCTAATGGTATAAACCGGTACCGCGAGCGCATCAGTGTCCGTACTGGTGACATATACCTTAAACATGGTTTGGCGCGGGATCGGCACCATATTGATAAACGGCCGCACCACTTTAAGTTTAAAGATGAGCTTCGAGTCCATTACGCCAAATGGCTTCTCCTTGGGTACGTTAGGGTGTGTTCCCATGCGGATAAAATTCCTCGGCGGGAAAAAGATGCCGGCGTAATCATCTGTGATGCTCATAGCCCCTTCCAGATAATCATTTAACCTCATGTATTTGTAACCACCATCAATGGTATGTATCGGCAAGTCAGAGACATAGCTTCGGTAGGTATAATTCACTGTAGTGCCGGCAGGGCAGATAGCCTGGACACCAACCCAGCCGGATTTTTCCGGCAACGTCACTACCTCTCCAACATGGTTATTCCCGCTGGTAAACAGGTTCGACAGGTCATAATAGATATCTGTCGGTATGCCTTTCGCGTTCACACAAATCGTGGCTTGCGCCGACATCGCTGCCAGTAACAACAAACCACAAAGCAGTGCATAAAATCTGTTCATAAAATCATCCTTGTTCACAACGGGCGCTGGTAATCACCACCGCCTGTTGCAGGCTTGCTTGTGGTAAGGCGTAGCGTGCCAGGCAACGTGACTGCGTACCGTCTCCCCACTGCACCAGTAGTTCACCCAGCAATGGCAAGCCGCTTAAGTACGCCTGACCATCCTCACCCACCATGCCGGTCACGCCGCTGCTGGTTTCACGCACCACCGAACCAAACGGCACCGGGTGATCGCCGCGCATCAGCGAAATCAGTGCACGTACGCCAATCCGGGTGTCAAAGCTGGCGCGGGCCAGTGCGCCCTGCGTAGGCACGACACTACTGACGCTGTTTTGCACATCGGTGTGGTTATCCATCGTGTTGGTATCAAGCGCAATGCGGTTGTAACGATAAACCGAGGCATAAGGGACGATGGCGTAGCCTCGCCAGTCGGTTTGTACTCCGGTCTGATTTTCCACCCGCACGCCCTGCGCGCCCGGCGCTTTGATAAGTACATTGGTATCGCCAAGCGGCTGGCTAAAGGTCACCCCGTCTGCGTGCGCGACTACGCCACCGCCAAGTTGCCAGTTATATTCGTGCTGGTAGGGATCGTAGTTGTAACCAAGGCCGAGCGTGCCCCAGCCAGCCTGCCAGTTGGCATTGGCGCTGCCGCTGTAGCCATTTGTGCTGCTGTGCCCCTGGCTTACGATGTAACTGAGGTTGCGTCCTTCCAGTAATGTGCCGCCAACCCCGCTCTGCCAGCTGTTTTGCCCGTTGCTGTTACGGCTGGCGTTAAGGTTGGCATAAGTGCGATCCAGCGCGCTTCCCCGGCTGTAGCGCTGCCCGCTTAGAGCGCTAAACGGCACGGAAAGATTCAACGCAATAATACGATCCGTATTATTGATACCGGGTGAGCGGTTCCACGACCAGGTGAGCGAGTAGCTCATCCCCCGCCAGCCGCTGGCGTAACCGATTTGATACCAACTGCTGGGCTTCACGTTGTTCCAGTAAGTTTGCTGGCTGCCGGAAATATACAACGAACCGTAATCCCCCAGGTTTTGCGAAATATTGACCTGAAAGCGCCCTTTTCGGTTGTTGTTGAGGTTGTGGTAGCTAACGAGCACCGGCTTTGGCTCTCTTTCCCCCTCACTCTCGTCCTGGTCTTCATACTCATAACCTTCCATGCGTCGGTAGGCGACATCATTCAGCGTGTAAAAACCACGTGTTGAGTAGCGATAGCCGAGCAACTGAAAGTTGGTACCGTACTGGTTGAGTGATTTGGCATACAAAAAGCGCAGCGATTGTCCCTGATGTGTGCTGCCATCCGCCAGTTCACTGCGTGCCTGGGTAAAATCGAACGATATCGCCCCCCAGCCACCAAGGTTTTTGCCCGCGCCCATCACAAAGGCGTTATAGCGTTTCGCCAGTTGAGTTCCGCCATAGGCGGTGTAACCGCCCGCCAGGCCGCCGATCACGCTGCCCTGAACAAAAGATGGGGAAGATTGTTGATCGTTGCCGCTGCGAAAATTCCCGGCCACGAGGTCATATTTAAAGCGCCCTTCACGTTGCAGGATCGGCACCGTCGAATACGGCACCGTATAACGTTGCTGACGGCCGTCTTTTTCATCCACGGTAACATCCAGATCGCCGCTGGATGAGGTTGGGTTCAGATCGGAAATAACAAAAGCGCCCGCCGAGACATAACTCTGATAAATGACATACCCGTTCTGGCGGATGGTTAATTTGGCAGGCGTACGCGCAATACCGCGTACGGTTGGTGCGTAACCTTGTAGGCTATCGGGAAACATATTGTCGGCAGAGTAAAGGCGCACCCCGCGAAAACCGAGGCTATCAAAAACGTCGCTGCCGGTATTACTGTCGCCCATCATCAGCTCGCTTTTCAGCGGGATAATGGAGCGTTGCAACCAGCTTCCGATGGTTCTCCAGCTGCGGGTATGCTCCTTCCCGCCACTGCTGTAACGCCAGGCGCCGTTATTACGCAATCGCCATGCGCCATAATTCAGCCCGCTTTGTAAGCTCAGAAAACCGTTATTGCTGCCGGGGCTGTGGCTTCCTGTAAAGCTATAGTTAAACAACGCAGCGGTAATGCCATCGTCCCACTCCTCTGCTGGAATGTAACCACGTGCGCTATTCAGCATCGAAGCCTGGGGTAATCCAATATTCAGCCGCATTGCTGAGAAATCAAAATCAGCTTCAGCACCCGGTATGGCGGTTGTGATATCGATACAGGTTTCGCCCTTGTCGGTGAGCAGTGCCGGAAAAGCGCGGATATTTACACCCAACCGCTTGAGCAAATCGGGAGTGAGGCATGGCATCAGACCACCGGAAGCGGGCGTCGCCCCGTGCCGGGCAATAGCGAAACGCAGATCCTGGGTGGCGATAAACTCACCGTCGCGCCAGATATCCACCCGATAAACTCCCGGAGGCTGGTTACCTTTTTCAAAGCGCGACAAATCGGCAACAGCAGCGGCGTCCTCTGATAAAAAAGCCGGGTTGAAGTAGTTCTCTGCACGGCCCATTGCCGGGTGCAACACTGCCAGCACCGACAACGCCAGCCGCGAGTAAGCTGAAGGAGACGTGCGCTTATTCATAAGCATCCCTGTCATTTGTCCGTGTTATGGCAGACCAACGGTTTTCACCTGCGTCAGCGCGCCGTAATCATTCACCGTCTGGAAAGTCACTCCGCCCCGAACATTGGGGGGAATAAGCAACTGCGCGCGGCCTTTGGGTGCGACCATGACATTGTCGAGCCTCTGTTTGCCGATATGAACATTCACCAAAGTGATGTAATACGCGGAGGGGTTAGTGATGTTCAGGTGTTTATCGAGACGCGAAAACTGCAGTTTCGCAGGCGCATCGTCTGTTAACCCGGATAGACTTTTCGGTCGAACAAACAGCTTAATGCGAGAGAGGACAGCTAACTGCAGCACGTTTTTGTCCATGGCACTCTCTTTATTCACCGATGGAATCGCTTTTACGCTCAACCAGAACAGAGATTCGCGGTCGTCGGGTAACGGTTGCCCGGCGTAAATAATACGCAGCGTGTTTTCACTTTCCGGCTCGCTAACAAAAAGCGGTGGGGTCACGACAAATGTTTTTTCTTTTTCTCCACGGCTATTTTCCACCCACGAATTCACCAGAAAACGTGCTTTCTTATCGCTATTAGAAATAGAAAGCGAGGTCTGTTTATCCTCGGCAGAATAAATAACCCGGGTTGCGCCAAGTGCTATTCCACCAGCGGCATTTGCTGGCAGCGCGATGGATAATAAAAAGCAGACAAGCCAACCTGGTTTAAAAAAAATGTTCATAGCGAAAATAACTCTTCAGAATATTATGATGGTCGCAAGAAATACATCAGGGGTAGACCAGGGTAAACCAGACATCGGAACGCAAGTGTCCGGGTGTAATACGTTCAGCAATCGCCCGGTAGCGTGCGGAAAAATGCAGTGTGATTTCATCGGCTACCAGCGGGGAATAAGCGGGCGGCATGCTGTTCGGTATAATTTGCCGCTGCTGTTGATCAAACAGCGCCAGCCCAATGCCCTCAGCCCCCCCTCCTCCCGTGCTGTGTGCGACAAAAACTTGCGGATCTTCCGCTGGCGTTTGCCCGGAAAACACCACGCCGACATAACGGGAAACATCCGCATCACACGCCGTTAAACGCAGCGCAAACCCGGTGCTTATGGGGGAGAAACTGCCGGTGCCGGAAAATGCATCCGTACGGTGTTGCCCCATCGGCACATGTAAATCTTCACTCTCCGGCGCAACCGCGCATGCGCCATTGACCAGCGATCCGCGCAGGTGAACGCGTCCACCATCAACGACTGCAGCCCTTGCCAGCAAAGGCATCATGCACAGCATCAGTGCCTGCGTGAGACCTGTCCTCATCATGGGTAATTTCTCGCATTACACAATCAAACGCCTCATCCCTGAGGCTGCGTCTTCCCTGAAGTAATGGGTTATTCGTATTTCATGATGAACGTCGCGTCCGCATTTGCCTGCCCTGGTGTCGCGGTCGCGCTGGTGGCTTTGTAACGTGCGGAGAAATGCAAGGTGTTGGTGCCTGCAAGCAGATCCTGTGCGGTGGAGAAGCTCGCGCCGTCCGGGCTCAGCGTTTTGGAGGCGTTATCAAGGATTTCAATGCCCACACCGCTTGCCGTTGTGCTGTTGTCACCGGAGGTTAGCGCCAGCAGCGTAGGTTCGGTGGCATCGGCCTGACCTGAAAACGCGACAGAAGCTGTCGGGAAGATACTTGGATCGCAATCATTAAGCACAATGTTGAACGGCACCGATCCGCTGGTAGCCCCTACGCCCGTGAAGGAGGCGGTGCGATATTGCCCCAGCGTCACGGTCTGATCGGCGTAAGCGGTGCTGACAGCGCAGGCTGCATTCACCAGTTCCCCTTCAAAATGCACATTACCGCCGCTTACGGTGTCTGCTTGTACGGCTCCCGCCATCAGCATCAATCCTGCAGCAACAGAACTAGCCATTAATTTCATATTCATACTATTTTCCTTGAAATAAAGAGTTGCGATTCCGACATCCTGCCGAAAACCGTTTGAGACTTGCTTACGCTAAATACCAGATGAAAGAACCTTTTCCTGTGAATATATAACGCATCGGGAACAACTTACTTGCTTCCCATTTCTCCCCTGGGAAAACACCCGATATTTTTCTCTGTGGGCAGAACAACTAGCCACAACATAACAATAGGGGTTGCGTAAAAATTAAAATATTCGCCAATACTGTCATTACGCCAGGTCTGTTCTTATTAGCGCTTAGGAAAAAGCCTGGCTTTTATTTATCAAACGGATAAGAAATAGCCGTAAATGCCTGTAACGGTGGCTTAATACCGGCCTTTCTTAAGGGTGATGAATTGTTGAAATTTGGTTAACAACCCGCGACGGCGAAGCCCTTGATCTGCCGCGATTTCAGGCGCAGCGGTGGTGAAATCCGCAAACGGTAACTGACAGCGCGCCGCGCTTCTGACAAAATAGCCGCCATCCCCTTAGTTGATATGACAGATGGAATCCTCTCTCTGATGGCAGCAAAGATTATTGATGGTAAAACGATTGCGCAGCAGGTGCGCTCTGAGGTTGCTGAAAAAGTTCGGGCGCGCATTGCGGCAGGATTTCGCGCACCGGGCCTGGCGGTCATACTGGTTGGCAGCAACCCGGCATCACAAATTTATGTCGGCAGCAAGCGCAAAGCCTGTGAGGAAGTGGGTTTCATCTCCCGCTCTTACGATCTCCCGGAAACCACCAGCGAAGCGGAACTGCTGGCGCTTATCGACAAGCTGAACGCCGATACCGCGATTGACGGTATTCTGGTACAGCTACCGCTGCCTGCGGGCATCGACAATGTGAAAGTGCTGGAACGCATCGCGCCGGACAAAGATGTAGATGGTTTCCACCCGTATAACGTAGGCCGCCTGTGCCAGCGTGCGCCGCGTCTGCGCCCCTGTACGCCGCGCGGCATTGTCACGCTGCTGGAGCGTTACAACATTGATACCTTTGGCCTCAACGCCGTGGTGATTGGCGCGTCCAATATTGTCGGTCGCCCGATGAGCATGGAGCTGCTGCTGGCGGGGTGCACCACCACCGTAACGCACCGCTTCACTAAAAACCTGCGCCAGCACGTGGAAAACGCCGATCTGCTGATCGTTGCCGTAGGTAAACCGGGCTTTATTCCCGGCGAGTGGATCAAAGAAGGCGCGATTGTAATTGATGTCGGTATTAACCGTCTGGAGAACGGCAAAGTCGTCGGCGATGTGATTTATGAAGAAGCCGCCGCGCGAGCAGCGTATATTACGCCGGTACCGGGTGGCGTTGGCCCGATGACAGTCGCCACCCTGATCCAGAACACGCTGCAAGCGTGTGAAGAATACCATGATGTAAAAGGCGTATAAGATGGCAACATTTTCTCTCGGTAAACACCCGCACGTTGAGCTGTGCGATCTGCTGAAACTGGAAGGCTGGAGCGAAAGCGGCGCGCAGGCGAAAATCGCCATTGCCGATGGATTTGTCAAAGTGGATGGCGCGGTTGAAACGCGCAAACGCTGCAAAATCGTCGCCGGTCAAACGGTGAGTTTTGAAGGCCAGAGCGTTACCGTAACCGCGTAATCACGCGTAGCAAGCCGGGTTTCGCGTCACCGCAGCCCGGCATCTTCTTTCTCATTCCCCCTGCCATCATCACGGTTAATTACCGATCAACCTCAAAGAATCATTAATTCATCTGGCTAAATGTGAAAATTTAGTTGCAGCCCGTTACGACTTATCTCACGATGAGTAGAACGTTCTACTAAAACGTTCTACTAACAATAACGGCGCCAAAAGAGCGCTACTTCGGGGGAAATCAGCATGGGTCTGATATCAGGGTTTGTTAAATCATTGTCTAAATTGTCGATGATTGGCCGCGCGTTAATGTTGCCAATCTCGTTGCTGCCAGCCGCAGGCTTGTTACTCGCTTTCGGCGATAAATTTCACTTACCGCTGATGATGAACGCGGGTGGCGTTATCTTCGATAACCTGCCGATGTTGTTCGCCATCGGTTCGGCGGTTGGGCTCGCTTCAGAATCCGGGATTGCGGCGCTTTCCGCGGCGGTATCGGTATTCATTACCAATATCACTATTGGCACCATGTTAGGTATCACGCCTGAGATGGCCTCGCAGGGCGGGAAATATGCCATGGTGGTCGGTATTCCCTCGCTGCAAATGGGCGTTTTTGGTGGTCTGATCTGCGGTATTCTCGCCGCCTGGTGCTATAACCGCTTTCACACCATGCAGTTACCGGAGTTCCTTGGCTTCTTCTCCGGTAAGCGTTTTGTTGCCATCGCTACCGCGTTCTTATCCTTTGTGCTCGGCCTGCTGCTGCCGTATGTCTGGCAACATATTCAGGCGGGCATCGATGCGCTTTCCGTGATCGTCAACGGTGATAATCAGGCCGCGTCGACGTTTATTTTCGGCTTAGTGGAACGCGCGCTGATCCCGCTTGGTCTGCACCATATCTGGTATCCTTCGTTCTGGTATTCGTTTGGCGATTACACCACGCAGGCCGGCCAGGTGATCCATGGCGATCAGACCATCTGGTTCAAAATGCTCGAAGAAGGCGTGAAATCCTTTAGCAGCGATACCTACCAGAACGCCGGTAAGTTTATGCAGGGTGAGTTCCCGCTAATGTTGTTTGCGCTGCCTGCCGCTTGCATTGCGATGTACCACGAAGCGCACACCCGCAATAAGAAGATCGCGTTTGGTATTCTTTTCTCTGCCGCACTGACCTGCTTCCTGACGGGCATTACCGAGCCGGTTGAATTCACCTTTATCTTCGTTGCACCGATCCTCTACGTCTTTAACGCCATCATGGCCGGTCTGGCGTATATGACGATGTACCTGCTGCACGCGCACATCGCGAAATCCTTCTCTGCCGGGTTTATCGACTACTTATCGTTCGGGATCCTGCCGTCGTTTAACGGTTATCAAACCAATTTCCTTAACGCGGTGATCGTTGGCATCCCGATGGCGCTGATTTATTACTTCACCTTCCGTTTTGTAATCCGCCGCTTCGACGTGAAAACACCGGGACGCACGGAAGTTACCGCCGTGGCAGATGATAAAACCGACAGCGAACTGGCAACCGAGATCATCGCCATGCTGGGCGGCGCGCAGAACATCGACTCCGTCGGTTCCTGTATCACCCGCTTGCGCCTGGAAGTGGCGAAAAGCGAAATGGTAGATAAAGATGGCCTTAACGGCCTGGGTGCGCGCGGCGTGGTATTTGTCGGCGATAGCGGTATTCAGGTTATTTTCGGCGCGAGGGCGCAATTTATCGCCCAGACCATGTCCACAATGATCGGCAAATAATAAGATACCGGGTTGGCGCGTCCCGCACGCGCCATATCAGGTGGAAAACCGGAAAAATCAGGGAGCGAGTTTGAAGAAAGTCAGCATCATTGATGTCGCTAAACAGGCGGGCGTTTCCGTTTCCACCGTCTCGCTGGTGCTGCGCCAGAAAGGGAAAATTTCACAAGCGACGATTGGAAAAGTCCATGCCGCTATCGATGCGCTTGGTTATGTTCACAACGTTGCTGCCGCCAACCTTCGCGCCAACACGTCTAACTTGATTGGCCTTATCCTGCGTGATTTCAGCGACAGCTTCTCAATAAAAGTGATGGCCAGCATCGTGCAGGAGCTGGAAAAACAGGGTTACATGGTTTTTTTGGGTCAACCGCTCAACGATGGCGATCACCTGGAACGCTGTCTGCTGTCATTCAAACAACAAGGTGTTGCTGGGGTGATTTATCTCGCCTCTGACACACGCAGCTCAACGCTTCCCGCCCAAATCCGCGACTGCCCGCTGCCGCTGGTAGTGGTGTCGCAGTCGTTGCTCAATGAAGAGTGCAACCTGGTCATGCGCGATAATCGTCAGGCCGCCAGCCTGGCGACGCGGTATCTCATCGAGCGCGGACACCGCAACATTGCCTATATTGGCGGTATTGAAGGCGATTTAATCCGCCAGCAGCGTCTGCTGGGGTTTCGCACCACAATGACGCAGAACGGGCTGGTAGTGCGCGAAGAAGCCACTCCGGCATGTAGTGATGACACCCGCGCGGCGAGTCACGCAGTGCGCCAGTTGCTGGAAAAAAACAGCACCATCACCGCCCTGCTCTGCCACTCACCGGACGCCATGATTGGCTCCATCGCCGGGATCCACCAAACCGGGCATACGGTGGGCAAAGATGTGTTTCTCTCTCAACAAGTGGCGCTCGTCGGCTTTGAAGATATGCTGCACGTCAATCTCACCTCGCCTTCCTTTACCTATGTTTCGTCCGCCAGCGAAGAGACCGGGCGCCAGGCGGCGGGATTGATCATTCGTAAACTGAAAGAGCCCGAGTTGCAAACGCAGCGCGTCACCCTTTCCGGACAGCTTATTGCCCGCGAGTCTGCGTAATCTGCACACGTCGCAGAAACAGCGACGTACTCACGGGCTGTAAACTGGCATCGGCTTAAAACGCGCCAGATCCTCAGCTGACGACAAAAGTTTCAGAAAACCCCGCAGTTTACCCGCCTGGCGCTTCGGCTATAATTTCGTTTTTCTTCAGAGACCTGCGTTATGCCAACGATTGTTACACATGCGGCTGTCCCGCTTTGTCTGGGATTGGGGCTCGGCAGTAAAGTGATCCCTCGCGGCTTACTGCTGGCGGGGATAGGGCTTGCTATGTTGCCCGATGCCGACGTGCTGGCGTTTAAATTCGGTATCGCTTACGGCAATGTTTTCGGTCATCGCGGGTTTACCCACTCCTTGCTGTTCGCTTTTGTGGTACCGCTATTGGTGGCCTGGCTTGGGCGAAAATACTTCAAAGCGAGTCTGGCGCGCTGCTGGGCGTTTCTCACCGTGTCGCTGTTGTCGCACAGTCTGCTGGATTCTATTACCACCGGTGGAAAAGGCGT
This sequence comes from Kosakonia sp. LAM2021, assembly GCF_016620385.1. Taxonomy (NCBI): domain Bacteria; kingdom Pseudomonadati; phylum Pseudomonadota; class Gammaproteobacteria; order Enterobacterales; family Enterobacteriaceae; genus Kosakonia; species Kosakonia sp. LAM2021. Next base: position 15,503 of record NZ_JAENHT010000010.1, read on the forward strand.
CGGCTGGCTGTGGCCATGGTCCGATGAACGCTTCTTTGCGCCGTGGCAGGTGATCAAAGTCGCGCCGTTTGCGCTGTCGCGCTACACCACACCGTATGGTCATCAGGTGATTATTTCGGAGTTGCTGTGGGTGTGGCTGCCGGGTGTGATTCTGATGCTGCTGTTGTGGAAAATGCGGCGGGGATAAATCGACCACCGCAAGTACTTTTGCAGGGACAACAAAAAAGCGGCCGAAGCCGCTTTTTTCTTACTTACGACGCCAGGTCGTGCCCTGCGGGCCATCTTCCAGCACGATACCCATCTCGTTCAGACGGTCACGCGCGGCGTCGGCTGCCGCCCAGTCTTTTGCTTTACGCGCATCGAGGCGCTGCTGGATAAGCTTTTCGATCTCAGCCACTTCACTGTCATCCGCCTGCGCACCGCTTTGCAGGAAGAGATCCGGATCCTGCTCCAGCAGACCCAAAACGCCCGCCAGTTCACGCAGCTTTTTCGCCGCCGCATTCGCGCCCAGCGAATCCCCGTCATGCTTCAGCGTATTCACTTCGCGCGCGAGGTCAAAAAGCACGGAATAGGCTTCCGGCGTGTTGAAGTCATCGTCCATCGCTTCGCAGAAGCGTTTCTGGAACAGCTCACCGTTCTCAAAATAACGGTGTTCCGCGTTGTTGCTATCCGTACCACGCAGCGCGTTGTACAGACGCTCCAGCGCAGAGCGCGCCTGTTTCAGGTTCTCTTCGCTGTAGTTCAACTGGCTGCGATAGTGACCGGACATCAGGAAGTAGCGCACGGTTTCCGCGTCGTAATACTTCAGCACGTCGCGCACGGTAAAGAAGTTGCCGAGCGATTTTGACATCTTCTCGCGATCAACCATCACCATGCCGGAGTGCATCCAGTAATTCACGTATTCGCCGTCATGCGCACAGGTTGACTGAGCGATTTCGTTTTCGTGGTGCGGGAACATCAGATCAGAACCGCCACCGTGGATATCGAAATGCGAACCCAGTTGTTTGCAGTTCATCGCCGAACACTCAATGTGCCAGCCCGGACGCCCTTCGCCCCACGGCGACTGCCAGCTCGGCTCGCCGGGCTTGGACATTTTCCACAGCACGAAGTCCATCGGGTTGCGTTTTACTTCCGCGACTTCGACGCGTGCCCCCGCCTGCAGCTGATCCAGATCCTGGCGCGAAAGCTGGCCGTAAGTCGGATCGGTCGGCACCGAGAACATCACATCACCGTTTTCGGCAACGTAAGCATGTTCGCGTTCCAGCAGGCGCTGAGTGATTTCAATAATTTCATGAATATGGTGCGTTGCGCGCGGTTCGCTGTCCGGGCGCAGGATATTGAGCGCGTCAAAATCCTTATGCATCTCAACGATCATCCGGTCGACCAGCGCGACAAAACTTTCACCATTCTCATTAGCGCGCTTAATGATTTTGTCGTCAATATCAGTGATATTGCGGACATATTTCAGCTTATAGCCGAGAAAGCGCAAATAGCGGGATACCACGTCAAAGGCGACAAACGTACGGCCGTGACCGATATGACAGAGATCGTAAACGGTAATACCACACACGTACATGCCGACTTCCCCGGCATGAATAGGTTTGAATTCCTCTTTTTGGCGCGTCAGTGTATTAAAGATTTTTAACATCGAAGATTCCATGTGGACGTGTGTGGAACGAAAACCGCATATATTACCCGTAATTCAAACCCGAAGCAGCACACTTTGCAAGGTGATCCAGCCTCGCGGTTATGCTATAACAAGCGACTATCTCTGACCCACTGGCGGGTCTACGCACTACACTATCAGAACAGGATGCAATAATGGTTACTTTCCACACTAATCACGGCGACATCGTAATCAAAACCTTTGATGACAAAGCGCCTGAAACAGTTAAAAACTTCCTGGACTACTGCCGTGAAGGTTTCTACAACAACACGATTTTCCACCGTGTTATCAATGGCTTTATGATTCAGGGCGGCGGTTTCGAACCGGGCATGAACCAGAAAGTCACCAAAGACCCCATCAAAAACGAAGCCAACAACGGTCTGAAAAACACCCGTGGTACGCTGGCAATGGCGCGTACTCAGGCTCCGCACTCCGCTACCGCACAGTTCTTCATCAACGTGGCTGATAACGACTTCCTGAACTTCAGCGGCGAAAGCATGCAAGGCTGGGGCTACTGCGTATTTGCCGAAGTGGTTGAAGGCATGGACGTTGTTGACAAGATCAAAGGCGTTTCTACCGGTCGCAGCGGCATGCATCAGGACGTGCCGAAAGAAGACGTGGTGATTGAAAGCGTAGACGTCAGCGAGTAATTGGTGGCGACACTCTTTATCGCAGATTTGCATCTGCAAACAGAAGAACCGGCGATCACCGCCGGTTTTCTGCGTTTTTTGGCCGGTACGGCGCGTGAAGCCGATGCGCTCTACATTTTGGGCGATCTGTTTGAAGCGTGGATTGGCGACGACGATCCAAACCCGCTGCATCAGCAAATTGCTCAGGCGATCAAAGCCGTTGTCGACAGCGGCGTTCCTTGCTACTTCATTCACGGCAATCGCGATTTCCTGCTCGGAAAACGCTTCGCACACGCCTGCGGTATGCAGTTGTTACCTCAGGAACAGGTACTCGATTTGTATGGCCGTAACGTGCTGATTATGCATGGCGATACGCTCTGCACCGACGATGCCGGTTACCAGGCCTTTCGCGCCAAAGTGCACCAGCCCTGGCTGCAAAAGCTGTTCCTCGCCCTGCCGCTGTTTATCCGCCGTCGTATTGCCGTTAAAATGCGCGCCAGCAGTAAAGCCGCCAACAGCAGCAAGTCGCTTTCGATTATGGATGTAAACCAGCACGCCGTGGTGGAAGCCATGGAAAAACACCAGGTGCAGTGGTTGATCCACGGTCATACCCATCGCCCGGCAGTGCATGAACTCACGGCGAATAACGCGCCCGCATTCCGTGCCGTTTTAGGCGCATGGCACAGCGAAGGCTCAATGGTGCGCGTCAGCGAAAGCGATGTCGAACTGATTCATTTCCCTTTCTGAATACGCTTGCGATTACGCGTCAAACGCGTGAAACATCGCTACGCAACCGTTTTCCTTGCCCGTTTTACATGCTATTCTCTGTGCCCTCTTATGTAGTCTGAAGCACACCCACAGGAGTTTTGAGACGTATGTCTTCAAGCAACCAACCGGCGCGCATCGCCATTGTTATGGGCTCGAAAAGCGACTGGGCCACCATGCAGTTCGCCGCTGAAATCCTCGATACCCTGAACGTTCCGCACCATGTTGAAATCGTCTCCGCACACCGCACCCCGGATAAACTGTTTAGCTTCGCCGAAAACGCGGAACAAAACGGTTACCAGGTGATCATTGCCGGTGCCGGTGGCGCGGCGCATCTGCCGGGCATGATCGCGGCGAAAACACTGGTACCGGTGCTGGGTGTGCCGGTACAAAGCGCTGCGTTAAGCGGTGTGGACAGCCTCTATTCTATCGTGCAGATGCCGCGCGGCATTCCGGTGGGGACGCTGGCGATTGGCAAAGCGGGTGCGGCCAACGCCGCGCTGCTGGCCGCGCAGATCCTGGCGCAGCATGATGCGCAACTGCATCAGCGTTTGACAGACTGGCGCAAATCTCAAACCGATGAGGTGCTGGATAATCCGGATCCGAGAGGCGCGGCATGAAACAGGTTTGCGTATTAGGCAACGGTCAGCTTGGCCGGATGTTGCGCCAGGCCGGTGAACCACTCAGCATCGCGGTCTGGCCGGTTGGCCTGGATGACGCGCCGGAAGCGGTGCCGTTTCAGCAGAGTGTTATCACCGCTGAAATTGAGCGCTGGCCGGAAACGGCGTTAACGCGTGAGCTGGCGCGCCACCCGGCATTTGTTAACCGCGACGTGTTTCCGATAATCGCCGATCGCCTGACGCAAAAACAGTTATTCGACAAACTCGAACTGGCCACCGCACCGTGGCAGTTACTGGCGGATAAAAGCGAATGGCCCGCCGTGTTTTCCCGCCTGGGCGAGCTGGCGATTGTTAAGCGCCGCGTGGGGGGCTATGACGGTCGTGGGCAGTGGCGTTTACGCGCCGGCGAAACGGATCAGTTGCCGGACGACTGCTACGGCGAGTGCATTGTTGAACAGGGCATCAATTTTTCCGGTGAAGTATCGCTGGTCGGCGCGCGCGCGCGTGATGGCAGCACCGTTTTCTATCCGTTGACGCACAACCTGCATCAGGATGGCATTTTGCGTACCAGCGTAGTTTTCCCGCAGGCGAACGCCACGCAGCAACAGCAGGCGGAAAACATGCTTTCTGCCATCATGCATGAGCTGAACTATGTCGGCGTGATGGCGATGGAGTGCTTCGTCACACCCGGCGGGCTGCTGATTAACGAACTGGCGCCACGCGTGCACAACAGCGGTCACTGGACGCAGAACGGTGCATCTATCAGCCAGTTTGAACTGCATCTGCGCGCGGTGGTGGATCTGCCGTTGCCGCCGCCAGTGGTCAACAGCCCATCGGTGATGATCAATCTGATTGGCAGCGATCTGAACTACGACTGGTTGAAACTGCCGCTGGTACATCTGCACTGGTACGACAAAGAGGTGCGTGCGGGGCGCAAAGTGGGCCATCTGAACCTGAACGATGATGACACCGCGCGTCTGAGCGCCACGCTGGAAGCACTGGTGCCGCTGCTGCCGCCCGAGTACGCGAGCGGCATTGCCTGGGCACAGTCAAAACTGCAGTAATCTCCCGCCGGGGAATTGATCTCCCTTGTTCGGGGCGTAAAATCTGCACGCTGGTGGTTACCACCAGCGTTTTGCAGAAGGAAGCCCAATGAACAACGCCACGGATTATCTCGCTCTCCTGCGGGATGAAACGCCTCTTATTGATGTTCGCGCACCGGTTGAGTTCGCCAAAGGCACCATGCCCGCCGCCATCAATCTGCCCTTAATGAACGACCACGAGCGCGCGGCTGTCGGCACCTGCTATAAACGCGAAGGCGCAGAAGCCGCACTTCGTCTCGGCCACCAACTGGTTAATGGCGAAACCCGCGAACAACGCATCGAAGCATGGCGGCAAGCCTGCGCGCAATATCCGCAGGGTTACCTTTGTTGCGCCCGCGGCGGTCAGCGTTCGCATATCGTTCAGCAGTGGCTGCGAGAATGCCAGGTGGACTATCCTCTGGTGGTCGGTGGTTATAAAGCGCTGCGCCAGGCCGCTATCGAGGCAATCCAACAATGCATGCAACGCCCGGCGTTGCTGGTGGGTGGCTGCACAGGGAGTGGCAAAACGTTGCTGGTGCGTTCACAGCGTAACGGTATCGATCTTGAAGGACTCGCCCGGCATCGCGGTTCCTCGTTTGGCCGGACGCTGCAACCGCAGCGCTCACAGGCCAGTTTCGAAAACCAGCTGGCAGCGGCGCTACTGAAAGTGACTCCCCCGTACTGGCTGCTGGAAGACGAAAGCGCCGCGATTGGGGCGAATCACCTGCCAGAGGTAATGCGCGAGAGAATGGCGCAATCGCCGCTGGTGGTGGTGGAAGATCCCTTTGCACAACGGCTGGAGCGTTTGCGTGTCGACTATTTCGTACAAATGCACGCGGCGTTTATCACCCGCGACGGTGAGGAGGAAGGCTGGCGTCAGTATGCGGAATATCTGCGCCACGGGCTTTTTGCCATTCGCCGCCGTCTGGGGTTACAGCGTTATGCGGAATTGACGCGTCATCTGGAGAACGCGTTGGATCAGCAGCAACGCAGCGGCAATACCGAGGGGCACTTCGCATGGCTCGTGCCGCTGCTGGAGGAGTACTACGATCCAATGTACCGCTACCAGCTTGAAAAGCGCGCGAAAGCCATTCGCTTTCGCGGCACTTTTGCAGAAGTAACGGCCTGGCTGGCAGCACACAATCCTTAATGACGATCGCGTTTATCGGCGCGTTTCGCCAGCCAGTCGCCCAGTACCTGGACTATCTGTACCAGGATGATCAGGGCGATCACCGTTACGATCATGACCTGAGTTTCATAACGGTAATAGCCGTAGCGGATCGCCAGATCACCCACCCCACCACCGCCGACAATCCCGGCCATCGCGGAATACCCAATCAGGCTGACGAGCGTAATGGTCAGGCCGCGCAGCAGACCCGCGCTGGCTTCCGGCAGCAGCACGGTACAGATAATGCGCAGCGGGCTGGCACCAAAGGCTTCCGCCGCTTCAATAATGCCTTTATCCACCTCGCGCAGGGCGCTATCGACCAGCCGCGCATAAAAGGCAATTGCCGCCACAGACAGCGGCACCGACGCGGCAATCGGCCCAATGGTGTTGCCGAGCAAAAACTGCGTCACTGGCAACAGCAACACCAGCAGGATCACGAACGGCACTGAGCGGATAATATTCACCAGCACCGTGCTCACCAGATAGATCGCGCGGTTTTGCCAGAACAGGTGCCTGTCGGTAACAAAAATCAGGAAACCGAGCGGCAAACCGCCGACAATCGCCAGCACCGTTGAGATGCTTAACATCTGGAAAGTTTCGCCAAAGGCGAGGCTCAGATCGGCCATTAAATCATCCACGGATCACCTCCACCTGCGCGGTACGGTTGCGAATATAGTCCACGGCGTCACTCACTCCCGCCGGGTTTTCTGCCGACGTCAACTGCACCACTAGGATGCCAAGCGCCCGCTCGCCGATGTACTCAATTTTGCCGTGTAGAATATTAACCGCGACGCCAAATTTTACTGCCGCGTCAGAGAGCACCGGCTGCTCAGCGGAGTCACCAATAAACAGGATCTTCAGTAATTGCCCCGGCAGATGCTGTTGCAAACGCTCCGGTAAGGTCAAATTCAGCGTGTGCGACACCAGCTGGCGGGTGAAGGGATGCTGCGGATGGGCAAAAATATCGAACACATCGCCCTCTTCCACCACTTTACCGCCGGACATCACCGCCACCCGATCGCAGATCGATTTGATCACGTTCATCTCGTGGGTGATCAGCACAATGGTGATCCCAAGTTGTTCATTGATCTGCTTGAGCAGGGCCAGAATGGTGGCGGAGGTTTCCAGATCCAGCGCCGAGGTCGGTTCATCACACAGCAATACATCCGGGTGATTAGCGATGGCGCGTGCAATACCGACCCGCTGCTTCTGCCCGCCACTGAGTTGCACCGGGTAGCGGTTGGCCTTATCGCTTAACCCCACCAGTTGCAGGATCTCGGCCACGCGCGGCGCGATTTTACTGCGTTCCCACCCCGCCGCTTTCAGGCTGAAAGCCACATTCTGCGCCACGGTGCGGGTATGCATCAGGTTGAAGTGCTGGAAAATCATGCCAATGCGCTGACGCGCTTTGCGTAATGTGATGCCTTCCAGCGCCGAAATCGCCACACCATTGATTTTGACGCTGCCCTGGCTTGGGCGTTGCAGCGCATTCAGCGTGCGCAGCAGCGTACTTTTGCCCGCGCCGCTGGTACCGACAATGCCGAAGATCTCCCCCGGCGCAATACGCAGCGTGACATCCTCTACCGCCCGGGTCGTGCTCGTACTGCCGCGCGCTGCGGGGAAATCCACGCACACTTTTTCTATTTCAATCATGCAAACCTCAAACGACAAAAGGCAGGCCGCAGCCTGCCCGTCAAATCAGCCGGAGTGTTACTTTTTATCCGCGCTCTGCATCCAGTCGGGTTTCTGGAACGCGCCGTAAACATTGTTCGGATCGTCAATTACCGCGCGGTAAGCCGGCGATTTCACCACCTCGACAATATCCTTCGCGAACGGTTTATCGGCATCTTCCGTACGCACCGCAATGATATTTTTCAGGTTCTCATCGAGGTGCTCTTGTTTGAGCGCAGAGGAGAGATTCAACCCGGCGGCAATCGCAAAATTGCCATTTACCAGCGACGCGGTCACGCCGTCCAGCGTACGCGGCAGTTGCGCCGCTTCCAGCGGTTTAAACACCAGCCCTTTCGGGTTGCTGGCAATATCGCGCTCGGAGGCTTTAGTCGGATCGATGTTATCTTTGATAGTGATGAGGTCGAGCGATTGCAGGAAACGCAGCCCGCGCGCCAGGTTGGTCGGGTCATTGGAGAGCGTGACAATATCACCCTTTTTCAACTCATCCAGGCTTTTGATTTTGCGTGAATAAAAGCCCATGCCCGCCGTCGGCACCGTAATCAGCTTGGTTAATTTCAGGCCCTTATCGGCGGTGAATTTGTCAAAATAGAGGCTGTGCTGGAACAGGTTGGCATCAATACTGCCGTTCGCCAGCGCCATATTTGGCTGTACGTAATCGCTAAATTCACGCACCACTACTTTATAACCTTTCTCTTTTAGCGACGGCGCAATCGCTTGTTTCACCATATCGCCATATGGCCCAGGTGCGACGCCAAAAACAATGGTGTGCGGATCGCTGCTGGCGTGAGCAAACGGTAAGCCGCAGGCCAGAAGTAATGCGCCGAAGGTCGCGCGCAAGCTGAGACGACGTCCCATAAATTCTCCCTAACGAGTTGAGCTGTTGTGTGACGCGACGTACAGTGCGGCGCGTTCCATTTTCACTTGATTGATAAGGCTGCTGAATAAGATGGCATAAACACAGCGCAGCGGTAATTGAAATAAATTCAACATGCTGTGAACTATGTCACTGAATGGCGGGGAGATCTTTGCGGGGTAAGGCGATGAAGCATAACGAAAAGCCCTGCCCTTAATAGGTTTACTGGCCTCTCGTTATGCTTTTTATTGCTAAGCATTGCCGGATTTAAACGAAGCGTTAAACCCGGTGGATGCAGACTTCTTAGAAGTCGTAACGCAGACGAACGATGTTCATGTCGCCCAGGTCGTCGGTGCTGGAGGTGAATACGTGTTCGTAATCGACACGGAAACCGTAATCCAGCTGGAAGGTCACACCCACGCCGTTATCGATACGCTGGTAATCACGACCCGTGGTGTATTGCAGACGGTCACCCATGACGTACGGCTGTACATATTTAAGCGCGTACTGGCCGACCGGGATTTTGTAGCCGGCAAAATATTCAATACCCCATGCGTCGCCCGCGAAGTAGTTATGAATATCTTTTTTACCGGTGGTCAGATAGTTTTCGTACCAGCCGCCGCCGAAGGAGAAGGTCCAGTTATCCGGCGTCCAGCTCAGCGCTGTGCCATAGATATTCTGGCTGTAGGTATCGCTGCCGCCGGTGTTGACGTTGCGCATATCGGCCTGGGTATAGTTCCACGCCGTACCCCATGTCAGGTCTTTGGCAATGTGGTAATCCACGCCCAGAGAACCGCCGCCTTTACGTTTGTAACGCAGACCGTTACCACGCAGCAGATCGTTATCAGAGAACAGGTAGGATGCATAAATGTCAGCATCACCAAAGGTGTTTTTGTATTTCAGCATTTTACGTGAACGGTAAGAACCGTCGTAATCGCCATTGATACCGTTACCGGAAGCCTGGGCTTTCATGTCGTAATCCCAGATATCGGTTTTCGCACCAACCACATCGTAGTACACGCTGTTCTGCTGGCCGAAGGTCATAGTACCCCAGGTCTTACTTTTCAGACCGGTGTAGAGCATACGGCGAGTGGTGTTATGCGCGCCGTCTGCATAGTGGCTGTCCCAGTCGAACAGCGCCGGAATGTTCACGCCCAGTTCGTAATAGTTAACCCAGCTAATATCATCGAACAGGTAGTAATCAGTCGCGAAACGGAAACGGGTACCGCCGTCGTAACCATTACGTTTGTATGAGTGTTTATCACCGTCGCCCATCATGTTATCGAATTGCGGACGAATAGAACCACCAACGGTGAAGTTCAGGCGGCTTAACGGATTGCCAGCCTGCGGATCTTGCTTAAGTACAGTAATTTCCGCCTGAGTTGCGAAAGACGTCAATGCCACTGCTGCGCCGATGGCTGTCGCCAGAGCGGTTGTTTTTATTTTCATGGTTATTCCTTGATGGATAGACACCACTAGTAAGTTACTAGCGGCGAAATATTAACGTCTAAAAGCTTCTATTTGGTGGGGTTTTTTTGTTGTTTTGTGCTGGTAAACAATTGCCAGGGGAACTTTTACACTTTGAAACAGACGCACACCGATAGAATTATCGGTGTGCGTTTCGTTGAGCAAATATTGATGAAGGGATTAATTACTGAATTGACGAAACAGCGCTTTTCCTTTAAGCAAACGCGCGCCAAGCCAGCCGCCGCACAGCGAAAGTAACAGCGCGCCGCACAACGGTAACGTTGTCCACAAACGCCAGTCCGGCTCCCACGGAAAGTCAAACACGCGAGTTTGCAGCACCGCCAGCGCGGTTTCCGCGCCCATCGCCGCGACCAGCCCGGAGACCAGCCCCAGCAGCGCGAATTCACACCACAACGTGGTTCGCAGCAGCCGCTTGCCCGCGCCGAGCGTGCGGTAAACTACCAGCTCCTGGTGACGCTGACGCATACCGACTTGTACCTGCGCGAGCAGCAGCAACACACCGCAGGCCGTGACCAGCACCACCATCACTTCCAGCGCCCGGCTTACCTGCTCAAGCACCTGACCGACCTGTTTTAAAATCGCGCCAATATCCAGCAGGCTGATGGTCGGGAACGCCCGGTTCAGTTGCGTTAACATGCCGTTGCCGTTCTGCCAGCGGAAACTGGTGAGCCAACTCTGCGGCTGGCCGTCCAGCGCACCCGAGGAGAAGATGAAGAAGAAGTTTGGCCGCAGGCTTTCCCAGTCAACTTTGCGCAGGCTGCTGATTGTGGCGCTGAATTCTTGCGTATCACCCATAAACGTCACGGAATCGCCCAACTTCAGGCCTAACCGCTGCGCCAGCCCCTCCTCAACAGAAACCTCACCATTTTTCGGCGGCCAATTTCCGGCGGTGACCGGGTTATGATCCGGGCGCTCTTGCAGCCAGGTGAGATTGAGTTCGCGGTTCAGCGCCTCATCCTGGTTACCCTCCGTTGACTGGCCGTTAATTTGCGTCATCCTTGCCCGCACGATCGGGTAGAACGCCTCTGGAGCAACACGATGCTGCGAAAGAAACGCTTTCAGCGGTGTCACTTGCTCCGGTGCAATATTGATTAAAAAGTAGTTCGGGCTTTCCGGCGGTAACTGCTGTTGCCACCTGTCCAGCAGATCGCCGCGCAGCACCAGCAACATCGCCAGCAACATAAAGGAGAGCGAAAACGCCGAAAGCTGGCTCAGCGTTGACCACGGCTGGCGCAGCAGCCGGTTCACCGCAAGACGCAGCGGTAGCGCTTTGAATGTCAGGCGTTTGAGCACATTAAGCAACAGCCAGCCCACCACGCCGCACAGCAATGCCAGCACCACAGCGCCCGCCAGCACGGCCCATAACAGCATACTGCCGCCCATCAGCCAGGCGAGTAGCAGCACGGCTACCGCGCAGATCACCGGTACGTAGAACTTTAGCGGCCAGACATTGGCCACCGCATCACGTCGCAGCACACGCAGCGGCTGCGTCGCCAGCAGCAAGCGATAGGGCCGCAGTCCCACCAGCAGTGAAATCACCACCATCGCCCCGACGGCCCACAGCCACGGCCACAAACTGGCGGGTGGCAGCGCGGCAGGCAGCACTGGCTTGAGCAGCACCATTAATACGCTTTCGAATACCAGCCCGATAGCGCCCCCGGCCACCACGGACAGCGCCAGTACCATTAACCACTGACCGACAATCAGTTTGCGTAATTGCGCACGGCCCGCGCCCAGGGTTTTCAGTACCGCCACCAAATCATAGCGACTGCGGCAATAGTGCCCCATTGCTACCGCGACGGCGGCTATCGCCAGCAGCAGCGTTAAAAGCGCAGATAACAACAGGAACTGCTGCGAACGCTGCAAGGATTTGCCCAGCGCACCTTCATCCTGCTCCAGCCCGTACCAGCGGTGCTCCGGTTTTAACTGTGGCAGCAACCATTTTTCGTAGGCATCTAACTGCGCAGGCGTGCCGCCAAATTTCACCCGCCAGCTGACGCGGCTACCCGGCTGCACCGCGCCGGTTTTCGCCACATCGGCGATATTCATCAACAGACGTGGTGCCATCTGAAAAGGGTTAAAGCCTGAATCCGGCTCCTGCACCACTTCCCCGGCGATACGCAATGTGGCATCGCCCACATCAATAGAATCGCCGATTTTCAAATTGAGCAGCGCCATTAAACGTGGTGCCAGTAACACTGTTCCCGCTTGCGGTTTTAACCCCGCCGGGCTGGTTTGCAGCTCACCATAAAGGGGGTAAATGTTATCAACGGCTTTCACATCGGCTAATTGCGGCGTGTCGCCGGCAAAAGTCATAGTGGCGAAACTGATCTGTTCGCTGACTCGCAGCCCTGTTTTTCGCGCTTCATCCAGCCACGCCTGGGGTATCTCACGAGAGCTGCGCAGCGCTCTGTCGCCCGCCATAAACTCCCGGCTCTGCTGGCTAAGCCCTTTTTCCATGCGATCGCTGATGTTGCCGAGCGCCAGCACGCAAGCCACCGCCAGACTTAGCGCCATCCAGACAATCAGCAGCGACGGCGAGCGCCATTCGCGCCAGAACCAACGGGCTATCATGCATCCTCCCGCAGTTCACCATTGACCAGCCGCAACCGCCGGTCACAACGCGCGGCAAGCTGCGGATCGTGCGTCACTAACAACAGCGTGGTGCCGTATTGTTGATTCATGGAAAAGAGCAAATCAGCGATCTTGTCGCCGGTTTGCCTGTCGAGATTACCGGTGGGTTCATCGGCGAACAGCACTGCCGGACGGCCATTAAACGCGCGAGCCAGCGCCACCCGCTGCTGTTCGCCGCCGGAGAGTTGTGCGGGCAGATGATCCAGCCGTTTACCCAGCCCCAACTCTTCCAGTAACGCTTTCGCGCTACTGCGGCTTTCACTGCTGTTTTCGCCACGCAGCAAGGCCGGGAGTTCGACATTTTCCAGCGCATTCAGCGTGGGAATGAGCATAAAAGATTGAAAAACAAAGCCGACATTTTGCGCACGTAGTTGCGCGCGCGCCTCTTCATCCATCTTATGCAGAGGTTTGCCGAGCAGGTTCACCTCGCCGCTACTGCCATCGTCTAACCCGGCGAGGATCGCTAATAAGGTGGACTTTCCGGAGCCGGATTCGCCAATCAGGGCGATGGTCTCGGCTGGTTTGACAACCAGCTCAACTCCGGTAAGGATGGAAAGCTCATGCTCCCCCTGACCGACGGACTTCTTAAGATGATGAACTTCAACAATGTTTTCCGCTGGCATTTGCCCTTCCTGTTTTTGCTTTTGTTAACCTTTCGCGCCGCGGCGGCGGACACGTTACTGATTCTTGGCGACAGTCTGAGCGCCGGGTATCGCATGGCGGCGAATGCCGCGTGGCCTGCGCTACTCAATGATAAATGGCAGCAAAAACCGACGGTCATTAATGCCAGCATCAGCGGTGACACCTCGCAGCAAGGGCTGGCGCGCCTGCCTGCACTGCTAAAAGAGCATCAACCGCGCTGGGTGCTGGTGGAGCTGGGCGGTAACGATGGTCTGCGCGGTTTCGCGCCGCAGCAAACAGAGCAAACGCTGCGCCAGGTGGTGCAGGCGGTGAAAGCCGCCAACGCGCAACCGTTGTTAATGCAAATTCGGCTCCCTGCCAACTACGGTCGCCGCTATAATGAAGCCTTTAGCGCCATTTATCCTAAGCTTGCCAAGGAGTTGGATGTTCCTCTGCTGCCATTCTTTATGGAAGAGGTCTATCTGAAACCGCAATGGATGCAGGATGATGGCATCCATCCCAACCGCGATGCGCAGCCGTTTATTGCAGACTGGATGGCAACGCGACTGGCGCCTTTAGTTAACCACGACTCCTGATTGTTCAGGCACGCCCCCAGGTAAAGTTATGCAAAAAGCAGTCTTAATAACAGGATGTTCCAGCGGTATCGGGCTGGAAAGCGCACGCGAACTGAAGCGTCAGGGTTTTCGCGTGCTGGCGGCCTGCCGTAAACCGGACGATGTCGCCCGGATGGCAAGTGAAGGCTTTACCGGCATTTTGCTCGATCTTGACGACGCGCAAAGCGTGATACGCGCCGCCGCCGAAGTGATAGCGCTGACCGACAATCGCCTGTATGGGATCTTCAATAACGCCGGATACGGTGTTTATGGCCCGCTCGATACCATCAGCCGCGAACAGCTGGAACAGCAGTTTTCCAGTAACTTTTTTGGCACTCACCAGCTCACCATGCTGCTGCTGCCTGCGATGTTGCCGCACGAAGAGGGGCGCATTGTAATGACCTCCTCGGTGATGGGGCTGATCTCAACGCCAGGCCGCGGCGCTTATGCCGCCAGCAAGTATGCGCTGGAAGCCTGGTCGGACGCTTTGCGAATGGAGCTACGCCATACGGGCATCAAAGTGAGCCTGATTGAACCCGGCCCGATCCGTACGCGCTTTACCGACAACGTGAATCAGACACAAAGCGATAAACCGGTGGAAAACCCCGGCATCGCCGCACGTTTTACGCTGGGGCCGGAAGCGGTCGTCGCCAAAGTGCGCCATGCTTTTGAGAGCAGCAACCCGAAAGTGCGCTACCCGGTAACGCTGGTGACATGGGCGGTGACCTTTTTAAAACGCCTGCTGCCGACGCGCATGATGGATAAAATTTTGCACGGGTGAGTTGAAGGCGCGAAGCCCGTCCCCCATGTATGACGAAACAGTGAAATAAAGAGAACTTAGTATGTCTGCACAGAATATTGTCAATATTACCGAAATGAACCTGCAACAGGTGCTTGAGCAATCCGTTGCCACGCCGGTGCTGTTCTATTTCTGGTCCGAACGCAGCCAGCACTGTCAGCAACTGACGCCGGTGCTGGAGAATCTCGCTGCCCAGTACAACGGGCAATTTATCCTGGCGAAAGTCGATTGCGACGCAGAGCAGATGGTGGCATCGCAATTTGGTTTACGCGCCATTCCTACTGTTTACCTGTTCCAGAATGGCCAGCCGGTTGACGGTTTTCAGGGACCGCAGCCGGAAGAAGCGATTCGCGCGCTGCTGGATAAAGTGCTGCCGCGCGAAGAGGAGCTGAAAGCACAGCAGGCCATGCAATTGATGCAGGAAGGCAAGCATATCGACGCGCTGCCGCTACTGAAAGAAGCCAGCCAGCTGGCGCCGCAAAACAGCGAAATCACGCTGCTGCTGGCGGAAACGCTGATTGTATTGAACCGCGCGGATGAAGCCGAAGCGGCACTGAAAGCGGTTCCGTTACAGGATCAGGATACCCGTTATCAGGGGCTTATCGCGCAGATCGAACTGCTGAAAAAAGCCGCGGATACGCCAGAGATCCAGCAGTTGCAACAGCAAGTTGCAGATAACCCGCAGGACGCGCTGCTGGCTACACAACTGGCGCTGCAACTGCACCAGGTGGGCCGCAATGAAGAAGCGCTAGAACTGCTGTTTAGCCACCTGCGCAAAGATCTGGCAGCGGCTAATGGTGAAGCGCGCAAAATGCTGCAAGAGATCCTGGCCGCACTCGGCACCGGCGACGCGCTGGCATCGAAATACCGCCGCCAGCTCTACTCCCTGCTCTACTAATTCCCCTGCTAAATTTGGCGATCGCGCTGTTTTAATCGCTAATTCGGGCTAAGATGGCATCAAATTAAACAGGAGGTTTTTTTGATGCCAATCGTCATTCTGGTTCTTATCTTCGTCGCGCTGGTGGTGGTTATCTCCGGTGTGAAAATCGTCCCGCAAGGCTTCCAGTGGACTGTGGAACGCTTTGGTCGTTTCACCCGCACGCTGCAACCGGGTTTAAGCCTGGTGGTGCCGTTTATGGATCGTATTGGTCGTAAGATCAATATGATGGAACAGGTTCTTGATATCCCTTCGCAGGAAATTATTTCTAAAGACAACGCCAACGTCACCATTGACGCGGTGTGCTTTATTCAGGTGATCGACGCCCCGCGCGCCGCTTATGAGGTGAGCAACCTGGAACTGGCGATCATCAACCTGACCATGACCAATATCCGTACCGTGCTCGGCTCAATGGAGCTGGACGAAATGCTTTCACAACGTGACAGCATCAACACCCGTCTGCTGCATATTGTGGATGAAGCCACCAATCCGTGGGGCGTAAAAGTCACGCGTATTGAAATCCGCGATGTGCGCCCACCGGCGGAATTGATTGCCTCAATGAATGCACAGATGAAAGCGGAACGTACCAAACGCGCTTACATTCTTGAAGCTGAAGGGATCCGCCAGGCGGAGATCCTCAAAGCCGAAGGGGAAAAACAGTCGCAGATCCTGAAAGCGGAAGGCGATCGCCAGTCGGCGTTCCTGCAGGCGGAAGCACGTGAACGTTCAGCAGAAGCCGAAGCCCGCGCCACTCAAATGGTGTCTGAAGCGATTGCCGCCGGGGATATTCAGGCGGTGAATTACTTCGTCGCGCAGAAATATACCGACGCGCTGCAACAAATTGGTTCGGCGAACAACAGCAAAGTGGTGATGATGCCGCTGGACGCCAGCAGCCTGATGGGCTCGATCGCCGGGATCGCCGAACTGGTGAAAGACAGTGCCGGCGAGCGTAAAAAATGATTGCCGCACTGCTGCTCGAACATACGCACCTTGCCTGGCTGGTGCTCGGCGGCCTGTTGCTGGCTGCGGAAATGCTGGGCGGTAACGGCTATCTGTTGTGGAGCGGCGTCGCAGCGGTGATCACCGGACTGCTGGCGTGGGTTATTCCTTTCGGCTGGGAGTGGCAAGGTGTGCTGTTCGCCGTGCTGACCATGCTGGCCGCCTGGCTGTGGTGGCAGTGGCTTTCGCGGCGGGTAAAACAGCAAAAACCCGCCGACGCGTCGCTGAACTTGCGTGGGCAACAGCTCATCGGTCGCCGATTCCAGCTTGATAACGCACTGGTGAATGGTCGGGGCCATATGCGCGTGGGCGACAGTTCGTGGCCGGTCAGTGCCGACCACGATCTCGCAGCCGGAACGCGTGTTGAGGTGACAGCCGTTGAAGGCATCACCTTACGCATCAAAGCCGTAAACGAATAACAATAACGCAAGGATTCAGGGAATGATAAAACGCCGTCGCCTCGCGCTGGGCTTGTGCCTCTCTTTTACCGCCAGCGCAACCGCGCTGGCGTCTTCTGATATCGATAGCTGCACCTGGGGGAGCTCGGGATGTTTCATCACCAGCCCGCCGGTGTTGGGCATTGATACCGATACCCGCGATAACCTGCTGCGCCTGGTGGATGAGCAAAAAGGATTTTTGCCGCTGCGCCAGCCCGTACCGCAAGATTTCACGCGCAGCCGAAGCTTCTATTTCGGTATTCATCACGATGACACTACCGTCCCGGCAGCAACGGCAGAACCTCTTTCCAGTGACGACACCCTGCGCCAGCAAATGAAAGCGCTGGGCATCAAACCTGATGATCAAATTCCTCCGGCGCTGTTGCGCCTGATCGCCGAAGGTGACGCGGCGCAGACAGCAACTGGCGAAGGGTTTGAATCCGATGAGATGGAAAACCGTTTTGTATCGCGCAATAACGAGACACTTTCTGGCTTTTTCGCCGCCCTGCTGGACGAAACGGCGTTGACGCCGGAACAGCGCCTGGCGCTGGCGAAAGCGCGGGCGGCGGCGGACGGTCGCGGTGAAGTCATCATTGATTCGCTGAGCTTCCCGGAAGGTTCAGTTGCTCTTGGTTTCCGTACCTATTTACACGGCGCTAACGCTTTCTATGCCGGTGATTATGAGGCCGCAGCGCAGGATTTTACTTCGCTCGCCAGCAGCCCGCAGCCGTGGCTTGCCGAAACAGCGAGTTATATGCTGATGCGCACCGCGCTCAACGCCAGTAGCGCTAATGCCAACGGTGAATATGGCGATTTTGACGTTACAAAAGTGGATAAAGCCCAGGCGCAGAAAGCGTGGGATGCGGCGCTTTATTATCTGAAAAGCTGGCCGCAGGGTCGCTACGCAGAATCGGCTCAGGGGATGTTGCGCCGCATCAACTGGTATTTACAGGACTGGAATGCGCTGGCGGCGCTCTACGAACAGGCGCTGGCACAGACGGCCAGCGGGGATGCGTTAATCGCGCTGGTGAATGAAAGCGACAACAAACTCCTCGAATGGGGCGGTGATGATTTTATCAGCACGCCGGATGCCTCGCTGATGACCTTTATACTGACGCTGCGCCGCCTGCGCGATAACAAATGCGATGAAAAGCATCCCTGTATCGATCAAGCCTGGCTTGATCGCATCAAAGCCGATTTCGACAAAAATAAACGCGGCGATCTGTGGAATTACCTGCGTCTGAAACTGGCTTTCAGCAAACGGGATTACGCCACCGTGCGCAGCGCCATCACCCCTGCGCAAACGCTGGCACCGCACAATATCCTCGCGTTTAGCGAACAAGTGCTGTACGGCGAAGCGCTGATGGCGGAAAAACAGTGGCCGGAGGCCAAAGCGCACTGGCTGCATCTTTTGGAGCTGAGCAAAGATGTCGAACAGCAGCAGTTGCTGCAGGCCAAACTAGCGGCAACGCTGGTGGAAAGCGACACGCTGGCGCAGATTTTTACTCCAGACAGCAAGGTCACAAATCTGCGTTACCGCTCCTTAGTGCTGAAAACCAAAGCGCCACGCGAGTTGCTGCGCCAGCAAGCCAGCAACGGTCCGAATAACGAAGAGCGCACCATTGCACTGCACACGCTGCTGACACGTGATTTAACTGAAGGGCATTACGCCGACTGGTTACAAGACAAAAAACTGATCGACGCAATCGCACCGCCGGTCACTGGCGAAGCGTTTGATGACGTCAACCTGAGCGCATTTGGCTGGAAAGGCACCGACAAAGAGAACGTTTATGTCTGTGCCGCGCTGGAAAAAACGGTCACCACTCTGAGCCAGAAAGCGCAGGATGGCCATGCGCTGAACTGCCTGGGTGAGTTCTTCCGCATCACGCAAACCCGCGTTAACCGGGAAACCGACCAGTGGGGTAACGACGCGCTGGACGACGCAACAAAACTTAACGCTGCGCCCGGCGTCGCGCATCGTCTGGCCTGGTACCAGCAGGTTATCAACGACGCCAAAGCCGAGCCGGAAGATAAGAGCTACGCGCTGTATCGCGCCGTGATGTGTTATGCCCCCTCCGGTTATAACGATTGCGGCGGCGAAGACGTCGATAAATCCGTGCGTAAAGCATGGTTCCAGCAACTGAAAAGCCGTTATCCGGGAAGCGTATGGGCCAAAGAGCTCAAATATTACTGGTAATGGCATTGGCAGGCGCGCTGCTCTTCCCTGCGGCGTTATCCGCTCAGGGGAAGGCAGCGTACTGGTTATGGTCTGGCGTGCGACCCACGCAAACGCTGCGTGATGCCGATATTGTCTACTTGCACCAGGGCGATGTCGTCACCGTTGCCGGTCAAACCGTGTTCGAGCGTAAAGGGTTACCGGTCAACCAGCTTACGTTTCCGCGCATCTGGCTCACGGTACGTTTTACCACGCTGGACGTGTCGGATGCGCTGTTGTTACGTCTCACCCGGCTGTTAGCTCGCTGGCAAGCGGCGGGAAACCATGTCGTCGGGTTGCAGGTGGATTTCGATGCCGCCACTCACCGCCTTGGCGATTACACGCTGTTTTTGCACCGTCTGCGCCAGACGCTGCCAGCAGACTACGCGCTGGGCGTCACCGGATTGCTGGACTGGGCGAAAACCGGCAGCGTGCAAACCCTTAACGCATTGCCGGTAGATGAACTGGTGGTGCAGAGCTATCAGGGGCGCAGCACCGTGGCGAATTACACCGCCTACCTGCCCGCACTTTTAGCGTTACGCATCCCGTTTAAACTGGGGCTGGTGCAGAACGGCGCGCGTGATATCAGCGAAGAGCAGCAACTCGCCGCATCCCCGTGGTATCGCGGCACGGTGACATTTATGCTCAACCCTTCGCGTGGTGGCAGCAGCCAGAAAGGTTATCAATAATCGGGCAATCGGCGCTGTCGTCGCCGGGGCAGGAATCCGCCAGAGCCAGCAGTTGCACACGCATCTGTTGCAGTTCGCCAATATGCCGCTCGATCTCGGCCACTTTCTGTAACGTGCGCGCTTTAACATCTGCGCTATGACGGGCTGGGTTATTAAACAGATTTACCAGCTCACCGCACTCTTCGAGATTAAACCCGACCTGCCGCGCCTGGCGCAGCAGCGTCAGCTCGTTCAGGTGTTGTTGGTTGTAGCTGCGGTAGCCGTTTTCGCTGCGCAGCGGCGGTGTCACCAGCCCTTTCTCTTCATAGAAGCGAATCGCTTTACTGGTTAAACCGGTTCTTTTTGCCACATCGCTGATATTCACGTTTCCCCCTCACTGCCAGAACCTGAGTTAATCACTATAAATGGGCGCCATGTAATAAAACAAATATATCCATATTGTTAATGGTTTTTTATTTACCCACCTCGCCGCTTCGCTATAACATGTGGCCGGATATTTCTAAGAATGATAAATGATTTACACACAGGAGTGGTTATGAGTGATATGGCGTTTTGCCGTGGTTGCGGAAAGCAAATACATAAAGAAGCGGTGGCTTGCCCGCAGTGCGGCGCGCCTCAAAACACCGCCGGGAAGAAAAGCCGAATTTCTGCTGCGCTGTTCGCCTTCTTTTTAGGTGGATTTGGCGCGCATAAATTTTATTTAGGGAAACCATGGCAGGGGATCCTTTATCTTCTGTTTTGCTGGACCTTTATTCCGGCGATCATCTCTTTCATCGAATTTATTATTTACCTGTGCAACTCCGATCAGGAATTTGCCCGTAAATATGGTTGAGTTTTACCCCGCCGGTAATAAACAAACCCCGCCTTGTGCGGGGTTTGTCGTTTATGGAACACCTGCCGCCTCTTTGTGATGATAAAACCTTGACCTTCCCCTTGATGGAAGGTTTAAGCTTCTACACAGTCACTATTGAAGCACCACAACTAAGGAGATTAAGTATGTCTCATACCATAGCGCTAGACCTGGATGGCCTCTCCTGCGGCCATTGCGTAAAACGCGTCAAAGAGAGCCTGGAAAAACGCCCGGATGTAGAACAGGCAGACGTCACCATTGAACGTGCGGAAGTCACCGGCAGCGCCAGCGCTGACGCGCTGATCGAAACCATCAAAGAAGCCGGATACGGTGCGAGCTTAAGCCACCCAAAGGCTAAACCGCTGGCAGAGTCATCACTCCCGTCGGAAGCACTGACAGCGGCCACACCTGAGCTTCCGGCAGCCAGCGAGCTTGATGACAGCCAACAGTTGTTGATCAACGGCATGAGCTGCGCCAGTTGTGTCTCCCGGGTGCAAAAGGCCTTACAGGCCGTACCGGGCGTTACGCAGGCACGGGTCAATCTGGCGGAGCGCACCGCGCTGGTCATGGGCAGTGCCCCCGCCGCTGAATTAGTCAGCGCCGTAGAGAACGCAGGCTATGGCGCTGAAGCCATTGAAGATGACATCAAGCGCCGCGAGCGCCAGCAGGAAACCGCGCTCGCCACCATGAAGCGCTTCCGCTGGCAGGCGATTGTCGCGCTGCTGGTTGGCGTGCCGATCATGGTGTGGGGCATGCTCGGCGATAATATGATGGTCACCGACACCAACCGCTCGCTGTGGCTGGTGCTCGGTGTGGTCACGTTAGCGGTCATGATCGTGGCGGGCGGCCATTTTTATACCAGTGCCTGGAAAAGCCTGCGTAACGGCACGGCGACCATGGATACACTGGTGGCACTCGGGACTGGCGCGGCCTGGCTCTACTCCATGAGCGTCAATATCTGGCCGCAGTGGTTCCCGATGGAAGCCCGGCACCTCTATTACGAAGCCAGCGCAATGATCATCGGTTTGATTAACCTCGGTCACATGCTGGAAGCACGTGCGCGCCAGCGTTCGTCTAAAGCGCTTGAGCGGTTATTAGATTTAACCCCGCCCACCGCACGCGTGGTCACCGCCGACGGCGAGAAAAACGTGCCGCTGGCAGACGTTCAGCCGGGCATGACGCTGCGCCTGACGACCGGCGATCGTGTGCCGGTTGACGGTGAAATCAGCCAGGGTGAAGCCTGGTTCGACGAAGCCATGCTTACCGGCGAACCGGTGCCACAGGAAAAAAGCACCGGCGAGAGCATTCATGCCGGGACGGTAGTGCAGGACGGCAGCGTGTTGTTTACCGCCAGCGCCGTCGGCAGCCACACCACGCTGTCACGCATTATTCGCATGGTGCGCCAGGCACAAAGCAGTAAGCCGGAGATCGGCCAGCTTGCTGACCGTATTTCCGCCGTGTTTGTGCCAGTGGTGGTCGCTATCGCCTTATTCAGCGGCGCTATCTGGTACTTTTTCGGTCCCGCGCCGCAAATTGTCTATACGCTGGTCATCGCCACCACGGTGCTGATTATCGCCTGCCCTTGTGCGCTGGGGCTGGCAACGCCGATGTCGATTATCTCCGGCGTCGGTCGCGCGGCGGAGTTTGGCGTGCTGGTTCGCGATGCCGATGCACTGCAACGCGCCAGCACGCTCGATACCATCGTGTTTGATAAAACCGGCACCCTGACGCGCGGCAAACCGGAAGTGGTGAGCGTGAAAACGCTGGATATCGACGACGCGACGGCACTGCGCCTGGCGGCGGCACTGGAGCAAGGTTCCAGCCATCCGCTGGCGCGAGCGATTATCGAAAAAGCAGGCGCGGAAACGCTGCCGATGGTCAGTCAGTTCCGTACACTGCGCGGGCTGGGCGTGAGCGGTGAGGTCGACGGGCACAGTGTGCTGCTTGGCAACCAGGCGCTGCTGGCTGAACAAAACGTGGATACCCGCGCGCTTGACGAAGAGCTTAACGCTCAGGCAAGCCTGGGTGCCACGCCGGTACTGCTGGCGATTGACGGGAAAGCCGTGGCGCTGCTGGCGATCCGCGATCCGCTACGCGAAGACAGCATTGATGCGCTGCAACGTCTGCACCGTGAAGGCTACCGCCTGGTGATGCTGACCGGTGACAACCCCACCACCGCCAATGCCATCGCCAGAGAAGCCGCTATTGATGAGGTGATCGCCGGCGTGCTGCCGGACGGCAAAGCCGAAGCGATCAAAAATCTGCAAGAGCAAGGCCGCCAGGTGGCGATGGTTGGGGACGGGATTAACGACGCACCCGCGCTGGCGCAGGCGGACGTGGGGATCGCGATGGGCGGTGGCAGCGATGTGGCAATTGAAACTGCCGCCATCACGCTGATGCGCCACAGCTTGCAGGGCGTTGCCGATGCGCTGGCGATCTCCAAAGCGACGCTGCGCAACATGAAACAGAACCTGCTCGGCGCGTTTGTTTATAACTCGCTGGGTATTCCGATTGCGGCAGGCATTCTCTGGCCGCTGACCGGCACATTGCTCAACCCGGTGGTCGCAGGCGCGGCCATGGCGCTCTCGTCCATTACCGTGGTCAGCAACGCCAACCGGTTATTGCGCTTTAAACCCCACCAGTAAATACCACAACCCCGCCGTTTATCCGGTGGGGTTTGCACCTTCTGGCCGCGCGCGCTAGCATGAGATTTTTCACTCTGGAAGCGCGTATGAGCCTGTTTCAACGATTGAAAACCTTTTTTCTTGCGCTTCGTGTGCCTCATTACCGCTGGCCTGCACTGGATGTTGATTTGCCCGGCGGTCGCCATCTGCACCTGGTGGGCAGTATTCACATGGGCACCTACGGCATGTCGCCGCTCCCGGCACAACTGCTGCAAAAAATGCGCGATGCCGACGCGCTTATCGTGGAAGCGGATATCGCCGGGTCGGATTCACCGTTCGACAATCTGCCACCCGCCGAACCGCTCGAACAGCGCCTTCCCGCAGAACTTCTTGCCCAACTCGACAACACGCTGCAAACCCTGTCGCTTCACCGAGATGAATTCAACCAGCGGCCCGCCTGGCATATCGCGCTGGTGTTGCAGGCCACGCAGGCACAGCGGCTGGGGCTACGCCCGGAGTACGGCATCGACTACCAGTTGTTGCAGGCGGCGCAGCAATATCAGGTGAAAGTAATGGAACTGGAAGGCACGAGCAGCCAGCTGGATATCCTGCGCAAGTTGCCGGACGAAGGAAATGAACTGTTGCAGGATACCCTGACTCACTGGCATGAAAATGCGCGTTTATTACAGGTGATGATGAGCTGGTGGCTGGAAAATCCGCCTGCGGAAGATGAACTGACGCTGCCATCAACGTTCAGCCAGCCACTGCATGATGTGTTGATGCACCAGCGCAACCAGGCGTGGTGCGAGCGTTTATTTGCACTGCCGCCAGGGCGCTATGTAGTGGCAGCGGGCGCCCTGCATCTGTATGGCGAAGGGAACTTACCGGCGCTGCTGCGCGAAAGAGCGGCGCAATAGCGCAAGATGGTACTATTTTCGCGCACGCGAGCAGGCGTATGCTAAGCGCCGTGAGATGACCGTGGTAAGAAGGATTATTATGACACCCGCCGTGAAGTTACTCGAAAAAAACAAGGTTCCCTTTCAGGTGCACACTTACGATCACGATCCCAATGAAACCAACTTTGGTGATGAAGTGGTGCGCAAGCTGGGACTGAACGCCGATCAGGTCTATAAAACGCTGCTGGTGGCGATCAATGGCGATATGAAACACCTTGCCGTTGCGGTCACGCCGGTTGCCGGGCAGTTAGATCTGAAAAAAGTCGCCAAAGCGCTTGGCGCGAAAAAAGTCGATATGGCCGATCCGCTGGTCGCCCAGCGCACCACTGGCTATCTGGTAGGCGGTATCAGCCCGTTGGGGCAGAAAAAACGTCTGCCGACGCTGATTGATGCCCCCGCGCAAGGCTTCGCTTCCATTTATGTTTCCGGCGGCAAACGCGGGCTGGATATTGAACTGGCAGCGAGCGATCTGGCAAAAATGCTGGACGCGAAATTTGCCGATATCGCCCGCCGCGATTGACGGATGAGGAGCTGGTTACTGCCAGCTCACCTCCCCTTTAGGTTCGTAAGCATTCACATCCAGTGGTGAGTTTTTCTGGATGTACTCTTTCAGCACTTCAGCGTCAATAAAACCGGTATTCACATAGCCTGCTTTATCATCCAGACGAGGATAGCCATCGCCACCGGTTGCGTTGAAACTGAGCGTCGCCAGTCGGTAGCTTTTCGCCGGGTCGACCGGTTCGCCTTTGATTTTGAGATCGTTCAGCTTGCCATCTTTCGCCACAAAACTGACGTTGGCGAACTGCGGATACGCACCTGAATCCGGCTTCATCTGTGCCACCGCGGTGAGGTAATCTGTGAGCTCTTTACCGGTCAGGTTGACATAAACCAGCGTGTTGCCAAACGGCTGCACTTTCAGCACGTCTTTGTAAGTGATGTCGCCCGCTTCGATAGAGTCACGCACGCCGCCGCCGCTCATCAGCGCCAGATCCGCGCCGGTACGCGCCATTTGTGCAGCGAGGATCACATGTGCGAGGTTGGTCTGCACAAAGCGCACTTTGCTGCGATCGCCTTCCAGATGACCATTCGCGTTACCTATTTTCACCTCTAACTGCGCTTTACCTTTGTTCTGGAACGGCGTTAACAGGGAGAGCATCTGCGGGTTTTCGGCAATTTCCGGCGTGTAGAGTACGCGCTCGCTTTTGCCGTTGTCGTAGGTGACTTTCTTCTTCAGGTTGACCGGAATCAACTGATAACGTACCAGTTTCATTTCGCCGTTACGGAACTGGAAATCCGCGCGTCCGACATATTTGCCCCACTCATGCGCCTGCACAATCCAGATGCCGTTTTGCTGATCCGGCGCACATGGAGTTCCAGGCACGTAATCGACCTGTTTTTTATTCTCTGACGCCATGCAGACCGGATCTTGTGAGTGACCACCCACAATCATTGCCAGCGCGCCTTTTGGCAGGCTGCGCGCCATCTCGACATCGCCCGGCGCATTTGAGCCGTGCTCGCCGTTGTCGTAATGGCCCATATGCGTTGTCGCCAGAATTACATCCGGTTTTTCGTTTTGATTCAGCTCAGAAATCACCAGCTTCGCTTCGTCGGCCGGTTTACGGAATTCGATATCGGTGAAAAACTCCGGGTTGCCGATTTTCGCCGTGTCGTCGGTGGTTAACCCAATAACGGCAATTTTCAGCCCCTGACGATTAAATATCATCCACGGCTTAAACAGGCGCTCGCCGGTACTTTTCTGGTAAATGTTGGCGGAAAGGAACGGGAACTTGGCCCATTTTTCCTGCTGGCGCAGTACGCTAAGCGGGTTGTCGAACTCATGGTTGCCTACGGCCATCGCATCGTAGCCAATCAGGTTCATTCCGCGAAAGTCGGGTTCGGCATCCTGCAAGTCCGATTCCGGCACCCCGGTGTTGATATCACCGCCGGAAAGCAGCAGCACACTGCCGCCTTCGGCCGCCACCTCTTTGCGAATGCCATCAACCAACGTTTTCTGCGCCGATAAACCATATTCGCCGTAATCACTGCGCCAGAAATGACCGTGATGATCGTTGGTATGCAGAATGGTGATGTTATAGGTCTTATCCTGCTCGTAAGCCTGTACCTGCCAGCTGGCAACGCCCATCGCCGCCAGCAGCCCCAGCGTAATGCTCTTCTTTAACAATCTCATGCTTCCCTCCCTGACCCATTGATAAACTGAGAAATTACAGCGCCTGCAAATAATAGACAAATATGTATTCAGAATCGCAACTTCCTTCAAACTTTCAGCAAAGGTATGGTAATCAGAGAATCATTACCGTGCTTTATCCTTAACCTCTTCTGACAACATACGTGGTATTTATGGCAATCAGTGAAACGTCGCAGACATCGCCTGCTGCGCGCACCTCGTTCGGTATTCTTGGCGCTATCAGCCTCTCGCATCTGCTTAACGATATGATTCAGTCGCTGCTGCTGGCGATTTATCCGCTACTACAGGCCGATTTTTCCCTGTCGTTTGTGCAGATTGGCTTTATCACGCTGACCTTCCAGGTCGCCTCCTCGCTGCTCCAGCCGGTAGTGGGCTATTTGACCGATAAACACCCGATGCCGTGGTCGCTGCCCATCGGTATGTGTTTCACCTTAAGCGGTCTGGTGCTGCTGGCACTGGCGGGGAGTTTTACCACTGTGCTGATCGCTGCCGCGCTGGTAGGAACGGGGTCATCGGTTTTCCACCCGGAATCGTCGCGCGTGGCGCGCATGGCGTCTGGCGG
This sequence comes from Kosakonia sp. LAM2021, assembly GCF_016620385.1. Lineage (NCBI taxonomy): Bacteria > Pseudomonadati > Pseudomonadota > Gammaproteobacteria > Enterobacterales > Enterobacteriaceae > Kosakonia > Kosakonia sp. LAM2021. Next base: position 42,609 of record NZ_JAENHT010000010.1, read on the forward strand.
ACGTCACGGACTGGCGCAATCCATCTTTCAGGTCGGCGGCAACTTTGGTGCCTCGCTTGGGCCATTACTGGCGGCTGTGATCATTGCGCCTTACGGCAAAGGCAATGTTGCCTGGTTTGTGCTGGCTGCCCTGCTGGCGATTATTGTGCTGATGCAGGTAAGCCGCTGGTACGCCGCGCAGCACCGGGTGAATAAAGGTAAAAAGCCCATTTCCGTGAGCAATCCGCTGCCACGTAATAAAGTGGTGCTGGCGGTTTGTGTGCTGCTGATCCTGATTTTCTCGAAATACTTCTATATGGCGAGCATTAGCAGCTATTTCACCTTTTATTTAATGCAAAAGTTTGATTTGTCGGTGCAAAATGCCCAGATGCATCTGTTTATCTTCCTGTTTGCGGTTGCGGCAGGTACGGTCATTGGTGGGCCACTGGGCGATAAGATTGGCAGAAAATATGTGATTTGGGGCTCTATCCTCGGTGTCGCGCCGTTTACCCTTCTTTTACCCTACGCCACACTCTTCTGGACCGGGATTTTGACGGTGATTATTGGTTTCGTACTCGCCTCCGCCTTTTCAGCCATTCTTGTCTATGCACAGGAGCTGTTACCAGGTCGTATTGGCATGGTTTCCGGACTGTTTTTTGGTTTTGCCTTCGGGATGGGCGGTCTTGGCGCTGCGGTGTTGGGGCTGGTTGCCGATCATACCAGCATTGAGTTGGTCTATAAAATATGTGCTTTCCTGCCATTACTCGGGATTCTAACCATATTCCTGCCCGATAACCGCCCACAACACTGATTTCCACACGGCCAAAGTGGTACTTTGGCCGCCGCTTTCTCTTGCCTGCCTGCCCCTGGCGCGTGATTTCTGTCACGGACACCCAGCTTATTATCTTTTTTCAGCCAAATTGCCATTTTCTTCATAATTCAACAATTATTCATAAACATACTGGCGAAAATTGTCATAAACTGTAACGCAGTTGTCGGTTTTTAACCGCGGGATCCACGCACCAACGAAAGGAGACGGAATGCATCACGCCACACCGCTTATCACCACCATTGTCGGCGGCCTTGTGCTCGCTTTTATCCTCGGCATGCTTGCCAATAAACTGCGTATTTCGCCACTGGTGGGCTACCTGTTAGCGGGTGTATTGTCCGGGCCGTTTACGCCGGGTTTTGTCGCCGATACCCAACTCGCGCCTGAGCTGGCGGAGCTGGGCGTGATTTTGCTGATGTTCGGCGTCGGGCTGCATTTCTCACTGAAGGATCTGATGGCGGTAAAGTCCATCGCCATTCCCGGTGCGATCGCGCAGATTGCTGTTGCGACGCTACTGGGTATGGCGCTTTCCGCAATGCTGGATTGGTCACTGATGACCGGCATCGTTTTTGGGCTCTGTCTCTCCACCGCCAGTACCGTGGTACTGCTGCGCGCGCTTGAGGAGCGGCAGCTTATCGACAGCCAGCGTGGGCAAATCGCCATCGGCTGGCTGATTGTGGAAGATCTGGTGATGGTGTTAACGCTGGTGTTGCTGCCTGCCGTCGCCGGAATGGTGGAAAAAGGCAATGTCGGGCTGGCGTCGCTGGCGGTGGATATGGGTATCACCATCGGTAAAGTGGTGGCCTTTATCGCCATCATGATGCTGGTTGGCCGCCGTCTGGTACCGTGGATTATGGCGCGCAGCGCAGCAACGGGTTCTCGCGAGCTGTTTACGCTCTCCGTGCTGGCGCTGGCGCTCGGTATCGCTTTTGGTGCGGTGGAATTGTTTGATGTTTCGTTTGCGCTGGGCGCGTTCTTCGCCGGGATGGTGCTCAACGAATCCGAGCTCAGCCACCGTGCGGCGCACGATACACTGCCGCTGCGCGACGCGTTTGCGGTGCTGTTCTTTGTCTCCGTCGGTATGCTGTTTGATCCGCTGGTTCTCATCGAGCAACCGCTGGCGGTGCTCGCTACGCTGGCGATCATCATCTTTGGTAAATCCGTTGCTGCATTCCTGCTGGTGCGCATGTTTGGTCACTCGCCGCGCACCGCGCTGACCATTGCCGCAAGCCTTGCGCAGATCGGCGAGTTCGCCTTTATTCTGGCAGGCCTCGGCATGTCGCTGAACCTGCTGCCGCAGGCCGGGCAAAATCTGGTGCTGGCGGGCGCTATCCTGTCGATTATGCTCAACCCGGTGCTGTTTACCCTGCTGGAAAAATACCTCGATAAAACTGAGACGCTGGAAGAGCAAACGCTGGAAGAGGCCATCGAAGAAGAGAAACAGATCCCAGTGGATATCTGCAACCACGCTTTGCTGGTAGGTTTTGGCCGCGTCGGCAGTCTGCTGGGTGAAAAACTGATGGCGCAGGGCATTCCGCTGGTGGTGATTGAAACGTCACGTACTCGCGTGGATGAACTGCGTGAACGTGGCATTCGCGCGGTGCTGGGCAATGCCGCCAACGAAGAGATCATGAACCTGGCGCATCTCGATTGCGCCCGCTGGCTGCTGCTGACCATTCCGAACGGTTACGAAGCCGGGGAGATTGTCGCCACCGCGCGTGAGAAGTGCCCGCATATTGAAATTATCGCCCGCGCGCACTACGACGATGAAGTGGATTACATCACCGAACGTGGCGCGAATCAGGTGGTCATGGGCGAGCGCGAAATCGCCAACACCATGCTGACATTACTGGAAAAACCACCGGTCGAAGAAGCCGTAACGGGTTAATAAAGAAGGCCGGAGTGCTTACGCGGCTCCGGCCATGTTTCATCTTCTTGTCTGCCCGGCTTCGTCGGGCAATCATCTTAACGTTCCCAGTACGCCTCTTCGAGGCTGTCTTCGCGTTCCGGCAGACCGCGCGTTAAACGCGGCGAATGCTGGTTCAGCACCTGATAACTGACGCGGTTGGCATATTTGCACACCTGCGCCAGCGAAGAGTACGTCAACCAGTTGAATTTGTGCTTGCTGGAGTTCGGCACGTTGGAGCGGTGATAGTTGTTGGCGGTAATGTCATGCAGCAACGCCGCCAGCGCGCCATCGCCCGCGCCGTTGGTATTCATAATTTTTTCCGGCCCGCCCATATATGGCGCAATATGCGAGTAAATGCGCAGCGGATGTTCACAATCTTTGTGGCGCAGCGCACGGCTGAACTCGTACTGGTTGAATTCGGCAATCGCCCCCGGCAGCAACGGATGCTGCGTTTTGCGCTTCGCTTCATCTTCGGTGAAACCGGCCATATACAGGCCAATTGGGCCTGCGGTACACAGTACGAGATCAACCCAATCCAGCGCTTTATCAGCCGCCTGCAGCGGATCGCTTTCGCCAGTCAGCGCCTGACCTTCCTCTTCATTCATAGCCAGAATCGAGACGTTCTCTTTGAGGAAATCGCGCCACCACTGCGGGTTATCGGCAATCACATATTTGGTGCCAAGCGTCAGCACCACCGGCACATTATGCTTTTTGGCGTAGGCCACTGCCTGCATGGTGGCTTCCGGCATCGGCTCGCCGGGATTACAGCGTACCAGATAAGAGGAGAGCACCAGCGCGGACGCCCCGGCGATCACCGCTTCCGGAATGCTCTCCGGGCGCAACTGGTTCATATGGCCAGGGCTGATAGCAAAGGTGCGCTCGCCGCTGTCGCTAATCAGCGTGAAACAGCGGCCAATCGCGCCATCAACGCCTTGCAGGTAGTTGAGATCGGTACGGCTGGAGGTGTTACACAGGTAACGGTAGGCATAACTGCCGATTTGCACGTTGTCGCACATGACGCCAAGCAGCACCGAGCGGTCATCCGCCAGCACCGAGTAGTTATGCATGGTGTTGCCAATGGTGCCACCCGCAAACTGGTGAGTGATCAGGTCGTTACTGACCAGTTCCTGGTAGAGCGCTTCCGCGACATCGTCAGCGATCACCAGCGAATGACCCGCACTGAGGCCGTAACGGGTAATAAACGCATCATCCACTTTCGCCTCGATATCCACCAGCGTCTGATCGATACCGACTACCCAACACGTACCGGATTCGCTCTCGGGCTGAATTTGCTGTAACAGCGGGTCGCGGGCATTAACGGGGAAATAGTGTTTGGATTTACGTTTACCGGGAAATTTCATGATTGTAATAAGCGCTATACATTCGGGCTGGGAATGTTAACACACTCTCAGCCCGCCCTGCGATCAGCGATATTTAGCCGTCAGATTGACCATCATCTCGATATGTTCAGGAGAATCATTAAGCGCCGGAATGTACTCATATTTTTCGCCACCGGCTTCCAGGAAGAATTCGCGGTTTTGCACGGCGATCTCTTCCAGCGTTTCCAGACAGTCGGCTGCAAAACCCGGAGACATCACCTGAATATGCTTCACACCTTTTTCGCCGAGCATCTTCAGCGTTTCATCGGTGTATGGCGTCAACCACGGCTCGCGGCCAAAGCGTGACTGGAACGTCATCATCACTTTTTCCGGCGGTAAGTCGAGCGCGGACACCAGCTCGCGCGTCGTATCGCGACAGCGCTGCGGGTAATCATCCCCTTCTGCTGCATAACGCTGGGGAATGCCGTGGTAAGAAAGCAGCAATAAATCCGGCTCGCCATGCTGCGCAAACGAGGCACGCACGCTGTTGGCGAGCGCAGCGATGTAATCCGCATTGTCGGCATAGTCGCGAATAAAAGAGACGCCCGGAATATGGCGCTTTTTCGCCAGAATGCGCGCCAGCTCGTCCCACACGGCGGCAACGGTGGAACAGGAGTATTGCGGGTAGAGCGACAGCACCACAATATGCTCGACCTCTTGTGCCAGCAGTTCATTGACCGCGCTTTCCAGCGACGGCGAACCGTAACTCATGCCAAGCACCACCGGCACGTCAGGCAAGCGCGCTGCCAGGGCCCGCTGCTGCCTGCGGCTGTAAACCATCAGCGGTGAGCCCTCTTCCATCCAGACAGATTGATAGAGTTTGGCGACGCGGGGAGAACGAATAGGCAGGATCACACCGCGAAGTAGCGGCCACCACAATAAACGCGGCGTATCGACCACGCGTCTGTCACTCAAGAATTGCCGCAGATAGCGTTTCACCGCTTCGGGGGTCGGGGCATCGGGAGTGCCCAGATTGGCAAGCAGGATGCCGGTTTTCGCCTGACTCATTCACGCCTCTTAACCTTTTGAATGGTTGGTAATTGTAGCGTAAAAGCGGTTAAACGGAACCCATTGCTGCGATAGGTAAGATGAGAAAAATTCTCACCCGGAGAGTCCGGGTGAGCGGGCGCGATTAGCCGAGGATTTTTTCCAGCTCTGCGCGTACATCAGCAACGGCTTTGGTACCGTCAACTTTAGCGTATTGGGTGTTACCCGCCTGCGCTTCTTTCTGGTAGTAGCCGATCAGCGGCGCGGTCATCTGATGGTATTCCACCAGGCGTTTACGCACGGTCTCTTCCTGATCGTCTTTACGCGTGGTCAGCTCTTCGCCGGTCACGTCGTCTTTGCCTTCTACTTTCGGCGGATTGAATTTGATGTGGTAAACGCGCCCGGAAGCAGCGTGAACGCGGCGGCCGATAATGCGATCGACGATCAGCTCGTCCGGCACGTCGAACTCAAGTACGAAATCAACCTTGATACCGGCTTCTTTCATCGCGTCCGCTTGTGGAATGGTGCGCGGAAAACCGTCCAGCAGGAAGCCGTTGCGGCAATCTTCCTGGGCAATACGCTCTTTCACCAGCGCGATTACCAGCTCGTCAGTGACCAGCTTGCCCGCGTCCATGATGTCTTTTGCCTGTTTGCCCAGTTCGCTGCCAGATTTAACAGCGGCGCGCAGCATGTCACCGGTAGAGATTTGCGGAATACCGTATTTCTCCATGATGAACTGAGCCTGAGTTCCTTTACCCGCGCCCGGAGCGCCAAGCAGAATAATACGCATTGCGAAAATCCCCTCAAATGTTGGTTCAATTTTTCAAAAAGCGCTAAAAGATAACACCAGAATGACCGGCGCTCAAGGAAGCGGGATCGGCTGAAACGGTTAATGATACGTTTTCTTAAGGTGCGTGAGACTCAGAAAGGAAAGTGCCCGGTAACATCGAGGGAGACAAGATTCGGAGGTGTGGAGATAAAAAAGGGAGGCCTGAGGCCTCCCTGAACGACAAGTTTCTGCTTATGAAACCAGCAACTGGTTCATGCGGCGAATAAACTGGTTCGGATCTTCCAGCGTACCGCGTTCGGCGAACAGCGCCTGATCCAGCAACAACTCAACCCATTCGTTAAACTGGGTTTCGTCTTGTGTATCCGCCGCGCGTTTCACCAGGGCGTGGTCCGGGTTGAGCTCGAAAATGTATTTCACTTCCGGCGCATTCTGACCCGCAGCGGCGAACAGTTTCGCCATCTGGGTGCTCATCTCGTCAGCATCGGTCACGACAACGGCTGGCGTATCGGTCAGACGGTGGGTAAGACGCACTTCTTTCACGCGCTCACCGAGCAGGGATTTAACGCGCTCAACGAACGGCTCCAGCGCTTTTTCAGCTTCTTTAGTGCTTTCATCCACTTCGTCTGCCAGTTTATCCAGCGAAGCGTCAGCTTTGGCAACAGACTGGAACGGCTTGCCGTCGAACTCGGTCAGGTAGCTCATCATCCACTCGTCGATGCGATCGGAAAGCAGCAGCACTTCGATGCCTTTCTTACGCAGCAGCTCCAGATGCGGGCTGCTCTTCGCTGCGGCGTAGCTGTCGGCAGTGATGAAGTAGATTTTTTCCTGCCCTTCTTTCATGCGCGACACATACTCTTCCAGCGACACAGTTTGTGCGGAGGAGTCGTTATGCGTGGAGGCAAAGCGCAGCAGTTTGGCGATGTTTTCCAGGTTCGCGTGATCTTCGCCCGCGCCCTCTTTCAGCACCAGGCCAAACTGTTGCCAGAAGGTCTGGTATTTTTCCGCGTCATCTTTCGCCAGTTTTTCCAGCATTTGCAGCACGCGTTTGGTCAGCGCGGTGCGCAGGCTGCGCGTGACGCTGCTGTCCTGCAGGATTTCACGCGAAACGTTGAGCGGCAGATCGTTGGAATCAACAAGGCCGCGCACAAAGCGCAGGTAGTTCGGCATGAACTGTTCGGCTTCATCCATGATAAACACGCGTTGAACGTAGAGTTTCAGGCCATGTTTATGATCGCGGTTCCACATATCCCACGGGGCCTGCGACGGAATGTAAAGCAGGCTGGTGTACTCCTGCTTACCTTCCACACGGTTGTGGCTCCAGATCAGCGGATCGGTAAAGTCGTGGGAGATATGTTTGTAGAACTCGTTGTATTCGTCGTCTTTAATTTCCGCTTTGTTACGCGTCCACAGCGCCTGCGCTTTGTTGATTTTCTCCCAGGAGACCACGGTTTCGCCGTCTTTCTCTTCCTGTTTTTCGATCTCTACCGGCAGGGCGATATGGTCGGAATATTTGCTGATGATTGAGCGAACGCGCCAGTCATTGAGGAAATCGTCTTCCCCTTCACGCAGGTGCAACGTGATTTCGGTGCCGCGATCGGCTTTAGTGATATCGGCAACGGTATATTCACCTGCGCCTTCGGATTCCCAGAACACGCCGTTTTCAGCGCTTTCACCCGCCGCGCGGGTGCGCACGGTGACTTTATCGGCAACGATAAATGCCGAATAGAAACCGACGCCGAACTGACCAATCAGCTGGCTGTCTTTCGCCTGATCGGAACCCATTGATTCCAGAAACGCCTTGGTGCCCGATTTTGCAATCGTCCCCAGGTGGTCGATCACTTCATCACGCGTCATACCAATGCCGTTATCGGCAATGGTCAGCGTACGGTTCTCTTTATCAAAGGAGACGCGCACGTGCAGATCGCCATCGCCTTCGTACAGTTCCGGTTTGGACAGCGCGCGAAAACGCAGTTTGTCCGCCGCATCCGAGGCGTTGGAGATAAGCTCACGCAGGAAGATTTCTTTGTTCGAATAAAGAGAATGGATCATCAAGTGCAGAAGCTGTTTCACTTCAGACTGAAAACCGCGAGTTTCTTGTCCTTTCATTGGGAAAACCTCAACAATGCCATTTACAAGGTAAAAATGCGTTGAGGGAGAAGTGGGGATATTGGCGGGAAATTTCAAGCGGAGGCAAAAATTTCTGCCTCCGTTTGGTTAAAAACGAATCTTGTGGCGGCCGGCCAGCGAGTGCGACAGCGTCGTCCCGTCAACCATTTCCAGTTCGCCGCCCACCGGCACGCCGTGGGCGATACGGCTGGCTTCCACACCATACTGCGCGCAAAGCTCAGCAATATAGTTAGCGGTCGCTTCGCCTTCCACCGTCGGGTTGGTGGCGAGGATCAGTTCCTGGATTTTCTCGGACGCCAGACGCTGTTCCAGCCGGTCAAGGCCAATGTCGTCCGGGCCGATGCCGTCGAGCGGTGACAGATGCCCCATCAGCACAAAGTAGCGACCGGAAAACTGCCCGGTCTGCTCAATAGCATAGATATCTGCCGGGCTTTCCACTACACAGATTTGACCGTTTTCCTGGCGTCGCGGGTTACTGCAAATATTGCAGACTTCCTGTTCGGTGAACGTGCGGCAATCGGCGCAGTGGCCGATTTCCGACATCGCCCGAGTGAGCGCCTGTGCCAGCCGCATTCCGCCGCTGCGATCGCGCTGCAACAGCGTAAACGCCATACGCTGCGCCGACTTCGGGCCGACGCCCGGCAGGCAGCGCAGTGCTTCCATAAGCTGCGTTAACAGCGGGCTGGTCTGCATCAGAACGGCATCTTAAAGCCTGGCGGCAGCGACATACCGGAAGAGACGGAGGCCATTTTCTCTTTCTGCGTTTCGTCAATGCGGCGAGCAGCATCGTTAAAAGCAGCGGCAACCAAATCTTCCAGCATCTCTTTGTCGTCTTCCAGCAGGCTCGGATCGATCTCCACGCGACGGCAGTTATGCGCGCCGTTGATGGTCACTTTCACCAGACCCGCGCCCGATTCGCCGGTCACTTCCAGCTGCGCGATCTCTTCCTGCACTTTCTGCATTTTTTCTTGCATCTGCTGGGCCTGCTTCATCAGGTTACCCAGACCGCCTTTTCCAAACATAGGCTTCTCTCTTTAGCTGTGGTGACTGACCAGAGTGATAAGTCACATTCAGGGTTGAAAACGGGTAGCCGCAGCTGCCCGTCAAAGGGGGCGAATACTCTCTTCGTCCAGATCCGCATCGAAAAATCGTTGCAGCGTCTGGATGTTGTTATCCGCAATGATCGACTCGCGCGCCTGCGCAAGTTTTTCCTCATAGATTGCCTGTCGCCACTCCAGCGGCGTACGCACTGCCGGATTATCATCTTCAATGATAGTCAGTTCAACCGCTGCGCTATGTAATTCACTCAGCGCCTCGCCCAGCGTTTTCAACGCGCCCTGCGAGTTTAGATGGCGCTGGGAGCTACGCAGATGCAGGCATATTCGTTCGCCGTCCTGCTCTTTCCAGGCATTCAGCGCAACCTGCTCGACCAGTTTCGGCAATTTGAGCTGGCTGACTTCTTTCGCCCAGGCGTCGCGTTCTATCGCTTCTTCCGCCAGTTTTTTCGCCAGCTCTGGCGTTTTTTCATGCTCGAGCGCTTTTTTCAACGCTTTGGGTGTGGCGACAACTTCTTTTACCGTTTCCACAACCGTTGTCGCTTTCCAGCGGTAGGCTTCTTTTTTGGCCGGAGTCTGTTCGAGCGCAGACGGAGCCGGACGCGATTGCACACGCTCGGTCACCGAAGCCAGTCGTTCCAGCGCGGCGTTACTCACCGGCCGCGCGCGGGTTGCGGCTGCCGGTTCACTCTTTTTTGCTTTGTCTGCTCCCTGCGCGCGTTGCAGTTGTCTGCGCGCTGCCAGCACCTGGCTGGTCGCGTCGGGCATCGGCGCATCTTGCGGCGGCGGTATCTGCGAAGGCATTTGTGGTGCGACAGCAACCTGCTGCGGCGAGACCACCGCCGTGGGTGCCACGGGAGCAAAAGATTGTTGTGGAGCTTCCGGCGCGGCCAGCGGCATACGCGGGTGGAAAGCCAGCGCGCGCAGCAGCGTCATCTCGACGCCCATACGCCTGTCCGGCGCAAACGGCAGCTCTTTGCGGCCAATCAGCAGCGTTTGGTAATAGAGCTGCACATCGGCGGGCGGCACCGTGCGAGCCAGTTCGCGCAGACGGTGTTCAACCGGTGCCATATCGCTGCCAAGTGCCGCAGGCGTGAGCTGAACCATCGCGATGCGGTGCAGTAACGTTTGCATTTCCAGCAGCAACGCATCCCACTCAACGCCGCGCGAGGCCGCATCGTTCACCAGCGACATTGCACGTTCGCCATTGGCGGCGACGACCGCTTCAACCAGCGAAAGCGCCTGGTCGTCATTCAGCGTGCCGAGCATTGAACTGACCACTTCAGCGGAAAGCTGGCCATTGCCGCTAGCAATCGCCTGATCGGTCAGACTCAACGCATCACGCAGGCTGCCGTCGGCAGCGCGCGCCAGAAGTTGCAGCGCGCGGGGCTCGTGCTCAATCTTCTCGTCATCGAGAATATGTTCGAGCTGATTACGGATCTGGTCGACATCCAGCGCTTTCAGATGGAACTGCAGGCAGCGGGAGAGAATGGTCACCGGCAGTTTTTGCGGGTCAGTGGTCGCCAGCAGGAATTTGACATGCTCGGGCGGCTCTTCCAGCGTCTTTAACAGCGCGTTAAAGCTGTGACGCGAGAGCATATGCACTTCATCAATAAGATAAACTTTAAAACGCCCGCGCGCCGGTGCGTACTGTACGTTGTCCAGCAGATCGCGCGTGTCTTCCACTTTGGTGCGCGAGGCGGCGTCAATTTCTATTAAATCAACAAAGCGGCCCTGCTCGATTTCACGGCAGTTATCACAGACGCCGCACGGGGTGGCGGTGATGCCGGTTTCGCAGTTAAGCCCCTTCGCCAGCAAGCGGGCAATAGAGGTTTTTCCGACACCACGGGTGCCAGAAAACAGATACGCATGATGGATGCGTCCTGAAGATAAGCCGTTCGCCAGTGCGGTCAGCACATGCTCCTGGCCGACGACGTCAGCAAAAGTTTGTGGTCGCCATTTTCGGGCTAAGACCTGATAACTCATTGGCAGGCTCTGAAACGCTGGAAGGTGGATTTACGAAGGGATAATGCTAACACAGCCATGCTGTGAATACACTCCATCCCTCAGGCGTGAGGAATGGAGGTAATTGGCGTACACAGCGCGATTAATGCCCCGGGAACGGCACCAGGCTGTAGCTGGTAATGCCCTGTTTTTGCAGGCGCTGTTCGCCGCCAAGGTCGAACAAATTAATGATAAATGCGGCGTCGGTCACTTCTCCACCCAGACGGCGAATCAGTTTTACCGTCGCCTCAATGGTGCCGCCAGTCGCCAGCAGATCGTCCACCACCAGCACTTTATCGCCGGGCTGGATCGCATCAACGTGGATCTCTAACTGATCGGTACCGTACTCCAGCTCATAGCTTTCGGCGATGGTTTCGCGCGGCAGTTTACGCGGTTTACGCACCGGTACAAAACCGACGCCCAGACCGAGTGCGACCGGCGCGCCAAACAGGAAGCCGCGCGCTTCGGTACCGACAACTTTGGTGATCCCGGCGTTTTTATAACGCTCAACCAGCAGTTCAATGCTGAGAGCGTACGCTTTCGGGTCTTCCAGCAAACTGGTGACATCACGGAACAGGATGCCCGGTTTCGGGTAATCCTGAATGCTTTTGATGCTGTTTTTAAGAAATTCAAGCTGCTGCGCAGTCGCTGTCATGGATTTTTGCCTGATAGAAACGGTATTACTCACGGTGACGCGCGTTGAAGGTTTGATGTAACCACTGATTAACATTTAATCAGCCGCACCCGTGCTCGAAAACGCTCGAATTTACTGGCAGTCCGCCACAATTGCAACTGCCTTCGCTGCGCTTTATGGTTTTTGTTGCTTTGCGTCAATCACCGGGATGCGCCACATAAAGAAAAGCAGACAGGCCAGAATGACCAGCAACAGAATACGTACCCATAACATGTTCACGAAATATAATGAAATGGCGAACGTAACCAGGATGACCGCAATCGCGCGCGGCTTCGCGCCCGGTGGCATTGCACGGTACTGCTGCCAGTGGCGCAGATAACCACCAAACCAGGAACGGTAGAGCAACCACTGATGAAAACGCGGCGAAGATCGGGCGAAGCACCACGCCGCCAGCAATATAAAAGGGGTGGTCGGGAGCAGCGGCAATACCACGCCGAGCGTACCAAGGGCTACCGCCAACCAACCTATGATGATTAAAATAGTGCGTTGCATAATGCGAATCGTTATCAGGATGAGCGGCTAATGTAGCACAGTCAGGGTGATTTACAGGGGGAAGACGCGTGAAAAGCGCCGTGCTTTTACAGAGGCTGGAACAACAACTCGCGACGCTACGCCAGCAGGTCGCACCGCTGGCGCAACACGCCACGGTAAGCGCCCGTTTTGACAGGCATCTTTTTCAAACCCGCAGTACGCGGATGCAATCTTATCTTGATGAAAGCACAGCGAATATGGCGGCGTTGCGCCATGCGGTTGAGCATGGGCGGCTGGAACAAGTAGTCTGGCTGGCGGAGCATTTGACCGCGCAAATCGCGGCGTTGACGCGCGAAAGCGCCGTCTGGTCGCTACGCGAGTGGGATCACGCTTCGCCGGGCATTGCACGCTGGCAGCGCAGACGCCTGAAACATCAGGAGTATGAGCGTCGACTGCTGACGATGAAACAAGAACGCGAACAGCGTTTGCGTTCGGTCACTACGCTTGTTGAACAGCAACAGTTGCATAAAGAAGTTGAAGCGTTTGCCGGCAGGCTTGCCCGTTGTCGCCATGCGCTGGAGAAGATCGAAGGCGTACTGACGCGCTTAACCCGTTAACCCAGGAGAGAGAATGTCACTGGAAAATGCCCCGGATGAGGTCAAGCTGGCGGTGGATTTGATTATGTTGCTGGAGCAGCATGATATTGCGCCTGAGCTGGTGCTGAAGGCGCTGGAGATTGTAAAAAAAGATTTTGAAAACAAACAACTGGATGCCCCTCTCCCGTAAGAGAGGGGAACGCGTTTATTGCGCGACCGACGGTGTCGGATCGTCACCTTTTAGCTCACGCTTCACTTCGGTCAGCTCATCACCTTTATCATTACGCAGGTGCACTTCCAGCTGATTGAAGGCGATATCAATATCATTGTCGCGACACAGTTTATCGATGGTGCGGTTGAGCTCATCCACCGTATAGCTGCGATCGCGCAGTTCACGCACATACAGACGCAGCTCATGATCCAGCGTGCTGGCGCCAAAAGTAGTGAAGAAGACAGCTGGTTCCGGATCGTGCATCACTTTTGGATGCTCCATCGCCGCTTTCAGCAGAACTTTTTTCACCTTGTCGAGATCCGAACCATACGCCACGCCAATGCGGATCACCACGCGGGTGATGGTATCGGACAATGACCAGTTAATCAGACGCTCGGTGACGAACGCTTTATTGGGGATGATGACCTCTTTGCGGTCAAAATCGGTAATGGTGGTGGCACGGATACGGATTTTACTGACCGTACCGGAAAAGGTGCCAATGGTTACCGTATCGCCTATGCGCACCGGGCGTTCAAACAGAATTATCAGGCCGGAAACAAAGTTACCGAAAATTTCCTGTAAGCCGAACCCCAGACCAACCGACAACGCGGCTGCCAGCCATTGCAGTTTATCCCACGAGACGCCAAGCGAGCCGAACACGGTTAACGCGCCAACGGCAATGATGATGTAGTTGAGAATAGTGGTGACGGCATACGAGGAGCCCTGGCGCATATTCAGCCGCGAGAGGATCAGCACTTCCAGTAAGCCCGGTAAGTTGCGGATCAGCGCCCATGCCACGACAAAGACAATCACCGCAAACAACAAGCTGCCGAGCGTCACGCTTTTCGTCACCGCCGCACCGGCTTCAGTGCCGTTGTAATGCCACAAGGTGATACTGTCGAGGTAGGCGAAAACGGTGATCAAATCTGACCAAATCGCCCAGAACACTACGCCAAACAGCGCCACCATCACCAACATCGTGATACGCAATGTCTGCTGGTTGACCTGCTCCAGCGCAATGGTCGGTTCTTCTTGCGGTTCAGCCCCTTCCGCGCCCTCTTTCACCATATTCTGCCGACGCGCCAGCGCACGACGATACGCAATACGGCGTGCCGCTACGCTTAAGCCACGCAGCACCGTCTGGTAAAGCAGGTTCCAGATAATGACCAGGTAAACCGTTTCAATCCAGCGCCCGGAGAGGCGCAGCGTGGTATAGAAATACCCCGTCGCCGTCAGCACCATTAAGGCAATGGGTACAATCGCCAGCACGGTAACTGTCACCAGACGCATGCTGTGCGACTCTTTATCACGCCAGCTTTCGCGGAACATCGGCCACACCAGCGCGGTGATCACCAGCAAGTTAACCAGAATGACAAACTGCCCGATCACATCGTCCATCAGATGCAACGGAGAGAGTTCCGATACCACCGACCAGAAATGCAACGGCAATAATGCCAGGCTGATACGAACAATCTGCCGACGCCAGTGGCTGGTGAGCTGTGCAGGCATATTAAAGTGGCTGACCGCAACGCCGTCTTTTTCCAGCACTTTCCAGCACAGGCCAAATACCAGCCAGAACAGCGCCAGTTTTTTACTGAATGCCCACAGCAGCTCGCTAATGTTTAGCTGCATGGTTAGCAGGATCAGGCCGACCGCCAGGATCAGCAAACAGACCGGCAAGGCACGAATCAGATCGATAAAAATCGCTTTCGGCGTATGCAACTGGCTGTCGCTACGCAGTTGCCCAACCTGGGCGGCGAGTTTCGCCTGGTAGCTTTTCAGCCAGCGCAAACGCCAGCGAATCACCCCGGCAATCAGCAATAATGGCAAACCGGCCAGAAAAGCAATGGCCACCGCTGGCCAGGCTTTTTCCCAGTTAACGGTAATTTTGGTGCTTTTAACCTGGTCGCGTAGCGCTTTCGGGAAAGATTTGAACCACTCCCAGTCCATCGGCTTATTACTGTTTACCCAAAAGATTTGCTGGGTCAGGATCTCTTGTAAGCTTTTCGACACGCTCATCAATTGCTGCTGATTCACCTGCAAGTTGATGGCCATCATGAGCTGGTTGCCAAGCTGCTTGTTCAGTTGATCAAGCAGTTCGCGGCGCATATCGACTACTTGCAACAGCGCGTCATGAACCTCGTCGTTAACGTCGGCCTGGTGCCCCTCTTCCAGCTTGGCGACAAAGTTATCGCTCTGGAACAGGGCGTCACGCTGCTGGTTGATGTCGAACTGCTCAAGACGCAGATCCGCAATGCGGTTGGTCATATCTTCCAGTTCATCCGCCGACGGTAAGGTCTGCTGTTGCTGGTAGAGAATACGCGACAACAGTAAGCTGCCTTTCAATACGGAAATCTGTTCTTTTATATTGCGCTCAGACTGCAACGCACGATCGAGCCAGTTTTTCACCTTGATATTCTGCTGCACCAACGCGTTACCGCTCTCTGTCGCAGAAATCAATTTCTGGCTCAGTTGATGGTTAATATCCAGCTCTTGTTTTACCAGCGGGTTCGCCTGGATGCGCGCCGTTTCGTCTGGCGTGACCGCTTCTTGTGCGGTTTTTTCGGTGAGCGTCAGGCGTTTGCTGTTTACCGCTTCCTGCAATAACTGGAGCTGGTGTTCAAGGCGATTACTGTTCGCAGTTACGTAATCGCGCTGTTTTTGCAACGTATCTTGCAATACCGTGTTGCCTTCGAGGCTTTTGCGCAGCTGTTCGATCTGCGCATTGAGCAATGCCTGCTGTGCCTGCAACAGATTTTGCTGCGAAGGACGCAGTGCGCCTTCACCCGCCGCAGTGCCGTTCAGACGGTTGCGAATTTGCTGCAGCTGCTGCGAAGCGGAGTACATAGAATTCTGCACACGCTCCGGCTGAGTCTGTAAGGACACCAGTTGGCTGTTGTAATTGGATAAGTCGTTTTGCGCGGTTTGCAGATCTTCCAGCAGTTGTGAAACGCGGGATTCGAGTTGGCGCAGGGAGAGCGAGGCCAGCGTTTTACGCGTCTCGTCGTCGTTGTCTTTGTCGTTAAGCGCGTTGAGCGCATCTGTTGCCTGGCGCAGTTTGTCTGGCGCCTGGGCAACTTTTTGCTTGAGTAGCGCGGTTTCTTGCTTGACCCGGTCAATTTTGTCGAGCGTGTCCAGCGTCTCCGTTAAATCCTGGATAACTAATTTGTCCTGCGCGGAGTGCTCTTTTTGCTTATTTAACGCGTCAAGCTGGCTTTGCACATCGGTGCGGGAAGGCAAATCGTTGGTTGTCTGCGCCCGGGCGACGTTACTCGCAAGGCAAATAATGACAAGAAACAATGCGGCGGCAAAAGCGGCGAACGTGTTTCGCATGCGATAGTTGTGCAACATAATTTGAGCGATCGTTTTCTGTTCGGGAAGGCGGCCGGAATAGCCACGCGCGCAAGAATATCACGCTGTTATGCAACAACCTAGCGAAGTGAGAAACCTCCAGGAGAAATCCTGGCGGCTTACAATGTTATGCGTTAAGCGCGTGCTGCTCAGCGCGTAGCGTCGGGCAGAGCTGGCACATCTCAAGCAAAACAGAAACGTAATCACGCGCTTCTTTTTTGAGATCAAAAGATTGCGGAGCAAAGAGCCAGTTTTCCATAATGCCTGAAACATAGGCGCGTATAAGCACTGCGACGCGGCGGGTCAGTAAGTTGTCCGGCAGCAATTTTGCTTGCATACATTCGCGAAGTGTAAGCTCGATTCGATCATAACTTTCCAGGCACAAATTCCGCTGCGCTTCTTGCACAATCGCCATTTCGCCGACAAACTCACATTTGTGAAAAATGATCTCCATCATTAAGCGACGCCGTTCTTCAACAACTGTTGCTTCAAGGATATAAACCAATATTTCTCTTAATACAGAGAGTGGATCGCCGGGGAATTTTGCCCGATACTCAGTCTCAAGATCGCTAATACTGGACTCTGATAGCTCCCATATTTCACTAAACAAATCCGACTTGTTTTTGAAGTGCCAGTAAATCGCGCCGCGAGTCACGCCTGCCGCCTGCGCAATTTCAGCCAGCGACGTTGCAGAAACGCCATTCTGCGAAAACAGACGCATGGCGACATCAAGAATGTGCTGACGAGTCTCCAGCGCCTGTTGTTTGGTTTTTCGTGCCATATGTTGGTGAATTTACAGGAGTCAGATTTACATACATTTGTGAATGTTTGTACCATAGCACGACCATAATATAAACGCAGCAATGGGTTTTTGGGCCATTGATCCATTGATCAATTTGAAATCGGACACTCGAGGTTTACTTATGAACAAAAACAGAGGGTTAACGCCTCTGGCGGTCGTTCTGATGCTTTCGGGCAGCTTAGCGCTTACAGGATGTGACGAAAAACCTGCGCAGCAGGGAGCAGGCCAGATGCCAGAAGTTGGCGTCGTAACGGTCAAAACTGAACCTCTGCAAATCACCACAGAACTGCCGGGTCGAACCAGTGCGTACCGCATTGCGGAAGTCCGCCCGCAGGTTAGCGGCATTATTTTAAAACGCAACTTCACCGAAGGCAGTGACGTTGAAGCAGGTGTCTCGCTCTATCAGATTGATCCGGCAACTTATCAAGCGGCTTACGACAGCGCGAAAGGCGATCTTGCTAAAGCGCAAGCTGCCGCGAATATCGCGCAGATGACCGTGAATCGTTATAAAAAACTGATCGGCACCAAGTACATCAGCCAACAGGATTACGATACCGCCCAGGCGGATGCACAGCAGGCTAATGCGTCGGTTATCGCCGCAAAAGCAGCGGTTGAAAGCGCGCGCATCAATCTGGCTTACACCAAAGTGACCTCGCCCATTAGCGGTCGCACCGGTACGTCAACCGTGACGGAAGGCGCGTTAGTGCAGAGCGGGCAAACGACTGCGCTGACTACCGTGCAGCAGCTTGATCCGATCTACGTTGATGTAACCCAGTCGAGCAACGACTTCTTGCGCCTGAAACAAGAGATGGCAAATGGTTCTCTGAAACAGGAAAACGGCAAAGCGAAAGTGCAGTTGGTCACCAATGACGGCATTCAGTATTCGCAAGCCGGTACGCTGGAGTTCTCCGGTGTGACCGTTGACCAGACCACCGGTTCTATCACGCTGCGTGCGGTGTTCCCGAACCCTGACCACACTCTGCTGCCGGGCATGTTTGTGCGCGCCAAACTTGAAGAAGGTGTAAATCCGAACGCGATGCTGGTTCCGCAACAAGGCGTTGCCCGTACGCCGCGTGGCGATGCAACGGTGATGATTGTGGGCGAAGGCGACAAAGTTGAAATCCGTAATATCACTGCGACCCAGGCCATTGGCGACAAATGGCTCGTAACGGATGGCCTGAAAACCGGCGATCGCGTGATCATTACTGGTTTACAAAAAGTCAAACCGGGCGCGCAGGTGAAAGCGCAGGAAGTGACTTCTGACAATAAAGAGCAAGCCCAGGCCGGCGGCCAGTCAGAAAAACCGAAGTCTTAACTTAAACAGGAGCCGTTAAGACATGGCTAAGTTTTTTATCGATCGCCCCATATTTGCGTGGGTTATCGCGATTATCATCATGCTGGCGGGGGCGCTTTCGATCCTCAAATTGCCGGTAGCGCAGTATCCGACGATCGCGCCACCGGCAATTCAGATCACGGCTTCCTATCCAGGTGCTGATGCGAAAACGGTGCAGGATACCGTAACGCAGGTTATCGAACAGAACATGAACGGTATCGATAACCTGCTGTATATGTCCTCTGCCAGTGATTCCTCTGGTACGGTGCAGATCACTATCACCTTCGATTCAGGTACTGATGCGGATATCGCGCAGGTTCAGGTGCAGAACAAACTGCAACTGGCGATGCCGTTGTTACCGCAAGAAGTACAGCAGCAAGGTGTTAGCGTTGAGAAATCATCCAGTAGCTTCCTGATGGTTCTCGGTATGATCAGTACCGATGGATCCATGACGCAGGAAGATATCGCCGACTATGTGGGCGCGACCATTAAAGATCCGGTCAGCCGTACTGCGGGCGTGGGTGATGTTCAGCTGTTCGGTGCGCAGTACGCGATGCGTATCTGGATGGATCCGAACAAACTCAATAACTTCCAACTGACGCCGGTTGACGTGATTACGGCTATTAAAGCGCAGAACGCCCAGGTAGCGGCCGGTCAGTTAGGCGGTACACCGCCGGTGAAAGGGCAGCAGTTGAACGCCTCCATCATCGCGCAGACCCGTCTGACCTCGACCGAAGAGTTTGGCAAAATCCTGCTGAAAGTGAACAGCGATGGCTCGCAGGTTCGTCTGCGCGATGTCGCGAAGATCGAACTGGGCGGCGAAAGCTATGACGTTATCGCCCGCTACAACGGTCAACCGGCAGCCGGTCTGGGGATTAAACTGGCAACCGGCGCGAACGCACTGGATACCGCCGAGGCAGTACGCGGTACTATCGCCAAACTGGAACCGTTCTTCCCTCACGGTCTGAAAGTGGTTTACCCGTACGACACCACCCCGTTCGTTAAGATCTCTATTAACGAAGTGGTGAAAACGCTGGTTGAAGCGATCGTACTGGTGTTCCTGGTGATGTATCTGTTCCTGCAGAACTTCCGCGCAACGCTTATCCCAACCATTGCGGTGCCGGTGGTGCTGCTCGGTACTTTCTCCATACTCGCCGCGTTTGGCTACTCGATAAACACCCTCACCATGTTTGGTATGGTGCTGGCGATAGGTCTGCTCGTGGACGACGCCATCGTGGTGGTGGAAAACGTCGAGCGTGTGATGATGGAAGAAGGCTTGCCGCCGAAAGAGGCGACACGGCGCTCGATGGAGCAGATTCAGGGCGCGCTGGTCGGTATTGCGCTGGTTCTGTCAGCCGTATTTATCCCAATGGCCTTCTTTGGTGGTTCTACCGGCGCTATCTATCGCCAGTTCTCGATCACCATTGTTTCTGCGATGGTGCTCTCTGTACTGGTGGCATTGATCCTGACGCCAGCGCTGTGCGCCACGATGCTGAAACCTGTTGCCAAAGGCGATCACGGCGAAGGTAAAAAAGGCTTTTTCGGCTGGTTCAACCGCATGTTCGAGAAGAGCACGCACCATTACACCGACAGCGTGGGCAACATCCTGCGCAGCACCGGTCGTTATTTGCTGCTCTATATCATCATCGTTGCGGGCATGGCGGTGCTGTTTGTACGTCTGCCAAGTTCGTTCCTGCCGGATGAAGACCAGGGTGTATTTCTGACCATGGCTCAGTTGCCTGCGGGTGCGACTCAAGAACGTACGCAGAAAGTGCTGGATGAAGTGACGAAGTATTATCTGGAAAACGAGAAAGACAACGTTAACTCTGTCTTTACAGTTAACGGTTTCGGCTTCTCCGGTCGCGGTCAGAACACCGGTCTGGCATTCGTTTCGCTGAAAAACTGGGATGAACGTCCAGGTGAAGCGAACAAGGTTCCTGCGATTGCGGGCCGTGCCAGCGGACACTTTGCGTCGATTAAAGATGCGATGGTCTTCGCCTTTAACCTGCCAGCGATTGTCGAGCTGGGTACGGCTACCGGCTTTGACTTCCAGTTAATCGATCAGGCTAACCTCGGCCATGAGAAGTTAACGCAGGCGCGTAACCAGCTGTTTGGTGAAATCGCGCAGCATCCGGATCTGCTGGTCGGCGTGCGTCCTAACGGGCTTGAAGATACACCGCAATTCAAGATCGATATCGATCAGGAAAAAGCGCAGGCGCTGGGCGTATCGATTAGCGATATCAACACCACGCTGGGAGCAGCATGGGGTGGTAGCTACGTTAACGACTTCATCGACCGTGGTCGCGTGAAGAAAGTGTACGTGATGTCGCAGGCGAAATACCGCATGCTGCCAAGCGACATCGGTAACTGGTACGTCCGTGCGACCGATGGTCAGATGGTGCCGTTCTCAGCCTTCTCCACAACGCACTGGGAATATGGTTCACCGCGTCTGGAACGTTACAACGGTTTGCCGTCAATGGAACTTCTTGGTCAGGCAGCTCCGGGTAAAAGTACCGGTGAAGCGATGGCCATGATGGAAGAACTGGCCAGCAAGTTGCCTACCGGTATCGGCTATGACTGGACGGGGATGTCCTATCAGGAACGTCTCTCCGGTAACCAGGCGCCAGCGCTGTACGCCATTTCGCTGATTGTGGTCTTCCTCTGTCTGGCGGCACTCTATGAGAGCTGGTCGATTCCGTTCTCGGTCATGCTGGTGGTTCCGCTGGGGGTTGTTGGTGCATTGCTGGCGGCGACTTTCCGTGGCCTGACCAATGACGTGTACTTCCAGGTAGGCCTGCTGACAACCATTGGCTTGTCGGCGAAGAACGCGATACTTATCGTCGAATTCGCCAAGGATCTGATGGATAAAGAGGGCAAAGGGCTGATAGAAGCGACGCTCGAAGCAGTACGTATGCGTTTGCGCCCGATTCTGATGACGTCTCTGGCGTTTATCCTCGGGGTACTGCCGTTGGTTATCAGCTCCGGTGCAGGTTCCGGCGCACAGAACGCCGTAGGTACCGGCGTAATGGGTGGAATGATCACCGCAACCGTACTGGCTATCTTCTTCGTTCCGGTGTTCTTTGTGGTGGTCCGCCGCCGCTTTAGCCGCCGCAGCGAAGATATCGAACACAGCCACAAGGTTGAGCACCACTAAGTTACTCAGTCTCTATATTAGAAAAGGCCGCGCATAGCGGCCTTTTTCACATCAACTCATCCGTCAATAAACGGTCATTAAAAGCATTTATTGTCTGTTTGTTTATTTTATGCTGCAAATATAAGGCATATAATTACTGTGTATTTGGGATAAAACTTTGGTCGCCAGGTAATACTCTTAATTAGCTGGTACAATCAGATTAAGTCAGAAAAATCCTGGTATAAAAATATTCCCATCTGAGGAATAATCTCAACTGCGCTAACTTAATGAATCGTAAGGATGCGCGAACATTAAATCGCATAAACGCGACATTTTATCTCCATTGAATTGATTGCTATTTCGTCCATTTTGGACAGGAAAACATATTATTTGTAATTTTTCATGATGGCACCATGAAATCCTATTCAGACTAGCTTATAGTTATATCAACATCATAAAGCAGCCTGTGTCTCTGGTCAGAGCAGAAGTTTCCCATCCTGAAACAGCGTTTGGTTAGTAAAAAAATTACCACTCAGAAGGGGATGCGATATGGACGAATACTCGCCGAAAAGGCATGATATTGCGCAGCTCAAATTTCTCTGCGAAACGTTGTATCATGATTGCCTCGTTAATCTTGAAGAGAGCCATCATGGGTGGGTTAACGATCCTACATCAGCAATCAATTTGCAGTTAAACGAGCTGATAGAACACATAGCCACTTTCGCACTTAATTATAAAATTAAGTACAATGAAGATAATAAGCTGATTGAACTGATAGACGAATACCTCGACGATACGTTTATGTTGTTCAGTAGCTATGGCATAAATACACACGACTTACAGAAATGGCGTAAAACAGGTAACAAATTGTTCCGCAGTTTCGTCAATGTAAGCAAGGCTAATCCTGTTAGCCACTCTTGTTAATTTTTCAACACTAAGGTGAAGGTATGTCCGAAAAACCATTAACAAAAATTGATTATTTGATGCGTTTAAGACGCTGTCAGACAATTGATACCCTTGAACGAGTAATTGAAAAAAATAAATACGAACTTCCCGACGAGGAACTCGCGGTGTTTTATTCAGCAGCGGATCATCGTCTGGCAGAACTGACCATGAATAAGCTTTATGACAAAATCCCCTCCTCCGTGTGGAAGTTTGTGCGCTAATTCTCCTGAATGTTTATCGAAGATTTTTCTACCGCAACACGGCGTTCAACCTTGGTGACAGGTGTATCCGCTCCCAATGAATGATGAAAAACAAAAAATGACAGCCGGCCTACCCTACCGCCCGTCTGATGAAACCTTGCGTGCCGATCGCCTGCGCGCCCGGCAGTTGCTTCATCGCTATAACCATTCAGGCCCGGAGGAAAAAGCTGAACGCAAAGCCATCCTCAAAGATCTTCTTGGTCAAAGTGAAGATGCTTACATTGAACCCTGTTTCCGCTGTGACTATGGGTACAATATTTTCCTCGGTAAGTCGTTTTACGCTAATTTTGATTGCGTGATGCTCGATGTCTGCCCTATTCATATCGGCGACAATTGCATGCTGGCGCCTGGCGTACATATTTACACGGCAACGCATCCGGTTGATGCCGCGGAACGCATAAGCGGCATTGAATATGGAAAACCCGTCACCATTGGTCATAACGTCTGGATTGGCGGGCGAGCGGTGATTAATCCTGGCGTCACTATCGGGGATAACGCCGTCATTGCTTCCGGTGCGGTTGTGGTCAAAGATGTCCCACCTAATGTGGTCGTCGGCGGTAACCCGGCGCAAATCATCAAGACATTGCCCCCCAGCGCGCTGTAACTGTTATCGTTTTTTGTGGTGAAACTGTTACTTTTTTCATACATGGTGGCAACTTAAAATAGACTGTCCACCTGCAAAACAGTATCAACAAAGGCGTAAGATGACAGAGATACAGCGGCTGCTCACCGAAACGATTGAAGAGATAAATCAGCGCGAGAAACGAGATAACCGACCGCGCTTCAGCATCAGTTTTATTCGCAATCACCCCGGCTTGTTTATCGGTATGTATCTGGCCTGGCTGGCTACGCTCGCCGTGATGCTGCAATCCGAAACCCTCTCCGGTTCGGTATGGTTGTTGGTTGTCCTGTTCGTCGTGCTAAACGGCTTTTTCTTTTTCGATGTTTACCCGCGCTACAACTACGACGATATCGATGTTCTCGATTTTCGCGTCTGTTATAACGGCGAGTGGTACAACACCCGTTTTGTTCCTGATGGCTTGATTGAGGCCATTCTTCATTCGCCGAATGTCGATGACGAACATAAAGCGCAGCTACAGAAAATGGTTGAGCGTAAAGGTGAACTCTCTTTTTACGATGTCTTCACCCTAACCCGCCCTGCTGGCGCACAATCAGTCGGTTAAGCGCACTCACCGCCGCCGGAAACCGCGCGGCGGAGGTATTACCGTAACCCAGAACCAGCCCACTTGATGCCGCGTTTTGCTTAAGCCAGAAACGACTTAACGCATGCGGCGCAAGCTGAAGTTTGTGCGCTTCGCGAACAAGAGCCTGATCGTCAATTCCCGGAATTGATAACGCTAAATGCAGCCCACCGCCGCCACCATAAATATGATGCTCAACCCGTATTTCACTGTGTA
The DNA here is from genome assembly GCF_016620385.1 of Kosakonia sp. LAM2021. Taxonomy (NCBI): domain Bacteria; kingdom Pseudomonadati; phylum Pseudomonadota; class Gammaproteobacteria; order Enterobacterales; family Enterobacteriaceae; genus Kosakonia; species Kosakonia sp. LAM2021. The sequence goes on from NZ_JAENHT010000010.1 coordinate 66,882, forward strand.
ACGCCTCCAGCAAATGTGCCTGCCGCTTGCGGTAGAGACGCCGCATCGCCGCCAGATGGCGCGTGTAATGCCCCTCTTCAATAAAACGCGCCAGCGTCAGTTGCTCCGCCCGGTGGCCACCGCGCAATAAACTACCAATAACCGGCGCGGCCGCCTGCGCCAGGGCAGGCGGCATGACCATAAAGCCAATACGCAGCGAGGGAAACAGCGTCTTGCTGAATGTCCCGATATAGACCACTGGCGGATGAGCCACCATGCCGAGCATTGCTGGAATAGGCTCGCCGGGATAGCGGAACTCGCTGTCATAATCATCCTCGATAATCCAGCTCCCCGTGCGGCCGGCATAATCCAGCAGCGCCAGCCGACGGGTGGCACTCATTACCTGGCCTAAGGGATATTGATGCGATGGCGAGGTGTAAATAATGCGCGGCGTAGTTGCCGTAACATCCAGCCGCATCCCTTCATTATCGACGCCGATTCCCGTGACATTTAACCCCGCCGATAAAAACGCGGTTTTTGCGCCGCCATAGCTAGGCTCTTCCACCCACGCTTTATCACCGGCATCGCACAACAAACGTACACACAGCATCAGTGCTTCCTGCGCACCTTCAGTGATCACAATCTGTTCGGCGTCACAATGAATACCGCGGGAAATTGCCAGATGGCGCGCAATTGCTGCGCGCAGGCGCAGTTCACCGGCAGACGCGCCATAATTCAGTAGCGCGTTGCCCTCGTCGCGCCATACTCGCTCCGTCAGACGCCGCCAGATAGCCAGCGGAAAATAGTTGGCGGCGGGAATGCCGGGAGTAAATGCCAGCGCGGGTGAATAACGCTGCACACCGCCGGGCAACTGTTGTACGCCGCGAGCCAGCCTGACCGGTGGCGGTGTCTGCGATGAACGTTCAACATTTGCCAGTGTGGCGACACGCGTTCCTTGCCGGTCACGCAATACATAGCCTTCCACCGCCAGTTGCTCAAGTGCTGTGTTAACGGTATTGCGTGAAAGCACCAACGCCTGTGCCAGCACGCGTGAACCCGGCAACAGGCTACCCGATTTTAACCTGCCATTACGTATCGCATCACGCAGCGCCAGATAAAGCGTCCGCTGCCGCGTCGCGCCCGTGCGCGCCGCCAGCGGCTGGCGCAGTAGCGCATATAACTCATCGTCCGGAATGTTCATATCCCGCTCTCAATCGTGGCCCCATAAGACTATAACGGTATGGATCTTTTTAGGGAACCAGTACCACGCTACGCTGGCAGCACATCAAAAGGAGCCACAATGAACGCATTCAACATGTATCAACAGCCGATTGGCGCAGCGCTGCCGGACTGGCAACCACGACCTTTCCCCGAGCGAGTAGTACTGAAAGGCGATTATTGTCGTCTCGAACCCTTGCAGCCAGGCCACGCCGCCGCGCTGTTTCAGGCGCATCAACGTGCGGGGGACAACCGTAGCTGGACATGGTTGTTACGCGAGCCCGAGCAGGATGAAGCCGCATTTAGCGCGTGGGTCACCAGCGTATGCGACCTTCTCGATCCACTTCATTTTGTCGTTATCGATAAACAAACCGGCTTGCCGGTTGGCAGCTTATCGTTGATGCGCATTGATGAAAAAAACGGTGTGGTAGAAGTGGGCAGCGTGCATTTTTCGCCCCTGCTAAGCCGTACCCCGGCATCGACAGAAGCGCAATGGTTACTGATGCGCTATGTTTTCGACACGCTTGGCTATCGCCGCTATGAGTGGAAATGCAACAGCCTGAATGAACCTTCACGCCAGGCCGCGCTGCGCTTAGGTTTTCAGTTTGAAGGCCGCTTTCGTCAGGCGCTGGTGAGTAAAGGCCATAACCGCGACACAGACTGGTTTTCAATTATTGATAATGAATGGCCAGCAGTGGATAGCGCGCTGCAACGCTGGCTTGCCGCCGATAATTTTAGTGCTGACGGCAAGCAGCGTTATTCCCTGGCATCGCTTCGCGCTTAACGTCTTTTCTTTTTACCCTGCACGGCTTTGAAGCGCGGGTTAGATTTGCAAATCACGTACAAACGCCCCTTGCGCTTAACGATTTGGCAGTCAGGGTGGCGTTGTTTCGCACTGCGTAGTGAATTCAGCACCTGCATCATTTACTCCTTTTTATCGGCAAAAAAGCGGCCATAACGCTGCTGGAAACGCGCCGCGCTGCCTTCGTTAGCAATCACTTTCTGTTTACCGGTGTAATACGGGTGCGAAGCCGAAGAGACGTCAATCGTGACGTACGGATACGTTACGCCTTCCAGCTCAATTTCACGGTCCGTTTTAATGGTCGAACCCACTTTGAAATACTCATTGGCGCTGGTGTCATGGAACACAACGGTACGGTAATGGGGATGGATATCAGGTCTCATTATTTACTCTTTTGTTTTGTTATAACATAACAAAAGTCTATCGGACTTGTTTGCCCATTTCAAGCGTTCCGCGTTATGCGTTTTTTGCAAAAGCACATGATCCTGCCCGGTCATAAATTAGAAAAGAACGTTATTGGTTGAAGTGTTTGTCGTCAGGCAAGCTGTGACGACACCCAAATGTGAGGAAAAGAAAATGCGCTGTTGTTGCCCCCGAATCCTAAGCCAGAACCGACATCTTTTTACCGCCCCCGGAGAACACAATGACCGCGACAACACTGCCTATTCTCGATCTCGCCCGCTATACGCAACGCGCTGAGCGCGACACCTTTCTTGCCGAGCTGCGCCATGCCGCACGCGATATCGGCTTCTTTTATCTTATTAACCACGGCGTCGATGACGCGCTACAGCAGGCTGTCCAGCACGAAGCCCGGCAATTTTTTGCCCTTTCTGATGCACAAAAACAGCAAGTAGCGATGATCCACTCTCCGCATTTTCGCGGCTACAACCGCGCTGCATCAGAAATCACCCGTGGGCAGCCTGACTGGCGCGAACAGTTTGATATTGGCGCGGAACGCCCGGCTTTGCTGCTCAGCGAAGACGATCCGCGCTGGCGACGTTTACAAGGCCCAAACTTGTGGCCAGCGGCACAACCGACGCTAAAACCCGCCCTGCTTAACTGGCAACGGGCAATGACCAACATGGCAATCACCTTGCTGCGTGCCTTTGCCGAAGCGCTACAACTGCCAGCTAATGCCTTTGATGCGCTCTATGGCAGCAAGCCCAACGAACATATCAAATTGATCCGCTATCCCGGCCAGCAAAAGACGCAAAGTACACAGGGCGTCGGCGCGCATAAAGATTCGGGTTTCCTCAGTTTCCTGCTGCAGGACGAGCAAAAAGGGTTGCAGGTCGAAGTCGAACCCGGCCGCTGGATCGATGCGTTACCGCTGCCAGGCAGTTTTGTGGTCAATATTGGCGAGTTGCTGGAGCTGGCGACAAACGGTTATCTGCGCGCCACCGTGCACCGCGTGGTATCGCCCCCGGCCAGCCAGCAGCGTCTCTCTATCGCCTTCTTCCTCGGCGCGCAACTGGATGCCGTCGTCCCGCTTTACACACTGCCGGCTGAGCTGGCGCAAGAAGCGCGCGGGCCTGAGAGCGACCCACAAAATCCGCTACTGCGCGACGTGGGATGGAACTACCTGAAAGGGCGTCTGCGCTCCCACCCGGATGTGGCGGAACGCTATTACCGCGATGTGCTGCGCGAACGCACAGAACAACTGATCGTCTAATAACAACACAGGAACACACATCATGAAACATGCCGCATTCGCTCTGGCAGGGGTTGCACTGTCTCTTTCACTGGTCTGGTCTTCCGCCCAGGCTGCCGCCCTGCGTGTTGCTGCCGATCCGGTGCCACACGCAGAAATCCTTAACTACATAAAAAAGATCGACCCCAAACTGGATCTGCAAGTGGTAGAGCTAACCAGTGGCGCTAATGCCAACGAACTGCTGGCGAACGGCGACGTCGATGCGAACTATTTCCAGCATGTTCCTTACCTGAAGGATCAGGAAAAAGCGCTGGGTAAAACCTTTGCCGTCGCCGCGACGGTTCATATCGAACCTCTCGGCATTTACTCGCACAAATATAAAGATTTCAAATCGCTGCCCAACAACGCCACCGTAGCCGTTCCGAACAACGCGACTAACCTGAGCCGCGCGCTGTTCCTGCTGCAAGCTCAGGGGCTAATAAAGCTCAACAGTAAGTTCACCGACCCGGCAACTACGCAGGCAACACCGAAAGATATTGCCGAAAACCCAAAACATCTGAAGATCCTTGAGATCGAATCACCGCAGATCCCGCGATCGCTGGATGATGTCGATCTGGCAGTCATTAACGGTAACTACGCGCTGGAAGCCGGGTTAACCCCGGCGAAAGATGCGCTCGGCCTGGAGAGCGCGAGCCACAACCCGTATGCCAATATTCTGGTTACCAATCCGCAGTTGGCTAACGATCCGCGCATCAAAGAACTGGCGAAAGATCTCACTTCGCCGCAGGTGGCGGCGTTTATCCGTAAGCAATATAACGGCTCGGTGATCCCGGTCGCGCCGCAGTCATGATAGAGATTGAAGGGCTGAGCAAAACCTATGCCGGAACAGGCCGACCGGCGTTGAAAGAGGTCTCGCTGAGCGTACCAAAGGGAGCGATTTACGGCATCCTTGGGCGCAGTGGCGCAGGCAAAAGCACGCTGATACGCTGCCTTAACTTGCTGGAGCGGCCCACGGCGGGCCGTATTATTGTCAACGGCAACGACATCACACAGTTAGACAAAGCGGCATTGCGCGAGCATCGCCTGCGCACCGGCATGATTTTCCAGCACTTCAATTTACTGCATGCGCGCACGGTGACCGACAACATCGCCGTGCCGCTCGAAATCGCTGGCGTCGCAAAAGCGCAGCGCCAGGCGCGGGTTGAAGAGCTACTCTGGCTGGTTGGCTTAAGTGAAAAAGCCAATGCTTTTCCCTCGCAGCTTTCCGGCGGGCAAAAACAGCGCGTCGGTATCGCCCGTGCGCTGGCAACAAGGCCAGACGTGCTGCTGTGCGATGAAGCCACCAGCGCGTTAGATCCCCAAACCACCACGTCTGTACTTGAGCTGCTAGCAGATATCAACCAGAAACTGAAGCTCACCATTGTGCTGATCACCCACGAGCTGGAAGTGGTAAAAACCCTGTGCGATCACGCCGCGCTGCTGGAAAACGGCGAGCTTATCGAGAGCGGAAAAATCGCCGATTTGCTGGTCGCTCCGTGGTCAAAACTGCGCCAGACGCTATTGCACGATCCAAAAGCCGAACAGGCGTTTTTGGCCCGCCATGGTTTTAACGGGAGGCCGTTATGCGTGGTCGCATGAACTGGGACGATCTCTGGCCGCTGCTACTTAACGGCACGCTGGAGACGATTTATATGGTTGGGCTGGCGGCATTTTTCACCGTACTGATCGGTTTGCCCGTCGGTGTGTTGTTATTTGTCTCCCGCGGGAACGGGCTGGCGCCAATGCCAAAACTAAATGCCTTGCTGGGTGCGGTGATTAACTTTGGCCGCTCACTACCTTTTATTGTGCTGCTGATTGCGCTCATTCCCTTTACCCGCGCGCTGATTGGCACCACGCTTGGCAGCACTGCTGCCGTGGTGCCGGTCACCATCGGCGCGTTTCCCTTCTTCGCACGGTTAACGGAAAACGCGCTCGATGAAGTGGATTACGGGCGTATTGAGGCCATTCTCTCGATGGGTGGTAATCTGTGGCATGTGATTGCCAAAGCGCTGCTGCCGGAGGCGTTACCCACGCTGCTGGCGAGTATCACGCTTACTATCGTTATGCTGATTGGTTTCTCGTCGATGGCTGGCGTAATTGGCGGCGGCGGTCTTGGCGATTTGGCGATTCGTTATGGCTATCAGCGGTTTAACGATCAGGTGATGGTCGGCACGGTAGTGATTCTGGTGGCGCTAGTTCAGGGGGTACAAATGGCGGGCGACAGGCTGGTGCGCCGCCTGGCGCACCGACGATAAGATTACTCTTGCGCCTCTTTACCCACCAGCAAGGTGGTCAGCACAAACGACAGGACAAGCGCGATGATCACACCTGAAACCGCAAAGACAAAGTACGGGCCAATATAGGCCGGCAGGCTGAAAATGCTCGACAAAATATAGCCATACAGCCGCACGCCGAAGAAGGCGATAAACGCAGAGGCCAGCGAGCTTGCGACGGTGGCAGCAATAAAGGCTTTTTTGTAGCGCGTCAGTACGCCAAACAGCGCCGGTTCTGTTATCCCCAGCAGCGCGGAGATGGCCGCCGACAGCGTAACGGTTTTGTCCTGGCGGTTTTTACTCAACCGCCAGATAGCAAACGTCGCCCCAGCAATCGCCATGTTTGCCATAAACATCATCGGCATCAGCATGTCGTAACCGCGCTCGCTAAAATTCTGTAAGGCAATCGGCGTCATTGCATGGTGCATCCCGGTGAGGATCGCTACCGGCCGAATCGCGCCGACAATCAGCCCGGCAAAACTCGCTGACACGCCAAACAGCCCTTCAATAAACCACGCCAGCGCTTTGCCCAGGTAAATGCCAATCGGGCCAATCACCACTAGCGCCGCCAGCGCGCCGAGAAACAGCGTCAACGTTGGGGTAAAAACGGTTTTCAACACATCGGGCATGATGCTATCGACCCAGCGATGAATGTAACTCAGCGCGAGGATCGAGAAGATAACCGGGATGACGCTGGCCGAGTAGTTAAATACCGACACCGGCAGTGCGTTAAACAGCCAGAACGCGCTTATCGCACCATCCTGATGTGCCGCTAACGCTTTTGCCGCCTCAATTAGCGACGGATACATCAGGCAAGCGGCAACCGCCGCCGCGAGGTATTCATTGGTCTTGAATATTTTTGCCGCCGAAACCGCGAGGAAAAACGGCAGAAAATAGAAAACGCCGCTGGCGATAAGATCGATAACCATCACCGTATCGCTTTTCGCCGACACCACTTTTAGCGCAATCAACCCGGCCAGCAGCCCTTTGATCATCCCCGCGCCAGCAATGGCGGGCACAATCGGCCCAAACACGCCGGATACCGTATCCATAAACATCGACACCAGGCTTTTGCGCGCTTTCCCCTGCCCTGCGGTTTGTTCTGACGTTTTGCCCAGCATAGCCAGCAGTTGTTCGTACCAGCTATTCACTTTTGGGCCAATCACAATCTGGAACTGGTCGCTTTGCAGTTGCGCCCCCAGCACGCCCGGCAGTTTTTTGATTTCGTTCTGATCCACTTTATCGTCGTCGATCAGGTCAAAACGTAAGCGTGTCATACAGTGCCAGACGTTGTTGATATTATCCCGTCCGCCCACCAGGCGAATAATATTGCCGATGGCTTCTTGCGTCCCCATAAAAACTCCTGCCGGATGTTGTCGTTTTAATCATTGCCACAAATGGTAGAGAAAGCCAAATCTTAAAACAAACCAATAAAATATGAATTTCGTCACAATTAGCAATTAACAAGCAACGAAAACACATCAAACCTTAAATTGGTTCGGTTTTTAATTAAAAAAGAAAGTAATAACTGACCAAAAAATTTATTCAACAAAACAGTTTACCTTTCGCCAAAATTAGGGCGAAGATAATAGCCCTCACTCGCTTATCTCACGTTGTAAAGGAGCTCCCGTGACGCCCACGCTTATCCAGAATATCGAATGTTTTATCACCCGGCCTGACCGCCACAACCTGGTGGTAGTGCGGGTGACAACCGATAAAGGCATCACAGGGCACGGTTGCGCCACCTTTCAGCAACGTCCGCTGGCGGTAAAAACGCTGGTCGATGAATATCTGAAACCCTTGTTGATTGGCCGCGATGCCAACCATATTGAAGATCTCTGGCAAATGATGAACGTCAACGCCTACTGGCGTAACGGCCCCATCATGAATAACGCCATCTCCGGCGTTGATATGGCGCTGTGGGATATCAAAGGTCAGTTGGCGGGCATGCCGCTGTATCAATTGCTCGGCGGGAAATCACGTGATGCCATTGCCGCTTACAGCCATGCCAGTGGCGAAACGCTGGAAGAGTTATTTACTGCGGTCGATAAACTGGCAGCTCAGGGCTACCGGCATATTCGCTGCCAGCTCGGTTTTTACGGCGGTACGCCTGCGCAACTGCATACGCCGGAAAATCCCACAACCGGCGCCTATTTTGATCAGCAGGAGTACATGGCCAACACCGTGGCGATGTTTAAAGCGTTGCGGGAAAAATACGGTTATCGCCTGCAGATCCTGCACGATGTTCACGAGCGCTTATTCCCGCAGCAGGCGGTGCAACTGGCGAAGCAACTTGAGCCGTATCAGCCTTATTTTATTGAAGATATTCTGCCGCCAGCGCAAAGCGCCTGGCTAGATCAAGTGCGCCAGCACAGCAGCGCACCGCTGGCGATGGGTGAGCTGTTTAACAACCCGGCGGAGTGGCACGAGTTGATTGTGAATCGCCGCATCGATTTTATCCGCTGCCACATTTCACAAATTGGCGGCATCACACCGGCATTAAAACTGGCGATTCTGTGCCAGGCATTTGGCGTACGACTGGCCTGGCACGGGCCTGGAGATATGACGCCCATTGGTGTGGCGGTGAACACGCATTTGAATATTCATCTGCATAATGCGGCGATCCAGGAGTATATCCCCCGTTCCGCCAGCACAGACGCGGTTTTTCCTGGCGCGCCGGAAGTTAAAGATGGGTTCGTTTACGCGCCGGAAAAACCGGGCATTGGTGTGAGTTTTGACGAACAGCAAGCGCTGGCTCGCCCTGGTATCTATCGCCCACATGAGTGGACGCAAAGCCGCCTTGCCGACGGCGCCATCCACACGCCGTAACGTCAGCCGCCGCCCTGGCGGAAGGTGAGATTTTCGCGGTTATGCGGGATGACATACGTGCAGGTGTAGTTGATATCAATAATGTCGCTGATCTCATACACCTGTCCGCCTTCCAGGATGCCGCGATTACTGATGTGCATTGCCGGGCTGCCCTTTTTACATCCCAACAGCGCCGCCTGTTCGCGACTCACGCTCACCGCCCGGTAGGTGGTCAGCAGATGTGAAATCCGGTAGCCTTTGCCCAGCACATACTGCTGGATCGAGCGTTCAATGACCTGCTGGTTGAGATCGGCAAACCCTTCCACCGGCATGCGGGAAATCTCAATCTGTACCGCTTGTTCGTCGACAAACCGCAAGCGGCAAAACTGCCAGATAAAGCTCTCCTCGTTCAGGCCAAAGATTTGCTGTTCATCGCGATCCGGGCGCTTTTTATGCAGGCTAATCATGCGGAAACGAATCTGATCAAAACGCTTTTCGGTAATGGAGTTGTAAACCAGCGGATTGTTGCGCGCCTGCTCGTTAATCCAGATGCCGGAACCCTGCACAATATTCACCACACCAATACTCGCGAGTTTTTCCAGCGCCTGTCGGATGGTAAAGCGTGAAACGCCATACTCCTGAGCCAATTGGCGTTCAGGTGGGAGTTTGCGCGGGCCAGGCGCACTGATTTGATAAATTTTGCTTAGCAAATCCTGGGTCACAAACTCTTTTTTCTTCATCCTTTCTTTCCTGAAAGAAAACAATCGCTGCCGCGTGTTATAACATCAGCGGCTAAAAGATACTCCTCGTTTATCAGTATCAAAGAAGGATTTTTGATCATGACCAACCGACGACTGATGAGTCTTGCGACAGTTGCTCTGGTGCTCGCCATTTTCCTGCCGGTGAGCCTGAGTATCTGGATGAGTCACCGCCAGGCTGAAGAAAACTTTATGAATGATCTGGACATGTACTCCACTCTGGCAGAAATGCGTAGCCAACGCGTCATCAACCAGAGTAAAGCCGCGCTTCGTGAGCTGGATGCCTACGACGGCGCGCCCTGTACGCCCGAACATTTGTTGGCGATGCGGCGTATTTCTTATTCGTGGCGCTATGTGCGTGAAGTGCTGTATATCGATGGGCTGCAACCGCTCTGCTCATCACTGCAAGCCGATAGCCACATTCCACCTTTCCCCGAGCCTGGAAAAATCACCTCCGATGGTTTTCGCGCCTGGCTGACTCGCCATAACGATTTGGGTCTGGCGAAATATATGGTCGCGATCGGCAGCGCGCATTATGTGGTGATGGTCGATCCGACGTCGTTTATTGATATTTTGCCGCATGGCACTTCCCCCGTTTATATCGCGCTTATCAATACCAAAACGCACCAGCGCATTGCCGGAAGCCCCCGGCTGACTGCGGCCAGGCTGGCACAAATAAACCAGCAGGGACCAACGCGCATCATGGCCAATGGCGAGGTCTACCGGATCCAACGGGATGCGGACATGGGGCTGGCAATTGTCACCTGGATGGCGATTGCGCCGCTGGAAAAAAACTGGCACCGATTATTGATGGTTTGGTTGCCACTCGGTTTGCTGGTAAGCCTGCTGCTCGCTTTTGTCATGTTAAGGCTGCTGCGCCGTTTGCATTCACCGCGTGCGCAGTTGCAGGACGCTATTCACAGACGCGAAATTACCGTGTTTTTTCAACCCATTGTTGAGCTTGATAACGGCAAGATAGTCGGCGCTGAGGCGCTGGCACGCTGGCGGCAGAAAGATGGCAGTTACCTTGCACCAGATATTTTTATTCCCCTGGCGGTGCACAGCGGCCTGATGCCACAGCTGACAAAACTGGTGATCGAAACCGTATTTTCCACCCTCGGATCCTGGCTGCATCAACACCCGGACCAGCATATTTCGATTAACCTTGAGCCTGCTGATCTGCTTGATCCCACACTGCCACATCTGCTGGCGCGTCTGATCGCCCAGTGGCAACTTTCTCCATCACAAATCGCTTTAGAACTCACCGAACGCGGTTTCGCCGATCCGGCGGTGAGCGGCCCGGCAATCAGTGCGCTACGCGCCGCCGGACACGCAATTTATATTGATGACTTTGGCACCGGCTATTGCAGCCTGAGTTATCTGCAAAACCTGGATGTCGACATCATCAAAATCGATAAATCGTTTGTCGATGCGCTGGAGTACAAAGCCGTGACGCCGCACATCATCGATATGGCGAAAGCGCTCAGGTTGGCGATGGTGGCGGAAGGCATTGAAACCGAAGGCCAGCTTCAGTGGCTAAAGAAGTATGGCGTGGAATACGGCCAGGGCTGGCTCTACAGCAAAGCGCTGCCGCCTGACGCGTTTATTCAGTGGGCGGAAAACAACCTGCACGCCGCCTAGTTTTGCTACGGTTAAAAGTGGTTTAACACGCGGAGGAAGCATGATGAAAAAGCAATCCTGGCCGCTGCATGATGTCCGGCACTGGCTGGAACCCGGACCGGTGGTGCTGCTCAGCAGCCACTGGCAAGGGCAAAACAATATTATGACCCTCGGCTGGCACACGATTCTGGAATTTTCGCCGTCGCTGGTTGGCTGCATGATCTCAGCGGGGAACGCCAGTTTTTCGCGCATTCGCCAGAGCGGTGAATGTGTGATTAATCTGCCGGAAGCCAGCATGATCGATACCGTTTCTCGCATCGGTAACTGCACCGGCGATGACGTCGACAAGTTCGCGGAATTTGGCCTGACAGCAGAAAAGAGCGACAAGGTCAGCGCACCGTCGATAAAAGAGTGTTTCGGGCAGTTCGAGTGTCGCCTCTACGATGACGCGATGGTGGAGAACTATAACTTCTTTATTTTTGAAGTGGTTGCTGCGCGGGTTAACCCCCAGCCGGAGTGGCCGCAAACCCTGCACTATGTCGGTGGGGGCGTATTCCGTGCAGATGGCGACGTGCTGGAGCGCAAGGCACTGTTTACCAAAGTTTCCTGAGCGGCCACTTATTCGTCAAGAATGGGAACGAAGCCCCCGTAAATCATGCGCTTGCCATCAAAGGGCATCTCGTTGCCCAGCTCGCGCATCCGCGGGTCAGCCATGATTTTTTGATTCGCAGCGTCGCGTATCTCTTTTGACGGGTATTCAATCCAGCTGAAGACCACCTCTTCGTTGTCTTCAGCTTTCACTGCCATGCGAAAATCGGTGAAATTACCGGCGGGAACATCGTCCGCCCAGCATTCGACAATTCGCGTGGCGCCAAACTCTTTAAACAGCGCGACAGACTTCGCCGCTAACTGGCGGTAGGCCTCTTTTTTATCCGCCGGTACGGCAACCACAAAACCATCAACATACTTCATGAGTTGACCTCCGAAGTGGCCGTGCGGCAGGACAGCCCCACCGCATCAGGCCCGATAAGTTTAGTCTTGCCGCCAGCAAAAGGCGTAACGCACCTTGTCCGTGTTGAGAATAAACTCCGCCGACACACTTGGGCTCCAGGAGTCATCGCCGCCAACGCCCATATGGAACGCATCGACATGCAACCAGCAACCGGCCTCTTCACGCAGTAAATGGTGATGTGTGGTTTCGCGCAGTTGCTTATCGCTGTATCGCCCCAGCGAGAAGTGGAAATCGCCGTCCAGTCGATGCGCGCCATAGCGCAACATGCGCGTATCACAACGCAGGCCGTTCTCGCCGGGGAAAATATAGGGCGTATGCAGCGCGGCAAGCGGCAATGTCCACAATCCCTGCCGCGCTGCCAGTTTACGGTCGGGGTAGTTTTCATGCGGCCCTAACCCTAACCAGCTTGCCTGTGCATGGTGTTCTGCGAGCTGGCAGACCAGACCAACACGCGCCGGTGGCGGAATATCGGTTGCCACCTGCACCTCCACATCACCGTGCAATACACCGTCGCTATCAATGCGCCAGCGCTTGTGGCTGATAAAAGCCGTTTTTCCCGCGCCTACCCAGCAATGGCCCGTATGAATAACGACTTCCGCCGTCCCCTCTTCCGCCTCGCAATAGAGCAACTGTGCGTGCAGGTCATACATGCCAGCCGCTTTCCAGCGCTCCACCCAGGCATTGGGATCAATACGCGTCACTTCGCTGATACCGATATCGTTATCCAGCGGCGCGCGGGCAAAACAGTCCGTTAGCGGCGTTAACAGTGTTGGTTGCGCATCGCGCCACCACTGCACCAGGTTGCCACTTTGGCGACAGAACTGCCAGCGCTGATGATCGGCGCTTACCGTGTAATCCAGCTCGCTCGTCTGCAATGCTGGACGCGCACCTCTTGCCACGCGCGGCGCGCTATACAGCGGCGCAGGTAAACGCCACTGATCCCACGCGCAAAGATGTTCCGCCGCCGACCAGCGCGTTGCCGCCCGCTGGAAAACATCGACATTCAGCCACACTTCCCCCGGTGCCGCATGCAACTCAGGGAGCGTAAGCGCAATTTTCTGTTTTCCTTGCGGTGCGATATCAAGTGCGGTTTCTCCCTGCGCCAGTACCTCTCCATCTCGCTCCACGCGCCAGCGCAGGAACTCATTATCGGTGGCGCGGAACAGGTATTCGCTCTCCACCTCAATAACCAGCGGCTGCGTACTCAGCAGGCTGAACTGGAAAAATTGCTGGGCGCGCTGCGCTTCATACAGCGCCGGATGCGGTGTGCGGTCCGGGAAAACCAGCCCATTCATACAGAATTGTCGGTCATTTGGCGTATCGCCAAAATCGCCGCCATAAGCCCAGAACGGTTGCCCGTTCTCGTCCGTTTTTGTTAGCGCCTGGTCGACCCAGTCCCAGACGAAACCGCCCTGCAAGCGCGGCGCGGCGCGAAAGGCCTGCCAGTATTTGGCAAAGCCGCCAAAGCTGTTGCCCATCGCGTGGGCGTATTCACATAAAATCAGCGGACGATTTTCATCCGGCAGACCGATCCACTTTTTGATCGACCACTTCGGCACCGCCGGGAATGGCTGATCTTGGTCAACGCGTGCATACATCGGGCAAACAATATCGGTCGCGGCGGTATTCGCCCCGCCACCTTCATACTGCACCGGCCGCGTCGGATCGGTGGTTTTCAGCCAGCGATAGAGCGCATCGTGGTTCGCGCCGTGCCCGGACTCATTTCCCAGCGACCAGATGATGATTGACGGATGGTTACGATCGCGTTGCACCATGCGGGTTACGCGTTCACTCATTGCCGGCAACCAGAGCGGATCGTCAGCGAGACGGCTCATTGGCACCATACCGTGGGTTTCGATATTGGCTTCATCCACTACATATAAACCGTATTCATCGCACAACTGATACCACAGCGGGTGGTTAGGATAGTGAGAGCAGCGCACCGCATTAAAATTATGCTGTTTCATTAGCTCAATGTCGCGACGCATGGTGGCTTCATCTATCGCCTGCCCGTTTTCCGGGTGGTGCTCGTGGCGGTTAACGCCACGGATCAGCAACGGTTTACCGTTGAGTTTCAGCAAGCCGTTACTGATTTCAACCTGGCGGAACCCGACATTACAGGCTTCCACCTCCAGGACATTTCCCTGCGCGTCGAGCAGTGTGAGCGTCAGGCGATAAAGATGCGGCGTTTCGGCGCTCCACAACAACGGGGAAGCCACCGGCAACGTGACGTTCAGGCGCTCCGCCCAACATCCGCGCTCATCAACCGCTGCACTACCCGGCGTTTGTTGCGCTTCGGCAACTTTCTCTTCCCCTTGCCATAAAACAAAAGCGACGCGGCAATCGGTAAAGTCGCCTTCAAGCCGGGCATTAACCTGCAACTGCGCGTGAGTCAGCTGCGCATTTAACTGCGTAACATGATGAAAATCGGCAATCCGCGTGGCCGGTTTATGTTGCAAAACGACATCGCGAAAAATGCCGCTCATCCGCCACATATCCTGATCTTCCAGGTAGCTACCATCACACCAGCGCAACACCATCACTGCCAGCCGGTTCTCTCCGGCCTTGAGCGCGTGGCTCAAATCAAACTCAGCAGGCAGTCGGCTGTCCTGTGAGTAGCCGATCCACTGCCCGTTACACCACAGATAAAAAGCCGAGTTTACGCCATCAAAAACAATACGGGTTTGCCCGTGCGCCAGTTCAGCCTGGCTCACCTCAAATGTGAGCGAGTAACAACCGGTCGGGTTTTGTTGCGGTACAAACGGAGGATTTACCGGGATCGGATAAGTAACATTGGTATAAATCGGCGTATCGAACCCCTGCATTTGCCAGTTTGAAGGGACTGGCATTGCCACCGCGTCAGCACAATCCTCTTCGATCCACCCCGCCGGCACCGCTTCAGGCGCAGCGAAAAAACTGAATTGCCATTGACCGTTGAGTAAGCGACGTGCAGGCGATGGCGCGTTGTCGCGCGCAGATGCTTCATCGCGCCAGCTGCGCATCGGCGCATGCGCCGCTAAACGGTGCCAGTGCGTGAGGACCGGGTTTTCCCAGTCGCGACGGGAGAGAATCGAATTTAACGCAGAAGCTGACATAAAAACCTCATTTTGCGAAGCGCTCACAATTAAAGGCACAATGACGCATTTTTCACCACAGGTAAAGCGGGTAGCAGGATCAAAGCGAAGGGGATCACAAAAGTGTTAACGGCGATCCAGCATCGCTACCTGCTGCGCCAGTTCGCTTAAGCGTCTGGCAAGGGTTTCACCGCTCAGTTTCTGTTGTCGGGCTGGCGCAGTGGAGTAGCGTTCAATAAGCATCACCGGCAACCGCGTTTGACCAGTGACATCGCCCCGTGCTGACGGGCTGAGTAGCCAGTCGACGCTTCGCTCCCCGGCCTCTTTAAACGTCTGGCGGATAGTTGTGAGCGGCGGGGAAAACCAGGCGCTGTCGGCGGTATCGTCATAACCCACCACCGAGATCTGCGCCGGTACGGCAATCCCTTTCTCGACGCAGGCGCGGATAACGCCAAGCGCCATCTGATCGTTTGCCACCAGTACCGCGTCGGGTAACTGACTGCCCGCGAGCAAACTGTGCGCTTTTTCATAACCGGAAGCCGCGCTCCAGTCACCATGCGCGCAGGCACAAGGCGTAAGCCCCGCCTGCTGAAGTGCCGTCAGCCAACCGGCAAAGCGGGTGCGCGCGGAAACCGAGGTCTGCGGCCCGCCGAGTAACGCAATCTGACGGTGCCCTTGCGCCAGGAGATGTTCTACGCCCAGCCGCGCACCTTGCATGGCATCAAACACCAGGCTGTTCACCGCCGCCGTCTCGCCAACATCCAGAAACAACACGGGCGTGGGAGCCGCCTGCGCCGCGAGTTGCTGCGCCAGCGCATCATCAAGCGGCACGTTGATCAACACACCCTCAACGCGCTGCGCCAGCAGCTCCTGTAAAGCGGCGGTGCAACTGGCTGCATCGTGCTGCTCCAGCATAGAGATGATCACACTGGCCGCGGCCTGGCCGGCGCGGGATTTTACCGCCGACGCGATTTGCGATGGCGCATGCAAAGCCAGATCGGTCGTCAACAAACCGAGCGTTTTCGTGCGTTTACCCGCCAGTTGCTGAGCACCGCGATTGGGGATGTAATGCAGCTCCGCCATCGCAGCGAGCACTTTCTCACGCGTTCTTGTAGAGACATGTGCCGCATCGTTAATCACGCGCGAAACGGTCTGGTAAGAGACGCCCGCATGGCTGGCGACATCATAAAGAGTGATGGTTTTCATAGCGCTTCCCGGCTGCAAACAGTTTTCCAGTATACCCGGTTTGCAGGTCAGCGCCTGTGAGCGCTTCGGAGAAAAAACCAGACGGGACTAAATACAATTGAAGAATAATTTGCGGGAAAAGAAATAGCGACGAGCCACAAAAGGCTCGTCGGAAACATCATCCGTAATGTGCATTTGAGATGGTTACGTATTTTTATTATGAAACCACCATCACATTTTTTAATGCAATTAAAATGACAGTTTCATGACAAATACATTACTGCTGACGTGGGATTGGGAAACCTTTTATTGAAATAATAAAACTGTGCCCTTCTTTTTTAATTTTCGCTCCGGCGTCACACCAGTCTGATGCGATGCGAAAAAACTCATCACTTCCGATATTCCAGTCCAGACGAACTTGTTTGACAAAACCTGAGCGCAGCATCTCGCAGGCTTCGCCATAGTTGCTGGCGGTTGATAGCAGTTGTTGGTTCATTTTTTCTTCTTCAGAAGTTTACGTAACGCTTTAATTTCTTTAGGAGTTAACGGAGTAGAACTCTCTTCTTCGGTATGCTGGTTGTCAATGTCGTCTTCCGATACTCCCGCCTCTTCCGCAGCCTGAAAAGCCAGCAGCAACAGCTTTTCTGTCGCGGTACCGAGATTTTCACTATTTACTTCTGCGTAATGACGAAGTTTCTCTTTTAGCGCTTCATCAATTTTGACGTTTAATACAGCACTGGTCATGATTATCCCTTCTTGTGTGAATAAACATGCTAATTAATACACGAACTTATGGAACTGATCCAGAAATATATTTCAGAATTATAACAACTTAAAAAAACCCTAGACTAATCTGCCTAAGAATTATGACAAAAAGATTAAATTAATATTTCAGTAAAATGACAAATAAACCAGCGTAAATAAATATATCGACAATAAAATTTAAATATCCTGCCAGCCATCTCAGGCTGACAGGTTTCAGCGGTGAAGATTATTCCATTCGTCGCGAGTTATTTCCCAGAGCTCGGTGTCCAGCTCCCCGGCCACATATTGCCCCTTCTGGCGGCGAACCAGCCGCATTCCGCTACGTTCCGAAATCTTTTTCGAACGCGCATTCGCCACGGCTTTCGGCGCGCGCAGCACATCGCGATCGAGCACATTAAACCAGTAATCATTCACCGCATGGCAAGCTTCCGTCATATAACCCTGCCCTTGCCACTCCGGTGCCAGCCAGAACCCCCGGTTATTGTCTGGCGTACTCATTAAGCAAATAACCCCCATCAACTCTGCCGGGTCTGCTTTGCGACGCAGCGTCCAAAACCAGCCCTCCCCTGCGCGGTTTGCCGCCAGCGCAACATTATCGACATAATGCTGCGCGGCACCTTCCGGGTAGGGCCAGGGTACACTGGCTATCAGGTAGCGCACGATTTCCCAGCGCGGAAAAATACGCTGAATGTGCGTGGCATCTTCCGATGCCAGCGGCTTGAGAAGAAGTCTTGCGGTTTCGAGCTCGGGTGTTGTCATTGACCATACTCCTTTGCAACGCCAACGGATGTTGTTACACCAGAATCCCCTGGCCGTTTTATAAAGTAAACAGCCCGTTTGACACCAAAATTGAGGGGATGAATGGCGCAGCGCACTGCATTCAATACACAGTTATAGCGCGGGCTCGCTTTGTGGCTCAGGCTTTAGCGTCGGTGTCTGACGAAACCACGGCAGACAAAGCTGGATCAACGGGCCAATCGCCAGCGCGTAAACCACCGTCCCCACGCCAACGGTTCCCCCCAGCAGCCAGCCGATAAACAGTACAGAAAGTTCAATCGCCGTGCGGATAGTTCGCACCGACCAGCCCGTACGCGCATGAATACCGGTCATTAACCCATCGCGCGGCCCGGCACCGAACCCCGCGCCAATATACATTCCGGTCGCGATGGCATTCACCACCACAGCGCCAACCAGCAAAGTGCCGCGAGCCACCAGCGAATCCAGCACCGGCATCAACGACAGCGCGGCATCGGCGGCAAGGCCTAATACAATGACATTACTTAACGTTCCCAATCCGGGCCGCTGGCGCAGCGGGATCCACAACAGCAGCACCAGCGCACCGGTCACGATCATCACCGTACCAATATCCAGCGATAACAGTTTCATCACGCCCAGGTGAAAAACGTTCCACGGATCCGCGCCCAGATCCGCGCGTACAAACATGGCGGTGGAAACGCCGTACAGAACCAGGCCTATGTAAAGTTGAATTAATCGACGCAGCATTGTTTTTCTCCGGTTGTTCAGGCTTTCATCTTTACCGGAAATGGCCTTATTATTAATGTCCAGTTTTAAAATAGTGGACTGTATATGTCATCGCGCCGCCTGGGTAGCCACTCTTTACACCGTCTGTTGGGACACTGGCAACAACCCGCATCCCGTACGCCGTTATGGCGACAACTTGCCGACGCGCTGCGTCTGCTGATCCTTGACGGCAGACTGGCAATTGAGACACGCCTTCCCGGAGAGCGTGAACTGGCCTCAATGCTTGAGATCAGCCGCACAACGGTTGCCAGCGCACTCGCACACTTGCGTGATGAAGGTTATCTGGAGAGCCGCCACGGCAGTGGCTCGCGTGTGATCCTGCCCGATAGCCGGGCGATCCCAACCCTTAGCACGGCGGGCACAGCGCTCGATCTCTCCACTGCCGCGCTCAGCGCTGGCCCGGAAATCCACCAGGCTTATACTCACGCGCTGGCGGCCATTCCGCCCTATCTTTCTCGCACCGGTTACGGGCAATTAGGTGTGCAGGCGCTGCGCGAAGCGATTGCCGCGCGATACACCGCCCGCGGCTTGCCCACGCATGCTGATGAAGTGATGGTGGTCAATGGCGCGCTCAGCGGGCTGGCGCTGGTTCTGCGTATGCTGACCGGCCCAGGCGATCGCGTGGTGGTCGATCATCCGACCTATCCGCTGGCGATTGCCGCCATTCAGGGCGCGTCGTGCAGGCCAGTTGGCGTGTCCTTGCCGCAAACGGGCTGGGACACCAACGGTTTCGCCGCGACGCTGGCGCAGACCGCGCCACGGCTGGCGTACTTAATGCCTGATTATCACAACCCAACCGGCCGCTGTATGGATATCGCCACGCGGCAGGCCATCGTTAGCGTTGCCGCACAAGCGCGCACCACCCTGGTGGTCGACGAAACGATGGTTGATTTGTGGTACGAGTCTCCGCCGCCACCGCCAATGGCGGCGTTTGATAGTAGCAGCACGGTCATTACGCTCGGTTCGGCGGGTAAAACGTTCTGGGGTGGGCTGCGTTTAGGGTGGATCCGCGCCTCATCGCGGACCATTGCTACGCTGGTGCAGACGCGCGATACACTGGAACTCGGCTCACCACTGCTGGAACAACTGGCAACACTGTGGTTGATGGAGAATGCAGAAACTTTCCTGCCTGCGCGTCGTGACATGCTCAAAGCACGACGCGATGGCTGTGCGGCGTTGCTGCGGGAACATTTCCCCGACTGGCGTTTCTCACTGCCGGAAGGCGGCCTCTCTTTCTGGATAGAACTGCCCGATATGCTGGCAACGCAGTTTGCCGCCCGTGCAGAAACAATTGGTATCCACCTCGGCGCTGGCCCGCGTTTTGGACTGACAGGAGCATTTGAGCGCTATTTGCGCATCCCTTTCGCCCTGGATCCCGGTGAGCTGGAAAATGCACTGCTGCGACTGAAACCGTTGTGGCTGGCGCTTCGCGAAACGGAAGCGCCATTAAAACGTAGCGTGGTGTAAAACTCAGGCCGCAGGCGGCGTCAGCGGTTTTATCGACTGGCTGTTAACCCAGCCAGTGGTGCTTTTTCCTGACTCGTTAATAAACTGGATCTGCGTCCAGCCTTTCCCGATTTTGAGCACACCGACAACATCATCTTTGACAATCCACGCTTTGCGACGCGTGCTGACATCCGGTGTGCTGCTGAGATAAACCCGCTCATCAACCACTTCGGCGAGAGAAATCCACTGTGTCGACTGGGTTTTACTCAACGCAATCCCCTCGTTGATTTGCGGCACCATCACATTCATGCAGCCGTCATGGTTTTGCCCGTTCGCAATCTTCAATGTCACGCCGTCCGCCGTGGCAGAAAGATGTCCCGGCAGCACATCTGAAGACCAGCTGGATATTTCCGCCTCCCCGTTCGGAGACACGTTACCCGCCAGCGCAAACGCGCAGTTTCGCGTCACGCCAACACCCATCGTTTCAGAGTAGTAGCCCGTGACCTGCCCGGAGGGGGAGACCGCCAGTTGCAGCTCTTCATAAACTCCCGACTGCAACGTGGCGGCAAAAGGTGCCGCCGATACCGATAACGTCACTGCCAATACGATGTTGCGCATACTCCTTGCCCTTTTATCAGAATTATTTTTGCGGCTACAGCGTACCGTCTCTGCATAAAAACATCACCAGTGAACCCACGCGTTTTCCCCCACCAAAAAAGGTAAAAAAGGCTAAGGTTGAAAGACCCGTTTGATTTGCTCTGTGAGGAAAGCGATGTCAGAAAAATTAATGGCGCAGTGTCACTGCGGCGCGGTGGCGTTTTCTGTGCAACTTTCGGATGGTTTTAACACCGTGCGGCGCTGTAATTGCTCTTTTTGCCGAATGCGCGGCGCTGTTGCCGTGTCGGCCCCGCTCTCGGGCATTGAGGTTGTTAAAGGCAAGGATAAATTGACCGAGTATCGCTTTAACACCGGCACCGCCGTGCACTATTTTTGCTCGGTTTGCGGTATCTATACGTTTCACCAGCGGCGATCTAACCCGGATCAATACGGCGTGAATGTGGCCTGCATTGAAGGAGTCTCGCCCTTCGATTTTGCGCAAATTCCGGTTTCAGAAGGTGTTCATCACCCTTCGGATGGCGGAAAAAATGGCATTGCGGGGTATTTGCGTTATTCACGCGAGTAAGAAAACAAGGGGGAGCAGAATTGGGTGGGGGCCCTGCCAGCTACATCCCGGCACACACGTCATCTGCCCTGGCTGCTTCCTTCCGGACCTGACCTGGTGAACAGAGTAGCGTTGCGGGAGAACCAACAGAGCCCCCATTGAGAGCGTTGTTAACCAACGCGCTGGCGCATTATCCCTATCCGGGATGGCAATTGCAAGCCGCGCCGGGACGGATGCTGGTTTCTTGCGCAATCCTCTCTTCACAGCACACGATTCGCTATTTATGCTGCCTCTTCTTCGTTCAGGACATCAACATCACAATGGATACACAGGACTCTTTCCCGCAGCGGGTGTGGCAAATCGTTGCCGCCATACCCGAAGGCTATGTCACGACCTATGGCGATGTGGCAAAGCAGGCCGGTTCACCGCGCGCGGCGCGCCAGGTGGGCGGTGTGCTGAAACGCTTACCGGAAGGCAGCACGTTACCGTGGCATCGGGTAGTGAATCGTCATGGTTGTATCTCGCTGACCGGGCCGGATTTACAGCGTCAGCGTCAGGCGCTACTGGCGGAAGGCGTGGTGGTGTCGGGGAGTGGGCAAATCGATTTACAGCACTATCGCTGGCTTTATTAAGGCTCCTCCCGGGCGGGAGGAGCACAGTCATATTAGTACTGCGTCGGCGCAGGTGTCGCTTCCGACGGGTTTACCTGAGTTGGAGAAGTGGAAGGCACCGTGGTTGCCGCCCCGCCACTTTGTTGCAGCGGCACAGCGGTTTGCTGTACCGGCACCAGCGTCAGGTCAACTTTCGTACCGCCCTGGTTGATAACCGGCTTAACCGTATCGGTAATAAAGACGATTTTGTCGTCAATGGTAATCGCCGCGCTCAGCAGGATGCGGGCGTTCGGCTGAATATCCGCCGGGTTAAATGGCAGCACAAAGCTAAACGGTGACTGTTTACCTTCAGTACGGACGGCTTTCTGCGCCAGCACTTTCGACGGCGCATCTGCCTGCGAGGCATCAGAAACCGTTACGGTGAGTACCGCATTTGGCGGCAGCGCCACTTTCTGACGGATCCAAACCGTACCCGAAACATTCGGTTGCGTGATCGCCGGTTTATTTGTTGCCGCAGGTGCATTTGGGTTAGGTGCAGGTGTCGGAATATCGCCGCCCTTTTGGGCGCAGGCAGACAGCGCGACCGCGACTGCTAAACCACTTAACATGTGCACGAGTTTCATTGATTTCTCCTTATCTTCAATGCACCGGCAGGCGTTTCGCCCGCCAGGATGTGTGGTCAAACCATCGTAACCTGAACAAGTGTGGCACACGTGCGAGGTATATTCCTGCAAACTGCCATCTATTCAGATTATTGAACCCATCGGACCAGCAATTTTTCCAGGTTATACTATTCGGATAATTCGCTCCGTCAGCCGTTATTAATTTGAGGAAATCTATGAGTCAGGCGTTATCTAATCTGCTGGCATTACTGAACCTGGAAAAAATTGAAGAGGGCTTGTTTCGCGGGCAGAGCGAAGATCTCGGCTTGCGCCAGGTTTTTGGCGGCCAGGTCGTAGGCCAGGCTTTGTATGCCGCCAAAGAGACTGTTCCTGCCGAGCGCCTGGTGCATTCGTTCCACAGTTACTTTTTACGTCCGGGCGATAGTGAAAAACCGATTATTTATGACGTGGAAGTGTTACGTGATGGCAACAGTTTCAGCGCCCGACGCGTCGCGGCCATCCAGAACGGCAAACCCATCTTCTACATGACCGCGTCGTTCCAGGCGCCGGAAACCGGCTACGAGCACCAAAAAACGATGCCGCAGGCACCGTCACCGGATTCGCTGCAATCCGAAACGGATATCGCCCGCGCACTTGCCCATTTATTGCCACCGCAGGCCAAAGAGAAGTTTCTCAGTGATAAACCACTAGAGATCCGCCCGGTTGAGTTTCATAACCCGCTGAAAGGCCACGTTGCCGATCCCACCCGCCAGGTATGGATCCGCGCAAACGGCACGGTGCCGGACGATTTTCGCGTGCATCAATATCTGCTTGGATATGCCTCGGACTTTAACTTCCTGCCGGTTGCACTTCAGCCGCACGGCGTGGGCTTCCTTGAGCGCGGTATGCAGGTTGCCACCATTGACCACTCCATGTGGTTCCATCGCCCGTTTAATATGAACGAATGGCTGCTCTACAGTGTGGAAAGCACGTCAGCCTCCAGCGCTCGCGGTTTTGTGCGCGGCGAGTTCTATACGCAAGAGGGTGTGCTGGTCGCGTCCAGCGTGCAGGAAGGCGTCATGCGCAATCGCAACTAACCGCGCTTAAAAAAGAAAAGCCTCCGAACGGAGGCTTTTTTATGCTCAGGAGATAACTCAACAGAATCAGGCGTTATAGGCGTTTTCGCCGTGGCTGTTCACATCCAGCCCTTCACGTTCTTGTTCTTCCGGTACGCGCAGGCCTACCGTCATGTCCGCCAGTTTGTAACCAATAAAGGCCACCACGCCAGACCACACGATAGTGATGGCAACGCTTTCCAGCTGCACCAGCACCTGATGACCCATGGTCACACCTTCAGCGAAACCGACACCACCCAGCGACGTAGAGGCGAAGATACCCGTCAGGATACAGCCCACGATGCCGCACACGCCATGCACACCGAAGACGTCGCACGGGTCATCAACACGCAGCATACGTTTCAAAGCGGTAACACCCCATAACCCAGCCAGACCGGCAATCAGACCCACAATCAGCGCACCGCCGACACCCACATAACCACAGGCCGGCGTGATACCAACCAGACCCGCGATGGCACCAGAACAGGCACCGAGCAGAGACGGCTTGCCGCGCATTGCCCACTCGCCAAATACCCACGCCAGAATAGCGGCCGCAGTGGCAACAACCGTGTTTACGAAAGCCAGCGCAGCGATTTCGTTCGCCGAGCTTGCAGAGCCAGCGTTGAAGCCAAACCAGCCAACATACAGGATAGCGGTGCCAGTGAAGACCATCGGCAGGTTATGCGGTTTGAATGCTTCTTTGCCAAAGCCCACGCGTTTGCCAATCAGGTAAGCCCCCACCAGACCTGCAATCGCAGCGTTGATGTGAACAACCGTACCGCCTGCGAAATCCAGCGCACCGTGGGTTGCCAGCAGACCACCGCCCCACACCATGTGTGCAATCGGCACGTAAGAAAGCGTCAGCCATACCACGACAAAAATCAGCACCGCAGAGAAGCGAATACGCTCAGCCAGCGCGCCGACAATCAGTCCAACGGTGATACAAGCGAAGGATCCCTGGAACGCCACGTGGATATACTGATAAATGCTGCCCATCACGGCTTTCAGTTCGATGTTTTTCAACATTGCCCAGTTGAAGCTGCCGAAGAAGCTGTTGCCCTCGCCAAATGCCAGCGAGTAGCCATACACCACCCACAGGATGCACACCAGAGCGAAGGTGACGGCAACCTGCGTCAGCATCGACAGTACGTTTTTACCGCGGATCAAACCGCCGTAAAAAAGCGCAATGCCCGGAATGGTCATAAACAGCACCAGCGCGGTGCAAATCATCATAAAGCCGTTGTCGGCTTTATCCGCCACAGCGGGAGCCGCCATCGCCAGGCCTGGCAGCAACGCCAGCGAAGCAAGAGCTGTTTTTAATGTTGTGTTTTTCATTGTTCCGATCCCCATCACTGTGTGTCTTGTATTACAGTGCCGCTTCGTCGGCTTCGCCGGTACGAATACGAATGACGCGTTGCAGCTCGGCAACGAAAATTTTGCCGTCGCCAATTTTTCCGGTGTAGGCCGCTTTGCTGATCACATCGATCACTTCATCGAGTTGATCGTCGGCGATCGCCACATCAATTTTCACTTTCGGCAGGAAATTGACGCTATATTCCGCACCGCGGTACAGCTCAGCGTGACCCTTCTGACGGCCAAAGCCTTTCACTTCAGTTACGGTCAACCCTTGAATACCAATAGAAGAAAGCGCTTCACGCACGTCTTCAAGTTTGAATGGCTTAATCACCACGGTAACCAGCTTCATAGATCCCCCTCCAGTCGAATTCGATAATGGCCGCAGCTAACACGCAACAGACATTGCAATCGTTGTGCCAGGAATGAAAAGAGGGAGGTTTTCAGGCCGTTAATGCGCCCGGACAGGCAGGGTAAGAAAGGGAAAAAAGTCTGCCTGGGATTCGGCAGGTTAAGTGTAAAGAAAAACGCACCATGACAGTGCATGATGCGTTACTTTTTTGCACCAACAGAGATTCCGTGAAGGTGCGTGCTTAATTTTGGTGCATCAGGCGATAAGCGACTCTTCGCGCGCGCTGGCAGCCAGCTCTTCACCGGCAAGCTGTAACTGGTACATCTGCCAGTAACGGCCTTTCGCTTCAAGCAGTTGCTGATGGGTGCCGCGCTCAACTGCCTGCCCGCGATGCAGCACCAGAATCGTTTCTGCCTCAACGATGGTCGATAAACGGTGGGCGATCACCACCAGCGTCGTATGCTCACGCACGGCCGCCAGCGCGTGCTGAATCGCCTGTTCGGTCCCGGAATCGATGTTCGCTGTCGCTTCATCCAGAATCAGGATCTGCGGTGTCTCAACCAGCACGCGCGCCAGCGCCAGCAGCTGTTTTTGCCCCACCGAAAGGTTATTGCCCTGCTCGCCCAGCCGAGTGTAAATACCGTCACTCATCGTGCGCGCCAGCTCAGCCAACTGCACCGTTTCCAGCGCTTTCCACACCTGTTCTTCGCTGATATCGCGACCCAGTGTCACGTTGGCATAGAAGCTGTCCGCCAGCACCACCGGATCCTGCTGCACCATCGCCACACCTTTGCGCAGCGGCGCGTGGCCTAATGCAGAAAGCGGACGCCCATCCAGACGGATCTCCCCTTTCGTCAGTGGGTAATAGCCCATTAACAGGCTGGCCAGCGTACTTTTCCCGCTGCCGGTATGCCCGACCAGCGCGACAAAACTGCGCGGCTCCACGTGCAAGGAGATATCCTGCAGCACCAGTTGATCGTCGCGGTAAGCAAAAGAGAGATTGTCGATGTCGATAGCCCCGCTTTGTAGCGGCGCGTCATCGTAACCGTAAGTCTGGCGCGGTCGGTCCATCAACTCGAACACGCGCTCACCGGCGACCACCGCCTGCTGCAACATCGACTGCTGCGTTGTCAGTTCAATCAACGGCTCGTTAAGACGCCCAAGATAGCTGATAAAGGCATACAGCACCCCGACCTCTACCGTGCCTACGGACGAGAAACCAAACAGCATCAGCAAGCCACACAGCACCAGCGCGGAGAAAAGGCTCAACAGCGGACGCAGCAAAAAACCGTCCAGCCGCAGGGTTTGCATGCGGGCGATATAGTGCGAACGGCTGGATTCGCTCATGCGTTCCCCAAAACGCGCCTGCTGACGGAACTGCTGAATAACGCTCATCCCGTTGATGATTTCGTTGAAACCATCGTTGATATCCGCCAGATAAGCACGCATGCGTCGCACAATAGGCGTGCTGTAACGCTGGTATAGCAGCATCACTATCAACACCGCCGGGAAAATCGCCATCGCCACCAGCGCCATGCGCCAGTCGAGGCTGAACATTGCCACCAGCATCGCGCCAATCAGCGCCGCGCTGCGCAACACCGTTGCCACCACCGTGACGTAGAGATCGCGGATCACTTCAGTATCATTAGTCACGCGCGAAATAATCTGCCCGACGGGCTGGGTATCAAACGCGCTAAGCGGCTGGCGCAGGGCGGCATCCATAACATCGGTACGCAACTGTTGGACGACGCCGACCGCCGCCTGGTTAAACAACAGCGCTTGCGCATAATGCAGTAGCGCCGCCAGCAATTGCAGGCCGATATACACCGCTGCCATCCCGGCAACCACGCCGAGCGGCAGATAGTTTTTCGCCACCATATTATCGATAAAGTAGCTGATCAGCGCCGGGCCGGAGACTTCGGCAATCGCCGCGACCCACAGCATCAGCACCGCTTTAGCTAACGGTTTGCGCCACGGCGAGCCGTATTTCAGCAAGCGTTTAAGCGTTGGCCACTGTTTGGTGAAATTACGCATCAACCGCCTCCTGCGGAACATCATCCAGCGCCGCTTCCAGTTGCTGATAGCGATACATATCGCGATACCAGCCGGGCTGGCGCGCCAGTTGCTCGTGCTGGCCGCGTTGTGCGATGTGCCCATGCTGCATGACGATAATCTCACTGGCTTCGGTCAGCGCCGACAGGCGATGCGCGCTGATAATAACGGTGCGCCCTTCGCCCCACTGGCGCAGGTTGTGCAAAATCTGGTGTTCAGTACGGCCATCCACGGCGGAGAGCGCATCATCAAGGATTAAAATCTCCGCATTCAGCAGCAGCGCACGGGCAATCGAGATCCGCTGTTTTTGCCCGCCGGAAAGCATTACGCCGCGCTCACCCACTTCGGTGTCGTACCCCTGCGGCAGACGCAGAATATCGTCGTGCACGCTGGCAAGCTTCGCGACATGCTCGATCTCCTCCTGCGTCGCACCCGGTTTACCCAACGCAATATTGTTGCCCACGGTATCGGAGAAGAGAAATGGCGTCTGGTTGACCACCGCCAGGCGGCTGCGCCAGGCGTCCAGTTGCAGGCGCGTCAGGGGGATATCGTGGAAACGGATATCGCCCTGCTCAACATCGAAATGACGCTGAATTAAAGAGAGCAATGTGGTTTTCCCGGCGCCTGTCGGGCCGCAAATGCCCAACATCTGGCCTGGCGCCAGCGTCACAGCCACATTGTTGAGCACCGCGCTTTCAGTCTGCGGGTAACGAAATTCACGGATGGCGATATTCAGATTACCGCGCCCTTCCGGCACCGGTTCGGGGCCGTCATCCACTACCGGCGCTTCCGCCAGCATATCGCGGATACGGCTGTAAGCAGCGCTGCCGCGCTCGACGATATTAAACATCCATGCCAGCGCCAGCATCGGCCAAATCATCAGCCCCAGATACATGGCGAAGCTGGTCAACTGGCCAAGCGTTAAAGAGCCGTGCACCACCATCCAGCTACCGCCGCCAATCGCCAGCATATTTGCCATACCAATGGCGATATAAATAGTGGGATCAAAACGGGCATCAACGCGGGCCACGCGCATGTTTTTCGCACCGGTATCTGCCGCCTCACGGCTGAACAGCGCCGACTGGCGATCCTCCAGGCCAAACGCTTTGATCATGCGAATGCTGGTCATGCTCTCCTGGGTTCGATCGTTTAATGCCGAAAACGCCGCCTGCGCCAGCTTAAAGCGCTGATGCAACTGATCGCCGTAACGCTTGATAACCAGCGCCATAATCGGCATCGGTAACAGCGACAGCAGCGTAAGCTGCCAGCTGATTTGCGTTGACATCACCACCAGCACCACACAACCCATCACCAGCGAATCCACCAGTGTCAGCACCCCTTCGCCCGCGGCAAAAACGACGCGATCAACATCGTTGGTCGCGCGCGCCATCAAATCACCGGTGCGGTGACGGAGATAAAATTCCGGGTGTTGTCGGCTTAACTGGCGGTAAAAATCTTCCCGCAGTTCAACGGCCAGTTGATAGGATGCGCCGAACAGCCAGACACGCCAGACGTAGCGCAGCAAGTAGGTCACGATCGCAACAGCGACCAACACCCCCACCCACATCCACACTTGTTGCGTAGTGAAGTGCTTTTCGGTGACGCCATCCACCACAATCCCAACCACTTTGGGCGGGATAAGCTGCAAGATAGCAATAATAATAAGTAAGGCGACAGCCCCGAGATAGCGTTGCCATTCCCGGCGAAAGTACCAGCCTAACTGAGCAAATAATCGCACGCGGTTACATCCTGAACGTGATTTTCCGGCAGTGAATTACTGCCGCGAGGGTTATTCAATGGGCAAAGCCGTGGTGTATTTTATCTGTTCCATGGCGAAGCTAGAAGTGACATCTGACAGCCCCGGAACGCTGTTCACCAGCTTCTTGTAAAAGTCGTCATAGCGTTTCATATCGGCCACCTGCACCCGCAGAAGATAGTCGTATTCTCCCGCCATGCGCCAGAAACCGAGTACTTCCGGCATCTGCGTGACTTCGTTAACGAAACGGCAGTACCAGTCGCTGCTGTGATGCTGGGTTTTGATCAGCACAAACGCCGTTAAATTTAACCCCAGCTTTTCGGCATCCAGCACCGCCACCCGACCGAGTAAAATACCGTCATCTTCCAGCCGCTTCAGACGTTTCCAGCACGGTGTGGTGGTCAGATTAACGGCATCTGCCAGCGCCTGCAAAGAGAGCGAACAATCCTGTTGCAACAGCGAAAGCAGTTTGCGGTCAATTTTATCTAACATTACCCACCTCAGGAGAATATTTTTCTCTTAATAGTCTAATACAAAGGCGAAATGACAACCCTTTTTTCTTTCTCTTTCGCTAGACTGGGCACAAAATGACAAACGGATAACCACCATGAATAGCAACTGGGTTAAATACGCTATCAACGAAATCAATGCTGACGCACAGCGTTCGGCAGATACCCATTTGATCCGCCTGACACTGCCCGGTTTTGCAGGCATCAACCTCTATTTAAAAGACGAAAGCACTCACCCGACCGGCAGCCTGAAGCACCGTCTGGCGCGCTCGCTGTTTCTTTACGGCTTATGCAACGGCTGGATCAAAGAAGGCACCACGATTATTGAAGCCTCTTCCGGTTCCACGGCGGTTTCAGAAGCGTGGTTCGCACGGCTTTTAGGTTTACCGTTTATTGCCGTGATGCCGCACTGTACGGCGAAACGCAAGATTGAACAGATTGAGTTCTACGGCGGTCGCTGCCACTTTGTCGATAGCGCCTGCGAGATTTACGCCGAGTCCGAACGGCTGGCAAAAGAGTTGAACGGTCACTATATGGATCAGTTTACTTTTGCCGAGCGCGCAACCGACTGGCGTGGCAATAACAATATTGCCGACAGTATTTTCCGCCAGATGAAAAATGAACCGCATCCGCAACCCGACTATATTGTGATGAGTGCGGGCACCGGCGGGACTTCCGCCACCATTGGCCGCTATATTCGCAGCCAGGGTTATGGCACCCAGTTAATGGTGGTCGATCCTGAAAATTCAGTGTTCCTCGACTACTGGCAACATCGCGACGCCAGTCTGCGAAGCGCGGTGGGCAGTAAAATTGAAGGCATTGGCCGCCCGCGTGTAGAACCCTCGTTCATCGCCGACGTTGTTGATGAGATGCTGCGCGTGCCGGACGCGGCAAGCATTGCCACCGCACAATGGCTGGAAACGCAACTGGGGCGCAAAGTGGGCGCATCCACCGGCACCAATATGTGGGGCGTGTTGCAGCTTGCCGCGCGGATGCGTGAAGAAGGCCGCAACGGCTCTATCGTGACGCTGCTGTGCGACAGCGGTGAACGCTATCTGGACACCTACTACAACCCGCAATGGGTAGCGGCAAACTTTGGTGATATTGAGCAGTGGAAAGCCGAAATCGCCCGCCTTACGGCATAAAAAAAAGCCAGGCAGTAGCGCCTGGCTTGCTGGAAAGATCTTTTCATTCGGGGGAATAAGGAAGATTGGGTGTGTCCAGCCAGTGTGTCAAAAAGTGTGATACCGCCTGATCCCGGCAGTGTCCAATTACCGGTAAATGGGGCAGCGCCGCACGCAATTGCGGCATGGCGTTGCCCATGATCATTCCTTTACCGACGCTTTCGAGCATCTCTCTGTCATTCATCGCATCGCCAAATGCCATGCAATCCTGCAAGGAATAACCCAGCGTCGTGCTGAGCACCGCCAGCGCCGAACCTTTGTTGCACCCTACCGGCAAGATTTCCAGGCAGTCCATCGCCGAGAAACACAAGTGCGCGCGTGCGCCCAGCACCTCATTTAACTGAATGCGCAAACGGCAAAGATCGTCGTGATCGCCAACAAAGCAGATTTTGGTCACGTCATGCGCTGGCAGGCGTTTGAGATCGGTGAGCTGGTAGGTAAATCCGCTATAAAGGTGCGCCTGCAACGTCTCTGGCAACGCTTTGTTGGTTAACCAACCAGAATCATTGAAAACGTGGACAGTAGCTTCGGTTTCCCAGCGGCTGTGCAGCACCAGATCGGCCACTTCCGGGCTGAGATCCTGGCGATACAGCACGTCACCTTCGCGAGAATGGATCCGCGTACCGTTGCCGGTAATTAAAAAGGCATCCATCGCGATAGCGCTGAGAATGCGGCGCATCTCCAGCGCATGCCGCCCGGTCGCGAAAGCGAGCGTCACATCCAGCTCATGTAAGCGCCGGAGGGTTGCTAAGGTTTGGTCGCCCAAACGATGGTCGGGCATTAACAGGGTGCCATCCATGTCAAAAGCGGCCAGACGTGCCATGATTTTTCTCCGCTTGCAGTGCGTTTTTGTGAAGTTCAGTGTTGCGTTCCAGTATTGCGTGGGATATACGGAAGTAATAGTGAATAGATGAAAATTATTGTTCCGGGTTTATGCGACAACTCAATCGGCTTAATCAATACCAGCGCCTGTGGCAGGCATCCGCCGGAGAGGCGCAATCCATCAGCATTGGTGAACTGGCAACGCGCTGTTTTTGCAGCGAGAGGCATATGCGCACGCTGCTGCGCCAGATGCAGGAAGCGGGTTGGTTAAACTGGCAGTCGCAATCCGGGCGCGGCAAGCGCGGTGAGCTTCATTTTCTCGCCACGCCTGAATCTCTGCGTAGCGAAATGCTGGAACTCGCGTTAAACGCCGGGCAACAGCAGAACGCGCTGGCGTTGGCGCAGCTCGATCCTGACGATCTTCGCGCATTGCTCAATCCCTTTCTGGGTGGCTTATGGCAAAACGAAACGCCGACACTGCGCATTCCCTATTATCGCCCGCTGGATCCGCTGGTGCCGGGGTTTCTCCCCGGCCGCGCGGAGCAGCATTTAGCCGGGCAGATTTTTAGCGGCTTAACACGTTTCGTGACACGCAGTTTCCAGCCGCAGGGCGATTTGGCACATCACTGGGATATCAGCCCGGATGGGTTGTGCTGGCGTTTTCATCTGCACTCAACGTTGCACTGGCATAACGGCGACCCCGTGACGGCTGAACAGTTGCAGGCACAATTGCACAAGCTGCTGACGCTGCCCGCCCTGCAAAAACTGTTTGCCAGCGTCGAGCGTATCGACATAACGCATCCCTGGTGTTTGACCTTCAAGCTGCATCACCCCGATTACTGGCTGGCGCACAGGCTAGCCAGCTATGGCAGCCGTCTGGCGCACCCGCAGCAACCGATGCTGGGTACCGGACCTTTTCGGCTGGTGACATTCAGCCGGGAACTGGTTCGCCTGGAAAGCCACGACTATTACCACCTGGGCCATCCACTGCTTAAAGCGGTGGAGTTTTGGATAACCCCGCAACTCTTTGAGCAAGATCTCGGCACCAGTTGTCGGCACCCGGTACAGATTGCCATTGGCGAGGCCGATGAGTTGCAACACTTGCAGCCGGTGAGTAACAGTATCAGCCTGGGGTTCTGCTACCTTACTCTGCGCCCGGGTGCACGGTTGAATGACGCCCAGCTACGCCGGCTGGTGCAGATTATTCGCCACTCTTCGCTGCTGCAAACGTTGCCGCTGGATGAGAATCTCATCACGCCAAGTCGGGAGCTTTTACCCGGCTGGCAAATGCCCGACTGGCCCACCGAACAGGTTTCGCTACCTAACAAACTTACGCTGGTTTATCACTTACCTGTGGAATTACACACCATGGCGGAACAGTTTAAGCAACATTTGCGGACACTCGGCTGTGAACTGACGGTGATTTTCCATAACGGCAAAAACTGGGAAGGTTGTACTCAGCTCGCCAGCGCCGATTTGATGATGGGCGACAGGCTGATCGGCGAAGCGCCAGAATGCACGCTGGAACAGTGGCTGCGCTGCGATCCGCTGTGGCCAAACCTGCTGAGCACTCAACAATTTGCGCATCTGCAAGCCACGCTGGATGCGGTTCAACGCCAGCCCGACGAACAGCAGCGCAACCGCGCACTACAGGATGTTTTTTATCACTTGATGGACAACGCTATTCTCACCCCGATGTTTAATTATCAGTACCGCATTAGTGCGCCACCGGGCGTGGAAGGGATCCACTTAAATACGCGCGGCTGGTTTGATTTTGCCGAAGCCTGGCTTCCTGCCCCATCGCTGTGAAGAAGCTGGTCGCTGCCAGCGGCTCGCGCTACCATAGTGCTTTATTTGTCATTGTCAGGAAGAATTATGAAACGAGCCGTTGTCGTGTTTAGTGGCGGACAAGACTCCACAACCTGCCTGGTTCAGGCGTTGCAGCACTACGATGAAGTGCATTGCGTGACCTTTGATTACGGCCAGCGTCATCGCGCCGAAATTGATGTGGCACGAGAACTGGCGCTAACGCTGGGCGCTCGCGCGCATAAAGTGCTGGATGTGACGCTGCTGAATGAACTGGCGGTGAGTAGCCTGACGCGCGACAGCATTCCGGTTCCGGATTATGAACCCGACGCGACCGGCATTCCGAACACCTTCGTGCCGGGACGTAATATTCTGTTTCTGACGCTGGCCGCCGTGTATGCCTATCAGGTGCAGGCGGAAGCAGTGATCACTGGCGTATGCGAAACGGATTTTTCCGGTTATCCCGACTGCCGCGATGAGTTCGTTAAGGCGCTGAATCACGCGGTTAACCTGGGCCTGGCAAAAGATATTCGTTTCGAAACGCCGCTGATGTGGATTGATAAAGCCGAGACCTGGGCGCTCGCGGATTACTGGGGCAAGCTGGATCTGGTGCGCAGCGAGACGCTGACCTGCTATAACGGCATCAAAGGCGATGGCTGCGGCCAATGCGCGGCCTGTAACCTGCGCGCCAACGGTTTACAGCACTACCTGGCGGATAAACCTGCCGTAATGGCGGCAATGAAACAGAAAACCGGGCTGAAGTAAGCACACTATAAGGCCCGGTGAGCGTGCGCGCCACCGGGCTTTGGCCTGATGGCGGCATTGCGTTATCCGAACGACGAAACGACGCGAAAGGTTGAATTAATCGCCTTCGCGGATCATCTTCTCCAGCCTTTCTCTCAGTTCACCTTCCAGCGCCAGCGCTTTTTGTGTTTTGAGATCGATACAGACAAACGTCACCAGCGCATCAGCAACCATTTGCCCCTCGGGGTTCAATGTCACGGCCTGACTCAGCACACCGCTTTTACCATTAATCTGCTGCACATGGCTGGTCACTGTAAGCACATCGCCCAATACGGCCGGACGGCGATAGTTGATATTGATATTGACCACCACGAAAGCGATGTTGTTGGCGGTCATCCATTTAAAGCTCTCGTTGTTTTCCAGCCCATCCCAGCGCGCCTCTTCAAGGAACTCCAGATAGCGGGCATTATTCACATGTTGATAGACATCAAGATGAAAACCACGAACTTTGATTTGCGTCTGCATAGCGCTTCAACCTTTACCGTTTATAGTTATAGAGACAGAGGTCATACTGGTATGACCTCTTTATTCTGGCAAAGATTAGCGACTACGCAAGCGGCTTACAGTTTCAGGTTCGACAGATTACGCTCAACCAGCGTCCCTCCTATGCCTGGCACCTGCTTAAGATCGTCTACAGATTTAAACGGGCCATACTCTTCCCGATAGCTGACAATCGCCTGCGCTTTCTTGATCCCCACGCCATTCATGACCCGCGACAGCTCTTCTGCCGTTGCGCTATTGATACTGACCCGGGTACCACCTTCATCATCCGCGCCTTTCGCCGCATCCTGCGCTTTGCTTTGCGCTGGCGTGGCGGCGTCGCTCTTACTTTGCACTGCGGGTGGCTTAGCCGCAGCAGAAGGCGCTGCCAGCGCGCTGTGGCTCAGTGTCGCGCAAGCGAAGGACAGCGAAATTAAGAGTGCTTTGATTCCATGTTTCATTGTGTTTCTCCTTTGTTTTCAACGCCAGGCAACAATAACCACAACAAAGGACGCAGACAAAACACAAACATTCAAAATGGAAAAGGCCGCGAAAGCGGCCTTTAAGGTTTGCAGAGAATTACTCTTTTTTTGCGAGGCGCATCGAGCCTTTTTATTGCTGTGGCTCAGCGACGATGTCACCCAGTTTGATCTTGGCTTCTTTACGCAGGTTGCTCATCAATGCTTCAAACGCGATTTGCGCGTTGTTCTGCGTGATGCCCTGCACCATCGCTTTCTTCTGCGCATCCGGCATCGTGCCTGCTTTCACTTCATCCAGCGCCATAATAACGACATTGCCTTGCTGATCGTTGGCAGTGCCGAAGGAAGGCTTATCTTTTGCTGGCAGCGGCAGATTGAATGCCGCCTGGCTTACCGGATCCTGGCCAGTACGTGCCAGCGTTTTTGCCTCACCAAAGCTCAGGCCAGCCGCTTTCAGCGCATCATCACCTTTACCGGCTTTCAGCTCACCCAGCAGTTTATCCGCATCAAGTTTTGCTTGTTGCTCCGCTTTGTTGTGCTTCACGATATCGCTGACCTGAGTTTTTACTTGGTCCAGCGGCTTGATCGCTTCGGCTTTGTGATCGGAGATACGCAGCACAAATGCGCGATCACCATCAACAGTGATGATATCGGAGTTGCTGCCTGGCGTACCGTTCTGCCCTACCAGACCACCATTGAAAATGGCATCGCTTACCGGTTTGAAATTCAGCTCTTCCGGCAGATTATCGCGACCGAACCAGCCGGTCTGAACTGCTTTGGCACCAGCAGCCTGCTCAGCACCCGCCAGCGATTCGTTATCGTTGCTCGCCGCCTCGCTCACTTTCTGCTGCAGCGCGTACCATGCATCCAGCGCTTTTTCCTGTTTCACTTTCGCTGCCAGTTCATCACGCACATCGTTCAGCGGTTTCACCTGCGCAGGCTGGATATCATCCAGACGTGCAACCAGGTAACCCACAGAAGATTTAATGACGCCAGACAGCTGGCCTTTCTCTTTCAGACCGGCGTTTTTCAGCTCTTCCGGCGTGGTGGCATCTTCAAGCCAGCCCATATCACCGCCGTTACGCGCAGAGATGATGTCCGCAGATTTCGCTTTTGCCAGCGCCGCAAAGTCCGCGCCTTTTTTCAGCTCATCCAGCACCGCTTTCGCTTCGTCTTCCGTTTTGGTCTGGATAATGCTGTAGCGATTACGCTGCGGCTGAGTGAACTGATCCTGATGCTGATCGTAATAGGCCTGGATTTGCTCGTCAGTGACGTTTTCCTGCATCGATGCAGCATCCAGCTTGATATAGCTTACGCGGAACTGCTCCGGCGAGATAAAGCGGCTCTTGTTCTGATCGTAGTAGCTGGCAATTTCTTCATCGCTCGCGGTCTGCTTCGCCGCCAGCGCGTTAACATCAATTACCGCCTGGCGCACAACACGCTGTTGAGCGACCAGCGCAGCCAGCTCGTCGGTCTCACCTTTGAGCATGAAATCAGTACCGGCAACGGCGTTAATCAGTTGCTGAGAGGTTAACTGGTTGCGCAGCGCCTGAGCATACTGATCGGTGCTCATCCCCATCTGGTTTACGATGGCGCTGAAGCGATTGTTATCAAATTTACCGTTAGCCTGAAATGCCTGAGTAGCGAAAATCGCTTTTTTCACCTGATCATCGCTAATGCCAAGACCCAGGTTTTTTGCATACTGATCCAGCAGTGCTTCATCAATTAAGCGGTTGAGCACTTGCTGACGCACCGATTTCATATAGTTTTCGTTAGCAGCCAGCTCAGAGAACTGATCGCCCAGCTGTTGCGCCATGCGGTTGCGCTCGCTATTCACCGCATTTTCAAACTGTGAACGGCCGATTTCCTGACCATTAACTTTTGCGGCGTAATTATTGTTACCGCCAATCAGGTAGTTACCTACGCCAGTCAAAATGAATGACACGATAATCAAACCCAGAATGATCTTGAGCACGACGTGATTTGCCGCCGCGCGTAAATTGTCCATCATGGTGTAACAACACTCCGCTGTAGGTGACTGTAGATCTCAGGCAGCTCAAGTTGCCCGCTGCGTGTAAGCGCGTATTTTGACAAGAAAATGGGGTAATTGTTAGCCCGCATCGCGTATTAACTCGCAGAAAGTGCGTCTGCACAAATAAAAAAGGCACATCTCGCGATGCGCCCTTGTAGTTTGTCGCTATCCCTTCAAAGGGAAGGCGATCAGTTTACTGCGTCTTTCAGTGCTTTGCCTGCGCGGAAACCAGGAACTTTAGCCGCAGCAATGGTGATTTCTTTGCCGGTCTGAGGGTTGCGGCCTGTACGGGCAGCACGCTCTTTAACAACAAAAGAGCCAAAACCTACCAGCGCTACGTCGTCCCCGGATTTCAAAGAATCAGTAACGGCAGCAATAAAAGCATCTAACACACGTCCAGCCGCAGCTTTAGAGATGTCAGCATCTGCGGCAATCTTGTCTACCAGTTGAGATTTATTCACTCTACTCTTCCTCTCTTTATAATTTATATCGCACCTGAATCCTTCACAGCGCGACCGCGCAGCAGTTATATCAGGCCTGTCATGCCCTTACAACACCAGTTGATGATGACACACCCAACCAGCAATCTAAATTAGCTATACAAAAAAAGGCTGGCAAGTCCGAAATCACTCACCAGCCTTGTTTTTATTAACGCACTTTGCGCAAGGTCACTATTTTGCCGTTACGACTTGCATACCAAAGGGTTCATTCTGCAACGCAAGGGCGAGAACTTCTTCGATACGCTTAACCGGATGGATATCCAGATCGGCAACAACGTTATCCGGAATCTCTTCCAGATCGCGTTTGTTTTCGTAAGGAATCAGAACAGTCTTAATGCCCCCACGATGCGCCGCCAGCAGTTTTTCTTTCAGACCGCCAATTGGCAGAACCTGGCCGCGCAGGGTAATTTCCCCTGTCATCGCCACATCTGCACGAACCGGGTTACCGGTCAGACAAGAAACCAGCGCGGTGCACATCGCAATACCAGCGCTCGGACCATCTTTCGGCGTCGCACCTTCCGGCACGTGAACGTGAATATCACGTTTTTCATAAAAATCGCCGTTGATACCGAGTTTTTCCGCACGGGCACGCACAACCGTCAGCGCCGCCTGGATAGACTCCTGCATCACTTCGCCCAGAGAACCGGTGTAAGTCAGCTTACCTTTGCCTGGTACGCAGGCGGTTTCAATGGTCAGCAAGTCGCCGCCCACTTCCGTCCAGGCCAGACCGGTGACCTGACCTACGCGGTTTTCATCGTCCGCACGGCCGTAATCAAAGCGCTGCACGCCAAGATAGTCGTGCAGGTTTTCACCGTTGATTTCGATATGCTTCAGAGAGGGATCCAGCAGCAGCTGTTTCACCGCTTTCCGGCACAGTTTCGAAATTTCGCGTTCCAGACCACGCACACCCGCTTCGCGGGTGTAGTAACGGATAATGCCAATGATCGCGCTATCATCAACGGTTAATTCATTAGGTTTCAGCGCATTACGTTCGATTTGCTTGGTCAGCAGATGACGTTTAGCAATGTTCAGTTTTTCGTCTTCGGTGTAACCAGAAAGGCGAATCACTTCCATACGATCCAGCAGCGGCGCCGGAATATTCATGGAGTTGGAGGTCGCAACGAACATGACGTCGCTGAGGTCGTAATCCACTTCCAGATAGTGATCGCTAAATGCCACGTTTTGTTCCGGATCCAGGACCTCCAGCAGTGCTGACGCAGGATCGCCACGCATGTCAGACGACATTTTGTCGATCTCATCAAGCAGGAACAGCGGGTTTTTCACGCCCACTTTCGCCATCTTCTGAATCAGTTTGCCCGGCATTGAGCCGATGTAAGTACGGCGGTGACCGCGGATTTCCGCTTCATCACGCACGCCGCCCAGCGCCATGCGGATGTATTTGCGCCCGGTAGCTTTCGCAATGGACTGACCCAACGAGGTTTTACCAACCCCCGGAGGTCCCACCAGGCACAGAATCGGCCCTTTTAACTTGTTCATACGGCTCTGAACCGCAAGATACTCAAGGATGCGATCTTTAACACGCTCAAGACCGTAGTGGTCGGTATCCAGAATTTCCTGCGCCTGACGCAGATCTTTTTTGACCTTGCTACGCGCGTTCC
This sequence comes from Kosakonia sp. LAM2021, assembly GCF_016620385.1. Lineage (NCBI taxonomy): Bacteria > Pseudomonadati > Pseudomonadota > Gammaproteobacteria > Enterobacterales > Enterobacteriaceae > Kosakonia > Kosakonia sp. LAM2021. Next base: position 106,292 of record NZ_JAENHT010000010.1, read on the forward strand.
ACGGTACCTGCACCATCCATTCGATATAGCCGCGCACCACGGTTGCTTCCGCAGACATCGGCGACATCATTTTCAGCTTTTGCAGTTCAGATTCGGCTTTCTCTTTTGCCTCTTTCGGCATTTTCGAGGCGTCGATTTTACGCTTCAGCGCTTCGTTTTCGTCCGGCGCGTCATCCATTTCGCCCAGTTCTTTCTGAATGGCTTTCATCTGTTCATTCAGATAGTACTCACGCTGGGATTTCTCCATCTGCTTTTTCACGCGGTTGCGAATGCGTTTCTCAACCTGCAACAGATCGATTTCAGACTCCATCATCGCCATCAGATATTCCAGACGTTCGTTGACGTCGGACATCTCAAGCACGGACTGCTTATCCGCCAGTTTCAGTGGCATGTGCGCAGCGATGGTGTCAGCCAGACGCGCAGGATCGTCGATGCTATTGAGCGACGTCAGCACTTCTGGCGGGATTTTTTTGTTGAGTTTGATATAGCCTTCAAACTGGCTGATCGCCGTACGCACCAGCACTTCCTGCTCGCGCTCATCGATAGCCGGCGAGTCAAGGTATTCTGCTTTCGCTGAGAAGTGCTCACCATCGTCGGCAAGCGTGGTAATGCGCGCGCGCTGAAGCCCCTCGACCAGCACTTTTACCGTGCCATCGGGCAGTTTCAACATTTGCAAAATAGACGCCACGGTCCCGACGGTGAAAAGATCGTTTACACCCGGCTCATCCGTTGAGGCTTCCTTCTGTGCAACCAGCATGATTTTTTTATCATGGTCCATGGCCGCTTCCAGACAACGGATAGATTTTTCCCGTCCCACAAATAACGGAATGACCATGTGCGGATAAACCACCACATCGCGCAACGGCAATACGGGGATTTCAATGCGTTCAGAACGCTCAGGATTCATAGAGCTCTCTCTTAGTTTAAAGTCCGCCAGGTAATCAGGTGACGTGACTGTGCAACACGCACCATTAACATGTAAAGCAGTATATGGGGATGTTTCCCACACATTCAACGCTGTGTTTACGGAAAAATAAAAGGGGAGATAAAATCCCCCCTTTTCGATTAACTGCTTGTAAGATTTGGTTAATTATTCGCCAGATGCCTGCTGCGCTTCCGGCTTGCCATAAATCAGCAAGGGTTTGGTTTGACCCGCGATGACCGACTCATCAATCACCACTTTCTCGACATCTTCAAGCGATGGCAGGTCATACATCGTGTCCAGCAACGCGGCTTCAACGATAGAACGCAGCCCACGAGCGCCAGTTTTGCGCACCATTGCTTTCTTAGCGATAGCGTCAAGCGCTTCGTCGCGGAATTCGAGATCCACGCCTTCCAGGTTAAACAACGCCTGATACTGCTTCGTCAGGGCGTTTTTAGGCTCTTTCAGAATCTGAATAAGTGCTTCTTCGCTCAATTCACTCAGCGTTGCAACGACCGGCAGACGGCCGATGAATTCAGGAATCAGACCGAATTTGATCAAATCTTCCGGTTCAACCTGCGCCAGTAATTCGCCTTCGTTGGCTTTCTCAGATTTTCCTTTCACCGTTGCGCCAAAACCAATGCCGGAGCCGGTTTCAACACGGTGAGAAATCACTTTATCCAGCCCTGCGAACGCGCCACCACAGATAAACAGGATTTTAGAGGTATCAACCTGCAAAAACTCCTGCTGAGGATGCTTACGTCCACCCTGCGGCGGAACTGCAGCTACGGTACCTTCGATCAGTTTTAGCAACGCCTGCTGTACACCTTCGCCGGAAACGTCACGGGTAATCGACGGGTTATCAGACTTACGGGAGATCTTGTCGATTTCATCGATGTAGACAATCCCGCGCTGCGCTTTCTGCACGTCGTAGTCGCACTTCTGCAACAGTTTCTGAATGATGTTTTCAACGTCTTCACCCACGTAACCTGCTTCGGTCAACGTCGTGGCATCGGCCATGGTGAACGGGACATCCAACAGACGCGCCAGCGTTTCCGCCAGCAACGTTTTACCGGAACCTGTCGGCCCGATAAGCAGAATGTTACTTTTACCCAGTTCAACGCCGTTGCTGGTGTCGCCATTGCGCAGACGTTTGTAGTGGTTATATACCGCGACCGCCAGCACTTTTTTCGCCTGCTCCTGACCGATGACATAATCATCAAGATGATGGCGAATTTCATGCGGAGTCGGCAGCGCGCTGCGCTCGCGATGCGGCGCAACTTCTTTAATCTCTTCGCGAATAATGTCGTTACACAGATCCACACATTCGTCGCAGATATACACGGATGGCCCGGCGATCAGCTTACGCACTTCATGCTGGCTTTTGCCGCAAAAAGAGCAGTACAACAGTTTGCCCGAACCATCTTTGCGTTTATCTGTCATGAGTCAAAACCTCTTATCTGTTCTTTGTGCCGCACATGACGACGCATATGCCATTCCAGGCGCAAAACATTACTCAAGCGTGTGCCGCTTGTACTCAATAGTATAGCGGCACCTGCAGCCTGAGCTTAGTTACGATGGGTTAAAATTGAATCAACCAGCCCGTATTCAACCGCTTCTTGCGCGGCAAGGAAACGGTCACGTTCTGTATCGCGTTCAATTTGTTCTAAAGATTGACCCGTATGATGCGCCATAAGTTCATTCATGCGCCCTTTCACTTTCAGAATCTCACGCGCGTGGATTTCAATATCCGTCGCCTGGCCCTGGTAGCCGCCCAGCGGCTGGTGAATCATCACACGTGAATTTGGCAGGCAGAAACGCTTGCCCTTTGCACCCGCCGTCAGCAGAAATGCGCCCATTGACGCGGCCTGACCCATACAGATCGTGCTGACGTCAGGCTTGATAAATTGCATGGTGTCATAAATTGACATCCCTGCGGTAATTACCCCGCCAGGCGAGTTAATGTACAGGTAAATGTCTTTTTCGGGGTTTTCCGCTTCCAGAAAGAGCATTTGCGCCACAATCAGGTTCGCCATGTGGTCTTCAACCTGACCAGTGAGAAAAATTACGCGTTCCTTGAGAAGACGGGAGTAGATATCGAAAGAGCGCTCACCGCGTGAGGTCTGTTCAATAACCATTGGCACCAGGGCCATATGGGGTGCAAAGTTGTCTCGTTCGCCGCTGTATGACATTTCCGTCTCCTGGATAAAAAATTAACAAACCTGCTGTACTGATTGTACTTGAGTGAGTGGGGTCTGACTACGACGCCTCACGGACGGATTATCAGCCAGAGTCTTTTCTGTCGCTATTCCCTTAGTGGGGATGACATTACCTGATTTCAAGCATAACAATCTTTTGCTGTTACGCTAACACTGAAACGCCCTTTTAGCACAGATCTGATAGTCCTGATGCGATAAAAAAAGCCCGTCACCAGCAAGCAGGTGACGGGCTTATTGCTTTTAACTATCGCAGAAGTCGATTAAGCCTGTTGGTTCATCAGTTCGTTAAAGGAAGTGGCTTTCTCAGTCACTTTCGCTTTTTCCAGAACCGCTTCAACCGCTTGTTCTTCCAGCGCGACGTTACGCATGTTTTCCATCAGCTCTTTGTTTTTGCTGTAGAATTCGATCACTTCTTTCGGATCTTCATACGCAGATGCCATCTCTTCGATCAGGCCTTTAACGCGCTCTTCGTCAGCTTTCAACTCGTGGGTACGAATAACTTCGCCCAGCAGCAGGCCAACAACAACACGGCGTTTAGCCTGCTCTTCGAACAGCTCGCGCGGCAGTTCCAGAGCTTGCTTCTCGTTGCCACCGAAACGCTGTGCAGCCTGGCGGCGCAGAACGTCGATTTCGCTGTCAATCAGTGCAGCCGGAACGTCGATTTCGTTCGCTTTTACCAGGCCTTCAATCGCCTGGGATTTAACACGGTTACGCACCGCGCCTTTCAGTTCGCGATCCATGTTTTTGCGTACTTCAGCGCGCAGACCCGCAACGGAGCCATCTTCAACGCCAAAGCGTTTGATGAACTCTTCAGTCAGTTCCGGCAGCTCACGCTCTTCAACTTTTTTCAGGTTAATGACGAATTTCGCCGCTTTACCTTTCAGGTTTTCTGCGTGGTACTCTTCCGGGAAGGTCACGTCGATGGTGAATTCTTCGCCCGCTTTGTGGCCTTTAATACCGTCTTCAAAGCCCGGGATCATACGGCCCTGGCCCATTGCCAGTACGAAATCAGTGGCTTTGCCGCCTTCAAATTCTTCGCCATCAACGGAACCGGTGAAATCAACGGTCACGCGATCTTCAGCGTCAACAGCGCCGTCTTTGTCTTTCCAGGTCGCCTGCTGCTTGCGCAGAGTTTCCAGCATGGTGTCTACGTCAGCATCGGTCACTTCAACAACCGGTTTTTCGACTTCAATGGTATCCAGCGCTTTCAGCTCAACTTCCGGATACACTTCGAACTCTACAGAGTAGGTGAAGTCTTCGCCCAGTTTGTATTCGCCCGGAACATAATTCGGCGCGCCAGCTGGGTTGATTTTTTCCTGAATGATCGCATCGATAAAGTTGCGGCTCATCAGATCGCCCAGAACGTCCTGGCGAACAGACGCGCCATAACGCTGAGCAACAACGGTCATCGGTACTTTACCCTTACGGAAGCCGTCAATACGCACTTTCTTCGCTACGTTGACCAGCTCGCTCTTCACAGCGGTCTCGATGCTGTCAGCAGCGATTGTAATCGTTACACGGCGCCCAAGGCCCTGAGTGGTTTCAACTGAAACTTGCATCTTGTTACCTCAAAAAATCACAGTGCTCGGTCAACTCTACTCTGCGAAGCAAACCGTTTCGCTTGCAGAACCGGGATGTTCTCTCAAATCAGATATACATTCCCTGTCGTCAGAATCATCCCGAAGACATTCCGAAAAATAAGACGCAGCATTATAGCGGCATCACAGATATGAGTCGAGAACGGGAATGTCGCAATGGTGCGTCATTTTTCACACTTCTGAAGCAATTTCGCTCAAAAAAGGGCGTTTCTCGCTCAAAATTCAGACAAAACAAAACGGCCCGTAGGCCGTTTTTACATAATCTGCATGCAACATACTGGAAAAGTTTGGGCAGTTGCAACCAGGTTTTCTACGCGATGCTTCCGGCACCGCGACAGGCTGGCGAGGTCAGCAGGGTATCCTGCAAACCTTCCCACTCCTTAAGTGTGTAAGTATGCAGAGCCAGTGCATGAATCGTCGTAGACAGTTCATCTGCCAACGTGCCGTAAATCATGCGATGACGGTTCAGAAAACGCTCTCCAGTAAAGCGGTCGCTCACCAGTACAACTTTGAAGTGACTTTCAGAACCTGCGGGGACATTGTGACGATAGCTCTCGTCAACAACCTCGAGAATGAGGGGCTCAAATGCCGCCTTCAGCTTTGCTTCTATTTGTTCGCGCATCATCATGATATTACACCTCCGACAACGCTGAGATGCCAGCCATCTCTTTAAATGTTAGCCGCTTTTACCGTCTCTATAACAATAAAACAACAAAAAATTAGCGTTCGTCCTATTTTCGCGCTCAAGGCGATGAACTCTACTGAAAGCAGCTTTTTTTGCGTGGTATCACCCATAAAAAGGTTTTTGAGGGCAAAAAAAGCACAAGACGATGAATTTCCATGCATTGAGGACTTCCTCTTAACAGCGGCAATGTTATGATGGCGAGAATTTTCCCCCAGAAGCTTAGATCCTTGAGAGCCTGAACATGTTTAAAAAAATACTCTTTCCGTTGGTTGCTTTATTTATGCTGGCCGGGTGCGCAACCCCGCCGACAACGCTTGATGTCACCCCAAAAATTACTCTGCCGCAGCAGGATCCAAGCCTGATGGGTGTCACCGTGAGCATCAACGGTGCCGATCAGCGCCCGGATCAGGCGCTGGCTAAAGTGACGCGCGATAACCAGCTAGTCACCCTGACCGCTTCCCGCGATCTGCGTTTCCTGCTGCAAGAAGTGTTGGAAAAACAGATGACCGCGCGCGGTTATATGATCGGGCCGAACGGTGCGGTAAACCTGCAGATTATTGTTAACCAGCTGTATGCGGATGTCTCTCAGGGCAACGTCCGCTACAACATTGCGACCAAGGCGGATATTGCAATCATCGCCACTGCCGCGAACGGCAACAAAATGACCAAAAACTACCGCGCAAGCTATAACGTTGAAGGCGCATTCCAGGCTACCAACGACAAGATTGCCGGTGCGGTTAACAGCGTATTGACTGATACCATCGCTGATATGTCTCAGGACACCAGCATTCACGATTTCATCAAGCAAAACGCCCGTTAATCTTTTTCTGGCCCGGTTTTCCGGGCCAGTTTTTAACTCATGTCCAGTCACTACTTACGCATATTCACTCAGCCGAAATCAGCCATCCTGCTGATTCTGGGTTTCGCTTCCGGTTTGCCTCTCGCCCTGACCAGCGGCACGCTCCAGGCATGGATGACCGTTGAAAACATCGATTTAAAAACCATCGGTTTCTTTTCTCTGGTCGGCCAGGCTTACGTCTTTAAATTTCTGTGGTCGCCGCTGATGGATCGCTACACGCCGCCTTTACTCGGGCGTCGTCGCGGTTGGCTGCTCCTTACGCAAATCCTGTTGCTGGTGTCGATTGCCGCAATGGGTTTCCTCTATCCTGCCAACCATTTACGCTGGATGGCAGCGCTGGCCGTGCTTATCGCGTTCTGCTCTGCGTCTCAGGATATTGTATTCGATGCATGGAAAACGGATGTGCTGCCGCTCGAAGAGCGAGGCGCAGGCGCGGCAATCAGTGTGCTGGGCTATCGGCTCGGAATGCTGGTTTCCGGGGGGCTGGCCTTATGGCTGGCAGATCGCTGGCTCGGCTGGCAAGGGATGTACTGGTTAATGGCTGTGCTACTGGTCCCGTGCATTATCGCTACCCTGCTCGCACCGGAGCCAGAGGATGTGATTCCGGTGCCGAAAACGCTGGAACGCGCCGTTGTCGAACCGCTGCGTGATTTCTTCGGGCGCAATAACGCCTGGCTTATCCTTCTATTAATAGTGCTGTACAAACTGGGCGATGCGTTCGCCATGAGCCTGACAACAACATTTCTCATCCGCGGCGTTGGTTTTGACGCCGGAGAAGTCGGCGTGGTGAACAAAACCCTGGGGCTTATCGCCACGATTATCGGCGCGTTGTTTGGCGGCGTACTGATGCAACGGTTATCCCTGTTCCGTGCTCTGTTCATTTTTGGCGTACTGCAGGCCATTTCGAATGCCGGTTACTGGCTGCTATCGATTACGGCGAAAAGCATTTTTACGATGGGTTCAGCCGTCTTTTTAGAAAACTTGTGTGGCGGCATGGGGACCGCAGCGTTTGTTGCACTATTAATGACGCTCTGCAACAAATCCTTCTCCGCAACGCAGTTTGCTTTGCTCTCGGCCCTGTCGGCGGTTGGGCGCGTCTATGTCGGCCCGCTGGCTGGCTGGTTTGTTGAAAGCTACAGCTGGTCGACATTCTATCTCTTTTCGATTGTGGCCGCGCTTCCCGGCCTGGTATTGCTGGTGTTGTGCAAAAAAACACTGGCATTTACGCAACAGAGTGAACGTTTTCTCTGCAGGACGGAATACGCTGCAGCGTACCGGCTGGCGCTGCGCATACTGAGCGCCGGTTGCGTGCTGTTAGGATGCTGGCTGCTGGTGCTGATGATTAACGCCACAGGTTTTACTACCTGGTCTTTCGGCACCACGCTGCTGGAATGGGGCGCGCTGTTAGCCATTATCGGCATTGTGTTTGGCGGTGTGTTGGATTTGCTGGCCCTACGTAAAACCGAGTTGCTATGACGTGATAAAAAGACGTGATTAAGAAGCGCCTGCGGGCGCTTCTTTTCGGCGTCGAAAGCCTGAAAATGTTAAAAAGCAGTAAAGTGACAAAAAAATCACTAAAGAATATATTTGCTGGCTATTTTCCTATTAAAATCAGGTCATCAAAAAATAAAAACGGCCCAAAACAATTCACAGAAGTTATTATTATGCTCAATAAATAAACACCCTGTCTTTTTAGCAAATCACCTAATTCAAACTGAGCAAATAAAAAATCTTAATTGTTTTGTGCCTTATAAATTAAAGGCTACTCTTTAACGATTCAGCACGGTTATTAATTGTTGTGTTTCAAGTTCGTTCCAATAATGTTCGATATTTGCTGGATATTTGTTAAATAAATGTATATTTAACTAATTGGTTATACCAATTTACCCCCATGACTGATTGTGATGTAATTTTTCCGTTATAATCTCACTTTCTGGCAGTGCGAATCGCTTTTTTTACAGATTGTTGCATTCGATGTGACATAAACGGCAAAAGCCAGTAACACCTTACTGACACAGAGCCAATCATGTTTACAGTAACGTAACCTTTCCGTAAAATGCCCGCACACTTTAAGCGCCACCAGATCCCGTGGAATTGAGGTCGTTAAATGAGACTCAGGAAATACAATAAAAGTTTGGGATGGTTGTCATTAATCGCCGGTACTGTTTTACTCAGTGGCTGCGATTCTGCACTTCTTGACCCCAAAGGACAGATTGGACTGGAGCAACGTTCGCTGATACTGACGGCTTTTGGCCTGATGTTGATTGTCGTTATTCCCGCCATCTTGATGGCCGTTGGTTTCGCCTGGAAGTATCGTGCGAGCAATAAAGATGCGAAGTATAGCCCTAACTGGTCACACTCCAATAAAGTGGAAGCTGTGGTCTGGACGGTGCCAATTCTGATCATCCTGTTCCTTGCCGTATTGACATGGAAAACCACCCACGCGCTTGAACCAAGCAAACCATTAGCCCATGACGAACAGCCGATCACCATTGAAGTTGTTTCTATGGACTGGAAATGGTTCTTCATCTATCCGGAGCAGGGCATTGCTACCGTGAACGAAATCGCCTTCCCGGCTAACGTTCCGGTTCAGTTCAAAGTGACCTCCAACTCCGTGATGAACTCGTTCTTTATCCCGAAACTGGGTAGCCAGATTTATGCGATGGCCGGTATGCAGACCAACCTGCATCTGATCGCCAACGAAGCTGGTACCTACGATGGTATCTCCGCAAGCTACAGCGGCCCGGGCTTCTCGGGTATGAAGTTTAAAGCAATTGCTACGCCGGACCGTGCCGCATTCGACCAGTGGGTCGCAAAAGCGAAACAAGCTCCGAATACACTGCCGGATATGGCAGCGTATGACAAACTTGCTGCGCCAAGCGAATACAACAAGGTTGAATACTTCTCCAGCGTGAAACCCGATTTGTTTAAAGACGTTATCAACAAATTTATGGGCCACGGCATGAGCATGGACATGAACCAACCGAAGGGCGAGCATAGCGAGCACCAGGGTATGGAAGGCATGGACATGAGCCACGCGGAAACCTCTCACTAAGGGGTCGAGGAAGAAAACGATGTTCGGAAAATTGACACTGGATGCAGTCCCCTACCATGAACCCATTATTGTGGTTACGGTGGCTGCCATTATCATCGGTGGCCTGGCATTACTGGCCCTGATTACTTACTTCGGTAAGTGGAACTACTTGTGGAAAGAGTGGCTGACTTCGGTTGACCACAAAAAACTCGGCATCATGTACTGCATCGTCGGTATCGTAATGCTGATTCGTGGCTTTGCTGACGCCATCATGATGCGTAGCCAGCAAGCACTCGCCTCGGCGGGTGAAGCAGGCTTCCTGCCGCCGCACCACTACGATCAGATCTTCACCGCCCACGGCGTGATCATGATCTTCTTCGTAGCAATGCCGCTGGTTATCGGTCTGATGAACGTGGTTATCCCACTGCAGATCGGCGCTCGCGACGTGGCGTTCCCGTTCCTGAACAACCTGAGCTTCTGGTTCACGGTTGTCGGTGTGATCCTGGTTAACCTGTCTCTCGGCGTGGGTGAATTCGCGCAGACTGGCTGGCTGGCTTATCCGCCGCTATCGGGAATCGAGTACAGCCCAGGCGTAGGGGTCGATTACTGGATCTGGGCACTTCAGCTCTCCGGTATCGGTACGACGCTGACCGGTATCAACTTCTTCGTCACCATTCTGAAGATGCGTGCGCCGGGCATGACCATGTTCAAGATGCCGGTATTTACCTGGGCATCACTGTGCGCCAACGTGCTGATTATCGCCTCGTTCCCGATCCTGACTGTCACCGTCGCGTTGCTGACCCTGGACCGCTATCTGGGTACCCATTTCTTCACCAACGAAATGGGCGGCAACATGATGATGTACATCAACTTGATCTGGGCCTGGGGCCATCCGGAAGTGTACATCCTGGTTCTGCCGGTGTTCGGTGTGTTCTCGGAAGTCGCCGCGACCTTCTCGCGTAAGCGCCTGTTCGGTTACACCTCGCTGGTTTGGGCGACCGTGTGTATTACCGTACTGTCGTTTATCGTTTGGTTGCACCACTTCTTCACCATGGGTGCAGGCGCGAACGTTAACGCCTTCTTCGGTATCGCCACCATGATTATCGCCATCCCGACCGGGGTGAAGATCTTCAACTGGCTGTTCACCATGTACCAGGGCCGTATCGTGTTCCATTCAGCAATGATGTGGACCATCGGCTTTATAGTGACCTTCTCTGTGGGCGGTATGACCGGCGTACTGCTGGCGGTACCGGGCGCGGACTTTGTGCTGCACAACAGTCTGTTCCTGATTGCTCACTTCCATAACGTCATCATCGGCGGTGTGGTATTTGGTTGCTTTGCGGGTATCACTTACTGGTGGCCGAAAGCGTTTGGCTTCACCCTGAATGAAACCTGGGGTAAACGCGCGTTCTGGTTCTGGATCATCGGCTTCTTCGTAGCATTTATGCCGCTGTATGTGCTGGGCTTTATGGGTATGACCCGTCGCCTGAGCCAGCAGATCGATCCGCAGTTCCACACCATGCTGGTGGTTGCCGCTTGCGGCGCTGCGCTGATTGCCTGCGGTATTCTGTGCCAGCTGATTCAGTACTACGTCTCCATCCGCGACCGTCACCTCAACCGTGACCTGACCGGTGACCCGTGGGGCGGACGTACGCTGGAGTGGGCAACCTCTTCTCCACCGCCGTTCTACAACTTCGCTGAAGTGCCGCACGTTCATGAGCGTGATGCATTCTGGGAAATGAAAGAAAAAGGCGAAGCGTATAAGCAACCTGCGCATTATGAAGAAATTCATATGCCGAAAAACAGCGGTGCGGGCATTGTGATTGCCGCTTTCGCAACGGTGTTTGGCTTTGCCATGATCTGGCACATCTGGTGGATGGCGATCGTCGGTTTCGCCGGCATCGTAATTAGCTGGATTGTGAAGAGCTTTGACGAGGACGTGGATTACTACGTACCGGTTGCAGAAGTCGAAAAACTGGAAAATCAGCATTTCGATGAGATCAAAAAGGCAGGGCTGAAAAATGGCAACTGATACTCTGACGACTGCGAACGCCCACGCGCACGAACATGGGCACCATGATTCAGGACCGACGAAAGTCTTCGGTTTCTGGATCTACCTGATGAGCGACTGCATTCTGTTCTCGATCCTGTTCGCGACCTATGCCGTGTTAGTGAATAACACGGCGGGTGGCCCGTCGGGTAAAGACATCTTTGAACTGCCGTTCGTTCTGGTGGAAACCGCCCTGCTGCTGTTCAGCTCCATTACCTATGGCATGGCGGCGATCGCCATGTATAAGAACAACAAAGGCCAGGTTGTTTCCTGGCTGGCGTTGACCTGGCTGTTCGGCGCAGGCTTCATCGGGATGGAACTCTATGAATTCCATCACCTGATTGTCGAAGGTATGGGTCCGGATCGCAGTGGCTTCCTGTCAGCGTTCTTCGCGCTGGTTGGCACTCACGGTCTGCACGTGACCTCGGGTCTGATCTGGATGGCAGTGCTGATGTTCCAGATTTCCCGTCGCGGCCTGACCAGTACAAACCGTACGCGTATCCTGTGCCTGAGCCTGTTCTGGCACTTCCTGGACGTGGTATGGATTTGCGTATTCTCAGTCGTTTATCTGATGGGGGCGATGTAATGAGTCATTCAACCGATCATGGCGCTTCCCACGGTAGCGTAAAAACCTACATGACAGGTTTTATCCTGTCGATCATCCTGACGGTGATCCCGTTCTGGATGGTGATGAGCGGTACTGCGTCCCACGTTGCGATTCTCGGCACTGTGCTGGTGACAGCGGTAGTACAGATATTGGTGCATCTGGTGTGCTTCCTGCACATGAACACCAAGTCTGATGAAGGCTGGAACATGACGGCTTTCGTCTTTACTGTGCTGATCATCGCAATCGTGGTGGTAGGTTCCATCTGGATTATGTGGAACCTCAACTACAACATGATGGTTCGATAAGAGCGGCGAAGTATGTTTAAGCAATACCTGCAAGTCACGAAACCGGGCATTATTTTTGGCAACTTGATCTCCGTGATCGGGGGATTCCTGCTGGCCTCTAAAGGCCACATCGACTATCCCCTGTTCATCTACACGCTGATTGGTGTGTCGCTGGTGGTCGCCTCTGGTTGTGTTTTTAACAACTACATCGATCGTGACATCGACAAAAAGATGGAACGGACGAAAAACAGGGTGCTGGTCAGAGGGCTGATCTCGCCAAAAGTCTCGCTGGTTTACGCCGCCTTGCTGGGTATTGCTGGCTTCATGCTGCTGTGGTTTGGCGCCAACCCGCTGGCCTGCTGGCTCGGGGTAATGGGGTTCGTGGTATATGTGGGTGTCTACAGCCTGTATATGAAACGCCACTCCGTTTACGGTACGCTGATAGGTTCACTCTCCGGCGCTGCGCCGCCGGTGATTGGCTACTGTGCCGTCACCAACGAGTTTGACAGCGGCGCGGCAATCCTGCTGGCGATTTTCAGCCTGTGGCAGATGCCTCACTCGTATGCCATCGCGATTTTCCGCTTTAAGGATTATCAGGCAGCGAACATCCCGGTGCTGCCGGTGGTGAAAGGTATTTCCGTGGCGAAAAACCATATCACGCTCTACATCCTGGCGTTCGCTATCGCCACTTTGATGCTGTCGCTTGGCGGCTATGCCGGTTACAAATACCTGGTCGTTGCCGCAGCGGTAAGCCTCTGGTGGCTGGGCATGGCGCTGCGTGGATATAAAGTTGAGGATGACAGGGTGTGGGCGCGCAAGCTGTTCGTCTTCTCCATTGTCGCTATCACCTCGCTCAGCGTGATGATGTCGGTCGATTTTATGGTGCCGGATTCCCATAACCTGTTGACCTACGTTTGGTGATCCAAACCGCCATTATAAAGGGTGCTACGGCACCCTTTTTTCATGCCCAAGCGCCCCGCTTTACAGGTAATATTTGTTAATTAAGCTGTTATTTACCCCGCCCTGCCCCCGCACTACACTATGTCCGGTTTTCAAATTGAGGTGGTAATGAACGATTATAAAATGACGCCAGGCGAGTTGCGCGCTACCTGGGGTTTAGGGACTGTATTCTCGCTGCGCATGCTCGGCATGTTTATGGTCCTGCCCGTTCTGACCACGTACGGTATGGCGCTGCAGGGCGCCAGTGAAGCACTCATCGGTCTGGCGATTGGTATTTATGGCCTCGCGCAAGCCGTGTTTCAAATTCCCTTTGGCTTGCTTTCTGACCGCATTGGCCGCAAGCCGCTTATCGTTGGTGGGTTAGCGATTTTTGTTGCCGGGAGCGTGATTGCCGCCCTTTCCGATTCTATCTGGGGCATTATTCTTGGCCGCGCATTACAAGGCTCCGGTGCCATCGCCGCTGCCGTCATGGCGCTTCTTTCCGATCTCACCCGCGAGCAGAACCGCACCAAAGCGATGGCCTTTATCGGTGTCAGCTTTGGCGTCACCTTCGCTATTGCGATGGTACTCGGCCCGATTATCACGCACCAGTTGGGTTTGCATGCACTGTTCTGGATGATTGCCGGGCTTGCAACTGCCGGCATTGCGTTAACCGTGTGGGTCGTGCCAGACAGCCAGCAACATGTGCGTAACCGCGAATCCGGCATGGTGAAAGATTGTTTCCAGATGGTGATGGTCAACCCGAAGCTGCTAAAACTCAACTTTGGCATTATGTGCCTGCATATCCTGCTGATGTCGACGTTCGTTGCACTGCCAGGGCAACTCGAAGCCGCCGGTTTTCTCGCGCCGGATCACTGGAAAATCTACCTTGTCACCATGCTTATCTCTTTCGTTTCTGTGGTGCCGTTTATTATCTACGCCGAAGTAAAGCGCCGAATGAAGCGCGTTTTCGTGTTCTGCGTGGCACTACTGCTGATTGCGGAAATTGTGTTGTGGGGCGCGGGGCCACATTTCTGGGAAATCGTCATTGGCGTGCAGATCTTTTTCCTCGCTTTCAACCTGATGGAGGCGTTATTACCTTCATTAATCAGCAAAGAAGCGCCTGCAGGCTATAAAGGTACGGCGATGGGGATTTACTCCACCAGCCAGTTTATCGGCGTGGCGATAGGCGGCGCGCTCGGCGGCTGGGTAGATGGTCTGTTTGACTCGCAAACGGTGTTCCTTGCCGGCGCATTGCTGGCGATGGTTTGGCTGCTTGTCGCGGGCACCATGCAGGAACCGCCCTATGTCAGCAGCTTACGCATCGCGATCCCGGAAAATGTCACCATCAATGAAGCACTGCAGCAGCGCTTGCTGGCAACTAAAGGTGTGAGTGAAGTGTTGGTGATTGCCGAAGAGCGCAGCGCTTACGTCAAAATCGACAGTAAGATCACTAACCGCTTTGAAGTTGAACAAGCCGTAGCGGGTTAACGCTGCGACACGCTCTCTCCGCCGGGGAGAGAGCACGTACATTAATCGCGGAAGTTTTTGAACTGGAATGGCTGGCCGAGATTGCCGCCGCGCACCAGCGCCATGACGGACTGCAAGTCATCACGGGATTTCCCGGTTACACGAATCTCTTCGCCCTGAATCTGCGCTTGCACTTTCAGCTTGCTGTCTTTAATCAGCTTGATGATTTTCTTCGCCGTCGCGGCATCAATACCCTGTTTCAGTTTTGCTTCAACGAACCAGGTCTTGCCGCTGTGGACAAACTCTTCCGGCACGTCCAGCGACGCCCCTTCAATGCCGCGTTTCAGCAACTTAGCGCGCAAAATATCCAGCAACTGGTTAACCTGGAAATCGGATTCGCTCAACACCTTAATGGTCTGTTTCTCTTCGTTCAGATCAAACGTGGCTTCAACGTTGCGAAAATCAAAGCGAGTCGCTACTTCACGGGTCGCATTCTCAACGCCGTTTTGCACTTCACGCATTTCAACTTCGGAAACGATATCGAAAGATGGCATCTTTTCTTCTCCCTCTGCATTTGTTGCGTTGCATAATACCCGCAACGAGGCATAACTCAACTTGTAATACGGGAAGCTTAGCCGACAGCGCTATAATGGTGAAAGCAACACCTGGCGACGTTGCAGGTGAGGAGGATAAATGAGAATTACCGTACTCGGATGCGGTGCTTTAGGGCAATTGTGGTTAACCGCGTTGTGTAAAAAGGGACATGAGGTACAGGGTTGGTTGCGCGTTCCACAGCCATTTTGCAGTGTGAATGTCGTTGATGAAGACGGCTCAATATTTAACGAATCCCTGACGGCCAACGATCCTGAATTCCTGGCGCGTAGCGATTTATTGCTGGTGACGTTAAAAGCGTGGCAAGTTTCCGATGCGGTGAAAGGGTTGGCAGCAACACTCTCGCCTTCAACACCCGTGCTACTGATTCACAACGGCATGGGCACCGTCGAAGAGTTGAAAGCGCTGACGAATCCGTTACTGATCGGCACTACCACTCATGCTGCGCGCCGCGATGGCAACGTTATCGTGCACGTTGCCAACGGCACCACGCACATTGGCCCGGCGCGACAGCAGGATGGCGAATTCAGCTATCTGGCCGACATCCTGCAGGATGTGCTGCCGGACGTAGCCTGGCATAACACGATTCGTCCGGCGCTGTGGCGCAAGCTGGCGGTGAACTGCGTCATCAACCCGTTAACCGCGCTGCATGACTGTAAAAATGGCGATCTTCGAGCTTTTCCGGAGGAGATCCACAAGGTCACGCATGAAGTTGCCGCAGTGATTGAACGTGAAGGCCACCATATTTCTGCCGATGATTTACTGAGCTACGTGAATCAGATCATTGAAAACACGGCAGAAAATATTTCATCTATGCTGCAGGACGTACGCGCGATGCGCCATACCGAGTGCGATTATATTACGGGTTACCTGCTCAGACGCGCCCGCGCGCACGGTATCGCAGTGCCGGAAAACGCCCGTCTCTATGAAATGATTAAACGTAAGGAGAGTGAGTATGAGCGCATCGGCTCTGATATGTCTCGCCCCTGGTAGTGAAGAAACCGAAGCGGTCACCACTATCGATCTGCTGGTTCGTGGCGGTATTGCCGTGACTACCGCCAGCGTCGCCAGCGATGGCAAGCAGGTCATCACCTGCTCACGCGGCGTCAAACTGCTGGCGGATGCACCGTTAGTAGAAGTAGCCGATGGCGATTACGATGTGATTGTACTGCCCGGCGGTCTGAAAGGGGCAGAGTGTTTTCGCGATAGTCCGTTACTGGTGGAAACCGTGCGCCAGTTCCATCTCTCGGGTCGTATTGTTGCCGCCATTTGCGCGGCGGCGGGCACTGTGCTGGTGCCGCATGAGATTTTCCCGCTGGGCAATATGACCGGTTTTCCGGGTCTGAAAGAGACCATTCCCGCCGAACAGTGGCAGGATAAACGAGTAGTGTGGGATCCGCGTGTCAATCTGCTCACCAGCCAGGGACCGGGCACCGCCATCGATTTTGGTTTGAAGATTATTGATTTGCTGGTGGGGCGCGAAAAAGCACACGAAGTGGCGTCACAACTGGTGATGGCCGCCGGAATTTATAACTACTACGAAGCCTGAAAACAAAAAGCCCGGCGGTGCGATGCCTGCCAGGCTTTCAATGCAAAGTAACGCGAAAGCTGCCGGAAAAGGTCACCCTTTCCGGTAGTTTTTTATGGGCGATAAACTTTAACGTTGGCAAAGCCCTGCTCGCGCAGATAGAGCGCCTGCAGGCGGCTCATCACGCCGCGCTCGCACCACAAAAGCCAGGTTTTGTTCTGATCGAGATCGCCAAATTTGGTGCTCAGTTTATAGAACGGCAGCGAAACCACGTCGATCCCTTCCAGCTTCAGCGGTTTGTCATCCTGTTCATCAATAGAACGAATATCCAGGATTACATCGTTCGGGCCAAAACCAGTTACTGTTTCAACTTCAACAACCGTTTCCTGGGCCTGCTGGGCGATTTCGCGGATATCGATATTGCTCGCTTCAGCAACCACTTTATCAAGGATGGAGAAGTCGAAATGCTCCTCTTCCGCTTCGATCTTCGCCTTCACCGCTTTAACGGTTGGGCTTTTCGAAATCACACCGCAATATTCCGGCATGGTACGGGCAAAATCTTCAGTACCGATTTCACGCGCCAGATCGATGATGTGCTCTTTGTCGTAAGAGATAAGCGGGCGCAGAACCAACGTGTCAGAAACGTTGTCAATCAAACGCAGGTTGGTCAGCGTCTGGCTGGAAACCTGGCCCAGTGCTTCACCGGTCACCAGCGCCTGCACGCCGTAGCGTTCAGCCACTTTTGACGCTGCACGCACCATCATGCGTTTCAACACTACGCCCATCTGGCCGTCATCCACTTTTTCGAGGATTTCACCGACCACTGGCTCAAAGTTGATCGCCACAAAACGCACGCGGTGGGAGCTACCAAAACGGTTCCACAAATAGTGCGCGACCTGGCGAACGCCAATTTCATGCGCTGCGCCGCCCAGGTTAAAGAAGCAGTAGTGTACGCGGCAACCGCGGCGCATCAACATATAACTGGAAACGCCAGAGTCGAAACCACCAGAGATAAGCGACAGCACATCTTCCTGGGTGCCGATCGGGAAACCGCCAATACCTTCATAGCGGCCTTTTACTAACAGCAGGCGATCGTCTTCGATCTCCAGGTTCACCGTTACATCCGGGTGAGTCAGTTTGACGCGCGCCGATTCAACATGCTGGTTCAGACCGCCGCCAACATAACGTTCAACTTCAATCGAGCTAAACTCATGCTTGCCGCGACGTTTAACGCGCACGCAGAAGGTTTTACCTTCGATCTGCTCGCGGTACTGCACCAGCGCTTTCTCAAAAATGTCGTGCAGCGAGGTGAAAGGAACATCTTCCACTTCGAGAATATGGTGGATGCCCGGAATACGGGTCAGCGCTTCGCGGATAGCCAGGCGCTGATTTTCATCTTTGGCGCGCACTTCGATATGATCCCAGTGGCGGACAACGGCGAGGGTCTCGTCGTACTGCTTCAGAACGTTACGAATGTTCCCGGTCAAAATTTTAATAAAGCGCAAACGCACAGATTGGCTTTTGATGGTGATTTCCGGGAACAATTTAATGATAAACTTCATGGCGGCAATGGTTCGTTGGCAAGCCCGGCTGGGCCTGTATAGGAAAATAATACAGCAGCCCCATACCCGCGGCTGCATCCAGGCGCAGGAGTATACCACCATCGTAATAAAGCTGCGCACATTGCATTACCATTGCGCGTTATTTGCTAAGCGCCGGGACTTCGCTACCATAGCTACGTTGAGCCAGAACAATAGAAGAGTCAGACATTCACTATGCCAAAGAAAAACGACGCACCGGCCAGTTTTGAAACAGCGCTAAGCGAACTGGAACAGATTGTCACTCGTCTTGAAAGCGGCGATCTACCGCTTGAAGAGGCACTCAATGAATTCGAACGCGGCGTGCAGCTGGCGCGCCAGGGACAGGTAAAACTCCAGCAAGCGGAACAACGCGTGCAGATCCTGCTCTCTGATTCACAAGAGGCTCCCCTTACGCCTTTTGCTCCGGACGCTGAATAAATGGATTTCGATCAACAGCTACAGGCCTGTGTCTCTCAGGCCAATGAAGCGCTGCGCCGATTTATCGCGCCACTGCCCTTTCAGAACACTCCTCTGGTTGAGGCCATTTCCTATGGCGCATTATTAGGCGGTAAACGTCTGCGCCCTTTTTTGGTTTATGCCACGGGCACCATGTTCGGCGTTAGCCAGCAAACGCTGGATGCGCCCGCAGCGGCGGTGGAGTGTATTCACGCTTACTCGCTGATCCACGACGATCTGCCCGCCATGGATGATGATGATCTCCGTCGGGGTTTACCGACATGCCATATTAAGTTTGGTGAAGCCAGCGCCATCCTCGCGGGTGATGCGTTACAAACTCTGGCTTTCTCCATTCTTGCAGATGCACCAATGGCAGAAGTCGATGCGCGTGACCGGCTGGCGATGGTTTCGGAACTGGCTCACGCCAGCGGCGTCGCAGGAATGTGCGGCGGCCAGGCACTGGATCTCGCAGCGGAAGGCAAGCGGGTTTCACTGGCTGAACTGGAGCAGATCCATCGCCACAAAACCGGCGCGCTGATTCGCGCAGCGGTGCGAATGGGCGCGCTAAGCGCTGGGGATAAAGGCCGCGAAGCCCTGCCATTGCTCGATCGCTATGCCGAATGCGTTGGTCTGGCGTTCCAGGTTCAGGATGACATTCTGGATGTTGTCGGCGATACTGCGACGCTTGGCAAACGCCAGGGCGCTGACCAGCAACTGGGGAAAAGCACCTATCCCGCACTACTGGGCCTTGAGCAAGCCCGGACAAAAGCCCGCGACCTGATTGACGACGCCCGGCAAGCTTTAAGCCTGCTTGCGGCACAGTCGCTGGATACGACGGCACTGGAAGCACTGGCGAATTACATAATCCAGCGTGATAAATAACGAAAACACCACGATGAGTCTCTGATGAGTTTTGATATAGCCAAATACCCGACGCTGGCGCTGGTTGATACCACGCAAGAGTTGCGCCTGCTGCCGAAAGAGAGCCTGCCGAAGCTATGCGACGAACTGCGCCGCTATCTGCTCGACAGCGTGAGCCGCTCCAGCGGGCACTTCGCCTCCGGGCTTGGCACGGTTGAATTGACCGTCGCGCTACATTACGTCTACAACACGCCATTTGATCAGCTGATCTGGGACGTGGGCCACCAGGCGTATCCACATAAAATTCTGACCGGCCGTCGTGACAAAATCGGCACCATCCGGCAGAAAAACGGGTTGCACCCTTTCCCATGGCGCGGCGAAAGCGAATACGACGTGCTGAGCGTCGGCCATTCATCAACGTCCATTAGCGCCGGTATTGGCGTGGCTGTCGCAGCCGCGAAAGAGGGCAAACAACGTCGCACCGTCTGCGTGATTGGCGATGGCGCGATCACCGCAGGCATGGCATTTGAAGCCATGAACCACGCGGGCGATATTCGCCCGGATATGCTGGTGGTATTAAACGACAACGAAATGTCGATTTCTGAAAATGTCGGCGCGCTGAATAATCACCTGGCGCAGTTGCTCTCCGGCAAGCTCTACTCCACGCTGCGCGAAGGCGGCAAGAAAGTGCTTTCTGGCGTACCGCCGATTAAAGAGCTGATTAAGCGCACCGAAGAGCACATCAAAGGCATGGTGGTGCCGGGTACGCTATTTGAAGAGCTGGGCTTTAACTATATCGGCCCGGTCGACGGTCACGATGTGCTGGGTTTAGTGCAGACGCTGCGTAATATGCGCGATCTGAAAGGCCCGCAGTTCCTGCATATCATGACCAAAAAAGGGCGCGGTTATGAACCGGCCGAAAAAGATCCAATCACTTTCCACGCGGTACCGAAATTCGATCCAACCAGCGGAACGCTGCCAAAAAGCAGCGGCGGCATGCCGAGCTATTCGAAGATTTTCGGCGACTGGCTGTGCGAAACCGCCGCCAAAGACAGCAAGCTGATGGCGATCACGCCGGCGATGCGTGAAGGTTCCGGCATGGTTGAGTTTTCGCGCAAATACCCGGATCAATACTTTGATGTGGCGATTGCCGAACAGCATGCGGTGACATTTGCCGCAGGTCTTGCAATTGGCGGCTACAAGCCGGTAGTGGCGATCTACTCCACCTTCCTGCAACGTGCCTATGATCAGGTTATTCATGATGTGGCAATCCAGAAGTTGCCGGTGCTGTTCGCTATCGACCGTGCCGGGATCGTTGGCGCAGACGGTCAAACTCACCAGGGCGCGTTTGATATTTCGTATCTGCGCTGCATCCCGGGCATGGTGGTGATGACACCGAGCGACGAAAACGAATGTCGCCAGATGCTGTTTACTGGCTATCACTACGCAGATGGCCCAAGCGCGGTGCGCTACCCGCGCGGTAATGCCGTTGGTGTGCCGCTGCAACCGCTGGAAAAAATGCCCATCGGCAAAGGTGTAGTGAAACGCCGTGGCGAAAAAGTGGCGATCCTTAACTTTGGCACGCTGTTGCCGGAGGCGGAAAAAGCCGCCGAAGCTCTGAACGCCACGCTTATCGATATGCGTTTTGCCAAACCGCTGGATGAGGCGCTGATTCTGGAAACCGCCGCGCGCCATGAATCGCTGGTAACGCTGGAAGAAAATTCTATTATCGGTGGCGCAGGCAGCGGCGTGAATGAGGTGCTGATGGCTAACCGCAAACCGGTACCGGTGCTGAATCTTGGGCTGCCGGATTTCTTTATCCCGCAAGGCACGCAGGATGAAGCCCGCGCCGAAATAGGCCTGGATGCGGCAGGTATCGAATCCCGCATCAGAAACTGGCTTGCCTGACCTCCCCTTTCCGCTCCTGCTATGCTTAAACGTACGTTTTGACAAGCAGGAGTGGAACCATGCAATACAACACATTAGGAAAAACAGACCTGAAGGTTTCCCGCCTTTGTCTGGGCTGCATGACGTTTGGCGAGCCGGATCGCGGTAAACACGCCTGGACATTGCCCGAAGAGAGCAGCCGCCCCATCATCAAACACGCCCTGGAAGGCGGCATCAACTTTTTCGATACCGCAAACAGCTACTCAGACGGCAGCAGTGAAGAGATTGTTGGCCGGGCGCTGCGTGATTTCGCCCGCCGCGAAGATGTTGTGGTGGCGACAAAAGTGTATCACCAGGTCGGCGATTTGCCCGAAGGCCTGTCACGCGCGCAAATTTTGCGCTCCATTGACGACAGCCTGCGGCGTCTGGGCATGGAATATGTGGATTTACTGCAAATCCATCGCTGGGATTACACCACGCCTATCGAAGAGACACTTGAAGCGCTGGACGAGGTAGTAAAAGCCGGTAAGGCACGCTATATCGGCGCATCGTCAATGCACGCCCGTCAGTTTGCCCAGGCGTTAACGTTGCAGGAGCAAAACGGCTGGGCGCGCTTTGTTACCATGCAGGATCACTACAACCTGATCTATCGCGAGGAAGAACGCGAGATGCTGCCGCTGTGCTACAAAGAAGGCGTGGCGATTATTCCGTGGAGCCCGCTGGCGCGCGGGCGTTTAACGCGTCCGTGGGGGGAAACCACTGCGCGTCTGGTGTCAGATGAATTCGGCAAAACGCTGTACAGCGAAACGGATGACAACGACGCACAGATAGCCGAGCGGCTGGCGGGTGTGGCAGAAGAAATTGGCGCATCGCGCGCGCAGGTCGCGCTGGCGTGGCTACTGAGTAAACCCGGTGTTGCCGCGCCGATTATTGGTACATCGCGTGAAGAGCAACTGGACGATTTACTGGGCGCGGTGGATTTAACGCTGACACCGGAGCAGATTGCCGAGCTGGAGACGCCATATCAACCGCATCCAGTGGTTGGCTTTAAGTAAACACGAAACCGCCCTCTCCCGCCGGGAGAGGGAAAGCGTCAGATAAGCCCAAGCGGCCAGTGATGGCCAATCAGATAGAGTAGCCCGGCGGCGATGATCCCGGCGACAATATCATCGACCATGATCCCCATACCGCCATGCACGTTGCGATCAAACCAGCGGATCGGCCACGGCTTCCACATATCCAGAATACGGAACAATACAAACCCCACGGCGACCCATTGCCAGTCATTGGTCGGGAGCGCCATCAGCGTTATCCACATGCCGATGAACTCATCCCAGACAATACTGCCGTGATCGTGCACACCCATGTCTTTTGCCGTCTGGTGGCAGAGGTAAACGCCAAGCGAGATCCCAAACATCACCAGCAGCGAGTAGAGCTGCCAGGGCAAAAAGGTCATCGCCCACCAGAAGGGAATCGACGCCAGCGAGCCCATGGTTCCCGGAACGATGGGGCTTAAACCACTACCAAAACCGGTAGCCAGCAGATGCCAGGGGTTGCGTAAGTTGAGACGGCTTTTAGCCACATCTTTAGTGCGCGGCAAAGTGGTCATATCCTTTCCAGTCAAGCGTTACGGCTTTGCCGTCGCGGGTGAAATGCAGCCCTTCAATATCCGCGCTGATCTGCCCGATACAGGTAAAAGGCGCACCCAACTGACCAATCGCGACATCCAGCGCACCGCGGTTCAGCTCCGGCACGGTAAAGCACAATTCATAATCTTCCCCGCCGGAAAGCGCCCAGCGCAGCGCCTGATCCGGCATGACGTGGCGGCGAACAGCGTTGGAAAATGGCAACGCATCCAGATCAATACGCGCGCCGCAGCCGCTGGCTTTCAACACATGCGCCAGGTCAGAAATCAGACCATCGGAGAGATCAATCGCCGAACTTGCGAGATTACGCAGCGCCTGCCCCTGCAATACGCGCGGCGTTGGTCGCAGGTGGCGCTTGAGCAAATACTGGGCATCAGCGCTATCGTTCACGGCTAAACGCTGTTGCAAAATCGCCAGCCCGGCAGCGCTGTCGCCCGGCGTGCCGGTGACGTAAATCCAGTCGCCTGGTTTCGCGCCAGAACGTTTCATTGCGCGCCCAACCGGCACATAACCATGAATGCCAATCGTCATCGACAGCGGGCCACGCGTGGTGTCGCCGCCAATCAGTTGCATATCGTAGTAATTGAGCTGTTCGAACAGGCTGTCGCTAAAGGCTTGCAGCCAGGCTTCATCTGCCTCGGGGAGCGTCAGAGCCAGCGTTAACCACGCCGGATCGGCCCCCATCGCCGCCAAATCGCTGAGATTCGATGCCATCGCTTTATACGCCAGATCGGCCGGATCGATATCCGGCAGAAAATGGTTGCCCGCCACCAGCGTATCGACGCTTATCGCCAGCGTCTGTTTTTCGGGAACATTGAGTAGCGCGCAGTCGTCGCCGATGCCAGTTTCTACATCGCGACGGGAATTTCGTACGCGGTCAAAATAACGGGCAATCAGGGAAAATTCGCCGCATGCCATACGTTATGCCTCTGTAGAAAAAAGAAAAAGCCGGAACCGACGCGCAACGTGCAGCGCCAGTTTCCGGCTTGCGGATCACTTCTTGTGGGGACGGATCGCAGGTGCGGCTTTATCCAGCACGCCGTTAACAAACTTGTGGCTGTCTTCAGCACCGAAGGTTTTTGCCAGTTCGATAGCCTCGTTGATCGCCACTTTGTACGGCACATCATCACGTTTGGACAGTTCGAACAGCGCGATACGCAATACCGCTTTCTCGACCTGCCCCAGCTCTTCGAGCAAACGGGACAGATAAGGCTTCATTAAGCCATCGAGATATGCGCTATTAGTCGCCACCCCGGTCAACAGTTCACGGAAGTACAGGACGTCAACGTCTTTAACGTCTTGCTCTGCCAGGAACTGGTATTCAACATCAGAGATGTCGTTCTGGGACAACTGCCAGGAGTAGAGCGCCTGGACGGCACACTCACGGGCGCGGCGACGAGCAGCAGGTTTCACGGAATTCCCCTTACAAAAATCAGGCCTTGATGGCTTTCAATACATTAATCATTTCAAGCGCGGTCAGTGCGGCTTCCGCACCTTTATTACCGGCTTTGGTGCCAGCGCGTTCGATGGCTTGTTCAATACTTTCAGTGGTCAGCACGCCGAAAGCTACCGGGATCTCACTGTCCTGGGCAACATGTGCCAGACCATTGCTTGCACCGCCGGCAACATATTCGAAGTGCGCGGTACCGCCGCGGATCACGGTGCCAAGTGCAATCACCGCGTCATATTTGCCGGTTTTCGCCAGCGCACCTGCCGCCAGCGGCAGTTCGTAAGCGCCAGGCACCCACACAACGGTGATGTTGTTATCTTTCACCTGACCGATGCGTTTCAGCGCATCAATCGCGCCTTCCAGCAGGCTGTCGTTGATGAAGTTGTTGAAACGCGCAATGGTGATGGCGACGCGAGCGTCCGGGGCAGCAACGTTGGCTTCAATAATGTTCATACACTTCCTTCACAGGTTCAGTTCGGACCCCGCAGGGGGGCGGATTTTAGCATAATATTTTACGCGCTGCTTCCCTTTTACAGCAGGCATCACGCATGAGTGAGATGCAGGCAGACATCGGGGCCAACCTGACGTATCTCATTGAATTCAAAGTGTGGTGCGTCAGCAAGGGCAGATAACCCCGGCAGCACACACAGACCGCGCGCATCGCTGCCTAACAGTGTAGGAGCCAGATAGACAATCAGCTCATCCACCAAGCCTGCCTGCAGTAACGCGCCGGCAAGATGCGCACCCGCTTCGACCCATACACTGTTGATCTGCTGTTTGCCGAGCAGCATCATCAGCGTGACCAGATCGGCGTGGCCGTTATGTTCCGGTACGATAATTTCACGCACATTTTCAGGCCACTGGCGCTCATCGGCGCGCGTGCGGGCAAACCAGGTTTCTCCCGGCAGGCCGACTAACTGATGTTGGGGTGTCACCCGGTTCTGGCTGTCAACAACAATGCGTACCGGTTGGCGCAAATTTTCCTGCGGGTAAAGCGTCTGAGTATCCGCATTTAACTCTGCCCAGCGCACGGTCAGTGCCGGATCGTCCGCCAGCACCGTTTCGCTGCTGGTCAGGATCGCGTGGCTCTGCGCGCGTAGCAGCTGTACGTCGCGGCGCGCCTGCGGTGAGGTGATCCACTGGCTTTCGCCGCTGGCCATCGCGGTACGGCCATCAAGCGACGCGCCGAGCTTAAGTTGCACGTAAGGGAACCCGGTACGCATACGTTTGAGGAAGCCTTTATTCAACGCTTCGGCTTCACTCATCATTAACCCGTGGCTGACTTCGATACCTTCCTGCTGTAAGCGATACAAACCGCGCCCGGCAACCTGCGGGTTCGGATCCTGCATTGCGGCAACCACGCGCGCAACGCCAGCATTAATCAGCGCTTCACAGCATGGCGGTGTGCGTCCGTGATGGCTGCACGGTTCGAGCGTGACGTACGCCGTCGCACCGCGAGCCCGTTCGCCCGCCATGCGCAACGCATGCACTTCCGCGTGCGGTTCGCCTGCGCGGTAATGAAAACCTTCGCCGACAATTTCGCCATCGTTGACAATTACGCAGCCGACACGCGGGTTCGGGTGAGTGGTAAAACGCCCGCGCTGCGCCAGTTTCAGCGCCCGCGCCATGTATATTTCGTCGAGCATGATTAGTCCTGTAGACGGGCGATCTCTTCGCCAAATTCGCGAATATCTTCAAAGCTACGGTAGACGGAGGCAAAGCGGACATAGGCCACTTTGTCGAGCTTTTTCAGTTGCTCCATCACCAAATTGCCAATCATCTTACTCGGCACTTCCCGTTCACCGGTTGCGCGAAGTTGCGATTTAATGTGGTTCAGCGCCATTTCAACGTCATCCGCGCTGACCGGGCGCTTTTCGAGCGCTTTTAACATGCCACGACGCAGCTTCTCTTCATTGAACGGTTCACGCACATCATTGCTTTTCACGACGCGCGGCATCACAAGCTCCGCCACTTCAAAGGTGGTGAAACGCTCATTGCAAACCAGGCACTGCCGGCGACGGCGAACGGATGAACCTTCACCTACCAGGCGAGAATCGATAACTTTGGTATCCACGGCGAAACAGAATGGGCAATGCATACGGCGTCCTGACGTTAGAGTTAACTGAAATCTATTTTACCCTGAACTGGCATGACAACAAAGGCAGACCGTTTTTGAGACAATGGATCGATGGCAACGAGGCCGTTGCGATCTACCATTACAGAGAAGATCCTATCCAAGGAAACAGACACAATGACAAGACGTTACCTAAGAACCCTGTTACTGGGAAGCCTTTTTGCCCTCAGTGCCTGCGCCCAGCAAAGCGAAGTTCGCCAGCTTCATCAAAGTGTCAGCACGCTAAATAATGAAATGAGCAAGCTGAACAAAGAGACGGTGAAAATCACCCAGCAGAACACGCTGAATGCCAAATCCGGTAGCGGCGTTTACCTGCTGCCAGGCGCCAATACGCCCGCCCGGTTGAATAGCCAAATCGGTATGCTGCGGATGTCGTTGCAAAATATCGCGCCGAATGCGGCGGGAACCCGCGTTGTGTTGCGAATTCAGGGCGAATCGAACGATCCGTTACCGGCTTTTAGCGGCACCGTTGAGTGGGGTCAGATCCAGGGCACCACCGAGAACTACCAGGAAGTGAATGTACAAAACCAGCTGATTAACGCACCAGCCAGCACGCTGGCGCCGAGCGACATTGATATTCCGCTGCAACTTAACGGCATCACGCCGGAGCAGTTAGGTTTTGTCCGCATTCACGATATCCAGCCCGCCAATTTGCAGTAACATCCGGGGCGACGCTGTCGCCCTTTCTTACTCTCTGTCATGCATTTTCTTCTTTTTTGTCATCTCTTCATCACATTCACCAATTTGCAATATCGATAAATGCCAGTACAATCGCCGTCGTTTATTGCACGCAAACGTGAACGCAATCGATTACGCGTGTGTCAATAATGTGAAACAACACATATTTTTGTGAACGCGGATACTTATAATAGGCGCGCAGAAATATGAAACATTTAGAAACTCCATGCGTGCTTTCTTTCACTCCCGTCTGGGATCTCAATCAGTGGCGTAATGATGAAAAAAACAATTCTCGCAGCCGGTGCTGCTCTGGCGCTTTCCGCTTCTTTTACTGCTAACGCAGCGGATAACAGCAAACCTGAATACGTTTCCGACTGGTGGCACCAGAGCGTAAACGTGGTGGGCAGCTACCACACCCGTTTCGGACCTGTTCCGCGTAACGATACTTATCTGGAATATGAAGCGTTCGCTAAGAAAGATTGGTTTGATTTCTACGGCTACCTGGATGCGCCGGTCTTCTTCGGTGGTAACACCGGTGCGAAGGGGATCTGGAACCACGGTTCGCCGCTGTTTATGGAAATCGAGCCGCGTTTCTCTATTGATAAACTGACCGGAACCGACCTGAGTTTCGGTCCGTTCAAAGAGTGGTACTTCGCCAACAACTACATTTACGACATGGGCCGCAACGCTTCCGGTCGCCAGAGCACCTGGTACATGGGTCTGGGTACCGATATCGACACCGGTTTGCCGATGAGCCTCTCCCTGAACGTCTATGCGAAATACCAGTGGCAGAACTACGATGCGCCGAACCAGAACGAGTGGGATGGATACCGTTTCAAAGTGAAATATTTCGTGCCGATCACCAGCCTGTGGGGCGGCCAGCTGAGCTACATCGGTTTTACGAACTTTGACTGGGGCTCAAAACTGGGCGACAGCCGCTACTACGTTAACGGCGAACAGTTCCGCACCAACAACTCGATTGCTTCCAGCCACATTCTTTCGCTGGGCTACGATCACTGGCACTACTCTGTGGTTGCCCGTTATTGGCACAATGGCGGTCAGTTTAAAGATGATGCAGCCATGGGCGATAGCTATGTGCGTTCTACCGGTTGGGGTGGTTACCTGGTTGTTGGTTACAACTTCTAATCCCGCAGCATTGCACAAGAGCCGACCCGATGGTCGGCTTTTTTATTGCCAGCGCGCTTTCTGCAAGTTAACAAAATCCTGCATCGTTCTGTCCGCGCGTTCCGTAAATGTCTTGCCGGTAAAAGCGACCGATGTGCAGCGATCGAGACGAAAACAACGATAGTCATCGCGTAACGTACACCACGACACCAATACCCACACGCTTCCCATAAACGACAACCCTAACGGATGGATCACCCGCTCCGAGGCTTTTCCTTTGTCGTCTTCATAATGCAAATGCAGCTCCTGATGTAGCCGCATCGCCTGGTGCATAACATCAAACCAGACGCGCACCTGCGGGTATTTATCAAAATTGGGTGAAACGATGCGGTTGCGCTCAGCCGTAATGCGTTTGTCGTAAGGCAGCACCGCCAAAAGTTTTTCCTGCGCCGAACCGGCAGCCTGTGCCAGCGTATCACCGCTCCAGGTTTGCAACATGCCGATAGCGGCAATGAGTGCTTCAACCTCAAGACCGGTAAACATTAACGGCGGCAAATCGAAACCGGGCAGTAAACGGTAACCGCTGCCCGCCTCGCCCTGAATCGGTACGCCGGAAAGCGACAAATCGCGAATGTCGCGATAAATGGTGCGTTCAGAAACCTCCAGCCGCTCGGCCAGTAGCGCCGCCGTCACGCGACGTCGGGTACGCAGAACCTGAACTATCTGAAACAATCGATCGGCACGACGGCTCATAACTTATCCGGATGAAGAAAAGCCCGCGCATTAGCACGGGCATCAGTGGTTCAGGCGGGTTGATGCAATCCAACCCGGTTACCCTCACTGTCAATAATCAAGGCAATAGTACCAATGCCCTGCGGCAATACTTCCGGGCCAAAACAACATTCACCGCCCTTTTCACGTACGCGCTCCAGCGCAGCCGCAAGGTTTGCCGTCGCCAGGTAGACCACTGTACCACCGCTTACCGGCTGGAACATTGGCCCTTTTACCAGCGCACCGCCAGTGGCGGGTTTTACATGCGGAAATACCGCCATTTCGATACCAGCTACGGTCTCATGGCGAAACTGGCCGCCTAAAACATGCTCATAAAACGCGACTGCACGATCCAGCTTTTGTACCGGCAATTCAAACCAATTCACTAATGTTTTCATGCTCTGTTCCTCTGCGTTAAAAAAATCAACACAGCGAGTCTGCCAGAGGGCTCCTGACAGCATATTGTCAGTAGGGATCGTCTTACTATTTTCCGTCCTGCCGCGATAATTATCCGAAAAACATAATTAACTAAAGCATTAATGAGCATGCTATGTATTCAAAGCAAAATGATATCTATAAAATCCGCCCCCTGCCGTAATCGGTAGTCGACACAAACAGGAATTTCACGCTAAGGAACAGGGAACAATGTGGGCAGTTGAAATGCAGGCCGTCAGTAAAAGTTATTTATTAGGGCAGGTTCGTGTTGACGCATTAAAAGAAGTGACGCTCAACATTGCAGCAAAACGGTTTACCGTGTTATCCGGTCAGTCCGGCAGTGGCAAAACGACACTACTGAACTTAATCGGCGGTATTGATACTCCCGATAGTGGCCGCCTGGTGATTGCCAATCGCGAAATGAACAGCCTCAATGACGACCAGTGCAGCGCTTTTCGCGCCCGTAACCTTGGATTTATCTTTCAGAACTTCAATCTTATCCCGGTGCTCACCGCACGCGAAAACGTCGAAATTCCACTTCTCGCACAGCGTCGCACCGCAGCCTGGCGCAAACAGGCGGTCAACGACATGCTCGAGAGCGTCGGCCTTGGCGATAAAGCTGATTCGTTGCCGAACCAGCTCTCTGGCGGGCAGCGCCAGCGCGTCGCCATCGCCCGGGCGCTCATTCACCGCCCAACGCTGGTGGTGGCCGACGAACCCACTGCGAACCTCGACAGCAAAACAGGCAAATCCATTTTACAACTGTTACGGCGTTTGCAGCAGGAGCATGCCGTTACGGTGGTGTTCTCTTCCCACGATCCGCAGGTGATTGCCGAGGCCGATGATCTGTATGTCGTCCACGACGGCAGTGTGAACGGACCGAGCGATCGCTAAGGAGAGAACATGCTGAAACTAAAAACGCTGAAACACGCGTTGCGCAACCTGCTGCGCAACCGTCGGCGGACCTTATCAACACTCTGTGCAATCGTGGTGGGTGCCGTCGGTATTCTGCTGTTTGGCGGTTATAACCACTCGATCAAATACAGTTTGCAAACGACATTCGTGCGTAGTACCGGTCATCTGCAAATCCAGCATCGGGATTATTTACTGCACGGTACGGGAAACCCGGCGCAATACAGCATCCGCAATTACCAGAAAGTGATGGATATCATCGCCCGCGATCCGGTACTGCAACCGATGCTCACCGTCAGCACGCCAGTGCTGATGCTGACAGGCATCGCCGGGCATTATGCGATCGGGACGTCACGTCCGGCGCTTATTTACGGCAGTGAAGCCGCAGGGAAAGTACAACTGAACAAATGGGACGAATACCACCTCGGTGATTTCCTGCAAAACCGCCAGATATACTCTGGTGCCGCAGCGGATTCGGCATTTATTGGCGGCGGCCTGGCGCGTTTGCTGCAATTGTGCGACCTCGCAAAAAACCAGCCTTGCAATGCTCCTCAAGCCAAAGAGAATCACGCCGCCGATCTTCCGGCCGATCTTCTGCAACTGTCGCAGCAAGCGCGGCAGGCGCACGCTACAGACAGCGACAATTACATTGAGCTGCTGGCGGCTTCCGGTAACGGCGCGCCAAATATTGTGCGCGTTAAAGTGGAGGGTATTCAGCCGCAACCCGCTCGCGAGCTGGATGATAGCTTTGTTGGCATCCATCTGCACCAGGCGCAACAACTGCTGTTTGGTCAGGAGACGCCAGGCGTGACGGCTATCATTCTGCAACTGCACAGCACCTCGCAACTGGCGGCGACGCGAGCGCGGCTCCAGCAGCTTTTTGCCAGCGAACTCGCGGATTATCCGCTGACAGTATACGACTTCACCGAGCTGCAGCCATTGTATAAACAGGTACTAAAAATGTTCGCCAACATGCTCAATTTCATGCTGGTTCTCATCCTCGCCATCGCGCTATTCACCGTCAGTAACACCATGGGAATGGCAGTAATGGAGCGCACGGTGGAGATTGGTACGCTGCGTGCTGTCGGGCAGACACGGCGTGATATCCAGCGCTTGTTTCTTAGCGAAGGCTCGCTACTGGGTGTGTTCGGCTCGATTATCGGGGTAATCGTCTCTTTATTGCTGGCGTATCTGATCAATCACGCCGGGCTTACCTGGCAGCCTCCCGGCGTGACAGTGCCAATCAGGATCCATATCAGCGTGTGGGGAGAGTGGGCAATGGTTAGCAGCGTAGTCGGCGTGTTGTTGCTGATAACCGTGATCTCATCGTGGTGGCCTGCACGCCGCGCGGCGAATGTCTCTATCGTCGAGGCGCTGCGCCATATCTGACCCTGCCCTTCATCTATCAACAAGGAAGAACGTAATGCAATTGCAAAAGAAACCACTGGCACCCTTGTGCCTGGTGTGGCTCTTGTTGGCCGCGATGCCAGCAAGCGCCGCGCTTGAAGCGCAACAAATCCTGAAAAAAAGTGACGAGGTGCGTAACCCGGATCGATCCTTTAGCCTGGTCACAACGCTTATCAGTTATAAAAACGGCAAGCAGAACGACACCAGCAAACTGGTGCTTTACTCGCGCGCATCGCCGAATGGCGGTCAATTCCGCAGCCTGCTGCGCTTTATCAGTCCGCAGCGCGATGCGGGAAAATTGACCCTAAAAAGTGGCCGCGATCTCTGGCTTTATGATCCGGCAAGCCAGGCGAGCGTGCCAATCTCCCCGCAACAGCGTCTGTTGGGGCAAGCGTCTAACGGCGATGTCGTAACGGCAAACTGGGCCGAAGATTACAAGGCAAGCCTGGTGGCGGAAGAACAGATCCAGGACGGCGAAAAACAGATGCGCGACTGCTACCGCTTGCATTTAGTCGCAACCAATCCGGACGCTCCCTACCCTTCGATGGATCTTTGGGTCGACAAAAACGATTTCAAAAGCCGTAAAGCGGAGTTTTACGCCGTTAATGGCAACCTGCTGAAAACGACCTGGTATCGTCGCTACGAACCCGCACTGGGCGGTGTGCGCCCTACCGAGGCGGTGATCATTGATGGCGTCAACGCCCAGCTTGTTACCGTTCTGCGCCAGCAAAATTTTGCCTGGCGAGATGTCCCGGAAGCGTGGCTACAACGCGATTATCTGGCGCACTTTAAGGATACGGATCAATGAAGGCTACGCGCGCGCGCTTAAGCTGGCTCATCGCACTCGGCGCGCTGTGCAACGCTTCTGCCAGCGCACAGCAGGATAGTACCCTGGCGGCGCTTGAACTGGCGGATAAGACCGAGTTTACCGCCATGGAAAATAAGGCGCTGAGTGGACTACTCGAAATAGCCAGCAGCCTGAACGAAAACAGCGCTAAAGAGCAACGCGCGTCGCTGGATATGCGCTGGGACAAAACCCTGTTACGCAACTGGCGGGCTGTACTTTCGAACCGCTTCGACAGCCGTTTCTCTCACGCTCTAAACCAAAACCGTAATATCAATACCTTGCGTGAAGCCTGGCTTAGCTATGCGCTGACGTCTCAGGCCTCCATCGATGTCGGGCGCATTAACACCCGTTATGGTGTTGCGCTGGGCTATAACCCTACCGATTTTCTTGGTCGCGGTACTGTGCGTTCAGCCATATCGGCCGATCCGGAGTCCCTGCGCAGCAATCGACTGGGCAATGCCATGATCCGTTTGCAAAAATTTTGGGACAACGCGGCGGCAACGGTGATCTGGTCGCCAAAAATCAGTGCCAGCCGGCGGCAGAACAGCGCCAGCCTTGACTGGAATGCCAGTAATCCCCGCGAACGGATTTTACTGGCGGGAAGCTATCGCTTTGCCGAAAACCTTAATCCTCAGTTATTGCTGCTACAGGAAGAACACCGATCACCTCAGTTGGGCGTAAACCTTTCGCGAGTGTTGTCGCGCTCCGCGCTGGTCTATGCGGAATGGGCGGGAGGACGCCAGCCCTTTAACTGGCAGGAAGCGCTGCCCGAAAGCCAGTGGAATACGGCGTGGCGTAACCGTGCAGCAGTTGGTTTAACCTGGACTGGCGAGAACCATTTAACCCTGCGTCTGGAGGGGCACTATAACGGCAGTGCCGACAGTAAAAAGGCCATCTCCGCACTCCGTGCCGCTCCCCCTTATATTGCCGCACAGATTGCCGCCTCTCCCGCAGACAGCACCGCGCAGCAAGCGCAAGACGGGCTGACGCCACGACGTGGTGCGCTATTGCAGGCGTACTGGAAAGACATCGCCGACCAGTATGACTTCAACCTGATTTGGCAGAGGGATTTGCAGCGTCAGAAAAATATGGGATTTGTCGAGCTAAGGCGTCACCTGGATTCGGTGGATATCGCCCTTCAGTGGCAAAAAATCTACCGCCCTGAGGTGAAAAAGACCTATAGCGTGCAGCCAGAAAGGCGCTGGCAACTCTCCGTGGATTACTATTTTTAAACTGCGTGATATTGCCGGGGCATTAGCAATCCCCGACCCGCAATGACAATATGAATAACCTGACTCATCACCTCAACAATTGTTG
Organism: Kosakonia sp. LAM2021; assembly: GCF_016620385.1. Lineage (NCBI taxonomy): Bacteria > Pseudomonadati > Pseudomonadota > Gammaproteobacteria > Enterobacterales > Enterobacteriaceae > Kosakonia > Kosakonia sp. LAM2021. Next base: position 140,605 of record NZ_JAENHT010000010.1, read on the forward strand.
AACGGGAATCTATCCATTTCAGGAATATAACGAGCAGCCCTGAAAATAACGTTGACAGTTTATTCATCACATCTTCCATGTCGGGCTTAAATATCATGGTCATTTTTCTTACTGGTCAGATAGAAAACAGGAATAGAACATCGTATCTTCTCTATCCCGCTTACATTCCTCAGGCAGGTTTAGGAGGTTAATCTATGTCCATTAATATTTTAATTGTGGATGAGCATGCCATTATACGTCGGGGAATGACCTCGATGATTAACTCACTAAAAAACAGCAATCTTAATACTGATAAACTTGATATTGATGTTATCGGTGATACCAATGAGCAAACAGAGCTTCTTGATATTCTCGCCAGTAAAAAAGTGGATCTTCTCTTTCTGGGTTATGGCCTGCATACCATTAAAACGGGTAACCCTGTGTCGGAACTGGATGGCGTTGCACTGGTAAAATGGATTTCAAGCCGTTACCCCAATACAAAAACCATCGTGTTGTCGCCTTATAACAATACGAATCTTATTCGTATTGCGCTGGAGGCGGGTGCCAAAGGCTATATAAGCCGTAACACCAGCGAACGCACACTCTGGCGAGCCATTACTACCGTGCTGATGGACGAAGTTTATATTGAACGAGGGTTAATGGACTCACTGTTCCGCCGCGATGCGCTGACGCCGCAGGAATTATCAACGCGCGAAAGTGAGGTTTTACGCTTATTATGCCGTGGACTTTCGTTAACAACGATTTCCAAACGCATGAACATCAGTATTAAAACTGTCAGCGCACATAAACTCCGCGCCATGGGAAAACTCAATGTGCGAACGGATTGCCAGCTTTATTGTTTATTATTTCAGACGCGGATGTTTGATATCGCAATGTAAATTGCCGCATCGCATTTAATCTCTTAGCCGGTAAATAAAAAGGCCTCAGTATTTTTCCAACTCAGGCCTTTATGTATAACTTAAAAATTATCAACAGTCATTTAATCCATTTATTGATAACTTCCTGACTGCAAGGCTTGAACAAACAGCCATCCATTCCTGCCGCGATGCATTGTTCAACAACCTCGGCTTGCGCAATGGCGGTGAACCCCAACAGCGTTGCACGCGTCTCTCCGGAACGCAGCTCTTCCGCGCGTATCAGCTTTGCCAGCGCGAAACCATCCATCACCGGCATGTTGCAATCGATCAGAATGTAATCGTAATTGCGGGTCATTAACCAAAGGGTTAGCGCTTCTTCTCCATTCGTTGCTTCGCAGACCTGATGACCAAGAAATTCAAGTTGATGACGTAACAACATAAGGTTCGGCGGATAATCATCAACAATAAGCACCCGTTTTACGCCGGAAGATGAGCACCTTGCTGGCGCAGCCGATACATGCTCAGCAGGATTTACCGCTACAGCAGGCAGACGCAAACGCACATGCACAGCGGTACCTTCACCTGGGGTGCTTTCCAGCGTTAATTCACCTTTCATCAGTTCACACAGGGTACGACAGATAAACAACCCCAACCCAGAGCCAAGCCGCGAAGCGTCTTTATCGGAACTCAACTGGGTGAAGGGCTTAAAAAGCCTTTTCTGGTCGTCGGGCGTAATGCCGATCCCGGTATCTTTGACGGTCAGCGAAACCGCAATCATCCCCTCAACAGCCGGTTCATGTTTTAAAATGACGTCTATTGAACCTTCGCGGGTAAATTTAACCGCATTACTTAACAGGTTAGAAAGGATCTGTTTGTAACGATGAGGGTCAATTTTTAGCAGACACCGATCGCCACCTTCTACATGCATATTAATCGTTAGCTGTTTTTGATCGGTCGCCTCTTTGAATAACAGCGCCACCGAGCGAGTCAACGCAATCAGCTCCTCTTTTCGCGGCGCTATTGCCATACGGCCCGATTCAATCCGTGAAATATCCAGAATATCCCCCACGACAGCGAGTAAATTTTTTGCGGCATCGTGCGCAACTTCCAGCATTGGCTGTGGCTGTTGCGCCAGCACATTCTGTTTGATTTGCAGTTCGAGAATGCCAAGAATCGCGTTTAACGGCGTGCGAATTTCATGGCTCATCACCGAGAGAAAATTCGTCTTCGCCCGATTTGCCGCTACGGCTTCATCCCTCGCTTCATTCAATTGCTGAATGAATTCCTGCCGCTCCGTCATGTCTATCCAGCCACTTAAAACACCATTGTTTCGGCCATCGCTCCCGTGGAAAGGAATGATCCAGTAAAAAACAGTGCGTGATTGGGCTGAGTGGTTAAACGTCAGCAACCTGTCACGCATGTGCGGGACACCTGTAGTAATCACCCGCTGATAGTCGCGGTGAAACTCACGGATCATGAATTCCGGCAGAGGCAAAACATCGACGGTTTTCCCATACACCTCTTCGCGCGTGACGTTCATCTCTTCCAGATAGCGGATATTACAACTGACAAGCTCCCCGCGCAGATTACGCACCGCGACCGGCCAGGGGACGGAAAACATCATATTGCTCATGCAGGCGAGTTGCTCTTTAAGCCGCTGCTGCATACGTATGCGCTGGTTGACCTGGCGTCTGAGCGAAATGATCCACACCATCGAGATGATAACAATCACCGACATCACCAGACTAATGACCTTGATATGACGGCGCCCGCCCTGCCAAAACACGCTCTTTTGCGCAGCAACTCCACTGTTCACCGGAAACGTATTTACGGCTGCAGATCCGACAGGAGGAGTTGCTTGAACTATTTGCTTTTCTGCTGCTCCGCTGCCGGAAATATCGGCTGTATAAAAAGCGATATTTGTCTGACGAGCATTTACTGCGAGGCAGCAAGTAAAGAGAAGCGATAATAAAAAAACGCACCATTTAATATAGTGAGAAATAAAATAAAACATTCTCTTTTCCTGGTTTTTAATTGCTGGCCAATACAATGTGTATAAACACAATTAATATTCCAGACCGGGTATACTTACAGCAAATCAACCGAACAAAAACACCAGTTGGTTAAAATCTTTAAACATGAGTGAAATAAAACGCTGACGCATTTTAGAAATATTTTCTTGATTTATCGTTCCCTCATCGATCAACTTCGGCAATCGTTCCATCACGATGCAGTAGCGTATCGCCCGGCGCATTCCCAAAAGATACCAGGAAGATTTCATTCGGTGGGCAAGATTCGCGATCTGAAGGAGTGTTCCAGCGCGCGCGATGATATCGAGTTGTTGAATATCGGACGCTAACGCCTGTAAGAGCTTCGAAAGCATGGCATCAATTATTGGCTGCTGATGATTCGCCAGCAGATGTAATTCATGCAACTCCGGTTGCGCTATATCCCTCGGCTGAAAAGAGCAGCGTAAACGCTCTGCAGATAAAGGAAGAGACAAAATATGGTCGAATCCCTTCAGACGCAGCATTGATTCTGTTTCTGGCTGTTCATTGCCTATGCAGGCCAGTAATAACGAAGGCAATGTTAATTCTCCCGCCAACTCCGCAGCGAGAAGTTTCTCAACTAAATCAACACCTGAATGTGCACTCTCGCTCAAATCGACCAATAGCGCATGCCAGGGGTGACGGGAAAGCGCATTCTGCGCATCGCTTATATTCACAGTAGCGATATTTACATCACTGTAAAAGCGCAGCTGTTGGGCGAGTGCGCGCTGCTGCTCAGCACTGTATGTCGCAAGTAGTGTCTGCATTCCATGCATAACAAACTCCATGTCGTTAACTTGTTAATCCAATTTGCTGCAGGTATTGATAAAGCTCGTATTCGGAGGTGACACCCAGTTTGCGCATGGCACTTTTTTTCTGTGCGCTGACGGTTTGTTTCGTCCTGCTAAGCCGGGTACTGATATCGTTCACCGTCATGCCGCGCAGTAACAGGCGCAACACCTCATTCTCTTTTGGCGTTAACTTCACCTCAAGTTGCGCGGAAGCGTCATCTTGCGGCGTATTCGTTCTCGGAGAAATAGCAGGCGAGGTGAGCGCTTGCAATGTCTGTAACAGTTTTGTCGACAAACTGGCCTTATTTAATACCGTGTGGACTCCGAGACGGAGTAATGAATGCTGAATACCGGGGTTATTGATCATAGAAACCACAATAATCAGTAAATCTGGCCAGCGTCTTTTTAATAATTGAATGAGCGCCAGACCATCATTATATCGCTCTCCGGGCATACTGAGATCGGTTATGAGAATATCAGTTGCGTGCTGCTCCAGCTTTGCCACGACTTCATCGGCGGTCATGGCTTCATCAATGATGAGGTATTGCGCGGAAAGTGGTGCGAGTAACGTTCGCATCCCCATTAAATAAATAGGGTGATCATCTGCAATCAACACTTTTTTAGGTTTCAACACGCTTAGAAATCTCTGGTCACAGCCATATCATTACGAGTTCACGCACTTTAACAAAAAAAAATGGCAATGCAGAATGAATATTTAATAAAGGAAAGGCGCTCGCATTTTATAAAAATAAAAAAGCGAAATTAATATATTTAATAAATAAATGCGTTGTTATTATAAACAGAAAAAATGCCACAGATAAAAAAACCGCAGCACATGGCTGCGGTTTGTTCGGTGCAATGAATGCTTACGGCAGAATAGACGGCTGGTCCGCCCCTTCTTTTTCCACTTTCTGCTGCAGTAAATGCTCGCGCTTCATTCCCATTTTCAGCGCCAGAGCAGACGCGACATAGATAGACGAAGCCGTACCGATGGAAACACCGATAAGCATGGTCAGCGAGAAGCCCTTCAGCATCGCGCCACCAAAGAGATAAAGCATCAAAATCACGACTAACGTCGTACCGGACGTGATTAACGTACGGTGCAATGTTTGCGTCAGAGAGATGTTAAAGATCTCATATGGCGTGCCGCGGCGGATCTTGCGGAAGTTCTCACGAATACGGTCAGATACCACGATACTGTCGTTAAGCGAGTAACCGATTACCGACATCAGCGACGCCACGATGGTCAGGTCGATCTCAATCTGGAACAGCGAGAGTACGCCCATCGTGATGATGACGTCGTGCGCCAGCGCGATAACCACACCAGCCGCCAAACGCCACTCGAAGCGAAAACCGACATAAACCAGAATACTGATCAACGCGACCAGCAGCGCCATCCCACCCGTCTGCGCCAGATCAGCGCCCACGCTCGGACCGACAAACTCAATACGTTTCACGGCTGCATTCTGGCTGGTCGCTTCGTTAATCACGCTAACGACTTTACTTCCCAGCACCTGGCCACCGGTTTCGCCCTGAGCAGGTGGCATACGTACCATGATGTCGCGGCTACTACCGAAGTTTTGCAGCAGCGGCTCCTGGAAGCCCGCTTTCTCCAGCGCGTCACGCATCAAATCCATATCCGCTGGTTTTTCCAGCGAGATTTCGATAACCGTACCACCGGTAAAATCCAGGCCCCAGTTAAAGCCGCGAACACCCATCACAACGATGGAGAGGATCAGCAGCGCGCCGGAAATGATAAAAGCCCAGTTGTCCCAACGCATAAAGTCCCAGACTTTACGGCCGTGGTTCAATTGTTCAACAGTATAATCCTGTGCCACAACGCACTCCTCAGATAGACAGCTTGTTAATGCGTTTGCCGCCGTACAACAGGTTGACGATGGCACGGGTGCCGACAATGGCGGTGAACATAGAGGTCGCCACACCGATACCGGTGGTGATCGCAAACCCTTTAATTGAACCAGTACCTACTGCGTAAAGAATAAGTACTTTGATCAACGTGGTGATGTTCGCATCGAAAATGGACGAAAACGCGCCCTGATAACCTTCGTGAATCGCCTGCTGTACCGAACGGCCGTTGCTCAGCTCTTCTTTAATACGTTCGTTTATCAGAACGTTGGCGTCCACCGCGACCGCAAGGGTAAGCACGATCCCGGCAATCCCCGGCATCGTCAGCGTTGCGCCAGGCAACAGCGACATAATACCGACAATTAACACCAGGTTGGCGACCAGCGCAGACGTGGCGATCAGACCAAACTTCTTATAGAAGAAGATCATGAAGATGATAGAAACCACCAGACCTGCCAGGCACGCTTCCAGACCCTGCGTGATGTTTTGCGAACCAAGCGTCGGGCCAATGGTGCGTTCTTCAACAATCTGAATCGGCGCTATCAGTGCACCAGCGCGCAGCAGCAGCGACAATTGACGCGCTTCGGTCGGGTTACTGATACCGGTAATACGGAAGCTGTTGCCGAGGCGAGACTGGATGTTGGCGATGTTAATCACCTCTTCCTGTTTCACCAGCACCGCACGTCCGTTGGCATCTTTTTTACCGCTGTCTTTGTACTCCACAAACAAGGTCGCCATCGGTTTACCGATATTGTCCTTGGTGAAGTTAGACATGATGTTGCCACCCGCGCTATCGAGTGAAATATTCACCTGCGGTTGGTTGTACTCATCCTGGCTGGAGGTGGAATCGGTGATATGGTCACCGGTCAGGATCACGCGTTTGTACAGCACAACGGGCTGGCCTTCGCGCGTCTGTTTCACTTCGGAGTCACCCGGTACGCGGCCAGCGGCGGCGGCGGAAGCATCCACACTGCTGTTAACGAGGCGGAATTCCAGCGTCGCAGTAGCGCCCAGAATCTCCTTCGCTCGTGCCGTATCCTGAATCCCCGGCAGCTCAACCACGATGCGGTCAGCGCCCTGGCGCTGTACCAGCGGCTCAGCCACGCCCAGTTGGTTTACACGGTTACGCAGGATATTGATGTTCTGCTGAACAGCATATTCGCGGGCTTCGCTCAGACGCGCATCGCTCATCACGGCGCGTAGTACGTTGTCGCCCTGATTGGAGATAACGAGATCGCGGTGGCGGGCTGTCAGGTAAGTGTTCGCCTGATCGCGCGCCGCGCTGTCGCGGAACTGAATGCTCAGGCCATAATTATCTTCCTTACGCACGGTGGTGTAAGGAATGCCTTTGTCGCGCAGATCGCTGCGCAGGCTGTCCATGTTCTGTTCCTGCAGTTTACTGAGCGCCGTTTGCATATCCACTTCCATCAGGAAGTGCACACCGCCGCGCAGATCGAGACCGAGTTTCATCGGTTCGGCTTTAATGGCGGTCAACCAGCGTGGTGTAGCCGGAGCAAGGTTAAGCGCGACAACGTACTGATCGCCTAACGCGCTGACCAGCACTTCGCGGGCGCGCAACTGCGTATCAGTAGAATCGAAGCGAGCAAGAATCGCGCCCTCTTCCAGAGCCACAGACTTCGCGTTGATTTTTTCTTTTTGTAGATCGTTCTGGACCTGGATCAGCGTTTGCTCACTGGCGGCGACACCGCGCGCGCCAGTGATCTGAACAGCCGGATCCTCACCATACAGGTTGGGAAGTGCGTAAAGCAGGCCGACGATAATGACGACGACCAGCATAATGTACTTCCACAAAGGATAACGGTTTAACACGGCAGTTCCCTTTGGGAAAACAATAGATTACAGCGCCTTCATCGTGCCTTTCGGCAGAACGGCAGCTACGAAGTCACGTTTGATTACCACTTCGGTGGTGTCGTTCAGTGCGATAGCAATGTAGCCAGTGTCTGCTACTTTGGTCACGCGGCCAATCAGACCACCGTTGGTCAGCACTTCATCACCTTTAGCGATGGAGTCCATCAGCTTTTTATGCTCTTTCGTGCGTTTTTGCTGCGGGCGCAGGATCATGAAGTAAAAAATCAGACCGAACACCACCAGCATCGGAATCAACGTCCACTGGCTTTGGGCTGCCGGTGCGCCTGCTGCTGCTACCGCATCAGAAATAAAAAAGCTCATTCAAATTCCCTCATTATTAAATTAATCAACGTTCAAAGGTGGTACAGACCGCCCCTGACGCTGGTAAAAATCCGCGACGAAGCTCTCTAATTTACCCTCTTCGATAGCCTTGCGTAAACCAGCCATTAAACGCTGATAATACCGCAGGTTATGAATGGTATTGAGACGCGCGCCCAATATTTCGTTGCAACGGTCGAGATGATGCAAGTAAGCAAGAGAATAATTGCGACAGGTATAGCAATCACACTCGCTATCAAGCGGGCCGGTATCGCTTTTATATTTCGCGTTACGGATTTTCACCACGCCATTGGTCACAAACAGGTGACCGTTACGGGCGTTGCGCGTCGGCATCACGCAGTCAAACATATCAATGCCGCGTCGCACGCCTTCAACCAGATCTTCTGGTTTACCGACGCCCATCAGGTATCGTGGTTTGTCTGCGGGGATTTGCGGGCAGACATGCTCCAGAATACGGTGCATATCTTCTTTCGGTTCGCCCACAGCCAGACCGCCGACAGCGTAGCCATCAAAGCCAATCTCTACCAGACCTTTGACCGAGATATCGCGTAAATCTTCGTAAACGCTGCCCTGAATAATACCGAACAGCGCGTTTTTGTTACCCAGCCCATCAAAACGCTCACGGCTACGTTTCGCCCAGCGCAGTGACATCTCCATGGAGCGTTTTGCGTAATCCCAGTCCGCCGGATACGGCGTACATTCGTCGAAGATCATCACGATATCGGAACCGAGATCGTACTGAATCTCCATCGATTTTTCGGGATCGAGGAAAATAGGATCGCCATTGATCGGGTTACGGAAGTGTACGCCCGCTTCGGTGATCTTGCGGATGTCGCCAAGGCTGAACACCTGGAAACCGCCGGAATCGGTAAGAATTGGGCCTTTCCACTGCATAAAGTCGTGCAGATCGCCGTGCAGCTTCATGATCTCCTGACCCGGACGCAGCCACAGGTGGAAAGTGTTACCGAGGATAATCTGCGCGCCGGTGGCTTCAACTTCTTCCGGCGTCATCCCTTTTACGGTGCCGTAAGTGCCCACAGGCATAAACGCTGGCGTTTCAACCACGCCGCGATCAAACACCAGACGACCGCGGCGGGCGCGTCCGTCAGTGGTATCCAGTTCAAATTTCATTTCTTCTCCAGCCAGAAAGACAGTCTGACGTTTAAAACCAGCGCCGCGGACCTATTCCCCGACGCGTTCAAAAATGGCTTGCGGATTGTACGTGATAAACATCGCATCCCCGTAACTAAAAAAGCGATATTTCTCTGCAACTGCGGCGTGGTACGCATTCATGGTGTGTTGGTACCCGGCGAAGGCTGAAACCAGCATAATCAGCGTCGATTCCGGCAGGTGGAAGTTGGTGACCAGCGCATCAATCACCCGGTATTGATAACCTGGATAAATGAAAATCTGCGTATCGCCGAAAAACGGCTCGATCAGATCTTTTTTTGCTGCCTGCGCGGCGCTTTCCAGCGAACGCACGGACGTGGTTCCCACGGCAACCACCCGGTTGCCACGCGCTTTTGCCGCCAGCACCGCGTCAACAACCTCCTGCGGCACTTCGGCGTATTCAGAATGCATAATGTGATCTTCAATGCTGTCGACGCGCACCGGCTGGAAAGTTCCCGCCCCCACATGCAGCGTCACAAACGCCATTTCGATGCCTTTATTACGCAAACGCTCAAGCAATGGCTCATCAAAATGCAGCCCTGCAGTCGGTGCGGCAACCGCGCCAGGCTTCTGGCTGTACACGGTCTGGTAGAGTTCACGGTCCGCCTCTTCATCAGGGCGGTCAATATAGGGCGGCAGCGGCATATGGCCGATAGCATTGAGGATATCCAGCACCGGACGTTCGTCGTGAAACTCCACTTCGAACAGCGCGTCGTGGCGCGCCACCATTGTCGCCTGGATATCTTCCGCGTCGCCCAGCAGCAGTTCCGCGCCCGGTTTCGGCGCTTTGGATGCGCGAATATGTGCCAGAATACGTTTATCGTCGAGCATGCGTTCGACCAGCACTTCAATCTTGCCGCCGCTGGCTTTACGGCCGAACAGGCGCGCCGGAATTACGCGGGTGTTATTGAACACCAGCAGATCGCCGGGGTTGAGCTTGTCGAGCAAATCGGTGAAAGTACCGTGCGTCAGCGCGCCTGTTGGGCCATCCAGCGACAGTAAGCGGCAACTGCTGCGCTCAGGCTGCGGGTAATGGGCAATCAGGGATTCGGGCAATTCAAAGGAAAAATCGGCAACGCGCATGACACTAACTCGATACATATTTAAGAGGCGGGTAGTCTAGTGCCCACGCCCCTTCGCTGCAACCGTTAGCCGCTTTTGGACAAACAATAAGCATGAATTTTTTAGCACACCTGCACTTAGCCCATCTTGCCGACAGTTCCCTGCCCGGCAACCTGCTGGCGGATTTTGTTCGCGGCAACCCACAAGACCTCTACCCGGTGGAGATCGTTGACGGGATCCAGATGCATCGCCGTATCGACGTCATGACTGACAACCTGCCGGAAGTCAAAACCGCCCGCGAGTGGTTCCGCCCAGAAACCCGGAGGGTCGCACCGATCACGCTGGATGTGATGTGGGATCATTTTCTCTCCCGCCACTGGGCGCAAATCTCACCGGATTTCCCGCTGGATGATTTTGTTCGCTACGCCCGTACGCAGGTGGCGACGATCCTGCCCGACTCTCCGCCGCGATTTGTTAATTTGAATAATTACCTTTGGTCAGAGCGCTGGCTGGAGCGCTACCGCGAGATGACCTTTATCCAGAATGTGCTTAACGGCATGGCGAACCGTCGCCCGCGCCTGGACGCCCTGCGCGACTCCTGGCAGGATCTCGACGCCAACTACGCCGCGCTGGAGTCACAATTCTGGGCGTTCTATCCGCGCATGATGGCGCAGGCTAAAGATCAGCAGCTTTAACGCTTGCACTGTGTGTGCATTACGCTATTTTGGAAAGCGTCATTACAAAAGCAATCGATAGACAAAACCTATACCAGCGATTGTCAGTGGCGCTTTGAGCTGCCCTACCCCTCTCCCTATACTGGCCCGCGTTGCGTTCTATTAACCTTGTAAATTACAGGAGTACATATGGTACTGGTTACTCGTCAGGCACCGGATTTTACTGCCGCAGCCGTTCTGGGCAGCGGTGAAATTGTTGAAAACTTCAACTTCAAACAGCACACCAACGGTAAAGCGACCGTACTGTTTTTCTGGCCGATGGACTTCACCTTCGTTTGCCCGTCTGAACTGATCGCTTTTGACAAACGTTACGAAGAGTTCAAAAGCCGCGGTGTGGAAGTGGTTGGCGTCTCTTTCGACTCCGAGTTTGTTCATAACGCATGGCGTAACACCCCGGTTGAGAAAGGCGGCATCGGCGCGGTGAAATACGCGATGGTCGCTGACATCAAACGTGAAATTCAGCAGGCTTATGGTATCGAGCATCCAGACGCGGGCGTAGCCCTGCGTGGTTCTTTCCTGATCGACAAAAACGGCATCGTGCGCCACCAGGTCGTCAATGACCTGCCGCTGGGCCGTAACATCGATGAAATGCTGCGCATGGTTGACGCGCTGCAGTTCCACGAAGAGCACGGCGAAGTATGCCCGGCACAGTGGGAAAAAGGCAAAGAAGGGATGAACGCCTCTCCTGACGGCGTGGCAAAATACCTGAGCGAAAACGTCTCCAGCCTGTAATTGGCTGCATTGATAAAGGCCCGCACTGCGGGCCTTTTTTATGGATAGCTTAAAACAACGCCCGGTGGGCGTCGTCATCAACAAGTTTGAATCGGCCTCAATGTCTTTGGATTGCAAGCAAACCCGATGGGCCGCGGCTGCTTGTTAAGTTCCGGCACCCCGTTCAGGGGCGAAACCAATACCGCCCGCTTAACAAGCGGATCGTTATTCGCGTGCCTTCACTTCACGCCAGATGCGCAATGCCATCCATACCAGCACCACAACCCCCAACAGTAAGACGCCCCACACCAGCAATGTTTTCCACGTCTGCTGGCGTTCTGCCGGAGATGTCGCCGTTAACCGTTCCTCGCCGCCAAGCGCCACGCGATCCTGCACCTGCACTTCCGGTATCGCCGTAAGATCGAGCTGTTTACGCAGCGCTTCCGGGATCAATCCTTCCATCGTCACCGCAGCAGACGCCGCTGCCCGGTTGCCCCACGCCAGCATAAACGGCCCCTTGCCCTGCGCATTAAAGACCAGCGATTGTCGGTCGCGGCTGCCGGTTACCTGCGGTAATGCTCCGGGTAAACGGGCATCAAGCGTGGTGATGCGCACCGCTTGCACGATATCGCCTGGCAGGCTGAGCGGCGCGGAAACACGTCCATTAAGCGCCCTCAGCACCGTTTTACTTAACGGCTTCCACTCACCGCTGGCACTGCTGCGCCAGTCAATCGCCACCGGCAACACGCCCTCTTCAGTAAGCCTTACCGACAGCGCGCTTAATGGCTGCGGTTGCGCCCATTGATACTGCGCTTCGGTCGGAGACATCCGTTGTTCGTGGCCTGCCATCTCCACCTGTTCCAGCGGTGTTGGCTCACTACCAGGCCGCGCGGTGACCTGCGTAATCGTCACTGGCAGATTCGGGGTATCAAACACCATCAGCAAATAACGTACGCCATCGGCGGGCATCGGTTGGTCGAGGTTAATCTGATCGAGCTTCAGCCGATCGCTGCCGCTCGCCAGCTCCATCACCGGTATGTCTTGCTGCAATGTCGTCCAGTTGCGCATGTCGCCGCTGAAAAAGAGCGTCACTTTGCCACGCCAGTTCTTTACTGGCTCCGACCAGGCCAGCTTCAGTTGCGCGAGATTGAAGTTTTCCGGCGTATTTTCCGGGAACGCCAGTAAATAGCTCTGCCCGACCACTTCGTCAGGCTCGCCTTCAATACGAATATCGACGCCGGACGAGGAGTGCAAACGCACCACATTTTGCCCTTCCGTGCCGGTTTCAACCGGCGACGTATCCAGCGGGAACACGCGCAGCGCAACAGGCTCTGGCGCACGCGCGGTAACACGCTGTGTTTCCAGCGTAAACGGCACTCGCTCGCCATCATGGTTAAACACCCGCACATCGCGCAGATCCGGCCAGGCGCTCTGCGCGTAAGTATCCTGCGGCAGATCGACGCGATACCAGGATGCCGGTTGCGGCAGATCGAGCGTCGCGCCAAACGCGTAATCCTGCGGTGAATCCGGAACAGCTTCACTGCTTATCGCCGCGCCTGCGGTGGTCATCAGTGCGGCCAGTAGTAATCCATGCCACTTTTTCATTGCTCTTCTCCCTTGTCCTCTTCCCGCACGGCCTTTGGCGGCAGGGGTGAAAAATACCCCACAATCAGCACCAGAACCGCCACACCAATAAAGGCAATGGCTCGCGAAAGCCCGCCGCCGCCAGCGCTGTCTACCAGCATTAATTTAAGCAGCACCACGCCCAGCAACACACTGCCGCACATCCACTGCTGGCGCGCATGCTGACGTGTGGCGCGGAGCATCACCACCAGCGCAATCAGCATCCAGAACAGCGCAAAACTGGTCTGAATCAATCGCGACTGCCACAGGCTTTCACTCTCCCAGGCCACGTCGCCGTAATAAGCCAGCAGGCGCAGTAACGCGCCGTTTAGCCACCAGAAACCGAGCGCCGCCAGTACCCACGGGCGCGCACGCCAGAGTTGCGCTGCGATCGTCGGGTAGTGCGCTTCGGCAAAACGGCTGTACAGCCAGACGCCGAGCAGCGCAAACGCCGCGCCCTCTTCCAGCGGGTTAATGACCGGCAGATACGGCATGCCTATCACCACCCCATCGCTCAGATTGGCATACACCAGCAAACACAGCAGCACAGGAACCAGCGGCAATAATCCCAGCGCGCCATACAGCGCAGGCCAGATGCGCCACGGCCAGAACTGGCGGCGAATGGCCGCCAGCGCCAACGCAATCAGCACACCACCCGCCACCATGGGCAGCCCGAGCCGCCAGGGTTCATTCCCCCACGCCAGCCCATCGACGAACCACCACAGCTCAGTGCCTGCCGCCAGCAGCAACATCCACAACAACGAAATATGCAAACCTTGCGACATCCACACGGCTATCGTCTCTTTCTCGCGGTAAAGCAGCAGGAATGCGGCAGGCAGCGCGACACACCAGGCCAGATTTGGCCAACCTGCCGCCAGCAGATGCCCCTCGGTCATAATCTGCCAGCCCAGCATCACTGCCATTCCCGGCCATAACAGCCAGCGGGCGTAGCCCAGTTCCGGCCACGACCAGCGCAGGCTGCCCGCCCGCCATAACCATACGGAAAGCGCCAGCAACGCCAGCACGCTGAACCCGTTATCAATGTAGGCTGGCAGCGCAGCCTGAGACGCGCCGCCGAGCGCAACCAGCCAAAACGCGATGCCGCCCACCAGCAATAGCCAGCTTCCCTCTTGCCGCAAACCACGCCACAGCCAGGAGGCCGCCAGCCAGCACGCGCTGAGCACGGCAAAGATCAGCAATGTCGACACGGCATTGATGCTGTCCGCCACCGCCCACAGCGCGCTGCACAACGCCAGGAGAAGTAATGCGCTGCCGCTGTAGCTCATGCGGCGCAGATTTTGCTGCACGCCGAGCCACAAAATGCCCAGCCCTTCCAGCGCCCAGGCCATCGCCGTCCAGCGCGCCGACAGCGCCAGCGGAATGGCGAGCGTGGCAAACGCGCCGCCGAGCGCCAGCGCTGCCAGCACCAGCGGTTTTGCGGTCGCAGGGAACCGTTTGAGCGCCAGCATCGCCAGCGCCAAATAGAAGAGACCAAAGCCCAGCGCGCTAAATGCCGGGCCATAATGCCAGTGTTGCGTGATGGCATACTGCATACCAAAGCCCGCCAGCGGCGGCGCAAAGAGTAAAACACCATCAATAATGCGCTCACCCCGGCGCTGCGCGCGCAGTGAAAGCGCCACACTGAGTACACCGAAGATGAGAATGTTAGCCATCAGGAACAACTGGCAGCTGAGATAAAATTCCGGGCGATAGTTATCCATGCCCCACACCCCGGCAACGCCGAAAGTGAAGACCATGCCGAGCAGGTTCAATTCGCGCCAGTGCTGCCAGATACTGATGGCGAGGATCCCCACCGAAAGCAGCAGGTAAAATGAGAACAGCGCAATATGGCTGCCGCCGCCGGTAGAGAGCAGGATCGGCGCGAGGTAGCCGCCAAGGCTTGCCAGCAACGCCAGGCTCAGCGCTTTTTGCAGCACCGCCAGGCCAACGCTCGCCGCACAGATAACAATTAACAGCACAAAGGCCAGCGTCATCGGCAGCATCTGCCATAAGCGAAACGCGCCAAAAACGGTGAGATAGAGCGCGCCAACCGCGCCGCCTTGCAGTATCAGCGCAAAGACCGCCTGTTTATGTCGCAATCGCCAGCCCAGCCCAAGCAACACAATCGCCACCAGCGCGACGGCGGCCAGCCGCAGTTCCAGCGGGAACAACGCATATTCCACGGTGTAGCGCAGCAGGAAAGAGAGGCCGATAAACAGCAGGATAACGCCCAGTTTTGCCAGCGGGTTGCCCTGCATAAACCAGCGCACCAGCGACGTCACCATTCCCCACGATGCGGTTTCCGGCGTTTTTGTCGTTACGGCAGGTTCGTCAATAGCAGGTGCGGACATAACCGGTGCAGGTGTTTCAGCTTTACGTCCCCACGGGTTTTCCGCCGCCACAGGCGATTCGGCTTTTCGCCCCCACGGGTTTTCCACCGGCGCGGCAGGTTGAGGAATTTCAACAGGTTCGGTGGAATGCGCAATTTCAGCCGCCGCCACCGGTGTTGGTTCGCGGCTTTCCGGCGTCGCCGAAAACTGCCGTTCCAGTATGCTCAGCCGCTGACGCAGTTGTTGCAGTTCATTCTGGGTGGCAATGCTGCGCCGCCAGGCGGTGATGGCCACAATGGGCACCACCACCAGTGCCAGAAACATCACCACCACGCCAAAGAGTAAAAGACCATCCATGTACTATCGCCTTCGCTAAAGGGGAGACGTAATGCCCGCCCCTTTTCGCGTGGCGATTCAGGCGGCGGACCAGACAGATGCGCTAATGGCTGAAAGCGTCAGCACATCATCCTGTAGCGTACCTGTACCTTCCTGAAGCCGCCAGCTTTTCCCCCGTAACAGTGGTGAATCCTCCAGCACAACTTCACAGGCTTCGCCGCGGTTAATGGCGACTAAAACCCGTTGTTGACGGTAAACACGCAAAAATACCAGCACATTGTCGTGCGCATAAATCACCAGACAGCCGCCGTAGCGCAACGCTTGCGAACGGGAACGCAACTTCGCCATGCGCTGATAAAGCGCCAGCAGTTTGCCATCCTGGCGCTTTTTGTCCCACGGGAACGGCTTGCGGCAAAACGGATCGTTAGCGCCATCCAGCCCCACTTCGTCGCCGTAATAAATGCACGGCGTGCCCGGCCAGCTAAACAGCCAGACCACCGCCAACGGTAAGCGCGCAATGTCGTTGCCGAGCACGGTCTTAAAGCGCGGCGTATCGTGACTGTCGAGCTGGTTAAACATGCGTAATTGCTGCTGATGCGACAGCCCGGCGCGGTAGTTATCCATCCATGCCGCGCAGGTTTGCGCATCGATTTTTTGCGGATCATAAGAGAGATCGGTCTTCGCCAGAAAAGCCCACACCGGCAGGGTAAAACCGCGATAGTTCATGGCCGCGTCTTCAGCATCCGCTTGCAACCACTGGCGCGCATCACCAAAATGTTCGCCAAAGACATACGCCTGCGGCTGAGTCTCTTTCGCCGCCTGCGTAATACCCGTGACATGGCGCAAATTGTTACGCGCCCCGCCATCTTCACCCAGCATATGCACCACATCCAGCCGCCAGCCATCCATCTGCCACGGCGCTTTCAGCCAGTGACGCACCACGCTATCTTCACCCTGATAAATTTCATCAACTAATGCGGGCGACTGATAATCGAGTTTCGGCAGGCTCGCATAGCCCAGCCAGTCGCGGGCGTGGCCATTCTCATCAAAACTGAACCAGTTACGCCAGCGTGAGTCCGGGTTGTGACACGCACCACCCGTTGCGCGGTTATGCCGGTCGAACCAGGCGTGGGAATCGCCGGTATGATTAAAGACGCCATCCAGAATCAGCTTCATGCCCGCGTCAAGCGTGTTGTGCCGCAGGCGCAGCAACGCCTCATCGCCGCCGAACTGCGGGTCAACATGGCGATAATCTTCGGTGTCATATTTATGTACGCTGGGGGCGACAAATACCGGGTTAAGGTACAGCGCGGTGACGCCGAGCTTTTTCAGATACGGCAGTTTCTCGCTAATACCGTCAAGATCGCCACCATAAAAGGTCGAACCACCCGCTTCGCCAGTCAGCGGATCGTCCCATTCACGCCTGATGATCGGCTGCCCGGCCGCATGGTGATGATAGATTTTGTCTTGATCTTCGCCGCGCGGCAGGCTGCGGGCAAAACGATCCGGGAAAATCTGGTAGAACACCTGGTCCGCCACCCAGTGCGGCCCGCTGTCCGGCGCATCGATAGCGAACTGCTCAAGCCGCGCGGGCGGAAAGTGGCTAAAGCCCTGCGGGGTAAACCAGAGCTGGCGGGTTTCCCACAGCAGCTTAAAGCTATAGCGACGACGCGGCTGCCCGTTCGCCACATCGATCGCCGCCCGCCAGACAGTCACTCCATCGGCTGTTGGTTTGCGCGCGCGATGCATCACTACCGGCGTCTCTTCGTTATCGATTTCCGTCCGCAGCGTCACCCGCTCCGGCAGCGAGGTTCCGGTTAGCCAAAGGCTAATAACTAATTGATCCTGATTCTGTTTCACAAACGGCGCGACGGGCAAATGCCATGCATTCAACATCAAAAATCCCCTTTGCTCAAAATGACGCCACTCTTCCATAGCGATTCTCAGCCTGCCTCCTTCTTTCCGCTTTTTTCCGGGGGTGAGAGGGAGGGCGCAGATGTGATCTGGCGAGATATTCACCAGGCATTTGTGTGAGTTTTTCCGCGCCCGCTTCGTGCTGATGCCCGAAGCCGCAGGCAGACGTGCTTTTTATACTGATAAAAACTATAGATGAATAAAGGGCTTAGTATGAGCAGCAAACCCGAGATCCTTGTCATTAGCGAAATTCCGCAGGCGATGATCGACACCCTCGAACGCCATTTCGTGGTGCATCGTTACTGGCAGACCGATGCACAGGCCCTGTTGCGCGAACGCGCGCCTACCATCCGTGGCGCCCTGACACGCGCCGCGAAAGGTATCAGTAACGCGCTGATAGAGCAGCTTCCGGCGCTGGAAGTGATCAGCGGTTTCGGCGTCGGCGTGGATGCCACCGATCTCAATGTCTGTCGCCAGCGCGGAATAAAAGTCAGCAACACGCCGAACGTGCTTAACGAATGCGTAGCCGATACCGGGCTGGCGTTAATGCTGGCCGTCACGCGGAAAATTTGCGAGGCCGATCGGTTTGCCCGCGCCGGCGAATGGGAACATCGCGCCTTCCCCGGCGCATGGAAGATGAGCGGCAAGCGCTGCGGCATTGTCGGCATGGGCAATATTGGTCATGACATCGCCCAACGCGCGGCGGCCTTCAATATGCCGATTCATTATTTCAGCCCACGGGAAGCGCGCAACAGTCACTGGCAACGCCATGACTCGCTTATCAAGCTTGCGAATGCGGTCGATTTTCTGGTGCTCACCTTGCCAGGCGGTGCGAAAACGCAGCACATTATCAACCGTGACGTGCTGGACGCGCTGGGACCGGAGGGCATTCTGATCAATATTGCGCGCGGCAGCGTGGTTGATACGGAGGCGTTAATCGCTGTGCTTCAGGAAGGGAAATTACGCGGCGCCGGACTGGATGTATTTGAAGAGGAACCGCATATTCCGCCAGCGCTGTGCAGCCTGCAAAACGTGGTGTTATTGCCGCATATCGCCAGTAATACCGCCGAAACGCGCCAGGCGATGGCGGATCTAACCATCAATAATCTGCTGAGCTACTTTACACAAGGGAAACTGCTGACACCGGTGGTATAAGCCGGTAAAGAGGGGAAAATGCCGGACAAGCCTGACGCTTATCCGGCACAGTTATCAGGCTTTGCGGCGTTTAAACATCCAGCCAATCAGCAGCAGCACGATCCAAGCGAAGCCGACATACAGAGAGATGCGGGTGTCCGGGTGCCAGCCAATCAGCGCAATAATAAACACGAGGAAAATCAGCCCGGCAACGGTAGTGGCTACCCCGCCTGGGACTTTGAATTTCAGCGCTTTCACTTCATCAGCAGAGAGACGGCGGCGGAAACCAATCTGCGAGAGCAGGATCATGATCCACACCCACACCGTAGCGAAGGTCGCCAGCGAAGCAATCACCAGGAAGACATTTTCCGGCATGATGTAGTTCAGATAGACCGCCAGCAGCAGCGCGACCGTCATCACCATCACCGTGACCCACGGAATACCGCGACGCGACGTTTTGGCGAACATCTTCGGTGCGCTTCCCTGCTCGGCCATACCGTGCAGCATTCGCCCGACACCAAACACATCGCTGTTGATGGCAGAAAGCGAGGCGGTCAACACGACAAAGTTAAGAATGCTGGCGGCAAAGGTGATACCCATATGCTGGAAGGTCAGCACAAACGGGCTGCCGTCTGTTCCTACCTGGTTCCAAGGGTAAATGGACATAATCACGAACAGCGTCCCGACGTAAAATACCAGTATGCGCAGCGGCACGGAATTAATAGCGCGCGGGATGGACTTTTCCGGGTCTTTCGCTTCACCGGCGGTAATACCGATGATTTCAATACCGCCATAGGCAAACATCACCATTTGCAGCGCCATCACCGTGCCAAGCCAGCCATTGCTGAAGAAGCCGCCGTGGCTCCACAAGTTGCTGATGCCGGTCGGCTCACCACCGTTGCCAATCCCCCAGATGATGATGCCGAACCCGGCGACAATCATGATGATGATCGTGGCGACTTTAAAGAACGAGAACCAGAACTCCAGTTCGCCGAACACCTTCACGCTCATCAGGTTAATGGCGCAGATAATCAGCACCACGCTCAACACCCAAATCCAGTGCGGCACCGTCGGGAACCAGACGCCCATATAGATGCCGAAAGCGGTCACATCGGCAATGGCGACAATCAGGATTTCAAAACAGTACGTCCAGCCGGTGATATAACCGGCCAGCGGGCCGAGATTTTCCTGCGCATAGCGGGAGAAGGAGCTGGCGGAAGGGTTATGCACGGACATTTCGCCCAGCGCACGCATAATGATATACGCGGCGACACCGCCAATAATGTAAGCCAGCAGCACACTTGGCCCGGCCATTTTGATGGCGTCTGCGGAGCCGTAAAACAGCCCGGTGCCAATCGCTGAACCCAGCGCCATAAAGCGAATGTGGCGGGTGCTTAGCCCACGCTTCAGCTTATTAGTACTTTCCATCGTTTCCACTGCCATTATTCAACACAAAAATAAAAAACCACGGAGCGCGTACCCCGTGGTTAAACAAACCGTGTTTGCTGCTGTTAATGCGCGCTGGAAGTCACTTGCCGTCCTGCGGCGCGATCCCAGATTGCGGCCAGAATCACCATCACCAGACTTGGCATCAACCAGGCCAGCCCCTGCTCCGCCAGCGGCAAGCGCTGTGTCCAGGCAGGAAGGTGTTCAGCAAACGCGGAGGCTTTCACGCCGTCAAGGATACCAAAAAGCAGGCTGATAAACATGGCCGGTGCGATAACGCGTGTTGAACTGTTCCAGAAGGAGCGCGTAAAACTCAGCACCACCAGTACGATACAGGGCGGGTAGATCATCGTCAGCACCGGAATCGAAATCTGAATCAGGTGGCTCAACCCGAGGTTGGACACCGCCATCGAGAAGATACCCAGAATAAACACCAGCGCACGGTAAGAGAGCGGCAGATACTGCGCGAAAAACTCAGCACAGGCGCAGGTCAGGCCAACTGCTGTCACCAGGCAAGCGATGAAAATCAGCGCCGCCAGCAGGAAGCTGCCCGCACCGCCGAAAGTGTGCTGAACGTAAGCATGCAGAATGGCGGCACCGTTGGCAGACTGTTCAACCAGCGAAGAGCTGTCTGAACCCAGGCGGAACAGCGCCAGATAAAGCAGCGTCAGACCCACGCCCGCCATCAGGCCAGCCCAAACGGTGTAACGGGTCAGCAGGCGCGCTTCGGTCACGCCGCGCGAACGCGCCGCGTTGACAATCACAATACCAAAGACCATCGCGCCCAGCGTATCCATCGTCAGGTAGCCGTTGACGAAACCGTTGGAGAAAGAGGCGTTCTGGTAGGCGTCCAGCGCGTGGCTGATGGAACCCGCCGGCCAGACAATCGCGGCGATCGAGAGGATAGTCAGCGCGATGATTTTCAACGGAGCAAGGAAATTACCCACAGTATCAAGCAGTTTGCCCGGATAGAGCGATACCAGGATCACCAGCGCGAAATACACCACGCTGTAAATCAGCAGCGGCATCGCGCCTTCGCCGGTCAACGGTGCAATCCCGACTTCAAACGATACGGTTGCCGTACGCGGCGTTGCAAACAGCGGCCCAACCGCCAGGTAGCAAACCGTCGCCAGCAGAACACCCGCCACTTTCCCAATCGGTGTGCTCAGGCTATCGACGCCACCGCCGACTTTCGCCAGCGCAACAACGGTGAGCACCGGCAAACCCACAGCGGTAATCAGAAAGCCAAACGCCGCCGTCCAGACGTGTTCACCCGCCTGTAAGCCGACCATCGGAGGAAAAATGATGTTACCTGCGCCGACGAAGAGGGCAAAGGTCATAAAGCCCAGAGCAACAATGTCTCGTGGTTTTAAGTGATGGGTCATAAGTTTTACTGCCTGTGGATGTGGTGTCGTAAAGTGATGAATTATTGGCCTTTCCCGACCGAACAATAAAACGCCAATTGCGTGAAAAATCAGCGGGAAATGCTTTATGTACAACGTGGCGAAGAATAGTTTTTCGATTTACCACGTAAACACAGTCGGTCTGACAATGTATGGGGCGCAATTTAAACGCTTATAACGTTTAAAGGCAAGGTGGGATTGCAAAACCAGATGGTTATGCTGCATTGTAAAAAACAAGCAGTCAAATACTCTATTTATAAGAAAAACACATGGCTGATCATGCGAACAAAAAAGCAGCAGACGTACAAAATACGTTTCAGCGGTGGTAGACGGTGCGGGAAAGCGGCCTGTCTTCACAGGCCGCTGGAAAGATATGCTGACAGAGCCTTCAGGAAGCGGCTTTTTTGGCAACCAGACGTTCCGGCAGGACAAAGCTAAAGCGGGTGCCCTTGCCCGGTTCGCTGACAATATCAAGGCGGCTTTCGTGGTGATTCACCGCGTGTTTGACAATCGCCAACCCAAGACCGCTGCCGCCGGTTTGCCGTGAGCGGGCTTTATCCACCCGGTAGAAACGTTCGGTCAGGCGCGGAATATGTTCTGCGGCAATGCCCGGTCCGTTATCTTCCACGCTAAATTCCGCGCCCTGCGGTACATGCTGCCAGCGCACAATAACGTGCGTGCCTGCTGGCGTGTGGTTGACGGCGTTATAGACCAGATTCGAGATTGCGCTACGCAGTTGCTCCTCATTACCGAGCACTTTGAGCGTGTTATCCACTTCAAAACTGAAAGTGTGCTTTTGCTGACTGAGGGTTTGCGCTTCCCGTTCGACAACCCGCAACATCATCGGCACATCAATGGTTTCGTTAGGCGGTAGCGTCGGCGCAGCTTCAATTTTCGACAGCGTGAGTAACTGGCGCACCAACCCTTCCATCCGCGACGTTTGTTCACGCATAGTGTGCAGCGCTTTTTCGCGCGGTGCCCCTTCCAGCGTTTGCTCCTGCATCATTTCCAGGTAGCCCTGCAACACCGTTAACGGCGTGCGCAGTTCATGGCTGACGTTGGCAAAAAAGTTACGCCGCGCGCCTTCCAGCTGGTGCATTTGCGTCACATCGCGCGCCACCATCAGCAGTTGTTGCTCGCTGTAGGGCATGACGCGGATCTCAAGATGCCGCCCATTATTGAGCACCAGATGCAGAGGTCGGCCAAACTCCTGATTCCTGATGTATTTCGTAAATTCGGGGTAGCGCAGCAAGTTAAGGATATTCTGGCCATTATCGTCCGGCCAGCGCAGCCCCAGCATCTGCTGTGCAAGACCGTTACACCAGAAAATCGCCCCCTCTTCGGTGGTGAGGATCACCGCATCCGGCAGCGATTCCGCACCGCTGCGAAAGCGTTTGATCAAATTTCCGAGTTCACGGCGGCGCTTTTTATTACGCATCTGCATCTGGTGTAGCCCGTAAAGTAGCGGCTCCCAGCTTCCCGTTCCCGGCGGCGGGGTCATGCTTTTATCAACCCACAACCACCAGGAAAGACGCAGTAAATTCCAGAAATGCCAGATCAGCAAGCCGGTTACCGCGGCGAACAAAAACCAGGGCAGGTAACCGAAAATCGCGCCGAGAATAAAGGCGGGGATACAACAAAGGAGGAGCTCCAGCACCAGCCTTTTCCATGACAGCCGTTCCAGCACGCGTCACACTCCTGTCAAATTTCAGAAACGGGTCGAAAAACGATATCCCGTGCCGCGCACTGTTTGCACCATACGATCGTGGCCGCTGTGTTCCAGCGCTTTGCGCAGACGGCGAATATGCACGTCCACGGTTCTGTCTTCAACGTAAACGTTGGTTCCCCATACGTGGTTCAGCAGCTGTTCGCGGCTATAAACCCGTTCCGGGTGAGTCATAAAGAAGTGTAAGAGTTTAAACTCTGTCGGTCCCATATCCAGCGGATTTTCACCGGTCATCACGCGGTGTGAGGAAGGATCGAGGCTCAGCCCCTGCATTTCAATCACCTCTTCCACCGCCATCGGTGAAATACGGCGCATCACGGCTTTAATGCGCGCGACCAGCTCTTTCGGAGAAAATGGCTTGGTAATGTAATCGTCCGCACCCGTTTCCAGACCGCGAACGCGATCCTCTTCCTCCCCGCGCGCGGTCAGCATCATCACCGGAATATCACGGGTCATCGCTTCGCGTTTAAGATGTTTAATAAACTGAATGCCAGAACCGCCAGGCAACATCCAGTCCAGTAACACCAGGTCGGGCCAGGGTTCGTTAAGTTGGTTCACCGCGCTGTCATAATCTTCAGCTTCCACCGGTTGAAAACCATTTTGCTCGAGCACGAAGCACACCATTTCACGGATCGGTGCTTCATCTTCTACGACCAGAATTCGTCTCGCCATAATTCGCCCTGTTTTAATTAAGTCGTCAGTATATGTAGCGGCGCCATTATGCGTCAGTTTTATGACAGATTTATGAATAAGATGACCGCTATATGACCCGCGCGGTGGCCGTGTGACAACGCAAATTTGCGTTCGGTTATGTCCCTCATCTGCTTAATGTTTATAATCTGCTTTACGCTTTTTCGCCATGGAACCGCTATGCGCATCATTCACACTTCAGACTGGCATCTGGGTCAAAACTTCTACAGCAAAAACCGCGCCGCCGAACATGACGCTTTTCTCGACTGGCTGCTCGCCGCCGCCGAAATGCATCAGGTGGATGCCATTATTGTCGCAGGCGATATTTTTGATACCGGTTCCCCGCCAAGCTACGCCCGCGAGCTTTACAACCGCTTTGTGGTCAAACTCCAGCAAACGGGCTGCCAGCTTATCGTGCTGGCGGGAAACCACGATTCCGTGGCCACGCTGAACGAATCAAAAGAGATCCTCGCCTACCTGAAAACCACCGTGGTGGCCAGTGCAGGTGCCAGTCCGTTCCTGCTAAAGCGCCGCGATGGCGAACCCGGTGCGGTATTTTGCCCGGTGCCATTTCTACGCCCGCGCGACATTACCGTTAGCCAGGCGGGGCTTTCCGGACAACAAAAACAGCAGCATTTACTCGCAGCAATCACCGATTACTATCAACAACAATTTACTAAAGCCTGTGAACTGCGCGGTGACAAACCACTGCCGATTATCGCCAGCGGCCATTTAACCACGGTGGGTGCCAGTAAAAGTGACGCGGTGCGTGATATTTATATCGGCACGTTAGACGCCTTCCCTGCACAAAATTTTCCCCCTGTGGATTACCTCGCGCTCGGCCACATTCATCGCGCGCAGAAGATTGGCGGCCAGGAGCATATCCGCTACTGCGGCTCGCCCATTGCGTTGAGTTTTGATGAAACCGGGAAAAGCAAAAGCGTCAATCTGGTGACATTCGCCGAAGGTAAACTCGCCAATGTCACGGCGCTGGAGGTGCCGGCAACCCAACCGTTAGCGGTGATCAAAGGTGATTTTGCTGAAATCTGCCGCCAGTTAGAACAGTGGCGCAATGCGCCCGCAGAACCACCCGTATGGCTGGATATCGAAATCGAAAGTCATGAATATCTGGCGGATATGCAGCGCAAAATCCAGCTGGTAACCGAAGATTTGCCGGTAGAAGTGCTGCTGGTGCGCCGCAGCCGCGAGCAGCGCGAACGAATTCTTTCCGGCGAGTTACGCGAAACCTTAAACGAATTAAAAGTGGAAGAGGTGTTCGCTCGTCGCCTTGCGCTGGCAGAACTCGACGACACACAAAATGCGCGGTTACACACGCTGTTTAGCGAAGCGCGCCAGGCGCTGGATGAGGAGAATGAGGCATGAAAATCCTGAGCCTGCGGCTAAAAAACCTGAATTCGCTTAAAGGCGAATGGAAAATAGACTTCACCGAAGAGCCGTTCGCCAGTAACGGTTTATTCGCCATTACCGGCGCGACCGGCGCGGGGAAAACCACCCTGCTCGACGCCATCTGCCTGGCGCTGTACCACGAAACACCGCGCCTGAGCACCCTTTCGCAATCGCAAAACGATTTAATGACCCGCGATACGGCCGACTGTCTTGCCGAAGTGGAGTTTGAAGTGAAAGGCGTCGCCTACCGCGCGTTCTGGAGCCAGAGCCGCGCCCGCGGGCTGCCAGATGGCAACCTACAAGCCCCGCGCGTTGAGCTTGCGCTCTGCGCCGATGGCAAAATCCTTGCCGATAAAGTGAAAGACAAGCTTGAGCTTACCGCCTCACTGACCGGGCTGGATTATGGCCGCTTTACCCGTTCTATGCTGCTGTCGCAGGGGCAGTTTGCCGCGTTCCTCAATGCGAAACCGCGTGAACGCGCCGAGCTGCTCGAAGAGCTGACCGGCACCGAGATTTACGGCCAGATTTCCGCCATGGTGTTTGAAAAACATAAAGCGGCGAAAACCCGGCTGGAGCAGTTGCAGGCGCAGGCAAAAGGCGTGGAACTGCTTAGCGATGAGCAGCGCCAGCAGCTTACACAAAGTTTGCAGGCGCTTACTGACGAAGAGCAACGTTTGCTGGCAGAGCAGCGCGACATACAGGCGCAGGCCAACTGGCTGAACCGCGACGCTGAGTTACGCGCAGCGCGCGGACGCGCCCAGGCCGCACTGGTACAGGCGCAGCAGGCGCTGGCCGGTGCCCAGCCGCAGTTAGCGGCGCTGGAACGTGCGCAACCGGCGCTACAATTGCGCCCGCTGTGGGACCGCCTTGAAGAGCAGCGTAAAGCGCTGGTTCGCACCCGCGCGCAGAGCGAAGAAGTAAATACTCGCTTACATGCCAGCCTGTTACAGCGCGCACGTATTCGCTTTAGCGCCCAGCAGCAGCATGCAACCTTGCGGGAAACGCAGAAAACACTGGAAAGCTGGCTTGTTGAGAACGCGCGATTTGAGCGCTGGCAGAACGAATTAACCGGCTGGCGTGTGTTGTTCAACCAGTTGGAAGAAGAGAAAAAACAGTGGCTCGGCCTGCAACAACGTGTGCAGACCCACGAGGCGAAACTGCGCACCTTGCCTGAGTCGACACTTGCAATGAGCGTGGAAGAGACGGCTGCGGCAATGGCGTTGTGCGCGCAAAACCGCCCGCTGCGCCAGCAACTTACCGCTCTGCATGCCCGTTTCGCTCCGCTGCGCAAACAACTGGCGCTGCGCCAGCAGAGCTTGCTTGATTTACGCGCCGAGCAGGAAAAGATCAGCGCTGAACTGGCGCGCAAACGCGAGCTATACAAAGAGAAAAACCAGCTACTGACGGAAGTCACGACCATTTGCGAGCTGGAAAACCGCATCAAAGATCTGGAAAGCGAACGCGCACGCCTGCAACCGGGTCACCCTTGCCCGCTGTGTGGCGCAACCGAACATCCGGCGGTTGCGCATTATCAAACTCTTGAGCCAGGCGTCAATCAGGCGCGACGCAGCGCGCTGGATCTCGAAGTGCGTCAGGTCAAAGAGGATGGCGTCGCGCTTGGCGAGCGGCTGAAAGGGCTGGCTGAACGCTACGAAAAAGATGAGCGCGAAGTGAAAAACCTGCAACAGGAGGAGCAAAACTGGTTGCAGGAGTGGGCGAAAGCCTGCGCCGCGCTCAGCGTCACGCTGGAGCCGCATCGCGAACTCACCAGTTGGCAAAGCGCGCAGGATGCTTATGAACATCAGCTTTATTTGCTGAACCAGCGCCAGACATTGCAGTTGCAAATCCGCGAACTTCATCAACAAGGCGAGCAGTATCAACAAGTTGTGATTGCCCGCCGTGAAAAACTGGCGACCACTCTACAACAGCTGGATCTGGCCCTGCCGCCGGAAGGCGAAGAGGAGCCGTGGCTGGCGGCGCGCACGCAGGAAGCCGAACAATGGCAACACCAGCAGCAACAGCTCAGTGCGCTGCACGAAAAGATGGCGCAACTCACGCCGATCCTCGACACACTACCGGAAAGCGACAGCGCCAACGACGGGCAGACAGCAGCGCTGGAAGGCTGGCGAAAGGTACACGATGCCTGTCTTGCACTGCAAAGCCAGTGGCAAACCCTGCATCAGCAACTGGCGCAAGAGGAGCAAACCGCAGGCGCGCTGGAGCAACAATTTACCGATGCGCTGGGAAAAAGCGTTTTCACCGATCATCAGGCCTTTCTCGACGCCCTGCTCACCGAACCTGAACGCCAGCGCCTTGAGCAGTTACGCCAGAAGCTCGACAGCGAATGTCAGCAGAAACAGGCATTAGCGAACAGCGCTGAACGGGCATTGAGCGCACACCAGGCACAGCCGCCTGCAGCACTCGCCCCGGATGCCACGGTTGAAAGCATTGGCCTGGCGCTGGACGCGATGTCGCGCCAGCTTCGGGAAAATACCACCCGCCAGGGTGAATTCCGTCAACAGCTGAAGCAGGATGAAGATAACCGCAAACGCCAGCAAAATGTCATGCAGGAGATGGCGCGTGCCAGCGTGCTGTATGACGACTGGGGCCATCTGAATGCGCTTATCGGCTCCAGAGAGGGAGATAAATTCCGCAAATTCGCCCAGGGTTTAACGCTGGATAACCTCGTCTGGCTGGCGAACAACCAGCTTAATCGCCTGCACGGACGTTATCTGCTGAAACGCAAGGAGAGCGATGCCCTGGAACTGGAGGTCGTCGACACCTGGCAGGCGGATGCGGTTCGTGATACGCGCACCCTTTCTGGCGGCGAGAGTTTCCTGGTCAGCCTGGCGCTGGCGCTGGCGCTCTCCGATCTGGTGAGTCATAAAACCCGCATCGACTCGCTGTTCCTCGATGAAGGCTTCGGCACGCTGGACAGCGAAACGCTGGATACGGCGCTGGATGCCCTTGACGCGCTGAACGCCAGCGGCAAAACCATCGGCGTGATTAGCCATGTCGAAGCGATGAAAGAGCGCATTCCTGTGCAGATCAAAGTGAAGAAAATTAATGGGCTGGGCTACAGCAAGCTCGACGGGAAATTCGCGGTGAGTTAAAAATAAGGGCGCGTTCAACCGCGCCCTCGTTGTTTATTCGCCCTGCGGCCACAGCCACGCCGCGCCGCGTACGCCGCTGGAATCGCCGTGCAGCGCTTTGCGGATCGGCGTTTCGCACTCACCGCCAAACACCCAGTTGCGCAGCAGAACCGGTACGGTCTGGTAAAGCCGCTCGACGTTACTCATGCCGCCGCCCAGCACAATCACATCCGGGTCAAGAATGTTCACCACATGCGCCAGCGATTTCGCCAGCCGCAGCTCGTACCGGCTAATCGCCAGTTCCGCCACCGCATCCTGTTCATCGACCAGACGCATGATCTCATTGCCCTTGAGCGCCTTGCCGCTAAGCCGCTGATAATCCGTGGCAAAGCCGGTGCCGGAAATAAAGGTTTCGATACAGCCCTGCTTGCCGCAATAACAGGGGACTTCGTTGCGATAGCGCAGCTCGTCCTCATCCATCCACGGCAGCGGATTGTGTCCCCACTCGCCTGCGGTGCCGTTACCGCCGATGTGCGCATGCCCGTTAAGCGCGACGCCGGAACCGCAGCCGGTGCCGATAATCACCGCGAACACCGTTTGCGCACCGGCTGCCGCGCCGTCCACCGCCTCGGAAACCGCCAGGCAGTTGGCGTCGTTTGCCAGCCGCACTTCGCGATTTAACCGCTGGCTTAAATCCTTATCGAACGGTTTACCGTTCAACCAGGTTGAATTGGCATTTTTCACCACACCGGTGTAGGGCGAAATTGAACCGGGAATGCCCATGCCCACCGTGCCGCGCTGCCCGGTCTCTTTTTCCGTGAGATCCACCAACGAGGCGATTAGCTCAATGGTCTGCCAATAGTCACGCGGCGTGGCCTGGCGATGGCGAAACAACTCTTCGCCCTGTTCGCCCAGCGCAATGATTTCTGTTTTTGTACCACCTAAGTCGATACCGATACGCACATCAAACTCCTCATTGTGGACCACGCATTAGCAATGCAACGGCGGCGACAATTCGCTATCATGCCCGCTGCATTTAACGACAAGGCCGTGGAAAAAATCATGCTGTGGTTCAAAAATTTAATGGTATACCGTCTCAGCCGCGATGTTGCGCTGCGTGCGGAAGAGATGGAAAAACAGCTTGCCCCACTATCGTTTACTCCATGCGGTAGTCAGGATATGGCGAAAACCGGATGGGTTCCACCGATGGGTTCACACAGCGACGCGCTGACCCATAGTAACAACGGCCAGATTATTATCTGCGCGCGTAAAGAAGAAAAAATTCTGCCGACGCCGGTAGTCAAACAAGCGCTGGAAGCAAAAATTTCTCGTCTTGAAGCCGAGCAGGGTCGCAAGCTGAAAAAAACCGAAAAAGATTCGCTGAAAGACGAAGTGCTGCACTCCTTACTGCCGCGTGCGTTCAGCCGCTTCAGCCAGACCATGATGTGGATCGACACCGTGAATGGCCTGATTATGGTCGACTGCGCCAGCGCCAAAAAAGCGGAAGACACGCTGGCGCTGCTGCGAAAAAGCCTCGGCTCGCTGCCGGTGGTACCGCTGGCGATGGAAAATCCTATCGAACTGACGCTGACCGAATGGGTGCGTTCCGGTACGGTGGCGCAGGGTTTCCAGTTGCTGGACGAAGCAGAACTGAAAGCGATGCTGGAAGATGGCGGCGTGATCCGTGCGAAAAAACAGGATCTGGTGAGCGATGAAATTGCCGTACACATTGAGGCAGGCAAAGTGGTCACTAAGCTGGCGCTCGACTGGCAGCAGCGTATCCAGTTCCTGATGTGCGATGACGGTTCCGTAAAACGCCTGAAATTCTGCGATGAGCTGCGCGATCAGAACGAAGATATCGATCGCGAAGATTTTACCCAGCGCTTCGATGCCGATTTTATTCTGATGACCGGCGAACTGGCGGCGTTGATTCAAAACCTGGTGGAAGGCTTAGGCGGCGAAGCACAGCGCTAACCTTTTATCCACAGACAAACGCCCGGATTTTCCGGGCGTTTTGCATTACAGGTAACGGCAGAGGTAAGAACTCGGTTCCGCCACCTGCAAATGAAATTCGCTATGACCAGGTACGTTGAACACTTCGCCTGCGGCGTAAGCTTTCCATTCGGTTTCGCCCGGCAGCAGCACATTCAGCGCGCCGCTTACCACCGTCATCTCTTCCGGCTGCGCGGTGCTGAAAGTGTATTCCCCTTCCGCCATGACCCCAACGCTGGCACGGCCAGTGCTGCTGCTGGTAAAACCAATGGATTTCACTTTACCGGAAAAGTATTCGTTACTTTGAAGCATGAACTGGCCCTTATAAAGAAAATGTATGGAAAAACACTATAGAGGCCGGGCTTTGCTTCTGTCACGAGAAATTCACACGATTGCAGGCCTAAACCAGCAGTTCAGATGCCAGCCGCGCGGCCAGCACATTCGACAGTAAAACGGGCACATCCAGCGCTTTTTGCAGCAAATCGCGGTGATACTGGTGGAAACCAAGGCAATCCAGCATCAGCACATCCGCACCGCGCTCAATAAGTCCTTTACCCGCTTCAATTAATTCATGTTCTGTCGCCAGGTAAGGATGAGCCAGCGCGTAATAAGGTTCATTTTCCAGCACTTGCCATTTTTTCTTTTGCTGCGCCATGAGTTCGGGAATGGGCACAATCACGCCTACCTGATGTCCGTCGACAATGGAAGCGACCAGCGGCGGAATAATGCGCTGCGGCTCAACCAAAATGGCATTACGTGCAACGAAACCACGAATATCAGCGGTGCTCATCAACAAAATGACATCGTAGCCCTGGTTATCCAGCACTTCTATAACGCCCTGGAGATCGCGCTCCACTTTCTCGCGGGAAACCATCCCGAGGCTGTCATCGCTTAATCGAGTGGGAATGGCGTGCTCCCCGGCGTCTACGGCGTATTCACGTCGCACCTCATCCGGATCCATTTTTCCCAGCAAGCTGAGATGGGTGATCTGCTCTTCTGAAACGTGCTCCGCGAGGAGCGGGAAAATCTCTTTTACCGGAACCACACCAATGGTGAGGATCGCCAGGGACGCACTCATTTTTTACTTTCCGCCTTTCATCACTGCTTGTTCTTATTCGCTCTCGATCACGCCGTTTTGACGGCTGTTGTGTAAAGAGAACATGCCACTCCCGTGTTCATGTAAATTCCAGTAACCATAAAAGAGTAACCGCTGGCTACTATTCAGCCAGTTTAAAAACGTGACGTAGATCCATTTTTGTAATGTTCAGGAAATCATCCAGCCTGCCAGATCCGGCTTAACTTTTGTCCGGATCTTCATAACGCCGTTTGGCGTCCAGAGCTTCCTGCTCGGTGGGGTGTTCGCTAATTAAGGTATCCGGTTTCGGATGGTCGGCGCGCAGTTCATACCAGGTCACCGTCGGACAGTTCGCACCTTTTTCAACGGCGACTACACGGGCTTCACGCGGATATGGCGGTTTGGTCGGCATAGCTCTTCCTCATTTTGCGGGTCGAGCAATAAGTATAGACAAACGTTTCGCTAACTGGCGCGCGCCAGTTGTAATGCCGCCTCAATATCAGACACCACCTTATCCGGCGACTGCGCCGCATCCACCACATAATGCGCAGCTTCACGGTATAACGCATCGCGCTGCGCCAGCACCTCGCTAACTTCTTCGCTGATGGGCTTACCGGTTAACGTCGGGCGTTGCCCCTCTTGGGGAAAGGCCTCCAGCCGGTCCGCCAGCACATTGACCGGCGCGCAAAGATAAATCACCACGCCGTGTTCGCGCATGAAGCGGCGGTTGTATTCGCGAAGGATAATTCCGCCGCCGGTCGCCACCACGCGTGATGGCGCGCTAACCGCTTCCAGCGCGGCGGTTTCCCGCGCGCGAAAACCGTCCCACCCTTCTTGTTCAACAATCTCAGCGATGGTCTGTTGGGCGTTTTCCTGCAACCAGTAATCGGTATCGATAAACTGGCATCCCTGCGCCAGCGCCAGCGTCCGACCTACCGTTGTTTTACCGCAACCACGTGCGCCGATAAGAAAAATGGGGAGCGTCATGAGCAGGTGTTCCCTCCGGGTCCTGCACAGTGCAGGACGGAAAATAAGACAGCGATGATATCACCAAACTAGTACGGAATTCATCGTAAAATTAACGTTACACTTTTATGTCTTCGCCGATAAAAACCTCAAGCGAAACCAGAGTTAATCTGGGTTTCATCTGTAAAGATTCTATGGCAGTACGTGTCGCGGCAACCTTACTGAATGTAACACAGGCTGGCAAGCCCGCAAGGCGGCAAACAGTAACACATCATGCGGGGACGCGCAGAATTTACTCGCTCTGGCGGCGCTTGTCGGCCAGCAGCCACTTATCCAGCTCGGCAGCGAATTGCTGGCGATCCCGTTGTGACAGGCTGTCCGGACCACCAGTTTGAATACCGCTGCTGCGCAGGGTATCCATAAAATCGCGCATCGTCAGTTTTTCGCGGATGGTGGCCTCGCTATAGCGTTCACCGCGCGGGTTCAGCGCCGCCGCGCCTTTTGCCAGCACTTCCGCCGCCAGCGGAATGTCGGCCGTGATCACCAAATCACCGGCTTCGCATAGCCGGACAATTTCATTGTCGGCAACGTCAAAACCCGCAGGCACTCTGATGGAACGGATCACCCGCGACGGCGGCACGCGCAGGTTTTGGTTCGCCACCAGCGTTAACGGCGTCTGTGTGCGCTCGGCGGCGCGGAATAAAATCTCTTTGATTACGTTCGGACAGGCGTCCGCATCAACCCAAATCGCCATCGTTACTCCTTTCTGTTTGCGGCGCATTGTCGCTTTAATTTCCTGTCGGGGAAAGGAGAGATCCTTTCGCCCTCGCCGCCAATCCACGTTAAGCTATATCGCACAAACATTTACAAGCAGAGAGACGGATGTGATGGAGAAGAAAATCGGTTTTATCGGCTGCGGTAACATGGGAAAAGCGATTGTTGGCGGCTTGATTGCCAGCGGCCAGGTGCTGCCGGGGCAAATCTGGGTGTATACCCCGTCGCCGGATAAAGTGGCTGCCCTGCATGACCAGTTTGGCGTGAACGCCGCGCAAAGCGCGCAGGAAGTGGCGCAGATTGCCGATATCGTCTTTGGCGCAGTCAAACCGAACATTATGGTGAAAGTGCTTAACGATATCGCCTCCAGCCTGAACAAAGAGACGCTGGTGGTCTCCATCGCCGCAGGCGTTACGCTTGATCAGTTAGCTCGCGCTCTCGGCCACGACCGCAAAATCGTCCGCGCTATGCCCAACACCCCATCGCTGGTGAACGCGGGTATGACCTCTGTGACGCCTAACGCGCTGGTCACCCCGGAAGATACCGCCGATGTGCTGAATATCTTCCGCTGCTTTGGTGAAGCGGAAGTGATTGCCGAACCGATGATCCACCCGGTGGTTGGCGTCAGCGGCTCTGCACCGGCGTATGTATTTATGTTTATCGAAGCGATGGCCGATGCTGCCGTACTGGGCGGGATGCCGCGCGCGCAGGCCTATAAATTTGCCGCTCAGGCGGTAATGGGCTCCGCGAAAATGGTACTGGAAACCGGCAAGCATCCAGGCGAGCTTAAAGATATGGTCTGCTCGCCTGGCGGCACCACCATTGAAGCGGTAAAAGTGCTGGAGGAGAAAGGTTTCCGCTCGGCGGTTATCGAAGCCATTGCCGCGTGTATGGCGAAGTCCGACAAACTCAGCAGCTAAAGCAATGCGCCACGCTCAACCGCGTGGCGCGATTTCTCAGGCCAGCATTTCGCTGGCGGCATGCAGGCTAATTGGTTGCTGCATCTTCAGCAGTAAACCCGCCGTTTCACTGTACTCACCGCAGCTCAGCACCGCTTTCAGTATGCCTTCTTCGCCGTAGAGCACGGCAAAACGTTTATTATCAAACGATCCCAACATTTTCATGCAGTCCCACTCGCGGGTATAACCGAGGTATTCAAAACGGTTACCGAAGTGAGTCGTCCAGAAAAAGGGCACCCGATCAAAAGTGTGCTGTTCGCCCAGCATATTCAGCGCTGCGAGCCGCCCCTGCTGCTGCGCTACGCGCCAGTGTTCAATACGCCGACGCCCTTCCGGGGCCGGGTAGCTGGCGATATCCCCTACCGCCCAGACATCCGGTGCCGCGCTCAACGTTTCATCCACCGTCAGGCTGCCATCTTTTTCATGAGGCAGATCGTGTGCCATATCAGTCACTGGCTTGACACCCGTGGCGAATACCACCACATGAGCTGGCATTGAACGACCATCTTTTAACGTGACGCTCTGCACATGGCCGTTCCCCTCCAGCGCCGCCGGTTCGCCGGTAACAAACTTCACGCCATTCTGTTTATGCAGATTCATAAAATACCGACCTACCTCTTCACCAAACTGCGGTACAAACGGCAGCGCATGGCGCGACAGCACTGTCACATCGATATCCTGATTACGCAGCGCCGCCGCGAGTTCCATGGCGATAAAACTATTACCGATCACTACCAGTTGCTGCTCCTGTTCGACTTCATTAAGCAAACGCTCAGCCTGGTGAATGCCACGCAGCACATGCACACCCGCCAGGTGGTTGCCGGGAATATCCGGCCACACTGGCTGCCCGCCGGTGGCCAGCAGTAGTTTGTCGAAGGTGATCTCTCGGCCACCGGCAAGCGTAAGCTGGTGAGACTGGCAATCAATATTCGCCACCTCTTCACGCAGGCTTTCGACGCCGGGTTGGCTGTAAAAGGCGCTGTCCAGCAAGTGGGGGACTTCACTGATTTTCATTTTCCCCGCCGGAACGAATTTGCTCAGCGCGGTGCGATCGTAGGGCGCATCATCTTCTTTATCGATCAATACCAGGTGACCGTTAAATCCGGCATCACGCAGTGTTATCGATGCCGCGCTGCCTGCCGCACCGGTCCCGAGGATCACGGCGGTTTGCGGGTGCTCGCCACGGATAAGCGAGTGGCTGGCAGGAGAAAGTGGGCGCGGGTTCACCAGCACACGGTTTTGCTCAAGCATCACCGGATACTGCTTGAGGTTTTGCAGAGCCAGCGGTTCGCGCCATTCGCCATTGGTGATATCAAACGCGGCTTTATGCCACGGGCAGACCAATTTGCCATCGCACACGGCGCCCTTCTCCAGCGGCCCGCCTGCGTGCGGGCATTTACTCTGAAAGGCGCGAACTTTCGCCCCGGTGCGGATAAGGATCACTGAGGTGCCCGCGACATCCACTTTGACCGGTTGGCTTTCCGGCAAGGCATTCAGTTCAGTAACATATTGATAGTTCATCACTTTGCTCCCGTGTCAGTGTTGCGAAAACGGGCGTAACGCCAGACAGCGCACAACCACGAGGAAAAGGGAAAATAAAACGAAGCTCACAAAGTAAGCCTGACAGAGATTAGCGGGCGGGCAAAAAGACGGGGCAAATTCCGAAAAGAGGGTGAGCAAACGCAATGCTCACCCGCTGCGTTATTGCGGTTTTTTCAGGCAACCGCTCATAAATTTGCTGCGATCTTCGCCTTTCAGGGATTGTTGCGTCGCCTGGGCGTTACATTCACGCATCCGCTGCTGCTGCGGCGTCAGGCTTTTTTGTCCGGGCTCAGTTTTGGTGTTTTTCAGGCAGTCACTCATATATTTCTTACGGGCGTCTCCCGCCAGGGTTTGCGCCGTCGCCTGTTGATTGCAGAGGGTCATACGTTGTTGTTGCGGGGTCAGCGTTTTTTCGGCGGCGCTCAGCGCCGTGACAAACAGCAGACCAAAAACGAGGGTAACCAGTAATGTTATTTTCATAGCACCATCCTTCTCTTAATGTGCCTTTTAAGAATGGTACTAATTGGTGAAAAAACCACCCGGCAGCAAAGATTTACCGCCGGGAGGCTGTTACTTCAGATTCAACGCTGCTTTCATGGTGTAGAACAGATCGGTCTGATCCGTCAGCCCCACCACGTTGCCCGCATGCGGGCCGTAAGCTGCGATGCGAACCTGCGTTCCGGTATGTTCCATCGACTCCTCTTCCGAGTTGCCGTAAGTGATAGCCATTACCGCACCGTCTTTGGTGTTCAGTGCCTGGCTTAAGCCTGGCGCTTTGGTATCTGCCGGAATGATCTGGCTGGCATGGGCGTGATCCGCCGTCACGATCACCAGCGTATTGCCATCTTTTTTGGCAAATTCCAGGGCTTTCTGCACAGCTTCGTCGAGATCAACCGTTTCGCCGATCTGACCGCACGGATTCGCCGCGTGATCCTGTTTATCGATAGACGCGCCTTCTACTTGCAGGAAGAAGCCCTTTTCGTTTTTGCTGAGCAAATCAATGGCCTTTTCCGTCATTGCTGCCAGTGTTGGAACGCTGTCGGTGCGTTTCGCGTTCGGCGTACAAGTCACGGCAGGTTTATCAAGGTTGCCGTGCAGCGAAGCTTTTGGCCCTTCCCAGCGCACCGGCATGTTGCCGTCGGAGAACAGCCCCAGCAGCGGTTTATCCTGGTTCGCTTCGGTGATCGCCGCGAGCGTAGAGGCATCGCCGACCAGTTGGTAACCGCGCGCCTGCGCTTGTTCGCGCAGCGTTTTCCCTTTCCACTCACCAGCGGTAGCGGTTTCGCTAAAGGTTTTCGCGCCGCCGCCCAACGTAACATCCGCGCGGGCGTTCAGCAGTTGTTCGGTAATCGAGCCTTTACCGCCTTTTTCCAGCGCGTTGAGCGCACATTTCTCACTGGTCACCGTCGGACCGTAGCAGCGGCGTGAGATAACGTGAGAAACCAGCGCGGCTGGCGTAGCATCTTGCAGTTCCGCAGTCGAAACGTTGCCCGTCGCGAGACCGGCGGCTTTGGCCATCTCCAGAATGGTGGTGTGATCTTTATCGTGAATGTCGACGCCGAGCGCGCCGTTGTAAGTTTTCACGCCAGTGCTCCAGGCCGTGGCCGATGCGGCGGAGTCGGTGACGTAATCCGGTTTGCCGGTTTTTTTGTCCAGCGAATAGTGCGTGTACTGGCCGGTCAGCGGCAATGCATCAATACCTTTAAAGAATCCGCCTGCCCCTTCGGCATAATTTCGCGCAGCGGTAATTTCGGAATCCCCCATACCATCGCCAATCAGCAAAATAATATTTTTGGCGGGCTTATCAATAAGGGAATCACGCAACGCAACGGTTTGGTCGCCAGTTAAACGGCGGGCTCCGCCAGGCGTGGAAATATCACCCTGAGCGGCACGATTATCAAGAACCGGTGCCGACGTCGTTTCGGCATGAATAGTAGGGGTAAACATCAGAGGTAATAATGCAAGAAATAATGCGCTCTGTTTCACTTTAATATTCTCCATGTACAAATACTTAAAG
Organism: Kosakonia sp. LAM2021; assembly: GCF_016620385.1. NCBI lineage: Bacteria > Pseudomonadati > Pseudomonadota > Gammaproteobacteria > Enterobacterales > Enterobacteriaceae > Kosakonia > Kosakonia sp. LAM2021. The sequence continues at coordinate 178,478 of NZ_JAENHT010000010.1, forward strand.
AAAATAAAACAGAGCGACTATAGGTAGCGCAGATGACAGTGATATGACAGTGCAGGCAGCGCGTCAGAGGTTTAGCTGCGCGGGTGCCTTAAAAGCTTTTTTACGTACTGTTGCAGCAACTCCGCGTCCTGATGGGTTACGTGAGTCCCCGGCCGGGCTTCTTCCAGCGCGCCTTCGATACTCTGAATTAACGCCTGTTGTTCCGTCGTCGCCATCTGGCGCAGCAGCGCGGTCACCACGATTTCCAGCGCTTCAACCTGAGCGACCAGTTCTTTCGACTCTTCTTCTTTTTCTGCCAGCTTGACCAATAACTCTGCAATGAGATTTTTCATAGCGCTATTTCCTTACGAGATTTCGAAGACGTTAGCATTGAGTTTTGATGTTGCAAAGTAGATACATGTATTATTTTTGCGGATTTTCTCACAACACTTAATAGCCATTAAAAAAAAAAGGGTTAACGAAACGTTTCTCCCGCTTCGATGGCAAATCTTTTGAGTGGTTTAGCGATAAATAAAAAGAAGCGCCTGGCTTATTTGCATAAGAAAAAACAATAGCAAGGCCGAAGCAGACTTATATTATTCCGGCCCTGTTGCGTTAGCGTTTTACCCGGCGAAACGCCAGCAGTAATTGCCAAAGATTAATAAACACTACCACAGCCGTGGCGGCAAATACCCAACGGAAACCCGCCATCGCGGATACGGTGGCTCCCATCAGCGGCCCGGCAACATTTCCCAGATACATAAACGATTGGTTGTAACCGAAGATGCGCCCGGTGACCTGATCGCTGGAGTATTTCAGCAGCAACGTCTGCACGGCGGGCAGCATCGCGCCATCCGCGAAGCCCAACATAAAGCGCAGGATCCCAAGCTGGAGCGGCGACGTGACAAACGACATGGCGAAAAATAGCACCACGGCCACCGCCATCGTCGCCATTAAAATACGCGATGTACCAATGCGATCGCCCAGTTTGCCGAGGCGCGGCGCGGAAATCAGCGCCGAAACACCCGGCACAGCGGCGATAAGCCCGCTGAGAAAAGCAATATTCGTGGTGTGCGGCGACAAAGATTGAATAAACAGTGCCAGGATCGGGCCGATAGAGCCGTTGCACAACTGGATCACCATGGTGGTGATAAACAAGCTGATGACCAGCGTCGGGTACGGCAAGGTCGAGAACACCGCTTTGCCGCTCAGACGATCGCCCTTTTTCACCGTCGGCCTGACGCCCTCTTTAATTAAAAACAGCGTGACGAGGAAACTCACGATCAGCAATATCGCCGTGATGAGAAACACCATGCGCAGCCCCACATGGTCCGCAAGAAAACCACCCATCAGCGGCCCGCCAATTACGCCGCTTATCTGCGCCGTGGAGAGCGTACTTAGCGCCCAGCCGCTGCGCTCGCGCGGCACCTGCGAGGCCACCAGCGCCATCGCATTCGGAATATAACCAGACGTCAGCCCCATCACCCCGCGCAGAATCAACAGTTGCCACACATTGGTGGCAAACGCCTGCAACAAAATAGCAATCGCCATCCCCAGCGAGGCGCGCAACAGCATCAGTTTGCGCCCTTTCCGATCCGCCAGGCTGCCCCACATGGGCGAAACAATCGCCGACACCAGAAAGGTGATACTGAACGTTAAGCCTGACCACATCGACAGCGCTTCATGGGACGTCACGCCCAGTTGCGCAACATATAACGGCAAGAACGGCAGAATTTGGCTAATGGCCAGACCGGTGAAAAAGCAGCCGAACCAGACCGAAATGAGATTGACCTTCCAGGATTCCATAAGTAGGCGTAATTATTGAGGTTTCGACAAACAGCGCACAGGTTAACAAGAATGCGCCAGCGATGGGTCACCAGAGATGCGGTTATGACAATTTCGGTATTTTATCTGTCAGCTTGCGTTTCACGCCGCCGCCGGGAAGAAAAACCCCATTATTCACAGTGGATTATGCTTAGCGACAGAGGCCAAAGCCGCGCATGCCAAGATGAAAATGGTTGGCGTGAGCGGCGTTGTACTCCGGCCCAAGGCCGTTACCGTAATAGCCGCAACTGGCGCTTAACATTGCCCGCAGCCACGGCTGTGTTCGCGCCTGCCGCCAGCCTTTCAGCACCGTCACCGACTGACCATTCGCCAGGCGAAAACCACTGAGATCCAGCGCTTCTGCGCTGGCGTGCTCGCTACGCCTGGCATCAGCGCGGTTGTAGATATTGCGACACGCATAGCTGCCAAGATGATCGATACGCATAAGCTGACTGCCCATAAAGCGCTCAGTGAGTGGCCGCGCCTGTTGCTCAACAAACAGCGCGGAGCTGAGCGCCAGCGGGCAACTGGCGAGAAAACTGCTGCTCAGTTTAACTGCCCCAAAGTCGCGCACCCGCACGACATTGGTTAATGGGCAATCTCCGGCGCTGTTGGCAACCGCGACGGAGGAGATTAACCGCTGCTGATTCGCCTGCGACAATAATTCCGCACAGGCTTGCGGTGGCAAACGGCGCAATTTGAACTGCGTGATGCGCCCGGGCGGGTCGCTAAGCTGTAACGGCGTAAACGGATTGTAGTAAGACGGCAACGCGCGGTAGCCAACCCAAATCACCGCCAGAAGAATGCACAAAACAATCAGCCCTTTCCCGCTCACGTCGCCTCCTTCTGGTTTCCAGAAAACATTATGGCAGAAGGCCGCGAATCGTGCGTTTTGACGTGCTATGGTATGTGCTTTGTGAATTCAGTGTGAGTGAACGGAGAAATGGCAAAACTGCGGGTAGGGGTCGTCTTTGGCGGCAAATCAGCGGAACATGAAGTGTCGTTACAGTCGGCGAAAAATATCGTCGACGCCATGGATAAATCACGCTTTGACGTGGTGCTGCTGGGAATCGATAAACAGGGGCAGTGGCATGTCAGCGATGCGAATAATTACCTGCTAAACGCCAGCGATCCGGCGCGTATCGCCTTAAACCCCTCGGAAAATAGCGTGGCGCTGGTGCCGGGGATCCAACAGCAGCAACTGATCCAGGCAGAAAACAGCACACCGCTTCCGAATGTCGATGTGATCTTCCCGATTGTTCACGGCACGCTGGGCGAAGATGGTTCATTGCAGGGCATGCTGCGTCTGGCGAACTTGCCGTTTGTCGGCTCCGACGTACTCGCCTCTGCGGCCTGCATGGATAAGGATGTCACCAAGCGCCTGTTGCGCGATGCCGGGCTTTCCATCGCCCCGTTTATCACGCTCACCCGCGCCAATCGCGAGCAGATTAGCTTCAGCGATGTGCAAGCCCAACTCGGTTTGCCGCTGTTTGTGAAACCCGCCAACCAGGGTTCCTCCGTGGGCGTCAGTAAAGTGACAAATGAAACGCAGTACCACGCTGCGGTCAACCTGGCGTTTGAATTCGATAAAAAAGTGGTTGTTGAAACCGGCATCAAAGGCCGCGAGATCGAATGCGCGGTGTTGGGAAATGACGAGCCGCAAGCCAGCACATGCGGCGAAATCGTGCTTAACAGCGAGTTTTACGCCTACGACACCAAATACATTGATGAAAACGGCGCTCAGGTGGTTGTGCCCGCCGACATTGATCCGGCAATCAACGATAAAATCCGCGCCATTGCCGTGCAGGCTTATCAGACGCTGGGTTGTGAAGGCATGGCGCGCGTAGATGTGTTCCTGACGCCGGAAAACGACGTGATCATCAACGAGATCAACACGCTGCCAGGGTTTACCAATATCAGCATGTACCCGAAACTGTGGCAGGCGAGCGGCATTGGTTATAGCGAGTTAATCACGCGCCTGATTGAGCTGGCCATTGCGCGCCATCAGGCCAACAGCGCGCTGAAAATTACCGTTAACAATTAATCACTGCGGTTTATCCGCCGTCTCCTCGTCTTCCGGACGGCGGCGGATAATCAAACCAGCCAGCCAGAAACCAATCACCCAGGTCACCAGTCCCACCGCGTAGGTTTGCCAGCCTTTGGCTTCAAACCCCAGCAGCCCGACCACGCCATTCAGAATAAATATCAACCCAATCGCAAACGCGTAATAGTGCCAGTCACGGCGGATTTTTACAGGCAGCTTCATGACAACTCCGGCAGTCAAAACGGCATCATCGCACAACCGCCGCTTACCGTCTGTGGCGTATGCGGAAATTCTGAAATGTTACCAAGGTAATTAAAACGTTACAGAAATGTGAGCGCCGGCAAAAATCATCCGACTGGAATCATTCCCGGGGCGAAATTATCACCATTCTGATGTTGACAACGCGGTACAACTGCCAAAATTACCGTCAGTTGAGGCCACGCGCCAACTAAATCGAGCGTTAAAAGTAAAGAGTACCGGAGGTCTTATGGCTGACTTTACTATGTCAAAACCCTTTAAGGGCGCAAAAAAACGTGACACCTCCAGACCGGGTAATATTGCTTACGCCATATTCGTACTACTCTGCTTCTGGGCGGGTGCGCAGCTGCTGAACCTGCTGGTGCATGCACCGGGCGTGTTCGAGCATCTGATGCAAGTGCAGGACACCACCCGCCCGCACGTAGAAATGGGAATGGGCGTAGGCACGATTTTCGGTCTTGTGCCTTTCCTCGCGGGAAGCGCCCTGCTTGGTGTTATCTTCCTTATCTTACGCTGGCGACACCACCATTCGCGCTAGTTCTGCGCCATGCAGGCGGCCCGACGATCGTCTACGCGCTTCGCAAACCATGCTGTTGTCAGGTTGCGCGTGATCTTCGGGCTTTCCAGCTTGATCCCCGGCAGTACCTCTCTCGGCAATGGTTTGCCGCTTTTCTTCTCGGCCAGCCGATAAACTTCGCGATAGAGTTTGGTCTCTTCCAGCTTGTCGCTGTCTCCGCGTTCCAGCTGCCGACGGATATCACGATCGCTCATACCCAACGAAGCGCCCAGTTTGCGCGCGGCTAATTCCGTCGTACCGGCATCGCTGCTGCCGTACAAAATCAGATCGCCGTCGAGCGCCAGTTTCACGCCGGTCGCTTTGCTGATGGCATTCTGAAACGCCGCATTACGGCTGGCATACAGCCCGGCGTTAAAATCGGCGAAACGGTAAAGGGGTGCGGTGTAATTGGCCGGGTAATTGAGCAGATGGTAGGTGCCAAACCATAGTCCACCGCGGCGGCTAAAGACCTCCTGGCGCACGGTGCCTTCCATTTTCCACGGATAACCGTCCGTATGCTGCTCGGCAAAGGCGACGCTAATCTGCATCGGCCCGCCGGTGCGCACCGGGTTAAGCGAACCAAACAGTTTCTGCCCCATCGGCACCATGCCAATGAAGTCATCAAAAATAGCGCTAAGCTCTTTTTCCGTACGCACTTTGTCTAACCGTTCGCTGTAGCTTTTACCATTCGGCGACGGGATTTTCAGCGCGGTATGCACCAGCATCGTTGGGATGTGCATCCGCTCAGCGCGCTTATCGATCTCTTTCCAGGCAATTTTATTCAGCCCCGGCACCACCGGATCAGACTGGTAATTGGATTCCTGCTGCGCCACCGCCAGCACCGAGCAGATGTTCTCCAGCGTCGGCGACAGTTTCTGGCTGCTAAAGGTCGTCGCCAGATCCTGCGCCCAGCCTTCGCGATCTTTCACGCTGGCGGGGATGGTTCGCCGCACCACGCTTGCGACATCCATCGGCTTGTTCTGCTGTTGTTCCAGCGCTTTTTCTTTTTCAGCGTCGGCTTCTTTTTGCGAAAGCGTACCCTGCGTACTACATCCGGCGAGAATCAACGTCGCCAGCAACCAGCCAAAACGGGGGACGTAAACCATAACGTTCCTTGTATTAACCAAAAATAGGGGGCACAGGCTGGATCTCCTGCCCATCCAGTTCACGCTCAAAACTGCGTAAACGTTTAAAGATAGACATCAGCTCCACCAGCGTTGTCCAGGAAGAGATCAAATACTGGAACGAACTGCGCACCTGCTCGAATACGTTGGTTATCTGGCGCATCAGACCGAAAGTGATAGCCCCGGCGGCAATCGTCGGGAACAGCACAATCAGGCCAACCACCACATCAACCTGCATGTACAGGATACGGGCGATATTGAAATACATATAGTGAAAATAGAGCCGGAAATAGTTACGGCGCACGGCGGCGAACAGCTCCGCAACGGTATGCGGTCTGGCGCGCTCGGCATCATCTTCACCGTAGACCAGCTCTTTACGGTAAGCCGCTTCCACGCGCTGATTTTTAAACGCCAGCCCCGGCAGTTTGATGCCCACAAACGCCAGCAGCACGGTACCGAGCAACGCCCAGCCCACGGCGGCAATCACCAAACCATAAGCGATATGTCCGACCACCGGTATCTCTTGTACATGCGGCGATAACGCCACCAGCACCGGCAAAAAAGCAATCAAGGTCATGATGGCGTTAATAAAACTGGTGCCCATATCTTCAAGCGTCGAGGCGAAACGCATGGTGTCTTCCTGCACGCGCTGCGCTGCGCCTTCGATATGGCGCAAACGATCCCAGCGCGCCATATAGTATTCGTTCATCGCCGTGCGCCAGCGGAACACATAGTGGCTGACGAAAAAGTTATTGAGCACCGCCACCGTTACGGCAATCAGCGCGATCCACAAAAACACGCCAATCTCGCTATACAACTGGCTTATGCTGACTTTATTCGGCGCACTGAGTGCAGTCTGGATAAGATCGTAAAACGGTTGATACCACGCGTTAATGGCGACGTTCACTTCCACCAAAAACCAGGTCACGAAGATAATTAACGCGGTGCCGAGAATCGACCAGCGCTGCCAGCGATGCGGCGAGAGGGTAAACCAGAACAGCGCAAAAACGCCGACACAAAGCAGATAGTAGGCATAAAACAGAAGATAGCCTGGGCTCCAGAAACGCGCGGCGCTAATCGGCACATCCGCAGACGCGCCGGTGAGGCGCATCAACCACGCTTCACCACCAGCCTGCCAGAAAACCACGGTAATCGCGGTCCAGATGAACACCGACAAAAAGAACAACGCCGGTTTTGGAAAGAAGGACTTAAACATAATGCTCTCCTGCTCACTTCTTATTATTTACGACAAATGCTGTGCATCACTGTCTGTAAGCCCCTGAATGGGCCGCGACAAAAAAAGCGCCGCGAAGCGCGGCGCCGTCTGGTTAAATCTGACCTGAGGTTAACGCCTTAGTTCGTTTGCCATTCGTGAAGAATTGTTTCGACGGATTTCACTAACACCGGGTTGCCAGGCACCGTTAACGTGCGCCAGACCTCGTTATAGTGATCGATTAACACCGTGGCCTGCGCCGCCGGGCGATTCGCCGTGGTGTGCGCATCTTGCGCGACGGTAATGGCGTAACCACGGCTGGCGCCGTTTTTCAGCGTGGTATCCACGCAGTAATCGGTGGCGCACCCGCACATCACAAAGGCGCGGATATCATGCTCACGCAACACACTTTCGAGCGTGGTGTGATAAAACGCATCACAGGCGGTTTTGGTGACATACAGCGCGTTCGCCGGTTGCGTCAGCTCCGGCAAAAGAGCAAACCCGTCGCTTCCCTCTTCCAGCCCGCCCGCTTCGGCGTGCTGAATAAAAATCACCGTGTCCGCTGCCGCGGTGAGTTGGTTAATGCGCGCCACGCATTGCTCACGCTGAATACGCTCTGTGGCAAACACGCCGTTTTGCATATCCACCACCATCACTACCCGTTGACTTGCCATTACCTGACTCCTGAGTGTGGGAAAGAAAGAGGTTATCACAGCCGCCTTACGCCAAAGTCATAGGGAAAAAATTTCATATTTACCCATCGTTACGTATTAGGGCGAAATAACACGCTTATTGGTGCTTTGCATCGAAACGCCGGGTAGTATAAATATCCTCTATCGTTCCCATTCTTATATGGATCCCCTTCGTTGAAACGTTGTCTGCTTTTCTCCGCGTTGCTCTGCGCGCTGAGTATGACCAGCGCCCGTGCGGCGCAACAATCTCCCGATCCGGTATTTGCCTCTGACATTGTCGATCGTTACGCCAATCACATCTATTACGGTAGCGGTGCGACCGGAATGGCAATGGTGGTCATCGACGGTAACCAGCGCGTGTTCAGAAGTTTTGGTGAAACCCGTCCGGGCAACAATGTACGCCCGCAGCTGGATTCGGTTATCCGTATTGCGTCGCTCTCCAAGCTGATGACCAGCGAAATGCTGGTGAAACTGCTCGATCAGGGCCGGGTGCGTCTCGACGATCCATTAAGCAAATATGCGCCACCTGGCGCACGCGTGCCGACCTACGAAGGCACGCCGATCAAACTGGTTAACCTCGCGACCCACACCAGCGCGCTGCCGCGTGAACAGCCCGGCGGCGCAGCGCACCGCTCGGTATTTGTCTGGCCAACGCGCGAACAGCGCTGGAGCTGGCTTTCCACCGCGAAGTTAAAAACCGCGCCGGGCGCGCAGGCGTCTTACTCTAACCTGGCCTTTGACCTGCTGGCCGATGCGCTTTCTCAGGCGGCGGGCAAACCCTATCCGCAACTGTTTGAAGAGCAGATAACCCGCCCGCTGGGGATGAAAGACACCACCTTTACGCCGTCGCCAGATCAGTGCAAACGTCTGATGGTGGCGGAAAAAGGCGCCAGCCCGTGCGATAACACGCTGGCAGCGATTGGCAGCGGCGGCGTTTACTCCACGCCAGGCGATATGATGCGCTGGATGCAGCAGTTTCTCTCGTCCGATTTCTATACCCGCAACAGCCAGGCCGATCGGATGCAAACGCTGATCTACCCGCGTAATCAGCTCACCAAAGTGATTGGCATGGATGTTCCCGGCAAAGCCGACGCGCTGGGTCTTGGCTGGGTCTATATGGCACCGAAAGACGGCCACCCTGGCATCATTCAGAAAACTGGCGGCGGTGGCGGTTTCATCACCTATATAGCGATGGTGCCGCAGCATAACGTCGGCGTCTTTGTGGTGATGACCCGTTCACCGCTGACGCGCTTTACCAGCATGAGCGACGGCGCGAACGACCTGGTCAGCGAGCTGAGCAACAATAAGCCGCTGGTGGTTCCGGCCTCCTGATGCGGCAAAAGGCAGGCGGTTTGCCGCCTGCCTTCCCCTTTTAACAGCGATTTTGGTAAAACAGCCCGCCGCCTTTTCGGCTACAATGCCGCCATCTGTTCCACAAACATCAGGCATACCATGACCGATTTAATTACTCGCCCCCGCCGCCTGCGCAAATCGCCTGCGCTGCGCGCCATGTTTGAAGAGACAACACTGAGCAAAAACGACCTGGTGTTGCCGATCTTTGTTGAAGAAGAGCTCGACGATTACAAAGCCATCGCCGCTATGCCGGGCGTGATGCGCATTCCGGAAAAGTATCTGGCGCGCGAAATCGAACGCATCGCCAACGCCGGGATCCGCTCAGTGATGACCTTTGGCATTTCGCATCACACCGATGACACTGGCAGCGATACCTGGCAGGAAAACGGCCTGGTGGCGCGGATGTCGCGCATCTGCAAAGAGACAGTGCCGGAAATGATCGTTATGTCCGACACCTGTTTTTGTGAATACACTTCGCACGGCCACTGCGGTGTGCTGTGCGATCACGGCGTCGATAACGACGCCACCCTGATTAATCTCGGTAAACAAGCGGTGATTGCCGCCGCGGCGGGCGCCGATTTCATTGCGCCATCAGCGGCGATGGACGGCCAGGTGCAGGCGATCCGCCAGGCGCTGGATGCGGCGGGCTTTACCGATACCGCGATCATGTCCTATTCGACTAAGTTCGCCTCATCCTTCTACGGCCCGTTCCGTGAAGCAGCGGGCACGGCGCTGAAAGGCGATCGTAAAACCTACCAGATGCACCCGATGAACCGCCGCGAAGCGATTCGCGAGTCGCTTATCGATCAGGCTGAAGGCGCAGATTGCCTGATGGTGAAACCGGCAGGTGCTTATCTCGATATCCTGCGTGATATTCGCGAGCGCACCGAACTGCCGCTGGGCGCTTATCAGGTGAGCGGCGAATACGCGATGATCAAGTTTGCCGCTCAGGCAGGCGCGATTGATGAAGACAAAGTGGTACTGGAAAGCCTGGGTGCGATTAAACGCGCCGGCGCGGATTTGATTTTCAGCTATTTCGCCCTCGATCTCGCCGAACGCGGCATCCTCTGAACGAAGCGGGCCTGGCCCGCTTTTTTTTGCCTTTGCTTCTGATTCTTCTCCCGTCTTTAAAGTGTCATTTATTCATTGTAATGAAATGTAAGCGTCATCTTCGCCCTTTACTGTCATCGGCAAGACGGGAGGAGGAATCACCATGTTTAGTCTCGACAATGTACTTGAGGATCTCTGGCCACAGGCCAGGCCAGCACCCTGGCAAAAAAATCTGCTCAGACGCCTGCTCTATGAGCAAGAGTTCCAGCAGTTCGCCGCGCACCACCCCCACCTGAAAGGGCTGGATATGGTGGAACAAGTACTTGAACATCTACAAATCCGCTGCACCATTCCCGCTCACTGCCTAGAACAAATCCCTGAACATGGCCCGCTGGTCATCATTTCTAACCATCCGACAGGCACGCTCGACGGGCTGGCGCTGATGTACGCCGTTTCCCGCGTACGCCGCGATGTGAAAGTAGTCACCAACCGCATGTTGTCGCACCTTGAACCGCTCAGTTCGCTGTTTATTCCGGTGGATAATATGGGTGGTCGCACGCGCAAATCCTCATTGCAGCAAATGGAAAACCATCTGCAAGGCGGCGGCGTGTTGATCTTCTTCCCGGCCGGAGAAGTCTCGCGCATGACGCGCAAAGGCATTCGTGACAAAGGTTGGCACGCCGGGTTTATTAAACTGGCCAGCAAATTCCGCACCCCGTTGCTACCGGTGTGGATTGACGCGCGCAACAGTGCCCTGTTCTACGCCAGCGCGATGGTTTCTGAGACCCTGCCCTTTTTACTGCTTATGCAGCAGATGTTTCGCCGGCGCGACAGCGCGTTGCCGATCAAAATCGGTGAACGTATTCCCTGGGACAGCTGGCACACGCCGCAGCTCGCGCCGCGCGAGCTGGCCGATAAGTGTCGCAAACATGTCCTGCGTCTTGGCAAGGGATTGCCCGGCCCCTTCAAAACCGAGTGTGCCATCGCACGTCCGGAAGAGCGCATTACGCTGCGCCGGGAGCTTAACAACGCCGAGTGCCTCGGTCGCACCGCTGATGGCAAGATCATCTATCTGTGGCAGCGTAAAGGGCAGGAAGATGCGCCGCTGCTGCGCGAGCTTGGGCGGCTGCGTGAAATCGCCTTCCGCGCGGTGGGCGAAGGCAGCGGTAAACGTCGTGATACGGATAAATATGACGACGATTACCTGCATCTGATTTTGTGGGATGACGCGGATCTGGAAATTGTCGGCGCTTACCGTTTTATGCCGACCGCGCAGCAAATGGCGGCGCGCGGCGTTGAAGGGTTATACAGCCACAGCCTATTCCATTACGACGATCGTATGGCGGATGTGCTGCGCCACGGCATTGAACTGGGGCGCAGCTTTATTCAACCGCGCTACTGGGGACGTCGCGGGCTGGATTATCTGTGGTCGGGCATTGGTGCCTATCTGGCGCGTTATCCGCAGTATCGCTACCTGTTTGGCCCGGTCTCTATTTCCGGTGGCATGCCGCCTGCGGCGCGCGACCTGCTGGTGGCGTTCTACCGCCTGTGGTTCCCGGCAACCTGGCCGCTGGCGTCATCGCGCCGCCCGTGGCCAGCCAGTATGCCGGAAGTGCTGGCGCAATTTACCGGCGATGACTACACCGAAGATCTGACACGGCTGAAATCGCTGCTGGGAAACCTGGGCTGCGGCATTCCGCCGCTATATAAACAATATTCCGAACTGTGTGAGCCTGGCGGCGTGCAATTTATCGATTTCGGCTGCGACCCGGATTTTAATAACTGCGTGGATGGCCTGGTGCTGGTGGATTTAACGCACCTGAAAGCGAACCGCTACGAGCGCTATATTGCTGCGCATCTGCCCCAGCCGGAAACAGAAACGGCATAATGTAAACCTGCACAAAATACAAAAGCCGTCGCGTTATGCGTGACGGCTTTTTAACGGATCCTGTCAGCCATGCACCAGCCGCAACTGTGCTCGTCGGCTATTTAAACGAGGGTTGTCGGTAAAAATGACATATAAAATGGGTCGCCAGGCCATGACATCCTCCTTTGTTAAATATCATCCTGGGTTTGGCTGAAAATTATTGTGTCAAACTAAAGTGCCAGACAATTCAGGTCAACCCATTATTCCGGATTAGATTTAACATCAGGTTATTACGATAATGATATGTGTTGCGCCTCACAAAAAACAAAATAAATCACGCTGTAAAATCAACATGTTAAGTTATTGTGAATTACGCCATTTAAATAACACACAGTCACTTTAATTAAAGCCCGATGTGACAAAAAAAGGGGTAAGAATAGTCGGATTTAAATTTCCAGTTATTCCCTATAACATTTCCAGAAATCGGGCTATCGCCTTTTTTTATTAACCCACCGGCAATGAATTTCACCTTAAGCAGCATATTCGCCAGTTTCACCATTGCAGGGCAACCTGCACCAGAATCCGATCTGCCACGGTGCAAACCCTGCATCATTTCAAAACCATAATCATCTAACTATTTAATTAACCAAAGAATATATCTCCTGGCATCGCCTTTGCACATTCACTGTTAACTGTATTCAATGGCGAGGCAGTAAAGCATGAGCACACAAACAACACTAAAAAGAACACTGGGCAGCTTCCGTCTGTGGGGCATTGCCGTCGGGCTGGTAATTTCAGGGGAGTATTTTGGCTGGAGCTATGGCTGGTCACAGGCCGGTACGCTCGGCTTCTTGATTGTCGCGCTGTTAATTGCCGCGATGTACTGCGCCTTTATCTTTAGTTTTACCGAGTTGACTACCGCGATCCCTCATGCCGGTGGCCCCTTCGCTTACGCGTACCGGGCTTTTGGGCCAACAGGCGGGTTTATTGCCGGTTTTGCCACCTTAATCGAGTTCGTTTTCGCGCCTCCGGCTATCGCGATGGCGATTGGCGCGTACCTGAACGTGCAGTTCCCGTCGCTGGATGCGAAATGGGTGGCCTGCGGCGCGTACCTCATCTTTATGGCGCTGAACATTCTCGGCGTCGGCATTGCCGCCACGTTTGAGCTGATTGTCACCCTGCTGGCAATTTTCGAACTGCTGGTGTTTATGGGCGTGGTGGCACCAGGCTTCTCGTGGGGCAACTTCACCGCCAACGGCTGGGCAGGCGCAGAGAGCTTCAGCAGCCTGGCGCTGCCGGGCATGTTCGCCGCGATCCCCTTCGCCATCTGGTTCTTTCTCGCCATTGAAGGCGCTTCTATGGCAGCGGAAGAAGCCAAAGATCCGAAACGCACCATTCCGCGTGCACTCGGCGGCGGTATTTTGACCCTCACCGTGCTGGCGGTTGGCGTGATGATTTTTGCCGGTGGCGTTGGCGACTGGCGCACACTGTCGAACATTAACGATCCGCTGCCGCAGGCGATGAAAGTGGTGGTCGGCAACAGCAGCGGCTGGCTGCATATGCTGGTGTGGCTTGGTTTGTTTGGTCTGGTGGCATCGTTCCACGGCATCATTATGGGTTACTCACGCCAGATCTATTCGCTGGCACGCGCGGGCTATCTGCCGGCAAGCCTGGCAAACCTCAACCGCAAAACCCGCACTCCGCACCTGGCGATCCTCGCCGGTGGTGTGGTCGGGATTGCGGCGATTTTCTCCGACTCGCTGGTCACCATCAGCGGCATGCCGCTCACCGCCTGTATTGTGACGATGTCCGTTTTCGGGGCTATCGTTATGTATATCACCTCAATGGCCGCGCTGTTTAAGCTGCGCCGCAGCGAACCGGAACTTGAGCGCCCATTTAAAGCGCCACTGTTCCCTTACGCCCCCGCGTTTGCGCTGGGCATGGCGGTGCTCTGCCTGGTGGCGATGGTCTGGTACAACACGCTGCTGGCACTGATCTTTGCGCTGATGATGCTGGGCGGCTATATGTGGTTTCGTAAAACGGCGCACGCGCGTGAACGTGCCGGGATGGATCCGCAACTGCGGGCACTCTCCTGAGGAGACGGAATGTATAAAACCACGCTGGCTCACCGTACTTATCAGTTCGACAGCCTGAAAACGTTAATGGCGAAAGCCTCCCCGGCGCGATCCGGGGATGTGCTGGCCGGAGTGGCGGCGCAGTCGGCGGAAGAGCGAATGGCGGCGAAAATCGCCCTTGCGGATGTGCCGCTGCGCGAGATCCTCGCCTCGCCGCTCATCCCGTATGAAGACGATGAAGTGACGCGGTTAATTATCGATACCCACGATAGCCGCGCGTTTGCCCTGATTGCCCACCTGACAGTGGGCGAATTCCGCGACTGGCTGATGGCCGACAGCACCGATACCGCCACGCTTAGCCATGTTGCCACGGCGATCACCCCGGAAATGGCCGCCGCCGTAAGTAAACTTATGCGTAACCAGGATTTGATCCTCGCCGCCAGCAAATGCAGCGTGATCACCCGCTTTCGCAACACCATTGGCCTGCCCGGCCATCTCAGTGTGCGTTTGCAGCCTAATCACCCGACCGACGATCTGAAAGGCATTGCCGCCAGTATGCTCGATGGCCTGCTGTATGGTGCGGGCGACGCGGTGGTAGGCATCAACCCGGCCAGCGACAGCCTGCCGGTGCTACAAAAGCTTAACCATATGATGGCAGACATCATTGAGCGCTTTGCCATTCCTACCCAGTCCTGCGTACTGACGCATGTCACCAATACCATCCAGTTGATTGAACGCGGTGCGCCGGTTGATCTGGTGTTCCAGTCGGTGGCGGGGACGGAAGCCGCTAACAGCGGTTTTGGCATCAACCTGGCGCTGTTGCAGGAGGCGCATGAAGCGGCGCTGAGCCTGAAGCGTGGCACGCTGGGTAATAACGTGATGTATTTCGAAACCGGTCAGGGCAGTTGCCTTTCAGCCAATGCGCATCACGGCGTCGATCAGCAAACCTGCGAAGCGCGTGCTTACGCGGTAGCGCGACATTTTAACCCGCTGTTGGTCAATACCGTGGTCGGTTTTATCGGCCCGGAATACCTCTACGATGGCAAGCAGATCATCCGCGCCGGTCTGGAGGATCACTTCTGCGGCAAACTGATGGGGCTACCGATTGGCTGCGACGTCTGCTACACCAACCACGCCGAAGCGGATCAGGACGATATGGACACGTTGCTGACGCTGCTGTGTACCGCCGGACTGACCTTCCTGATTGGCGTACCGGGCGCGGATGACATCATGCTCAATTACCAGAGCACCTCGTTTCACGACGCGCTCTACGCCCGTCGCCTGCTGGGGCTGAAACATGCACCGGAGTTCGCCGAGTGGCTAACGAAGATGCAGATTATCGACACTCATGGCCAGTTGCGCCTGACCGGAGCAAACCACCCGCTGCTGACCGTTATGCCACAAGGAGCGCACGCATGAATGGACCCGATGCCTGGACGCTGCTGCGTGAGTTTACCGATGCCCGCATTGCGCTGGGGCGCAGCGGCGCAAGCCTGCCAACGCGGGAAGTGCTCAACTTTGGCCTCGCGCACGCCCAGGCGCGTGATGCCATCCACCAGCCTTTTGACAGCGAAAGCCTGGCGCAGCAGCTGCATACGCTTGGCTTAAAAACGCTGGAGGCGCACAGTGCCGCTGCCGACCGGCATATCTACCTGAATCGCCCGGATCTGGGGCGCAAGCTCAGTGATGAGAGCCGCGAAACGCTTGCTGCTCATCGCCCGCCCGCGCACGATCTGCTGCTGGTGATTGGCGACGGGCTCTCTTCCCACGCCGTGCATCGCCAGTCAGTCGGGCTTATCACCGCCCTGCTGCCCTATCTGGACACGCTGGGCATTTCTCTCGGCCCCATCGTGCTGGCGCACCAGTCGCGCGTGGCGCTTGGCGATGACATTGGCGAAACGCTGGGCAGTAAAGCGGTGGCGATACTGATTGGCGAGCGTCCGGGGTTGTCCTCACCGGATAGCCTCGGCGTCTACCTCACCTGGAAACCCGCGCGCCAGCGTATTGAATCCGAGCGCAACTGCATCTCTAACATTCGCCCGGAAGGGCTCAATTACGAGGCCGCCGCGTTTAAGCTCGCCTGGCTGCTGGAACAGGCATTTCTGCGCCGTCTCACCGGTGTGCAGCTGAAAGACGAAAGCGACAACCCGGCGCTGCACGGGCGTGTGACACCCCGTATTACGAGCTGATCTCAGTACAGAGCGCTGGCGTGACGAAGCGCTCTTTCTCCCCTCGTCATCTACACTCTTTACGTTATTTACGGCGAACCCGTGGAGGGCGTATGGAGAAAAAAAGCAGCGCTGATGCAGAACGAACATGGCCCGTGGAAGACAACCCTTTCTGGCTGCATGTTGAAATGCAGGTGCAGAAATGGGGGGCGATAGCGCTTATCGCCATTGTGATTGCCGCGTTGTGCGGGCTCTTTTCACAAGGCTGGCTAAGCAAAAAAACGGCGACCAGCGCCGATCAACATCTCACCGTGGAGTACGACCGCTTTGGCCGGCTGCAAAGCGATCTGGATATGCAGATTACCGCCAATGCCACAGCCGATAACCGCATCACTTTCACCTTAGGCGGCGATTTCATGCACGATTTTGAGATCCGCACCCTGCAACCACAACCGCTCAACATGTTCAGCCGCAGCGGCGAACTGGTGCTGGAATATGCCCGTCCTGCCGCCGATAAACCGCTGACCGTGTGGCTGGGGCTGACACCGCTCGGCGTTGGTAACAGCGCGCAGCGGATTTCAGTGAATAACGCAACCCCGGTCACCCTGACGCAGTTTATCTGGCCCTGAGGAGAACGCGATGGACATGGTATTACGCGCGATAGCTATCTATCTGGTACTGATGGTGGTGTTCAAAATCGCTGGTCGCCGGGCGCTGCTACAGATGACCTCTTTTGATCTGATTTTGCTGCTGATCATCAGTGAGGCCACGCAACAAGCGCTGCTCGGCAATGACTTCTCCGTGACCGGCGCGGCGCTGACCATTATCACGCTGGTGGTGGTGGATATCTTATTTGGCACGCTGAAGAAGTATGTCAAAGGGGCGGAAAACCTGATCGATGGCACGCCGGTGGTGTTAGTGGAGAACGGCCAAATGCTGGAAAACAAAATGCGCGAAGCCGATATCACGCGTGACGACATTATGGTGTCAGCGCGAAACAACCAGGGCATTGCCGATCTGGCGGAGATTAAATTCGCTATTCTTGAGCGCAACGGCCATATCTCGATTATTCCCAAAAACTCATCATGACTTTTTGCTCGCTATACTTTGCTTACCGGCTCACAACCAACTTAACGAAAAATAGCCTATGAATGAAGATGTTAACTTAACCAACAACATGAATGCCCTGCTCTGTCTGCCCATTCCGATGCTGGCAGCACAACTGGGCGAACTGCTTACCCAAAAACAGCTGCGCGTTACCACAGCGGAATCCTGCACCGGCGGGCAAATCGCCACCGCGCTGTGCGCCGCAGGCGATACACCAGCCTTCTTTGGCTGCGGGTTTGTCTCGTTTACCGATGAAGCGAAAAGTACCTTGTTGCATGTTAAGCGCGAAACGCTGGCACGCTGGACGGCGGTGAGCGAGCAGACAGCCAGCGAGATGGTGCAAGGCGCTTGCGCGGTCAGCCATGAACCGGTCGGGATTGCGGTCACCGGTTATGCCGGCCCGGATGGCGGCGAAGATGGTACGCCGGCCGGAACCGTGTGGTTTGCCTGGGCGCTGCCGGGGCAAGCGCCGATCACGGCGCTGCGTCATTTTGCCGGGGATTGCGAAAGCGTGATTGAGCAGTCGGTGAAATATGCGCTCGCAACGCTAATAACCCTATTAAACCGCTAACCTTTTCACTCTGCCGCGTTTCGCTATGTCGCGCTGGTCCATTTCACGACCATCATGTTGTAAGCCCTCAATAATCAGGCCGCAAATGGCCTGATTATCAGCACTACGTCCACGCTAGCGTGCCGTGTGGAAAGCTTAATTATCTGTTCCGCCTGCGTGTTTGTGGCGCCAGGCAATCAGTCACTCGCCCTCTGCTGCGCCACGACGCAACACCGTGAAAAGCCGCGCCGACACTCACACGTTTCTGTGATGCGCTACGCTTGGTTAATACATAAAAATCTGAGCGAGGAGCCGCCCATGACCGACACGCACACCCTTTTTCCACGCCGTCAGCCACATGCGGACCCGCAAGATCCGCACCTGTTCAACTGGGCGAAAAACGCGGTACTGGCCTGCAAAAATGCCGTTATTCGCGTGGAAAATGAAGCGCAGTTACAGCAGGTTATTGCTGCCGCTACCGGGCGCGTGCGGGTGATGGGCAGCCGCATGTCGCCTGGGCGCATGCTGAAACTGAGCCAGCCGGGCGATACGCTGATTGATATTTCTGCGCTGCGCGGTGTGCTGGCGGTGGATGACGACAGCGTGACGTTTGGCGCCGGGACGCCGTTGCACGAAGTGTTTGAACTCCTCACCGTCATGAACCGTATGCTGTACGCGTCGCCGGGCGTGATCGACTCGCAAACGCTGGCTGGCGCCATTTCAACGGGAACCCACGGCCAGGGCATGCAACAAAGCTCGCTGGCGGATGAAGCGCTGCGCATCCGGCTGGTGGATGCCGCCGGGCAGATCCACGAGCTTGACCGCCAGCAACCGGCGTTTGCCGCCGCGCAACTGGCGCTCGGCACGCTGGGGGCGATTACCGCCGTCACCCTACGTACGCGCCCGGCAACGCTGTATACCTGCTTTAAAAGCGCCAGCAGCGCAGAGAATCTTGCGCAAGACTTGCTTAGCTGGAACCAGCAATGGGCCTTCAGCAAAACGTGGTGGTTCCCGGATGAAAACAACGTTCATACCTGGAACGCGCGCGAATCAACCGCCGATGAAATGGCGCTATGGCGCGATAACCATGGCGATCTGGTCGAGCGGGAAGAGACCGACACACAGATGAACGACACAGTGGAAAAAACGCTGGAGCAGATGCATGACGACACCAACATTGTTGATGAAAACGGCAAGCCGTTTCGCACCGTGACGCGCTTTAAAGACTTTTCAGATGTGATTGGCGATATCTACCAGGTGTTCTGCCGCGGTATCGCCACGCCGCAAATCAATATAGAAATTGGTATTCCGCTGGCGCGCGCCCCGGCGGTGATTGCACGCATTAAAGCGTGGCATCAGCAATCGCACCCGCATATGCACTACCCGATTATTTTGCGCTGCACCGGGCCTTCCGGAGCATGGCTAAGCCCGGCCTGGCAGCAAGCGACCTGTTTTTTTGGCTTTGTGGTCTATTACGCCGAAGACGGCTCGCTCTCTGAAGAGGGGCTGGCGTTTCTGCGCGCCGCCGAACAGTTGCTGGCAGAAGAAGGCGGGAAGCCGCACTGGGGGAAATACTTCGATCCGACGTTATACGACTGGCCCGCGCTCTACCCGCAATGGACGGCGTTTCAGACCGTACGCCAGCGTTTTGATCCGCAGGGCAAATTCCTCAACACGTTTATGACGGAGCTGTTGTCATGAGCGCCGCATTCGCCTGGGTAACTCTCCTGACACAGCCGGATTACCTGCCGGGGGTAAAAACGCTGCACCGTTCGCTGCTCGCCAGTGGTTCGCCGTGGCCACTGGTGGTAATGGTGACCGACGCCATTGACGACAGCACGCGCCAGCATTTAAGCGCGCAGGGCTGCAAAGTGCGGGAAGTGCCGGTTCTCGGCCCCGATCCGGCGCTTGAAAGCTGCTATGCGAACGCCCGTTTTGCCGACGTGTGGAGCAAACTGGCGGTGTGGACGCTCACCGAATACCAGCGGGTGGCGTTTCTCGATGCCGACATGCTGGTGCTGCAAAATATGGATCATCTCTTTGAACTGCCGCTGGCCGCAGGCACCATTGCCGCCTGCCATGCCTGTCGCTGTAACCCTAAACATATCGAAAGTTACCCGGCGAGCTGGCGGC
The DNA here is from genome assembly GCF_016620385.1 of Kosakonia sp. LAM2021. NCBI lineage: Bacteria > Pseudomonadati > Pseudomonadota > Gammaproteobacteria > Enterobacterales > Enterobacteriaceae > Kosakonia > Kosakonia sp. LAM2021. Next base: position 198,471 of record NZ_JAENHT010000010.1, read on the forward strand.
CGGAAAACTGCTATTACAGCTGGTGTACGGACGCGCAAATGCATGCCAACCCACCGGCGTCGCTGGATAACTACCTGAACGGTGGTTTTCTGCTGCTCACGCCGGATAACGCCCTTTATCAGCAGATGATGGCGAAGCTGGCGGAGAAAGCGGATATTTCGGACTATGTTTTTGCCGAGCAGGATTTTCTTAACGAGGTGTTCCGCGACCGTTGGCTACCGCTGCATTACGGCTATAACGCCTTAAAAACGTTGCCGCTTCAGCATCCGCAAATGTGGGATTTAGCGCAGGTGAAAAACCTGCACTTCATTATCGATAAACCGTGGGAAACGCGGCCCGAATCTGATGACAATGGAGATGAACTGCATCGATTGTGGTGGCAATATGCGTAACCGCGGATAAATATACACTTGCCGGAACGCGAACATGCCGCCACTTTTGCATTTACCGTTCCGGCCAATGATGTTCCTGCGCGACAGCCAGCAGCCAGTCGCGAAAGGCGTGGCAAAGCGGTTCTAACAGCGCCGACTTATCATAGATCAGCAGCATCCCGCCGCTGTTCTCCAGCGGGTGCAGAATGTATTCACTCCCGGCCTGCACCGCACGGCGAAAAGCAAAATCGATCCCTTCCGTTTTCAAATCAACGTCCCGCGTAGCGGTAGTGATAAGCACCTCGGCATGCGGGTAATAACGTTCAAAACCGCCAAGCCTTGGCAGCAACCAGTGCATGGCAAAATCCGTTGAACAACTGACGCTCACGCGGTGGTGCGCCGCCGCGTCAATTAACCGGTGTGTGGCTTGTGAAATCTGACGAAAAGCAGGCTGAATGGCCCGCAGGTAAATTTTCCCTTCCGGCGTCAGCGTGAGCACGCGCGAGCCGCGCATAAACAGCCGCACATTCACCCAGGCTTCCAGTTTGGCAATCTGCTGGCTTACTGCGCTGGCGCTGATAGACAACGCCGCCGCTGCCGCTTTCATGCTGCCGTGTTGTGCGACAGCATTAAAACAGATGAGCGCCTGCAAAGGCGGTAAGGTCATTGCCGATCTCCGCATCAGTTAAGTCACACTAAACTTTAGCAAAAATACGGCTTCATCAGCCAACCGTGGCGTTTATCAGACCGAGAGAAAAACCTGCGGCGTATTCCCACCCGGATGCTGGCTCACCTCGACTTCGGCACCGTACCACTGCGCGATAAGCGGTGCCTGAATCACCTGTTCCGGCGTGCCTTGTGCCACCAGTTTTCCCTGGTGTAACAGCAAGATCCTGTCCGCCCACAACGCAGCAAGGTTGAGATCGTGAAGCACCGCGCAGACATGCAGTTCGCCGCCCAGCGTCAGCCGCTTTAGCAGGCGCAGCACCTGCTGCTGATGATAGAGATCGAGTGCCGACGTCGGTTCATCCAGAAACAGCCAGCCTTCCGGGCCGTCATGATGCCACAGCTGCGCGAGGCAGCGCGCCAGTTGTACCCGCTGCTGTTCGCCGCCGGATAAGGTGGCGTAGCGCCGCCCAACCAACATTTCACAGCTGGTCAGCGTCACCACCTGCTGCACAATTTCGCGTTCGTGTTGCGATCCCCAGGGTGCACGTCCCATGGCGATAATGGCCTCCACCGACCAGTCAAAACCAGGTGTGGTCTGTTGCAACATTACCGCCCGGCGGCGCGAAAGCGCTTGCGCCGTCCACGCCTGTAGCGGTTTGCCTTCCAGATGGCACTCCCCTGCCGCCGCGGGCAGAAAACCGGTTAACAGACGCAGTAACGTCGATTTCCCCGCGCCATTCGGGCCAATCAGCGCTACCCTTTCGCCGCCGGTCAGCGTCAGGGAAACATCGTCAATCAGCCGCCGTGAACCGGCGTTGAGCCGCAAATGCGCGGCAGTTAAAAGTCTGTTCATGTCACCGCCTTCGACTGGCGAAAGATCAGCCATAAAAACCACGGTGCGCCAGCCATGCTGGTCAGCAGGCCAACCGGCATTTCGGCGGGCGCGACAACGGTGCGCGCCACGGTATCGGCGACCAGCAGCAAAATTGCCCCCGCCAGCAACGCGCCGGGCACCAGCGCACGGTGATCCGGCCCCAGCCACATGCGCATCAAATGCGGCACCACCAGGCCAACAAAGCTGATAATGCCGCTCACCGCGACCGCCGTTGCCACCAGCAGCGCACTGCATACCAGTAATACGCGCTGGAGCTGCGGCACATTGACGCCCAGATAGTGCGCCTCTTCATCGCCCAGTTGCAGCAGATTAAGCGCGCTGGCGACGCGCCAAATCACCAGCGATGCGGGCAGGATCAGGCTGGCGGCGACCGCTAACGTCGACCATTCAATCTGCCCGAGGCTGCCCATTCCCCACTGTGAAAGCTGGCGCAATTGCGCGTCGTTGCTGATCCACGAAAGGACGCCAACGCCCGCACCACAAAGCGCATTAATGGCGATCCCCACCAGCAACAACCGCGATAAACCGACCTCTCCCGCTTTACTGAGCAGATAAATCACTATCATTACCGCCAGGCTACCGATAAACGCCGCCAGCATCGGCGCATACAACGCCACCAGCGGTGAAACGGTAATCGGCAGCACCAGCCAGCAGGCGACCGTTAACGACGCGCCGCCGCTGATGCCCAGCAATCCGGGATCGGCAAGCGGGTTGCGAAACAGCCCCTGCATCACGCAGCCGGAAAGCGCCAGCGCCGCGCCAACCAGCAATGCCAACACCACGCGCGGCAAACGCACCGTCAGCCAGATTTGACGCAGCGCCTCATCACCGACCTGCCATAAACTGGCGAGTGGCAATTGCATCGCGCCCTGCGTGCTTGCCAGCCCCGTCAACCCAAGCAGCAGCAACGCAAGCCCCCAGAGCGTGCGGGAAGCGTGGCGGTTCATCAGGGCAGTTGCTCCGCTTTATTACGCAGCACCAGCAGCGCCTGCGGGGTGCGCAAGCCAAAACCGAGCAGCGCGACATCATCGACCAGCAACACCTGTTTATTACGCCCGGCGGGCGTCTGCGCCAGACCAGGCAACCGCCACAGGTTCTGTTCACCGCCCATCGCTTTTACGCCGTCGGCGGAAATCACCACCAGATCCGGCTGGCTGGCGATCACCCCTTCTTGCGACATCGAACGGTAATGGTCAAAGCCCTGCATCGCATTTTGTAACCCCGCTTCACGCAACGCGCCGTCGGCAGCGGTTTTCTGCCCGGCCACCATTGTCCCCATCCCGCCGTGGCTGAGGATAAACAGCACGCGCTTGTTCAGCGGCTGTTTCGGTAGTGCGGCAATATCGTTCGCCAGCGTTTTACGCAACTGCGCGCCTGCATCTGTTTTGTCGATAGCCTCCGCAATGACCGCGATTTTTTTATCAATCGCCGCCAGCGTGTAACCGCCCGGCACCGCTACCACCCTGACGTGGTTGTCCTGAACTTTTTGCAACACCTGCGAAGGTTGCGCCTGGTCGCTGGCCAGCACCAGCGTCGGGCGCAGAGAGAGAATGCCTTCGGTGTTGAGCTGACGGACATAACCGACATCCGGCAGTTTTTGTGCGCTGGCGGGCCAAGTGCTGGTGCTGTCACGCCCAACCAGCTGCGCCTGCGCATCTAACCCGTAGACAATTTCGGTGACGTCGCCGCCCAGGGAGACAATTTTTTGCCCGGCGGCGCTTGCCACCAGCGGCAGCGCCGCCAGCAGGATCAGCAATTTTTTCATGCGGCTTTTTCCGGGTTGGTTAATGCATCAATCTGCGCGCGCCAGTGGCTTTGCTCCGGCTGGCCTTCGCTACGCTGCCCGTAAAGCTGGGCGATTTGCGTACCGTCTTTGGCGAACAACTCAAGGCTGGTGACATGCCCATCGGCGGTAGGTTTGCGCGTGACCCAACTTTCGGCGATCCCGGTATCACGCAGATGCAGGGTGAAGTTTTCATTGAAGACGTTTATCCAGCCTTTCATCGGCGTCAGTTTTTCCAGCACGCCGGTAAAGATCTGCACGCAGCCACGGTTGCCGACAAAAATCATGATTTCGTTCCCCTGCTGTTGCACCGTTTCCAGCAGGTTTGGCAGCGCGTCATTGCTGACCAGGCAGGCAAGATCGTCGCCCACCAGCCGGAACGCCTGCTGGCGCGAGAGGTTGTACTTTTTCAGCAAACCAAAGAATTGATGCACATCCGTCATGGCCCGCCATTCGCTGTCCAGCGCGGCGCCGTCTGCGTATTCCGCGTATTTTTCGCCATCAGCTTCAGTGAGCGTTAACGGCGGGTTCTCCGGCACGGTAAAGCGGGCGATAACGCCGTTCCACTCGGCAATATCGGTGTGTTCCGTCAGGTAGACCTTCAATATCGCATCGCCTTGCCGATCGAAAAATTGAATGCTCTGACGCTCGCCGCGCGGGCTGTGTTCATGCAAATGAAAGGCGCTGGCCCACTGGCTGATAAACAAACGCAGATCGAGCGCACGCGGGTTAAGCACCAGCCCGGCGCGCTCGCTGATATGCAGATTGGTGAAACGGCCAATCTGTTCATGAACCGCGTAGTCGTTGCGACAGATACATTTGGTGTCGCCGACTACGTCCAGCGCGGCGAGGATGTCGCGCATTTCCCCTTGCAGGCGCACGGCGTCGTGGCCGACACGGGCATAGGTTAATTCGGCTTCGCTTATCGCCATCTCGTTCGCGATGTCGCGGGCGTATTTCGTTGGCTGTTGCGCTTTAATGGCCTGATACTGCTGCCAGATGGCGGTGAAATCACGTGATGTTGCAGGCATATTTTTCACTTCCTTAACAGTTTTAATCCCCGGCAGCGATACCGGGGAGGGAAATTACCTACTGATGTGCAAAGAAATCGTTCGCGTTGCATCGCGGCGGCAAAGCTGTAGCGCCGGCAAACGAGCAACATGAAATGGAATCGCCTTAGAAATCAACATTGACGCCCAGTTGCCATGTCCGCCCCGGCATTACCGCCAGCGCTTTGTCATACGTATTCTGGTTGGTGGTCTCTTCCTGGTTACGGCTGTTCAGGTAATCCCAATATTTACGATCGGTGATGTTGTAAACGCCGCCGTTAATTTTGACGTTTTTCGCCACCCGCCAGTACGCCGTCCAGTCGAGCAGCCCATAGCCCGGCACCCGCATATATTCCGTGCCGGAATCGCCCAGCGACCCGCCGGTGTTGCTGTAGGTTTGACGGTTGGTGGCGGTGGCTTGCTTACCTTTGACGAAGGTGGCGGTCAGCGCCGTACCGTAGCGTTTCGCCGGATCATCCCAGGCGACGCCGACAATCGCTTTCATTGGCGCGACGCTATCGAGATCGATGTATTTGTCGCCCAGATAGCGCGATTTCGCTTTCCCTTCGCTGTAGCCATACGCCAGCGTGGCGCTCAGACCATCGACCTGTTCAAACCAGCTGCCAAAGTTGAATTTCGCGCTAATTTCGCCGCCGTAGATAAAGGCTTTATCGCGGTTTTCCGCCTGATAGGTGGTGTAGATGTTAGATGGCACGTTGGTGAATTTATCCGGGTTGCCGGAACGGGTGTAACGGGTATACGCGATAAAGTTTTTATAACTGTTGTAGAACAGCGCCGTGCGCAGCGTTACGCCCTCGGTCACCTCGCCCTTCATGCCCCACTCAAGGTTATCGCTGGTTTCGGTGTCCAAATCCGTATTCCCGATAAGCGCATATTGCCCGCGTCCCGCATAGCTGGAACCCAGGTTCCAGGAGCCATACAGTTGGCTGGCGTTGGGGAACTGCGCGCCGCGTTTGTATTGCAGGTATGTCATCAGACGCGGCGTGATGTCGTACTGGAAGGTCAGCGACGGCAGCAGTTGGGTGTCGGAATTTTTACCGTACAGGGAGGACACATCGGATTCGTCCAACACGCTGCTGTTGGCAGTCAGGCTGGAGAGGTTATCCGGTTTTGTCGACTGATGAACCACGCGCATGCCGGGAATGATGGCAAAGTGGTGACCATCAGCAGCGAAATTAATCTGATCCTGCAGGAATGCGCCTAACGTGTAGCTGCGGCTATCGGCTTCCGGCTGCATGATCTCGCTAAAGGCGCTCGGTACCGGTGACTGGTTAAACGGACGCTCGGTTTTACTGGTGCTGGCGTTAAAACCGGCGCTCAGATCGTGACGGCCCACTGTTTTCGCCAGCGCATTCTGAATGCCCCAGGTATCGGTGTCGTAACTGGAGTAGACCGTTTCCATGGTCGCCGTGACGCTGTCTGGCATGTAAGTGCGGTCATGCGCTTCGGTGTGCTGGTAATAGACTTTGCTGGACATACTGTCCAGCCAGTCGTTCATCGGCGTCCAGTCATCTTTCAGGCTAACGCCCCAGCGACGCGTCTGGCTGGTTTGCTGTGCGTCGCCAAGGATGGCGCTGCCGGCGTTATTCCACGCATCGTAGTGGGTGTGGTTGGTTTTGTGGTAGTAATCCAGCGTACCGGTGAATTTATGCGCATCATTCGGTTGCCAGATGCCGGAAGCCATCATCGCATCCGAGTGCCAGTTCGCCGGATAGGCGTCAACCGTACCGCTGTTATTGCGGGTTTGCTGACCGTCGCGACGGCTGTAAACCATGATGCCGCGCAGGGTTTCGTCGCCTGCGGCTCCCGTCACGCCGTTGTGCCAGCTGCGATCCGCGGAGTCGTAATCGCTCTGGTAACCAAAGTAGGTCTCTTTGCCAGGGCGCAGATAATCATCCGCCGACTTCGGGCGGAAGGAGACGTTACCACCAATGGAGGTGTTAGCTTGCTCGGTACGGGTTGCGCCGGACTGGATATCAACGCTGCCGTACATGTACGGGTCGATATAATCGCGGCCAATGCCGAAAGTGTTAAGGCCTGCGCGACTTACGTAGCTGCGCCCGGTGGCATCCGGCTGCGGTATACCGTCGACATCAATGCCGACGCGGTTACTTTCCAGCCCGCGAATGTTGTAGCCGGTATAACCGCCGCGGTCAAAACCGCTTTTGCCGTTGCCGGAACCGCCGCTTGCGCCCGTGGCGCTGATGAGTGGTTCATAACGCATAATAGAGCCAAAGTCTTTCGCGCCTTTGTTTTGCAGATCCTGGGCGCTGACGGAATGCGTGCTTCCGGCTTTTAATACCGGTGCGGGTGCCGTGACAAGCATCTCCTCGGCGTTATCTTGCTGAGCCCCGGTGGAAGCTGTCGATGAGGTGCCGTTATCTACCGCAAATGCGGAGGTTTGATACAACGCTGCGAGTAATGAAGTGACCAGCACACGCTTGTCAACGCGCAGCAGGGAAAGGTGCGATTTACACATATTGTCTTGTAAGCCTTAGAATTTATTAGTATCAGGCTCACGTATGACTTCCAGGAAACCGCGCAAGATTGCAGTCAGCGCAAAAGAGTTGCAGGTTATTGTTATGTTATCGACACCGAAGATAATGATAACAGTTATCATTTGCAATAAATTTGTTATGCCGTCAGCTTTTCAGCAGCACGAGGCTTATACAACCCTTTTCCATCCGCGCCAGGAGTCAACGAAACATGAAAAAACCGGTCATCACTTTGCACTACTGCTCACAATGCAACTGGATGTTGCGCGCCACCTGGATGGCGCAAGAATTGTTGCACACGTTTAGTACGGATCTCGGTTCCGTCACGCTGATACCGGGCACTGGCGGAATTTTTGCCATTGATGTTGATGGCAAAGTGATATGGGATCGCAAGCTGGACGGCGGTTTTCCCGATGCGGCAGAGTTAAAGCGCCGCGTTCGCGACTTCTGCTTCCCGGAAAAACCGCTCGGGCATGTGGAAAAGAAAGCGGAGTAAAACTCTGCGCCCGCATGGCTTGCGGGCGTAACGACAGATGCGCGCTTCAGCGGCATTGATAAGCAGTAAAACCAACCAGCAGGTGGCAATTTGCGTTCGATAAAGCAACCAGGCCGCTAAGATAGACGCGAGATGCTTACTGGTTTTTCTGTTAACGGACTGAATAATCGATAAAAAGGCCGCCGTAGCGACCTTTTTATTTATTTCTTCACCGGCTGGGGTTTTTTGTCACCCGATTCCGGCGCTTCACGAGGATCATCTTTTTCAATGTAGAGCACAAAACCTCCTCTATTTGCCTTCAGTTTACTCACTATAGATCCTCCGCCGCCATAGAGGCCAAGCGGCGGACGAAAAAACAGCCCATCAAACGTGGTTACCGCTGCGACAACGTTTTAATTGAAAAATGTGGGAATGGATGAAATTTAGACAAATCATCAATAACATCAATGCGTTAACGATAAAAAATTTTATTCGCAAAGATCGGTTTATTTCATCATAACTCGCTGTTTTATAGCGCTTTTCTGGTTGAAATTTGCTAATAATTAGCACGCTTATTGTTAGTAACAAAGATGCACTTGCATGCCTTCAGGCGCAACGCGGATTTGCTGGGCCTGAAGGTTATTTTTTATTCATTTTCAATGCGCTAAAAATTATTCTGATCGTTTTCGTAAAAACGAATGACTGAAAGTTTCCTGTCTCTTTCAGCGGCATAACTTTAAAAGAAGAGTTCACCGCGTTGAAGAAGCACAACGCCGTTAGAAAGGTGAAAAGGATTTATTGATTATTGCCTTTTGGGGGGTTGTTTGCGATTGGACATTTTGTGCACGAGACGTTTCTTATAAGGCGGGAGACGTAAATCAACTGCTTCGGTAAAATTAATGGAAATTACTTCAGCAGGATAGTGAGAATCTTCAATTAAATGAGTAGATAAATGCTCAGATAAATCTTCAGGTAATGTGCATATCCTCTCACCCTCATCATTATTTTGTGATTCCATTAATACCTCTACGTTTTTATCTTTAAGACATTGTTAATTAAAAAATAAACGAGCCGTCCCCGGCTCGCTAGCATTTGGAAAATAATGACCATAAAAGTGGTTATTTTTTTCCACCGCTGTGACTATTTTCACCGCCTTTCTTGCCGGCTTCGGATGCACGTTCGGGGTCATTTTTAAAATTACCGCCGCTGTGCTGACCACCTTTACGTCCCGCTTCTGAAGCTTTCTCACGATCTTCTGCGAAATTACCGGAACCGCCTCTATGTTCGGCCATGTTATATCTCCACATCTCGTTTTCGATATAATCGATACGGTTAATAATCCATATCGATCGCGTTGGAATCTTAAGTTTGGCTATTTATATCAATTAGTCAATTAATCATCCAAAAATATATCACTCTAAAAATAAAAAATCCGAAAGAAATATTTAAACACATATGTTGCATTCAAAATAAATCTTTATAATTATAAGCAGGTTACTAAAACTTTACTCATCTCATAAAATTAATGATGTGATGAAATGTGTAAATAAAATGGTAGGGATAAATATTTTGTGCACAATTATCTCATGACACATAAATATTGTGGAGATAAACCATGCATATAGAACACCAACGATGCGCCGAAGCCTGTTATCAATGCGCTGCGGCTTGCGAACACTGTGCGCTTTCCTGCCTGCAGGAAGAGAATATCGACATGATGCGTGAATGCATCAAGCTGGACGTGCAATGTGCCGCCCTGTGCCGCCTTGCCGGCCAATTTATGGCACTGGAAAGCAAACACTTACCCTCACTGTGCCGGATTTGCGTCGATGTATGTAAAGCCTGCGCGGAAGAGTGCAGCCGGCATCAACATCAACACTGCCAGCAGTGCGCTAAACGTTGCCGGGCATGCGCACAAGCCTGCCTGCAAATGGCGGCGTGAAGTAACGTGCGAAAAGGGGAGCAGCATTGCTCCCCCTTCCGGTTTTATCAATACCAGGCGTTTATCAGCGCAAACCCCAGCGCCGTCATCAAAATCGAACCCGTAACATGTACCAGCACGGAAGCCAGCGCCCACACGTAGTTGCCCGTTTGCAACTGGGCAAAAATCTCCAGTGAAAAAGTGGAAAAGGTGGTCATGCCGCCGCATAACCCGGTGGTGATCAGCAGCCGCCAGGTAGGATCAAGATGCGGCTGGCGAGTAAAGAATGCCAGCGCGCCGCCAATAATCAGCCCACCGAGTAAATTTACCAGCAGCGTGCCAGGCGGCAGGTTGGGAAACAGCGTATTTAAACGAATCGCGAGCAGCCAGCGGATCACGCAACCTGCAGAACCACCGATGATTACGGCAAATAAAGACTTCAGCATGTTTTTCCTCATCAACAAATGTGCGAGGCATGCAGGGAACAAAAGAAAAACGCCCGACATGCCTCATGACAGAGACATACCAGGCGTCATCAGCTTCTCAGGGAAGCGGTTGGGTCAGGTGGAACGCCATCACCTGAGCAGGCATTGTTGACGATTTCGCATGTTCGGACAAGTTACAGTAAGCCTAAGTGTTCAACCAGAATTGAGCTGCCGATACAGATAAGCACAATACCGCCGAATACTTCAGCCCATTTACCTATCGCCGCGCCAAGAAAACGCCCCAGCAGCATACCGGTGGTGGCCATGATGGTGGTCGCAAGGCCAATCATCAGCGCCGTCGCCACAATGTTCACATAGAGAAACGCCAGACCGACACCGACGGCCATAGCATCAAGGCTGGTAGCGATAGCGGTGGTGACCAGTAACCAGAAACCGTGGCGACGCGGCACTTCGGCTTCTTCATCCGTGGTTTTACTCAGGCCTTCTTTCATCATGCGCACGCCAAGCACAAACAGCAGTACAAAGGCTATCCAGTGATCCCACTGCATAATGTACTGGCTGGCGGCTAAGCCTGCGGCCCAACCGATAAGCGGGGTGATGGCTTCAACAACACCAAAAATCAACCCGGTGCGTAGCGCTTCGCTTACCGGTGGACGTTTTAACATCGCCCCTTTACCGATAGCAGCAGCAAAAGCATCCATCGACATGCCGAAAGCAAGAATCGTAATTGCATAAAAACTCATTGCTGACCCCTAAATGCCCTCAGACGAGGGCAAAACCGCAGACGCTGCGAAAAGTGCGGCAAAGATGCCACAGCCGCACAAAAAATGCAAAAATCACTTATTAATCAGCATTATATAGATATTGCTATGTTTTATAGCGTTGGCTATGTCAGATGGTGCCCCTCTCATTTGGCTGGTGAATTGAAAGCGATGTGGTATTTGTTATTGTTATATTATAACATTTCATTTCGTAACAAATGATAACCAGGGAGCGCAATATGATCATGAAGAAATCGGCCTTTGTACTTGGCATGGGAGTGCTGCTAGTGAGCGCGCAGACGTTAGCGCATGACCACCACCACGGCAAACCACTTACAGAAGCGGAGCGTAAAGCCAGCGAAGGCATTTTTGATGATAAGGACGTGAAAGACCGGGTGTTGTCCGATTGGGACGGGATCTGGCAATCCGTGAACCCGTATCTGCTCAGCGGTGCGCTTGATCCGGTGCTGGAGAAAAAAGCAAAACAAGGCGGTAAAAGCGTAGAAGAGTACCGCGCCTATTACCAAAAAGGTTACGCCACCGATGTAGAGATGATTGGCATAGAAAACAACGTGATGGAGTTTCACGTTGGCAAAACAGTCAATTCCTGCCGTTATGATTACGCGGGCTATAAAATTCTGACCTACACCTCCGGGAAAAAAGGCGTGCGTTATCTCTTCGAATGCAAAGACGCGCAATCAAAAGCGCCGAAATATGTGCAGTTCAGCGACCATATTATCGGCCCGCGCCAGTCGCAACATTTCCATATTTTTATGGGCAACGAATCGCAAGAGACGCTGCTAAAAGAGATGGATAACTGGCCGACATATTATCCGTACAATATGACCGAAGCGCAGATTGTCGACGAGATGCTGCATCACTGATGGTTTCACCGCGGGCGAACTATCCTCTCGCCCGCGAGCGGCAATCATTAAGCGCATTGTCAGCCGTTTCATTAACCGGTATTCCGTTCGTTCTGGCTGATTAACATCGGCCACAGCCGCAGCGTCGTGTCGATAATCTGCTGCAGTTTATCCAAACTGGCGCCTTCTCGCGCGCTGACCGACATTCCATGGATAATGCAGCTTAAAAAAAGCGCGGTGGTTTGCACATCTGTTTGCGCCGGGATCTCACCACGTAACTGACGTTGCAATAAAAAGGTCAGCAGCGTTTGCTCCTGTGCCGTTTGCCGCTCCCGGATGGTGTCGGCTATCGGCTCCGACTCAGCAGAAACCGTGGCAGACGTATTTATCAAAAAGCAGCCTGCCGGGGTATCGCTACCGGCAAAGCAATCGGCTAACGCTTGCAAATAATCGCGCAGCGACTGCTCAACGGTTTTCTCTTCACAGAAAAGCGCTGCCCGGTGTTTGGCGGAAAACCGTGCCATATAACGATCAAGCGCGGCTCTGAATAACCCTTCTTTACTATTAAATTCCGCATACAGCGTCGGCGCTTTTGCGCCGGTGGCTTCAACCAGGTCTGCCAGCGATGTGGCTTCATAGCCATGTTGCCAGAACAGCATCATCGCTTTATCCAGCATTGCGTCGCGGTCAAAAACTTTTGGCCGTCCGCGACCTTTTCTCGTACAGCATGTGACGTCGGTTGCCATTGTTCCTCCCTCGTTCATATCAATTTAGTTAATAATCATTATAAAAACATTACAAAGCGGCTGACCAGCGGAAATTTTTCTAAAAAATACACGATTTATCCTCATGAATAAAAAGCGATTTTTAATTATTTAAATGATCATTATAAAAATAGTATTGACGAGTGACACAGATCACACTTATCATTTACCTATCGATCGTTAAGTTAATACTTGCGACCTCATACAAATCCAGATTCAGAAGGCAAAAATTATGAAAACCATCCAATCCCTGCTCGCAGTCGCTGTACTTAGCTCCCTTTCTTTCGCAAGCGTAGCCGCCGTTGAAGTGCAGTCCACTCCGGCTGACCAACAAAAAGTGGGCGTGATTTCTGCCAATGCCGGCACCAATCTCTCCTCATTGCAAAGCGAACTGGCGCAGAAAGCCGATGAAATGGGTGCGAAATCATTCCGCATTACTTCCGTGACCGGCCCGAATACCCTGCACGGCACTGCGGTGATTTACAAATAAGCTCTGCCGTATAAAACCGGCATTCATAACAGATGTTGAATCGGGCGTTATCGCCCAGCACAAATAAAAATTTAAGGAATACCATTATGAAAACCATCCATTCACTTGCTGTCGCTACTGTGCTTTCTGTCCTGTCATTTGGCGCTTTCGCTCAGAGCGTAACCGCCACTGCTTCTACGCTTGACGAAGCGGAATCATTAATTGCCGCCAAAGCACAGCAGGCTGGCGCTTCATATAAAATCATTGAAGCCAACACCAACAATAATGTTCATATGACGGCTGAACTGACCAAATAAGTATGCCGTTTTCGAACAACACTCTCTAAGCGCCTGCGGGCGCTTTTTTTATGGGGAAAACGGTATTTTCCGTAGCGTGAATATCAGGAAGGGAATACTGGCGCGAATAAATATTGTGGAAATAAAACATGGGAGGCATGAATCGCCACGGATAATCTAGACACTTCCGAGCCGTTGATAATACTGGTTTTCATATTCTGTCGGTGACATCTGTTCGCTAGAACCATGCCGACGCTTACTGTTATAAAACATTTCGA
>NZ_JAENHT010000011.1:0-142550 GCF_016620385.1 Kosakonia sp. LAM2021
TCGAAATGTTTTATAACAGTAAGCGTCGGCATGGTTCTAGCGAACAGATGTCACCGACAGAATATGAAAACCAGTATTATCAACGGCTCGGAAGTGTCTAGATTATCCGTGGCGATTCAGCCGGAAAGGAAATAGTTATCATTTATAAGCGTAACTTGATAAAAATGATGGCATTTAAAATAAAAATGCAAGTTAATACTTTTTAATAAACTGAAATAACTTTACATTATTTTTGTGGATAAATGGTATTCTATATATATCATTGCTAGTAATGGAACATGCTGCCAAGGGAGGCGTAGATAATTTAGATATGTTAACGGGTATTCTCTGGTGCAAAAAATGATTGAACGCAACAACCTTCTTCATGAAATTTATCAACTTAATTTAGCATACCTTTTACTTGTTCAGCGGCTGGCAAACGAGTCAGATTGTGCCAGCAAATTAAGTAACGGCCTTAGTGAAGATATGATTGAAAAAATAGCAGGATTAACTCTTCCTCAACTTGTTTCTTTAGCAGAAACAAATCAAATTATCGTCAAGCCGTCTTTTAATTGTGCTTTACCAGAAAGGGGGCAATCATACGTAAGTCGTAAAATGAACGTGCGTTTTAAATAAATACTTTACGTCGCATTTTTTAAATTTCGCACCTCCTTTGAAAATGAGAATAATTCAATTTTATCCCACACTAAAATAGTATCGGACACAATTATAAGCCTGCTTAATGCACAAGAATATATCTTCCCATGCTTTTCCCGCTTAGAAATGGTGGGTGTTGAGATATGTTTTCACTTTTAGTTTTCTTAGCTTATATGGGTTTAAAATAACTGATAAATGCGATTTTCCATGTATTAACATAAGTTACTATAAGTCATGGTTGTAATGTTGGTTCTGCGCAGTCGAAGCTTTTAGTTGATTACTTAAGGGAAACTGGCAACGAGGTTTTCGACCAATAGTTTTAGAGGGTTGGTCATGGCAGACTAGAGTTTAAAATAAAAGAGAATGACAGACTTCCTAAAGAACATTGATATGGTTTATTTTCTCGTTGAAAAGCCTCTTGAACCATACCTCGCGTACACTCACAGTCACCCAATGCAGTGTAAAGGGATACAGGATGAAATCTGCAAAATCCTCGCAAAATAGCGTTTCTGAAAAAATATGGGTGCATGCGGTCAACATGTTCGATGCCCTGGGTACGGGGATCTTATCTATCGCGGCTTTTGCTTGTCTTGTTGTTCTTGATGGTTGGGTTCTTAAGTTGGGCGGGTTTTTAGGCTGCTTTGCATTGATTTGCCTTGTTATCTATCTGTCGGACAAACTCAAAGGCAAGGGTAAGTAATTTTTGTATGTCGCCACTTTGTCGCCTTTACTAAATTTCCACGACTAAAAGTCATTGATTGTAAAGCAAATAAAATCAAGGCAACAAAAAACCCATCAACCTTGAACCTAAGCGGCGGGGTTGATGGGCTCCACAAAATGGGGACATCAAAGAAAAGCAGTGGCACTAGTTATGACTGACGCCCCACAAAAAAGTTCTGCGCATAACTGAAATATTTCTCAGCTTCAGACTTATCCGAGACCCGGCCAGATAATGATGATTAATGTCCCCGCAAGCGTCAGCAGAACGTTAGCGATGGCGTAGGTTCCCGCATAGCCCAGCGCCGGGATATTGCTGCGCGCCGTATCGCTGATGATCTCCATTGCCGGGGCGCAGGTGCGTGCGCCCATCATCGCGCCGAACAGCAAAGCACGGTTCATTTTCAGTACATACGCGCCAAACAGAAAACAAATTAACACCGGTACCAGGCTGACAATAAGCCCGGCAATCAGCATCTGACCACCCACTGCGCCAAGACCGTTGCCGATACCGCTACCGGCGCTTAAGCCCACGCCCGCCATAAATACCATCAGGCCAAACTCTTTCACCATCATCAGCGCGCCCTGCGGGATATAGCCGAAAGTCGGGTGGTTGGCACGCAGGAAGCCGAGCATGATCCCGGCGAACAACAGGCCGGCAGCGTTACCCACGCCGAAGCTGAAGGAGCTGAACTGGAAGGTGATCATGCCGATCATCAGCCCGACAATAAAAAACGCGCAGAAGGCGAGCAGGTCGGTGACCTGGCTGTGAATAGAGATAAAGCCGATGCGATCGGCAATGGTTTTTACACGACGCGCGTCGCCGCTGACCTGCAAAACGTCGCCTTTGTTGAGCACAATATTGTCGTCAATCGGCATCTCGATCTGGCTGCGGATTACGCGGTTAAGAAAGCAACCGTGATCGGTCAGCTTGAGCTGCGCCAGACGGCGGCCCACAACGTTGTGGTTTTTGACGACCACTTCTTCGGTGACGATACGCATGTCGAGCAGATCGCGGTCGAACACCTCTTTGCCGTTGCGGAAACTCGGGTCAAGACGCGCGTGGGCATCCGGGTAGCCGACCAGCGAAATTTCGTCACCCATTTGCAGCACGGCATCACCGTCGGGGCTGGCGAGAATGCCGTTGCGACGAATGCGTTCGATATAACACCCGGTCTGGCGGTAGATCCCGAGCTCGCGCAGGTTTTTACCGTCGGCCCATGCCACCAGCTCCGGCCCCACGCGGTAGGCGCGGATCACCGGCAGGTAAACTTTACGGTGCGCATCGGTATCCAGACCGCGTTCACGGGCGATCTGCTGGGCGCTGGTTTGCAGATCCTGGTGCTGCAATTTCGGTAAATAACGTGCGCCGAAAATCAGGCTCACCAGACCAATCAGGTACGTCAGGGCATAACCGAGGCTCAGGTTATCCAGCGCGCTGGAGAGTTGCCCGCTCTCCATACCTGAATGGCGCAGCGTGTCGCCCGCGCCCACCAGAACAGGTGTGGAGGTCATCGAACCCGCCAGCATACCCGCCGTCAGGCCAATATCCCAACCGAACAGTTTGCCAAGGCCTAACGCAATTAACAGTGCGCTGCCAACTAATACCAACGCCAGCATGAGGTAATTCTTGCCGTCGCGAAAAAAAATAGAGAAAAAGTTTGGCCCGGCTTCAACTCCGACACAAAAAATAAACAGCATAAAGCCAAGGTTAAGTGCATCCGTGTTAATGCTGAAATGTTGCTGGCCTAATAATAATGAAACCACTAAAACGCCAATGGAATTACCGAGTTGAACAGAACCCAGTCGTAATTTACCGAGACAAAGTCCGAGTGCCAGAACGACAAACAATAACAGTATGTAATTCCCGTTTAACAAATCTGCGACGTTTATATTCACGGAGGCTAACTTCTTGTTTACTTGTAAGCTGTTGAAAGAAATGGTTATTTGAGCTAGTGTTTTGTTCATGCGCTGGCGTATGAAAAAAGCGGTGCAACACCAGACACTCCTCACAAAACAAAAACAGGCCGCTAGTTTAATCGTATTAGATTACAACGGCTAGTGAGAATCGCGTATTTACGTGGGTGCTTTTCTGGCACGGATTGCCGCAACGCTTTATCTGTCCGGACATTCTTTTGAACGAGTTGTTAGTGCGATAGAGAAAAAGTCAGGAGGCGTGTTTGAAGAACAGGCGAAGTCGGGTCGGCGTTATTTGCTGCGCATTACTTTTTATTGCGGTGTGTTTGTTGCTGGTCATAAATATGAATGGCGCACTACCCGTGTCCGGTAATCCTGAATTAGGCTTACTGCTTTTCACGCTTCCCGGCATTGTCGGTGGGTTGATTGCTCGCCGACGCAAAGCGATCGTGCCGCTTTTCGGCGCCGTGCTGGCGGCTCCATTCTGCTATGTACTGATTTACCTGCATTTAGCATCTTCGCAGTCGAACTGGCAGGTTATTGCCTGGTTGTTCAGCGCAATTTTCTGGTGCGGAATGGGCGGGTTATTCTATCTTTTTGTGCGCAAAATTCTGCGCTGCAAAAAATAAAACGCCCTCAGAAAGAGGGCGTTGCTCGGCTCAGGCAAACAGGCCGAAATGTTCTTTGGCGTAGGCTTCGAAATCTGTGCAGCCGCCAATGTGTTTCTGGTCGAGGAAAATCTGCGGCACAGTTTCTACCGGTTTCCCGACGGTTTTTTCGAGGTCGGCTTTGGTGATGCCTTCCGCGTGAATATCCACGTAGCGATAGTTGAAATCATCACGCTCGGCGGTCAGTTTTTCTGCCAGTTCTTTTGCGCGTACACAGTATGGGCAGCCAGGGCGGCCAAAAATTACAGCAAACATACTCTCTCCCAAATCTGAAGGTAACTGCCGGTTATCATGACCATAACTGCGCGTAATGAAAAGCAGGTTATGCCTGTTGCTTTAATCTTTACAACCTTTCAGCGCAAATTGCGGATACTGCGATGGCGCAGGCTTCGCCTATACTGAGGGACTTGTTTATTTGGGAGATTATTCATGACACCAACTATTGAATTGCTGTGCGCCCACCGCTCCATTCGCCATTTTACCGATCAGCCGATTAGCCAGGCGCAGCGCGAGGCGATTATCGCCAGCGCGCAGGCGACATCCAGCTCCAGCTTTTTGCAATGCAGCTCGATAATTCGCATCACCGATCCGGCACTACGCCAGCAACTGGTGACGCTTACCGGCGGGCAGCAGCATGTGGCGCAGGCGGCGGAATTTTGGGTGTTTTGCGCTGATTTCCATCGTAATTTCCAGATATGCCCAGAGGCGAATCCAGGTCTGGCGGAGCAGTTGCTGCTCGGCGTAGTCGATACCGCGCTGATGGCGCAAAACGCCTTCACTGCGGCAGAGTCGCTCGGGCTTGGCGGCGTTTATATTGGCGGAATTCGTAACAGCATTGAAGCCGTAGGTGAGTTATTGCAGGTGCCAAAACATGTGCTGCCGCTGTTTGGCCTGTGCCTTGGCTGGCCGGCGGATGCGCCCGATAAGAAACCGCGTCTGCCTGCGCAACTGGTGGTGCATGAAAACCGCTATCAGCCGCTGGATAAAGAGGTGCTGGCGCAATACGACGAGGAGATTGCCCACTACTATATGACACGCGACAGCAATACGCGGCGTGACACCTGGAGCGACCATATTCGCCGCACCATCATTAAAGAGAGTCGCCCGTTTATTCTCGACTATTTGCATAAACAGGGATGGGCGACACGCTAATTCCCGTTCATCCTGTACGTCGCTGCGTGTATCATACGCCTGCTTTGACAGGTCTTTATAGAGAGGTGCAGGGTGAAAATTGCCATATTGTCCCGGGATGGAACGCTCTATTCGTGTAAACGCCTGCGCGAAGCGGCGATGCAGCGCGGTCATCTGGTCGAAATCCTCGATCCGCTTTCCTGTTATATGAATATCAGCCCGGCGGCCTCGTCCATTCATTACAAAGGCCGCCAGTTGCCGCATTTCGATGCGGTGATCCCGCGTATCGGCTCGGCCATCACTTTCTATGGCACCGCTGCGCTGCGTCAGTTTGAAATTCTTGGCAGTTATCCGCTCAATGAGTCGGTGGCGATCACCCGCGCCAGAGACAAGCTGCGTTCGTTGCAGTTACTGGCGCGTCAGGGGATTGATCTGCCGGTAACCGGCATTGCCCATTCACCGGACGATACCAGCGATCTGATTGATATGGTCGGCGGCGCGCCGCTGGTGGTGAAGCTGGTGGAAGGGACGCAGGGCATCGGCGTGGTGCTGGCGGAAACCCGCCAGGCAGCGGAGAGCGTGATTGACGCTTTTCGCGGTCTGAATGCGCACATCCTGGTGCAGGAGTTTATTGCCGAAGCGAAGGGAACTGATATTCGCTGTCTGGTTGTCGGAAATGAAGTGGTCGCCGCCATTGAACGCCGGGCGAAAGAGGGCGATTTTCGCTCCAACCTACATCGCGGCGGCAAAGCGCTGGTGGCACATATTACCGAGCGTGAGCGTGAAATCGCGCTGGCTGCCGCGCAAACGCTGGGGCTGGATGTGGCTGGCGTCGACATCCTGCGCGCTGAACGCGGCCCGCTGGTGATGGAAGTTAACGCATCACCCGGGCTGGAAGGCATCGAAAAAGCCGCCGGCATTGATATTGCGGGTCGTATGATCCAGTGGATCGAACGCCAGGCAACGCCGGGTTTTTGCCTGAAAACCGGCGGCTGAGGCGATTTTTCCGCGCAATTAATGGTACGTTCTGGCCTTTTTGCGTAAGCTATGGCCAATTTTTTCGCTAAGAGAGCACTGCTTTATGGATTCACTCGTCGTTCCGGGTCTGGACACGCTGCGTCACTGGCTGGATGAACTGGGCATTAACTTTTTTGAGTGCGATAACTGTCAGGCGCTGCACCTGCCGCACATGCAAAATTTTGATGGCGTGTTTGATGCAAAAGTCGACCTTGTTAATGACGTTGTGCTGTTTACCGCTATGGCGGAAGTCAAACCGTCAGCACTGCTGGCGCTGGCCGCCGATCTCTCCGCCATCAATGCCAGCTCTTTAACCGTGAAAGCGTTTCTCGATATTCAGGATGATAATCTGCCGAAGCTGGTGGTGTGCCAGTCTTTATGCGTCGGGCCGGCCATTACGTTTGAACAGTTCGCCTGGTTTATGCGACAGAGTGAAGAGCAGATTTCAATGGTCATAATGGAAGCCAACGCACATCAACTGCTGTTCACACCAGGCGAAGAAGAGATGGCGGTAGATGAAGAGTCGCACAATTTTCTCCACTGACTCTGCGCAGCATTAACGCAGTCGCTGCCATGGCGGCTGCATAATAAATATTTTTATTCTGCTATTAACCTTTCCTTAAAGAATTTTTCACCGCTATTCCTCGCGTAACGGCTTATCACATAGACGTATCCTGCATAAAAAATTGATAAAAGGCGTTTTTTAATCTGACCTATAGCCTCAAACCCTGGCTACAGTTATTCTTGCGATGCTTAAAACAGCATGCGGTGTCAGCCGGAAGCGTTTTCTTCTCCGGGGCTGTGCAGAGTGACAAAATATGCATGATTCTTGCATATCTTATGATGCGTACATTTAGTTCGTATGTTAACGGGCTTTCCAGAAGGAATGAGATATGACCGCCTTGAGCAAAAAATGGGTATCAGGTCTTGTCGCGGGTGCGTTGATGGCTGTCTCTGCCAGCACGCTCGCAGCCGAGCAAAAGACACTGCATGTTTATAACTGGTCTGATTATATTGCGCCGGACACCGTCGCGAATTTTGAAAAAGAGACGGGCATTAAAGTCGTTTATGACGTGTTTGACTCCAACGAAGTGCTGGAAGGCAAACTGATGGCGGGCAGCACCGGCTTTGACCTGGTGGTGCCTTCCGCGAGTTTCCTTGAGCGTCAGTTGGCGGCCGGGGTGTTCCAGCCGCTTGATAAGAGCAAACTGCCGAACTGGAAAAACCTCGATCCGGACGTGCTGAAAATGGTCGCTAAGCACGACCCTGACAACAAATACGCTATCCCGTACCTGTGGGCGACCACCGGTATCGGCTATAACGTGGACAAAGTGAAAGCCGCGCTCGGCAAAGACGCGCCGGTAAACAGCTGGGATCTGGTGCTGAAACCGGAAAACCTGGAAAAACTGAAAAGCTGCGGCGTCTCATTCCTTGATGCGCCGGAAGAGATTTTTGCCACCGTGCTTAACTACCTCGGCAAAGATCCGAACAGCAGCAAAGCGGATGATTACAGCGTTGCCGCGACCGACCTGCTGTTAAAACTGCGTCCGAACATTCGTTACTTCCACTCTTCTCAGTACATTAATGACCTGGCAAATGGTGACATCTGCGTGGCTATTGGCTGGGCGGGCGATGTGTGGCAAGCGGCAAACCGTGCGAAAGAAGCGAAGAATGGCGTGAATATCAATTACACCATTCCGAAAGAGGGCGCGCTGGCGTTCTTCGACGTCTTCGCGATGCCGGCTGATGCCAAAAACAAAGACGAAGCGTATCAGTTCCTCAACTACCTTATGCGCCCGGATGTGATTGCCCATATCAGCGATCATGTGTTCTACGCGAATGGTAACAAAGCCTCTGTTCCGCTGATCAGCGCGGAAGTGCGTGATAACCCGGCTATCTTCCCGCCGCCGGATGTTTTCGCCAAACTCTTTACGCTGAAAGTCCAGGATCCGAAAATCGACCGCGTAAGAACCCGCGCGTGGACTAAAGTTAAAAGCGGCAAATAATTCAATCACCTGACAGGTGATAAGGCTGCACCGTGGCGGTGCGCCTGCCCCAAAAATGGACAGAGGTGATGCCGCCTCTGTCCAGTCATTTGTACGACAACCCGTTGAAACGGGTTGATGTTATTGCCGGAGAGCACTTGAGTGAATGACGCTATCCCCCGCCCACAGGCGAAGAGCCGCAAGGATCTGACGCCGCTGCTGGAAATTCGCAATCTGACCAAATCCTTTGATGGTCAGCACGCCGTTGATGATGTCAGTCTGACCATTTATAAAGGTGAAATTTTTGCCCTGCTTGGCGCGTCCGGCTGCGGTAAATCAACGTTGCTGCGCATGCTCGCCGGTTTTGAGCTGCCGACCCACGGGCAAATCATGCTTGATGGCGTAGACCTGGCGCATGTGCCGCCCTATCTGCGCCCGATCAACATGATGTTCCAGTCCTATGCGCTCTTCCCGCATATGACCGTGGAACAGAACATTGCTTTCGGCCTTAAACAGGACAAGTTGCCGAAAGCGGAAATCGCCAGCCGCGTGGCTGAAATGTTGCACCTGGTGCACATGAGTGAGTACGCCAAACGTAAACCGCACCAGCTTTCCGGCGGCCAGCGCCAGCGCGTGGCACTGGCGCGCAGCCTGGCGAAACGCCCGAAATTGCTGCTGCTGGATGAACCGATGGGCGCGCTGGATAAAAAGCTGCGCGACCGGATGCAGCTCGAAGTGGTAGATATTCTTGAACGCGTCGGCGTGACCTGCGTCATGGTGACCCACGACCAGGAAGAGGCGATGACCATGGCCGGGCGTATCGCCATCATGAACCGCGGTAAGTTTGTGCAGATCGGCGAACCGGAAGAGATCTACGAGCACCCGACCACGCGTTACAGCGCCGAGTTTATCGGTTCGGTGAATGTGTTCGAAGGGCTGTTGAAAGAGCGTCAGGATGATGGTCTGGTGATCGATTCGCCGGGGCTGGTGCATCCGCTGAAAGTAGACGCCGATGCGTCGGTCGTGGATAACGTGCCGGTGTATGTGGCACTGCGCCCGGAAAAAATCATGCTCTGCGAAGATCCGCCGGCCGACGGCTATAACTTTGCCGTCGGGGAAGTGGTGCATATCGCCTACCTCGGCGACCTCTCTATTTATCACGTGCGTTTGCAAAGCGGGCAGATGATCAGTGCCCAGTTGCAAAACGCGCATCGCTACCGTAAAGGCGCGCCAACCTGGGGCGATGAAGTTCGCCTCTGCTGGGATGCCGATAGTTGTGTGGTTCTGACGGTTTAAGGAGCGGCGATGAGTACACTGGAGCCACCGTCCCGCGTCGAAAAACCGGGCGGTTTCACTTTATGGCTGGGGCGCATGCAGATGCGTCACGGGCGCAAACTGGTTATTGCGCTGCCCTACATTTGGCTGACTTTGCTGTTTCTGCTGCCGTTTTTGATTGTGTTCAAAATCAGCCTTGCAGAGATGGCGCGGCAGATCCCGCCGTATACCGATCTTATCGAGTGGGCGGACAGCCAACTGACGGTAACGCTGAATATCGGCAACTTCCTGCAACTTACCGACGATCCGCTTTACTTCGAAGCGTATCTGCAGTCGTTACAGGTGGCGGCGATCTCAACGATTTGCTGTCTGCTGTTGGGGTATCCGCTGGCCTGGGCTGTGGCGCACAGCAAACCGTCGACGCGCAATATTCTGTTGCTACTGGTGATTTTGCCGTCGTGGACGTCGTTTCTGATCCGTGTGTATGCGTGGATGGGGATCCTGAAAAACAACGGCGTGTTGAATAACGTCCTGATGTGGCTGGGAGTTATCGATCAGCCACTGACGATTCTGCATACCAACCTCGCGGTGTATATCGGCATTGTTTATGCCTATTTGCCGTTTATGGTGCTGCCGATTTATACCGCGCTGACGCGTATCGATTATTCACTGGTAGAAGCCTCGCTGGATCTCGGTGCGCGTCCGCTGAAAACCTTTTTCAGCGTGATTGTGCCATTGACCAAAGGCGGGATTATCGCCGGTTCGATGCTGGTGTTTATCCCGGCGGTTGGCGAGTTTGTCATCCCGGAACTGCTCGGCGGTCCGGACAGCATTATGATTGGCCGCGTGTTGTGGCAGGAGTTCTTTAATAACCGCGACTGGCCGGTAGCCTCGGCGGTGGCGGTGATTATGCTGCTGTTGCTGATTGTGCCGATCATGTGGTTCCACAAACATCAGCAGAAACAAGGGGAGGACCACGCATGAACAACTTACCGGTAGTGCGCTCTCCGTGGCGCATTTTGATCCTCGTACTCGGCTTTACTTTCCTGTACGCGCCAATGTTGATGCTGGTGATCTACTCCTTTAACAGCTCAAGGCTTGTCACCGTGTGGGCAGGCTGGTCGACGCGCTGGTATGGCGAGCTGTTTCACGATGACGCGATGATGAGTGCGGTGGGGTTAAGCCTGACCATTGCCGCTTGTGCGGCGACGATGGCGGCGGTGCTGGGGACTATCGCGGCGGTGGTAATGGTGCGTTTTGGGCGCTTTCGTGGCTCAAACGGTTTCGCCTTTATGATAACGGCACCGCTGGTGATGCCAGATGTGATCACCGGCTTGTCACTGCTGCTGTTGTTTGTGGCGCTCGGTCATGCGATTGGCTGGCCTGCCGATCGCGGAATGCTCACTATCTGGCTGGCACATGTGACCTTCTGTACCGCGTATGTTGCAGTGGTTATCTCTTCACGCCTGCGTGAACTGGACCGCTCCATTGAAGAGGCGGCAATGGATCTTGGTGCGACGCCGCTAAAAGTGTTCTTCGTTATCACGCTGCCGATGATCATGCCGGCGATTGTTTCCGGTTGGCTTCTGGCGTTTACCCTGTCGCTGGATGACCTGGTGATCGCCAGTTTTGTTTCCGGACCGGGAGCGACGACATTGCCGATGCTGGTCTTCTCGAGCGTGCGCATGGGGGTGAACCCGGAAATCAACGCGCTGGCGACACTTATTCTGGGTGTGGTCGGGATTGTTGGTTTTATTGCCTGGTATTTAATGGCACGGGCGGAAAAACAGCGGATCCGTGATATCCAGCGTGCAAGACAAGGCTGAACTTATTAGAATCGTGAAATTGTGTTGCTGATGCCGCGCTTGTCGCGGCATTTTTCACAGGGAAATCATCGGATTGGGGTTCTTCAAGAAAACCGCTCATCACGCAAAATTGAATGTGCCGGCAGTGGTGCAGGTGGCGGCTATCGCCATTATTATGATTCGCTGCGTTGATGTATTGATGGTGTTTAATTTGCTTGGATGGCGCGGCCTGCTCGATTTTGTGCAGCGCAGCGCGCAGACCTGGAGCCTGACGCTGGTTTTCCTTGGCAGCCTGTTTTTAGTGTTTGTCGAAATACTCTGTGCTTTCTCGGTGGTGAAAGGGCGACGCTGGGCGCGCTGGCTTTATCTCGCCGCGCAAGTGGTGGCAACCGGTTATTTATGGGCCGCTTCGCTTGGGTATGGTTACCCTGAGCTCTTCAGCATTGCCGGTGGCTCCCGACGCGAGATTTTCCACGCATTAGTGATGCAAAAACTCCCCGATCTGCTGGTGTTATTCCTGCTATTTGTTCCCGCTCCCAGCCGACGCTTTTTCCGCCTGCAATAACGGTGGTACAATCCCGGCCCCGCAAAATGAAAGGCTTTACTATGCAGTGCGCTCTCTTTGATGCTGGTCGTTGCCGTTCCTGTCAATGGATAGAACAACCAGTTTCACAGCAACTTACCGCGAAAATGGACGATCTCCACACGTTGCTGTACGGCTTGCCTGTCGCACAGTGGTGTTCGCCAGTGAGTGGCCCGGAGCAGGGGTTTCGTAATAAAGCCAAAATGGTGGTCAGTGGCAGTGTGGAAAAACCGCTGCTTGGCATGTTGCATCGCGACGGTACGCCCGAAGATCTGACCGACTGTCCACTCTATCCACACGCTTTTGCCCCGGTTTTTGCCGCGCTCAAACCGTTTATTGCCCGCGCCGGTTTAACGCCTTACAACGTAGCGCGTAAACGCGGTGAGCTAAAATACCTGCTGCTGACCGAAAGCCAGCAGGATGGCGGCATGATGCTGCGCTTTGTGTTGCGCTCGGAGGCGAAACTCGCGCAGTTACGCGCGGCCTTGCCCGCGCTGCAGGCGCAATTGCCGCAACTGAAAGTGATTTCTGCCAATATCCAGCCGGTGCATATGGCGATCATGGAGGGTGAGACGGAGATTTTTCTCACCGAACAGCAGGCGCTGGCGGAAAACTTTAACGGCGTGCCGCTGTGGATCCGCCCGCAGAGTTTTTTCCAGACCAACCCGACCGTTGCCAGCGCATTGTATGCGACCGCCCGCGACTGGGTGCGAACGTTGCCGGTTAAGCATATGTGGGATCTGTTTTGCGGTGTCGGCGGTTTTGGTCTGCACTGCGCGACGCCGGAGATGCGCCTGACCGGTATTGAGATTGCCCCGGAAGCGATTGCCTGCGCGACCCAATCGGCGCAAGCGCTTGGCTTACAAAACATGCGCTTCCAGGCGCTGGATTCAACCCAGTTTGCTACCGCTTCGCACGATATGCCCGAACTGGTGTTGGTTAACCCGCCACGGCGCGGAATTGGCGCGGCGCTGTGCAACTATTTAAGCCGCATGGCTCCGCCATACATCATCTACTCCAGTTGTAACGCCAGCTCGATGGCGAAAGATATTCGCCTGCTGCCGGGTTATCGCATTGAGCGCGTTCAGCTGTTCGATATGTTCCCGCATACCGCGCATTACGAGGTGTTGACGTTGTTGGTTCGCCATCCCTAATTTTCGTCAATGCCATAACCGGACCCTAATGGCATAATGCTCCGGCATAAATAAAAAATGGATAATACGATGAAAATAAAAATGTTATTGCCGCTTATTGCGTTCGGCCTCGTGGGATGTACGTCTGTTAGGGTAACGCCGTTAGCGAAAACAGAAGCCATTAACCGGATCTGTATTCAAAAAAATGATGCAGTTAAGGTCAGCGATCTGCTGCCAGTTGTGCAGCAACGATTGACTTATCATCATATCCAGTCGGTGGTGTTCAATGGTGAGCGCCCGGATAACTGCCCCTATATCATGAACTATACGGCGCGCCGTACCTGGGATGTGGTGCCATATCTGTCCTCCGCCGAGTTTTCCATTAATCGCGACGGTGTGATTATTGCGTCGGCCGAATTCCATTTACGCGCGGGGGGCGGATTATCGCTGATGAAATGGCGCGGAACAGATTACAAAATCAATCCCGTTATCGACCGCCTGGTTGGCGCCTCCGACTGACGCTGCCTCTCCTCCAGCCACATCACTTTAAAGGTGTGGCTATTTGAAATCGCGCATTCTGCCGATTATTTACGTTTATACGAGATTATATTCCCACTCTCTGCCGCAATTTTTAGTTTTTATACCAGGCTTAAGCATTAGCAGGTCAACTGATAATGCGGGGCAACATGAAAGATCAAAATCGGACAACGGGTATCGCGCCGTATGGCGGTTCGGCAGGAGGCTGGGGCGCGCTGAAAGCGGTGGCGGATGCACTGCGCGGGCAAATGTCGGTGAAGCAGGACGTCATCGCGTTGTTCAAGGTTAATCAACCGCAGGGGTTCGACTGCCCCGGCTGCGCGTGGCCCGATCCGCAACATACCTCGTCGTTTGAATTTTGTGAAAATGGCGCGAAAGCGGTGTCGTGGGAAGCCACCAGTAAACGCACGACGCCGGAATTCTTCGCGATGCATACGGTCAGTGAGTTATGGAACAGGAACGCATTTGAGCTGGAAGGCGAAGGGCGTTTAACCCACCCGATGAAGTATGACGCCGCCAGCGATACCTATCAGCCTATCGACTGGGACACCGCCTTTCGCGAGATTGGCGAACATCTGCGCGGCTACGACGATCCCAACAGCGTCGAATTTTATACCTCCGGGCGCGCCTCCAACGAAGCTGCTTTTCTCTGGCAACTGTTTGCCCGCGAATATGGCACCAATAATTTCCCGGACTGTTCCAATATGTGCCATGAGCCGACCAGCGTGGGGTTGCCGGAATCTATTGGTGTCGGTAAAGGCACGGTGGAACTGGACGATTTCGACCACTGCGATCTGGTGTTGTGCATCGGCCACAATCCCGGAACCAACCACCCCAGAATGCTTGGCACGCTGCGCGAAGTCTCAAAACGCGGCGCGACGATTGTGGCTATCAATCCGCTGCGCGAAAGGGGGCTTGAGCGTTTCACGTCACCACAAAGCCCGATTGAAATGCTGGCGCTAAGCTCCACGAAGCTGGCATCGACCTACTACAAAGTGCGGGTGGGTGGTGACGCGGCGATGCTGAAAGGCGTGATGAAAATCCTGCTATCGATGCACGAAGAGGCACTGGCGAAAGGCGAGCCTGGCGTGATTGACGAGGCGTTTATTCGCCAGCATACGCAGGGGTTTGAGGCGCTGAAAGCCGATCTCGACGCGACCGACTGGCAACACATTCTTAAAGTCTCTGGCATGGAGCGTAAAGAGATCCAGAAGATCGCCCGGCTGTACGCCGATGCCGAACGCACCATTATCTGTTACGGCATGGGGATCACCCAGCACCAGTACGGTACGCAGAACGTGCAGCAGATTGCCAACTTGCTGCTGATGCGCGGCAACATAGGTAAGCAAGGGGCGGGTATTTGCCCGCTGCGCGGCCACTCGAATGTGCAGGGCGATCGCACGGTGGGCATTACTGAGATCCCGTATCCCGAGTTGCTGGACAATATTGAAAAAGTGTTTGGTTTCAAGCCGCCACGACAACATGGGCACTGCGCGGTGGCCGCTATCCAGGCGATGCGTGATGGAAAAGTGAAGGCGTTGTTGTGCCTTGGTGGCAACCTGGCGGAAGCGATTTCCGATCCGCAAACCACCTTCCCGGCGATGCGCAAGCTCGATCTGGTGGTGCATATGGCGACGAAACTGAATCGTTCGCACCTGCTGTTAGGTAAACATAATTATCTGTTACCGGTGCTCGGTCGTACGGAAACGGATATGCAGGCATCGGGCGCGCAGAGCGTGACGGTTGAAGATTCGATGTCGATGGTACATGCGTCGCGCGGGAGTTTGACGCCTGCCTCGCCGCATCTGAAATCCGAGCCTGCGCTGGTGGCCGCACTGGCGAAAACAACCCTGCCGGATAGCGTGGTGGACTGGGAAAAAATGGTCAGCGACTACAGCAATATTCGCGATGCTATCGAAGCGGTTTTTCCCGCATTTAGCGATTTCAACGAGCGGGTTAAAAAACCGGGAGGATTTCGTTTGCGTAATACGGCTTCGGAACGCGTATGGAACACACCGTCAGGCCTGGCGCAATTCAAAGTGATGCAGGGAATTAACGAAGATCCGCGATCGCTGAAATGTCACGATCTGGTGTTAACCACGTTGCGCAGCCACGATCAGTACAACACTACGCTGTACGGGCTTAACGATCGCTATCGCGGAGTGACCGGACGGCGCGATGTCCTGTTTATTAATGCGGATGAGGCAGAAACGCGGCAGTTACGCGTCGGTGACCAGGTGAATATTATCGCGCTCGATCCTGACGGTAACCCCACCTCGCGGCGCATGGATAACCTGACGATTGTGGTGCTGGATATGGCACCGGGTTCGGTCGGCGCGTATTACCCGGAAGCGAATATCCTGGTGCCGCTGGACAGCCACGATACCAAAAGCGGTATTCCAGCTTATAAAAGCATTCCGGTGGCGATGGAGCGTGTCGGGCGGGAAACGGAAACGTCGGGGGCGCTGCGTTAACAGGCCGGGAGCTACCCGGCCTGAAAGATAATTACTGCGGGAACCACTGATCGCTGATTTTCTGATAAGTGCCATCAGCTTTAATCGCTTTCAGCGCGGCGTTCAGTTTTTCCAGCAGCGCTTTGTTATCCGGGCGCACCGCAATGCCAAGACCCGTGCCGAAGTATTGCGGGTCGGTCACTTTCGGTGTCGCTACGCCCAGCTGCGGGTTGGTTTTCAGCCACTCGTTGACCACGGCGGTGTCACCGAACACGCCATCGATACGGCCATTTTTCAGGTCGATAATCGCGTTCTGGTAGCTGTCATAAGCCACGGTTTTCACTTCCGGGTGCTTATCCTGCAGGTATTTCTGGTGCGTAGTGCCGTTTTCCATGCCGATACGTTTGCCTTTCAGATCATCAAAAGATTTAAAGGCATCTTTTTTGGCGATCACCAGCGCGGAGTTAGCGTAGTACGGGTCGGTGAAAGCGACCTGTTTGCTACGTTCCGGGGTGATGTCCATACCGGAAATCACCGCGTCATATTTTTTGAATTTCAGCGACGGGATCAGGCTGTCGAATGCGTGATTGGTAAACGTACATTCGGCCTGCATCTGTTTGCACAGCGCGTTTGCCAGATCGATATCAAAGCCGACGATTTTGTTGCTCGCATCCATTGATTCAAACGGTGGGTAAGTGGCGGAAACGCCGAAATTAATTTTATCTGCTGCAGAGGCGCCAGCGGCGAACGAAGCGAGAAGGGCGGCGAGTATCAGTTTTTTCATTATCGAACTCCTGTCGGTCAATCTTATTGTTGTTGCCGTGTCTAAAGCGTGACGCTAACCATGCCATTAAATGAATTTATATTCAATAAAAATGCTTAAATATATTTTCAAGGGAATGAAAAAGGCGAGTAATGAAACCATTAGCTCGCCTTTGTTTACTATTTATGCAATTAATTGCGGCGTTCGAAAGCCAGCGCTTTACGCTCAATCAGACGCATCATCAGCGTTAACAGACCGTTGACCACCAGATAAATTAGCCCCGCGGCACCGAAAACGGTGACGTCATAAGTGCGCCCGTACAGAAGCTGACCGTGGCCCATCACCTCCATCAGCGTAATGGTGTAGGCCAGCGAGGTACTTTTAAACACCAGCACCACTTCGTTGGAGTAGGACGACAGCGCGCGTTTAAATGCATAAGGCAGCAAAATCGCCAGCGTGTCTTTCTTGCTCATGCCGAGCGCGCCGCAGGACTGCCACTGCCCGTCCGGAATGGCGCGAATCGCGCCATAGAATAGCTGCGTGGTGTACGCAGCGCTGTTCAGCGACAGCGCCAGCAGCGCGCACAGCCATGGCTCAGAGAGCAGATGCCAGATAACCGGATAGTTTTGCAGCGACGGGAACTGCCCCGGGCCGTAGTAAATCAGGAAGATCTGCACCAGCAGCGGCGTACCGGTGAACAGCGTGATATAGCCGCGCACAATGTGCGTCAGCACCGGCGTTTTCAGCGTTAACACAATGGTGAACAGCAGCGATAAGATCAGCGCCACAATCAGCGACGCCACCGTGAGCGTCAGGCTGGTGTGCAGGCCTTTGAACAGCTCTGGTAAAAACTCGAGCATTATTCCGGCCTCCGTTCAAAGCGGGTTGCGCGCAGATCAATACGTTTGAGGATCCACTGGCTTAATAGCGTGATGACCAGGTAAATCACCGCCGCCACGATATACCAGGTAAACGGCTCTTGCGTGCGGGTAGCAATGCTTTTGGTTTGCAGCATCAAATCGTTCACGCTAATCAGCGACACCAGCGCGGTATCTTTCAGCAGTACCAGCCACTGGTTACCCAGCCCCGGCAGTGCGTGACGCCACATTTGCGGCATCACCAGGCGGAAAAAGATAGCCCCTTTTGACAAACCCAGCGCCTGGCCGGATTCCCGCTGTCCGTCCGGTACGGCTTTCAACGCACCGCGCAAGGTTTGCGAGGCGTAAGCCGCATACAACAGGGAGAGCGCAATCACACCGCACAGAAACGGGCTGACATCAAAGTTCTCAATCTGCATCTGCATCGGGATCTGCACCACGCCCAGATTGATGGTGAAACCATCAGAGAGCGTCAGCAGCAGCTGTGACGAGCCGAAATAGATAAACAGAACCACCAGGATCTCCGGCAAGCCACGCAGTACGGTGACCAGCGCGGTGCCAATCCAGGCAATAGGGCGCCACTTAACGGACTCCCAAACGGCAAAGATCATCGCCAGAATCAGGCCGATGATCAGCGCACAAACGGCAAGGCCGACGGTCATCCCGGCGGCGCTTGCTAATGGAAACATTTCGTTCATTAAGGATTACTTCTGGAACCATTTGTTATAGATGGTCTGGTAAGTCCCATCTTTCTTCACTTTTTCCAGCGCGGCATTGAATTTCTGCTGCAGATCGGTGTTGCCCTGACGTACCGCGATGCCCAGACCGGTACCAAAGTACTCTTTGTCGGTTACTTTATCGCCAACTGCGGCCAGTTTCGCGTCCGCTTTCAGCCACTCTGTGACCACCGCGGTGTCACCAAACACGGCATCAATACGGCCGTTTTGCAGATCCAGACGCGCGTTCTGGTAGCTGTCGTAAGGAACGGTGGTGATTTCCGGGTGTTTGTCGTTAATGAATTTCTGGTGCGTGGTGCCGTTCTGCACGCCAACACGTTTGCCTTTCAACTGGTCAATGCTGGTGAATTTACCCTGCTGGCCGACAAACAGCGCGGAGTTGTCGTAATAAGGCGTGGTGAACAGAACCTGTTTTTCACGTTCCGGGGTGATATCCATACCGGCCATCACCGCGTCGAAACGGCGGAATTTCAGGCTCGGGATCAGGCTGTCAAACGCCTGGTTGGTAAAGGTGCAGGTCGCGTCGATCTCTTTACACAATGCGTTAGCCAGATCGACATCGAAACCGACGATTTTATTATTCGCGTCGGTGGATTCAAACGGAGGGTAGCTCGCTTCGGTGGCGAAACGGATAGTCTGGGCTGCGGTAGCGGTAAGGCTTACGCTTGCAAGTAGCGCGGCAATCAGTACTTTTTTCATTGTCATTAATCCCGATTCTTCAGTGAGATAGGTAATATTTAAACGCGTCGGTCTGCGGCGCGGCAAAGCAGCCCGCATCCCCTTGCTCAACAATGTGACCATTTTCCATGTACACCACGCGGCTGGCGGTTTTACGCGCCACTTCAACTTCGTGGGTCACGATAACTTGCGTGATGCCGGTTTCAGACAGCTCACGAATGATACTGACGATTTGCGCGGTGATTTCCGGATCGAGCGCGGCGGTAGGTTCATCAAACAACAGCACCTGCGGCTCCATCATCAGCGCGCGGGCGATAGCAACACGTTGTTGCTGACCACCGGATAAATGCAGCGGAAAACGGTCGCTATACGGTTTAAGGCGTAAACGCTCCAGCAGCTTCTCGGCGCGCGCCAGCGCCTGATCTTTGCTTAAACCGAGCACGCGGCACGGCGCTTCAATCAGGTTTTGCAGCACGGTCAGATGTGGCCAGAGATTATATTGCTGAAATACCATGCCCACGTTCTGGCGCAATTCACGGATCGCTTTATCAGACGGGGTTTTGGCAAAGTCGAACTGATTGCCTGCAATGCTTAACTGGCCGGAACGCGGCATTTCGAGCAGGTTGAGTACGCGCAACAGCGAACTTTTACCCGCGCCGCTTGGGCCGAGCAGCACCAGTGTTTCCCCTTGCGGGCAATCCAGTGTGATATCGAACAGCGCCTGGTGTGCGCCGTAAAAGCAATTGATGCTGTTTAATTTAATACTCATCGAAGCAGTCTGATAGCAATTGAGGCCGCAAATAGTAACGTTGACAGAATAGTTATGCAATATTTGTGCGTTAAAACTTAAAAATAAACCAACTTCCTACATAAAGTTAGCACAAAATACCGAGCGGTGCGGGAACCAGGCATAAATGTCGGCATTCACCGTGGAATGCCAGACATTTTACGGGGGTTATCTATTGCAGCATGAAATAATTACCGATGTTCTACCGACTGACGTAGCGTTCCGGCGGGCGCATGAACGGTGCCGCCGAGATAGCGCACATCGTCTACCGCCCAGCACTGGCCTTCGCGGATCATCAGCACTTCATCCCGCCAGCTTTGGTCACCTTTGGTGAGCGTGACGCGCAGCGGAATATTCCGTGCATCGGTATTCGGAATGGTCGATGCACTTGCGACGTCAGCCCTTTCAGGGGGGACGTTGCGGCTGGAGAACGGATCCGCTTTTAAAAGCGTGGCATTGCGTGAATCACGGCTGGCAGCGGTGAGCATTTTGCTCAGATCATCGCTCAGATAGGGGCGCAGCGTAGTCCAGTCGTTACCGGGGTGCGCGATGCGGTAGTCATAAAATTGCTGTGCTACGGAATCCGGGCCGCCTTCCACACACGAGCCAACGCGCGCGCCCGTATCCTTAAATGCCGGCGTTACCACGGTACAGGCGCTTAACAGCAGCGCGCATGGCAAGGCGAGAGTCAAAACTGAATAGCGCATATTGATTTCCTTATTTCTCTTCAGAAGTCACGACCTTTCAAGAATAGTGTATTGATCTGATAATGTGTGGTGTAACGCATTGAACGTTAAAAGGAGAAACCGATGCAGTTTTCAACCACACCGACGCTGGAAGGGCAACCGATTGTCGAGTACTGCGGGGTCGTGACCGGGGAAGCGATTCTCGGGGCGAATATTTTTCGTGACTTCTTTGCTGGCATCCGCGATATCGTTGGCGGCCGCTCCGGCGCTTATGAGAAAGAGCTACGCAAGGCGCGTGATATCGCATTTCGCGAACTCGGCGAGCAGGCTAAAGCGCTGGGTGCAAACGCGGTGGTGGGCATTGATGTTGATTACGAAACGGTGGGCAAGGACGGCAGTATGCTGATGGTGTGCGTCAGCGGTACGGCGGTGAAAACGCGGGCATGAAAAACATCGCGTTACTGCTGCTGGCGCTGCTGCTCGCAGGTTGCGTCAGTGAAAAAGGCATCATTGATAAAGACGGTTATCAGCTTGATACCCGTCGACAGGCGCAGGCGGCGTATCCGCGTATTAAAGTGCTGGTTATTCACTACACCGCCGATGATTTTGATGTGTCGCTGGCAACGCTTACGGATAAGCAGGTGAGCGCCCATTACCTGATCCCGGCGGAGCCACCGCTGCATCACGGTAAACCGCGGATCTGGCAACTGGTGCCAGAGCAGGAGTTAGCGTGGCACGCAGGGGCAAGTTTCTGGCGCGGCGCGACACGCATCAACGACACCTCTATTGGCATTGAACTGGAAAATCGCGGCTGGCAACGTACTTCTGGCGGAAAACAATTCGCACCTTTTGCGCCCGCGCAAATTAATGCATTGATTCCTCTGGTAAAAGATATAGTCTCGCGCTACAACATTGCGCCGCAAAATATCGTCGCACATGCGGATATCGCGCCGCAGCGTAAAGACGATCCTGGCCCGTTGTTCCCGTGGCAAACGTTGTTTTCCCAGGGGATTGGCGCCTGGCCGGATGCGCAGCGTGTGGCGTTTTACTTAAATGGTCGTTCTGCCCATGAGCCAGTAGATACGGCTTCTTTGCTTGATTTACTGGCGCGGTACGGTTACGACGTGAAACCGCAGATGTCGGCTGCAGAGCAAAAACGGGTAATTATGGCGTTTCAAATGCATTTCCGTCCGGGGCTGTGGAACGGCATTGCTGACGCTGAAAGCCTGGCGATTGCCGAGGCATTACTGGAAAAATATGGCCAGGCGGGATAATTCCCACGGCTTTTTTATGACGAGGTCAATGGAGATGAAGTTTCGCATCATATCAGGCGCGCTGCTGATGGTGGCTTTTTCTGCCCATGCCGCGCCAAACCCGGTGACGGTGTTCAGCTGTGCTTACTGGGATAAGTCCACGGATAACGTGGAAAAACTCGATAAATGCGTTGAAGTAAAAGAGGGTAAGCTCAGATTCTTGCCCGCGTTGTTTGCGAAAACCCGCGACGTCGAGGGGATGTCGTGGGTCGGTCTATATGACTATATGCGCGCAGCCGGGTTGATGGATGCCGATTACTATGTGCGTTCGCCAGACAGCTACCTTTCCGTTGTGCACTTTGATAATGGCCCGGACTGGTTTGTTGAAGGGCTGGTGCGCTCGCGCCAGAACGGCAAGGTAGGCTACTGGGACGACAATTTCCGTAACCGCATCGCACCGCAATTTGACTATGGCTGGCAGTTTAAAGAGGGCAGAGCGCTGGTGTGTAACGGCTGCAAACCGCAAAAGGATGGCGAGCATACCGCGCTGGTCGGCGGGGAGTGGTTCTATATCGATAAAAGCGGGCAGAAAATTTCTGACGTCAAATCCGGCCCGTTTTAAATCATTCAGCGGTGCAGTTTGCCGTGGTCTTTTAACCAGTACGCCGTGCGTTTGATGCCTTCATCCAGCGTCACAACCGGCGTATAGCCCAGTTCCTGCTGGGCGCGGCTGATATCCAGCGTGAAATCAAAATTGAGCTTCGACACGCCATAATGGGTAAACGCAGGCTCTTTGGCGCGTTTATCACCGAAATGTTCCATGCTGCGCGCTACCATATCCAGCATCGTGTAGGGCACCGAGCGAATCCGGCAGTGAATACCCAGTTCATCAATTAATGTCTGCACGATGCTGCGCAGCGAGCGCGGCTCGCCGTTAGTAATGTTGTACGCCCGCCCGGAAGGCAGCTTATCGCACTGAGGCTGGCTGGCGAGCCACATCGCCTGCACCGCGTTTTCATAATAGGTCATATCCACCAGCGCATCGCCGCCGCGCGGCAGCAACACGCTGCGGTAGTGGTGCATCATCTGCGCCAGACGCGGAATAAAGACTTTATCGTGCGGACCAAACAGGCTTTGCGGGCGCAGAATAGTGAAACG
The DNA here is from genome assembly GCF_016620385.1 of Kosakonia sp. LAM2021. Taxonomy (NCBI): domain Bacteria; kingdom Pseudomonadati; phylum Pseudomonadota; class Gammaproteobacteria; order Enterobacterales; family Enterobacteriaceae; genus Kosakonia; species Kosakonia sp. LAM2021. The sequence goes on from NZ_JAENHT010000011.1 coordinate 22,798, forward strand.
GGTGTTGGGGTTCGCCTGCGCCAGCAGATCGATCACCTGTTCCCCGGCCGCTTTGCTGCGGGCAAATTCGTTGGCGAAGCGCGCCGGACGAAAGTCTTCACTGATATCGCGATGGTGGTGATAGTCAAAATAGAGCGAAGGGGAGGAGATATGAATGAAATTTCGCACGCCCCAGGCGACGGCCCACTCACCGAGACGGCGAGTCGCGCGCACATTTGCCAGATCAAACGCTTCCTGTGTTCCCCACGGTGACGTGAAGCTTGAGCAGTGCCACAGCGTGTCGATCCCGGCAAGCATCACTTTTGCCTGAGAGGAGACCAGCTCGGTCAGATCGGCGTGTACAAATTCAGCGCCCATTTTACTGAGTAACTTGCCCATGGCTTCGTTACGACCAGTGGCCCTGACGCTAATTCCTTTTTGCCGCAAATACTCGACCGCGTTTCGGCCTAAACCGCTGGTTGCGCCCGTGACCAGTACTTTCATATCGATCCATTGTGTTGAAAAGGCTTTATCGCGGGCATTCTTCCGTGAATTACGCTCTGATGCAATGGGATGACGAAAAGAAAAGCGGTGAAGCTCAGACTTTTTCTCTATTTTGTTCTGCAAGATGGGCAATACGCTGCGCCATGCCGCGAAAAATAAACAGATGCGCCGGAAACATCAATAACCAGTACCACAGCCCTGGCATACCGTGCGGATGCCACCACGCGCGGACATCCAGCAGCCGGTGATCGCCTTTATCGGTCAGCGTAAAGCTGAGCCGCCCAAGCCCCGGTGCTTTCATACCAAACAGCAGCGCCAGTTGCTGCTCGGGCTCGACGATGATCACTTTCCAGCTGTCTACCGCGTCACCGGTTTGCAAAAACGGGCGCGCAGGTCGACCACGCGGCAATTTGTGGCCGATTAAATGATCCAGCGCCGCGCGGGTTTGCCACAGAATGTTGCCGAAGAAGTAACGTTCTTTGCCGCCGATGCGGTTAACCACTTCCCACAATGCGCTCAGGCTGGCAGTGGTTTTCACTGTGTAACCCGCTTGTTTTGGGTAGTAACCATATTGCGGGCGCCAGCGGGAAAACGCCTGCGGGTCGTAACCCCAGTCGCTGGAGTTGACCAGTTTTTCCTCCTCCTGCAGGGTGCGGCGCACCGCGTCGTCAAACGGGATCAGCGTCTGCGGGATCAGGCCGCGCAATTCGGTATCATCTGCCAGCAGATCATGCTTTAAGCCCTGAATTAACGCTTTGGCGATAGTCGGCGGCACCGAGGTGATGAGGTGTAAAAACCAGACGGAAATCAGCCGGGTGGGGAGGGGGATCGGGATCAGCGGGCGATGAACGCCGCTTACGCGCATAAAGTGAGCGAACTGCTGCTGATAGCTCAGCACTTCCGGCCCGGCGGCCTCAAACACCCGGTGTTCCTGCACGGGGTGCTGAAGCAGCTCGACCAGATAATGCAGTAAATTTTCCAGCGCAATCGGCGTGGTGCGCGAGCGCACCCAGCGCGGCGGCGTTAACACCGGCAGGTTAAACACCATGTCGCGCATGACTTCGAAGGCGGCGGAACCCGCACCAACGATGATGCCAGCGCGTAATTCGGTAACGGGAATGCCCGCCGCGCGCAGCAGATCGCCGGTGTATTGCCGGGCCAGCAGGTGGTCGGAATTCGTTTCGCCCTTCGCCTGTAACGAACTGAGAAAGATAACCTGCTTAACCGACGAGCCCTGCAGCGCATCGCGCACATTCAGCGCGATTTGCCGCTCGTGAGCGACGAAATTGCCGTTTTCGCCCATGCTGTGCACCAGATAGTAGAGCGTATCGATATCGTGCAGTAACGCGGGCAACTCCTGCGGCCACCAGAGATCAACGCGATGGCAGCTTACGCCCGGCAGTTGCTGCTTTTGCAGGCGAGTTAAGTTTCTCGCGACCGCTTTGATCTGATGACCTTGCTGGCTGAGCGCTTCGACCAGCCGTTGTCCAATATAGCCGCTGGCACCAAGCACCAGGATCCGCTGCGCCACGTTCCGCTCCTTAGTGCTGTAAAAAGGTCTGCCAGTGGCAAACCACTTCTTCCAGTTGCTGACGATTAACATCCAGATGCGTGACCAGGCGCACCACTGGCGAGGCGTTGATCAACACGCCGCGCTCGCGCAGATACGCGCCCAACGCTGGCGCGTTATCGCCCACCCGAATAAACAGCATATTGGTGTCGTGGCGCATCACATCTGCGCCAATCTCTTTCAGTTGCGCGGCCAGCCACGCGGCATTCGCATGGTCTTCTTTCAGCCGCGCGACATTGTTTTGTAATGCATAAAGGCCCGCCGCCGCCAGGATCCCGGCCTGGCGCATGCCGCCGCCGGTCATTTTGCGCCAGCGATTAGCGCGGGTGATATACACTTTATCGCCCACCAGCAGGGAGCCCACCGGTGTGCCGAGACCTTTCGACAGGCAAATGGTGAACGAGTCGCAAAATCGGGCGATCTCTTTCAGCTCGCAGCCATATTCCACCAGCGCGTTGAAGATGCGCGCACCGTCGACATGCAGCGACAATCCGCGTTCGCGGGTAAATTCCCACGCCTGTCGCAGGTAGTCGCGCGGCAACACTTTGCCGTTGTGGGTGTTTTCGAGGCTCAGCAGTTTGGTACGAGCGAAGTGAATGTCGTCGGCTTTGATTTTCGCCGCGACTTTGTCCAGCGGCAGCGTACCATCAGCGGCGGCATCGATCGGTTGCGGCTGGATGCTGCCAAGCACCGCCGCGCCGCCCGCTTCGTAGAGATAGTTATGCGCACCCTGGCCGACAATGTACTCTTCACCGCGTTCGCAGTGGCTGAGCAGGGCGACCAGATTGGCCTGGGTGCCGGTCGGCAAAAACAACGCCGCCTCTTTACCGCTGAGTTCGGCGGCGTAACGTTGCAGTTCATTGACCGTCGGGTCATCACCGTAAACGTCGTCCCCGACCGGGGCGGCCATCATCTGTTCCAGCATGGCGCGGCTCGGGCGGGTTACGGTATCACTGCGTAAATCGATCACGGCATTTCCTTCTCTTACGATGGGTAATGTCCTCTGTTTTACCTGAGCCAGTTGGTTTTCGCCAGTTCGATCACCTCATCGCCGCGCCCGCTGATGATGGCGCGCATCATATAGAGGCTAAAGCCTTTGGCCTGTTCCAGCTTGATTTGCGGCGGGATCGCCAGCTCTTCTTTCGCCACGGTAACATCCACCAGCACCGGGCCATCGATCGAGAAGGCGCGCTGTAGGGCATCGTCAACATCGGCCGATTTCTCCACGCGAATACCGGTAATACCGCAGGCCTCGGCGATACGCGCAAAGTTGGTATCCTGCAGTTCCGTGCCATCCGTCAGGTAGCCGCCCGCTTTCATCTCCATCGCCACAAAACCGAGCACGCTGTTATTAAAAACGATAATTTTCAGCGGCAGTTTCATCTGCACCACCGACAGGAAATCGCCCATCAGCATGCTAAAACCACCGTCGCCACACAGCGCAACCACTTGCCGTTGCGGGAATGTGGCCTGAGCGCCCAGCGCTTGCGGCATGGCATTTGCCATCGAACCGTGGTTAAAAGAACCAATCAGGCGGCGTTTGCCATTCATTTTCAGGTAACGTGCCGCCCAGACGGTCGGCGTGCCGACATCGCAGGTGAAAATGGCATCGTCGTCAGCGAAGTGGCTAATTTGCTGCGCCAGATATTGTGGATGGATCGCTTTGTCGCTCGGTTTTGCCAGATCATCCAGCCCTTTGCGCGCCTGGCGATAATCCTCCAGCGCTTTGTCGAGGAATTTGCGCTCGGTTTTTTCCTCCAGCAACGGTAACAGAGCGGCAAGCGTGGCTTTGATATCGCCCACCAGCGCCATGTCTACTTTGCTGTGTGCGCCGATACTCCCCGGATTAATGTCGATCTGAATAATTTTCGCATCGGTGGGGTAGAACGCGCGGTAAGGGAATTGGGTGCCGAGCAGCACCAGCGTGTCGGCATTCATCATGGTATGGAAACCCGATGAGAAGCCAATTAAGCCCGTCATTCCCACGTCAAAGGGGTTGTCGTATTCCACATGCTCTTTACCGCGCATGGCGTGAACAATCGGAGCCTTTAGCTTACCGGCAAACGCCAGTAACTCTTTATGCGCTCCGGCACAGCCGCTACCGCACATCAGCGCAATGTTATTGGAATAACGCAGGAGTTGCGCCAGTTTGTGCAACTCCTGCTCTGTGGGGGTAACAACCGGCTGCGGTGCGCTATACCAATGGCTGCTGGCGCTTTCCGGTGCAGGTTTCAGCGCGACATCACCCGGCAGTACCACCACTGACACACCTTTGTTGAGAATGGCTTTGCGCATGGCGATCGCCAGCACCTGCGGGATCTGTTCCGGGTTTGACACCAGCTCGCAGTAGTGGCTGCATTCGCGAAACAGCTCCTGCGGATGGGTTTCCTGGAAATAACCGCTGCCGATCTCGCTGGAAGGGATATGTGCGGCAATTGCCAGTACCGGAACATGGTTGCGGTGGCAGTCGAACAAGCCGTTAATCAAATGCAGGTTTCCTGGCCCGCACGAACCTGCGCAGACAGCCAGCTCGCCGGTGAGTTGCGCTTCTGCGCCTGCGGCAAAAGCGGCGACTTCTTCATGACGGGTCGGCATCCAGTCGATGGTACCCATGCGGTTCAGGCTGTCACTTAAGCCGTTAAGGGAATCGCCGGTGACTCCCCAAATGCGTTTTACGCCTGCCTGCTCCAGCGTTTTGGCGATATACGCGGCCACTGTCTGTTTCATCTATGACGCTCCTTTTTGTGATCTTGCCTACAAGCTTAGACAATGAATGCGTCACAAAGCGGATTTAGAATGAGCTTTTATAAAACAGGGGTTTATTTTTGTTACAGATCGGAATAGTCTGACACAGGTAGATGAAAACAGGAATCATTTCAAATGGTTAAATCATTGTTAAACTCAGTTAATAAGATGTTTTCGCATGAAGATTTTGGCCGTCTGCTGCTGCGTTTGATGGTCGGCGGGCTGATGTTATTCCACGGGCTGCACAAATTAATCGGCGGTATTGATGGGATTGCAGGAATGCTGGCGGCGAAGGGGCTTCCCGGTTTTATCGCTTATGGCGTGCTGATTGGTGAAGTGCTGTGCCCGATCCTGATTATCCTCGGCGTACTGACGCGTCCTTCTGCGCTGGTGCTGGCATTCACCATGATTGTGGCCTGGCTGCTGGTCGGCGTGGGTAAAACCGGATCGCTGGATGCGACTGGCGCATGGGCGATTGAGAGCATGGTGTATTACTTTATTGCGGCGCTGGTGATTGCGTTTATTGGTGCGGGTCGTTACTCCGTCGCACCTGCCTGGAAGTAAAGGGTTTAAAAAAAAGCGCCCTTCGGATGAGGGGCGCTTTTTTATTGCGGATTATGCCAGTACTAAATCACCTTGCGGGTGGCAGGAGCAGGCCAGCACGAAGCCGTCGGCAATCTCTTGTTCCGTCAGCGTCATGGTGCTGCTGACGGTATATTCACCGGAAACTACCTGCGTTTTACAGCAACCGCAGACACCGGCACGGCAGGCAGCATTGACCGGCATTTTATTGCTTTCCAGCGCATCCAGTAGCGTGCTGCCCACTGGCGCGTAGAAGGTTTTCATCGGCGAGAGTTTGCTGAATTTCAGCCCGCTGGTCGCGGCTTCAGCCACTGGCGTAAAGAATTTCTCTTTAAAGAAACGCGTCACGCCAAGCGCTTTGACTTCGCTTTCAACCCAATCCATATACGGTGCCGGACCGCAGGTCATTACCGTGCGCGCCGCCAGTTCCGGGACCTGGCTCAGCAACTCGCGGCTCAGACGGCCAGAGGCAAATCCCGCCGTGGCGTTATTTTCCGCCACCAGCGTGACCGGGTAATCCCGCCATTCGTCGGCAAAAATCACGTCTTCCGGCGAACGCACGTTAAAGATCACCTGTACGTCAGCATGCGGACGGTAATGTGCCAGCCAGCGACGCATTGACATAATCGGCGTCACGCCGCACCCTGCCGCCAGCAGCAACAATTTATCGTTCGGTTCGTTATCGCAGGTGAATTCTCCCTGCGCATCGGAAAGCCATAGATAATCACCGCGTTTTACTTCCCGTGTCAGCCACTGAGAACCTGCGCCATCATCAATACGGCGTACGGTCAGCGTGATGTATTCGCTAACGCCCGGCGTGGACGAAATGGTGTAGGCCCGCAGCGTGTCCGCGCTGTTGCGGATACTCACCAGCGCATATTGCCCGGCGCGATAGGGGTAGTAATCGTGGCACAACAGCGACAATGTCCAGACATCCGGCGTTTCCTGCTGGATATGGTGAACCTGCATACGCCACGGGCATTGAGGGGTTGGCATGGTCATGGTTAGCTCCTTACGCGCTCAGCAACTGCTGCATATCCTGTTCCACGGTCGTCACCTGGCGCAGGCCGAATTTCTCATTCAGCACAGCCAGCAGATCCGGCGTCAGGAAGCCCGGTGCCGTCGGCCCGGTGACAATATTTGTCACACCCAGCGAGAGCAGGGTCAGCAGGATGACAATCGCTTTTTGTTCGAACCAGGAGAGCACCAGCGACAGCGGCAGATCGTTAACGCCACAGCCCAGTTTTTCCGCCAGCGTCACCGCCAGGATGATGGCTGAGTAAGCATCGTTACATTGACCCGCATCAATCAGGCGCGGCAGGCCTTCAATGTTGCCAAAGTCGAGTTTGTTGAAGCGGTATTTACCGCAGGCCAGCGTCAGGATCAGGCAGTCATCCGGCACCTGGGTGGCGAAATCGGTAAAGTAGTTACGCTCGCCGCGCGCACCGTCACAGCCACCGACGAGGAAGACGTGACGCAGTTTTTCACGGCTCACCAGATCAATCAGTGAATCCACCGCGCCAAGCAGCGCCTGGCGACCAAAACCGACGGTGATCAGGTGTTCGATTTCGCTGAACGGGAAGCCGGACATTTGTTGCGCCTGGCGGATCACCTGGGCGAAATCGTCGCCTTCCAGATGGTTAACACCCGGCCAGCCGACGATGCTGCGCGTCCAGATACGGTCGTCATAAGAACCAACGGTCGGATCGATAATGCAGTTGGAAGTCATGACAATGGGACCCGGGAAGCGGGCGAATTCCACCTGCTGATTCTGCCAGCCGCTACCGTAGTTACCAACCAGGTGTTTGAATTTGCGCAGTTCCGGGTAGCCGTGTGCCGGCAGCATTTCACCGTGGGTATAGACGTTTACGCCAGTACCTTCGGTTTGTTGCAGCAAGTTGTAGAGATCTTTCAGGTCGTGGCCGGAAATCAGGATACATTTACCGGCAACGGCTTTGACGTTGACCTGAGTCGGCGTCGGGTGACCGTAAGTGCTGGTTTCACCGGCATCCAGAATGCTCATCACGCTGAAGTTCATCTGGCCAATTTCCATTGAACATTCGAGCAGGGCATTCATATCTGCAGGCCAGGTGCCCAGCCACGCCATGATTTTGTGATAACGGGCGTAGATATCGTTGTCGTACTGGCCCAGCACATGGGCGTGTTCCATATAGGCTGCCGCGCCTTTCAGGCCGTACAGGCAGAGCAGACGCAGACCAAGGATGTTTTCGCCAATCGCCGCTTTGTCTTTGTTCGGCGTGAATTCCGCCGCCTGGCGTTGCAGATCGCCGAGATCGTCGCTGACCAGTTGCAGGTCGGCCATCGGGTTATCGACGCAGGCATTCGGATCGATAGCGAGGCAGAGAGCTTTCAGCGCTTCACGTTTGGCAATCGCCTCGCGCGCGTAGCCGACAATACGCACGGAATCGAAGTTAACGTTGGTGAGGGTAGAGAAGAAGGCGCGCGGCGCGAAGTTATCGATCTCGTGGTCAATCAGATCGTACTCACGTGCTTTGCTGGCCCAGGCGGAGAGCCCTTGTAACGCGGCAATCAGTAGATCCTGCAGGTCGGAGGTTTCAGCGGTTTTACCGCACATCCCCTGCGCGTACGCACAGCCGTTGCCCGCCGGAGTTCGGATGGTTTGTTCACATTGCACACAAAACATGGTCACACCTTTATGTTAAAGTTATATTTTAAATACATGTTTAAGATTATGCTGCTGTCGGGAGGCTTAAAAGCGATTTTGTCGGCAATTTAAGGGGATATTGATTTAGCGCAAGTTTGGCGGCTGACATCTACCGCCAATGAAGTATCAGGCAGAGAAAAAGGCCATTAATAGCGGCACCAGCAAGCTGAGAATAAAACCGTGCACAATGGCGGCGGGCACCAGTTCCAGACCACCGGAGCGCTGGAGAACCGGCAGGGTGAAATCCATTGATGTCGCCCCCGATAACCCAAGTGCGGTAGAACGGCTTCGTTGTACCAGACCGGGGATCAGCATGATGGCAATCAACTCGCGCGCCAGATCGTTAAAGAAGGCGGCGCTGCCGATCACCGGGCCGAACGATTCGGTAAGCAGAATGCCCGACAATGAGTACCAGCCAAATCCCGACGCCATTGCAAGGCCCGTTTTCAGCGGCAGGCCGAGGATCAGCGCATTAATCACGCCGCCAATCAGCGAGCTGGCGGCAACTACCACGGCAATAATCATTCCCCGGCGGTTGAGGACAATCTGTTTCAGCGTCATACCGCTGTTACGCAACTGAATTCCCACCAGCAGCAACAGGAAGATCAATGTGTATTCGCTGGCTTCCGTGGCATAGCGTAAAAACGCCAGCCCGGAAAGCCCAATGGCGAAACCGATCACCACCACACCGCACAGACGCAGGGATTCCAGCGCCATCGCAATACGCGAAGGCAATTTTTCTTGCTGGTGTTGGTGATGCCACGGCAGTGTGCGCTCCAGCCACAGCAGCGCAGCGGCGTTACACAGCAGGATCACCACCACGCTGACTGCCGAATAGTGCAATATTGCCAGTAAGTTCGCGCTGAGATTATCGAGAAAGGCGAGGCTTATCCCCATAAAAAAGAGGATCAGATAGACAATCCAGCTAAGTAATTTATTGATAAGTTTGAGCGCAGCAGTGTGACGCAGGGGAACCAGATAACCGATGACCAACGGCAGAAGAATAATTAACAGTCCTGAAAGCATGAAGCGCCTGAATCCTTGCAAAGTGAAAACACCGGGGAACACACTACCCAAAGGTGGAAAATGAGTAAAGCTGCAAAAAATAAGAAAGATTATGCAAAAGACCCGGCACAAAACCGGGTCTTTATATTAAGTGCGTTTTTCCAGCAGCGTACGGTAGATAACACCACCGAGGAGGCCGCCGATAATCGGCATCACCCAGAACAACCATAATTGCTCTAACGCCCAGCCGCCCTGGAAAATTGCCACGGCGGTGCTGCGCGCCGGGTTAACCGAGGTGTTGGTGACCGGGATGCTAATCAAATGGATTAACGTCAGCGCCAGGCCAATGGCGATGGGCGCAAAGCCGGCAGGTGCATTTTTATCTGTCGCACCGTGAATAACCAACAAGAAACCACAGGTCAGGACAATCTCAATAATAATGGCGGAATACATTGAGTAATGCCCTGGTGAATGTTCTCCGTAGCCGTTGGAGGCGAAACCGCTGGTTGCCGCATCGAAACCGCTTTTACCGCTGGCAATTAAATAGAGCACTGCTGCGGCAATAATGCCGCCAACCAGTTGCGCGAGAATATATCCCACCACCTCTTTTGCCGGAAAACGGCCGCCAGCCCACAGGCCGAGCGTCACTGCCGGATTAAAATGACCGCCGGAAATATGCCCGACGGCAAATGCCATGGTCAGGACCGTTAAACCGAACGCCAGCGCCACCCCGGCAAAACCAATGCCGGTTTGCGGAAACGTTGCCGCCAGCACTGCGCTGCCGCAGCCGCCAAATACTAGCCAGAATGTGCCAAAACATTCCGCCGCTAATTTTCTAAACATAGCCACCTCAATAAAAACAGAAACGGGCCCGCGCCCGCACTATGTGTCAAACATCAATGGATGCGTGAATAAAAGCGTGCGTATTGTAGGGAGTAACAAAATAAAACAACCAGTTATAAAAACCAGTAAATTGATTTCATGTAGATAATAAGTTGTAAGTTATTGCTTTTTACTGGTGTGAGATTTTTACTTAACTCAATAAATAAGAAATATATGCTATTTAATGTCGTGGTTCATTTTTTAAATATAACAATGATGGAGCCATCGCATATATTTCAATGAAATATTGCACTTAGCGCGTGTTCTGCCGCTTTTCGTCCCGCTATACTCCTTCAAGAATAGACGGAAAAGCCCAGAGATGCCGGAGGAAGAATGATTCTGGAGCGCGTGGAAATTGTCGGCTTTCGTGGCATTAATCGTTTATCGCTGATGCTTGAGCAGAACAACGTGTTAATTGGGGAAAACGCCTGGGGTAAATCGAGCCTGCTGGACGCGTTAACTTTGCTGCTGTCACCGGAAACGGATCTCTACCATTTTGTCCGCGATGATTTTTGGTTTCCGCCGGGGGATCTGCAAGGACGCGAACATCATTTGCATATTATTCTGACTTTCCGTGAATCCGAACCCGGTCGCTACCGCACGCGGCGTTATCGCCCGTTGGCGGATTGCTGGGTTGCCGGAAATGACGGTTATCGTCGCTTGTTCTACCGGCACGAAGGCGAGCTTTCCGACGATGGCAGCGTAATGACGCTACGCGGTTTTCTCGATGCGCAAGGGGATTTGCTGCCGCTGGAAGACATTGATGAAAGTGCCCGACACCTGGTGCGGCTGATGCCGGTGCTCCGGCTGCGTGATGCGCGCTTTATGCGCCGCATCCGTAACGGCAGCGTGCCGGACACGCCGTTGCTGGAAAACACCGCGCGTCAGCTTGATTTCCTCTCCCACGAATTAATCTCCCGCCCGCAAAATTTAACCGACGCGCAGATACGCCACGGGCTGTCAGCGATGGTGCAATTGCTTGAGCACTATTTTGCCGAGCAGGGCAGTGGCGCTTCACATCAGCGCCTGATGCGCCGCCGCTCTCATGACGAGCAACGCAGCTGGCGCTATCTCGACATTATTAACCGCATGATCGATAAGCCCGGCGGGCGGATGTACCGGGTTATCCTGCTGGGTTTTTTCGCCACGCTGTTGCAGGCGAAAGGTTCTGTTCATCTCGACCGTGACGCGCGGCCGCTATTGCTGGTGGAAGATCCGGAAACGCGGTTGCATCCGATCATGCTCTCTGTGGCCTGGCAATTGCTGAACTTGCTGCCGTTACAAAAGATAACCACCACCAACTCCGGTGAGCTGCTGTCGTTAACACCGGTTGAACATGTTTGTCGCCTGGTGCGTGAGTCTTCGCGCGTGGCGGCCTGGCGTCTTGGCCCTGGCGGTTTAAGTGCCGAAGATGGGCGGCGCATTGCGTTTCATATTCGCGTTAACCGACCTTCTTCACTGTTTGCCCGCTGTTGGTTGCTGGTGGAAGGGGAGACGGAGAACTGGGTTATTAATGAGCTGGCGCGCCAGTGCGGCCATCATTTTGATGCCGAAGGGGTGAAAATTATTGAGTTTGCCCAGTCAGGCTTAAAGCCGCTGATTAAGTTTGCGCGCCGCATGGGTATTGAATGGCATGTGCTGGTAGATGGCGACGAAGCCGGGAAGAAGTATGCCGCCACCGTACGCAGCCTGCTCGATAACGACAGAGATCAGACGCGCGAGCATTTGACGGAGCTGCCGGCGCTGGATATGGAACACTTTATGTACCGCGAAGGGTTCGCCGATGTCTATCACCGTGTCGCGCAGTTACCGGAAAATGTGTCGATGAATATGCGGCGTGTGATTATCAAAGCAATTCACCGCTCGTCAAAACCGGATCTGGCAATTGAGGTGGCACTGGAAGCGGGCAGACGCGGCGTGGAGTCGGTGCCGCATCTGTTTCGGAAAATGTTTTCCCGCGTGCTCTGGCTGGCACGCGGACGGGCAGATTAGTTCTGGCAGTGAGCGGCAGTCTGCGCCTGCAGGCTGTCGAGCAGCTCGTAGCGGCGGCGATACTCAGAACGCTTTTTGCTGGCGATCTCTTCCATCGGTTTGCGCGGCATCACCAGCGGCAGAACAAAGTCGCCGTGCTGGTCGGCAACGGCACCCAGCGATTCCCAGAAGCTGTTGTAATCGGCATGCAGCAGCCCCTGTTTTTTCTTGCGATAACGCGCGTTGCGGTAGATATGCGTTTCATTGCTGACGGCGCGGATCTCTTCCACTTGCAGAAATTTCGCCATTGTCATAGCGGTTTCCACCAGCAGACGTTTCGGGAATAGCCCATGACACGCTTTGGTCGCTACCTGAATCGCCTCATGCGGAACATGCGCTTTTGCGCCCTGCAGCCCACCAATATAGAGCGTGGTTTTTCCGGTGAACTGGCACAAAGCAAAGGTCAGTTCCGCAAGTATGGTGTCTTGCGCGTCGCAGAATACCAGTGTCGCTTCGCCCTCTTTATCCAGCATGAAATCTGAACGCAACCGCAGCGAATAGGCCTGCTCATCTTTACCGGTTAGCACTGCAAGCGTGAGGCCGGCTTTGCTGAGATAGCTATTGATGAGTGAAGCTGGCAACAGGCGAATCATGTTTTCATAATGCCAGCAAATAGCTTGCGCCGTTTGCGTACGATTCATATTGATTGACAGCCACGGGCGGTGTAAACGGCACGGCAGCCCAGGCTGAACGTGCAGCATCTGCGCCAGGAGAGGTTGGTGGACCAGGCGTGCCAGATAGCGCGCAGTGCTGACCGGCGTGGTCAACGAACGCAGCAAAAATTTACGGCGATAAGCTGGGTTATGCCAGGCGCGGCCTGGCATTAGTTCACCGGAGATTAAACAACGAAAGAGCTGCCCGGCGGTTTTCGGCAAAGGTAGTTCGGAATGGGAGAGATCGGCAATGGTGGACATGGTGCAATCCGGAGGTAACAAGAATTAGCACATTTCAGCACAAACAAACTCAACGGCAGCTAAATGAAATATGGAGAAAATAAGAATTTTCTGTTTCGTTGGTATTTTGTTTAGTTAAAAATGATTTGATAAACCGCATGTCCGATTATCTGGGATTTTTATGAAACTGAAGGGAAAACGCAGGACGGTAATGATTGTGCTGGCAGTGGTGGTTTTACTGGCGGTATTTTGGTTGTGGGGCAAACTTAATGCCCCGGTGGTTCAGTATCAGACGCTGATTGTGCGGCCGGGTGAATTACAACAAAGCGTGCTGGCGACCGGGAAACTGGATGCGCTCCGTAAGGTTGATGTTGGTGCCCAGGTAAATGGCCAGTTAAAAACGCTGTCGGTAAATATCGGCGATAAGGTAAAGAAAGATCAGCTCCTGGGCGTAATCGACCCCGATCAGGCGGAAAACCAAATCAAGGAAGTGGATGCGACCTTAATGGAACTGCGGGCGCAGCGCCGACAGGCGCAGGCTGAACTGAAGCTGGCTCAGGTGACGTTAGCGCGCCAGCAACAACTGGTGAAAAGCAATTTGATCTCCCGTCAGGATCTGGACACCTCGGCGACGGATGTGGCGGTAAAAGAAGCGCAAATCGGTACCATTGATGCCCAGATCAAACGTAACCAGGCCACGCTGGATACCGCGAAAACCAACCTTGATTACACACGCATTCTTGCCCCGATGGCCGGTGAAGTGACGCAAATTACCACGTTGCAGGGTCAGACGGTGATTGCCGTGCAACAAGCGCCGAACATCCTGACGCTGGCTGATATGAGTACGATGCTGGTGAAAGCGCAGGTTTCCGAAGCGGATGTCATCCACCTCAAACCGGGGCAGAAAGCGTGGTTCACCGTGCTTGGCGATCCGGGAACGCGTTATGAAGGCGAACTGAAAGATATTCTGCCGACACCGGAAAAGGTCAACGATGCGATTTTTTACTATGCGCGTTTTGAAGTGCCAAACCCGGAGGGCGTGCTGCGCCTTGATATGACCGCGCAGGTACATATCCAACTCACCGGTCTGAAAAACGTGATCACCATCCCGCTGGCGGCACTTGGCGATCCGGTGGGGGACAACCGTTACAAAGTGAAGGTGCTGCGTAATGGTGAAACCCGCGAGCGCGAGGTGACGCTGGGCGCACGTAATGATACGGAAGTGGTGGTGACGAAAGGCCTGGATGCAGGTGAAGAAGTGGTGATTGGCGAGAAAAGCGGAGCGGCGCAATGACCGCATTGCTGGACCTGAATAATATCCGCCGCAGTTATCCGTCCGGCGAAGGCCAGGTCGAGGTGCTAAAAGGCATCACGCTGCGCATTAATGCCGGCGAAATGGTGGCGATTGTTGGTGCATCCGGCTCCGGTAAATCCACGCTGATGAACATTCTGGGTTGCCTGGATAAACCCACCAGCGGCACTTACCGGGTGGCGGGAACAGATGTGTCGTTGCTCAGTAGCGATCAGCTTGCGCAGCTGCGCCGCGAACATTTCGGTTTTATCTTTCAGCGTTATCATCTGCTTTCTCATTTGACGGCTGCACAGAACGTCGAAGTTCCGGCGGTATATGCGGGGACGGAACGCAAAGCACGCCTGGAGCGCGCAAAAGCATTACTGACCCGCTTAGGGCTGGGCGAGCGGGCTGATTATCAACCATCGCAGCTCTCCGGCGGCCAGCAACAGCGCGTGAGTATTGCCCGCGCGTTGATGAATGGTGGCCAGGTGATTCTGGCCGATGAACCGACCGGCGCACTCGACAGCCACTCTGGCGAAGAGGTAATGGCAATCCTGCATCAGCTGCGCGATCGCGGGCACACGGTAATCATCGTGACGCACGATCCGCAGGTAGCCGCGCAGGCTGAGCGAGTGATTGAAATTCGTGATGGCGAGATAATCAGTAATCCGCCAGCCAAAACGGAAGCCGCCGCGCCCGCAAACCATGATGCGATCATGACGCACGCCGGGGGCTGGCGGCAGTTCGCCAGCCGTTTTCAGGAAGCGCTGACCATGGCCTGGCGCGCTATGGCGGCCAACAAAATGCGCACCTTGCTGACTATGCTTGGCATTATTATCGGTATTGCTTCGGTGGTCTCCATTGTGGTGGTCGGTGATGCCGCTAAACAGTTGGTGCTGGCGGATATTCGTTCGATAGGCACTAATACTATTGATGTCTATCCCGGCAAAGATTTTGGCGATGACGAACCGCAATATCAGCAGGCGCTGAAATACGACGATCTGCAGGCGATTCAAAAACAGCCCTGGGTTAAATCTGCCACACCTGCCGTTTCACAAAACCTGCGTTTGCGCTACGGCAATATTGATGTGGCGGCGAGTGCCAATGGCGTGAGCGGGCAATATTTTAATGTGTATGGCATGACCTTCAGCGAAGGCGCCTCGTTTAATGACGAGCAACTGAAAGGCCGGGCGCAGGTGGTGGTGCTCGACAGTAACACCCGCCGTCAGTTATTCCCCAATAAAGCCAGCGTCGTCGGCGAGGTGATCCTGGTTGGCAACATGCCGGCGACGGTAATTGGCGTGGCAGAGGAAAAGCAGTCGATGTTTGGCAGCAGCAAGATCCTGCGCGTCTGGCTGCCGTATAGCACCATCTCCGGGCGTATTATGGGGCAGTCCTGGCTAAACTCTATTACGGTGCGGGTGAATGAGGGCTACAGCAGTGAACAGGCGGAACAGCAGCTCACGCGATTGCTCAGTTTGCGCCACGGTAAGAAAGATTTCTTCGTCTGGAATATGGACGGGGTCTTGAAAACGGCGGAAAAGACCACACGTACTCTTCAGCTGTTTTTGACGTTGGTAGCGGTCATTTCGTTGCTGGTTGGCGGTATCGGCGTGATGAATATTATGCTGGTGTCGGTCACCGAGCGGACGCGTGAGATTGGCATCAGGATGGCAGTTGGTGCCCGGGCGGGGGATGTTTTGTCGCAGTTTCTGATTGAGGCGGTATTTGTTTGCCTTGTCGGTGGCGCGCTCGGCGTCACGCTATCCATGCTGATTGCCTTTACCTTGCAGCTCTTTTTACCGGGCTGGGAGATTGGTTTTTCTCCGGTGGCGCTGTTAACGGCGTTTTTATGTTCGACGTTTACCGGTGTGCTGTTTGGCTGGTTGCCTGCGCGTAATGCCGCGCGGCTTGACCCGGTGGATGCGCTGGCTCGCGAGTAATAAAAATGCCAGCCGATTGGGCTGGCATTTTGACTGCGGCATGTACACAATATGATAACAGGCTTCAGGCCATGGCTTCCACTTCTACGGGCACGATGACGCTGGCGTGATTGCCTTTAGGGCCCTGGTGTACATCAAACCGGACAGTCTGCCCGGCTTTTAACGTTCTGTAACCATCCATTTGAATGGTGGAGTAATGCGCGAAGATATCTTCGCCGCCGCCTTCAGGGCAGATAAAACCAAACCCTTTGGCATTGTTGAACCACTTAACAGTACCCGTTTCCATGCTTCGACATCCTTCGTAAATCTTATTTAAGTAAGATGGAATGAACCGGTGGTAGAGCAAGCGGGCTGTTCAAAACCTCGCCAACTCTCGACTGTACAATTTAGATAATTCGTATAACGCGTCAAGCATTTGGCAGGGGTTCTGGGAGGCGGCGCATCAAAATTTTGAAGCAGTTAACGCTATTACAAAGGAATGTGACAGCCGTCGCGAATGACAACGATAGATGATTGTTATCTGACATCTGATGTAGATTGAAAATACATCTAGACTCATGTAATCGGCCGATTAAACGCTGCCGGAAACTGTAACCTAAGATGAAACGCTAACGATGGGTAAGAGTAATAGCTGGCTGGATTTCGACCAATTGGCGGAAGATAAACTGCGCGACGCGCTGAAACCGCCATCCATGTATAAAGTTATGTTAATGAACGATGATTACACGCCGATGGAATTTGTTATTGACGTGCTACAAAAGTTCTTTTCTTATGATGTAGAACGTGCAACGCAACTGATGCTTACGGTTCACTATCACGGCAGGGCCATTTGTGGTGTTTTCACCGCCGAGGTTGCCGAGACGAAAGTCGCAATGGTGAACAAGTACGCCAGGGAGAACGAGCATCCGTTGCTGTGTACGCTGGAAAGAGCCTGAATGCAGGCATAAAACTTGGGGGAGGTGCCTATGCTCAATCAAGAACTGGAACTCAGTTTAAACATGGCTTTCGCCAGAGCGCGCGAGCACCGACATGAGTTTATGACCGTCGAGCACTTGTTACTGGCGCTGCTCAGTAACCCATCTGCCCGCGAAGCGCTGGAAGCGTGTTCAGTGGACCTGGTGGCGCTGCGGCAGGAACTCGAAGCCTTCATCGAACAAACCACACCCGTTCTACCCATGAGCGAAGAGGAGCGCGACACGCAGCCGACGCTCAGCTTCCAGCGTGTTCTTCAGCGCGCGGTGTTTCACGTTCAGTCATCCGGGCGCAGCGAAGTGTCCGGCGCGAACGTGCTGGTTGCCATTTTTAGCGAGCAGGAGTCGCAAGCGGCTTATCTGCTGCGCAAACATGAAGTAAGCCGCCTTGATGTGGTGAACTTTATCTCTCACGGCACGCGTAAAGACGAGCCAGGCCCATCATCTGACGCCACTGGCAGCAGCAGTAGCGGGCAGGTGAACAGCGAAGAGCAGGCAGGAGGGGAGGAACGTATGGAAAACTTCACCACCAACCTTAATCAGCTTGCTCGTGTGGGAGGAATCGACCCGCTGATTGGCCGTGGTAAAGAGCTTGAGCGTGCGATTCAAGTTCTGTGTCGCCGTCGTAAAAACAACCCGCTGCTGGTGGGCGAATCCGGCGTAGGTAAAACTGCCATCGCCGAAGGGCTGGCGTGGCGTATTGTGCAGGGTGATGTGCCGGAAGTTATGGCTGATTGCACAATTTACTCGCTGGATATCGGTTCCTTGCTGGCCGGTACCAAATACCGTGGCGATTTCGAAAAACGCTTCAAGGCGTTGCTGAAACAACTTGAGCAGGACAATAACAGCATTCTGTTTATCGATGAGATCCATACCATCATCGGTGCAGGCGCTGCGTCTGGTGGGCAAGTGGATGCCGCAAACCTGATCAAACCGCTGCTTTCCAGCGGTAAAATCCGCGTCATGGGTTCCACCACTTATCAGGAATTCAGCAATATCTTTGAAAAAGATCGCGCACTGGCGCGTCGCTTCCAGAAAATTGATATTACTGAACCGTCCGTTGAGGAAACGGTGCAGATTATCAATGGCCTGAAACCGAAATACGAAGCGCACCACGATGTACGTTACACGGCAAAAGCGGTGCGTGCGGCGGTAGAGCTGGCGGTGAAATACATCAATGATCGCCACCTGCCGGATAAAGCGATTGATGTTATCGACGAAGCGGGCGCGCGGGCGCGTCTGATGCCGGTAAGCAAGCGCAAGAAAACCGTTAACGTGGCGGATATCGAATCGGTGGTGGCCCGTATCGCGCGTATTCCTGAGAAGAGCGTTTCTCAGAGTGACCGCGACACGCTGAAAAATCTTGGCGATCGTCTGAAAATGTTGGTGTTCGGTCAGGATAAAGCCATTGAGGCGTTAACCGAAGCCATCAAAATGAGCCGTGCAGGGCTGGGGCAGGACCATAAACCGGTCGGTTCCTTCCTGTTTGCTGGCCCAACCGGCGTGGGTAAAACCGAGGTGACAGTGCAACTGTCGAAAGCGCTGGGCATTGAGCTGCTGCGTTTTGATATGTCCGAGTATATGGAACGTCATACGGTCAGCCGCTTGATTGGTGCGCCTCCGGGCTATGTGGGCTTTGATCAGGGCGGTCTGTTGACCGATGCGGTGATCAAACATCCGCACGCGGTGCTGCTGCTTGATGAAATCGAAAAAGCGCATCCGGACGTCTTTAACCTGCTGTTGCAGGTGATGGACAACGGAACGCTGACCGATAACAACGGGCGCAAAGCTGATTTCCGCAATGTGGTGCTGGTCATGACCACGAACGCCGGGGTGCGAGAAACCGAGCGTAAATCCATTGGTCTTATCCACCAGGATAACAGCACCGATGCGATGGAAGAGATCAAAAAAATCTTTACGCCAGAGTTCCGCAACCGTCTGGACA
Source organism: Kosakonia sp. LAM2021 (assembly GCF_016620385.1). Lineage (NCBI taxonomy): Bacteria > Pseudomonadati > Pseudomonadota > Gammaproteobacteria > Enterobacterales > Enterobacteriaceae > Kosakonia > Kosakonia sp. LAM2021. The sequence goes on from NZ_JAENHT010000011.1 coordinate 41,828, forward strand.
ACATTATCTGGTTCGATCACTTGTCGACTGAGGTGATCCATCAGGTGGTCGACAAATTCATTGTCGAACTCCAGGTGCAGTTGGATCAGAAAGGCGTATCGCTGGAAGTCAGCCAGGAAGCTCGCGACTGGCTGGCAGAGAAAGGATACGACCGCGCAATGGGCGCTCGCCCGATGGCGCGTGTTATCCAGGACAACCTGAAAAAACCGCTGGCCAACGAGCTTCTGTTCGGTTCGCTGGTTGATGGTGGACAGGTCACGGTAACGCTGAATAAAGAGAAAAATGAGCTGGAGTACGGCTTCCAGAGTGCGCAGAAGCACAAACCTGAAGCGGCACATTAATCTTTGCGGTTCACGTCTAAAAACCGGGTGATATCAGCCCGGTTTTTTTATGTCTGCAAAAGCAGCTTCAAATTTCTCTGGTTTCAATACGACTGCGCCCGTGGCTTTTAGCGGCATAAAGCGCACGATGAGCTTTATCAATTAAGCGTTTGTAATCCGGGTGGTAATCGAACCCGGCGACGCCGATGCTAACGGTGACTGAAACATGATGTGCCGGTGCAACTTCAATCGTCAGCGCGGTGATTTTCTGCCGTAGCGCTTCCAGAATGATCTTCGCCTGTAATAGGTCAGATTCGACCAGCAGCACCATAAACTCTTCGCCGCCGTAGCGGAAAATATAATCACTGCTGCGGAAATGATCGTAGATGACAGCGGCTACCGTTTTGAGCGTGGTATCGCGCACGCTATGCCCAAAACCGTCATTGATTCTCTTACAGTGATCAATATCCAGCATCGCCAGAATAAAGGGTTTACGCACATTCAGTGCCAGCGAGATCTCCTGGCGCATGATGGTGTGAATAAAGCGTCGGTTAAGCAGCTGCACCGGCGGATCTTTACCATTTCAAGCTCTCCCAGCGCATCGAACATCGCGGCTAGCAGGTGGTGGATTTGTCCGGTAAGCTGCCAAAAATTACGCGTTTGCCAGGCGTGGATCGAAAGAGAAAGGAAGCTCTTTTACGGTTTTTAGCAGCTTATTAAAAGCAGGATGAAGCGGGTTCAGAATCGCATTATTCTCAAGCGGAACAACGCATGACGGCAGCACCAGTGCGACGGCGCTGTTGGCTTCCAGCCAGGTGGTACCTAAATCCATTGTCGAAAGCGGTGCCGGGTTTTCCTGCCAGTCTGGCGGTAGCCATTGCTTATCCAGATGTTCAATATCCTTGTCAGGGATCTCAATACTGAACAGCCCATACTGGTTCAGAACCGTGTCGCTGTGCACATGTACCAGCATTTCGAGTGCGGCAAGTGAAACGGACGAAGCGACGTAAACCGCCGGATGACCTTTGTGATTCCAGCGCCCGCCATAAAGATTTGCACCGCTGCCTGTCCAGGCCTCGCTGGCGTAGCGGCGCGTTACCAGTCGATAGAAGATCACGCAAATACTCCGTGCTCCAGCCTGCCGAGCAGGTCGGTCACTTCCAGCGCGCCACTTTCGGTGGCAATCAGCGAAATCGGCGCTACGTTGCCAAGGCCGCGAATGGGGGTTTCCAGCCAGTCCCACGCCATCTTTTTGCTACCGAAAAACTGTACCGCAGCATCAACAACTCTGACTAAACGCGCAATGCGCTCACTTTCTTCCGGCGTGAGTGTGCGACCGGCGCTTTTGCGACGCGCAACGTTGCGTTCATTGATACCTGTGACGCGCAGAATGTCGGAGCGGGACATTTCTGTCCATTCATGAATATTGTCAAGAATGCTAACAGGCAAACCTTCGTTCAGCATCTGAACGAGCTTTAAACCTCTGTTAGCGGGGAAACCGGCAAAGCGCCAAAGCGCATTTTCGACCGGTTTTTGATCCGGACTCCAGGTTCTCATTTTTCCTCCCGTATGATGACATTTGTCAGGTTTTATTATAGACAATTGTCGTTATTGGTTAAAGTCTAATCAGGAAGGATAGGCGTAAGAAAAACAAAAGGCCGGGGGTTACCCGGCCTTCAAAATAGGTGCACTTAGCTGTGCTGATGGAAGATCTTAGCGGCTACGGAAGACAATGCGGCCTTTGCTCAGGTCGTACGGGGTCAGTTCCACAGTCACTTTATCGCCCGTCAGAATGCGGATGTAGTTTTTACGCATTTTACCGGAGATATGCGCAGTGACCACGTGACCGTTTTCCAGTTCTACGCGGAACATCGTATTAGGTAACGTTTCAAGAACGGTACCCTGCATTTCAATATTGTCTTCTTTGGCCATCTAATCCTCGGGGGTATCACTACCATAATTTTTGAACCGGCAAGATAATGCCGAAGTTCGTCTGTTAAGTAAAGATTTGCGCTGATAAAACGCAGCAAAACGACTTTTGCCAGTTACCCTCATGCCACAGCCAGGACGCGCTAAAAGCGCAACCGTAAAGGGGAGCGGTGGAGTAAAGCGAAGGGCATCCCTGATACGAACAACTCCCGGGTGGGGCGGGGCAACAGGCAAAAGCTGCTCTGAGCGTCCATTATAACACCCTGATAAAAAATGTGCCGAAAACATTCTTCAGAGCGATGAAAACAGCGTTCGGGGCACCCAGAAGTGGGAAGGAAGAGGCAGTTTGCGCATTTTCTCGAGATGTAAAAGATAATCCCGACGCGGGATCTCAATAGCGCCGAGCGAAGCAGTATGGCTGTTCAGTACCTGGCAATCAATTAACTCGCCGCCCATGCGTACAAATTCGCCACTGAAAACAAGCAATGCTGTCTTGGAGGCATTTACACGGCGACTAAACATTGATTCACCACAGAACAGCGCACCTTGCGATACGCCATACATACCACCCACCAGCTCGTTACCTTCCCACACTTCAATTGAGTGCGCATGCCCAAGCTCATGGAGACGATGATAAGCCATTACCACATCAGGCGTGATCCACGTGCCCTCATCGCGATCCTGCGAGCAGCCATCGATCACCTGGCCAAAAGCATGATTCAGCGTTACGCGATAGGGAGAGGTTTTATGAAAACGCTTCATACTGCGGCTGACATGGAATGTGTCCGGCCACAGCACGGCACGCGGATCGGGTGACCACCACAGGATTGGGTCGCCAGGCGAGAACCAGGGGAATATGCCGCGCTGGTAGGCCATCAACAGACGCGCCGGGCTGAGATCACCGCCCAGCGCCAGCAGTCCATTGGGTTCACGCAACGCCGCTTCGGGCGAAGGAAAAGCGATAGAATGACGAGAGAGCTGCACCAGGCGCATGACTTCTGTGCTCCACAACGCGACAAGGGACCCTACTTACTATCGTCATTTTGGCCGTTCCACTTTAGCGTTGCCGTTACAGAAACGGCAAAATGACGAATAGCCACTACAGACGCTGCTTAAACTGGTAGTACCGACCCTGTTTCGCCATTAACGCTGCGTGATTACCTTGCTCAATTATTTGCCCGTTGTCCATCACAATTATCCGATCGCAACGCGCCAGCCCGCGCAGACGGTGCGTGACCATCAGCAGAGTTTTGCCTTTCATCACTTCGCCCAGTAATTCAAGGATTTGGCTCTCGGTTGCGGCATCAAGACCTTCCGTCGGTTCGTCCAGAAGCACCAGCGGTGCATCATGCAATAATGCGCGAGCAATCGCCAGACGGCGTAGTTCACCACCGGAGAGCTGGCGTCCACCTTCCCCAAGCCAGGCATTTAGCCCATTATCCTCAAGCAGTTTTTCCAGCCCGACGCGGGTTAGCATCGCACTCAGTTTATCGTCATCGGCCTGTGGTGACGCCAGCAACAAGTTATCACGCAGTGTCGCGCTGAACAGGTGTACGCGCTGGGGCACCATACTGATAAGTTTGCGTAAATCAGCTTCCGCAAAGCTAGCAAGCGGCTGGTCATTGAGACGAATCTCACCTTGCTGCGGATCCCATGCGCGCGTCAGTAATTGCAATAACGTGGATTTACCGCACCCGGTTCGGCCAAGGATTGCCACATGTTCTCCGGCGGCAATCGATAAAGAAATTGAGTCCAGCGCACGCTGCGGCTGGCCGGGATAGTTAAACGTCAGGGCATCGAATTGCACGGCGACATCTGTTGGCGTGGCGACACTATTTTGCGGGAACGTCACTTCCGGCTGGCATTCCGTTACCTGCGTGATGCGTGTGGCGGAAGCAATAACCTGCCCCAGGTGCTGGAATGCACCGGTTACCGGAGCCAGCGCTTCGAAAGCCGCAAGGGCACAGAAGACAAACAGCGCAATCAATGCGCCGGGCTGCGTGTTACCACCAATATCAGCGGACGCAAACCACAGCATAACCAACACTGCCGCGCCGCTGATGAGTAGCATTACGGCTTGCGAGACGGCACTCAGATCGGACTGACGGCGCTGGGCGTCATGCCAACTAAGCTCGGTGTTTTCTAACTGAGCACGATACCGCTGGCTGGCGCCAAAAATGGTTAACTCAGCCTGGCCCTGCAACCAGCTGGTTAATTGCTGGCGATACTGCCCGCGCAAAGCAGTCAGACTTTCGCCGGTCGGTTTGCCCGCGCGGTAAAATAACGGCGGCAGGATAATTAAGGTTGCCAGCATGATACCGCCCAACATCAGCGCCAGCGGTATGTCCAGTACGCTTAAACCCAGGGTGACAACGATGATGACCACCAGTGCGCCGATCAACGGGGAGATCACGCGCAGATAAAGGTGGTCAAGCGTGTCGACATCGGCGACGACGCGGTTGAGCAATTCGCCCTGGCGAAAACGCGCCAGCCCGGCAGGGGAGAGGGGAAGCAATTTACTGAATGTCGAAACACGCAAATGTTCCAGTACGCGAAACGTCGCATCATGGCTGACCAGCCGTTCAAAATAGCGCCCGGCCGTACGAATAATCGCTGCGCCACGCACACCGGCGGCGGGCAGCATATAGTTAAAACTGTAGATGCCCGCGACGCCAATCACGGCGCACGCAGAGAGGAACCAGCCGGAGAGCGTCAACAGGCTAATGCTGGCCAGCAAAGTGATAACGGCGAGGATAACGCCGAGCATCAACATCCACTTGTGGCGCTTATACAGTGCGAGATAAGGCAGTAATGCGCGCATTTAAATCTCCTCCTGGCGATGGGCAAGGAGATCCGCAAAAATCCCCTGCGCAGCAGCGAGTTCGGCGTAGCTGCCTTGTTCCATAATCTGGCCATCCTGCATTACCCAGATAGCATCCCAGTCGGCCAGGTTTTCTAACTGATGCGTCACCATCAGGGTCGTTTGGTGGCGCGAAGCATCGGTAAGTGCCTGCATCACGCGTTGCTCACTGTGGGCATCAAGGCTGGCGGAAGGTTCGTCCAGTAGCAGCAGTTTGCAGGGAGAGAGCAGCGCACGGGCAACGGCTACGCGCTGCGCCTGACCAACAGAGAGACGTACCGCCTGATCGCCAGGCTGTGTCTCCAGCCCCTCTGGCAGCAGTGGCAGAAACTCGCTGACCCAGGCTTTATCCAGAACGGCTTGCAGCTCTGCATCGCTGGCAGTGGGGCGTGACAGCAGCACATTTTCACGCAATGTGGTGGCGGGAAGTTGCGGATTTTGCCCAACCCAGCTTATCGCTTCGCGCCAGCTATCGGGATCTAACTCGCTCAGTTCGACGCCGTTAACACGCAATGAACCTTCATAAGGCAGAAAACCAGAAAGCACATTGATCAGCGAACTCTTGCCGGAGCCGCTTCTTCCTACCACCACGACGCGCTGACCGGCAGGCAGGGAAAAGTTGAGCGGCCCGGTGAGTACTGCGCCTTCGGGGGATTTCAGCAGCAAATCACTCGCCGTTAACGTTACTGGCTCATCGGTTTTCAGCGTGATATCCCCTCGCTGCGGATGTGCGAGCGGTGCTTCCATAAATGTTTTCAGGCTATCCGCTGCGCCAATCGCCTGGGCTTTAGCGTGATAAAAGGTACCGAGATCGCGCAGCGGCTGGAAGAACTCGGGCGCCAAAATTAGCGCGAGAAAACCGGCGAACAAAGTTACACCAGCCCCGTAGTGACCAAAATTCAGCTCGCCAAGATAGGAGAAACCGAAATAGACCGCCACCAATGCAATCGATAACGAGGTGAAGAACTCCAGCACACCGGAAGACAAGAAGGCCATGCGCAGTACTTCCATGGTTCGGCTGCGAAAATCCTGCGAGGCTTGACGAATATTTTCTGTTTCCGCCGCGCCCCGGCCAAAAATGCGCAATGTTTCCATCCCACGTAAGCGGTCAAGGAAATGACCGCTCAGGCGCGCCAGCGCTTTAAAGTTACGGCGGTTGGCGTCCGCCGCGCCCATACCAACCATTGCCATAAAGAGCGGAATTAACGGAGCTGTACCCAGCAATATGAGCGCTGCTGCCCAGTTAATTGGGAACAGGGTGATAACAATCAGCAGCGGTACGCTCGCCGCCAGCGCCATTTGCGGCAAGTAGCGGGCATAGAAATCATGCATATCATCGATTTGCTCAAGTATCAGCGTGGCCCAGCTTCCGGCGGGTTTCCCCTGAATCCACGCCGGGCCGGCCTGATGCAGGCGATCAAGAACCTGACGACGGATTTCGAAGCGAATATGCGCACCTGCATGGAAACCGATACGTTCTCGCAGCCAGATCACCCAACTGCGCAGGATAAAAATCAGGACCAGCAAGATGAACGGCAGTAACAGGGCTTCGCGCGGGATATTCTCCACAATCATATGGTTCAGGATACGCGCCATAATCCAGGCTTGCGCGACGATCAGTACGCCGCTGACCACGCCGAGCAGGCGGGAGAGCGTCAGCCAGCGACGGGAAATAATACTTTGCTGTTTTAACCAGCGGGTCAGTTCTTGTTGACGGGTTTTATTCATTGCGCGCTTTGCAGGTGAAGTTATCGGATTTTTGAGCTGGCGCAATGTTACATCGGGGCAAAAATAAAGGCGACTTATAGTCGCCTTTTTTACCTTTGTTACTGAGTTGTAAAGATTATTTACGTTCAGCAAGCCCGTCGAGATAGCGTTCTGCATCCAGCGCGGCCATACAGCCTGTGCCCGCAGAAGTGATCGCCTGACGGTAAATATGATCCATGACATCACCGGCAGCAAAGACGCCAGGAACGCTGGTTTGCGTGGCATTGCCATAAATACCGGACTGCACTTTGATGTAGCCGTTTTCCAGCGCCAGTTGACCTTCAAAGATGGCCGTGTTCGGACTGTGACCAATAGCCACAAACAGACCTGCAACTTCCAGCGATTCAACGTTGTCCGCATTCTGCGTATCACGCAGGCGCAGACCGCTAACGCCCATCTGGTCTCCCGTTACCTCTTCCAGCGTACGGTGGGTGTGCAATACGATATTGCCGCTTTCCACTTTATCCATCAGGCGCTTGATGAGGATTTTTTCCGCGCGGAAGGTGTCACGGCGATGGATCAGATGCACTTCAGAGGCAATATTTGCCAGATACAGCGCTTCTTCCACTGCGGTGTTACCGCCGCCAATCACCGCGACTTTCTGGTTGCGGTAGAAGAAACCGTCGCAGGTTGCACAGGCGGAAACGCCGCGGCCTTTGAACGCTTCTTCAGACGCCAGACCCAAATAACGCGCAGACGCGCCCGTGGCAATAATCAATGCGTCGCAGGTGTACTCGCCGCTGTCGCCAGTCAGGCGGAACGGGCGATTTTGCAAATCCACGCTGTTGATATGATCGAAAATGATTTCGGTATCAAATTTGGTGGCATGCTCATGCATGCGTTCCATTAGCAGTGGCCCGGTCAGATCGTGCGGGTCACCCGGCCAGTTTTCCACTTCAGTGGTGGTGGTGAGCTGGCCGCCTTTTTCCATACCGGTAATCAGCACCGGCTGCAGGTTTGCGCGCGCAGCATAGACCGCAGCGGTATAACCGGCAGGGCCTGAACCAAGGATAAGCAGCTTACTGTGTTTGGCCGTACCCATGAGATCCTCATTGTTGTTTGGCAGACATTGGGCTGGATTGTAGGGAATTTACCGGCGTAAAAAAAGGGTGCAGCGATTTTGTTAACAATATGTGTAATAGAAAGGACCGATGGCTGAAGGGCTGGTAACCGCCTAAATATAATAATTCCTACTGAAAAAGGGGCAGTTATAAGGTGATAAAATGATGATTAGGGAACGACCCTGATGAATATCTGGCATGTTGTACTAAAAAAAGATGTTTTGCTTTGACAATCCCCTGCGCATTTGCGAAAACATCAAAGGAAGAAAAAAAGCAGTGTTTCGCGCGTGATCCAAATTCATGCATGTAAATGCCATTTTTACCGGGCTAGCGAAATCTACGTATGGCGTGGACAGACGCCATTCGTGATATCGATAGCTGCCTCCGGCAACGGTCTTCTCAATACTGCCCCTGGGATTACGTGACGCGCTAATTTAATTACGCGCCGCGTAGCGCGACGGGCAAAGACTCTGAACAGTGAAGTGCACAGGGTCAAGACAGGAGTAGGGAAGGAATACAGAGAGACAATAATAATGGTAGATAGCAAGAAGCGCCCTGGCAAAGATCTCGACCGCATCGATCGTAACATTCTGAACGAATTGCAAAAAGATGGGCGTATTTCCAACGTCGAGCTTTCTAAACGAGTGGGGCTTTCCCCAACGCCATGCCTTGAGCGTGTGCGCAGGCTGGAAAGACAAGGGTTTATTCAGGGCTATACGGCGCTGCTGAACCCGCATTATCTGGATGCATCACTTCTGGTATTTGTTGAGATTACTCTGAATCGTGGCGCGCCGGATGTGTTTGAACAATTCAATGCTGCCGTGCAAAAACTTGAAGAGATTCAAGAGTGTCATCTGGTTTCAGGCGATTTCGACTACCTGTTGAAGACGCGTGTGCCGGATATGTCGGCTTACCGCAAACTGTTAGGGGAAACCCTGCTGCGTCTGCCAGGCGTTAACGACACCCGCACATATGTGGTAATGGAAGAAGTCAAACAGAGCAATCGTCTGGTAATTAAGACGCGCTAATACGGAACAGGTGCAAAATCGCTGTTTTTTGATTACACTCCTGTTAATCCATACAGCAACAGTGCCGGGGAGACCCGGCGCTGTTGTCCGTTTTAGCATCAAGGACCTGGAGAGCCTGTCTTGAGCCAGGAATACACCGAAGACAAAGAAGTCACACTGACCAAGTTAAGCAGCGGACGTCGACTCCTGGAGGCGTTGCTGATCCTCGTTTCACTTTCTGCCGTCTGGTTAATGGCAGCGCTTCTCAGCTTTAACCCGTCCGATCCCAGTTGGTCGCAAACGGCCTGGCATGAGCCTATCCATAATCTTGGCGGCGTGCCTGGCGCATGGCTTGCCGATACGCTGTTTTTCATTTTTGGCATCATGGCTTATACCATTCCGGTGATCATTATCGGCGGCTGCTGGTTTGCCTATCGCCATCGGGCCAGTGAAGACTATATTGACTATTTTGCCGTATCGCTGCGCATAATTGGCGCGCTGGCGCTGATACTCACTTCTTGTGGTCTGGCGGCGATTAATGCGGATGATATTTGGTATTTTGCCTCCGGCGGCGTCATTGGCAGCTTGCTCAGTACCACGTTACAACCCTTGTTGCGTAGCAGTGGCGGCACACTGGCGCTGCTCTGTATCTGGGCCGCCGGTTTGACGTTATTCACCGGGTGGTCATGGGTGACCATTGCCGAAAAAATCGGCAGTGTGATCCTTAACATTCTCACTTTTGCCAGTAATCGTACCCGTCGTGATGACACCTGGGTCGATGACGAAGAGTATGAAGAGGATGATGAAGATAACGGTGATATGGACGCGCCGCGTGAATCTCGTCGTACCCGTATTCTGCGTGGCGCACTGGCGCGGCGAAAACGCGTTGCCGAAAAGTTTGCGAATCCGATGGGGCGCAAAACGGATGAGGCGTTGTTCTCCGGTAAGCGGATGGATGATGATGAAGACGATATTGCTTATAGCGCTCGCGGCATCCCTGCGGATGCTGACGACGTGTTGTTCTCCGGGCATCGCGCAACTGAATCTGAACAGGAATACGATCCGCTGCTCAATGGTCGCAGTATAACGGCACCTGTTGCCGCCGCTGCGGCCGCGACGACTGTCGCTGCGCAGGCTTATGCCGCGCCGGTTGATCCGGTTGCGCAGGCGCCGCAGGAAATTGAATGGCCTTATGCGCAGCCGTCTGTACAGCAGGCCGCTGCATATCATCCAGCTCCAGATGAACAGAACTCTCTTGCTTCTTACCAGCCTGTATCAAACTCGTCGGTTTCACAGGAGGCTGCATATCCGTCTGCTCAATGCGCAGAACCACAGTGGCAGCAGCCTGTCGCACAGGATAGATGGGAGCCAGAAGCTCCGGTGACGGCACAGCCGCAAGAAGATATTTATACGCAGCCAGTACACGATCCGTTGCCATGGCAGGCTGAGCCACAGCCGCAGATCTCCCCTGCGCCAGAACGCGTAGTTGAGCCTGAACCTGTAGTTGAAGAAGTCAAACAGACTCGTCCACCGCTCTATTACTTCGAAGAAGTAGAGGAGAAGCGTGCTCGCGAGCGTGAGCAACTGGCGGCGTGGTATCAGCCGATTCCTGAGCCCGAAAATATTGAAGCGGTTTCGAAACCCGTTGCGCCGACTATGCCATCTATACCGCCGGTTGAAGCCACTGTTGCACCAGTAGCAGCCGGAGTACAGCAGGCCGCCAGTAGTGTCGCCGCGGCAACCGCTGCCGCAGGTCCGGTATTCAGCCTTGCAGCTGGCGGTACACCGCGTCCGCAAGTAAAAGAGGGAATTGGCCCGCAGCTTCCGCGTCCGAACCGGGTCCGTGTACCGACGCGCCGTGAGCTGGCTTCTTATGGTATTAAACTACCGTCTCAGCGGATGGCCGAAGAGCGCGCGCGCGAAGAAGATGAAACGCGCCATCATAACGATCAATTCACCGAAGACGATGCTGACATGTTGCAACAGGATGAACTGGCTCGCCAGTTTGCCGCCACGCAGCACGATCGCTACGGTAACGGATTCCAGCATGAGACGCCGCAATTCCAGTCGCAGCATGCTGTATCGAGTGAAGAAGACGCCGAAGAGGCGGAACTCGCGCGTCAGTTCGCTGCGTCGCAGCAGCAGCGGTATGCGGGTGAGCAACCTGCCGGGGCTCAGGCGTTTATGCCAGAGGACTTTGCGTTCTCACCAATGAAGGCGCTGGTGGATGATGGCCCAGGCGAACCGCTGTTTACACCTGGCGTAATGCCGGAGCAGGAATCTCTTGCGCATCATCATCAACAATCGCAACAGCATTATCAGCAGCCAGCTCACCAACCTGTTGCACAGCCGCAGCATTATCAGCAGCCGGCGCATCAACCTGCTGCACAGCCGCCACAGTATCAGCAGCCGGCGCAGCAATCTGCTGCACAGCCGCAGCATTATCAGCAGCCGGCTCACCAACCTGTTGCACAACCGCAGCAGTATCAGCAGCCGGCGTATCAACCTGTTGCACAACCTCAGCAATATCAGCAGCCGGTTCAGCAACCTGTTGCACAGCCGCAAGATAGCCTGATTCACCCGTTGCTCATGCGTAATGGCGACAGCCGCCCGATGCAAAAACCGACGACACCGCTGCCGTCGCTGGATTTGCTGACGCAGCCGCCAGCGGAAGTTGAACCGGTAGATACGTTTGCACTGGAACAGATGGCACGCCTGGTGGAAGCGCGGCTGGCGGATTTCCGCATCAAAGCTGATGTGGTCAATTATTCTCCAGGCCCGGTTATCACCCGTTTTGAGTTGAATCTCGCCCCGGGCGTGAAAGCTGCGCGTATTTCGAACCTCTCCCGCGACCTGGCGCGTTCGTTGTCGACTGTTGCAGTGCGTGTGGTGGAAGTTATTCCGGGTAAACCGTACGTGGGTCTGGAACTGCCGAATAAGAAACGACAAACCGTTTACCTGCGCGAAGTGCTGGACTGCGTGAAATTCCGCGAAAATCCGTCACCGCTGACTGTGGTGCTGGGTAAAGATATCGCGGGCGATCCGGTAATAGCCGACCTGGCGAAGATGCCGCACCTGTTGGTTGCGGGTACGACGGGTTCTGGTAAATCGGTGGGCGTGAACGCCATGATCCTCAGCATGCTGTATAAAGCGACGCCGGAAGAGGTGCGCTTTATCATGATCGACCCGAAAATGCTCGAGCTATCAGTGTATGAGGGGATCCCGCATCTGCTTACCGAAGTCGTCACCGACATGAAAGATGCGGCTAACGCCTTGCGCTGGAGCGTCAACGAAATGGAGCGTCGCTACAAGCTGATGTCGGCGCTCGGAGTGCGAAACCTGGCGGGTTACAACGAGAAGATCGCTGAAGCAGCGCGGATGGGCCGTCCGATCCCGGATCCTTACTGGAAACCGGGTGACAGCATGGATGTCGAACATCCGGTGCTGGAAAAACTGCCGTATATCGTGGTTCTGGTGGATGAATTCGCCGATTTGATGATGACCGTCGGTAAGAAAGTGGAAGAGCTGATTGCGCGTCTGGCGCAAAAAGCGCGCGCTGCGGGCATTCACCTGGTGCTGGCGACCCAGCGTCCGTCAGTGGATGTCATCACCGGCCTGATTAAAGCCAACATCCCGACACGTATCGCGTTTACCGTTTCGAGCAAAATTGACTCGCGTACCATCCTCGATCAGGGCGGTGCAGAATCGCTGCTTGGGATGGGGGATATGCTCTATTCTGGCCCTAACTCGACCTCTGCACCCGTGCGTGTACATGGTGCATTCGTTCGCGACCAGGAAGTGCACGCCGTTGTGCAGGACTGGAAAGCGCGCGGGCGTCCACAGTATGTCGATGGCATTACCTCGGATAGCGAAAGCGAAGGCGGTGCAGGTGGCGGTTTTGAGGGGGGAGAAGAGCTGGATCCGTTATTCGATCAGGCTGTTAATTTCGTGACCGAAAAACGTAAAGCTTCTATCTCCGGCGTACAGCGCCAGTTCCGTATCGGCTATAACCGCGCAGCGCGTATCATTGAGCAGATGGAAGCGCAGGGGATTGTCAGCGAACAGGGGCATAACGGAAACCGTGAAGTGCTGGCTCCGCCGCCCTTTGACTGATTGCAAGGATATGTAACGCAATAGAAATTCAGTCTTTTCTTCTGTTGCTCCTGGTACACGGTGCTTAGAGTGACAGAAGTATTCTCCCATGTCGGGAGTGACGTATTTAAGGAACAGCAATGAAAAAAGTCGCTTTGGTTTGTGCATTAATGGGGAGTTTTTTGGTCAGCAATGTGTGGGCTGATGCTTCCAGCGACCTGAAAAGCCGTCTCGATAAAGTCAGCAGCTTTCACGCTACCTTCACTCAAAAAGTGACCGACGGCAGCGGCGCTGCGGTGCAAGAAGGCCAGGGCGATCTGTGGGTGAAACGCCCGAACCTGTTTAACTGGCATATGACCCAGCCGGATGAAAGTGTTCTGGTGTCAGATGGTAAAACGCTGTGGTTCTATAACCCATTTGTTGAGCAGGCAACAGCGACCTGGCTGAAAGACGCCACGGGTAACACGCCATTTATGCTGATTGCCCGTAATCAGGCAAGTGACTGGCAGCAGTACAATATTGAGCAGAAGGGTGACGATTTTGTGCTGACGCCGAAAGGCAACAACGGCAACCTGAAACAGTTCACTATCAACGTGGGGCGCGATGGCACTATCCATCAATTTAGCGCCATTGAGCAGGACGATCAGCGCAGCAGCTATCAGCTGAAATCGCAGCAAAACGGCACCGTTGATGCGTCTAAATTTACCTTTACCCCGCCGAAGGGCGTAACGGTTGACGATCAGCGCAAGTAAGAGGCGTGCATGAGTAACATGTCGCTCGACTTTTCCGATAATGCGTTTCAACCTCTGGCCGCACGTATGCGGCCAGAAAATTTAGCGCAGTACATTGGTCAGCAACATCTGTTTGCGCCGGGTAAGCCGCTCCCGCGCGCGATTGAAGCCGGACACTTGCACTCCATGATTCTATGGGGACCGCCTGGAACGGGCAAAACCACGCTCGCCGAAGTGATAGCGCGTTATGCCAGTGCAGATGTGGAACGTATCTCTGCGGTGACCTCCGGGGTGAAAGAGATCCGCGAAGCCATTGAGCGTGCGCGTCAAAACCGCAATGCCGGGCGCCGTACCATTCTGTTCGTCGATGAAGTTCATCGCTTTAATAAGAGCCAGCAGGACGCTTTTCTGCCGCACATTGAAGATGGCACCATTACTTTTATTGGCGCGACGACGGAAAACCCCTCTTTTGAACTCAATTCTGCATTGCTGTCTCGTGCGCGCGTTTATTTGCTTAAATCGCTGACCACTGAGGATATCGAGCAGGTTTTAACGCAGGCGATGGAAGACAAAGCACGCGGTTACGGCGGGCAGGATATTGTTCTGCCGGATGAAACCCGGCGAGCGATTGCCGAGCTGGTTGGCGGTGATGCGCGCCGGGCGCTTAATACGCTTGAGATGATGGCGGATATGGCGGAACTCGACAGTTCCGGCAAGCGTGTATTAAAGCCAGAACTGCTCACGGAAATTGCTGGTGAACGCAGCGCCCGCTTCGACAACAAAGGCGATCGTTTTTACGATTTGATTTCCGCATTGCACAAATCGGTCCGCGGCAGTGCGCCGGATGCTGCGCTTTACTGGTATGCGCGAATTATTACTGCCGGTGGCGATCCTTTATATGTCGCGCGGCGCTGTCTGGCGATTGCCTCTGAAGATGTCGGTAACGCCGATCCGCGTGCGATGCAGGTCGCTATTGCCGCATGGGATTGTTTTACACGCGTTGGTCCTGCAGAAGGCGAACGTGCCATCGCGCAGGCGATTGTCTACCTCGCTTGTGCGCCGAAAAGTAATGCGGTTTATACCGCCTTCAAAGCGGCGCTGGCGGATGCGCGCGATCGCCCCGATTACGACGTACCGGTTCATCTGCGTAATGCGCCGACAAAACTGATGAAAGAGATGGGCTACGGGCAGGAGTATCGCTATGCACATGACGAACCCAATGCCTATGCCGCCGGGGAAGAGTATTTCCCGCAAGAACTGGCACAGACACGCTATTATCATCCCTCGACAAGAGGCCTTGAAGGTAAGATTGGTGAAAAGCTCACCTGGCTTACCGAACAGGATCATAAAAGCCCTATAAAACGCTATCGCTAGTGCGGGCGTTGCGGTAAGGTTACGACTTACACCATCGACCGCAGGCTGCGGTCGTATTCTTTTATTTCAATTCGATAAGCACAGGAAAAGCATGCTCGATCCCAATCTGCTGCGTACCGAGCCAGACGCAGTCGCTGAAAAACTGGCACGCCGGGGCTTTAAGCTGGATGTAGATAAATTACGCGCTTTAGAAGAGCGTCGTAAAGTCTTGCAAGTTAATACAGAAAACCTGCAGGCGGAACGCAACTCGCGATCGAAATCCATTGGCCAGGCGAAAGCACGCGGGGAAGATATCGAGCCTTTACGCCTGGAAGTGAACAAACTGGGTGAAGAGCTGGACGCGGCTAAAGCGGAGCTGGAAACCCTGTTGGCGGAGATCCGCGACATCGCGCTGACAATCCCTAACCTGCCAGACGATTGTGTTCCAGTCGGCCGTGACGAAAACGACAACGTTGAGGTCAGCCGTTGGGGTACGCCGCGCAAGTTCGATTTCGATATTCGCGATCACGTGACGCTGGGTGAGATGCACAGCGGGCTGGATTTCGCCGCAGCGGTGAAACTTACTGGCTCTCGCTTTGTGGTGATGAAAGGGCAGATTGCGCGTATGCACCGTGCGCTGGCGCAGTTCATGCTGGATTTGCACACCGAACAGCACGGCTACGCAGAGAACTATGTTCCGTATCTGGTCAACCAGGATACGCTGTACGGCACCGGTCAGTTACCAAAATTCGCGGGTGATTTGTTCCACACCCGTCCGCTGGAAGAAGAAGCGGACAGCAGCAATTACGCGTTGATCCCGACTGCCGAAGTTCCGCTGACGAACCTGGTGCGTGATGAGATCATTGATGAAGATGATCTGCCGATCAAAATGACTGCCCACACGCCATGTTTCCGTTCAGAAGCGGGATCTTATGGACGTGATACGCGTGGTCTGATCCGTATGCATCAGTTCGATAAAGTTGAAATGGTGCAGATCGTTCGCCCGGAAGATTCTATGGCGGCGCTGGAAGAGATGACTGGCCACGCTGAGAAAGTGTTGCAGCTGCTGGGGCTTCCTTATCGTAAAGTGCTGCTGTGCTCGGGTGATATGGGCTTCAGTGCGTGCAAAACCTACGATCTGGAAGTGTGGGTACCGGCGCAGGACACCTACCGCGAAATCTCTTCCTGCTCTAACGTGTGGGATTTCCAGGCTCGTCGTATGCAGGCGCGCTGCCGTAGCAAGTCCGACAAGAAAACCCGTCTGGTTCATACGCTGAATGGTTCCGGTCTGGCAGTCGGTCGTACGCTGGTGGCGGTAATGGAAAACTATCAGCAGGCTGATGGTCGAATTGAAGTGCCTGAAGTACTGCGTCCGTACATGAACGGCCTTGAGTTCATCGGCTGATCATTTGCCTGTAGTGAATGTTAATTCTGAAAGCGCCTGCGGGCGCTTTTTTTGTCTATTTAAAAACTCCTCCTGCGAGTGGTTCAGCAGCAGGTTCGGGTTTAACGTTCACAGAACTGGCAGAAGCTTCTTCTCATTTTTTGGCAGGCCCTTCACGGATGAGAACAATGCAGCCTGCTGTGGAGGATAATAATTTTTACGGCGCCTGTTTCAGCCATTTTATTCCGGCATTCATCATGAATTTTTTCGACCGATAATTCTGCCTGATTGCAAAACTATTCTTTTATTTTCAATAGTGTGAATCGCATCGTTATTTGTTAAGCCCAATGCTGGATAAGTTTTACGAATCGTCGTGGTGCAAAACGTGTCAGCGTCCAAAATCCGTGGATTGACAATGTTCTTACCGGTGGCATGATGCGCACGCAAACTGAACTTCCTCACGGTTTTTATCCATGTCCATCTATACCCGGCCAGTGCTGCTATTGCTCTGTGGCTTAATGCTGTTGACGCTGGCGATCGCGACGCTAAATACGCTCGTGCCGCTCTGGCTCGCCCACGAAAACTTACCGACCTGGCAGGTTGGGATGGTGGGTTCTTCCTATTTCACTGGCAACTTGCTGGGTACGTTACTGACCGGGCGTTTAATTCGCCGTCTGGGTTTTAACCGCAGTTATTATCTTGCTTCACTGATCTTTGCCGCAGGCTGTGTTGGCCTGGGGCTAATGATTGGCTTCTGGAGCTGGATGGTTTGGCGCTTTGTCGCGGGTGTAGGCTGCGCGATGATTTGGGTGGTCGTGGAAAGCGCCCTGATGTGCAGCGGCACATCGCGCAATCGTGGCCGTCTGTTGGCAGCTTACATGATGGTTTACTACGTTGGCACGGTGCTTGGCCAGATAATGGTCAGTAAGTTGCCGACAGATCTGATGAGCGTACTGCCGTGGACGACTGCGCTGGTGTTGGCGGCGATCCTGCCGCTGCTGTTTACCCGCATTGTCAACCAGCAGAACGAAGAACAGGCTCCGACCTCGGTATGGCCGATGTTGCGTCTGCGCCATGCTCGCCTCGGTGTGAATGGCTGTATTATCTCCGGGATTATCCTTGGTTCGCTGTACGGCTTGATGCCGCTCTATCTTTCGCATCAGGGGATTAGCGATTCGGGGATTGGTTTCTGGATGGCGCTGATGGTCAGTGCCGGTATTGTAGGGCAGTGGCCGGTTGGTCGGCTGGCAGATCGTTTTGGTCGCCTGCTGGTGCTGCGTGTGCAGGTGTTTGTCGTGATCGTGGGTTGTTTTGCGATGTTGAGCAATGCAGCCATGGCTCCAGCGCTTTTTGTGCTCGGGACGGCAGGCTTTACCCTTTATCCGGTGGCGATGGCGTGGGCCTGTGAGAAAGTGGAACACCACCAGCTGGTGGCAATGAACCAGGCGCTGCTACTGAGTTACACCATTGGTAGCTTGCTTGGTCCGACGTTGACCGCAATGCTGATGCAAAGCTACTCGGATAGCTTGCTGTTTATCATGATCGCGGGTGTGTCGTTTATCTATCTGGTGATGCTGATGCGCAAACCCGGGCATCATCCAACGCCTGTGGCGCATGCCTGATATTCGCCGCTTGATAAATAAAAAAGCCACAACTGAGTGTTGTGGCTTTTTTGTCCCAGGGACGGCTCAGTACATCACTTTGTGACCGTACTGCTCCAGGATACCTTTTACGCGCTCCATGGTCTCTTTCTTCGGCGGGTGAATACCGTCCAGCTTATACTCTTCACCCATCGCCACCCATTTATGCTTACCCAGCTCGTGATAGGGAAGGAGTTCGATTTTCTCAACGTTACCCATATCGCGGGTGAATTCACCAAGGCGATGTGCGGAATCGTCATCATCAGACCAGCCAGGCACAACGACGTAACGGATCCATACGTTGATATTTTTCTTCGATAAATACTGGGCAAATTCAAGGGTCCGGTGATTGGATACGCCGACCAGATTCTGGTGGATCTCATCGTTCATTTGCTTGAGATCGAGCATCACCAAATCAGTAACTTCCAGCAATTCATCGATCACCGGATCGTAACGGCGCACAAAGCCGTTAGTATCGAGGCAGGTGTGGATGCCCTCTTTTTTACAGGCACGAAACCAGTCGCGAACGAATTCTGCCTGCAAGATTGCTTCCCCACCGGATGCCGTAACGCCGCCGCCGGAGGCGTTCATAAAGTGCCGATAGGTAACGACATCTTTCATCAGTTCTTCAACGGTGATCTCTTTGCCACCGTGTGTATCCCATGTATCGCGGTTGTGGCAATACAGGCAGCGCATCAGGCAGCCCTGGAAGAAGGTAATAAAACGGATGCCCGGGCCGTCGACCGTGCCGCAGGATTCAAAGGAGTGGATGCGACCAATAACTGACATTGCGGTGTTTTCTCCAGATGTGGCCCATCCGGGGCCTGTGTCTGCGCAGTTTAATTCCTTCTGCGCTAAGTCTGTTTTGGCAGACATCCAGCAAGTATAGATGGCTGACGAAGCACACTTCAGGTGTTAAAAAGGCCCCACAGTCGTGGAGCCTTTACTATACGCTTTTTACTGCGTAGTTTCAGTCAATACCATTACATGGTCTGAGTGAAAGTACGAGTGATAACATCCTGCTGCTGTTCTTTAGTCAGGGAGTTAAAGCGTACGGCATAACCAGAAACACGGATGGTCAGCTGCGGATATTTCTCCGGGTTTTCCATCGCGTCGAGCAGCATT
This sequence comes from Kosakonia sp. LAM2021, assembly GCF_016620385.1. NCBI lineage: Bacteria > Pseudomonadati > Pseudomonadota > Gammaproteobacteria > Enterobacterales > Enterobacteriaceae > Kosakonia > Kosakonia sp. LAM2021. The sequence goes on from NZ_JAENHT010000011.1 coordinate 61,097, forward strand.
TCGCGGTTCATGACGTTCACGTTCAGGTGCTGACCACCTTCGATGGACGCTTCGTGATGGAAGTAACCATCCATCAGACCCGCCAGGTTGGTTTTACGTACTTCGTCGTCTTTACCCAGCGCGTTCGGCACGATAGAGAAGGTGTAAGAGATACCATCTTTAGCGTAAGCGAACGGCAGTTTAGCAACGGAAGTCAGAGAGGCAACAGCACCTTTCTGGTCACGGCCGTGCATCGGGTTAGCACCTGGTCCGAACGGAGCACCAGCGCGACGGCCATCCGGGGTGTTACCTGTTTTCTTACCGTACACAACGTTAGATGTGATGGTCAGAACAGACTGGGTCGGGATAGCGTTGCGGTAAGTGGTCAGTTTCTGAATTTTCTTCATGAAACGTTCAACCAGGTCAACCGCCATATCATCAACGCGAGCGTCGTTGTTACCAAACTGCGGATATTCGCCTTCGATTTCGAAGTCGATAGCCAGACCGTCTTCGTCACGAATAGGTTTAACTTTCGCGTATTTGATAGCAGACAGGGAGTCAGCCGCTACGGACAGGCCAGCGATACCGCAAGCCATGGTACGGATAACGTCACGATCGTGCAGCGCCATCAGTGAAGCTTCGTAGCTGTATTTGTCGTGCATGTAGTGGATGACGTTCAGCGCGGTGACGTACTGTTTAGCCAGCCAATCCATGAAGTGATCCATACGATCCATCACTTCGTCGAACTTCAGAACGTCGCCTTTGATAGGTTCAGATTTCGGACCTACCTGCATTTTCAGTTTTTCATCAACGCCGCCGTTGATTGCATACAGCATGGTTTTCGCCAGGTTAGCGCGAGCACCGAAGAACTGCATTTGTTTACCCACAACCATCGGGCTTACACAACATGCAATAGCGTAGTCGTCGTTGTTGAAATCCGGACGCATCAGATCATCGTTCTCGTACTGCAGAGAAGAGGTATCGATGGAAACTTTCGCAGCGAATTTTTTGAAGTTCAGCGGCAGTTTTTCAGACCACAGAACGGTGATGTTCGGTTCCGGAGACGGGCCCATGGTGTACAGGGTGTTCAGGAAACGGAAGCTGTTTTTGGAAACCAGCGTACGGCCATCAACGCCCATACCACCGATAGATTCAGTTGCCCAAATCGGGTCGCCAGAGAACAGTTCATCATATTCTGGGGTACGCAGGAAGCGAACCATACGCAGTTTCATGACCAGGTGGTCAATCATTTCCTGAGCGTCTTGCTCAGTGATTTTGCCTGCTTTCAGGTCACGTTCGATGTATACGTCCAGGAAGGTGGATACGCGACCGAAGGACATTGCAGCGCCGTTTTGAGACTTAACAGCGGCCAGGTATCCGAAGTAGGTCCACTGGATTGCTTCCTGGGCGTTGGTAGCCGGACCAGAGATATCGCAACCGTATTTCGCTGCCATCTCTTTGATCTGACCCAGTGCGCGATGCTGTTCAGCAATTTCTTCACGCAGACGGATAGTCGCTTCCAGGTTTACGCCATTTTCCAGATCAGACTGCAGAGACTGGAACTGTGCGTATTTGTCTTTCATCAGGTAGTCGATACCGTACAGCGCAACGCGACGGTAGTCACCGATAATACGACCGCGGCCGTAAGCATCCGGCAGGCCAGTCAGAACACCGGATTTACGGCAGTTCAGAATGTCTTTGGTATAAACATCGAATACACCCTGGTTATGGGTTTTACGGTATTCGGTGAAGATTTTTTTAAGTTGCGGATCCAGTTCGCGGTTGTACGCTTTGCAGGAACCTTCAACCATTTTGATGCCGCCGAACGGAATGATTGCGCGTTTCAGCGGAGCTTCAGTCTGCAGACCAACAATTTTCTCTAACGACTTATTGATGTAACCAGCGTCGTGAGAAGTGATGGTTGATGCAACGGAGGTGTCAAAATCAACTGGCGCGTGGGTACGGTTTTCCAGTTTAACGCCTTCCATGACTTTGTCCCACAGTTTGGTGGTCGCGTCAGTAGCGCCAGCCAGGAAGGACTCATCGCCTTCGTACGGGGTGTAGTTTTTCTGGATAAAGTCACGTACGTTGACTTCTTTCTGCCAGTCACCTTTCGCAAAACCTTCCCAGGCTGTGGCTAATTTTTCATTAAGCTCGGACATGTAACACCTACCTTCTTAAGTGGATTTTTTATTTACTGCCTGAAACAACCATTAGTGATGATCGTTGCCACGCAGGTAAATGACCCAGTATGTCAACCCGACTAATAATCCTCCACCGATGATATTCCCGATTGTTACGGGGATCAGGTTATCAGTGATGAAATTCATAATGGTCAGGTGAGAGAAACTTTCCGGGCTGGAACCAACTGCGGTCCAGAACTCCGGGCTTGCAAAGTTGCGAATTACAATACCCATCGGGATCATAAACATATTCGCAATACTGTGTTCAAAACCGCTGGCAACAAACATCGCCACCGGCAGAACCATAATCATGGCTTTGTCCATCAGGCTACGGCCGGAATAACTCATCCACACGGCCATACAAACCATCAGGTTAGCCAGAATGCCCAGCGCCACGGCTTCAATAAATGTGTGGTGTACTTTATGGTCTGCGGTTTGCAGTACATTTAAGCCCCAGCCACCGTTGGCGACCATGTACTCACCGGACAACCACATTAACAGCACAAACAGCAGCGCACCCACCAGGTTGCCGACATAGACGTTAATCCAGTTGCGGGCCAGTTGCCCCCAGGTGATACGGCCACTGGCTTTCGCTACGACAATCAGTACGGTTGAAGTAAAGAGATCTGCACCGCAAATGATGCAAAGAATCAGCCCCAGTGAGAAGCAGACACCACCGATCAGTTTAGCAATACCGTACGGCATTGCGCCGGTACCTGTGGTGGCGGTGATGTAGAAAACGAAAGCAATGGAGATAAACACGCCTGCGGTAATCGCAAGATAGAAAGTCTTAAGCGGATGTTTAGTCGCTTTATAGACGCCAGCTTCTTCGGCAACTTTGGCCATTTCGGCTGGAAGAATAAGATCAAAAGGGTTGTCAGCTTTCACACTAACTCTCTCTTTATTAAGTCGGCGACGAGATACTAACAAAGCATTATAGAAGAGAATTTGATATGGATCATATCTCGCCTGGCTTATAGGACCGCAAAGAGCGTGGTTTTTCTACGAATGCGGAGTAACTTGTTGATTATCAAAATAAAAATAAAGTTTAAAAATTGCAAAATGAGTTGAATTTTTTTATGTGACCTCCCAAAAAACAGTTAATTAAAATGGAGTAATTGCCATAAGAAGTAACAATATTAGTCGGAGTGGATAATTATATTTACCCATATTTAACTTTAATATTACATATGGCTGTCATTGCCAAAAAAATAAATAAAACGGGGCAATGAAATTGCCCCGTAATATAGCGTAGACCACTCATTAAGCCTACATATTGTCGTTCTACTTGTCGTTATTTCGACCAGAATGCCCGTTTGGCTTGTTGTAATTTTTCGTAAGCCGCTAACAGCGACTGATGCGCCGGGAACGCCTGCAGGGAACCGTCTGCCGGTTGCAGGTCATAGAACGGTGCTTCCCCGCTTAATGCGGCGCTGGCGGCTTCAACTGCTTGCGCACCATACATGCGTACGAATGCATTCAGGTATTGCAGCGGCTCGCGTTCCTCTTCCTGCGCCAGTAGTAATAATGTCTGCAGGCAGCGGTAGTAGTTTGCCCGTTCGGCGCTAAAGATCGAGGCGTTGAATTCCATCGTCCATTCGGTCCAGGCTAATGCCTGATCCAAATCGCCGCCAGCCAGCGCTAGCATCGCTTTTAGCTCGCCAATGCGCAGCGTGTACCAGCCATTGTCTTTACCGGTCGCCAGACCCAACAGTTCGCGAACGCGGGTGAAGTCATCATGACCTTCGTCATCAAGTTGCGCGATCAGGTTGAGGTACTCCTCTTTTTCCCATTCACTGCCAGGCAAAGAGAGGATGGTTTCGCGTAAATGGCTGCCCATGGTGTTGTTCGCCAGCCACAGATCTTCCGCCGGATAAATATCGGACATGCCTGGCACCAGAATACGGCAGGCGTAAACGCCCAGATGCTCATAATCGGCAATATAGACTTCTTTATCTTCTGCCTTAAAGATAGCCATGAGTGTGGCGAACTCTTCTTCCGTCGTGCCAGCAAAGCTCCAGTCAACAAACGGATAATCCGCATCCTGCTTGAACAGGTCCCAGGAGATCAAACCGCTGGAGTCGATAAAGTGCGTCTCTAGGTTGGCATGTTCGGCAACTTCTTCATCATCAAAAGTTGGCGGTGTGAAGACATCCAGATCTTTTAACCCGCGGCCTTGCAGCAGCTCGGTAACAGTACGCTCGAGCGCCACACCGAAATCAGGGTGCGCGCCAAAAGAGGCAAAACAGGTGCCGTTAGCCGGGTTGAACAGGACAACGCAGATAACCGGGTATTTACCGCCCAGGGAACCGTCGTAAGCGAAGATCGGGAAACCTTCCGCTTCCAGTTTGGCAATTGCTTCGACAACGCCCGGGTAGCGCGCCAGCACATCCTGCGGAATTTCTGGCAGGCTGATGCTTTCGGCAATAATGCGATTTTTAATATGGCGTTCGAACACTTCGGACAGCCCCTGCACGCGGGCTTCATTGCGCGTGTTCCCGGCGGACATACCGTTAGAAACGTATAAGTTGCCGACGATATTCATTGGGATATAAACCGTCTGCTCATCAGACTGGCGGGTAAACGGCAGAGCGCAGATACCGCGCTCATCGTTGCCGGATTGCAGATCAACGAGCATCCCGGCAGCCAGTTCGTTCTGCGGGTCGTAGTAGGCGCGCAGACGCGCATCCAGAATGCCTGCCGGCAGGGAATCATCTTCCGGCAGCGGGAACCATTTCTCATTCGGATAATGAACGAACGGGCTCTGTGCGATGGCATCACCCAGCCAGAAATCAGCGAAGAAGTAGTTGGTGGACAGACGCTCGAAATACTCGCCCAGCGCAGAGGCCAGCGCGGCTTTTTTGGTCGCACCTTTGCCGTTGGTGAAGCACAGTGCGCACTCTTTATCGCGAATATGTACAGACCAGACGTTTGGCACCGGATTCAGCCATGAGGCCTCTTCGATGTTAAAACCGAGATCGGTGAGCTTTTGCTGGAAGCGGGCGATGGAATCTTCCAGCGCGGCGTCTTTGCCGGGAATAAATGTTTGAGTCATGGCGGTCACTTTTTTCGTACGTAAAGCGCGCAATGATACGGGTTTTGCGTGACTGACGCTATCTTCCACACCTGACCGACGAAAATAAAACTTCTGGCTATGATTAAGAAAAGTAACGAACTGTTCAGGCATAAAAAATGAAAGCGTTTGATCTGCATCGCATGGCGCTCGACAAGGTCCCTCTTGATTTTCTCGGGGAAGTCGCACTGCGTAGTGTCTATACCTTTGTTTTGGTCTTTTTATTTCTCAAAATCACCGGCCGACGCGGTGTCCGCCAGATGTCTCTGTTTGAGGTGCTGATAATCCTGACATTGGGGTCGGCCGCCGGGGATGTCGCTTTTTACGATGATGTGCCAATGCTGCCGGTGCTGGTGGTTTTTATCACTTTAGCGTTGCTTTATCGGTTTGTGATGTGGCTGATGTCGCACAGCGAAAAGCTGGAAGATCTGCTGGAAGGCAAACCGGTTGTCATTGTCGAAAACGGCGAACTGGCGTGGGAAAAGGTGCATGCGGCAAACATGACCGAGTTCGAGTTCTTTATGGAACTACGTCTAAATGGCGTGGAACAACTCGGACAGATTCGTCTGGCAATAATGGAAACCAACGGTCAAATCAGCGTTTACTACTTCCCGGACGATGAGGTGAAACCCGGGTTATGTATTTTGCCTGAAGGTTGCAGTGAGCGTTTCACGACGGTTCCCGAAGCGGGGGATTATGTTTGTGTCCGCTGCAGTAAAATCGTCGCCATGCAAAAAGGGGATAAGCAATCTTGCCCGCGTTGTGCAAATCCGGAATGGTCGAAGGCAAGCCGGGCTGTTCGCGTGACATAACAGCGTTTTTATCGGGTCTGCGGTGAGCAAACAAAACTTTCTGCTATGTGAGTTAGCGCACATCCTGCCGCTGGCACCCATTACCCGTTGCGGCGCGTAGCGCTGAATGATAAAACCGATGTCACAGGAATAACTTATTGCTTTATAGCGTGGTGAGGGGAAATGACTCAGGTCTTTAATTTTAGTTCTGGCCCGGCAGTATTACCGGCGGATGTGCTCAAACAAGCGCAACAAGAGCTGTGCGACTGGCAAGGTCTTGGAACGTCGGTGATGGAAATTAGCCATCGTGGTAAAGAGTTTATCCACGTGGCGGAAGAAGCAGAAAAGGATTTTCGCGACCTGCTGAATATTCCCTCTAACTATAAGGTTCTGTTCTGTCACGGCGGCGGTCGCGGCCAGTTTGCGGGCGTTCCGCTGAACTTGCTGGGCGATAAAACCACCGCTGATTACGTTGATGCAGGCTACTGGGCGGCGAGCGCGGTAAAAGAAGCGAAAAAATACTGCTCACCGAACGTTATTGACGCCAAAATCACTGTTGATGGTCTGCGCGCGGTGAAGCCGATGCGTGACTGGCAACTAAGCGATAATGCGGCCTATCTGCACTACTGTCCGAACGAAACGATCGACGGTATTGCGATCGATGAAACACCGGACTTCGGTGATGTAGTCGTCGCTGCTGATTTTTCCTCAACTATTCTCTCTCGTCAGATTGACGTAAGCCGTTTCGGTGTGATCTACGCAGGCGCGCAGAAAAATATCGGGCCAGCGGGTTTGACGCTGGTGATTGTGCGCGAAGATCTGCTCGGTAAAGCGCATCAGGCTTGCCCGTCGATCCTTGATTACACCGTGCTGAACGAAAACGACTCGATGTTTAACACGCCGCCGACCTTTGCCTGGTATCTTTCCGGGCTAGTGTTTAAGTGGCTGAAAAAACAGGGCGGTGTGGCGGCAATGGACAAAATCAACCAGCAAAAAGCCGACCTGTTATACGGTGTGATCGACAACAGCGATTTCTACCGCAACGATGTGGCGACAGGGAACCGCTCGCGCATGAATGTGCCGTTCCAGCTGGCAGACAGCGCGCTCGATAAAGTCTTCCTGGAAGAGTCGTTTGCCGCGGGTCTGCACGCGCTGAAAGGCCACCGTGTTGTCGGCGGGATGCGCGCCTCTATCTATAATGCGATGCCGCTGGCTGGCGTACAGGCGCTCACTGATTTTATGGTCGATTTCGAACGCCGCCACGGTTAATTACACTGTTTTGACGTACCCCCGTAGTTTTACTGCGGGGGTTTTATTCTTTTTGTTGAGAGTGAAGTTTCATGGAATCCCTGACGTTACAACCCATCGCGCGAGTAGATGGCACCATCAATCTGCCTGGTTCAAAGAGTGTCTCCAATCGCGCCTTGTTGCTGGCCGCATTCGCGCGTGGCACGACTGTTCTGACTAACCTGCTGGACAGTGATGATGTGCGCCACATGCTCAATGCCCTCAGCGCGCTGGGGGTTCATTACACGTTGTCTGCCGATCGTACCCGTTGCGAAGTGACGGGGGTTGGCGGCCCGCTGCACTCAACAGAAAAACTGGAGCTGTTTCTGGGTAACGCAGGAACGGCTATGCGTCCGTTGGCCGCTGTGCTGTGCCTTGGCGAAAACGATATTGTGCTGACTGGCGAGCCGCGCATGAAAGAGCGCCCGATTGGCCATCTGGTCGATGCGCTTCGTCAGGGCGGGGCAAAGATTGATTACCTGGAGCAGGAAAATTATCCGCCGCTGCATTTGCGCGGTGGCTTTACCGGCGGTGAAGTGAGCGTCGACGGCAGCGTTTCCAGCCAGTTCTTAACCGCATTGCTGATGACAGCCCCGCTGGCGCCCAACGACACGGTTATCACCATCAAAGGTGACCTGGTATCCAAACCGTATATTGATATCACGCTGCATCTAATGAAGACCTTCGGTGTTGAGGTTGAAAACCAGCAATACCAACGCTTTGTTGTGCGCGGTGCGCAGCAATATCAGTCACCGGGGCATTATCTGGTCGAAGGCGATGCGTCTTCTGCTTCTTATTTCCTCGCGGCCGGCGCAATCAAAGGCGGTACGGTGAAAGTAACCGGCATAGGCCGTAACAGCGTGCAGGGCGATATTCGTTTTGCTGATGTGCTGGAAAAAATGGGCGCAACCGTTGTCTGGGGCGATGATTATATTTCCTGCACGCGTGGTGAGTTGAACGCCATCGATATGGATATGAATCATATTCCCGATGCGGCAATGACTATCGCGACGGCAGCGCTGTTTGCCAAAGGCACGACCACTCTGCGTAACATCTACAATTGGCGCGTGAAAGAGACCGATCGCTTATTCGCGATGGCGACGGAGCTGCGTAAAGTCGGAGCCGAAGTGGAAGAGGGTGAAGACTATATTCGCGTGACACCGCCTGCCAGACTGCAATTTGCGGAAATCGGGACTTATAACGATCACCGTATGGCGATGTGCTTCTCGCTGGTGGCGCTGTCTGATACGCCGGTCACCATTCTTGATCCGAAATGTACAGCGAAGACTTTCCCGGACTATTTCGAGCAATTAGCCCATATTAGTACGCTGGCATAACTTCCCCTCTTGCGGGCTGGTGTAAATCAGCCCGCTTCCCGCGCAATTATTCTACACTCAGTTGCATCCTCTTCGGTTATTCGCACGCAACAGTAACGGTTGTGGGCATTGGCGCGTATAATGCGCGCGGTTATGTAACGATATGCCTTGATTAAGGAGAGAAAGATGACGGCAATTGCCCCGGTAATCACCATTGATGGGCCAAGCGGCGCGGGTAAAGGCACGCTTTGCAAGGCAATGGCGGAAGCGTTGCAATGGCATCTGTTGGACTCAGGCGCAATTTATCGTGTTCTGGCGCTCGCCGCGCTGCATCACCATGTCGATGTTTCTTCCGAAGATGTTTTGGTTCCGCTGGCAGCGCACCTGGATGTGCGTTTTGTCTCAACAAATGGCCATCTGGAGGTCATTCTGGAAGGCGAAGATGTCAGCAGCGAAATTCGTACTCAGGACGTGGCGAATGCAGCCTCGCAGATTGCAGCGTTCCCGCGAGTGCGTGAAGCGTTATTACGTCGCCAGCGCGCATTCCGTGACGCACCAGGCCTTATCGCCGACGGGCGTGATATGGGGACTGTGGTTTTTCCGGACGCGCCGGTAAAAATTTTTCTTGACGCTTCTTCTGAAGAGCGTGCGCATCGGCGCATGCTACAGTTGCAGGAGAAGGGCTTTAGTGTTAACTTTGAACGCCTTTTGGCCGAGATAAAGGAACGTGACGATCGCGATCGAAACCGTCCTGTTGCACCGCTGGTTCCCGCTGCCGATGCTTTAGTACTGGATTCAACCAGTTTAAGTATTGAGCAAGTGATTGAGAAAGCGCTACAATATGCTCGCCAAAAATTGGCTCTCGCATAAGCGACCGAATTCGTAGTACCTGCTGCAATGGAGTGTGAGCAGGCATGTGAAACAACCCCATCCGGCATGAAGCCAGGTGGACGTTAAATTGAAGAATCCTGAAGATTATCAATATGACTGAATCTTTTGCTCAACTCTTTGAAGAGTCCCTGAAAGAAATCGAAACCCGCCCGGGTTCTATCGTTCGTGGTGTTGTTGTTGCTATCGACAAAGACGTAGTTCTGGTTGACGCCGGTCTGAAATCTGAGTCCGCCATTCCGGCAGAGCAGTTCAAAAACGCCCAGGGCGAGCTGGAAATCCAGGTTGGTGACGAAGTCGACGTTGCTCTGGATGCAGTAGAAGACGGCTTCGGTGAAACCCTGCTGTCCCGTGAAAAAGCTAAACGTCACGAAGCTTGGATCACGCTGGAAAAAGCTTACGAAGACGCTGAAACTGTTACCGGTGTTATCAACGGCAAAGTCAAGGGCGGCTTCACTGTTGAGCTGAACGGTATTCGCGCGTTCCTGCCGGGTTCCCTGGTAGACGTTCGTCCGGTCCGTGACACTCTGCACCTGGAAGGCAAAGAGCTTGAATTCAAAGTAATCAAGCTGGACCAGAAACGTAACAACGTTGTTGTTTCACGTCGTGCGGTTATCGAATCCGAAAACAGCGCAGAGCGCGATCAACTGCTGGAAAACCTGCAGGAAGGCATGGAAGTTAAAGGTATCGTTAAGAACCTCACTGACTACGGTGCATTCGTTGATCTGGGTGGCGTTGACGGCCTGCTGCACATCACCGATATGGCATGGAAACGCGTTAAGCATCCGAGCGAAATCGTAAACGTTGGCGACGAAATCACTGTTAAAGTGCTGAAATTCGACCGCGAACGTACTCGTGTTTCCCTGGGCCTGAAACAGCTGGGCGAAGATCCGTGGGTAGCTATCGCTAAGCGTTACCCGGAAGGCACCAAGCTGACTGGCCGCGTGACCAACCTGACCGACTACGGCTGCTTCGTTGAAATCGAAGAAGGCGTTGAAGGCCTGGTTCACGTTTCCGAAATGGATTGGACCAACAAAAACATCCACCCGTCCAAAGTTGTTAACGTTGGCGATGTAGTGGAAGTTATGGTTCTGGATATCGACGAAGAACGTCGTCGTATCTCCCTGGGCCTGAAACAGTGCAAATCCAACCCGTGGCAGCAGTTCGCTGAAACCCACAACAAGGGCGACCGCGTTGAAGGTAAAATCAAGTCTATCACTGACTTTGGTATCTTCATCGGCCTGGACGGCGGTATCGATGGCCTGGTTCACCTGTCTGACATCTCCTGGAACGTTGCAGGCGAAGAAGCAGTTCGTGAATACAAAAAAGGCGACGAAATCGCAGCCGTTGTTCTGCAGGTTGACGCAGAGCGTGAGCGTATCTCTCTGGGCGTTAAACAGCTCGCAGAAGATCCGTTCAACAACTACGTTGCATTGAACAAGAAAGGCGCAATCGTAAACGGTAAAGTTACTGCAGTTGACGCTAAAGGCGCGACCGTAGAACTGGCTGACGGCGTTGAAGGTTACCTGCGCGCTTCTGAAGCTTCCCGTGACCGCGTTGAAGACGCAACTCTGGTTCTGAATGTTGGCGACGATGTTGAAGCTAAATTCACTGGTGTTGATCGTAAAAACCGCGTAGTTAGCCTGTCTGTTCGTGCGAAAGACGAAGCTGACGAGAAAGATGCAATCGCTTCTGTTAACAACAAACAGGAAGAAGGCAATTTCTCTAACGCTATGGCTGAAGCTTTCAAAGCAGCGAAAGGCGAGTAATATCAAGCGCTCTGAATTATTTACGCTGTACCAGGACGTAAGTCACACGGCTGCAGCGTGAACGGTGAGGAGTTACTTGACAGATCACAGGATTCGTCCTGTAATCAATGACAAAGGGCGGCTACGGCCGCCCTTGTTAAAGCTAGTAAAGCTAATTTTGCGTTGAAGGAAACCGGAGGAATCATGACCAAGTCAGAATTGATTGAAAGACTTGCAAGCCAGCAGTCGCATATTCCGGCTAAAGCTGTGGAAGATGCTGTAAAAGAGATGCTGGAGCATATGGCCTCTACTCTTGCCCAGGGCGAGCGCATTGAGATCCGCGGTTTCGGCAGTTTTTCCCTGCACTATCGTGCACCTCGCACCGGGCGTAACCCGAAAACAGGCGATAAAGTGGATCTGGAAGGAAAATACGTTCCGCACTTTAAACCGGGTAAAGAATTACGCGACCGCGCCAATATTTATGAGTAATTTTTAGCTACACGCTGAAATTAACTTTGACGAAAAAGCACCTGTAGGTGCTTTTTTTGTTTCTCGGATCTCTTCATTTCTGAAGCTGCTTCGCACAATTTTGCAGATGTCATGCAAATGCGTTGAACGCAACCAGCCTGCACCGCAAAACGGTTATTACAAATAGAAAACACTGGCAACAGCGGCATACTCTCCACGCCACAAGGAGGTATGCATGACGTTACCGGCATTAGCGATATGCCTGATAATTGGCATTTTGCCATTACAGTGGATGCCATCACTACCATCCACAGAATGTGTGTGGTTTCTCATTGCTATCGGATGTCTATGCGCGTGTTTTCGGCCTCGCCTGTTTTGTTATTGCGCAGTCACATTACTTGCATTCGCATGGGGAGTGCTGGCAGCAATGCAGGCTGTCTGGCCTGCCGGGCACATAGCTGGTGCGACTCACCGGGCTGAGGTGGTAATTACCGATACGGATCATATGACCCGGCATTGGGGAAAAATCACTCGTCTGGATGGTAAGCGCTTGTCTCCATCAGTAGGAATAAGCCTCTATGGCCAGTATTTGCCTGAGCCAGTTTGTACCGGCCAGCGATGGACGATGACGATTAGAGCACGTGCCATTCACGGGCAATTGAATGATGGTGGTTTCGATACGCAACGTTATGCAATGGCTTCCCACCTGCCGCTGAGTGGCCGTTTTATTGATGCCCGCCTGACCGAACCCCAGTGCACATGGCGCGCGCGCTACCTGCAATCATTAACCGAAACACTGACTAGATATCCCTGGCAGCAGGTGATTCTGGCGTTAGGGATGGGCGAACGCGCAACGTTGGATGCCAGTGTTAAAGAGATCATGCGGCAGACCGGTACGGCGCATTTGATGGCGATATCAGGGTTACATATTGCTCTGGCGGCAATGTTGGGATGGCTGATTGTTCGTGGTGTGCAAAGTTTCTTTCCCGGCGGCTGGGTTAGCTGGCGTTTACCCTTGCTTATTGGCGTAGGGTTTGCAGTAAGTTACGCCTGGCTGACCGGGCTACAACCGCCTGCATTGCGTACCGCTATTTCTCTTAGCGTGTGGGCCGCGTTACGGCTATCCGGGCGATTGTGGTCACCCTGGCAGGTATGGCTTTGTTGCATTGCCGCTATCTTATTCACCGATCCCCTTGCCGTGCTATCAACCAGTCTGTGGCTGTCTGCTTTCGCAGTAGCCGCGCTGCTGTTTTGGTATCAATGGCTACCGGCTTCGACAAAACAACATACCTGGCTGGTCCAGAGCAGTATTAATTTGCTTCATCTACAAGTGGGGATGACTTTACTACTGCTTCCTGTGCAGTTGTCAATTTTCCACGGCATAAGTCTGAGCTCGTTAGCGGCAAATTTGTTGGCCATTCCGTTGGTAACGTTTGTTACTGTACCGCTCATTTTACTGGGAATGTTGCTGCACTTGATCGGCCCTGCGGCGGGGGAGTTGGCTTGCTGGTACCTTGCAGATAAGACACTGGAATTCCTGTTTGCTTTTCTGCATTGGCTACCTGCCGGTTGGCTTAATGTGGATATGCGCTGGCAGTGGCTGGCCTGGTTGCCGTGGCTGGCGCTGATTGTCTGGCGTTTGCATTTATGGCGGAGCGTCCCGGCGCTGTGTCTGGCATGCCTGACATTGCTTACTCTGCCGTTCTGGCGCACTGAACGGCAGGGAGAGTGGGCAGTGCATATGCTGGACGTGGGGCAGGGCCTGGCAATGGTGATTGAACGTAATGGTAAAGCGATTCTCTATGATACAGGCGTTGCGTGGCCCGGTGGCGATAGTGGGCGGCAGTTGATTATTCCATGGCTGCGTTGGCATGCTTTACAGCCTGAAGGCATTATTCTGAGTCATGAACATTTGGATCATCGTGGTGGACTGGACTCACTGTTGAATGCCTGGCCGCAATTATGGATTCGTAGCCCGCTGGGTTGGGCTGCTCACCAACCATGCTTTCGCGGTCAGCAGTGGCAATGGCAGGGGCTAACATTTACCGTTCATTGGCCGCTAAGCGATGTCGAGGCCAAAGGTAACAACCATTCATGTGTAGTCAGAGTCGATGACGGCCAACACAGCTTCCTGCTCACGGGAGATATTGAAGCATCGGGGGAGATGGCGATGCTGAGTCACTATTGGACGCATTTGCAGTCTACACTAGTGCAATTGCCTCATCATGGAAGCAATAGTTCTTCGTCGTTGCCCTTTGTGCAGCGAATTGGCGGCGAAGCAGCGCTGGCCTCTGCGTCACGTTACAACGCCTGGCGGTTCCCGTCGATAAAGGTGAGCAACCGCTACCGTGAACAGGGATATCGCTGGTACGACACGCCGCATCAAGGGCAGTTAACAGTATCGTTTTCGCCACAGGGCTGGGAAATCCATAGCTTACGAGATCAACTTTTACCGCGTTGGTATCATCAGTGGTTTGGCGTACCCAGTGATAACGGGTAGAATATGCGGCTATTTCAACAAGTGCTGGTTTTTTGAATGCATAACGACAAAGATCTCTCCACGTGGCAGACATTCCGCCGATTATGGCCAACTATTGCGCCTTTCAAAGCGGGTCTTATCGTGTCGGGGATAGCGTTAATCCTCAACGCAGCCAGCGATACATTTATGCTATCGCTGCTCAAACCGTTACTGGATGATGGTTTTGGTAAAACCGACCGCTCTGTGCTGCTGTGGATGCCGCTAGTGGTTATTGGGCTGATGATCCTGCGTGGAATCACCAGCTACATCTCCAGTTACTGCATTTCCTGGGTTTCCGGAAAAGTGGTGATGACCATGCGTCGTCGCCTGTTCAGCCATATGATGGGCATGCCGGTCTCATTTTTTGATAAGCAATCTACAGGCACTTTACTTTCGCGTATTACCTATGACTCTGAACAGGTCGCTTCCTCCTCCTCCAGCGCATTGATCACTGTTGTGCGTGAGGGAGCATCGATTATCGGCTTGTTTATCATGATGTTTTGGTATAGCTGGCAACTCTCTCTGATTCTCATTGTGCTGGCGCCGATCGTTTCGATAGCGATTCGCGTGGTTTCCAAACGCTTTCGCAACATCAGTAAAAATATGCAAAACACGATGGGGCAGGTGACCACCAGTGCGGAGCAGATGCTGAAAGGGCACAAAGAGGTGCTGATGTTTGGCGGCCAGGAAGTAGAAACCAGCCGTTTTGATAAAGTCAGCAATAAGATGCGCTTACAGGGCATGAAAATGGTCTCGGCATCGTCTATTTCCGATCCTATTATTCAGCTTATTGCGTCACTGGCGCTGGCGTTTGTGCTGTATGCCGCCAGTTTTCCAAGCGTGATGTCCACTTTGAGTGCGGGTACTATCACCGTTGTCTTTTCATCAATGATCGCGCTTATGCGCCCATTGAAATCCCTGACCAACGTCAATGCTCAGTTCCAGCGTGGTATGGCGGCCTGCCAGACCTTGTTTGCGATTCTGGATAGTGAGCAAGAAAAAGACGAAGGCACGCGGGTGATTGAACGTGCGCGCGGTGATATTGAGTTTCGCAACGTGACCTTCACCTATCCGGGGCGTGAAACGCCAGCATTGCGCAATATCAACCTGACGATTCCGGCGGGGAAAACCGTCGCACTGGTAGGGCGTTCCGGTTCGGGTAAATCGACGCTGGCAAGCCTGATCACGCGTTTTTACGATGTCGACGAAGGGCAAATCCTGATGGATGGCCACGACTTACGTGAATATAAGCTCACGTCGTTGCGTGATCAGGTTGCGCTGGTATCGCAAAACGTACATCTGTTTAATGATACGGTTGCCAATAACATCGCTTACGCACGTACCGAAGCGTACAGCCGCGAAGAGATTGAGCAAGCAGCGAAAATGGCCTATGCCTATGACTTTATCAATAAGATGGATGAGGGGCTGGATACGATGATTGGGGAAAATGGCGTGCTGCTTTCAGGCGGTCAACGCCAGCGCATTGCGATTGCCCGCGCGCTGCTGCGCGACAGCCCGATCCTCATTCTTGATGAAGCGACCTCGGCGCTTGATACCGAATCTGAACGTGCCATTCAGGCCGCGCTGAACGAGCTGCAAAAGAACCGTACCTCAATGGTTATCGCTCACCGTTTGTCGACCATCGAACAGGCTGACGAAATTGTGGTAGTGGAAGATGGCCGTATCGTTGAACGTGGCACCCACGCGGATCTGCTGGAACAACGTGGTGTCTACGCTCAGCTTCACAAAATGCAGTTTGGCGAATGATTGCACGCATCTGGTCCGGTGAATCCCGCTTGTGGCTACTGTTGCTACCACTCTCCTGGCTTTACGGCCTGGTGAGCGGTGCCATTCGTTTTGCCTATCGCATTGGTTTAAAAAAATCCTGGCGTGCGCCTGTTCCTGTTGTTGTCGTCGGCAATCTGACGGCAGGCGGCAACGGTAAAACGCCCGTTGTCATCTGGTTGGTGGAGCAACTGCAGCAGCGTGGCATCCATGTTGGTGTGGTGTCGCGTGGCTACGGTGGTAGAGCGGATCGTTATCCGCTTGTGCTGACACCTGAAACCACTACGGCTCAAGCAGGGGATGAACCGGTTCTGATATATCAACGTACTGGCGCACCGGTTGCGGTTTCTCCCGTCAGAAGTGATGCTGTCAGTGCGATTCTTGCGCTACATGCGGTACAACTGATCATTACGGATGATGGTTTGCAGCACTATAAGCTGGCGCGTGATAAGGAAATTGTCGTTGTTGACGGCGTCAGGCGTTTTGGCAATGGCTGGTGGTTGCCCGCAGGGCCGATGCGTGAGCGGGCGTCGCGTTTAAAAAGTGTGGATGCCATCATTACCAACGGCGGTGTAGCCAGAGCGGGAGAGATCCCGATGCGTTTGAGGCCTGGGTTGGCGGT
Organism: Kosakonia sp. LAM2021; assembly: GCF_016620385.1. NCBI lineage: Bacteria > Pseudomonadati > Pseudomonadota > Gammaproteobacteria > Enterobacterales > Enterobacteriaceae > Kosakonia > Kosakonia sp. LAM2021. The sequence goes on from NZ_JAENHT010000011.1 coordinate 77,755, forward strand.
CAATCTGCTTACCGGCGAACGCCGTGACGTTCACACACTGACCAATATCGTTGCGATGGCAGGAATCGGCCATCCTCCACGTTTTTTTGCTACTCTCACCGAGTGCGGAGCGACGCTGCAAAAAACGGTGGCGCTTGCCGATCATCAGGCGTTAACGCTGCATGATGTAAAGCCGCTGGTGAAACCGGGGCAAACATTGGTGATGACCGAAAAAGATGCAGTTAAGTGTCGGTCGTTTGCTGAGGATAACTGGTGGTATTTGCCTGTAGACGCGCAGCTTGAGGGCGAGCAGGCGCAAGAATTACTGCAGGAATTGTTCACCCTGGCGCGCTGACGGTGGTCGCATCGGCCGCGCCCTGTTACTTAAACAGGAACTCCCATGTCCGTGCCGCAACTTTCTCTGACTGCTGCTCGTCATCTGCATCTCGCAGCCCAGGGGCTATTACGTAAACCTTCCCGTCGGGCAAAACCGGGCGATATTCTCTCCACTATTCAGCGCATGTCGCTGCTGCAAATTGACACTATCAATATTGTTGCCCGCAGCCCGTATCTGGTACTTTTTAGCCGCCTTGGGCACTACCCGCAGCACTGGCTTGATGACGCGCTGCGCAACGGTGACCTGATGGAGTACTGGGCGCATGAAGCCTGTTTTCTGCCGCGTGAAGACTTTGCGCTGGTGCGCCATCGCATGCTGGCGCCAGATCAAATGGGCTGGAAGTATCGCGAAGCGTGGATGCAGGAACATGCGGCGGAAATTGAGCAGCTCATTGTACATATTGAGCAAAATGGCCCGGTACGTTCGGCTGATTTTGAACATCCACGTAAAGGAGCCAGCGGCTGGTGGGCATGGAAGCCGCATAAGCGGCATCTGGAAGGACTATTTACGGCCGGAAAAGTGATGGTGGTGGAACGTCGCAATTTCCAGCGTGTTTATGATTTAACACCGCGGGTTGTGCCGCACTGGGATGATGCTCGCGACCTGCTGCCGCAGGATGCGGCGGAGTATCAGATGCTGGAAAACAGCGCCCGCAGTTTAGGGCTGTTTCGCGCTCAGTGGCTGGCGGATTACTATCGCTTGCGGAAAGTGGCATTACCGTTAGTGCTGGAGAAGATGCAGGACGCGGGAACCATTTATCCCGTCAATGTTGAAAACATTGGCCCGGCATGGCTGCATGCCTCTTTATTGCCGCAGCTTGAACAGGCGCAGGCAGGCAAACTTGTCGCTACTCACAGCGCGGTGCTTTCACCGTTTGATCCGGTGGTATGGGATCGTAAACGAGCCGAGCAACTGTTCGATTTTAGCTACCGTCTGGAGTGCTATACCCCGGCCCCTAAACGGCAATTTGGCTATTTTGTGTTGCCATTATTGCATCGTGGGCGACTGGTGGGGCGTATGGATGCAAAAATGCACCGTAAAGTGGGCATGCTGGAGATTATTGCGCTGTATCTGGAAGATGGCGTTAAACCCGGGCATTCGCTGGAAAAGGGGCTGTTAGGTGCTATTACCGAGTTTGCCCGTTGGCAGGGAGCTCTGCGGGTTACGTTCTCGCGATTGCCCGAGGGGTTATTTGCTGCATGCCGCGCCGGGCTGGAAATAGACGCGGCGTAATAAATGAATATGATAAGCTTAAACCGTTAATTATCGGTGTATCAGGAGGAAAGATGGATCACCGTTTACTTGAAATTATTGCCTGCCCGGTGTGTAACGGAAAGCTGAATTACACCCAGGATAAACAAGAATTAATCTGCAAAATCGACAGCCTCGCCTATCCCGTTCGGGAAGGTATTCCAGTATTACTGGAAACCGAAGCGCGTTCATTAACTGCGGAAGAGAGCCGGCCATGAGTTTCGTTGTGATCATTCCCGCGCGTTATGCTTCAACACGCTTGCCTGGCAAACCTTTAGTCGATATTAACGGTAAGCCCATGGTGGTGCATGTGCTGGAGCGCGCCCGTGAATCCGGCGCTGAGCGTATTATCGTGGCGACGGACAACGAAGAGGTGATGCATGCGGTGCAGGCGGTTGACGGTGAAGTCTGTATGACCCGTGCCGATCATCAGTCCGGCACTGAACGCCTTGCTGAAGTCGTGGAAAAATGCGGTTTCAGCGACGATACCGTGATCGTCAATGTGCAGGGTGATGAACCAATGATCCCGCCAGCGATTATTCGCCAGGTGGCAGAAAACCTTGCCGCGCGTGATGTTGGGATGGCAACGCTGGCGGTACCCATTCACAGTGCGGAAGAGACATTCAACCCGAACGCGGTGAAAGTGGTGATGGACGCCGAAGGTTACGCGCTCTACTTCTCCCGCGCTACGATCCCCTGGGATCGCGATCGTTTCGCACAATCTCGCGAGACGATAGGCGATACTTTCCTGCGTCATATCGGCATTTATGGCTATCGCGCCGGTTTTATCCGCCGTTATGTCAGCTGGCAAACCAGCCCGCTTGAGCAGATAGAGATGCTGGAGCAACTGCGCGTGCTCTGGTACGGCGAAAAAATCCACGTCGCCGTCGCCAGTGTGGTGCCGGGCACCGGCGTGGATACCCCTGAAGATCTGGCGCGCGTCCGTCAGGAACTGCGTTAATCCTTCCATCCCCTCCACCCGGAGGGGATTTGCCGCTTGTCAGCGGAATTCTCATGCTGTTTTGATCTCATCAGGATGACATCTGTGCTATCGGCGCTCATTATAAAAGCAGTCATCTTTGTGAGGGCAATCTGCTATGGAACAACTGCGCGCTGAATTGAGTCATCTATTGGGTGAAAAACTGAGCCGCATGGAGTGCGTCAGCGAAAAGCCGGATTCCGCACTCTGGTCGCTGTATGACAGCCAGGGAAATCCGATGCCGCTGTTGGCACGAAGCTTCTCAACGCCTGGCATTGCGCGACAGTTAGCCTGGAAGATATCAATGCTGGCGCGAGGCGGCGCTGTTCGCATGCCGGTTGTTTACGGCGTCATGACGCATGAAGAGCACCCCGGGCCGGATGTGCTGCTTATAGAACGCTTACGCGGCGTACCGGTTGAAGCGCCTGCGCGTACGCCTGAGCGCTGGGAGCAACTCAAAGACCAAATCGTTGAGGCGTTGCTTTTCTGGCACCGCCAGGATAGCCACGGTTGTGTTGGCACTGTTGACAGTACCCAGGAAAATATCTGGCCTTCCTGGTATCGCCAGCGCGTGGAAGTGTTGTGGACCACGCTCAACCAGTATCACAACACCGGGTTGACGATGCAGGATAAGCGCGTGCTGTTTCGTACTCGCGAGTGCCTGCCCGCACTGTTTGATGGTTTTAACGATAACTGCGTGCTGGTACATGGCAGTTTTAACTTGCGCAGTATGTTGAAAGACGCCCGTAGCGACCAGTTACTGGCAATGGTTGGGCCTGGCATAATGCTCTGGGCGCCGCGCGAATATGAACTGTTCCGGCTGGTGGAGGGGGCGCAGGCAGAAGGGTTGCTCTGGCATTATCTCCAGCGCGCGCCGGTGGCAGAATCCTTCCTGTGGCGGCGCTGGCTCTACCTGTTATGGGATGAAGTGGCGCAGTTGGTGAATACCGGACGATTTAACCGCGCTAACTTCGATCTTGCCTCGAAATCACTGCTCCCCTGGCTGGTCTGAGCTGCCTTTCAACCACTGCCAGAGTCGCCCTAACGTTTCATAACCCACCCGGTCGCTGTGCATCAGCCACACCGGGGAGGGGATAATGCGTTCCCACGGATTAAGCGGAGAGGCAATTGCCAGCTGGTTTGCCGGCGCTGGCAATGGATGCAGGCCAGCATGCTGGAAAAAAATCATTGCGCGCGGCAGATGAGACGCAGATGTCACCAACAGGAAAGGCGCATCGCCAATCGCCTGTTTCACCGCAAGCGCTTCCCGCTCGGTGTCTTTCGGTTGATCCAGCGTTATGATGGCGCTGCGTGGCACGCCGAGGCTTTCAGCGACGCGTGCGCCAGCTTCCGCCGTGCTGACCGGGTTGGTTTGCGCCGCTGCACCGGTAAAGATCATTTTCGAACCGGGGTTGGCCTGCCACAGACGAATGCCCTCCGTCAGACGCGGCAGGCTGTTATTAATCAGGTTTGAACTCGGTGCCCACGCATCGTTCCAGGTGTAACCACCACCGAGTATCACGATGTATTTTACCGGCTGCGTACCGCGCCAGGTGGGATAGGTGTCTTCAATCGGTTTTAAAAAGCGATCGGCAACGGGCTGCATGCTCAACAGCAATAAAACCAGCCACCCGATGCTGATAAATACTTTGCCGGTTTTCTGCCAGCGGCTAAACCAGATCAGCGCAATGCCCAGCCCGATCAGCAAAAGCAAAAAAGGCAGAGGCAGCATCAGGCCGCCGATGTATTTTTTGAGAGTAAAAAGCACCGTATCCGTCTCCTTTTTGACCATATAGCAGGCCTTTTGCGCCGATCTTACACCAGATGGGTTCATTATCGGCACGGCTGTGACAAAATAGCGGTTTTGCCAGGAGCGTGGAGCACCCATGAAGGATCGCAATTTCGACGATATTGCCGAGAAGTTCTCGCGCAACATCTACGGCACGACGAAAGGTCAGCTGCGTCAGGCGATTCTGTGGCAGGATCTTGATGCCCTGTTGACCCGGATGGGCAACGAGCCATTGCGCGTGCTGGATGCTGGTGGCGGGGAAGGCCAGACGGCGATTCGCATGGCGCAGTTAGGCCATCATGTCACGCTCTGTGATGTGTCGAAAGAGATGATCGCGCGTGCCCAGGCGGCGGCCGAAGAGAAAGGTGTGAGCGGTAACATGCATTTTATACAATGCGCCGTTCAGGACGTTGCTCAGCATTTGGAATCGCCGGTTGATCTGATATTGTTCCATGCTGTGCTGGAGTGGGTCGCAGAACCGGTTCCTGTACTGCAAATATTGTGGTCGGTGCTGCGCCCCGGCGGTGCGTTGTCATTAATGTTTTACAATGCCGATGGCTTGCTGATGCACAATATGGTGGCAGGAAATTTTGACTATGTGAAAGTCGGTATGCCGAAGCGCAAAAAACGTACCCTTTCCCCGGATTTTCCGCGTGCTCCTGCGGATGTTTATGGCTGGCTCGAACAGATTGGCTGGCAGGTAACGGGCAAAACGGGTGTGCGCGTGTTTCACGATTATCTGCGCGAAAAACATCAGCAGCATGACTGCTTTGACGCGCTACTCGAACTGGAAACACGTTATTGCCGCCAGGAACCCTATATTAGCCTTGGCCGCTATATTCACGTGACCGCGCTTAAGCCGCAAATCGATGAAAGGACAAACGATGAGTGAATTTTCCCAGACAGTCCCCGAACTGGTTGCCTGGGCCAGGAAAAATGATTTCTCCATCTCGCTGCCAGTCGACAGGCTCTCTTTTTTGCTGGCCATCGCCACGCTCAATGGCGAGCGTCTGGATGGGGAAATGAGTGAAGGTGAACTGGTAGACGCCTTTCGTCATGTGAGTGATGCGTTTGAGCAAACCAGTGAAACCATTACCCAGCGTGCCAATAACGCCATTAACGACCTGGTGCGCCAGCGTTTGTTAAATCGCTTTACCAGTGAGCTGGTGGAGGGCAATGCCATCTACCGTCTGACGCCGCTGGGCATAGGCATTACTGATTACTACATTCGCCAGCGCGAGTTCTCCACGCTGCGTCTTTCTATGCAGCTTTCCATTGTGGCCAGCGAGTTAAAACGCGCCGCAGACGCAGCACAGGAAGACGGAGACGAATTCCACTGGCATCGCAACGTTTACGCGCCGCTGAAATACTCGGTCGCGGAGATTTTTGACAGCATCGATCTGACTCAACGCCTGATGGATGAACAGCAGCAACAGGTCAAAGATGATATTGCACAACTGCTGAATAAAGACTGGCGTGCGGCCATCTCCAGTTGTGAATTGCTGCTGTCTGAAACTTCCGGGACGTTACGCGAACTGCAGGATACGCTCGATGCAGCCGGGGATAAGTTGCAGACCAACCTGTTGAGCATTCAGGATGCGACTCTTGGCCGCGATGATCTTGAGTTCCTCGATCAACTGGTCTTCAACCTGCAAAGTAAGCTGGATCGTATTGTGAGCTGGGGCCAGCAGGCCATCGATCTGTGGATTGGTTACGATCGCCACGTACACAAATTTATCCGTACCGCTATCGATATGGATAAGAACCGCGTCTTTGCCCAGCGTTTGCGTCAGTCGGTACAATCCTATTTCGATGCGCCGTGGGCGTTAACTTACGCCAGCGCCGACAGGCTGCTGGACATGCGCGATGAAGAGATGGCGCTGCGTGATGAAGAAGTCACAGGTGAGTTGCCGCCGGATCTGGAGTTCGAAGAGTTTAACGAAATCCGCGAGCAACTGGCGGCGCTTATTGAGCAGCAACTGGCAATTTATAAGACCAAAGGTGTGCCGCTGGATCTCGGCCTGGTGGCGCGTGAGTATCTGGCGCAATATCCGCGCGTTCGTCATTTTGACATCGCGCGCATCGTGGTTGATCAGGCGGTACGTCTTGGCGTAGCGCAAGCAGATTTCACCGGACTGCCGCCGAAGTGGCAGCCGATTAATGATTACGGAGCCAAGGTACAGGCGCATGTCATCGACAAATATTGAACAAGTGATGCCGGTTAAACTGGCACAGGCGTTGGCTAATTCTCTGTTTCCGGCACTGGACAGCGCATTGCGCTCAGGGCGACATATCGGCCTCGACGAGCTGGATAATCACGCATTTTTAATGGATTTCCAGGAGTATCTGGAAGAGTTTTATGCGCGCTATAACGTTGAGCTGATCCGCGCACCGGAAGGTTTTTTCTATCTGCGTCCGCGTTCCACCACGCTTATCCCGCGCTCGGTGCTCTCCGAGCTGGATATGATGGTCGGCAAAATTCTTTGCTATCTCTACCTCAGCCCGGAACGTCTGGCGAATGAAGGGATCTTCACCCAACAGGAGCTGTACGACGAGCTGATGTCGCTGGCGGATGAAGCGAAGCTGCTGAAGCTGGTAAATAACCGTTCTACCGGTTCCGATCTTGACCGTCAAAAACTGCAGGAAAAGGTGCGCTCCTCGCTGAACCGCCTGCGCCGTCTCGGCATGATCTGGTTTATGGGTAACGACAGCAGCAAGTTCCGTATCACTGAATCCGTGTTCCGCTTTGGCGCCGATGTGCGCTCGGGCGATGATGCGCGTGAAGCGCAGCTGCGCATGATCCGCGACGGTGAAGCGATGCCTGTCGAAAACCATCTGCAGCTCAATGATGAGCCTGAAGATAATCAGCCGGATAGCTCGGAGGAAGAGTAATGATTGATCGCGGTAAATTTCGTTCGCTGACGCTGATTAACTGGAACGGCTTTTTTGCCCGTACGTTTGACCTGGATGAGCTGGTGACGACGCTCTCCGGGGGCAACGGTGCCGGCAAATCGACCACGATGGCCGCTTTTGTTACGGCATTGATTCCGGATTTGACGCTGCTGCACTTTCGTAACACCACCGAAGCGGGCGCGACCTCGGGTTCGCGTGATAAAGGCCTGCACGGTAAGCTGAAAGCCGGTGTCTGTTATTCGGTGCTGGATGTCATCAACTCGCGCCATCAGCGCGTGCTGGTGGGGGTGCGTTTGCAACAGGTCGCGGGTCGCGATCGTAAAGTGGATATCAAACCGTTCGCTATTCAGGGCTTGCCCACCTCGATGCTGCCGACGCAGCTGCTGACGGAAACGCTGAATGAGCGGCAGGCACGCGTACTTTCACTGCAAGAAGTGAAAGACAAGCTGGATACGATGGAAGGGGTGCAGTTCAAGCAGTTCAACTCCATCACCGATTACCACGCGCTGATGTTTGACTTAGGGATTGTCGCGCGTCGTTTGCGCTCGGCCTCCGATCGCAGCAAGTTCTATCGCCTGATTGAAGCCTCGCTGTACGGCGGGATCTCCAGCGCCATTACGCGTTCGCTGCGCGACTATTTGCTGCCGGAAAACAGCGGCGTGCGCAAAGCATTCCAGGATATGGAAGCGGCACTGCGTGAAAACCGCATGACGCTGGAAGCGATTCGCGTGACTCAGTCGGATCGTGACCTGTTCAAGCATTTGATCAGCGAAGCGACCAACTATGTGGCGGCGGACTATATGCGTCACGCCAACGAACGGCGGGTGCATCTGGACAAAGCGCTCGAGTTTCGTCGCGATCTGTTTACCTCGCGCCAGCAACTGGCGGCAGAGCAGTATAAGCATGTCGATATGGCGCGCGAACTCTCCGAGCATAGCGGTGCGGAAGGGGATCTGGAGGCTGACTATCAGGCTGCCAGCGATCACCTGAATCTGGTGCAAACCGCGCTGCGTCAGCAGGAAAAAATCGAGCGCTACGAAGCGGATCTCGACGAACTGCAAGTTCGCCTTGAAGAGCAGCATGAAGTGGTGGCCGAAGCCGCCGAGCGTCAGGAAGAGAATGAAGCCCGCGCGGAAGCCGCCGAGCTTGAAGTGGATGAGCTGAAAAGCCAGCTTGCCGATTACCAGCAAGCGCTGGATGTCCAGCAAACTCGCGCCATTCAGTACAACCAGGCGTTGCAGGCGTTACAGCGAGCAAGAGAGTTATGCAACCTGCCGGATTTGACGCCGGAAAGCGCCGACGAATGGCTGGAAACTTTCCAGGCGAAAGAGCAGGAAGCGACGGAAAAACTGCTGTCGCTGGATCAGAAATTAAGTGTGGCGCAAACCGCGCACAGCCAGTTCGAGCAGGCATACCAATTAGTGGTGGCGATTAACGGCCCGCTGGCGCGTAACGAAGCCTGGGATGTGGCGCGTGAGCTGCTGCGTGATGGCGTTAACCAGCGCCATCTGGCCGAGCAGGTGCAGCCGCTGCGTATGCGCCTGAATGAGCTGGAACAGCGTCTGCGTGAGCAGCAGGATGCCGAGCGTTTGCTGGCGGAGTTCTGCAAGCGCCAGGGCAAACAGTATGACGCAGAAGATCTTGAAGCGCTGCACCAGGAACTGGAAGCGCAAATCGCCGCACTCTCTGACAACGTTTCCGCCGCTGGTGAGCAGCGCATGGCGATGCGTCAGGAACTGGAACAGTTACAATCTCGTATTCAATCGCTGACCAAACGTGCGCCGGTATGGCTGGCGGCGCAGAGCAATCTGACGCAACTGTGCGAGCAAAGCGGCGAACAGTTCGAGTCGGGGCAGGACGTTACCGAGTATCTGCAGCAACTGCTTGAGCGTGAACGTGAAGCCATCGTTGAGCGCGATGAAGTGGGCGCGCGAAAACGCGCTGTCGATGATGAAATCGAACGCTTAAGCCAGCCGGGCGGTGCCGAAGATGGCCGTCTGAATGCGCTGGCAGAGCGTTTTGGCGGCGTATTGCTGTCGGAGATTTATGACGATGTCAGCATTGAGGACGCGCCATATTACTCCGCGCTATACGGGCCTTCACGTCATGCGATTGTTGTGCCGGATCTATCGCAGGTCGCCGAAATGCTGGAAGGTCTGGAAGAGTGCCCGGAAGATCTCTATCTGATCGAAGGGGATCCGCAATCCTTCGATGACAGCGTGTTTAGTGTTGATGAGCTGGAAAAAGCGGTGGTGGTGAAAATCGCCGATCGCCAGTGGCGTTATTCACGCTTCCCGACGCTGCCGCTGTTTGGTCGCGCGGCGCGTGAAAGCCGTATCGAAAGCCTGCATGCGGAGCGTGAAGCGCTGGCGGAGCGTTTCGCCACGCTCTCTTTTGATGTGCAGAAAACGCAGCGCCTGCATCAGGCATTCAGCCGCTTTATCGGTAGCCACCTGGCGGTGGCATTTGAGGACGATCCGGAAGCGGAAATTCGCACGCTCAGCAGCCGCCGTGGCGAGCTGGAGCGCGCAATCAGCAACCATGAAAATGACAACCAGCAAAACCGCGTGCAGTTCGAACAGGCGAAAGAGGGCGTAGCCCAGCTTAACCGCTTGCTGCCGCGCATTAATCTGCTGGCTGACGATACCCTTGCCGATCGCGTGGATGAAATTCAGGAACGTCTGGATGAAGCGCAGGAAGCGGCGCGGTTTATCCAGCAGTTTGGCAACCAACTGGCGAAACTTGAACCGGTTGTTTCTGTACTGCAAAGCGATCCGGAGCAGTTTGAACAGTTAAAAGCGGATTACGCCACCTCGCAGCAGGTGCAACGTGATGCCCGCCAACAAGCTTTCGCCCTGGCGGAAGTGGTACAGCGCCGTGCGCACTTCAGCTACTCCGATGTCGCTGAAATGTTCAACGGTAATAACGATCTCAACGAAAAACTGCGCCAGCGTCTGGAACAGGCAGAAGCAGAACGCACCAAAGCACGTGAAGCGATGCGCAGCCATGCCGCACAATATAGCCAATACAACCAGGTACTGGCTTCGCTGAAGAGTTCGTTCGATACCAAAAAAGAGTTGCTCAACGATCTGCAAAAAGAGCTGCAGGATATTGGCGTTCGCGCCGACAGCGGAGCAGAAGAGCGGGCGCGTATCCGTCGTGACGAGCTGCATGCACAGCTCTCCGGCAACCGCGCTCGTCGTAACCAGCTGGAAAAAGCCATCACCTTCTGCGAAGCGGAGATGGATAACCTGACGCGTAAATTGCGCCGCCTGGAACGTGACTACCATGAAATGCGTGAACAGGTGGTTACCGCGAAAGCAGGATGGTGCGCGGTGATGCGCATGGTGAAAGACAGCGGTGTTGAACGTCGTCTGCACCGCCGCGAACTGGCCTATCTTTCTGCCGATGAACTACGCTCCATGTCGGATAAGGCGCTCGGTGCTCTGCGTCCGGCGGTTGCGGATAACGAACATTTACGTGATGTGCTGCGTCTTTCCGAAGATCCGAAACGCCCTGAGCGCAAGATCCAGTTCTTTGTCGCGGTGTATCAGCATCTGCGTGAGCGTATTCGCCAGGACATTATTCGTACCGATGATCCGGTTGAAGCCATCGAACAGATGGAAATCGAGCTTAGCCGTCTGACGGAAGAACTGACGTCTCGTGAACAGAAGCTGGCGATCAGCTCGCGCAGTGTGGCGAACATTATTCGCAAAACCATTCAGCGCGAGCAGAACCGTATCCGTATGCTGAACCAGGGGCTGCAAAGCGTCTCCTTTGGTCAGGTGAATAGCGTGCGTCTGAATGTGAATGTGCGGGAAACCCATGCCACCTTGTTGACGGTGCTTTCTGAACAGCACGAGCAGCATCAGGATCTGTTTAACAGCAGCCGACTGACCTTCTCGGAAGCGCTGGCGAAACTGTATCAGCGTCTGAACCCGCAAATCGATATGGGCCAGCGGACGCCGCAAACCATCGGCGAAGAGCTGCTGGACTACCGCAACTATCTTGAGATGGAAGTGGAAGTTAACCGTGGCTCCGACGGCTGGCTGCGCGCGGAATCCGGTGCGCTGTCGACAGGTGAAGCGATTGGTACCGGGATGTCGATTCTGGTGATGGTGGTACAGAGCTGGGAAGACGAAGCGCGTCGACTGCGCGGCAAAGATATCTCTCCATGCCGCTTGCTGTTCCTTGATGAAGCCGCACGTCTGGATGCCCGTTCTATCGCTACGCTGTTTGAGCTGTGCGAACGTCTGGAAATGCAGCTTATTATCGCAGCACCGGAAAATATCAGCCCGGAGAAAGGCACCACCTACAAGCTGGTACGCAAAGTCGTGCAAAATCATGAGCATGTGCACGTTGTCGGTCTGCGCGGTTTTGCCGCCCAGCTTCCGGAAACACTTCCCGGAACGGCGGATGCATCGTAAATCAGCCTCATGTGAAAGGGCGACAGCAATGTCGCCCTTTTTGTTTTCGGAAAGCTATTGCCAGCCCGCGTTTAATCTTTAAACTTCTTTACATTAGGGAAGGCAAATGCTTTTTTGTCTTTATATACTGAGAGAAAGGTGACGAATTCGTCACGAGCAATGTAAGAGAAACAGGGGGCAAGGGATGTTGCTTAAGAAGTCGTATGGTCGTCGAATGTCGGCGCTGAGTTTATGCCTGGCATTCGTATTCGCTCCACTGTTTAGTGTACAGGCCGATGAGCCTGAAATCGTGCCGGTGGATAGCTCGGCGACGCCAGGCGAGCAGCCTACTGTGCTGCCGCAGCCGCAGGAACAGTCGCCTGCGACGGCGATGTTGATCGGCGTTAAATCTTTCCCGTCCGGCGTTTCCGTTGCCGATGTGCGCACACAACTTCAGTCGCAATTACCTGCCAACTGGACGCCGGTCTACATGGATCAGCTCGCCGCGTTGTATGCCGCGCGCGGGCAAAAACCGATGTGGGATAACCGCGACGCGGTACAGGCGTTTCAGCAGCAACTCGCTGAAGTGGCGATTGCAGGGTTTCAGCCGCAATTCACTACCTGGGTTGAATTGTTAACCGATCCCGCAGTTTCTGGCATGGCGCGTGATGTCGTGTTGTCTGACGCGATGCTGGGTTATTTACACTTTGTTTCGGGGATTCAGTCAAAGGGGCAGCGCTGGCTTTACAGCGACAAACCTTATGCACTCGCAACGCCTGCCATTTCGGTCATTAACCAGTGGCAACTGGCGCTGGACAATGGATCTCTGCCTGGTTTTATCGATCATCTGGCACCGCATCACCCGCAGTATGCTGTTATGCACCAGTCACTATTGGCGCTGGTGGGTGATTCGCGCCCGTGGCCGCAAATCACCAGCACGGTAACGTTGCGTCCGGGGCAGTGGAGCAATGATATTCCGGCGCTGCGAGAGATCCTGCAGCGCACCGGTATGCTGGATGGCGGACCAAATATCGCCTTACCAGGTGATAACGTCGCTGTGAGCCCTTCAGCTCAGCACGTGAAAAAAGCGCAACAGACGCGTGCGGCATATGACCGACAGCTGGTGGAAGCGGTCAAACGCTTCCAGGCATGGCAAGGGTTGCATGCGGATGGCGTGATTGGCCAGGGGACGCGCGACTGGCTGAATGTGAGCCCTTCACAGCGCGCCGGGTTGCTGGCGCTGAATATCCAGCGCTTGCGTTTACTGCCGGGTACACTTTCGACCGGCATCATGGTCAACATTCCTGAATATTCGCTGGTTTATTACCTCAACGGTAGCCAGGTGCTGGCGTCACGGGTGATCGTGGGCCGCCCGGATCGCAAAACGCCGATGATGAGCAGCGCGCTGAACAATGTGGTGGTTAACCCGCCGTGGAACGTGCCGCCAACGCTAGCGCGTAAGGATATTCTACCGAAGGTATGGAACGATCCAACTTACCTGGAGCGCCACGGTTACACCGTATTACGAGGATGGAACAGCAAGGAAGCGATTGACCCGTACATGGTTGACTGGGCGACCATAACGCCCGCGAACTTACCGTTCCGTTTCCAGCAGGCTCCCGGTGCGCAGAATTCGCTGGGACGCTATAAGTTCAATATGCCGAGCTCAGACGCTATCTATCTGCATGACACGCCGAACCATAATCTATTCCAGAAAGAGGCGCGGGCATTGAGCTCGGGCTGCGTGCGCGTCAACAAAGCCTCTGAGCTTGCTAATATGCTTTTGCAGGATGCAGGATGGAACGACACGCGGATTTCGGATGCGCTAAAACAGGGAGATACGCGTTATGTCAATATTCGTCATGATATCCCGGTCAATCTCTATTACCTGACTGCCTTTGTCGGTGCTGACGGGCGGACGCAGTATCGTACAGATATTTACAATTATGATCTGACGGCGCGATCGGGTGCACAAATCTTATCGAAAGCTGAACAATTAATCAGATAAATGAAGCAGTTTTAGTCAGCGTGTTGTCGTAATAACTGGTAGAAAATGGGCTCTGGAGGCTACAGAGCCCGTATTTACTGGGATGAGGCAGCCTTGACGTGGCGTTTGTAGCCCGGTAAGGTGCCTCTCGTGCGCTATAAGAGTGCATAAATTTTGTTCAACATTGCTTATCTGTAGAATTTATTATCATGGATAAATTTGACGCTAATCGCCGCAAACTGCTGGCGTTGGGTGGGGTCGCACTCGGTGCTGCCATCTTACCAACACCGGCTTTTGCCACCCTTTCCACGCCACGACCGCGTATTTTGACGCTGAGTAATCTTAATACCGGTGAATCTATTAAAGCTGAGTTCTTCGATGGCAGGGGCTATATTCAGGATGAATTAGCAAAACTTAATCATTTTTTCCGTGATTACCGCGCGAATAAAATTAAAACCATCGACCCTCGCTTGTTCGACCATCTTTTTCGTTTGCAAGGGCTGCTGGGAACACGCAAGCCTGTGCAACTGATCTCCGGTTACCGTTCTGTTGATACCAACAATGAACTGCGCGCGCACAGCCGCGGTGTGGCGAAACAGAGCTATCACACCAAAGGTCAGGCTATGGATTTCCATATTGAAGGGATTTCGCTGAGTAATATTCGCAAAGCCGCGTTATCTCTGCGCGCAGGTGGTGTAGGATACTACCCCAGCAGCAACTTTGTGCATATTGATACCGGGCCGGTAAGGCACTGGTAAAACTCAGGCTGAGCTACAGGAGCAGTATGAACTATCGTATTATTCCGGTTACCGCGTTCTCCCAGAATTGTTCGCTTATCTGGTGTGAGCAGACCCAACTTGCCGCCGTGGTCGATCCCGGTGGTGACGCCGAACGGATTATTCAGGAAGTGGACGCCTCTGGCGTGACACTCACGCAGATCCTGCTTACGCATGGTCACCTTGATCATGTTGGCGCGGCAGCCGAACTGGCACAGCATTATGGTGTGCCGGTTATCGGCCCGGAAAAAGAAGACGAGTTCTGGCTGCAAGGCCTGCCGGCACAAAGCCGGATGTTTGGCCTGGATGAATGCCAGCCGCTGACGCCCGATCGTTGGTTAAACGAAGGCGACAGCGTAACGGTGGGGAAAATAACGCTGCAGGTATTGCACTGTCCGGGTCATACGCCGGGCCATATTGTGTTTTTCGATGCACAATCCCGCTTGCTGATTTCCGGCGACGTGATTTTTAAAGGCGGCGTGGGGCGCAGCGATTTCCCGAAAGGCAACCATGGGCAATTGATTGATTCCATCAAGCGCAAATTGTTGCCACTGGGCGATGATATTACTTTCCTTCCCGGACATGGCCCGATGTCTACGCTGGGAAATGAGCGGTTGCACAATCCGTTCCTGCAAGATGAATTACCGGTCTGGTAAATAAAAAAGGGTCGCTTCGGCGACCCTTTTTGATACTGCCGTAACTTACAGTACGGCAACGATAGCTTCGCACAGCGGTGACATATTATCCGGCGTCATCCCTGCGACGTTAATGCGTCCTGAAGCAACCGCATAGATACCAAACTCTTCACGCAAGCGCAGCACCTGCTCTTTGGTCAGGCCGCTGAACGAGAACATACCGTTCTGTTTGGTGATAAAGCTGAAATCGCGGTTAGCCCCTTTCTCCTGCAACGTGTTAACAAACAGCAGGCGCATACGCTGAATGCGCTGGCGCATGTCCGTTAACTCTTGCTCCCAAATGGCACGCAGAGCCTCGTTACTGAGAATGGTTGCAACCACGGAAGCGCCGTGCGCTGGCGGGTTAGAGTAGTTGGCACGAATAACGGCTTTCATCTGGCTGAATGCGCGATCGGCGCTTTCCGCGTCCGCGCTCACCAATGTGCAGGCACCGACGCGCTCATTGTACAGGCCAAAGTTTTTCGAGAACGAACTGGCAACCAGCAGCTCTTTATGCAGCGCGGCAAACGCGCGCAATCCTTCAGCATCTTCTTCGAGACCGCGGGCAAAGCCCTGATAAGCGAAGTCGAACAGCGGCAGCCAGCCTTTTTCAACGGACAGTTTCGCCAGTGTTTCCCACTGTTCCAGCGTTGGATCGATACCTGTCGGGTTATGGCAGCAGCCGTGGAACAGCACCACGTCGCCAGCCTGGGCGTTATTCAGGCTTGCCAGCAAACCATCGAAGTCCAGCGCATGGTTTTGCGCGTCGTAGTAAGCGTACTCACACACTTCCAGACCGGCTGAATTAAACACGCCTTTGTGGTTCGGCCAACTCGGGTTGCTCACCCAGACACGTTTTGCAGAGGTGTTTTTGACAAGAAAATCCGCCGCCACACGCAGACCACCCGTACCCCCAGGCGTTTGCGCGGTGCGCGCACGTTTGTCATTGATAATCGCGCTGCCTTTGCCGAACAGCAGTTCCTGAGTGCAACGGCCAAATTCAGGAATACCGTCAATACCGAGGTAGTTCTTGGTGGTTTCATTTTCCAGCAGATAAAGCTCGGCTTTTTTAACGCTGGTCAGCACCGGGGTCTTGCCGGTTTCATCTTTATAGACACCGATACCTAAGTTGATTTTATTAGGGCGTTCATCGGCGCGAAACAGATCGGCCAGACCCAGAATGGGGTCGGCAGGGGCGGCGGTTATATTCTCAAACATGACGAGGTTCCATTTTGATGACAGAAGGGAGATCCGCTATCAGGTTAACGGCTGACACAGGAATTGCCAACCGTTTGCTATAAAAAGCGCGATGCTTTTCAAAACTCATCGTGATTTACCTTGCAGGCATAAAAAAACAGGGCCAAGGGCCCTGTTTGATATGCATATAACAGTCGAGGGTGACTGATTAGAACTGGTAGGTCAGACCAACAGCTGCCTGGTCATCAGTACCGATGCCGTAGGTTTTAGCGCTGTAATCGTTGCTATCCAGCAGGTTGAAGCGGTAATCAAAGAACACGTTCATGTTCTTGTTGAAGTAATAAGTCACGCCAGCCTGGATATATTTGGCCAGATCTGCAGTGCTTTCCGCACCGTTCAAGTTTTTACCTTTGCTCTGGACATAAGAAATTGCCGGACGCAGACCGAAATCGAATTGGTATTGGGCAACAACTTCAAAGTTCTGGGTTTTGTTAGCCGCTTCCCAGTAATCAGCTGCAGTCTGTCCTGCCGGAGTAGCATTGTCAATTGCAGTCTGACCAGCAGCGCTATTAACAATGGTCATGTTACGCGTTTCAGCATAAACAGTGGCGAGGTAAATGTTGTTTGCATCATATTTTGCACCAACAGCCCATGCTTCAGCACGGTCACCGTTGCCATCTGCTTCCTGTGCGGTGGTACGTTTGGAGTTGCTATATGCTCCAGAAACGCCGAAACCACCACCAAAATCATAAGCTACTGAGTAACCGACACCATCACCGTTCTGCGCATTCAGGCTGTGGCTGGATTCGTTTTTGCCTTGATATTGTACAGCGAAAGCCAAGCCATCAACCAGACCGAAGAAATCAGAGTTACGGTAGGTCAGAACACCACCAGCACGGCTGGTCAGGTAGTTATCAGTGTAAGCGCCGCCCCAGGTTTCGCCGGAGAAGTACGGTGCCATATCAGTATAGGACTCAACGTCATATACAACACCATAGTTACGGCCGTAATCCAGAGAACCAGCGTTGGCAACTTTCAGACCTGCAAATGCCAGACGGGTATTGCCTGCGCCTTGCTCGCCTTCAGCTTTGCTTGCATTGGTACGATATTCCCACTGACCATAACCAGTCAGATCGCTATTGATCTGAGTTTCGCCTTTAAAACCGATCTGGCCGTAAGTTGCATCGCTGTTAGAGCTGCCTTCGCCAGTGGTCGTCCAAACATGACGGCCTACAGCTTTACCATACAGGTCTACTTTGTTGCCGTCTTTGTTGTAGATTTCTGCAGCGTTAGCTGCACCGGCTGCCAGCAGAGCAGGGATAACCACTGCCAGAATATTGCGCTTCATCATTATTTATTACCCTCATTGGTTTTTTTTGAACACCTGCCACTGCCGCCAATAAATTCCGTCAAAAAAAATTTACGGAACTATCGATGAGAGTTTGGTGTCTTTCTGTGTCTGAAAGGCATCTTTCCAAACATAACAACGTTTCGCTACTCTCAAAGTGCTACAAATGTCTTAAAGAAGTAACAAAAAGAAATATTGTGTAAGATTTTATGTATTTTCGGGAACTTTGTGAACCATCTCAAAGTTCAGCGCTAGCCGCTGATTTAATGAACAATGGCATTACTATTTATATGAATTACTTATATTTAATTGAGCTAAAGGCTTTTCTTATCCGCTAAACGCTCGTGTCGTGTTTTTTCTTATAACGGCATTTAGCCATCCGGATAGCTGTGCGTATTTTAACCAAAAGTGCTAATTAACAGGCTGACATATCCCGCAATAAACACTTTGGGCGATTTTGTGCCGAATGATCTCAGATATAAAATTTGTGCAAAGAAGGGTAAAAAAACGCGGAGAGGATCGTTGATTACGCTGATGAGCTGTTAAGAAAAGTTGACGGGTGTCACATAAATGAAAAAGGCCAGCGATAACGCTGGCCTTTAGAACATCAGAATGTGGCGGAGCGCGGAGTACGCGGGAACGGGATCACATCACGCACGTTCTGTACGCCGGTCACATAAGCAATCAGGCGTTCAAAACCGAGACCGAAGCCGGAGTGCGGTACGGTGCCGTAACGGCGCAGATCGCGATACCACCAGTAATCTTCTTTATTCAGCCCCATTTCTGCCATGCGGGCATCCAGGACATCAAGACGCTCTTCACGCTGCGAACCGCCAATGATTTCACCGATACCCGGCGCAAGCACATCCATCGCCGCCACGGTTTTACCATCTTCGTTTAGACGCATATAGAACGCTTTAATATCTTTCGGGTAGTTTTTCACCACCACCGGTGCTTTGAAGTGTTTCTCGGCCAGGTAACGTTCATGTTCAGAAGCCAGGTCAACGCCCCAGTAAACCGGATTCTCGAACTTCTCACCGCATTTTTCGAGAATGGCGACCGCATCGGTGTAATCAACCTGGGCGAAATCTGCCGCGATGAAACGCTCCAGACGGCCAATCGCGTCTTTGTCCACGCGCTCTTCAAAGAACTTCAGGTCATCCAGACGCTCTTCGAGCACCGCTTTAAAGGCGTATTTCAGCATCGCTTCAGCCAGACGGGCATTATCGTCGAGATTGGCGAAAGCGATTTCCGGTTCCAGCATCCAGAACT
Source organism: Kosakonia sp. LAM2021 (assembly GCF_016620385.1). Classification (NCBI taxonomy): domain Bacteria; kingdom Pseudomonadati; phylum Pseudomonadota; class Gammaproteobacteria; order Enterobacterales; family Enterobacteriaceae; genus Kosakonia; species Kosakonia sp. LAM2021. The sequence goes on from NZ_JAENHT010000011.1 coordinate 96,723, forward strand.
CAGCCAGGTGGCGGCTGGTGTTGGAGTTCTCCGCGCGGAAAGTCGGGCCGAAGGTATAAACCTTGGACAGGGCGCAGGCATAGGTTTCCGCATTCAACTGACCGGAAACAGTCAGGAACGCTTCTTTGCCAAAGAAATCTTTATCAAAATCGACTTTGCCTTCCGCAGTACGCGGCAGGTTTTCCATATCCAGCGTGGAGACGCGGAACATTTCGCCTGCGCCTTCGGTATCTGACGCGGTGATTAGCGGCGAGGAGACCCAGAAGAACCCTTGTTCGTCAAAGAAGCGATGCAACGCCTGCGCCAGCGTATGGCGAACGCGCGCAACTGCGCCAATCAGGTTGGTGCGCGGGCGCAGGTGGGCGACTTCGCGCAGATACTCAATACTGTGGCGTTTTGCCGCCATCGGGTAGGTATCCGGATCTTCAACCCAGCCGGTGACTTCGACAGATGTGGCCTGAATTTCCAGACTCTGGCCTTCGCCCGGTGACGCCACGACTTTGCCAGTCACAATTACCGAGCAACCGGTAGTCAGGCGTAAAACGTCCTGATTGTAATTGGGCAGAGAATTATTAATAACGGCCTGTACAGGATTAAAGCAGGAGCCGTCATAAACGGCGAGGAAGGAGATACCAGCTTTAGAATCTCGGCGGGTGCGTACCCATCCGCGTACGGTGACTTCACTGTCAACGGCAACACGGCTATGGAATACGTCGGCTACAGGCACAACGCTCATAATATTCTCTCTGTTAATAGTCGGAAAAAATAAACACTTGTCCGCCCGATCAGGGGGGATATCTATGTTACCTGGCGTACGCCATCAGACAAGCAGAATTCGCAGGAACAATTAATAAATTATCGGCAAAAAAGAAGGGAGCCTTCAGGCTCCCGGTGATTAACTGGCTTTTTTGACCTGCGGCAGGTCAAACGCTTCGCGTAAGGCGCGGACAAACGCTTTGTCATGGCAGATAGTTTTCCCGGGGCTGTCGGATAATTTCGCCACCGGTTTTCCATTGCACTCAACGAGCTTGATAACAATATTCAGCGGTTTCACTCCGGGAATATCACACGTCAGGCGCGTCCCGATACCAAAGCCCAGCTTGACACGATCGGCAAAATGGCAATAGAGATCCAGCGCTTTGTTCAGATCGAGATTATCCGAGAATATCAGCGTCTTCGACAGGGGATCGATGCCGAGTTTCTCATAGTGGGCAATCGCTTTTTCGCCCCATTCCACCGGATCGCCAGAATCATGGCGCAGGCCCTGGTAACGGGTTGCGAATTCCGGGCCGAAATCACGCAAAAACGCATCCATTGTGATGCAGTCTGTTAACGCAATCCCCAGTTGGTTTGGGTACTCTTCAAGCCAGGCCGCGAGCGCCGCGCGCTGGCTGGTGGCCAAATCGGGGCTGATCTGCTGGTGAGCCTGGAACCACTCATGCGCCTGGGTGCCCATGGGGGTCAGCGACAGGCGGCGAGCCAGATCATAATTGCTGGTGCCGATAAACCAGGTCTCTTGTTGCAACCGTTCGACGATCGCTTGTTGCACATCGCGGGAGAAACGGCGGCGTGTACCGAAATCCATCAGACGGAAACCGGACATATCTACCTGCGCGGTGCGCGCAGCGAAATCCGCCAGTTTCTCTTCCAGATGCAGCAGAGCCTGCTGAGCGCCAGTCTGCGGCGAACGGCAGCGGTGAACCACTTCACTGATTACTGCCAGCAGCGGTACTTCCCACATGATCACTTCGCGCCACGGGCCGGAAAGGCTGATATGCAGCTTGCCGTTGTCGTTAGTAATCGTGACCTGGCGCGGGTCGTAATGAAAATGACGTAGCCAGTCAAGGTAGTCAGTCTGGAAGAAGGGGAGGCCGGACAGCCACAGATACTCGTCATCTTGCAGACGCAACGACTGCATGGCGTCGACCTGTTCGCGGACGGCATCGGCATAGATACCGAGCAGGTCATCGCCGCGACAGCGGAATTCAGCCGTGACATGCACGTCATAATAGTGGTGGAACACCGCTTGCTGCATGTGCAGCTTATAAGCGTCGGTATCCAGCAGCGTTTGCAGACCAGAGAAAGCGAGTTGAGTCATGGTGCGCAGTAGCATCCTCTTACAGGAGCGTTTAGTACAATAAACAAAGCAGAATGTCGCTGGAGTATACCTTGTTTACCTGGTTATTGAACCCTGATCACACCATAAGGTGTTGAATGGGTCGATGGCATTTCGTGCCGACTGTTATAAAAATGTAGCAGACAGAGCTTTTCCCTCTGAAAAGATGAAGATTCTGCGTGGCGCGTTTGCGGCAACCGGAATAGACTGGAGTCGTAACCAACAGAAGATGCTAAAGGTTTTTTATGACACAACAGCCACAAGCCAAATACCGCCACGACTACCGTGCGCCGGATTACCTGATTAGCGATATTGACTTGACCTTTGACCTTGACGCCGCCAAAACCGTCGTCACTGCGCTGAGCAAAGTGTCACGCCATAGCGCCTCTGCCGTGCCGCTGCGCCTGGATGGCGGCGAGCTGACCCTGATTTCCATTCACGTAAATGATGAGCCCTGGACCAACTATAAAGAAGAAGGCTCCCAACTGGTGATCGATGGCTTGCCAGAGCGTTTTACCTTGCGCATTGTGAATGAGATAAGCCCGGCCGCGAACACCGCACTCGAAGGGCTGTACCAGTCCGGCGAAGCGCTGTGCACACAGTGTGAAGCGGAAGGCTTCCGCCATATTACCTGGTATCTTGACCGCCCGGACGTGCTGGCACGTTTTACCACCAAGCTGATTGCTGATAAAACCCGCTATCCGTTCTTGCTCTCTAATGGCAACCGAGTTGATCAGGGCGAGCTGGCCAATGGTCGTCACTGGGTACAGTGGCAGGATCCGTTCCCGAAACCCTGCTATCTATTTGCGCTGGTCGCCGGGGATTTCGACGTCCTGCGCGACACGTTCACTACCCGTTCCGGGCGTGAAGTGGCACTGGAGTTGTATGTCGATCGCGGCAACCTCGATCGTGCGCCGTGGGCGATGACCTCGCTGAAAAACTCCATGAAATGGGACGAACAGCGTTTCGGTCTTGAGTACGATCTCGACATCTATATGATTGTCGCTGTCGACTTCTTTAATATGGGCGCCATGGAAAACAAAGGGTTGAACATCTTCAACTCGAAATACGTGCTTGCCCGCACCGATACCGCTACCGATAAAGACTACCTCGATATCGAGCGCGTAATTGGTCATGAATACTTCCATAACTGGACCGGTAACCGCGTAACCTGCCGCGACTGGTTCCAGCTCAGCCTGAAAGAAGGGCTGACGGTGTTCCGCGATCAGGAGTTCAGCTCTGATCTGGGTTCCCGTGCGGTAAACCGCATTAATAACGTGCGCACCATGCGCGGTATGCAGTTCGCTGAAGACGCCAGCCCGATGGCGCACCCGATCCGCCCGGATAAAGTCATTGAAATGAATAACTTCTACACCCTGACGGTGTATGAAAAGGGCGCGGAAGTCATTCGCATGATGCATACGCTGCTTGGCGAAGAGAATTTCCAGAAAGGGATGCAGCTCTATTTTGAGCGTCATGACGGTAGCGCGGCGACTTGCGACGATTTCGTGCAGGCCATGGAAGACGCGTCAAACATCGATCTGTCGCATTTCCGCCGCTGGTACAGCCAGGCCGGTACGCCGGTGGTGACTGTGCACGATGATTACAACCCGAACACCGAACAATACACGCTGACCATCAGCCAGCGCACGCCGCCGACCGCCGAACAGCAAGACAAACTGCCGCTGCACATTCCGTTCGATATCGAACTGTATGATAACGAAGGTAAAGTGATCCCGTTGCAGAAAGACGGGCACCCGGTGCATAACGTCCTCAACGTCACTCAGGCGGAACAGACCTTTATTTTTGATAACGTCTATTTCCAGCCGGTGCCGTCACTGCTGCGTGAATTCTCCGCGCCGGTGAAACTGGAATATAAGTGGAGCGATCAGCAACTCACCTTCCTGATGCGCCACGCCAGTAATGATTTCTCCCGCTGGGACGCGGCGCAAAGCCTGCTGGCAACGCACATTAAACTGAACGTTGCGCGCCATCAGCAGGGCCAGGCGCTGTCGCTGCCATTGCACGTCGCGGATGCTTTCCGCGCGATCCTGCTGGACGAAACGATTGATCCGGCGCTTGCCGCAGAGATCCTGACGCTGCCGTCGGCAAATGAGATCGCCGAGCTGTTTGAAACCATCGATCCTGTAGCTATCGCGGCGGTACGTGAAGCGCTGACGCGCACACTTGCCACCGAACTTGCTGATGAGTGTCTGGCGGTTTACAACGCGCACAAACTCGATAGCTACCGCGTTGAACATGCGGATATCGGCAAACGTTCTTTGCGTAACACGTGCTTGCGTTACCTGGCGTTTGGCGATGCGCAACTGGCAGACAAACTGGTGAGCCAGCAGTATCACGACGCAGATAACATGACCGATGCGCTGGCGGCGCTCTCGGCGGCGGTTGCCGCACAGCTGCCGTGCCGTGATGCGCTGATGCAGGAGTACGATGACAAGTGGCATCACGACGGCCTGGTGATGGATAAATGGTTTATCCTGCAGGCCACCAGCCCGGCGGAAGATGTGCTGCAAACGGTGCGCAGCTTGCTGAAACACCGCTCGTTCACCCTCAGCAACCCGAACCGCATCCGCTCGCTGATTGGCGCTTTCGCCGGCAGCAACCCGGCCGCGTTCCATGCGCTGGATGGTAGCGGCTATCAGTTCCTGGCTGAAATGCTAACCGAGCTGAACAGCCGCAACCCGCAAGTGGCATCGCGTCTGATTGAGCCGCTGATCCGCCTGAAACGCTATGACGCTAAACGTCAGGCGATGATGCGTGCGGCGCTGGAGCAGTTAAAAGCACTGCCGAACCTTTCCGGCGATCTGTACGAGAAAGTCAGCAAAGCGCTGGCGTAATAACACTGCCGCCTTCACCGAAGGCGGCATTGATTTCCCCGTAAAGGGCGCGCCGAAACGGTTATAAAGAAGCGTCTGCCAGTCCGTGATTTAACCTTCAAACCGATCCAAGCCAAAACCGGTTAATGCTCACGCTGGCATAGCGATGTTCAGGAACTAATCAGCCTTAAGGGCGCGAAGTGTGCCGGTTAATACTGAACATTAAGCATGACGAGTTTTAGCTAACGGGACGGTTTCCGACTCGCCGCGTTTCATCACCCGGTTCAATACTTCCGCTTCCAGTTCTGCCAGCCTCACTGAACCCAGGCGGCGGGGACGCGGCAGATCGATCGCTAAGTCCAGCCCAATTTTTCCCTCTTCTATTAACAGTACGCGATCCGCCATCGCTACCGCTTCACTGACATCATGCGTCACCAGCACCACCGTGAAACCGTGTGTCTGCCATAGTTCCATAATGAGTGCCTGCATCTCCAGGCGGGTTAACGCATCCAGCGCACCTAATGGTTCGTCGAGCAGCAACAACCCCGGTTGATGTACCAGCGCTCGCGCCAGCGCGACCCGCTGTTTCTGCCCGCCGGACAGCGCCGCTGGCCACTCGCTGGCTCGCTGTTCCAGCCCGACCGCACGTAACGCATCCTGCGCGGCTTCCCGCCAGCGGCCTTTCAACCCTAAACCGACATTATCGATCACTGATTTCCACGGCAGCAGGCGGGCATCCTGAAACATCATTCGCGTGTCGTTTTGAATGTTCGCCAGCGGTGTATTGCCCGCTAACAGCTCCCCGGCATTCGCGGTTTCCAGCCCGGCCAGCAGGCGCAGCAACGTGCTTTTGCCTCCGCCGCTGCGGCCTACCACGGCGACAAACTGCCCGGCGGCAATATGCAGATCCAGTCCGCCAAGGACAGTGTTATTGCCGTAACGCTTATTCACGCCGTTTAATAACAGCGGGATCCCCTGAGTGAGTCGCGCAGTATTCATGCTGTTGCTTCCTTCACGTGATAAGCGGGATGCCAGCGCAGCCATAGGCGCTCCAGCAATTGCGCACTGACATCGGCCAGTTTGCCGAGCAGGGCATAGAGAATGATGGCGACCACCACAACATCGGTTTGCAGGAATTCGCGCGCATTCATTGCCAGGTAGCCAATTCCGGCGTTGGCGGAAATCGTCTCGGCAACAATCAGCGTTAGCCACATAAGACCGAGTGCAAAACGCACCCCGACCATAATCGACGGCAGCGCGCCGGGCAGGATCACATGAGCAAAGAGCGCAAAACCAGACAAACCGTAGCTGCGCGCCATCTCCAGTAATCCCCGGTCGATATTACGAATGCCGTGCCAGGTATTGATGTAAATGGGGAACAACGTGCCAAGCGCTACAAGGAAAATTTTCGCGCTCTCATCGATCCCAAACCACAAGATAACCAGTGGGATCAGCGCCAGATGCGGCACATTGCGCAGCATCTGGATGGAGGTATCCAGCAGACGTTCTCCCCAGCGCGATAACCCGCTAATCAACCCCAGTGTCAGACCGATAGTGCCGCCAATTGAGAAACCAATCACCGCGCGCCAGGAGCTGATCGCCAGGTGTTGCCACAATTCACCGCTCACGCTTAATGTCCAGAACGCTTCCAGCACACCTTCCGGTGAGGGCAGGATGCGCGTGGAGAGCAAGCCGGTGGAGGAGGCTATTTGCCACACCACCACAATCCCCGCCGGCAGCAGCCAGGGGGTAATGTGCAGGAGCCATTTCTTTTCTGCCGACATAATTGCCTCAGCTTTGCGCCACTTTTCGGGGAATAAACTCGTTCGCCACCGTTTCGCCCTGCAGTTGCAATGGCTGTGGCTGCGGAATTTGCGGTACAGCAACATCAAGATGCGGGAAGAGCAGTTCGCCGACGCGATATGCCTCTTCCAGGTGCGGATAACCGGAAAGAATAAAGCTATCGATACCAAGCTCAGCATATTCATTGATTCTTGCCGCGACGGTCGGGCCATCGCCCACCAGCGCGGTTCCCGCGCCGCCGCGCACCAGCCCAACGCCAGCCCACAAGTTGGGGCTGATCTCCAGTTGATCGCGCTTGCCGCCATGAAGCGCCGCCATCCGCTGTTGACCTACGGAATCCTGGCGCGAGAAAGCGGCCTGCGCTTTCGCAATAGTGGCGTCATCCAGATGGGCGATCAGGTTATCTGCTGCCTGCCAGGCTTCGGCATTCGTTTCCCGGACAATCACATGCAGACGAATACCGAAGCGCACTTTTCGCCCGTGGGCTGCGGCTTTGGCGCGCACCTGTTCAATTTTTTCTTTTACCTGAGCTGGCGGCTCGCCCCACGTCAGATAGAGGTCAACCTGCTCAGCGGCCAGATCTTGCGCCACATCGGACGATCCGCCGAAATAGAGTGGCGGTCGCGGCTGCTGCACCGGCGGGAAAAAGAGTTTCGCGCCGCGCACATGAATATGTTTGCCCTCGAAGTCTACGGTGTCGCCTTCCAGCAGACGACGCCAGACATGAGTAAACTCCGCAGAGGCTTCATAACGCTGCGTATGATCGAGAAACACGCCGTCTCCGGCCAGTTCTTGCGGATCGCTGCCGGTCACCAGATTAAACAGCGCACGTCCATTTGAGAGCCTGTCCAGCGTGGCCGCCTGGCGCGCAGCGACGGTCGGCGACGTGACGCTGGGGCGCAGGGCGACAAGAAACTTCAACCGCTGCGTCACCGGGATTAGTGAGGCGGCGACCAGCCACGCATCTTCACAGGAGCGTCCGGTGGGGATCAGCACCCCGCTGAACCCTAAACGATCCGCCGCCTGAGCAATTTGTTGTAAATAAGCATGATCTACCGGGCGCGAGCCGTGATCCGTGCCTAAATAGTGGCCATCGCCGTGGGTGGGTAAAAACCAGAACAGATTTAAGCTCATGACTTGGCTCCTTGTTTGACCGGTTGCCAGATACGGGTGCGAATATCGACTTTTTTCGGCAGCAAACGGTTCTCATAAAAGAGATCGGCCGTTTGCTGTTGCAGTGCGGCGGTGGTGTCATCGACCGGCGAGATTTTGGTCGGTGGGCGGTGATCGAAATAGGTGGCAATCACCGGCTGGGGCAGTCCCAGTGTTTTGGCAAACAGCGCGATGCTTTCGTCACGCTGGCTAATGGTTAACGCATCGGCTTCGCTAAAGGTATTCAGCACGCCCTGAATAAATGCACCGTTTTTTTCCGCATAAGGACGCGACGCTAAATAGAAGGAGCCGGTCTGTTTCAGTGTGGTGCCATCTTTTAAAACACGCACGCCACCCTGCAGCAGGGCCGCCGAGTAGTAAGGATCCCAGATGGCCCACGCATCAACGTTACCTTGCTGGAACGCGGCGCGTGCATCCGCAGGTGTCAGAAACACCGGCTGAATATCGCTGAATTTCAACCCGGCTTGTTGCAGTGCGCGCAGCAGTAAATTGTGCGAACTGGAACCTTTCTGGAAAGCGACTTTATGCCCTTTCAGGTCGGCAACTGTTTTAATCGGGCTGTTTTGGGCAACAAGGATCACTTCGGCTTTCGGTTTTGGCGGTTCAACGCCGACATACAGAAGATCCGCGCCAGCGGCTTGCGCGAAAATCGGCGGAATGTCGCCCGTGCTGCCGAGATCGATGCTGCCAATATTCAGTGCTTCCAGCATCTGCGGGCCTGCCGGGAATTCCGTCCAGGTGATTTTGGTGTTCGGGTAGCGTTTTTCCAGCAGGTCATAGCTCTTTGCCAGCACCATACTGACACTGCCTTTCTGGTAACCAATACGTAAACTCTCCGGTGCCGGTTCGGCGGCCTGTGTCCAGGCGGAAAGCGTCAGTAAACCGCTTAACGCTAACCATTGCGCGCGGTTTTTAAACAGATTAAACATGCGCGACTCCTTGCGGCAGGTGGAAATCCGGCGCCTGAATATCCCGGCGGTGCAGCGCTTGCCAGAAAGTTTCCAGCGCTTTATCCAGACGGGTTTGCAGGTTGGGCGTCAGACTGGGCTTGTGCTGATAATCCAGCACCTGGCTATCGTCGGCGAAGACGCCATGCAGGATCTCTTGTGCTTTCAGTGCGCTGAGTACTGGTTTCAGGGCGTAATCCACCGCCAGCATATGTGCCACGGTGCCGCCAGTGACCAGCGGCAACACCACTTTGCCTTCCAGCGCCCGCTCGGGCAGCAGATCGAGCAGCGTTTTCAGGGCCCCGGAGTAAGCCGCTTTATAAATCGGTGTTGCGACAATCAACCCATCTGCCTCGTTAAGTTGCTCAATAAAGGTTTGCAACGCGGGACTATCGAAGCGGGCAAAAATGAGATCCTCCGGCGCGAAATTTTGCAAATGCCAGTGACACACTTCGATATCCTGCGCATTCAGGCGCTCGCGGGCATACTCCAGCAACGCGCTGGAGCGGGAGGGAAAGCGCGGGCTTCCGGCCAGGGTGACAACTCTCATAATCGCTCCTTATAACCAATTGTTTGCTTTTAGATAACATTCATAACAATTGGAGGCAGTGTGGCAGAGTCGATTTATTCCACTAAATGATTTATTCGATGAAAATATGCTGAAATTTGCATAAAGGAGAGGGGTAAGAGAAAACGATTGCGTCGAATCGCCTTTTTTTGCCGCAGGTCAATTCCCTTTCGCCGGGTAATCACTGATAATACGCCCCCGGTTTGCAACCGGGAATCCAGGAGAGTTCATGTACTACCCCTTCGTTCGTAAAGCCCTTTTCCAGCTCGATCCAGAGCGCGCTCATGAATTAACGTTCCAGCAATTACGCCGTATTACCGGCACGCCTTTCGAAGCCCTCGTGCGCCAGCGTGTCCCGGAGAAACCGGTCAAATGCATGGGTCTGACCTTTAAAAACCCGTTGGGGTTAGCGGCCGGGCTGGATAAAAATGGCGAGTGCATTGATGCGCTGGGCGCGATGGGGTTTGGCGCCATCGAAATCGGTACCGTGACGCCACGCCCGCAGCCGGGTAATGACAAGCCGAGGATCTTCCGTCTGGTGGATGCAGAAGGACTGATCAACCGCATGGGTTTTAATAATCTTGGCGTGGATAACCTGGTTGAGAACGTGAAAAAATCGCGCTTCGACGGTGTGCTGGGCATTAATATTGGCAAGAATAAAGACACGCCAGTCGAGCAGGGTAAAGATGACTACCTGATTTGTATGGAAAAAATCTATGCCTATGCCGGTTATATCGCCATCAATATTTCTTCGCCGAATACGCCCGGTTTACGCACACTACAATATGGCGAAGCGCTGGACGATCTGCTTACCGCAATTAAGAATAAGCAAAACGATCTGCAAAATCTGCATCATAAATATGTCCCGGTAGCCGTAAAGATCGCACCAGATCTTTCTGAAGAAGAATTGATCCAGGTGGCCGATAGTTTAGTTCGCCACAATATTGATGGTGTTATTGCCACTAATACTACGCTTGAAAGATCGCTGGTTCAGGGAATGAAACATTGTGACGAAACGGGTGGGTTAAGTGGTCGTCCGTTGCAATTAAAAAGCACGGAAATTATTCGGCGGTTGTCGCAAGAATTAAACGGGCGCTTGCCGATTATTGGCGTCGGCGGCATCGACTCGGTGATAGCGGCTCGGGAGAAAATCGCCGCCGGTGCATCACTGGTGCAAATTTATTCGGGCTTTATTTTTAAAGGTCCACCGCTGATTAAAGAAATCGTTACCCATATCTAATCTTTTATCTCTTCCTGCGCAACCAGGGCTTTATTTCCCGCCCTGGTTGTTTTATATTCCACCACTGTTGCTAATTTAAACATTTTAGTCTTTTATTATTTAGGTAATAAACGAGGCGGCAAAAGGATGAAAAAGTTACAGGATGTTTAGGGGAAGGGGAGAGGAAAATGCGAATTAAACCTGACGATAATTGGCGCTGGTATTTTGATGATGAGCATGATCGCATGATGCTCGATTTAGCCAATGGCATGTTATTTCGCTCTCGTTTTGCCCGTAAGATGCTGACGCCAGACGCTTTCTCACCGTCTGGTTTTTGCGTTGATGATGCTGCGCTTTATTTCTCCTTTGATGAAAAATGCCGCGATTTGCCGTTATCTAATGAGCAACGCGCCGAACTGGTGCTTAACGCGCTGGTAGCGATTCGCTTCCTCAAGCCGCAAATGCCGAAAAGCTGGCACTTTATGACGCATGATTCTCTGTGGACGCCTGTGACGGGTGAAGGCGCTTGCGTCTGGCTGAGCGATACGCAGGAGTGTGTGAATCTGCTGGTGGTTGAACCGGGTGAGAATGCTGCGCTGTGTCTGCTGGCGCAACCCGGCGTGGTGATTGCCGGGCGCACCATGCAACTGGGCGACGCGATTAAAATTATGAACGATCGCCTCAAGCCGCAGCTGCATTCCAATGCAATTCAGCTCGAACAGGCGGTTTAAGCCTCCAGTCGCAGCGATGTTTTCGGCACACAGCTACAGCAGAGAATTGAACCATCCGGCGCAACCGCTGATTTCTTCAGCGCACTGACTTCACCTTCCACTACGCGAATACGGCAGCAACCGCAAATCCCCGCGCGGCACGAGTAGGGCACGCGAATCCCCTGGTTTTCCAGTTGTTCCAGCAACACTTGTTGGTTATTGCCGCGAAATGTTTGACCTTGCCAGTTGATTTCCACCGTGCCTGCGGGTTGTGCGTCCTGTTCAACAGACTCTTCGACTTCGCCAGCGCCGTATGTTTTCGCGGGCCTCGTTGCCAGCACGACTACCTCATCGCCGACGCGGATCACACCGCTGTTACGGGCAATCAGGTTTTGACCAAAATCGATGGCGCCATTGTCCTGCGCAGTGCGAAAACGCTGTAAGGTCGCGAGAGGTTCACCGGAAGGGTGTTTTTGCCCGCGCTCCGGGCTGACAGTAGTGAATACGCAGCGGCTGCACGGTTTCACGACGTCAAAAACCACCTCGCCAATACGCACCACTTTCCAGCTATCCTCTTCCCACGGCTGCGCGCCTGTTACCACCAGGTTGGGGCGAAACTGCTCCATTTTCACGCTGGCCGGGCAACGGTTTTGTACATCACGCAGCGAGGCTTCGTTAGCCAGCAGATAAGGAAAACCATCGGCGAAAGATAACGGTACGTCGTCGTGGTGTTTAACGCGGCGGGTTAATTCAGGTCCAACCCAGCGCAACTGCACCTCGCGCGCAAAAAAGCTGCTCAGCCAGCGGTTAATCTCTTCGGGCGCGATAAGTGCAGTAAAGTGGTTACCCCACACTTCCGTGGGCGCGGCGTCGGGCGCAAAATCGGCAAAGCGAATCACCGCGCTGCTGCCATCCGGTGCGGTCAGGTGCAATCCATCTGTTAACGGCGAGGGCGTAAAGCGCACCATCTGCGGATACTGTCGTGCGGTAATAAAAGTGCCATCGGGCTGCGTGACCATAAAAACACGGTCGAAAGCGAGGCCGCTGATATCGGCAAGCGCATGCGTCAGGCCGATACCGCGCATGGATTTTACCGGATGAATAAAAAGACGTGAAAGCGTTGGCACGTCTTCCCCCTGTCTGATGAAAATTAGCCCTCAACTTTATGACATGAACGCCAGATTAGCTATAATGCGCAACAATTTTCGTTGAATGTAAGTGACATTATGATTTCTCTGTTTGCCAGTACGGCCCGCGGGCTGGAAGAGCTGTTAAAAACTGAACTGGAAAAACTCGGCGCGGTTGAGTGCCGGGTGGTTCAGGGTGGTGTCCATTTTGAAGGGGACACGCGGCTCCTGTACCAGAGCCTGATGTGGAGTCGTCTGGCTTCGCGCATTATGCTGCCGCTCGGGGAGTGCAAGGTTTACAGCGATCTTGATCTCTACCTCGGCGTGCAGGCGATCAACTGGACAGAGATGTTTAATCCGGGCGCAACCTTCGCCGTCCACTTTAGCGGCCTGAACGATGAAATCCGTAACAGCCAGTACGGTGCGCTGAAAGTCAAAGATGCCATCGTCGATAGCTTTACCCGCAAAAACCTACCGCGTCCGAATGTGGAACGTGAGATGCCGGATCTGCGTATTAACGTCTGGCTGAACCAGGATACGGCGAATATCTCCCTTGATCTGAGCGGCGAAGGTTTGCACCTGCGCGGCTACCGCGATCGCACCGGGATGGCACCGATCAAAGAGAACCTGGCCGCCGCGATCGTGATGCGTTCTGGCTGGCAACCTGGCACTCCACTGCTCGATCCGATGTGCGGTTCCGGGACGCTGCTGATTGAAGCGGCGATGGCCGCGACCGATCGCGCGCCGGGTCTGCACCGTGGCCACTGGGGTTTTGGTGGCTGGGCACAGCACGATGAAGCGCTATGGCAAGAGGTGAAAGCCGAAGCGCAAACGCGTGCGCGCGAGGGGCTGGCGAATTACGCCTCTCATTTTTATGGTTCAGACAGCGACGCGCGCGTTATCGATATTGCCCGTAAAAACGCCCGTCGTGCCGGGATTGGCGAGCTGGTGACGTTTGAGGTGAAAGATGTTGCCGGGCTGAGCAACCCGCTGCCAAAAGGCCCGTACGGTTCGGTGATCAGTAACCCGCCGTATGGTGAGCGCCTGGAGAGTGAACCAGCGCTGATCGCGCTGCACAGCTTGCTGGGCCGTCTGCTGAAAGCGCAATTTGGCGGCTGGAATCTGTCGCTGTTTAGCGCCTCGGTTGATTTGCTGAACTGTCTGCAACTGCGCGCTGAGCGCCAGTTTAAAGCGAAAAACGGCCCGCTGGACTGCGTGCAGAAAAATTACCATCTGGCGGAAAATACCGGCGAAGCGAAAGCGCCGGCAATGGCGGAAGATTACGCGAATCGCCTGCGCAAAAACGTTAAAAAGCTGGAGAAATGGGCGCGTCAGGAAGGTATCGAATGCTATCGCCTGTATGATGCCGATCTGCCGGATTACAACGTCGCGGTCGATCGCTATGCCGATTGGGTGGTGGTGCAGGAGTATGCCGCACCGAAAACGATTGATGCGCAAAAAGCGCGTCAGCGCCTGTTTGATATCATCGCGGCCACCATTCATGTGCTGGATATTGCGCCAAACAAGCTGGTGCTGAAAACCCGTGAACGGCAGAAGGGCAACAACCAGTATCAGAAAATGAATGAAAAGGGTGATTTCATGGAAGTGAGCGAATATAACGCTCGCCTGTGGGTCAACCTGACCGATTATCTTGATACTGGTTTGTTCCTCGATCACCGTATCGCGCGCCGTATGCTCGGCCAAATGAGCAAAGGCAAAGATTTCCTGAATCTTTTCTCTTATACCGGCAGCGCCAGTGTGCATGCGGGTCTGGGCGGTGCGCGCTCGACGACAACGGTTGATATGTCACGCACCTATCTGGAGTGGGCCGAGCGCAACCTGCGCCTTAATGGTCTGAGTGGTCGAGCGCATCGCCTGATCCAGGCCGACTGCCTGGCGTGGCTGCGCGATACTGATGAGCAGTTCGATCTGATCTTTATCGATCCGCCGACCTTCTCCAACTCCAAACGTATGGAAGAGTCTTTCGATGTGCAGCGCGACCATATGGTGCTGATGGAAGATCTCAAACGCCTGTTGCGTAAGGGCGGCACAATTATGTTTTCCAATAACAAACGCGGTTTCCGTATGGATCTCGACGGGCTGGCGAAACTGGGTCTTAAAGCACAAGAAATCACCCAAAAAACGCAGTCGCAGGATTTTGCCCGCAACCGTCAGATCCACAACTGCTGGCTGATTACCGCAGCCTGAAAGGATAAATAAATGTCATTAATCAGTATGCATGGTGCGTGGCTGTCGTTCAGCGATGCGCCGCTTCTCGATAATGCTGAACTGCATATCGAAGAAAACGAACGCGTGTGCCTTGTCGGGCGTAACGGGGCGGGAAAATCAACGCTGATGAAGATCCTCAACCGGGAAGTTAACCTGGACGATGGTCGCATCGTGTATGAGCAAGATTTGGTAGTGGCGCGTCTGCAACAGGATCCGCCACGTAATGTTACCGGCAGCGTCTACGATTTTGTCGCTGAAGGGATCGAAGAGCAGGCCGAGTATCTCAAGCGCTACCATGAGGTTTCTCACCTGGTGATGAGCGATCCGAGCGATAAAAACCTCGCTGAATTAGCACGTGTGCAGGAGATGCTGGATCACCACGGTTTGTGGCAACTGGAAAACCGCATCAACGAAGTGCTGGCGCAGCTTGGGCTGACGGCGGATATGTCGCTCTCTGCCCTTTCCGGCGGCTGGTTGCGTAAGGCGGCGTTAGGGCGTGCGCTGGTGAGCGGCCCGCGCGTGCTGCTGCTCGACGAACCGACCAACCACCTGGACATTGAAACTATCGACTGGCTGGAAGGGTTCCTGAAATCTTTCGGCGGCACCATTATCTTTATCTCTCACGATCGTTCGTTTATTCGCAATATGGCGACGCGTATTGTCGACCTCGATCGCGGCAAGCTGGTCTCCTATCCGGGCAATTACGATCAGTATCTGCTGGAGAAAGAAGAAGCCCTGCGCGTGGAAGAGCTGCAAAACGCGGAGTTTGATCGCAAGCTGGCGCAGGAAGAGGTGTGGATCCGCCAGGGGATCAAGGCACGTCGTACTCGTAACGAAGGCCGCGTTCGTGCGTTAAAAGCCATGCGCCGCGAGCGCAGTGAACGCCGTGAAGTGATGGGCAGCGCGAAGATGCAGGTGGAAGAAGCTTCCCGCTCCGGCAAGATTGTTTTCGAGATGGAAGACGTCAATTACGGCATCGATGGTAAAGTGCTGGTGCGCGATTTCTCTACACAGGTGCAGCGCGGCGACAAAATTGCGCTGATCGGCCCGAACGGCTGCGGTAAGACTACGCTGCTGAAACTGATGCTGGATCAACTCAAAGCCGATAGCGGGCGTGTCCATGTCGGCACCAAACTGGAAGTCGCTTATTTCGATCAGCATCGCGCCGAGCTGGATCCGGATAAAACGGTAATGGACAACCTTGCTGAAGGTAAGCAAGAAGTGCTGGTGAACGGCAAGCCGCGCCACATTCTGGGTTACTTGCAGGACTTCCTGTTCCATCCGAAACGGGCGATGACGCCGGTACGTGCGCTCTCTGGCGGGGAACGCAACCGACTGTTGCTGGCGCGCTTGTTCCTGAAACCCAGCAACTTGTTAATTCTCGATGAACCAACCAACGATCTGGATGTTGAAACGCTGGAGCTGCTGGAAGAACTTATCGACGCCTATCAGGGGACGGTTCTGCTGGTGAGCCACGATCGTCAGTTCGTTGATAATACCGTGACCGAATGCTGGATCTTCGAAGGCGACGGCCAGATTGGTCAGTATGTTGGCGGCTATCACGATGCCCGTGGTCAGCAGGCTGCGTCGCAGATGCAAAAGCAGGACGCCGCGAAAAAAAGCGTGGAAGCGTCGGTAGCCAAAGCAGAAACTGTCAAACGCAACAGTAACAAACTAAGCTATAACCTGCAGCGTGAACTGGAACAATTACCGCAAAAGCTGGAACAACTGGAAGCGCAACTTGGGGATTTGCAAGCGCAGGTCGCCGATGCCAGTTTCTTTAGCCAACCGCACGACCATACGCAGAAAGTCTTAGCCGATATGGCTTCGGCGGAGCAAGCGCTTGAGGAAGCGTTTGAACGCTGGGAGTATCTGGAGGCTCTGAAAAACGGCGCATAAAGGGAACCTGTATGTGTGAACACCACCACGCCACTCGCCACATTCTCTGTTCGCAATGTGACATGCTGGTGGCGTTACCGCCTCTGCAACATGGACATAAAGCGGCTTGCCCGCGTTGTGGGACAACGCTTACGACCGAGTGGGACGCGCCGCGGCAGCGTCCCACTGCTTATGCTATCGTCGCGCTGTTTATGTTATTGCTCTCCAATCTTTTTCCCTTCGTAAACATGAAAGTGGCAGGTGTGGCCAGTGAGGTGAAGCTGCTGGAAATTCCTGGCGTTATGTTCTCGGAAGATTACGCCAGTCTTGGCACTTTCTTTCTATTGTTTGTGCAGTTTGTGCCGGCGTTTTGCCTGGTGACGATCCTGCTGTTGGTTAACCGCGTGCCGATGGATTTCCGCCTGAAAATTGGTCTTGCCCGTGTGTTATTCCAGCTTAAAAGTTGGGGAATGGCAGAGATCTTTCTCGCCGGGGTATTAGTGAGTTTCGTCAAACTCATGGCTTATGGCGATATTGGCATCGGCAGCAGTTTCATTCCCTGGTGCTTGTTCTGTCTGCTGCAACTGCGGGCATTTCAGTGCGTAGACCGTCACTGGCTGTGGGACGACATTGCGCCAGCGCCGGCTGTTGCGCAACCGCTACATGTCGGTGTATCGGGTATCTGCCAGGGGCTGCGATCCTGCCCTTGCTGTACGGCAATAGTGGCGATTGACCAGCCGGTTTGCCCACGCTGCCATACTCACGGCCATGCGCGTCGGCGCAACAGTATTCAGTGGACGCTGGCGCTGCTGATGACCGCTATCATGCTCTATCTGCCCGCCAATATTTTGCCGATCATGGTGACCGATCTGTTGGGCGACCGTATGCCGTCGACTATTCTGGCCGGGGTGATTTTGCTGTGGAGCGAGGGTTCGTATCCAGTCGCGTTAGTGATTTTTATCGCCAGTATTATGGTGCCGACGCTGAAAATGATTGGCATCGCCTGGCTGTGTATTGATGCGAAAGGGCACGGAAAGCGCGATTGTGAACGCATGCATTTTATTTATGAAATAGTGGAATTCGTTGGGCGCTGGTCAATGATAGACGTGTTTGTTATTGCCGTACTGTCTGCGCTGGTGCGGATGGGGGGGCTGATGAATATTTATCCTGCGATGGGTGCGGTGATGTTTGCGCTGGTCGTTATTATCACGATGTTTGCGGCAATGACTTTCGATCCGCGTCTGAGCTGGGATCGCGAGCCACAAACGCACCATGAGGAGTCGTTAAAGCATGGAGAATAAGAGTGGGGAAGCCAGGGTGCAAAAGGTAAGAAACTGGTCACCGGTGTGGATTTTCCCGATTGTGACGGCGCTGATTGGGGCCTGGATCCTTTTCTATCATTACAGCCATCAGGGCCCGGAAGTCACTTTAATCACCAATAACGCCGAAGGAATTGTCGGCGGTAAAACGACGATTAAAAGCCGCAGCGTGGACGTTGGCGTGGTGGAAAGCACGACGCTGACCGATGATCTTACCCACGTTGAGATCAAAGTGCGGCTCAATTCCGGCATGGAAAAGCTACTGCACAATGACTCGGTATTCTGGGTGGTGAAACCGCAGGTGGGCCGCGAAGGTATTAGCGGGCTTGGCACGCTGCTTTCTGGTGCCTATATCGAACTTCAGCCTGGTGTGAAAGGCAATGCGCCAGAGCGCTATAACTTGCTCGATTCACCACCGCTGGCGCCACCGGATGCGAAAGGTATCCGGGTGATCCTTGACAGTAATAAAGCGGGGCAATTAACGGCAGGCGATCCGGTGTTGTTCCGTGGTTATCGCGTGGGTTCGGTGGAAACCAGCACCTTCGATACGCAAAAACGGACCATGAGCTATCAGCTGTTTATTAACGCGCCGAACGATCGGCTGGTGACCAGCAATGTACGTTTCTGGAAAGACAGCGGTATTGCCGTCGATCTCACCTCCGCCGGGATGCGCGTTGAGATGGGGTCGCTGACGACATTGTTCGGCGGTGGTGTCAGCTTCGATGTGCCGGAAGGCCTGGATTTGGGGCAGCCGGTAGCGGAAAACAGCGCTTTTAAGTTATATGACGATCAGCGCAGTATTCAGGATTCGCTATACACCGAACATGTTGATTATCTGATGTTCTTTAAAGATTCGATCCGTGGCTTGCAACCCGGCGCGCCAGTTGAATTCCGCGGCATCCGTCTTGGTACGGTGAGCAAGGTGCCGTTCTTTACGGAAGGTATGCGCCAGGCGCTGAATGATGATTACCGTATTCCGGTTCTGATCCGTATTGAGCCTGAACGTCTGGCGAACCAATTGGGTGAAGATCCGGATATGAGCGCACATCTGAATGAGCTACTGAAGCGTGGTCTGCGAGGCTCGTTGAAGACTGGCAATATCGTTACTGGCGCGTTGTATGTTGATCTCGACTTTTACAATAATGCGCCGCCGATCAGCGGTATGCATGAGTTCGCTGGCTATCCCATCATCCCGACAGTGAGTGGGGGACTGGCGCAGATCCAGCAACGGTTGATGGATACGCTGGATAAAATCAACAACTTACCATTGAACCCGATGATCCAGCAGGCGACGAATACGCTGTCTGAAAGCCAGCAAACGCTCAAACGTCTGCAAACGACGCTGGATAACCTCAATAAATTGACCGCCAGCCAGTCGGTGCAGCAACTGCCCGCAGATATGCAAGGCACGCTACGCGAGCTTAACCGCAGTATGCAGGGCTTCCAGCCTGGCTCTGCTGCCTATAACAAAATGGTGGCGGATATGCAGCGTCTCGATCAGGTATTGCGTGAACTGCAACCCGTGCTGAAAACGCTTAACGATAAGAGCAACGCGCTGGTATTTGAAGCGAAAGGGAAACCCGATCCGCAGCCGAAGAGGGCAAAAGAATGAGAAAGAGCGCATTAGCGATGCTGGCGCTGTTGCTGACAGCTTGCAGTAGTAGCGGTGATAACAAGAGCTACTATCAGCTGCCTTCGCCGTCGCAAGTAAAGGCGCAGGCGATGGCCGGTCAAAACCAGGGAAATCGTCAGCTATGGGTTGAGCAGGTTTCGGTACCTGATTTTCTCGCGGGGAATGGCGTGGTGTACCAAACCAGCGATGTGCAGTACGTCATTGCAACGAACAATTTGTGGGCCAGCCCGCTCGATCAGCAACTGCGCAACACGCTGGTATCCAATCTGAGCAATCAACTGCCTGGCTGGGTGATCGCATCGCAGCCGTTAGGGAGTGAACAAGATACGCTAAACGTAACCGTGACCGGTTTTCATGGTCGCTATGATGGGCGAGTGATTGTAAGCGGCGAATGGTTGCTCAAACATCAGGGACAACTGGTTAAGCGTCCCTTCCATATTGAGCTGAAACAGCAGCAGGATGGCTATGATGAAATGGTGAAAATGCTGGCTCAGGGCTGGCAGCAAGAAGCGGTCAGTATTGCGAATGCGCTAAATCGTCTGCCATAAGTAAATCTTAAGTTTATGAAAACCGCCACAGATAAAATCTATGGCGGTTTTTTTATGTTTCAGTACAAACCATTAGTTGTGCTGGCTCACATTTTTTGTACAAATGAACTTTTGTGTAGCTCACATTTATGACACTGGCGTGAATTTTGCGCATTGACGACGAAGTCTATTCAAGGTATTTGTGACCTGTGGTTGCGCATTAAGTGACCACTGTTTTCTTTTCCACCAGATCAAATAATGAGGGAAACGAGGCATGAAGAGACAAAAACGCGATCGCCTGGAACGGGCACATCAACGTGGTTATCAGGCTGGTATTACCGGGCGTCCGAAGGAAATGTGTCCCTACCAAACCCTGAATCAAAGGTCCGAGTGGCTGGGAGGCTGGCGGGAGGCCATGGAGGACAGGGCAGTCATTGCCTGATTCTGTCTCTTTAAAAAAGAAACCTCCGCAATGCGGAGGTTTCGCCTTTACCGGGGTAAGTAACCCGGTATCAGAAATTAGACGTATCCTGGAACAGACCTACTTTCAGATCCGCGGCGGTATAGATAACGCGGCCATCAACCAGCACTTCGCCATCTGCCAGACCCATGATCAAACGACGGTTTACAACGCGCTTAAAGTGAATACGGTAAGTCACGGTTTTCGCCGTTGGCAGCACCTGGCCGGTGAATTTCACTTCGCCTACGCCCAGCGCGCGGCCTTTGCCTTCGCCGCCGAGCCAGCCCAGATAGAAACCAACCAGTTGCCACATTGCATCGAGGCCGAGGCATCCTGGCATCACCGGGTCGCCAATGAAATGGCAGCCAAAGAACCACAGATCCGGGTTGATATCCAGCTCAGCTTCAACATAGCCTTTATCGAAGTTACCGCCGGTTTCAGTCATTTTGACCACACGGTCCATCATCAGCATGTTCGGTGCCGGCAATTGCGGGCCTTTTGCGCCAAACAATTCGCCACGACCAGAGGCAAGAAGATCTTCTTTTGTATAGGATTCGCGTTTATCTACCATGTTCTCAGTAAGCCTTATTTGTAGTTTCGGACGCAGGATAGCTAACACGTGTACGCTGAACAAGTCCGATCAGTTTCGGATAAACCAGTTCAACCAGCGAAGCGGCCACGGGAAGCGGTGGCGCGCATCCTGTTGTGTTGCCTGCGCAATACGTTCCTGGATGAGTTGCTTAAGGTTGTTTTGCCCTTCGGCATCCCACGGCAAGCCCGTTAATAAGGGTAGTGCATCCATCATGTCATCTACTGCCCAGATGAAAAATTGCTGCGCCTTGATAGCATCCAGAAGTTCCTGCTGCAGGCAAAGATGGCGTACATTTGCCGAGGGAATAATCACCCCTTGTTTGCCAGTGAGCTGGCGCTGCTGACAAATAGCGAAGAAGCCTTCGATTTTTTCATTCAGCCCACCGACCGGCTGGGAGCGACCAAATTGATCGACTGAGCCGGTGATCGCAATGCTCTGATTAAGCGGAACTTCAGACAGCGCGCTGATTAATGCGCACAGTTCAGCCATCGATGCGCTGTCTCCGTCAACTTCGCTATATGATTGTTCAAAAGTCAGTGAGGCGGAGAAGGGGATCTGCTGTTCCAGTTCCAGTTCCGCCATCAGGAACGCCTGCATGATCATCATGCCTTTGGCGTGGATATTACCGCCCAGCTCAGCTTTGCGTTCAATATCGTTAAATTCACCATCGCCAACATGTACCACACAACTGATTCGCGAGGGTTCACCAAAAGCTCGTGGATGTCCCGGAAACTCGATAACGGACAGCGCATTGATCTGGCCGATGCGTTCTCCTTCGGTTTCGATCAGGATTTGCTCAAGCAGGATCTCATCCTGCATGCGTTCCGCCAGGAAGCCTTCACGCCACTCTCGCTGAGCAAGCATTGTCTGGAACTCTTCCCCGCTGAAGGTTTCATCGGTGGACATCGCTGCTACTTCTCGCAGTTGCCGTGACAGCCACATTGGGCAGAGTGGTAATGTTTCCTGATCGCCTGAGTAGCGGACGGCTTCACGAATGAGTTTTGGCCATGCATCAGCTGCAGGGGCTGGCAAGTGCGCATCGCGTGCGGTTTGCTCGACCCACTGACGCCATATGGACATTGTTTCGACATCGGCAATTTGCAGCGTTTCTTCGTATTCGCTGTAAATTGCCTGCGATGCGAGTTCCGGCTCCATTTCCTGGAAATCAGCCAGTGATTCACGTTCACCCACCAGGATGACTTTGAGATCCATTGGCATGGACGGCACTATGACGGGCAGGGGGCGCGATTCATCAAAGGAAACCCAGTCAAAACGGCGCTGCGTTACCATGGTTTTCAGACGCATCCACAAAAGCGGTTGTGCGAGAAGAGTACGTAGGGAAATTATCAACACCCCACCGTTTGCCTGATGGACGAGGCCGGGTTGTAACGTGATTTCCTGATTAAACTGGCGAAGGCAGCCGAAAAGTTGTTCTGCCTCTACCCAGTCTGCGATCGCGGTGGGTTTGTTGCCGATAAAATTTGCCTGAGCATCAGCCGAAGGTTCAAAGTGAATCGCGGAACCATTGACATGATATTGGCCGCCAGAAAATGGGCGGGCTTCAGGGATGAGCATTTCGATGGCGCTGGCGATAAGCGCAAGATATTCGGCTTCTTCTGGCGCTTTAGCCAGCAAAAAGCGTGATGTCGCCTGCGGATAGAGCAATTGCTCCAGCGCGTACTGTAATCGGGGTTGCGTATCGGCCAGGGAGAAGTCCGTTTCGCGGGCTAATTCGGACGATTCAAATACTTCCTGATAGCTGGTGGTATCAGGAACCAGGTCGTTCCATTCAAGTTTTGTAATGGTCAAAGTCGTTTTTTTAGTCTGATGTCAAAGGCGCGATTATACCGTAAACGCTCGTACAGCACACATTGATTACACGCTTTCGCGACGCGAACGCTATTGACCTAACCGAGGCTGTGATTTCTTTTCAGCAGAGTTGGAAAAAACTGATATTCTGAACTGAGTTACACGGTCACGTTGAGAGCGCAATGAAATATCAACAACTGGAAAATCTCGAAAGCGGCTGGAAATGGAAGTATCTGGTAAAAAAGCATCGTGAAGGGGAATTAATCACGCGCTACATTGAAGCCAGTGCCGCTAAAGACGCGGTCGATTTATTGTTGACACTCGAAAATGAACCCGTACAGGTCAACGGCTGGATTGGGCAGCATATCAATCCGGCGTTGATTAACCGGATGAAGCAAACTATTCGCGCCCGCCGCAAGCGGCATTTCAACGCCGAACATCAGCATACGCGTAAAAAATCGATCGACCTGGAATTTGTGGTCTGGCAGCGTCTGGCTGGGTTAGCGCAGCGCAGGGGTAAAACGCTTTCTGAAACGATTGTGCAGCTGATTGAAGATGCTGAACACAAGGAGAAGTATGCCTCTCAGATGTCTACGCTGAAGCATGACCTGCAGGCATTACTCGGGAAAGAATAGGTGCGTATTATCCCAGGCTGTTATTTCAGGCAATAAAAAACCCCGCTGATGAGCGGGGTTTTTCTAGACGGGAACTTAAGCCTGCGGCTGAGTTACAACGTCTTTGCTACCTTTAACTTCGATCTCAACGCGACGATCCGGTGCCAGGCAGTCGATCAGCGCTGCACGCGGTTTCACGTTGTCACAGGTGCTGCCGGTAACCGGGTTGGATTTGCCCATGCCACGTGCGGAGATTTTGTTAGCCGGGATACCTTTAGAAACCAGGTAATCAACTACGGACTGTGCACGTTTCTCAGACAGACCCTGGTTGTAAGCGTCAGAACCGATACGGTCGGTGAAGCCCAGAACCACTACGGAGCCGTCTTTCGGATCCAGGTTGCTCAGCTGACCATACAGCTGATCCAGTGCCTGCTGACCTTCCGGTTTCAGCGTTGCTTTGTTGAAGTTGAACAGAACGTCAGATTTCAGAGTGAAGTGTTTGGTCTGTACTTCCGGAGCCGGAGCCGGAGCCGGAGCAGCTACTACCGGAGCAGCGTCTTCTTGCTGACCGAAGCGGTAGGAAACACCTACGCTCAGCATGCCGTTGTCCGGACGAGCACCAACGGTGTTTGCATCACCGATGTTGTTAACCCACTGGTATTCCAGGCGGGTAGCGATATCGCGGGTAACTGCCCACTCAACACCACCAGCGAAGACCGGGGAAACACCGGTATCGTGATCTTTGAAGCCCTGGTTGTTCTGAGCGTCTGCACGCCAAACCATACCACCCAGACGAGTGTACAGGTCCAGATCGTCAGTTACCGGGTAACCCAGTTTAGCAGTCAGCTGAACGCCCTGAGCTTTGAACGCGCCGTTAACGGTGTCGCCTTTGTACGGCATACGACCCAGCCAGTCATAGCCCAGTTCGAAACCTACGTACGGGTTAACCTGGTAGCCACCGAACGCACCAGCACCCAGTTGGCTTTCGTGGGTCGGGCCATCGTTCTGCCATACCGCACCTTTGTCATGATACTGGGACCAACCCAGTTTACCACCTGTATACCAGGTGTTATCTTTCGGAGCGGCCTGCGCTACGGTAGCGAAACCAGCCAGTGCCACTGCAATCGCGATAGCTGTCTTTTTCATTTTTGCGCCTCGTTATCATCCAAAAATCGCCATGGGAATCTCTTTAGAGAAGCCACGGTTAAATCCTTCACCGGGGGCATTGCTCACTGACAACTCTGCAGATATCTTTACCGATATCTTTGGCTTATGCCGAGCACCCCTGGCGATGTAAAGTCTACAACGTAGTTGGAAACTTACAAGTGTGAACTCCGTCAGGCATATGAAAAAAAAGGCTTTGTATACACAATATTTAACACTTCTGATGAATCTTTCGCCACGGCTATTTCCGTACAAAGCGCGCTACACAGGCTTTCACGCTGTATTTTGACGATAAATTTGAAGTCCTACTCTTACGCAAAAAACATCCTAGGAAAACTCCTAAATTTACTCAATGATACAAATTCGAGTGAATTTTTATCCCGGAAAGCTGTCTCGCAGCCAGAGGATCGTGGCGTACAGGTCGCATAACGAAGCCTATTGCATTGCCTTCTTCTGCCGCCATAGCTAATTGGCGATGCTCCTCAGCGGTGAGCTCTTCAGAATGCCAGCCAATAACGACGCTATAGTTACCGGTGCGCAATGCACGAACCATTGAGTCCAGTGTTACGCTTGGAGAAAGCTGGTTCACCTGCATCACCTTGGTAAGGGGTAATCCAGCGGATTGCACCCATTCACGGCTGAGTTTTTGTTGAGGCGTCAACCACAACTGCCAACGGGATTGTTGCCCGAGTTGCTGCAGCAAAGGCAGCAAAAGAAGCTGCGTCATCCAGGGCTGGTCCTCACGATAGACCATTTCGCTAATCAGCCCGGTAGTGATGCTTGAAGGCTCAACGTGGTTCAATTTGTTGAGTGTAGAAGCGAGTGTTGTCGAACGATTAGCATAGTCTGAAGTGTACATAATCAATCCAGCCCTGTTAGTTACTGTATGTTTATACAGTAACTGTTGCATGCTCAGAGATCAACCTCATTTTCTGAAACTATCTCGCATTTTTGTTTTGTTCCTGCCACGTAATGAAAAATTTGCTTGCCGTCTTGCTCACAGTTGCCTATGTTCCTGCGTAGTGATTTCACTAATTTAAAACTGGCTTTTACTACGTGATTTATAAGGGAAAAATCATGGAAGACCTATCTTATCAACGGATATATCAGTCACGCGAATACCTCATGCCTCTCGGAACAATTTGTCACCGCGCTCATTTTGGCGGTTACAGCTTGTCGGTGGATAAAACTGTTTTCGCGATGGTTGCCGAGGGGGAACTCTACCTTCGAGCTTGTGAAGAGAGTGCGCAATACACGGTTACGCAAGATGCTCCGTTGCTGGTATTCAACAAACGCGGACGTCAGGTTTCGTTAAATTATTACTTCGTTAACGAGAGCCTGTGGCGTGATCGCTCGTTACTTTTGCAACTTTCGGCACTTTCACTCGATGCTGCCCGGCGTGATAAGGATCGGCGCAGTGCCAGAATGCGATTGCGCGATCTGCCTAACCTTACTTTTCAACTTGAAGCTCAACTCCATGAAGCGGGCGTACTGGATGCGCATACACTGCGAATGCTCGGGGCAAAAGTTTGTTGGCTTAGATTGAGAAAAACAAATAAGCACCTGAGTGCGAAAGTGCTTCTCGCCCTGGAGGGCGCAATTGTCGGGCTTCATGAGGCTGCGTTACCGGCGCCTCGACGCCGGGAACTGATGGAGTGGTTTAAGGGGGTGTTGAAGAAAGGGGCAAATCCTTATTGAGTGATTTGGCTTTTCAGACGGCATACTTCAGGCAATAAAGCTATCAGCAGGCCAATCTGTTGCAGTACCAGTGGTTCTTTGCTATCCGGGCGCGGCTCCAGGTGTTTAATGCGTTGGGATAGATCGACAAGGGTATCCTGCACACGTTTTTGGTCTGCTGGTAGGTGATGCAGGGCATCGTCAACATAGCAGACTGCATCATCAAGCAAACGTAGGATATCCGGCTGGGTGAGTTGCTCACGATGTGCGCCAAGCGCGGAAATATAACTGGTAAAGGTATGATTCAAGCATAATAAACGGAACGCGGCATCGCGAAGTTCAGGTGAGGTTCCGGGTTCGGAAGACATATTTGAAACGACCGATGCCAGTTCCGCATCACGGTTATAAGCATTACGTCTGGCGATACGGTAAGCAAGCCGGTTATCGCGTCCCTGATGGTACTGTTCAAGGATGGCATCAAGGTAGCGGCAGTTCGCGTCGAAGGCCTGCTCAATGACGTGGGGCAGGTGTCGAAAACGCCAGTCCGGCCAGATAAAACTCACCGCTGCCCAGGCGATAGCACATCCAATAAGCGTATCAATAATACGGGGAAGCGCGACTTCAAATCCTTCGCCCAGCAAATTAAAGCACAGCAACACCAGCAGTGTGATGAACATCGTGGCATGCGCGTATTGCACTGTTCGAAATGCAAAAAACAGTACGCCGGTGATGACGATGAGTATCAGTTGCCCTTCATGTGAGGGAACGAAGTAAAGTACCGGCAATCCGATCGCAACACCAATCAGCGTACCAATTACGCGTAATGTCAGGCGGTGGCGAGTGGCGTTATAGTTTGGCTGGCAAACAAAAAGACTGGTCAGTAAGATCCAATAACCATGCTGTAGTCCCGTTATTTGGATAAAAGCATAGCCGATACACAACACCACCGACATGCGCACTGCGTGGCGAAATAGTGCGGATTCAGGCGTCAAATTATTACGTAACCGCTGCCATATATCGTTGAAACTACTCAGACTATCGTCCGAAAGCTGATTTTCAGTGTCATTTGATAATGAGGGTTGTGGTTGCCCGGACTCAATAGTTGCTAACTGAGCGTCAATAGCCCTTAGGTTATCAAGAAGAAAACCAAGTGCTTTCATATGCTCCTGCGGCGTGATGCCATTAGCGCGAAGACGATCAAGCGCTGCGTCAAGGTGGGTAAATGCCCGTTCGAAGCGAGAATCATGTTGATACGGAGTGCGAAGCAAGATGGCGCGTGATAACTGAGCGCATGCATGCGATTGCATGGAAAGTAAGCGCTGAAAGCGGAACATCACATCGCTATAACGGAAGTGTACGCGCAGTGTTTGGTATTGAATATGTGACGAGCTGGCTCGTTCGTGAATATCTTGCGCCGCAAAATAGTAATGCAATGTTTGACGTGTGCCGCGCTGCCCACGATCCCCGCGCAAACGCGTGAGCAACGTTGCTTTGGTTTGATTGAGCGTGTTCACTAACTGACCATTCGCCAGGGCTAAATCATAGAGCGGCGCCTGACTATCATCTTCAATATCCGGGTCGAAAAGACGTGATTTCAGTTCAAGATAATGCGCCAGTTGTTCATAGCAGCGCGCCAGGTTGTCTTGTAGGGCGCGAATAGGGAAAACCAAATGTCCGACCAGCGTCAGCAAGTTAAACCAGATGGCCCCGGCCAATAGCAGCAGCGGTTGCTGATACCACTGTTCGAAAAGAGAAATCCCCAACATGGTATAGACCGCAATAAGCAGCGCACCAAAAGCAATGGTGGCGTAGCGCTGTCCAAGCCCGCCAAGCAGGATAAAACCAATGGTGGATGTCACAAGACCAAGCGCAAACAGCCATGGCCATGGGAAGAGTAACTCCACAGATGCAGACGCAATAAAAAAGCATACCAGCGTAATTATCAGGTTTTTCAGACGCCCCGTCAGGCGGTCATCCAGATCGGCAAGTGCTGCGGCAACGACGCCAAGCGTTAACGGGATGGTCAGTTTCACTTCGCCGAGTAGCCAGGGCAGCAAAGCAGTCCCGCAAAGCGCAATAAAAATTCTGACGTTATAGAGCCAGGCACTGTTCCATGTATAACGGCGAAGCAGAGGACTTAACATAATGACAAGCGATCCGATTATTGAAAACGACGGTGCGCATTGGCTTCACGGGCTGCGCGAGCGGTTTCTACAGAGACCACTCGTCGGCCAACTGGCCACAGCGCAATCGCAGCGATTTTAAAGTTCGCGACGCCAACGGGAATGCCGATGATGGTAAGACACTGCGCGATACCGGCGGTAATATGCATAATGCATAGCCACCAGCCAAACAGAACAAACCAGACAATATTCAGCAATGTGCCACCCGCATTTAACAGGCTGTTTTTGCTCTGTGGTTCGAGTTCATCAATGTGAATGGCTTCATTTCCCCAGGGGATAAGTGAGAGCTTTGTGATTTCCCAGCATGAGCGCGTCAACGGCAGAGTGATAATGAGCAGGGCGCTGATTATTGTAGCGAGTAGCCACCCGAGTGTTGTGGCAAAACCACCAAGCACAAAATTTAGAATATTCAAAACAGTACGCATAAAACCTCAGTACAAACCGGTCGGTAGTGAATGCCGGTAATTGTAACGATTATTTGGGCTGGAGCGCCAATTCTCTGGCAGGTAAACTGGCAATTATTGTCACAAGTTGAGAACGATAAGTCATGGAACTGAAAGCGACCTCATTGGGAAAACGTCTGGCGCAACACCCTTATGATCGCGCAGTCATTCTGAACGCCGGTATTAAAGTGGCAGGTGACAGACACGAATACCTTATCCCTTTCAATCAGTTGTTGGCGATTGAATGCAAGCGTGGGTTAGTGTGGGGAGAAATGGAATTTCAGCTTGCCGACAACAAAGTGGTTCGTCTTCACGGAACGGAATGGAGCGAAACACAGCGTTTTTACCATCTCTTAAATGAGCGCTGGAACCGGTGGAGCGCGGAAATGAGCGAGGTCGCTGCCGGGGTTTTATCTGAGCAACTGGAGCTGATTTCCGGGCGTATTGAGCCAATGAAATGGCTTACCCGCAAGCAACTTCAGGGGATACAACAGCAATTGCAGCAGGCGTTTGCTGCATTGCCGATTCCAACAAGCCGATTACCGGAGTTTGATAATTGCCGTGAGCTTTGGCGTCAGTGCCAGTCGTGGCTGACAGATGTTGAGAAGCGCCGGGCAGAACACAATCAAACTTATACTGAAACCATGGTTACTCAGTACGCCGCTTTTTTTGAGCAAGTTGAAACCTCTCCTTTAAACCAGGCGCAAGCGCGTGCCGTGGTCAATGGTGAACACTCTTTATTAGTGCTTGCTGGCGCGGGCAGCGGAAAAACCTCGGTTCTGGTAGCCAGAGCAGGCTGGTTGCTGGCTCGTGGCGAAGCCTCAGCAGATCAAATTTTGCTGCTCGCGTTTGGTCGAAAAGCTGCCCAGGAGATGGATGAGCGTATCCAGCAACGGCTACATACCGAAGAGATTACCGCGCGCACTTTTCATGCGTTGGCGTTGTATATCATCTCCCAGGGAAGTAAAAAAGTGCCCGCGTTAAGCGAGCTGGAAAATGATGCATCCGCGCGTCTTAGCTTGCTTACGGACACCTGGTGCCAGCAGTGCAGTGAAAGGAAAGCACAGGCGAAAGGATGGCGTCAGTGGCTGGAAGAAGAGATGGAATGGGATGTTCCTGAAGGTAATTTTTGGGAAGATGCAAAATTGCAGCGCCGCATCGCTTCGCGTCTGGATCGCTGGATTGGGCTGATGCGTATGCATGGTGGTGCACAGGCGGAGATGATCGCCGGTGCACCAGATGACGTTCGTGATCTGTTCAGTAAACGCATTAAACTGATGGCGCCGATTTTAAAAGCCTGGAAAGCCGAGCTAAAATCTGAAAACGCCGTCGATTTTTCCGGGCTGATTCATCAGGCGATCAATGTGCTCGAAAAAGGGCGTTTTATTAGCCCGTGGAAGCATATTCTGGTTGATGAATTTCAGGATATTTCACCGCAGCGCGCGGCTTTGCTGGCTGCGTTGCGTAAGCAAAACTCACAAACGACACTGTTTGCTGTCGGGGATGACTGGCAGGCTATCTACCGTTTCAGCGGCGCGCAACTTTCCTTAACCACCGCTTTCCATGACTATTTTGGTGAAGGCGATCTCTGCGCGCTGGATACGACTTATCGTTTCAATTCACGCATTGGTGAAGTTGCGAATCGCTTTATCCAGCAGAACCCATGGCAGCTTGCAAAACCGTTGAATAGTTTGAAAACAGGCGATAAAAATGCAGTGACGCTGATGGCGCAGGATCAGCTGGATGCGCTATTAGATAAGCTCAGCGGATATGCAACGCCGGAAGATAGGATCCTGGTTCTGGCGCGTTATCATCACGGAAAACCTGCCGTTCTGGAGAAAGCAGCCACCCGCTGGCCGAAACTTCAGCTCGATTTTACGACTATCCACGCCAGTAAAGGACAACAGGCGGACTATGTGATTGTGGTGGGGCTGAAAGAGGGCGCGGATGGTTTTCCTGCCCCGGCGCGGGAATCCATAATGGAGCAAGCCTTGCTACCGCAGGCGGAAGAGTTCCCTGATGCGGAAGAGCGACGATTGTTGTACGTCGCATTGACGCGCACACGCCATCGCGTCTGGCTGTTGTTTGATAAAGATGAACCGTCACGCTTTGTCGACACGTTAAAATCGCTGGATGTGCCAGTCGCGCGAAAACCGTGAAACGAAGGCGGCCGCTGCGGCCGCCAGGACTTATTTCAGACGCTCAGCGAGGTAACGTTGGTAGTCCGGAATCAGGATGTCGACGCTGTTATTAAACTGCGGAGAGTCGATAATAAAATCAGCGGTAGATAAATTGGTTGCAACCGGAATATTCCACACCGTTGCAAGACGTAAGAGGGCTTTCACGTCAGGATCGTGCGGGACAGCATTAAGCGGGTCCCAGAAGAAAATCAGTACGTCGATTTTGCCTTCTGAAATCAACGCGCCGACTTGCTGGTCGCCACCCATTGGGCCGCTCAACATGGCGTTGACTTCAAGGCCGGTTCCTCGCTGAATCAAATTTCCGGTTGTACCAGTCGCATAGAGCTCATGCTTGGCCAGTACTGGCTGGTGGCGTTCTACCCATTTCATTAATGATTGCTTGCAATGGTCGTGTGCGACCAGTGCAATATGTTTGCGCACGGGTAAGGTGCGAGTAGTTGATTCCATAATCCGCTTCCGTCAGTGATTTTCGCTACAGATTACTGGAAGCGTCTGATGCTGCAAGAGAAGTGGATAAAAAAATCCGAAAATGGTCGAGTGGGTCTGTTTGATTTACACTTTGGTGATGTCGCCGGGAGGAAAACATGAAAGAAACCGATATTGCCGCTATTTTACAGTCGACCCAAACTATTGCCCTGGTTGGAGCAAGTGATAAACCCGACAGACCAAGCTATCGCGTAATGAAGTATTTGCTGGACCAGGGTTATCATGTGATTCCCGTCTCGCCGAAAGTAGCAGGTACTACCCTGCTTGGGCAGCAGGGCTATGCAACGCTTGCCGATGTGCCAGAAAAGATCGACATGGTGGATGTTTTTCGTAATTCGGAAGCGGCGTGGGGGGTTGCTCAAGAGGCGATTGCCGTTGGCGCGAAAACGCTTTGGATGCAATTAGGGGTGATTAATGAACAAGCCGCCGTACTGGCGCGTGAGGCGGGGTTAAGTGTAGTTATGGATCGCTGCCCGGCGATTGAGATCCCGCGGCTCGGTCTGGCGAAATAAAAAATACCCCGCATCTGGCGGGGTATTTTTAGTTGCGCAAGCGCGGAGCCTGAAGCTGTCGGCGAATGGTGCGCGCCAGTTCGTCCATGGATGGCTGCTCCGGATGTTCATCCGTAATTTCGCTTGTCAGCTGCGCTTCTGCCAGGTATGTATGCACTGGCTGGCCATCATCATCTTCCATCACGACATGATACCAGGGCAGTGCGCGGAGTTCGTCGTTCACCGCCAGTTCGTCTGCTGACGGCTCGTCCAGTGAATACTCAGGATCGATATCGACTACTACGCCAAGATACCCCAGCAGTGAGTGGCGAACTTGCTGACCGATACCGAATTTGCTGGCAATCATTGTCACCTCCCGGAAACCTTACATACCCGCAGATATGCGGGCGCGGTTCCAAATTTCAAGTTACATGACGCGGCAGGCAAACCCTTTCAGATACAGCCCTTCCGGGTAGGTAGCGATCACAGGATGATCGGCGGCCTGACGGAACTGTTCTATAAATTGTACATCACGACCAGCATCTATTGCGGCGTCAGCAAT
This sequence comes from Kosakonia sp. LAM2021, assembly GCF_016620385.1. Taxonomy (NCBI): domain Bacteria; kingdom Pseudomonadati; phylum Pseudomonadota; class Gammaproteobacteria; order Enterobacterales; family Enterobacteriaceae; genus Kosakonia; species Kosakonia sp. LAM2021. Next base: position 129,491 of record NZ_JAENHT010000011.1, read on the forward strand.
GATTTTCTGAAATAAATCTGTGGTCATCAAACCGGAACAGGAGAAAGTGAGCAGTACACCGCCGGGATTCAGGAGCTGTATCGCCAGCATGTTGATGTCTTTATAACCGCGACAGGCACCCATCAACTGGCTCTTGTTTTCCACGAATTTTGGCGGATCCATTACGATGACATCGAAAGTTTCGCCCTGATCGCGATATTTGCGCAGCAGTTTGAATACGTCGTCGCGAACAAATTCTGCTTTGCTTAAATCCAACTCGTTCAGCGTAATGTTCTGTTTTGCGACATCCAGCGCTTCCTGCGAAGTATCCACACTGACGACCTGGCGGCATCCGCCCATCAGCGCGGAAACAGCAAAGCCACCGGTGTAGGAAAAGCAGTTTAGTACGCGTTTGTCTGCCACGTAGCGACGTGTTGCCAGCCGGCTGTCGCGCTGATCGAGGTAGTAACCGGTTTTATGCCCGCCCTGAATATCGACAAACAACTTCATGCCGTGCTCTTTGATAGGCAACAACGTGGGCGGCAGTTCGCCGACCACCAGCCCTTGCGCGAGTTCCAGACCCTCTTTTTTACGCACGGCAACATCGCTGCGATCGTAAATCGCACATTGTGGATAGAGTGACTGGAGCGCTGAGATAATGGCTGGACGCTGGTATTCTGCACCTGCGCTAAGAAGTTGAAGAACGAGAAAATTACCGAAACGATCAATGGTTACGCCTGGTAACCCGTCTGATTCGCCAGCAATCAGGCGATAGCTGTCCAGACCATCGCGTTGCGCCAGCCAATCTCGCCACTGCTGCGCTTGTTGTAGGCGACGGGTGAAGAACGCGATATCAATGCTTTCATTTTTATCGAAAGTCCAGACGCGAGCACGAATCTGCGATGCAGGAGATAATGCTCCACGCGCCAGCCACTTGCCTTGATGATCGACGATATCAACCGTTTCACCGAGGCTGGCTTTGCCTTCCATGCGCGCAACCGCGCCGGAGAAAATCCAGGGATGACGGCGAAGCAGGGATTTCTCGCGCCCTTTGGCTAACACTAAACGTACACTCATATTCGGCTATTCTATAAACTGAAGAAAATGGGCGCTATTGTCACGGGTTCACCGGGCAAATGCAACGAGCCTGAGTCGAAAGGGGGTCAAAGATGGCACATGTCTGCACAATCGCCTGGGTACATGGAATGGTGCAGGGCGTCGGGTTTCGCTATACCACACAGCACGAAGCGCAGAAGCTGGGTTTAACGGGGTATGCACGTAACCTTGATGATGGCAGCGTCGAAGTGGTTGCGTGCGGAGACGAGCAAGCGGTTAATCAACTGGTTGCGTGGCTAAAAGCAGGGGGGCCGCGTAGTGCCCGGGTTGACAGAGTGCTTGCCGAACCGCATCAACCCGGCAGGGAATGGACAAACTTCGGTATTCGCTATTAGATGCACTTCACCGGTTTTGGCAAACCAGCGATCTTTGTCGCCTGTTTAGCAGGTCCTTTTGGAAACAGGCGGTACAAATAGCGGCTGTTGCCTTTTTCTTCGCCAAATTTATTGGCCATCGCTTTTACCAGCATGCGAATGGCGGGAGACGTATTGAATTCCAGGTAAAATTCGCGCACAAAGCGCACCACTTCCCAGTGCTCAGGAGAGAGAACTATGTTCTCTTTCTCTGCAATGACAGGCGCTAAGGCTTCACTCCACAGAGTCGTGTCTTTTAGATAGCCTTCACTATCGGTTTCGATTTCTTTACCTTCAAAGATCAACATAATTTTTCGCAGCGTTAGTCAACAACGGCGGGAGTGTAGCAAAAAACAAAGCCCCGCATAAGCGGGGCTAATCGGGAGTCAAGATTGTTTAATCCCGGTTGGCGAAGCCCAGAATACTCAACAGGCTGACAAAGATGTTGTACAGCGACACATAAAGGCTGACAGTGGCGCGGATGTAGTTGGTTTCACCGCCATGGATGATATTGCTGGTTTCATACAGGATGGCGCCGCTGGAAATCAGGATGAATACAGCGCTGATTGCCAGGTGCAACGCTGGCAACTGCAAGAAGATGTTCGCGACCATGCCAATCAGTACCACCACAACACCCGCCATCAGCATGCCACCGAGGAAGGACATATCCTTGCGTGTCGTTAACACGTATGCGGAGCAGCAGAAAAAGACCAATGCAGTGCCGCCGAGTGCCAGACCAATCAGATCGCCCATTCCTGCTGAGAGATATGCATTAAGCATTGGCCCCAGGATATAGCCGAGGAAACCAGTGAACGCGAAAGCAGCCAGAATACCTGTCGGTTTGTTCGCCAGCTTATAAGTCAGAAACATTAACCCGTACATCCCAACCAGCGTCAGGATCAGGCCCGGAGAAGGCAACATTAATACGGTGCTGGCAGTCGCCGTAATTGCGGAAAACGCCAGCGTTAAGCTTAAAAGGAAATAGGTGTTACGCAGAACTTTGTGCGTACTTAGCAGGGAAGTACGGTCACGCGATGAAGTAATAATACGATCCATGAGTCACTCTCTTATGACAGATGTAATTGTTTGCAGAGTCTAAAAAAGTCTCGCTTGCTGACAAAGTTGTTTTACCCATCTTTACTCATAACGCAGCGGTGCTGACACAGTGTTTCATGCGCAGCAATGAGCGCTACGCAGCATAAAGGAATAAATGTGAGGCAGATCCATATTGGTGTCTTATATGTCACTGAAATCTATTGCTATATAACTATTGGGGCGCTAAGAGTGTAATCGCGTCGTGACAAAGTACATTATTAAGGCGAAAGGACATGAAACCACAAACACGAAACCACATTGCACTTTCATTATTGACTATCGGCATTCTGAGCGCATGTTCTGGCGCGTTTGCAGCGACGGTACCCGCAGGAACAACGCTTGCTGAAAAACAGGAACTGGTGCGTAACAATGGCAGCGAGCCTGCATCGCTGGATCCACATAAAGTGGAAAGCGACGTCGAGTTCAACATTATCAGCGATATTTTCGACGGGTTGGTTGCAGTTAAGAAAGATGGAACCATTGAACCTCGGCTGGCGGAAAAATGGGAGAACAAAGATAACACTGTCTGGATTTTCCACTTACGCCCGGGGATCACATGGTCTGATGGTACGGCGATCACGGCAAAAGATGTGGTCTGGAGCTGGCAACGTTTAGTCGATCCGAAAACGGCATCCCCTTATGCCAGCTATCCCGGAAATATGCATATTGTTAATGCCGCTGATATCGCGCAAGGTAAAAAAACGCCTGATACGCTTGGCGTGAAGGCATTAGATGATTCAACGCTGGAAGTCACTTTGACGCAACCTACGGCATCTTTCCTGCCGATGCTGGCGCATCCATCTCTGGTTCCGGTAGACAGCGTGTTGATCAATCGTTTTGGTGATAAATGGACAAAGCCGGAACATATTGTGACGAGTGGTGCTTATAAGATCACCGATTGGGTCGTTAATGAACGCATTGTTGCCCAACGCAATACCCGTTATTGGGATAATAAAGCGACAGTGATTAATAAGGTCACTTATCTTCCTATCAACGCTGAAACTGCGGACGTTAACCGTTATAAAGCCGGTGAGATTGATATTACCTACACTATTCCTGTGAACCAGTTTGCGCAGTTAAAGAAAACGTTAGGCGATCAGGTGCATGTTGCTCCGCAACTGGCGACTTATTATTACGAGTTTAATACCACTAAGCCGCCATTTAACGATCCTCGAGTACGCCGCGCACTCAATATGGCGCTGGATAAAGATGTCATCGCGGATAAAGTGATGGCACAGGGGCAGCGTCCTGCATGGGTAGTCAGCCAGCCAGAAATTGGCGGTGTCAAAATAGCATCACCAGATTACGCATCATGGCCGCGGGAAAAACGACTGGCCGAAGCGAAAAAACTCCTTAATGAAGCTGGTTTCAATGATGAACACCCACTGAGTTTCAGCCTCCTGTATAACACGATGGAAACACATCAGCGGATTGCGATTGCCGCCAGCTCAATGTGGCAAAAAAATCTTGGTGTTAATGCAAAACTGCAAAACCAGGAGTGGAAAACCATGCTCGATACCATGCATACGGGTAATTTTGATGCGGTACGGTATGCATGGATTGCAGACTATGCTGATGCAGCCACTTTCCTGAATAATTTCCGTACTGGCGACAGTGAAAACACCAGTAAATATAGCAATCCGGCGTATGACGAAGCCCTGATAAGAGCAGCTAAAGCAAAGGATATCGCTGAGCGTGGTAAATATTACCAGCAGGCAGAGGATATCCTTGGAGAAGATGTTCCGGCTATCCCGGTTTATCACTATGTTCGTACGCATCTGGTGAAGCCTTGGGTCGGCGGGTTTGCGCCCGATAGCCTGGGGGTATACCTGACAAAAGATATGTACATTGAGAAACACTGATCTGAGATGCGCTGAATAAACGGTCATTGTGCTGGTATTTCAATCTAACAACACGATTTTGATGGTTTTTCAGGCAAACAAACATTCCCGGGCTTTACATGCGACTCGAGGATGTTTATAGTGCGCCTCACACCGGAAGTGTGGCCGAGCGGTTGAAGGCACCGGTCTTGAAAACCGGCGACCCGAAAGGGTTCCAGAGTTCGAATCTCTGCGCTTCCGCCAAATATAAAGCCCCAGCCTATTTAATAAGCTGGGGCTTTTTTTATTCCAGGCAAATCAACTTCAGAGGCATTCCGCGCCATTCTTAGATTTGGATAGGGAATGCGTGAATTCCATTGATGTTCAATCAGCTCTGCTGTTGTTATTAAAGATGGAAGCAGGGGAGGACAGGTTTGGTCGTCCCCATCATGCAAATTTAATGACTTTCGCTTACTTTTCTTAGCGGGCGCAAAAGAACAGCGGCCGTTTACCAATGGTGAAGAGAAATCCTTGCGATCCCTGAGGATGGATTGAATACGTGATGCTTTTATTCGGATAAACGTAAAAGCCGGGCAACACAGTAGCGATGACTTTATCCGGCAAGGTTTCCAGGCTATCGACTTTGTTTATCCCGGATGACTGAAAATTATAGATGCCGCGATTTTCGGTCCAAGTAAAGGAGATATCTCTTCGTATAGTGCCTTCTGGGTGAGTGTTTTTCAGATAACTTCCGCTTACTGAAACGATTCCACTTCTTTTTTCATTATTGTACATAAAATCGAATGTTATGTTGGCTTGTGTTCCTTTATGAAAAACAATCATAGAAGCGCTGCAACTTTCAGCACTTCTGTTTTTTATAAGCAATGAGTAATAAAAATATCCCGCCACAATCCCCACGCTTATAAAAATCAGACTTAGAAATAAGATTGCTTTTTTAGTCACCGTTTACTCCCCTGATTAAAAGTGAAATGCATCCTGGCGAAGATGTTGTCGAGAATTTATTCTTGCAGACTAAAGCAGCGAGTGATGGTGAAGTCTGTGATGTTGGGAAATAGACCCAGGGATAATTTTTACAGTTCAAACCGGAGTCTTTAATAAGAGATTTATACTTCAGGTAATATTCATTGTTATCATGGCTTTCATCCTTAGTGTAAAAATGGCAACCATCTTCCTTTTCAATAAACTTATAACTTTCAAAAAAATCAGCATTATTATTAATATTCCATGCCAGGTAAACGACTAGTAGACCTGCGATAAATGAAGCTGAAGCAGCGAAAACTCCATTCGACATTGCAAATGGCTTCTTTTTCTTAATCGTACGAGTTTCTTTTTCTGCGGGAAGAACTTGCTCGCTCACATCATCCTTTGGCTGATTAAACACTTCAGGAATGTTATAAGTTGTTTGATTACTGGTAGTAGAAACAGGGAAAGGTGTAGCCGGTTCGTTATCGTTTCGCCTGGAGATTTTTACACTGTCATCTATCTGAAAACCTTTCCGGGGTATGGTTGCAATAAGCCTTCTGTCTGTCTCACCAACAGCACGCAGTCCACGGCGAACAATGGATATATTTTGGTAGAGCGTGTTCGTTGGAACTAACATTCCTTCTTCTTCCCAAACTTTCTTAAAAAAATCTTGCTGAAGTACAATATCTGGAGATGCTTCAAGGAGTAAGAGAAGGCAACGGCTGGCTGGCGATGTAAGCGTGACATTCATTTCAGGATTATTTACTGAGGACAGTCTTTTCATTCCCGGCCTGAATTCAATGTTGTCGTTGATAATCCAGTACATATATATTCCAAAGCAGCCAGAGGCTGTGTCCTTTATTAGCAATGTATGTAATAGGTTAAAATGTCAGGTTATTAATTTCAGCATAACAATAGATGTATTGCTATGTTTTTTACAACAATTAAAGCCGTCAATCTGATGATTTTATCGTAGATTGATTAATAACCAATGCTATTGATACAAATATCCCGAAAAAATCTTGATAGTAAGGCGGGGCCTTCTGAGTGCCAGAGTCTGGTATATATCTTAAATTGAATTTTGTTGCTTTAAGATCTTATTTAAGAACACAAAGATGAAGGGTTTTCCTTGCGAGAATATATATTTATAAAATATATGATTGTTTGATGCTAATGGCATGGTGTTTCATTATGTGGTTTTTAAGGTTGGAAGGGGCAGGATTCTCCCAGAATAGATGTTTTAGCACTTTATTAGACGCTGAAATGATTGTTAAATCACCAGTGGTTAACCTGACAATAGCAAGAATGATTAATTGAATGCATACTTTTTGATTATGTATTATGTCAATAATATTACCACTGCAATAATATTAGAAGTTTAACGGGTGTTGATTTTTATTCTTTAAGGATAATTAAGTTTTTTTGGCTGTTGTTATGAAGATAATGGCAGCTGTTAGGCGTTCTCATACTTTTAATTTTCTTGAGGTTATGGAAATCAAATTTTATTTTTTAGCTTTCATTTTGTTATGCAGTGCTCGTGCGTATGCTGATACTCAGTTAGAACGACTAGCCAAAGAACAGCAAAAAAATGATAATAACACCGCTCAGGAAAACCGGGTTGATAAAAAAGATGTTTTCTCGAAAGTTGAAGATAAAAATGTTATAACTTTTAAATTACCCTCTGAAAAAGATTGTTATCCTATTACAGAACTTATCCTCGAAAACGAATTTTTGGGTAGTAAAATGATTCGAAATATAAAGGATGAGATCTCGAACAGTTGCCTTGGTACGAAAGGTATTGAGTATGTTGCGACGTACTTGCAGGATTATTATATAAAGGCCGGATATGTAACAACGCGCGTGAATATTCCTGTACAAAACTTAAAGGAAAAAAAGTTACAGCTAAATATTTCAGTAGGAAGGATCAATAAGGTGATCATTGCAAAAGATGACATCAGAAGTTGGAGCCTACCATTTGCATCAGGTGATATTCTTAATCTGCGAAATATTGAACAGGGTCTGGAGAACTTGCAGAGAGTGCCTGGTGTTGATGTTAAGATTAACATCGTACCTGGAAATCGCGACGGCGATAGCGATATTGTGATTAACACTAATCGTAATAAATTATGGAATATCAGGACAACGTATAACAACTGGGGTGATAGAAGTACAGGAAGGATGCTTACTGGTATTTCAGGTTATTTGTACAACTCTGCAAGGCTTGGCGATCTTTTTTATTTGGCGGGTACCAGCAGTACAACTGGCGGATATAAAAGCATCAGCGCTTTTTATAGCATACCTGTAGGGTTTTGGGATTATGAAGTTTTCTACAGTAGCAGCATGTCTCGACAACGTGTAGGACTGAGCTATTGGGATTTAGACTACCAGGGAAAAAATCAATACCTTAGTTTGAAAGGAACCCGAACCCTTTTCCGCAATACGGATAAAAAAATAACCGGAAGTGTAGAAATATTAAGGCGTAGATCTGCGTATCAATTGGGTGGCGTGGATTTAGCGCTGCAAGAGCGAGATATGGGTAATCTACGCCTTGGGTTAAATTTTAAACAAAATCTCCAGGATGCGACGTTAGACTCCTCCCTTAGCTGGCAACGTTTTATGACTTGGTTAGGTGGTGAGAAAACTCCGGATATGGTGTCAGGCGATGTGAGTTCTAAAAGCCAAATTTTTAACCTGAATACAAGCTATGTTAAATGGTTCAGCGCTGGGCCTTTACAATATTATTATGAATTGAATATGGGTGCTCAATTTTCGCAATCGCCGTTAACACAACAAGATCAATTTACAATCGGTAACCGATGGAATGTTAGAGGTTATGAAACCAGTACGGGATTAGACGGAAATAAAGGATTTTATATCCAGAATACATTCCATTTCCTTATCGGGGATTATAACTCTGAATTATATTTTGGCGCAGATTATGGACAGATTACTGGTGAGATATACCCACAAAATGCTTTTGATGGGAAAAGGATAATCGGGTCAATCATTGGTGTTAAGGGAACAATTAAGTCACTAGGATATGATATTTCTTTATCAGCTCCCTTAATATCCCCGGCTGGCCTCGTAGAAGATCGATTTATATCTAATTTTAATATAACTTATCAACTGTAACCTTATGGCAAATGCAGGAATACGTATCGGTACTGATATCGTTGAAGTAAAACGGATCACCAACGCGATTAACAATGGCGGCGCGTATTTTTTACAGCGTGTATTTACAAAAAAAGAGATAATAAAAATTAATGCCAATGAACCGGATTTTGAAAGGGCATCCGGATTCTGGGCTGCGAAAGAATCAATTGTTAAAGCGCTTGGTTGTGGTTTCCGGGATGGAGTGTGCTTTAAAGATATAGAGATAAATCATGATGAATATGGTTGTCCCTCTTTCTTATTTACTGGAAGATTGAACGAAGTAATAAAGGAAAGTGGTGTTGTTGACGTGTCACTTAGCATATCGCATTGTCGTACTCATGCCGTAGCTGTATCTGTTGTTAACTCAATTGTGTGTAATGGAAATGTATAAATATAATGATCTAAAAGGCAAAACAGTTTTGATATCAGGAGCCAGTGGTGACATTGGTATTGCCATCTGCGAAAAATTTCTGGAACAAGGATGTGAAGTCTACGCATTGTATAATACCAATGCGGATCGTTTACACGAGCTAAAAGAAAATGAAGCAGTAGGGCAAAGATTAAATATATTACAATGTGATATAGCTGATCCTGAAAAGGTGGCTACATTAATGAAATATTTAAATGCTAAAGTAACGAAAATCGATGTATTAGTGAATAACGCCGGTATTGTTAAAGACAGTCTCTTTGCATCAATGACTTTTGAGGACTTTAGTACTGTTATTGATACTAATATGCTGAGTACTTTCAGATTAACGAAGGAAGCTTTAATGCTACTGAGATGTTCTGAAAGCCCCGCGATTATCAATGTTGCGTCTATAGCAGCAGTCATTCCAAGTGTAGGGCAGGTTAATTACAGTGCGTCAAAAGGTGCTTTGCTCGGTTTTACCAGAACATTAGCCGCAGAATTGGCTCCTCGAGGTGTGCGAGTGAACGCAGTTGCTCCTGGAATGATTGAATCGAGGATGGTAAAGAAAGTTTCTCGTACTGTGGTGCGTGAGGTTACTCATTCCATCCCTTTGAAACGTTTAGGCCAGTGTCAGGAAGTAGCGAATACAATTGTGTATTTAAGCTCTTCTGCCGCCAGTTATATTGTTGGCCAAACCATCGTGATTGATGGTGGCCTGGTTATGCGGTGATTTATGTCCAGATATTCTATTCCTTCTAAAATTTTTCTTGAAATGGGCGGGTGGCGGCAACCCTTATTAATGGTCGACAGAATAGATGATTATAAATATGGGGAAAATGGGTATGTGCAGATCGTAAAGCATATTACTTATAATGAACCCTATTTACTTGGCCACTTTCCAGATGACCCTATCATGCCCGGTGTTCTCATTGCGGAGATATTTGGTCAGGCAAGTGAGTATCTTTCATTTATTACTGATGTTTGCGATATTTATTTTGAAAAATTTGGTATTGAATTAAAAAGCTTACGAGATATTTATGCGAAGATCCATCAGCAAGAGTTATTGGATATCATTCGAAAAAGACGTTCGCAAGTGCGTGGCGTATTAGCAGCACAAAATTTAAAGTTTAAAGATATTGCTTATCCGGGAGATACGATCGAGGTCACAAGCAAGCTGGCGTTTTCAGATCCAACTGGGTTTAAGCACTATTCCGTGACGGCTAATGTTGGTAAGAAGTTAATTAGCCAGGGAACAATAATTAACTACCGTGAAGCGAAACACATCATTAATGGAACATAAGTAATGACAACTATGCATGATAATATCCAGGAACGTAAAAATGTACTTTTCACAATCAAAACCGAAATCATCCAGCGATTAAATATTCAAAGGGATGAAACGCAAGTTGATGACGATACACCATTATTTGGTAACGGCTTAAAGCTGGATTCAGTAGACGCGACAGAAATTATTGTTTTACTTGATAAGGTCTTTGATATCCAGGTAAGTGAAGGCGACGATCCTTCTTACATGCGTAGCATTAATAATTTGGCATCATTTGTTATTACAAAAAAACGCTCCTGACTTTTTGATCAATTTACCTGAAGAGGTTTTATGAAGTCTCTTAATGATTTGCATTTGGAAAACAATGCCCGGATGGGCATTTATAATAATCACTCTGTTCCCGTAGCGTATCACGATCTTGCAATTGAATATAAAGCAGTCAGAGAAAATGCCTTGCTTATCGATTATTCACATATGTCAATCGTTAGCGTGATGGGAGATGATGCCTGGGCTTTAGTGAATCATATGGCCTCTGCTGATATCTCAATTATTCGCGATGAGCAAGGTATCTATTCATTGGTATTAAATGAGGATGGAACCATCCGTGGGGACATGTATGTGCTCTGTACCTCTGACGGTTATTACCTCCTTTCAGAAAACATCCCGGCGCCGGAGATAATCGAACGTCTTACTTCAATTTTAGAAAGCAGTGAAGAACTTGATATCGTTGAACTGCCGGCGATTAACTCTATGGCAGATAGCGGCTGGGGCGCTATTATGCTGGAAGGGCCTTACTCCTGGGAAGTTATGTCAGAAATATATGGCTACGACATTATTGGTTTACCTTATTTTGAATACATCAATGAGGCCGATGAACTGATCATCTTCCGCTGTGGGAAACATGGCGAATATGCATATATGGCCATTGGCCCGGAACCTGCCCTGGTGAAATTATGGGAAAACATCCTTTCGATTGGTGGTAAATATCAATTGAAAACGGGTGGCATCCAATACCAGGATATTGTTCGTCTTGAAAACACCGGCTGGGATGAAGGTATTTTTTCCGGGTATAGCAAAAATCCGATTGAACTGCAAATGCAATGGGCAATTCAATACGATAAAGAAAATTTTATTGGCAAGTCAGTGATAGAGCCACAGTCCCATAACCAGGGGGAGCGTAAACTCGTTGGTATGCTCCCAACTGCAGAGTGCAGCGGTATTAAATCTGATGATAAAGTTTTGGTTGAGGGTAAAGAGGTTGGCATTATTGTTAAATCCGGTTTTTCCCCTGCGCTACAATCTTTTATCGCGCTAGCTTTGATTGATAATGACTATGCTTTGGCGGATATCTCAGGGTTTGAAATTTTAACGGCAGAAGAAAATATCCCGGCCAGAACACAAAGTGTGCCGTTTTTATATAACTTAAGTATGTTGGTTAATCCGGCCGAACATAGTTTTATTGATTCGTCAAAGTCAAAGCGAATTACGTAATTCTAATAACTCAAACAAAAGTAAAGCGACAGATATAAATATGTTGCTTTACTTTAGCTATTTATTATGGCCGAAAAGATTTTCTACTCCGGGGGATAACAATGAAGACAAACCGAAAACGAGTTGTAATTACAGGCATGGGGATTTTGTCATCCCTGGCCGAAAATATTGAAGATTTCAAAAAAGCGCTATTCGATAAGAAAAATGGTGTCGGCGATAGTGAGCGATTTACAGCGTGGTTTGAAAATGCTCGTGCAGCGGAAGTTCTTCACGAAATAGATTATTCAGGGATCCCCGAAGACATCATTCACTCACTGGATAACGCTGCTTTATGGGCATACAAAGTGGGCAAAGATGCCCTGACTCAGGCTGGGCTTGTCAATAACAAAGCATGCCTGGATGAGACAGGATTAATTATTGGCGTTTCTTCCGCTGGCACAGAAGCGTTTCTGCCAATTTTCGAGCAGCGAATGGAGGATTTCTCGCTTCGCAAAGCTATTTATTCGGGGGGATTTTCTTCCTGTTGCTCAAGTGTTTCGACACTCTTAGGCCTTAAAGGCGGCGGGGAATTGGTCGCAACAGCCTGTACTGCCAGTCCTAACGCGATCGGGATGGCTTTTGATTATATCCAAAATGGTAAAAGTAAGACCATGCTGGCTGTCGGTACAGAACCGATCTATCTGCCGACATTTGCTGGATTTTACGCATTGAACGTTATGCACCCCGACACCTGCACCCCCTTTTCAGGTCACTCTGGCATGTCTATCGGCGAAGGTGCCGGCGCGATCGTGCTGGAGGATTATGAACACGCTATCGCTCGCGGAGCCAAAATTTACGGTGAAATTCTCTCTTACGCGACCTCCTGCGATGCCTACCATGAAACCGGCCCGGACCCACGAGCCAGTGGTGCTGTACAGGTCATGCTTAAAGCCATGGAGAATGCCGGCGTAAAACCGGAACAAATTGATTACGTCAATGCACACGGTACAGGTACCGAAGCGAATGACCGCATTGAAACGCTGGCGATGAAGAAAGTGTTTCCTGATAACGATCATTTGCTTGTCAGTTCAACGAAATCATATTTCGGCCACAACATTGGTGCTGCAGGCATTGTTGAGCTCATCGCTTGCCTCGTGACACTTCCTGAAAATAAAGTTTTACCGACTCTCAATTTCTCAATTGCGCGGCCAAATTGCGACCTGGACTATGTCGCTAATGAGTTTCGAGAAAAAGAAATTAATATCTTTATGAAAAATTGAATCGCCACGGGTTTAACAGACACCTCAGAGTCATTTAAGATGGCTTAAAGAGAGGTGCCCATGAGCGGTAAGCGTTATCCCGAAGAGTTTAAAACTGAAGCAGTCAAACAGGTTGT
>NZ_JAENHT010000012.1:0-111084 GCF_016620385.1 Kosakonia sp. LAM2021
CTCGTCACCCGAGAGCAAGCTCTCTGTGCTACCGTTCGACTTGCATGTGTTAGGCCTGCCGCCAGCGTTCAATCTGAGCCATGATCAAACTCTTCAATTTAAAAGTTTGATGCTCAATGAATTAAACTTCGTAATGAATTACGTGTTCACTCGTTGAGACTTGGTATTCATTTTTCGTCCGAAGACGTTAAGAATCCAGTCACCCTGAGTGCCCACACAGATTGTCTGATAAATTGTTAAAGAGCAGTGCCGCCTCGCTTTTTGCTGCGGCGCGGGTTGCGTATACTACGCTTTCCCGCCGTGAAGTCAACTGTTTATTTTCAGATTTCCTCACCTGACAGGCCGGTGTGTTTGCCGTTGTGCCGTGTCAGTGGAGGCGCATTATAGGGAGTTAATTCCCGCTGACAACCCCTAATTTCAAAAAACTTTTCAACCGTCTCTTTTTTGCGCAAAACTACTCTAAAGCGCCAGTTTTTCGAGCTTTTTGAACCCATAGCGCTGCAAAACGGGCAATAGTTGCGCAGTCTCTGGAGTTAATGCCATGCAATAGGCAATATTCTCATCGGAAGATTTCGCATCCGGCGCTTCGTGTTCAAGCAGCCAGGCAGTACGTCGCGCAATTGCCGCGCCTGAGTCGATCAAACGCGTCCCTTCCGGCAACACTTGCAGCAACTCGTCTTGCAGTAAAGGAAAGTGCGTACATCCCAGTACCACCGTATCCGGCGGCTCTTTCATGCGCAGCCATGGGCGAAGGATATGTCGCAGCTCATCCAGCGAGACCGTTTCCCCATGCAGTTTCGCTTCCGCCAATACAACCAGCTCCGCCGAACCCAACATCTCAATCCGGCACTCATTCGCGAAACGCGAAATCAGTTCGTGTGTATAAGGTCGCTTCACCGTACCCCGCGTTGCCAGCAGCCCTACCACGCCGTTCGCCGTTAGACGCGCGGCGGGTTTGATGGCAGGCACGACGCCGACGACAGGGAAAGAGAACTTCTCCCGCAGCGCGGGCAAAGAGACGGTGCTCGCCGTATTACAGGCAATAACGGCCAGCGCGAGGGGGTACTGGGCCTGGACGGCGGTGACGATTTCGACAACACGCTCAACGATAAACGCTTCGCTTTTCTCACCATAGGGGAAAGCGACATTGTCAAACGCGTAGATGTAATGCAGATCCGGCAGGAGATGCCGGATCTCATCATAAACGGATAACCCACCGACGCCGGAGTCAAACACCAGCACGGTGGGACGTGCGTCAGAAGGTGTAGCTGCCAGACAAGGTGTATTCCCGTCCTGCAGTTTGGTAGCCATATGCTGTCTCGTACTCTTTATCGAACAGGTTGGCGATTTTACCACGAACTGTTAAATGAGAGGTCACAGGATATGAGGCAGAAAAATCAACCGTACTATAACTTGGCAAAATACGTTGCTCAGGATTATAGGTTGACGTGCGGTTGTCATAGCGCTTACCGAAGTACTCCCAGGCCAGATCCATATCGACGTTCAATACGGACCAGTCAAGCTGGTACTTCGCCTGACGCTTCGCACGACGCGGCAGCACTTCATTGGTTTCATCATCACGCGGGTCAATATATTGCAGCGTCACACGATGCGAGAAGATGCCGGTATCCACGCTGCCCGTCCACTCAACGCCTTTAATGGTGGCAGAGTTGATGTTGTAGTAAGCCGTATCGCTGTAGGTGATCAGATTTTCAATCTCATAGCGATAGGCAGACAAACGCCAGTCCAGCGGGCCGGTTAAGCCTTCAACACCCGCTTCCCACTGTTTTGACTCTTCCGGCTTCAGGTTCGGGTTGGAAGCGATACCAAAACGCTTCGCGCCAAACTGCTGACCTAAAGACGGTGCCAGGAAGCCGGTGCCGTAAGAAACAGTCAGACGGTAATTCTCAACGAACTCCCAGCCGGCAGCGGTCTGCCAGGTGCCATGCCAGCCGAACTCATCATCTTTATCTTCGCGGCCTGATGCTTCCAGCGTGACATCGCCAAACTGCTGCATCCCGTTCAGATATAAGCCAGTATTTTCACGCTCATAAGCATCGCGCGTCGTTTTATTAGAAGAAACCAGGCGCTCTTGTTTCCAGTCTATGCCCGCGCCAACAGAACCTTTGCCGACATTAACGTTGTTACCCCACTGAATGTATCGTTGCTCCATATCATCCAGTGTGGTGCCATCGTTATAGCGGCCGTAAATGCTGCTGTAGTTGTAGTCTTTGCTTTTTTGGTAGCTGGCCAGCAACTGGGACGAGTAGATCCCCTGGGCGAAATTCAGCCCGGTATCCCAACCCTGCACAAACAGCTGGCGCTCATCAGCGCTGTAATCTGCGGAAAACGGCGCGCTGCCGAGGTCATAATCCACGTTGTTGCTAAAGTTGTAGCCGCGAAAGAAACCGTCGACGTTATCGTTGAATTTGTGCTGCAGGCTGCCCCAGAACGTTTTGTTGCGATAACCGTCGCGATCTTCGTCATGATCCCAGGTTGAATCCGGCTGCACGTTAAAACCGCGCGTGCTGGTATAAGAACCCGCCGCTGTCGCCACGGTGTCACCAAAGCGCTGACGCAGCGTGCCGTCATACGTCTGGTAGCCCTTCGAGCCAACGCCGGCGTTGATTTGCGATTTCTCATTGCCCGTCATAGTAATAACGTTAACCACGCCGCCAATCGCCCCGGAGCCATACACGGCAGAGCGCGGCCCGCGAATATATTCAACGCGTTGCACTAAAGAGAGCGGGATTTGATTCAGCTCGGGATCGTTGGAAATCCCGGAGCGCGCAACCGGTACGCCATCAATCAGCAACAGCAGGTGTTTCGCTTCTGTACCGCGCACATAAACCGAGGCGGTTTGACCTAACCCGCCGTTTTGCGCGATATCAACCCCAGGCAGGCGGCGCAACACATCAACCAGTGAGCGCGACTGCCAGCGGTCAATGTCCTCACGCGTCACCACTTCTGTCGGTGCAAGCACCGTCTTAGCCGATTGCTGAAAACGATTTGCTGTCACCACCAAATTGTCTGAGCTGCTATCTTGCGCCCAGCCGGAAAAAGCTGTGACGGAGAGCGCCGTCAGCAGCGAAGCTTTTTTAATCATTGTGAAAGCATCCACAAAAGAGTAAGGATGCCGCAGGTTCCATCAATAGCACGCGATGATGTCAACCAGATGCGACGTATACCGGCAGGTCTTCGGGCTTGGAGGTACATCAAGAAAGCGACTTCCCACCCAACAGGCAGTGTCTGCTCTCTCACCTTGATCCTTACCGCTGCGCGTCAGCCCCAGATTCTCACTGGGTTCCCTTTTAACTCACAGGACCGGAACAAGGATGCTACATTCTGTAACATATGGATGTCCAGACTGCTAACTGATTATTTAGCTCACATCCGGGGCTGGACATCGCCTGAGCAATGCCTACAATCCCCGCGTTATTCTTAATCACTCAGGAAGCATGATGACCCCCGAACACCTGCCGACAGAACAGTACGAAGCCCAGCTGGCTGAAAAAGTGGTGCGTCTGCAATCAATGATGACGCCTTTTTCCGCGCCGCTTCCGGAGGTGTTCCGCTCACCGGTCAGCCATTACCGTATGCGCGCCGAATTCCGCATCTGGCATGACGGCGACGATCTCTACCACATCATTTTCGATCAGCAGACGAAATCGCGGATCCGCGTGGACAGCTTCCCGGCGGCAAGCGAGCTGATTAACCAATTAATGACGGTGATGATCGAGACGGTACGCGGCAATAAAACACTGCGTCATAAGCTGTTCCAGATTGATTATCTGAGCACCATGAGCAACCAGGCGATTGTCACTCTGCTCTATCACAAAAAACTGGATGATGAATGGCAGGCAGAAGCTGCGCACCTGCGTGACGCGCTGCGCGCGCAGAATCTGAATGTGCAGTTAATTGGCCGTGCGACCAAAACCAAAATCGAGCTGGATCAGGATTTTGTCGATGAGCGTCTGCCGGTCGGTGGCAGAGAGATGATCTACCGCCAGGTGGAGAACAGCTTTACGCAGCCTAACGCCGCGATGAATATCCAAATGCTGGAATGGGCGCTTGATGTCACGCGCGATTCAACGGGCGATCTGCTGGAGCTGTATTGCGGCAATGGCAACTTCTCGCTGGCGCTGGCACGCAATTTCGATCGCGTGCTGGCAACCGAAATCGCCAAACCGTCCGTGGCGGCAGCGCAATACAATATCGCGGCTAACCACATTGATAACGTGCAGATTATCCGCATGTCCGCCGAAGAATTTACGCAGGCGATGAATGGCGTGCGCGCTTTTAATCGCTTGCAGGGTATCGATCTTGCGAGCTACCAGTGCGAAACGATTTTCGTCGATCCGCCGCGCAGCGGGCTGGATGCGGAAACCGAAAAAATGGTGCAGGCCTATCCGCGTATTCTGTATATCTCCTGCAACCCGGAAACGCTGTGTAAAAACCTGGAAGCATTGAGCCAGACACACGATATTTCACGTCTGGCGCTGTTCGATCAATTCCCGTATACGCACCACATGGAGTGCGGCGTACTGCTTACGCGTAAAAACAAATAGCGCTATATAAAATACGGCAACGTCATTTAACGATTGGCCTGTTAACCAGGCCAATCCAATAATAGTGGCGAGACGTAAATGACTGCTGCACGCAGCTATTTATTTATCAGAATAATCACTATTGCGGAACGTGATCGCACTAACATTATTTTATAATGATTTATGAATGTTCTTATATGGTATTTATATCACCATGGATATGTGATCCTGGTATTAAGTGATCAGCCCCGCACGAAACAGGGCTGAGAAGAAATGCATTTTACTGGTTATTTATCGGCAATAAAGTGGTCATCATCGCCCACCGGAATATAAACGCGAACCCACTCTTTACCGTCGACAATATCCCAGCTGTGACCTTCGCCCGCCGTGTCTGCCGCAAGCAGAACGGTGCCAGGTTCAATGATGAAGGTTGAGCCATCGCTAACCCTGAACTTCAACTTACCTTTCATCGTCACCACGTATTGCTTCTTCGGTGCCGGATGCACCCCTTTTTGCCACTCTTCGAATGTATTGCTGAAGTAGAGATTTTGCGAAGAGAGCTTCGCCAGCGAGGGAACAGAGCCTTTAATAAACGCTGAGTGGTTATCTTGCGTATTAATGAGCTTTACCGCCGGAATACGGTGTTCGCTCCCATTCGTTTTTGTTGTATCCGCAGATGCGGCGACCGAAATAACGAAACCGGCCGTGGCTAACAGAAGGTGTGTTATTTTTTTCATCAGGATGTCCAGAGTTAATTTTAACCTGCCGCCTGGATCAAACGATCGTCAGGCAACCGAATAAAATGCCGAATCAGTACATCAGATGAAATGCGTTTTATTGTAGATTTTTTTAATTAATAAATTATTGATGAATTCTGCCGGGGCTTTATTTCGCAAGCGCAGAACAAATGGATTTATCATTTCCGTCGCTTGATTAATTGGGGCTGGGAATCCCCTCTCGCAGGGAGAGGGGATAATGCTTATTCAGAGGCTTCGTGTTTGCGACCGCGCAGACGAAAACCAATCCAGAAAACCAGTATTACCGATAAAACGGCGGGCAGGAAGTTAGAACCGATATCCGGATACTCGGCACGCACCACCGTACTGTAAATCAGCACACCGAGGATAAAACAGGCGGCGGCAAGTCCTGGCAGACCCACCGGCATCGTGCGATTTTGATAGCGCTGATGCAGACAATACACAGTCAGCACCAGCGAAATAATCGGGAATACTGAAAACGGTACAATAGAGCTGAACACGGCGGAGAACGTACCGTTAATCGATAAGCCAGCAATGAGCGCCAGCAGCAACGTACCTTTATCTTGACCAGACTGTTTCATTACTCATCCTTCACTCGTCGGTTGATGCGCCAGTTTTTCCTGTTCACGGCGATACCAGTAATACGCGCCTTTTGAAATCATGCGCAATTGTAGTACCAGTCGCTCTTCTAATTGCCTGCGTTGTTCCGCCCCTACATCCAGCGCTTCAGCACCGGCGTTGAAGACAATCGTCACCATCGCTTCGGCTTGCGCTTCGGTGAACGCTCGCGGCATATGGTTTTCGAGTTCAAGGTAGTCGGCAAGTTCCGCAATAAAATGTTGGATCTCACGCGCTACCGCCGCACGAAAGGCTGCGGACGTTCCGGAGCGTTCCCGCAACAGGAGCTGAAAAGCGTTGGGATTATTGCCGATAAATTCCATAAATGTGGAAACTGACGTGCGGATCACGCTACCGCCTTTCGCAATACGCTGACGCGCCTGGCGCATCAGTTGGCGCAGCATTAACCCACTTTCGTCCACCATGGTCAGACCGAGTTCATCCACATCCCGGAAATGACGATAAAAAGACGTTGGCGCAATGCCTGCCTCACGGGCAACTTCCCGCAGGCTCAGGCTGGCGAAGCTGCGCTCCGCGCTGAGTTGGCTAAATGCGGCTTCGATCAGCGAACGCCGCGTTCTCTCTTTTTGTTGCGCTCTTACACCCATCACGATGTTTGAATCCTTCCAGGGGCCCGCTGGCACTATACCAGAGAATAAATCCGATCCGATTGTACTGGATTGTGACTGATTGTTTACGCGCAGTTTCTTCTTTTTCGTGGCAAAAGAGCACAACGATAATTGGGTTACCGCCGCTTTGATGTTAGTATTATGTTGCTTTTATGTATAAGAACAGGTAAGCCTTACCATGCCACATTCCTACGATTATGATGCAATAGTAATAGGCTCCGGCCCCGGCGGCGAAGGCGCAGCTATGGGCCTGGTTAAACAAGGAGCACGGGTCGCGGTTATTGAGCGTTACCACAATGTCGGCGGCGGCTGTACGCATTGGGGTACCATCCCCTCAAAAGCGTTGCGCCACGCCGTTAGCCGTATTATCGAATTCAACCAAAACCCGCTCTACAGTGACCATACCCGCCTTCTCCGCTCCTCTTTCGCCGATATCCTGAACCATGCTGAAAGCGTGATTAATCAGCAAACGCGCATGCGTCAGGGCTTTTATGAGCGTAACCGCTGCGAAATTTTAGAAGGCAACGCCCACTTTATTGATGACCACACACTGGCGCTCGAGTGTCATGACGGCACGGTCGAAACCATCACCGCCGAAAAGTTCGTTATCGCCTGCGGTTCACGTCCCTACCGTCCGGCCGATGTTGATTTCGCCCATCCGCGCGTTTACGACAGCGACTCGATTCTTGATATGCACCACGAACCCCGCCATGTAATCATCTACGGCGCGGGGGTGATCGGCTGCGAATATGCATCGATCTTCCGTGGTATGAACGTCAAAGTCGATCTGATCAACACCCGCGATCGCCTGCTGGCGTTCCTTGATCAGGAAATGTCGGACTCACTCTCTTATCACTTCTGGAATAGCGGCGTCGTTATCCGCCATAACGAAGAGTACGAGCGCATTGAGCCGCTGGATGACGGGGTGATTATGCACCTGAAATCCGGCAAAAAACTGAAAGCCGACTGCCTGCTCTATGCCAACGGCCGTACCGGCAACACCGATAGCCTGCAACTGGCGAATATTGGCCTTGAAGCGGACGGACGCGGTCAGTTGAAAGTAAACAGCATGTACCAGACCGCACTGCCACACGTCTATGCGGTCGGCGATGTGATTGGTTACCCAAGCCTGGCATCAGCGGCTTACGATCAGGGGCGCATTGCCGCGCAGGCAATGGTCAAAGGCGAAGCCACCGCGCATCTGATTGAAGATATTCCGACCGGGATTTACACCATTCCGGAGATCAGTTCCGTGGGCAAAACCGAGCAGCAGCTCACTGCCATGAAAGTGCCGTATGAAGTGGGTCGCGCGCAGTTTAAACACCTGGCGCGGGCCCAGATTGTCGGCATGAATGTCGGTACGCTGAAGATCCTGTTCCACCGCGAAACGAAAGAGATTTTGGGAATTCACTGCTTTGGCGAGCGCGCGGCCGAAATTATTCATATCGGCCAGGCGATTATGGAGCAGAAAGGTGGCGGTAACACCATTGAGTACTTCGTTAACACCACCTTTAACTACCCGACAATGGCGGAAGCCTACCGGGTAGCGGCATTAAACGGCTTAAACCGCCTGTTTTAACGCCGTGTCGAAATGGCCATCCATCGCACCACGGATGGCCTCTGCCAGCTGCTCATAGCGGCTGCGCAGCGGCGAACCTGGGCGATAAACCAGCCCAACCGTGCGTTTCGGTTCAGGTTTGATGCACGGTAAGTAAACCACGCCATCGCGTTTACGCTCGCGCGGAACGGAAAGCGCAGGCAGCAACGTGATACCACTCCCGGCGGCGACCATATTGCGCAGCGTTTCCAGGCTGGTTGCGCGGAAATGCGTATCTTCGTCCGCACCCGCTTCGAAGCAGAAGCCCATCGCCTGGTCGCGCAAGCAGTGCCCATCTTCCAGCATCAGCAGCTTTTCGCCCGCCAGGTCAGCCATCGGCACACATTCGCGGTTCGCCCACGGATGATCTTCATAAATCGCCAGCATCATTGGCTCATCGTACAGCGGCACCTCAATAAAGGCTTCGCTCTCTTTCACCAGCGCGAGGATCGCACAGTCGAGCTTGCCGCTGTCCAGCTGCGCTAAAAGCTGATGCGTCTGCGCTTCATGCAGATACATTTCCAGTTTCGGGAAAGTCTGGTGTAACAGCGGAATGATGTGCGGCAACAGGTAAGGTCCAACGGTTGGGATCAGGCCAATATGCAGCGGACCGGACATCGTTTCCCCCTGCTGGCTTGCCATTTCCTTCAGCACTTTGACCTCGCGCAGCACGGTGCGCGCCTGATCCACCAGCAACAAACCCGCCTGGGTGAACAGCACTTTGCGGCTGGTACGTTCCAGCAGCATTACGCCAAGTTCATCTTCCAGTTTACGGATCTGCCCGCTCAGCGTGGGCTGGCTGACGTGGCAAGAATCGGCTGCACGGCGAAAATGGCGGTGTTCGGCTAACGCCACCAGGTACTCAAGATCACGAATATTCATTATTCATCCTCCGTCGCCACGATAGTTCGTGGCGATAGATAGCATAGCAACGAACGATTATCCCTATCAAGCATTCTGTTCAATAATTAGCACCAGAAACGAAGCGGCACCTCAGCTTGACCCGTGATGAGGCAACTACCCTCTGTTTCTCTCTGAACAACTAAAGCCAACGTGAACGTTTTGCGGACCTTAGCGTCCGCTTTTTTTTGCATAAAAAAGCCCGGCATAACGCCAGGCTCCTGTTTGCAAACCGCGCCCCACTTACACCAAACGCGCCTTCGCATCCGCAATGGCCTGCGCAACCTGAACCGGTGACACGCCGCCTTTCGCCGCGCGTTTATCAAGGCAGGATTGCAGTGACAGAATGGGATAAACATCGTCGCCAATCACATCGCTGAATTTTTGCAGATCGGCAAGCGGCAGATCTTCCAGCGGTTTGCCCTGGCGAATTGCTTCTACCACCGCCTCACCAACAATGTGGTGGGCTTCGCGAAATGGTACGCCTTTCGCGACAAGGTAATCCGCCAGTTCGGTGGCATTGGCGTAACCCTGCTGCGCCGCTTCCTGGCAACGCGGGCGTTTCACCTGAATGCCGTCCAGCACCAGCGCCGCCATATGTAAGCAGTCAAGCCAGGTGTCGAGCGCGTCAAACAGCCCTTCTTTGTCTTCCTGCATATCTTTGTTGTACGCCAGCGGCAGACCCTTAAGCGTCATCATCATGCCAGTAAGCGCGCCCTGCACACGGCCACATTTACCACGGATCAGCTCCAGCGCATCCGGGTTTTTCTTTTGCGGCATCAGCGAAGAACCAGAGGTTACGCGGTCAGAAAGCTCGACAAACGCCGCTTCGCCGGAGTTAAAGAAAATCAGGTCTTCGGCAAAGCGCGACAAATGCACCATACCAATAGAAGCATCAGAAAGCAGTTCCAGCACGTGGTCGCGGTCGGACACACTGTCCAGGCTGTTGCGGGTTGCCGAGGCAAAACCCAGCCAACCGGCTAACTGCTCACGGTCGATTTCATAAGCCGTTCCCGCCAGCGCACCGCTGCCCAGCGGGCTGACATCCAGGCGTTTCAGCGTATCCTGCAAGCGGCTTTCATCACGCGCCAGCATCTCAACATAAGCCAGCGACCAGTGCGCGAACGTCACTGGCTGCGCACGTTGCAGGTGCGTATAACCAGGCATGACTGCGTCCTGGTTATTTTCCGCCGTCACCACCAGCGCGCTCTGCAACTGGCGATTCGCCAGCAGCAATTCACTGATGGTGTCTTTACACCACAGTTTCAGATCGGTCGCGACCTGGTCATTACGGCTGCGCCCGGTGTGCAATTTTTTGCCCAGTTGACCCACTTTGTCGATCAACTTGCCTTCCACCCAGCTGTGAATATCTTCCGCGTCGCTTTGCAGGATCTGCTGCGGATTAGCACGCACCTCTTCCAGCAAATTGTTCAACGCTTCTTCCAGTTGCTGCTGCTCAGCCGCTGTCAGCACACCAACAGTCACCAGCGCTTTAGACCAGGCCACAGAGCCAACGATATCCTGCTCCGCCAGGCGATAGTCAAAGCGCAAAGAGTCGTTGAACTGTTTGAACCGTTGATCCGCTGCCTGAGTAAAACGCCCGCCCCAAAGTGCCATAGTTTGCTTCCTTCTCTTTATCCGTTTTGCCGGACGGCGCTGCGCCTGCCCGGCCTACATAAATTGTTGTGTCATTACGCCAGAATACGAGTGCCGATCGGCGTGCCGTTAAACAGCGCAGGTAGCTGCTCGGCATGACGCCAGGAGGCGATATCTACCGGGCGACCCAGCGTGCGCGCCGCGTCCAGCGCCGCATTCACTTTTACGATCATGCCATCGGTAATAATGCCCTGGGCAATCAGTTGCTCCGCTTTCGCCGCCGTCATCTCGGCAATACGCTGGCCTTTACCGTCCAGAATACCGCTTACATCAGACAGCAGGATCAGATCCGCACCCAACGTTGCAGCCAGCGCGGTTGCCGCCTGGTCGGCGTTAACATTCATCAGCTCACCTTCATCGGTGACGCCAATAGAGCTGATCACCGGCAAGAAGCCGCCATCAAGCAGCGCATTAATCAGTTTCGGTGAACCCGGTTGCGCCAGGCCCACATGCCCCAGCTCTTCATCCAGCTGTGTCACTTTCACGCTGTCGCCATCGCCGAGGAACAGGCCGACAGAGGCGATATGGTGTTTCTTCGCCCACGCCAGCAGGGTTTTGTTGGCCGTACCGGCCAGCGCCCCGGTGATGATGTCAATCTGATCCGCCGGAGTCACGCGCAGGCCATTTTTCTTTTTAACCGGCAGGTTAAGCTGTTTCATCAGCTCATCCACCACGCAGCCGCCGCCGTGGACAATCACTAACGGGCGCTGATGAGATTCACGATAGTGCACCAGTGCCGTAAACAAACGCTCCAGCGCTTCCTCGCTATCCAGCAGTACGCCACCGAGCTTAATAATTAATGGATTCATCATCACGCCTGTTCAATTAAATAAGTGACTGAGTTTCAGCATAGCCAAAACGAATATTCGCGCACTGTACTGCCTGCGCCGCCGCGCCTTTCAGCAGGTTATCTTCCGTGGCGACGACAATCAGGTGCTCATCCTGTACCGCAAAACCGATATCGCAGAACGGCAGGCCAACCACGTTTTTCAACGCCGGAACGCCTTTGTCATACAGACGCACCAGTGGTTTGTCGCCATACGCTTGTTTGAACACATCCGCCACCTGTGCGTGGGTAACGCCCGGTTGCAAACGGCAGGTGATGGTTTCAAGGATCCCACGCGGGAAGCTCGCCAGGTGCGGGGTGAAGATCACACTCGCGCCAAGGTGAGTAGCGATTTCCGGATGGTGGCGATGGTTGAAAACACCGTACGGTTGCAGGCTCACTTCGCAGAAACTGTTAGAAAGCGCCGCTTTGCGCCCCGCGCCGCTTACGCCGCTGGTGGCGTTGATCACCGGCCACTGGTTCAGATCCAGCAGCCCGGCGTCGATCAACGGTTTTAGTGACAACTGCGCCGCCGTTGGGTAGCAACCCGGCACGGCAATTAATTGCGCTTCTTTCAGTTTGTCGTGGTTCCACTCCGCCAGCCCGTACACCGCCTGTGCCAGCAGATCGGCGTGCTGATGAGTGAAACCGTAGAATTTTTTGTAAAACGCGGGATCGTTAACGCGGAACGCGCCAGAGAGATCGAACACCACGCATCCCGCCGCCAGGCAGGTTGGTGCCAGATCGTGGCTAACTTCATGGGCGGTGGCGAGGAAGACAACATCCACGCCCTCGAGGAAATCGCCAATATCGGACATCGGCTGTAACGGGAGATCAACAATGCCTTTCAACTGCGGATGTAAATCAGAGATACATTTTCCTGCATCATTACTTTGCGCAGAAACCGTCAAAGCGGTTATGTTCATATGAGGATGGCGATTTACATAGGTCACTAGCTCTGCACCAGCATAACCGCTGGCACCCACAATTAATGTGTTCAACATTGGGGCGGTTTACCTTCTTACGTCATGTGTGCCAGGGAAAGACTCGGCATCAATCCCGCGTCGCTGAGCAAAGTCGCCGCATGGGTTCCTTTACGCTCAACATTAATGTATTTTTATTCACATTTAGTGCATGAATATTGATACTATCACGAACTCAGGTATGTCAACAATGAAAATGAATTTGCCACCATTTATCGAGATCTACCGCGCCCTGATAGCCACGCCGTCGATCAGCGCGACGGAAGAAGCGCTGGATCAGAGTAATGCGTCTTTAATCAATTTGCTGGCAGGATGGTTTGGCGACCTCGGTTTCACGGTTGAAGTGCAGCCGGTCCCCGGCACCCGCAATAAATTCAACATGCTCGCCAGTGCCGGAACCGGCGCGGGCGGTCTGTTGCTGACCGGCCACACCGACACGGTGCCGTATGATGACGGGCGCTGGACGCGCGACCCGTTCACGCTGACCGAACATGACAACAAGCTCTACGGTCTGGGCACTGCCGACATGAAAGGCTTTTTCGCCTTTATTCTTGATGCGCTGCGTGACGTCGATGTGACAAAACTGAGCAAGCCGCTGTATGTGCTCGCCACCGCCGATGAAGAGACCAGCATGGCCGGTGCGCGCTATTTCTCCGAGAACACGCAACTGCGACCGGACTGCGCCATCATCGGCGAACCGACCTCTTTGCAGCCGGTACGTGCGCATAAAGGCCATATCTCCAATGCGATTCGCATTCTTGGTCAATCCGGCCACTCCAGCGATCCGGCGCGCGGCGTCAACGCCATCGAACTGATGCACGATGCCATCGGCCATATTCTGCAACTGCGCGACAGCCTGAAAGAACGCTATCACTATGACGCGTTCACCGTGCCGTATCCGACGCTGAACCTTGGGCATATTCACGGTGGTGATGCGGCAAACCGTATCTGCGCCTGCTGCGAACTGCATATGGATATTCGCCCACTGCCGGGCATGACGCTTAACGATCTCAATGGGTTGTTAAACGATGCGCTGGAGCCGGTAAGTTCTCGCTGGCCGGGTCGTTTGACCATTTCCGAGCTGCATCCGCCGATTCCGGGATACGAATGCCCGCCGGATCATCAACTGGTAGAAGTGGTAGAAAAACTGCTCGGCGTCGAAACCGAAGTGGTGAACTACTGCACCGAAGCGCCTTTTATTCAGACACTTTGCCCAACGCTGGTGCTGGGGCCTGGGTCTATCAACCAGGCACACCAGCCGGATGAATATCTGGAAACCCGCTTTATTAAACCAACGCGTGAACTCATCACTCAGGTTGTTCATCATTTCTGCTGGCACTGAGATGATTTTCGCTTTTTTACCCCCTCGAATGAGGGGGTTTTTATGTGCGAAAAAGCGTGACAATTGTCACGATCCCATAAGCAATACTTATTGAACACGATGCGAATTAAATTTCGTAAATTGCCGACATTTATTCGTTTGCTGAAGCGATTTCGCAACAATTGACGCGGTGGGTTTTACGTGGCTTTATAAAAGACGGTGTCTTATATCTGCTCAACGACAGGTATAACAAAATAAAATGAGAT
Source organism: Kosakonia sp. LAM2021 (assembly GCF_016620385.1). Lineage (NCBI taxonomy): Bacteria > Pseudomonadati > Pseudomonadota > Gammaproteobacteria > Enterobacterales > Enterobacteriaceae > Kosakonia > Kosakonia sp. LAM2021. The sequence goes on from NZ_JAENHT010000012.1 coordinate 14,102, forward strand.
GGGGTGTCTGGGGTAACATGAACGAACAATATTCCGCTTTGCGTAGTAATGTCAGTATGCTCGGCAAACTGCTGGGAGATACCATCAAGGATGCTCTCGGCGAGAACATTCTCGACCGGGTAGAAACAATCCGCAAGCTGTCCAAATCTTCTCGCGCCGGGAATGAAGCCAGCCGTCAGGAACTGCTCACCACCTTGCAGAATCTGTCCAATGACGAACTGCTGCCGGTAGCACGCGCGTTTAGCCAGTTCCTCAACCTTGCTAACACCGCTGAGCAATACCATAGCATTTCAGCGAAAGGCGAAGCGGCCAGCAACCCGGAAGTGATTGCCCAGACCATCAGAAAACTGAAAGACCAACCCAATCTCAACGAAGCCACGATTATCAACGCGATTGAATCACTATCGCTGGAGCTGGTGCTGACTGCGCACCCAACCGAAATCACTCGCCGTACGCTGATCCACAAAATGGTGGAAGTGAACAACTGCTTAAAGCAGCTGGATAACAGCGATATCGCCGATTATGAACGCCACCAGCTGATGCGCCGCCTGCGCCAGTTGATTGCCCAGTCCTGGCATACCGATGAAATCCGCAGAAACCGCCCAAGCCCGGTAGACGAAGCCAAATGGGGCTTTGCCGTAGTAGAAAACAGCCTGTGGGAAGGCGTACCAAACTATCTGCGCGAGCTGAACGAACAGCTGGAAGAGAACCTCAATTACAAACTGCCGGTGGATTTTGTTCCGGTGCGTTTTACTTCGTGGATGGGCGGCGATCGTGACGGCAACCCGAACGTTACCGCCGATATCACCCGCCATGTCCTGCTGCTTAGCCGCTGGAAAGCAACCGATCTGTTCCTGAAAGATGTTCAGTTGCTGATTTCCGAGCTGTCGATGGTGGAGTGTACCGACGAGCTGCGCGAACTGGCGGGCGCAGAAGGCGCGCGCGAACCGTATCGCTACTTGATGAAGAAGCTGCGCGGCGATCTGATGGCCACCCAGGCCTGGCTGGAAGCGCGCCTGAAAGGCCAGAAATTACCGAAACCGGCCGGGCTGCTGACGCAAAACGAACAACTGTGGGAACCGCTCTACGCCTGTTATAAATCGTTGCAGGCCTGTGGTATGGGCATTATCGCCAACGGTGAACTGCTCGATACATTACGCCGCGTGAAGAGTTTCGGCGTGCCGCTGGTACGCATCGACATTCGACAAGAGAGCACCCGTCATACGGAAGCGCTGGGCGAATTAACCCGCTATTTGGGTATTGGCGACTACGAAAGCTGGTCGGAAGCGGACAAACAGGCATTCCTGATCCGTGAACTGAATTCTAAACGTCCGCTGTTGCCGCGCCAGTGGGAGCCAAGCGAAGAGACACGCGAAGTGCTGGACACCTGCCGGGTGATCGCTGAAGCGCCACGCGGATCTATCGCCGCATATGTGATCTCGATGGCGAAAACGCCTTCAGACGTGCTGGCGGTTCATCTGCTGCTGAAAGAAGCCGGTATCGGTTTCGCGCTGCCGGTCGCGCCACTGTTTGAAACCCTTGATGACCTGAATAACGCCGACGACGTGATGACCCAGTTGCTGAATATCGACTGGTATCGCGGCTTTATCCAGGGCAAACAGATGGTGATGATTGGCTACTCCGACTCGGCGAAAGACGCAGGCGTGATGGCTGCTTCCTGGGCGCAATATCAGGCGCAGGATGCGCTAATCAAAACCTGCGAGAAAGCCGGTATTGAGCTGACACTGTTCCACGGCCGCGGCGGCTCTATTGGCCGTGGCGGTGCACCGGCTCACGCCGCACTGCTCTCGCAACCGCCAGGCAGCCTGAAAGGCGGCTTACGCGTCACCGAACAGGGCGAAATGATTCGCTTCAAATACGGTCTACCGGAAGTCACCATCAGCAGTTTGTCGCTCTATACCAGCGCCATTATGGAAGCTAACCTGCTGCCGCCGCCGGAGCCGAAAACCGAATGGCGCCATATTATGGACGAGCTGTCGGATATCTCCTGCGATATGTACCGTGGCTATGTGCGTGAAAACAAAGATTTCGTACCGTATTTCCGTTCCGCCACGCCGGAGCAGGAGCTGGGCAAACTGCCGCTGGGTTCTCGTCCGGCGAAACGTCGCCCGACCGGCGGTGTTGAATCGCTGCGCGCAATCCCGTGGATCTTCGCCTGGACGCAAAACCGCCTGATGCTGCCAGCCTGGCTGGGCGCGGGTGCGGCATTGCAGAAAGTGGTGGAAGACGGCAAACAGAGCGAGCTGGAAGCCATGTGCCGCGACTGGCCGTTCTTCTCCACCCGGCTTGGCATGCTGGAAATGGTGTTCTCGAAAGCCGACCTGTGGCTGGCAGAATATTACGATCAGCGGCTGGTGAAACCCGAACTGTGGGCGCTGGGTAGCGAACTGCGCAAACTGCTGGAAGCGGATATCAATGTGGTGCTGGCCATCGCCAACGATTCGCACTTAATGGCCGATCTGCCGTGGATCGCCGAATCTATCCAGCTGCGTAATATCTATACCGACCCGCTGAACGTGTTGCAGGCAGAGCTGCTGCACCGCTCGCGCCTTGCGGAAGAGGAAGGCAAAGAGCCGGATCACCGCGTTGAGCAAGCGCTGATGGTTACGATCGCCGGGGTGGCGGCGGGTATGCGTAATACCGGCTAATTTCGCTGTTATCGCAAAAGGCCACACAGGTTGTGGCCTTTTTTGATCCTGCCAGTTAAGGTTGTCCCTTCGCCAGCATCCAAAGGAACACCATGAGTTTCGATGTCAGCCATCTTATCTCACGCCTGATAAACGGCCCGGCTCCGCTACGGCAGATATGCTTTGCGGGCGTGACCGGAACCGCGCCTGCGCAGGCCTGCCAGGTGGATTTTCCACGCCTGGAGATTGTGCTGGAAGGAACAGTGACCGATACGGGTATCAATGGCGAAACCGCGCGGATGTCACAGCACGACGTGCTGTATGTTCCCGCAGGCAGCTGGAATCACCCACAATGGCAGCTCCCGGCCACCACCCTGAGCGTGCTGTTTGGCAAGCAACAGCTCAGTTTTAACGTCACGCAGTGGGATGGCGCCATGCTGCAAAACCTGGCGAAACAGCATGTTGCGCGTCGCGGCCCGCGCGTCGGCTCCTTCCTGCTACAAACCCTGCATGAAATGCAGATGCAGCCGCACGAACAGCAAACCGCACGTCTGATTGTCACCAGCCTGCTCAGCCATTGTCATGACTTGCTTGGCAGCCAGATCCAAACGGCTTCGCGCAGTCAGGCGCTGTTCGAAGCCGTTCGCGACTATATCGACGAAAATTACGCTTTACCGCTCACGCGTGAATCGGTGGCGCAGGCGTTTTATATCTCACCCAATTACCTGTCACACCTGTTTCAGAAAACCGGTTCTGTCGGCTTCAACGAATATCTGACTCATACCCGGCTGGAGCACGCTAAAACGCTGCTCAAAGGATACGATTTAAAAGTCAAAGAAGTGGCGCACGGCTGCGGGTTTGTTGACAGCAATTACTTCTGCCGCCTGTTTCGAAAAAACACAGAACGCTCCCCCTCGGAATACCGCCAGCAGTATCACAGCCATCTCAGCGAAAAGTCCCGGCTGGACGAATAACGCCAAAGCTGGATTTTTGTACGTTAAAAATGCCATGTTTATTTTAACGGCACTCCACAATACCTCTTTTCATCAGCTAGCAAGCAACTTGTGAGCCAGCTCGCACTTTGCTCTCTCGATCACATTTGTCCAGTGTTTGGCAGATTTGTTATATGGCAGTCACACAACCCACGCTCTTATGCTGTGTGCAGAAACGCTATATGAGGAAGCATGATGGAACTGTATCTGGACACCGCAAACGTAGCGGAAGTGGAGCGCCTGGCACGCATTTACCCGCTGGCGGGCGTAACCACCAATCCGAGCATTATCGCCGCCGGTAAAGACGCCCTGTGGGATGTATTGCCCCGCCTGCAACGCGTTATTGGCCCACAAGGAACGCTGTTTGCCCAGGTGATGAGCCGTGAAGCGGATGGAATGGTAGCGGAGGCCAAACGCCTCAATAACGCCGTGCCGGATATCGTGGTCAAAATTCCGGTCACTGCTGAAGGCCTGGCCGCCATCAAGCAACTGAAAAAAGAGGGCATTGTCACGCTGGGTACGGCGGTTTACAGCGCCGCGCAGGGGCTGCTTGCCGCGCTGGCGGGCGCAAAATATGTCGCCCCGTACGTTAACCGTGTCGATGCACAGGGTGGAGATGGGATCCGCATGGTGCAGGAGCTGCAAACTCTGCTGAAACTCCATGCGCCAGAGAGCAAAGTGCTGGCCGCGAGTTTTAAAACGCCGCGCCAGGCACTGGAGTGTTTGTTGATCGGGTGCGAAGCGATCACGCTCCCATTAGATGTAGCGCAACAAATGCTCAATACGCCCGCAGTAGAGTCAGCCATTGAGAAGTTTGAACAGGACTGGAAAACAGCTTTTGGCAACCTCAACCTGTAAGGAGACAGTATATGGATCACATCATCCAGTCGCCGGGCAAGTATATCCAGGGTGCAGACGTTATCACCCGCCTCGGTGACTATCTCAAACCGCTCGCCGATCGCTGGCTGGTGGTCGGTGACAAATTTGTTCTCGGTTTTGCGCAGGAAACGCTGCAAAAAAGCCTGGTAGATGCCGGGCTGGCCTGCGAAATCGCGCCGTTCGGCGGCGAATGTTCACAAAACGAAATTGACCGCCTGCGCGGTGTGGCAGAAAGCGCCCGCTGTGGCGCGGTGCTCGGCATCGGCGGTGGCAAAACGCTGGATACGGCCAAAGCACTGGCGCATTTCATGCACGTACCGGTAGCCATTGCCCCTACTATCGCATCGACCGATGCGCCCTGTAGCGCGCTGTCAGTTATCTACACCGACAGTGGCGAATTTGATCGCTACCTGCTGCTGCCCAACAACCCGGATCGGGTGATTGTCGACACCAAAATTGTCGCCGGAGCACCTGCGCGTTTGCTGGCGGCCGGGATTGGCGATGCGCTCTCTACCTGGTTTGAAGCGCGTGCTTGTTCACGCAGCGGCGCAAAAACCATGGCGGGCGGTCAGTGTACACAATCCGCCCTCGCGCTGGCGGAGCTGTGTTACAACACGCTGCTTGAAGAGGGTGAAAAAGCGATGTTCGCCGCCGAACAGCATGTGGTGACGCCCGCGCTGGAGCGCGTGGTGGAAGCCAATACTTACCTGAGCGGCGTCGGTTTTGAGAGTGGTGGTCTGGCGGCAGCACACGCTATTCATAACGGCATCACGGCAATTCCGGAAGCGCATCATTACTACCACGGCGAAAAAGTAGCATTTGGCACCTTAACCCAGTTGGTGCTGGAAAACGCGCCGCTGGAAGAGATCGAAACCGTCGCAGCGCTGTGCCATACCGTCAGCTTACCAATTACGCTGGCGCAACTGGGCATCAAAACTGATATTCCGGCAAAAATGCGCATCGTGGCGCAAGCTGCCTGCGCGCAAGGGGAAACCATTCATAATATGCCGGGCGGTGCGACACCGGATCAGGTCTATGCCGCGCTACTGGTCGCCGATCAGTATGGGCAGCGTTTTCTTGAAGAGTGGGAATAGCATCCAGATTTAGCGAGGGCGGCATGGGTTGCGCTCTAACGGGGAGTACCAAACCCCTTAAAAAGAGTCTCTGCAAACCCTGAGAGATATGAATCCAAAACAATGCAGCGCTATAATCGGTTGATGACCACGCGCACAGGGCGTGGTTTTCAGTGAGCCATAAAAAAGCCGGATCGCAATCCGGCTTTTCTTTGATTTTGCCACTGACTGGATTTTTACACTGCCGGGCGAACGCCCAGCGTGTGGCAAATGGCGTAACTCATTTCGGCGCGGTTCAGCGTATAGAAGTGGAAATCTTTCACCCCTTCGCGGCTTAAAATTTTCACCATATCCATGGCGATATTCGCGCCCACCAGCTTGCGGGTTTCCGCATCGTCATCCAGGCCGTCGAACATCTGCGACATCCACGCCGGGATACGCACATTGGTCATATCGGCGAATTTTTTCGCCTGTTTAAAGTTCGAGACCGGCAGGATGCCCGGCACGATCTCAACATCAATACCGGTTGCCGCACAGCGATCGCGAAAGCGCAGATAGCTTTCCACATCGAAGAAGAACTGCGTAATCGCGCGGCTCGCGCCCGCATCCACTTTACGTTTCAGGTTCAGCAGATCGGCCTGCGCGCTTTTCGCTTCCGGGTGAACTTCCGGGTAAGCGGCGACGGAAATATCGAAATCGGCGACCTCTTTTAACAACGTCACCAGATCGGTGGCGTACATATCCGGCTTACCGCCGCCCGGGGGTAAATCACCGCGCAACGCCACAATGTGGCGGATGCCGTTGTTCCAGTAATCCTGCGCGATAGTGCGCAACTCGTCACGGGTGGCATCGATGCAGGTCAAATGCGGCACCGCTTCCAGCCCAGTGCGATCTTTGATGCCTTTAATGATGCTGTGTGTACGATCGCGCTCGCCCGAGTTTGCACCGTAAGTTACCGAAACAAATTTCGGCTTCAGGCTGCTTAAACGATCGATGGAGTGCCATAAGGTCTGTTCCATTTCACTGGTGCGCGGCGGGAAAAATTCAAAGGAAACATTAATCTGGCCGTGAACTTCCGCCAGGCTCTGATTCAGGGCTTCCCGCTGGTTGGCGTGAAAAAAGCTCATACCTTACCTCATCAATCGCATGTCATTGTCTGTTGTTTTGTGAACTTCTATACGTTTAGACGTCCAGATGTAAAAATGACGGAAAACGATCGGGGCGTCAACAGGAAAATCACTATTCTGTGTGAGGAATGTTCAGCGAAGATGAAAAAAGTTCACGATGCCGCAAAGCATCCTCCCCCGGTTCAGGGAGAGGATAAAAGAAAGGAACTACAGTAACTGTGCGAGGCGATTGATATCCGACTGGATAGCGCCAGCGGTCACATCACGCCCCGCGCCCGGCCCGCGGATCACCAGCGGATTATCACGGTACCAGCGGCTTTCAATGGCGAAGACGTTATCCCCAGGCAAAACCGCCGCCAGCGGGTGTTCCGGGCGAACGGCCTCAACGCCGACGCGCGCTTTACCGTTAGCATCAAAACGCGCCACATAACGCAGCACCAGCCCCATTTCGCGGGCGGCTTCCAGGCGCTGCACCATCTGTTCATTCAGCTCATCGCCATTTTCAAAGAAGTGATCGACCGATCCCTCTTCGCAACCCGCAGGCACTAAAGACTCCACGCGCACCTGGTCAGGTTCGATGTCGTAACCTGCCTCGCGAGCGAGGATCACCAGCTTGCGCATCACATCTTTGCCGGAAAGGTCAACGCGTGGATCCGGCTCGGTCAACCCTTGCTGCCAGGCCTGATCCACTAAATCGGTAAACGGTACGGTGCCGTCGAATTGCAGGAACAGCCAGGAGAGCGTACCGGAGAAAATCCCGCTGATTGCCAGAATCGCATCACCACTTTCACGCAGATCGCGCACGGTATGATTCACCGGCAAACCGGCGCCAACCGTCGCGTTATACAACCAGCGGCGACCGGTTTTTTCGAACGCATCGTGGATTTGACGATAGGTATCGGTCGTGCTGGCTCCGGCCAGTTTGTTGGCGCTGATCACATGGAAGCCATGGCTGGCGAAATCCAGATACTGCTCCGCCAGCTGCGAGCTTGCGGTGACATCCAGCACCACCAGATCATCGTACGGATGGGCGCGCATCCACAAAAATAGCGACTCCTCATCCTGTTCCACCGCTTCATCATTAAAGAACGCCAGCGCACGACTGGCATCCAGTCCGTCATAACTCAGCAAACTGCGGCGGCTATCCACCACGCCCGCCAGCACAAATTCAAAACCGGTACGCGCCGACAATGCGCTCTGCTCGCGCGAAAACAGCTCCAGCCAGCGGGAACCGATATTGCCTTTGCCAAACAGCATCAGACCAATGCGTTTTTCTGCGCGGAACAGCGACTGGTGCAGACCCTGAATCAGGCTTTCCGTAGGACCAACGCGCAGCACGGCGACCAGGCTAATGCCTTCGTCAGATTGCCAGATAAACTCCACCGGCTGGCCTTTCAGTTGCTGCCAGAAACGGTGGCTGTGCAACGGATTGCGACAAACACCCGCACCAACCATCGCTACCAGCGCCAGCCCCTGGCGCAGACGCAATTCACCCGGCAAACCGGCTTCATCAAGCAGTTTAAAGACGCTATCGACAACTTCTGAGGTGTAGCAAAGCTGCAATAAGTTGCGATCCGCATGTGCGCCAACCGCCAGCGGGCGTACCTGCGCACGTTTAAGGATCAGGTCAATCTCTTTGTGCGCCAGTTTGAAGTCCTGCCCGGATGGCACCAGGAACTCAATCAGGCAAACGTCATCATGGCTGGTGACAATCCGCGCCCCGGTACCGGAAGCCAGCACGCGTTCAATGCGTGTTGACCCCTGTTCCGGGTTATAACTACAGCGCAATTGCAGATCGATATTACTGCCGGAAACCGGCTGTAAGGTACGCGCATGCAGCACCGGTGCCGCCAGACGCGCCAGCTCGCTGGCTTCGTCAAGGCGCAGCAGCGGTAACAGGCAGGCATCTTTCACTTTACGCGGGTCCGCGCTGTAAACACCGGCCACGTCGCTCCAGATGGTTACGCGACTGACATCGCCCAGCGCGCCAATTTGCGTGGCCGAGTAGTCCGAACCGTTACGTCCCAACAGCACGGTTTCGCCGGCTTCGTTGCGGCTGATAAAACCGGTCACGACAATACGTTTGCCCGGATACTGCGCCAGCTGTTGTTGCAGCAGCGGATAAGACGCACCTTCATTTACCTGCGGCTGTGCCGCGCGTTCAGCGCGCAGGAAATCGCGGGCATCCAGCCAGGCGGCATCCAGACCTTGCTGGTTCAGCACGGCGGCCATTAAGCGCGCCGACCAGATTTCACCATGGCCAACCACTTCGGCGTAAACCGCGTCGGTGATGCCGCCATCCAGCAACACCGCCAGATGTTCAAGATCGTGAATAAACTCGCTGGTCAGACCGTCGGCGATAACGGCGGGCAACAGCCCGCTGATTAAATCACTCTGGTAACGACGCAGCGATTGTTGAACCTGATGCGCAGAAAGCCTGTCAGTCTGGCTCAATTTCAGCCAGTTGATCAGCTGGTTGGTGGTGCTGCCCGCGGCCGAGACAACCATCATGTCGCCCGGTTGTGAATACTCCGCCATGATCCCTGCGACGCGCAGGTAACATTTCACATCCGCCAGACTACTCCCACCAAATTTGTGCAGCTGACGAGCCTTCGTCCCTGCCTGCGCAATCACACTCATGTTTACCCCTCAGCTGCGACCCGGAAGCCATTTTCCAGATCGGCAATTAGATCTTCACTGTCTTCAATACCGGTTGAGATACGCAATAGCGTCTCAGAAATTCCCGCTGCGGCGCGCGCTTCCGGCGCCATGCCTGCGTGGGTCATTGTCGCGGCGTGGGAGATTAAACTTTCAACCCCGCCTAATGATTCCGCCAGCGTAAACAACGATAGACCACTTAAGAAACGACGCAGCGTTTGTTCGTCGCCATCCAGCTCAAAACTTAACATCGCGCCAAAGCCTTTTTGTTGACGCGCAGCAATCTCGTGCCCCTGATTATCCGGCAGAGACGGGTGGTACAGTTTTTTCACCAACGGCTGTTTTTGCAGGAAATCGACGATCGCCTGAGCATTACGCTGTGCCACTTCCATGCGCGGCGACAACGTACGCAGACCACGCAACAGCAGATAGCTGTCGAAGGCGCTGCCAGTGACGCCAATATTATTCGCCCACCATGCCAGTTCGGTGACAGTCGCCTCATCTTTCGCAATCACCACGCCCGCCACCACATCGGAATGGCCGTTGAGGTATTTGGTGCAAGAGTGCAGCACCAAATCCGCGCCCAGCGCCAGCGGGTTTTGCAAGGCCGGGCTCAGGAATGTGTTATCCACCACGCTAATTGCGCCAGCTTCACGCGCAAGCTGGCAGATTTTCGCGATATCCACAACGCGCAACAGCGGGTTGCTTGGGCTTTCGACCAGCACCAGCTTCGGTTGTTCCGCCAGCGCTGCTTTCAATGCTTGTTCATCGCCCTGATCAACAAATTTCACCCGGTAGCAACCGCGTTTCGCCAGGCTATCGAACAGGCGATAGCTGCCGCCATAGCAGTCGTGCGGCGCAACCAGCAGATCGCCAGGTTTGAGAAAGACGGTCGTCACCAGATGAATCGCCGACATGCCGGTATTGGTCAATACCGCGCCCGCGCCACCTTCCAGTTCCGCCAGCGCACGCTGAACCACATCACGCGTTGGGTTGCCGCGACGCGAATAGTCATGCGCACGAGGTTCGTTAAAGCCGGTGAAATTATAAGTACTGGAGAGATGAATCGGCGGGACAACGCAACCGTACTGCTCGTCATCGTTCAATCCGCTACGCACTGCGATGGTGGCCTGTTTACGCGTCATGGTGAAGGCTTCCTGGCTTAATGGATGAAAAGTCTCACGACAGAGTAAACATTGCGACAATAGACGTCAATACATCTGGACATCTAAACTTCTTTGCGTATAGATTGAGCAAAAGTACAATAGCCGTTAAAATTATACGCTTTAGTACCGGTAGCTGAGCGATACACCGTGTCACCATGTTGACTCTACGGTAAACTACGCGGAATTACGGCCCGGCGGTGCCCGGGTTTAGACTAATGACTGAGAGGATTAAAGGTATCTCATGGCTGAATGGAGCGGCGAATATATCAGCCCATACGCTGAGCACGGCAAGAAGAGTGAGCAAGTAAAAAAAATTACGGTTTCCATTCCTCTTAAGGTGTTAAAAATCCTCACCGATGAACGTACCCGTCGTCAGGTGAACAACTTGCGTCACGCCACCAACAGCGAGCTGTTGTGTGAAGCGTTTTTGCATGCGTTTACCGGTCAACCCCTGCCGAACGATGAAGACCTGCGTAAAGAGCGCAGCGACGAAATCCCGGAAGAGGCGAAAGTGATTATGCGTGAACTGGGGATCGACCCGGATACGTGGGAATACTGATCGCAACAAAAAAGGGCGGAAGATATCTTCCGCCCTTTTTGTTTCAATCTGTTTATCTTATCGGCTCACTCAGAAGCGCGTCACTTCCGGATGCACTTCCGCCAGTGAGAGCAAGTAAGACATAAATACGTTTTTCACAGCCGTCAGCAAATCGCTCATTTTTTTCGCTCGGGTCACAGGAGTGGATGACGAAAAGGATATGCTCGTTTTTTAAGCAGGGCAATATTTTTGTGATGCCAATCACAAAAAATCATCGCTTCGGCAAACCTCAGAGACAAAAAAAGCGCCTTTCGGCGCTTTTTTCTTTGGCAACTTATTTGCTGCCCGGGATGCTGAAGCGTTTGTTGAAACGCTCAACACGACCACCGGTATCAACAACACGTTGTTTACCAGTAAAGAACGGGTGGCATTTGCCGCACACGTCCAGGTTCAGGTCGTGACCCACGGTGGAGTGGGTTTTGATTACGTTACCGCAAGAACAGGTTGCAGTAATCGCTACATAATTCGGGTGAATACCTTTTTTCATGGGAAACCTCAGTTTAAGGCCGCGTCGCTCTTCCAGCCCTAACGCCAGACACCACGCGAGTTAATATGTAAGTGTATCTTTGGCACGTTCAAAACGCATCAAAGGCGGCGAATCATACAGAAATTAGCCAGCACATGCAAACTGATCCGCTCGCCCGTAGCAACAATGTGTATACTATCCCGCCAGTTTTCAAGTCAGGATGATGAGATGCCCGTCGCCCGCGTTGCGCTATCTGTACCTTTGCCCCGCACGTTCGATTACCTGCTGCCGGATGAGATGTCCGCGCGCGCGGGTTGTCGCGTGCGCGTGCCGTTTGGTAACCAGCACCGCGTCGGTATTGTGATGGCGGTTGGTGATGAAAGTGAGCTGCCGCTGGCCGATCTCAAAAGCGTGGAAGAGGTGCTCGACAGCGAACCGGTTTTTTCCCCGGCGGTCTGGCGGTTGCTACTTTGGGCGGCGGATTATTATCACCATCCGATCGGTGATGTGTTGTTCAACGCGCTTCCCGTTCTGCTACGCCAGACTAAGCCCGCCAGCGCGGAGTTCCAGGGCTACTGGTTTGCGACCGAGCAGGGCCAGGCAATGGACATCAACCGCGTCAAATCAGCCAAACAACAACAGGCGCTCTCGGCGCTGCGTAAAGGCAAAATCTGGCAGCATCAACTGGCAGCGCTGGATCTGAAAAGCGTTACCCTGCAAGCGCTGCGCGCCAAAGGGCTGGCGGAGATGAACAGCGAAACGCCAGCCTTTAGCGACTGGCGCACAACATTTTCCGTTAGCGGTGACCGACTGCGCCTGAACACAGAGCAAGCCACCGCCGTTGGCGCTATTCACAGCGCCGCCGATCGCTTTTCCGCCTGGTTGCTGGCTGGCGTGACGGGTTCCGGTAAAACAGAAGTCTATTTAAGCGTGCTGGAAAACGTGCTGGCGCAGGGGAAACAGGCGCTGGTGATGGTGCCGGAGATTGGCCTGACGCCGCAAACTATCGCCCGGTTTCGCGAGCGCTTTAACGCGCCAGTTGAAGTGCTGCACTCCGGGCTGAACGACAGCGAACGCCTGATAACATGGCAAAAAGCAAAGAGCGGTGAAGCCGCGATTGTGATTGGCACGCGCTCATCGCTGTTTACCCCGTTTAAGAACCTTGGCGTGATCGTCATCGACGAAGAGCACGACAGCTCCTATAAACAGCAGGAAGGCTGGCGTTATCACGCCCGCGATCTGGCGGTTTACCGCGCCCACAGCGAACAGATCCCGATTATTCTTGGCTCGGCAACGCCCGCGCTGGAAACCCTGCACAACGTGCGGTCACGCAAATACCATCTGCTGCGCCTGACCCGCCGGGCAGGCCACGCGCGACCGGCGATGCAGCATGTGCTGGATCTGAAAGGCCAGCCGTTACAGGCCGGTCTGGCTCCGGCGCTGATCAACCGTATGCGCCAGCATCTGCAGGCGGGAAACCAGGTTATTTTGTTCCTTAACCGCCGTGGTTTTTCGCCTGCATTGCTGTGTCATGACTGCGGCTGGATAGCAGAATGCCCGCGCTGCGATCACTATTACACCTTCCACCAGGCGCAGCAGCATTTGCGCTGCCACCACTGCGACAGCCAGCGCCCGGTGCCGCGCCAGTGTCCGTCCTGCGGTTCTACACATTTATTGCCTGTTGGCCTTGGCACTGAACAGCTGGAACACGCGTTAACGCCGATGTTTCCCGGTGTACCGCTATCACGCATTGACCGCGATACCACCAGCCGCAAAGGCGCGCTGGAGCAGCACCTTGCCGAAGTGCATCGCGGAGGCGCGCGCATTCTGATTGGCACGCAAATGCTGGCAAAAGGCCACCACTTCCCGGATGTTACGCTGGTTGCGCTGCTGGATGTCGACGGCGCGTTATTTTCGGCAGATTTCCGCGCTGCCGAGCGTTTCGCCCAGCTTTATACCCAGGTTTCCGGCCGTGCCGGGCGCGCAGGCAAACAGGGCGAAGTGGTACTGCAAACGCACCATCCGGAACATCCGCTTCTGCAAACGCTGCTGCATAAAGGCTATGACACCTTCGCGGAACAGGCGCTGGCGGAGCGGCAAACCATGCAATTGCCGCCGTGGACCAGCCATGTGTTGATCCGTGCTGAAGATCAGAACAACCAGCACGCGCCGCTATTTCTGCAACAGCTTAAAAATCTGCTGCAAGCCAGCCCACTGGCGGATAACCAGCTATGGGTTCTGGGCCCGGTTCCGGCGCTGGCGGCCAAACGCGCCGGGCGTTACCGCTGGCAGTTGCTGCTACAACACCCTTCCCGCATTCGCCTGCAGCATATCGTCACCGGCGCGCTGGCCCTGATTAACACCCTGCCGGACGCACGGCGGGTGAAATGGGTGCTGGATGTCGACCCGATTGAAAGTTAAGGCTGCGAGCCAACCTATAAAATTCAACTTTCATCACACTTTTCATGAAAATTCTGTAACCGGTGCGTTTAACTATCTGATAAAAATGTGACAACGCCTGCGCCGTGCATGCGAGGAGAACAAGGTGAAACCCAAAAATCAGGTTGCGGCAGCGACCATGAAAGATGTTGCCATGAAAGCAAAGGTTTCGACGGCAACTGTGTCACGTGCATTAATGAACCCGGAAAAAGTGTCGCAGGCTACCCGCAACCGGGTGGAACAAGCGGCAATGGAAGTGGGTTATTTGCCCCAGTCGATGGGACGCAACGTCAAACGCAATGAATCACGCACACTGCTGGTGATTGTGCCGGATATTTGCGATCCCTTTTTCAGCGAGATTATTCGCGGCATTGAAGTGACCGCCGCGGAACACGGCTATCTGGTGCTGATTGGCGACTGCGCCCACCAAAATCAGCAGGAAAAAACCTTTATCGACCTGATTATCACCAAGCAAATCGATGGCATGCTGCTGCTCGGCTCGCGTTTGCCGTTTGACGCCAGCATCGAAGAGCAACGCAATTTACCGCCTATGGTGATGGCCAATGAATTCGCACCGGAGCTGGAACTGCCGACGGTGCATATCGATAACCTGACCGCCGCCTTTAATGCCGTCAATTATTTGCAGGAACAGGGCCACCAGCGAATCGGCTGTATTGCCGGTCCGGAAGAGATGCCGCTGTGCCATTACCGATTGCAGGGCTATGTTCAGGCATTGCGCCGCTCTGGCGTGACCGTTGATCCGCATTACATCACGCGCGGCGATTTCACTTTCGAGGCGGGCGCACGGGCGTTGGATCAGTTGTTGATGCTACCGAAGCCTCCCACTGCCGTGTTCTGCCATAGCGATGTGATGGCGCTCGGTGCGCTGTCGCAAGCTAAACGCCGGGGGCTGAAAGTACCGGACGACTTATCGATCATCGGCTTTGATAACATTTCACTGGCTGAATTCTGCGACCCGCCGCTGACCACTGTCTCGCAACCGCGTTATCAGATTGGCCGCGAAGCCATGTTATTGCTGCTGGAGCAGTTGCAGGGGCATAACGTAAGCAGCGGTTCGCGCTTGCTGGAGTGTGAATTAATCCTGCGCGGCAGCACCCGCGCGCTGAAGTAAAGGCGCGGGCTTTCAGACGCCCTCTTCTGGTCAAAACCCCGTCGCTTAAGTAACATGGCGGGCTGATAAACGAAATAAATACAGCGAAACGATAGTGGCACAACGAGATTATGTACGCCGCAGCCAGTCGGCTCCTGCGCGGCGAAAGACGAGTAACTCAAGGAAAAAACAGCGCAGCAAGTCTGCGGTCTCTCCAGCTATGGTCGCCATTGCGGCCGCTGTGCTGGTCGCCTTTATCGGTGGTTTGTACTTTATTACGCACCACAAAAAAGAAGAATCCGAGTCACTGCAAAACCAGAAAATGACCGGCAACGGCCTGCCGCCGAAACCCGAAGAGCGCTGGCGCTATATTAAAGAGCTGGAAAGTCGCCAGCCTGGCGTACGCGCGCCAACCGAGCCGACAGCCGGTGGTGAAGTGCAAAAACCGGAGCAGTTGACCGATGAGCAGCGCCAGTTGTTAGCGCAGATGCAGGCCGACATGCGCCAGCAGCCGACGCAGCTCAACGAAGTGCCGTGGAACGAACAGACGCCGGAACAGCGCCAGCAAACACTGCAGCGCCAGCGCCAGGCGCAGCAGCAAGTGCAGATGCAACAGCAGCAGTGGACGCAGTCGCAGCCGGTACAGGCCCAGCAGCCGCGCACGCAACCGCGCGTGACGGAGCAGCAGCAGGCGCGTACTACGCAAACCACGCCACCGCCGCGCCAGACGCAAACCACGACGCAGCAAAAACCAGCGGCCACCTCGCAACCATATCAGGATCTGCTGCAAACGCCGCCGCATACCGCTGCGTCACAGCCGAAAACGCAACAAGCCGCGCCGGTAACGCGTGAAGTGGAAACGCCGAAGGCGCAACCGCAAACGGCTGAGAAGAAAGACGATCGCCGCTGGCTTATCCAGTGCGGTTCGTTTAAAGGCCAGGATCAGGCAGAAACCGTGCGTGCACAGCTGGCATTTGAAGGTTTCGACTCGCGTATTACCAGCAACAACGGCTGGAATCGCGTGGTGATGGGCCCGGTAAAAGGTAAAGAGAGCGCCGATGCCACCATCAGCCGCCTTAAAATGGCCGGTCACGCAAACTGCATCCGTCTCGCCGCCGGGGGTTGAAACCCCTAAAACACCCCCCATTTATAATTGCATTCTGCCCCGTACACCGTGCGGGGCGCTGTATTGTGCATTTGTAACCAAGGGGTCTGCTCGTGACAACAATCGTAAGCGTACGCCGTAACGGCCATGTCGTTATCGCTGGTGATGGCCAGGCCACACTGGGCAACACCGTAATGAAAGGCAACGTGAAAAAAGTTCGCCGCCTGTATAACGACAAAGTCATTGCGGGCTTTGCCGGCGGCACGGCCGATGCCTTCACTCTGTTTGAATTATTCGAACGCAAACTGGAAATGCACCAGGGCCATCTGGTGAAAGCGGCTGTCGAGCTGGCAAAGGACTGGCGCACCGATCGCATGCTGCGCAAGCTGGAAGCACTGTTGGCGGTAGCCGACGAAACCGCGTCGCTGATCATCACCGGTAACGGCGATGTGATCCAGCCGGAAAATGACCTGATCGCCATCGGTTCCGGCGGGCCATACGCCCAGGCCGCTGCCCGCGCGTTGCTGGAAAACACCGAGCTTGGCGCACGTGAAATTGCTGAGAAGGCGTTGGGAATTGCAGGCGATATCTGCATCTATACCAACCACTTCCACACCATCGAAGAATTAGCCTATAAAGCGTAAGGATCTCCCATGTCTGAAATGACCCCACGCGAAATTGTCAGCGAACTGGACAAACACATTATCGGCCAGGACGCGGCGAAGCGTTCTGTGGCGATTGCCCTGCGTAACCGCTGGCGCCGCATGCAGCTTGATGAAGAGCTGCGCCATGAAGTCACACCGAAAAACATTCTGATGATCGGCCCAACCGGCGTCGGTAAAACCGAAATCGCCCGCCGCCTGGCAAAACTGGCCAACGCGCCGTTTATCAAAGTTGAAGCGACCAAGTTCACCGAAGTCGGCTACGTTGGGAAAGAAGTGGATTCTATCATCCGCGATCTGACCGATGCTGCAGTGAAAATGGTGCGTAGTCAGTCGATCGAGAAAAACCGCTACCGTGCGGAAGAGATGGCAGAAGAGCGCATTCTCGACGTGTTGATCCCACCGGCGAAAAACAACTGGGGCCAGCCGGAACAAGCCGCTGAACCTTCCGCTGCGCGTCAGTCTTTCCGCAAAAAGCTGCGCGAAGGCCAGCTCGACGACAAAGAGATTGAAATCGATCTCGCTGCCGCGCCGATGGGCGTAGAAATTATGGCGCCTCCGGGCATGGAGGAGATGACCAATCAGCTCCAGTCCATGTTCCAGAACCTGGGCGGCCAGAAGCAGAAACCGCGTAAGCTGAAAATCAAAGACGCGATGAAGCTGCTGATTGAAGAAGAAGCGGCGAAGCTGGTGAACCCGGAAGAGCTGAAGCAGGATGCTATTGAAGCCGTTGAGCAGCACGGGATCGTCTTTATCGACGAGATCGATAAAATCTGTAAACGCGGCAATACCTCTGGCCCGGATGTTTCCCGCGAAGGTGTGCAGCGCGATCTGCTGCCGCTGGTGGAAGGCTGCACCGTGTCGACCAAACACGGAATGGTGAAAACCGACCACATTCTGTTTATTGCCTCTGGCGCGTTCCAGATTGCCAGCCCGTCGGATCTGATCCCGGAGCTGCAAGGCCGTTTGCCGATCCGCGTTGAGCTGAAAGCGTTAACCACGCAAGATTTCGAACGCATCCTGACTGAGCCAAACGCGTCTGTCACCGTACAGTACAAAGCGCTGATGGCGACCGAAGGCGTAAACATTGATTTCACCGACGACGGCATCAAACGTATTGCTCAGGCCGCATGGCAGGTGAACGAAACCACCGAAAACATCGGTGCGCGTCGTTTGCATACCGTGCTGGAACGTCTGATGGAAGATATCTCTTATGACGCCAGCGATCTCGGCGGCGAGACGATCATCATTGATGCAGACTATGTGAGTAAGCATCTTGATGCTTTAGTGGCAGATGAAGATCTGAGCCGTTTTATCTTATAATCCCGGTCACAACGTTTTCATCACACTCGATGGGGGCTTATGCCCCCATTTTTGTTGGCTGACCTTATGAACGAAACGCAATCTCTTAGCCTCACCCAGGCCTGGCTGGAAAGCCTGCGACCGAAAACATTACCACTGGCTTTCGCCGCGATTGTCGTTGGCACAGTGCTGGCCTGGTGGCAGGGCTATTTTGATCCGCTGGTGGCGGTGCTCGCGCTTATCACCGCAGGATTGCTGCAAATCCTCTCCAACCTTGCCAATGATTATGGCGATGCGGTCAAAGGCAGCGATAAACCGGATCGCATTGGTCCGTTGCGCGGCATGCAAAAAGGGGCAATCTCCCTTGCGCAGATGAAGCGCGCGCTGATGATTGTCATTGTGCTGAGCTGTATCTCCGGGCTGCTGCTGGTAACCGCAGCGACACAAACGATGGCGGATTTCATCGGCTTCCTTGCACTCGGCGGGCTGTCGATTATTGCCGCCATCACTTACACCGTCGGCAAACGTCCCTATGGTTATCTTGGTCTTGGCGATATCTCCGTGCTGCTTTTCTTCGGCTGGATAAGCGTAATGGGCAGTTGGTATTTGCAGACGCATATGCTTATCCCGGCAGTTATTCTGCCCGCGACCGCCTGTGGCCTGCTGGCGACGGCGGTGCTGAATATCAATAATCTGCGCGATATCGAAAGCGACCGCGAAAACGGCAAAAATACGCTTGTCGTCCGTTTAGGACCGATTAATGCACGCCGTTACCACGCCGGTCTGCTGGTTGGTGCGCTGTTATGCCTTGCGCTGTTTAACCTGTTTTCGCTGCAAAGCCTGTGGGGCTGGCTGTTTGTGCTGGCAGCACCGCTGCTTATCAAACAGGCGCGCTTTGTGCTGCGCGAGCTTGACCCGCGCGCCATGCCGCCGATGCTGGAACGCACGGTAAAAGGCGCACTATTAACTAATCTATTGTTTGTATTAGGAATAATCATCAGTCAAACGCATTTTTAACTGATAAATGTCAACGAACAATTGATGATTTTGCCAACAGCGCGTGATGCGCGATATACTGACGGTTCTCGCAGCAACTGAACGCTAATCCTATGAAATACGATACTTCTGAGCTTTGTGATATTTACCAGGAAGAGATCAACGTCGTGGAACCGCTGTTCTCCAATTTTGGCGGACGGTCGTCGTTTGGCGGACAAATCATCACGGTGAAATGTTTCGAGGATAACGGGTTGCTGTACGATCTGCTCGAACAAAACGGCCGTGGTCGCGTCCTGCTGGTCGACGGTGGTGGTTCAATGCGTCGTGCGTTAATCGACGCGGATCTCGCCCGCACTGCGGTGCAAAACGAGTGGGAAGGGATTGTTGTCTATGGCTCAGTACGCCAGGTAGACGACCTTGAAGAGCTGGATATTGGTATTCAGGCGATTGCCGCCATTCCGGTTGGCGCAGCGGGCGAAGGCATCGGCGAAAGCGACGTGCGCGTCAATTTCGGCGGCGTAACCTTCTTCTCCGGCGACCATCTTTATGCCGATAACACCGGCATTATCCTTTCCGAAGATCCCCTCGATATCGAGTAAAAAAAGGGCACCGTCAGGTGCCCTTTTTCTTTTTGCCGGATAGCGCTTCACTTATCCGACATCGCAGTACTTTCCCTGCCAATTTCGCGCTGTAGCTAAGCCCGTTTTCCCGGCAAACACAGTCACCGGGGTAAATACGCGCAGCAAACGCCGCGACAGCACGAAAAGCGTAATCAGACTTCTTCCATACGTCCCAGCAGCGCCTGCAAGCGCTCCTGCCAGCCGTGTTGCTGCTCTCTCAGTTGGTGGTTTTCACGCTCCAGCTCTTCACGGCTCTGCTGAGCAGACTGTACGTCCTGCGCCAGGCTATTGTTTTTCTCTTTCAGCTCTTCGATTTCCATCTGCAGCAGCGTGATGGTATCAATCGCCTGCTGCACCTTCGCTTCCAGTTTTTCAAACACTTCTAATGACATTGTCATACCTCTCCTGAGTTGCAAGGCGCTGATGGATATACACTTGATTCTTCGCGTTGCAGGTGCGTCGCCGCTTTCCTGCAACCCGAATGAGTCGTGTCTTTAAAAATCCTCGTCCCGAAAATCGGCGACGCCTTATGATATTGAGCGGATCTCGCTTGTCCCCGATTGTATGAAGCCCACCAGCCCCTGTCCAGCGCAGAGCCGCGCTGTTTGCGCTTTGCAACACTTTTCGTCCTCATCCTGGTGCAACGCGCGCGCCTACCACTAAATTGTTAAGGCCTGGGTTACAAAAATGATTCAGCTCACATTTCACGATGGTGCAAAAACGCGCTTCAGCGCTCGAAAACGCTCATTTTATTGACGCAGTACACACATTTTAATTTCGATATTTCTCGTTTTTGCTCGTTAACGATAAATTAACACTATGTCTACACGACATCATGGGGGAGCGATCGCCCGTGCTAACAATAACCATTACTCTTTTGCAGGATCCGATTATGAGTCAGACATCAACCTTAAAAGGCCAGTGCATCGCCGAGTTTCTCGGCACCGGGTTGTTGATTTTCTTCGGTGTCGGCTGTGTTGCGGCGTTGAAAGTGGCTGGTGCCACCTTCGGCCAATGGGAAATCAGTATCATCTGGGGTTTGGGTGTGGCGATGGCTATCTACCTGACCGCAGGGGTTTCCGGCGCACATCTGAACCCGGCTGTGACTATTGCATTATGGCTCTTCGCTAGTTTTGATGGGCGCAAAGTTGTTCCCTTCATCATTTCTCAGTTTGCCGGCGCGTTTTGCGCGGCTGCACTTGTTTACGGGCTTTACTACAATCTTTTCTTCGATTTCGAACACACGCACAATATGGTGCGCGGCAGTGTTGAAAGTCTTGATCTGGCTGGTATTTTCTCAACCTACCCGAACCCGCACATTAACTTTGTACAGGCCTTCGCCGTTGAAATGGTGATTACCGCTGTATTGATGGGTGTGATCATGGCGTTGGGTGACGACGGTAACGGTATTCCGCGCGGCCCGCTGGCACCTTTGCTGATCGGTTTGTTGATTGCGGTTATCGGTGCATCAATGGGACCGCTGACCGGATTCGCCATGAACCCGGCACGTGACCTTGGTCCGAAAACATTCGCCTGGCTTGCTGGTTGGGGCAACGTTGCCTTTACCGGTGGCAAAGATATTCCCTACTTCCTCGTCCCGCTGTTCGGGCCGATCGTAGGCGCGGCGCTTGGCGCATTCGGTTATCGTAAACTGATTGGTCGCCATCTGCCGTCTGGAACCAGTGAGGCGGCGGAAGAAAAAGGCACCGCCTCCACGACTCAACAAAAAGCTTCGCTGTAATGTGACTACGGGAACATAACCATGACTGACAAAAAATATATCGTTGCGCTCGACCAGGGCACTACCAGCTCCCGCGCCGTCGTGATGGATCATGACGCCAACATCATCAGCGTCTCACAGCGCGAGTTTGAACAAATTTATCCGAAGCCAGGCTGGGTCGAGCACGACCCAATGGAAATCTGGGCATCGCAGAGCTCTACGCTGGTAGAAGTGTTAGCGAAAGCGGATATCAATTCTGACGAAATCGCTGCTATCGGTATCACTAACCAGCGTGAAACTGCGATCGTCTGGGAACGTGAAACCGGCAAGCCGATTTATAACGCTATCGTCTGGCAGTGCCGCCGCACCGCAGATATTTGCGAAAAACTGAAACGCGACGGCATGGAAGAGTATGTACGCAATGCCACTGGTCTGGTGGTTGACCCGTATTTCTCTGGTACCAAAGTGAAATGGATCCTCGATCACGTTGAAGGCTCTCGCGAACGTGCGAAACGCGGCGAGTTGCTGTTCGGTACCGTTGATACCTGGCTTATCTGGAAAATGACCCAGGGCCGCGTGCATGTGACGGATTACACCAACGCCTCGCGTACCATGTTGTTCAACATCCACGAGCTGGACTGGGACGACAAAATGCTGGAGGCGCTGGATATTCCGCGCGCCATGTTGCCGGAAGTGCGTAAATCCTCAGAAGTTTACGGCCAGACCAACATTGGTGGTAAAGGCGGTACGCGTATTCCTATTGCCGGTATCGCGGGTGACCAGCAGGCGGCTCTGTTCGGCCAACTGTGCGTAAAAGAAGGGATGGCGAAAAATACCTATGGTACGGGCTGCTTTATGCTGATGAACACCGGCGAGAAAGCAGTGAAATCCGAACACGGTCTATTGACCACTATCGGTTGCGGCCCGAAAGGTGAAGTGAACTATGCGCTGGAAGGCGCAGTGTTTATGGCAGGTGCATCCATTCAGTGGCTGCGCGACGAGATGAAGCTTATCAGTGATGCCTTCGACTCTGAATACTTCGCCACCAAAGTGAAAGACACCAATGGTGTGTACGTGGTGCCGGCCTTTACCGGCCTGGGCGCGCCGTACTGGGACCCGTATGCACGCGGGGCTATTTTCGGTCTGACCCGTGGCGTCAACGCGAACCACATCATCCGCGCTACGCTTGAGTCTATCGCCTTCCAGACGCGCGACGTGCTGGAGGCGATGCAGGCAGATTCCGGCATTCGTTTACACGCTCTGCGCGTGGACGGCGGTGCAGTTGCCAACAACTTCCTGATGCAGTTCCAGTCTGACATTCTCGGCACGCGCGTAGAACGTCCGGAAGTGCGTGAAGTTACGGCGCTGGGCGCGGCGTACCTTGCGGGTCTTGCGGTTGGTTTCTGGCAGAATCTGGATGAGCTGCAGGAAAAAGCGGTTATCGAACGTGAATTCCGCCCGGGTATCGAAACCACCGAGCGTAACTTCCGTTACGACGGCTGGAAAAAAGCGGTGAAACGTGCACTGGCGTGGGAAGATCGCGACGAATAATTGGCTTCAACCTTGCCCTCTCTCCCCGGAGAGAGGGCTGCCCAACAAACCCTCCTCTTCTCGCTGTGATAAACTTCGCTCAATTTCTTTCACTATAGAGTTTGTTATGAGACGAGAACTTGCCATCGAATTCTCCCGCGTGACCGAAGCCGCAGCGCTGGCTGGCTACAAATGGCTGGGGCGTGGCGATAAGAACACGGCGGATGGCGCAGCGGTTAACGCTATGCGCATCATGCTCAACAATGTCGACATTGACGGCACCATCGTGATCGGTGAAGGCGAAATCGATGAAGCGCCAATGCTGTTTATCGGTGAAAAAGTCGGCACCGGTAAAGGTGACGCAGTCGATATCGCCGTTGACCCAATCGAAGGGACACGCATGACGGCGATGGGCCAGGCCAACGCGCTGGCGGTGCTGGCGGTCGGCGATAAGGGCTGTTTCCTGAATGCGCCGGACATGTACATGGAGAAACTGATTGTCGGTCCTGGTGCGAAAGGCGCTATCGATCTCAATCTGCCGCTGGCTGATAACCTGCGCAATGTCGCTGCTGCGCTCGGCAAACCGCTGAGCGAACTGACGGTCACTATTTTGGCTAAACCGCGCCACGACGCCACCATTGCCGAAATGCAGGCGCTGGGCGTACGTGTTTTTGCGATTCCAGATGGCGATGTTGCCGCGTCGATCCTCACTTGCATGCCGGATAGCGAAGTGGACGTTCTGTACGGCATTGGTGGTGCGCCGGAAGGCGTGGTCTCTGCGGCGGTCATCCGCGCGCTTGATGGCGATATGCAGGGCCGTCTGCTGGCGCGCCATCAGGTGAAGGGCGACAACGAAGAGAACCGTCGTATTGGCGAATACGAATTAAAACGTTGCCGCGGAATGGGGATAGAAGCGGGCAATGTGCTGCGTCTGGATGAGATGGCGCGCAGCGACAACGTTATTTTCGCCGCCACCGGCATTACCAAAGGCGACCTGCTGGACGGCATCACCCGTAAAGGCAATATCGCCACCACCGAAACGCTGCTGATCCGCGGCAAATCGCGCACCATTCGCCGTATTCAGTCTATTCACTACCTGGATCGCAAAGACCCGGAAGTGCAGCGTCATATACTGTAAGGGTATTTGTTCAATTGAGCTTTCCGGCCTTCGCGGGCTGGAAATCTCACCCGACAGACACGAAGATAAGGCAACGCTACAGAACAGGAGAAAACCATGGCGGACTGGGTAACAGGAAAAGTCACAAAGGTGCAGTTCTGGACCGATGCGCTATTCAGCCTCACCGTTCATGCCCCCGTTCACCCCTTCACTGCCGGACAATTCGCCAAGCTCGGGCTGGAAATTGACGGCGAGCGCGTACAGCGCGCCTACTCCTACGTGAACGCACCGAGCAATCCCGATCTGGAATTCTATCTCGTTACCGTACCGGAAGGGAAACTTAGCCCGCGCCTGGCCGCGCTCCAGCCGGGAGACGAAGTGCTGCTGGTGAGCGAAGCCGCGGGGTTCTTCGTGCTGGAAGAAGTGCCGGACTGCGACACCTTGTGGATGCTGGCAACCGGCACCGCGATTGGGCCGTACTTGTCGATTTTGCAGGAAGGCAAAGATCTGGAGCGCTTCAAAAACCTGGTGCTGGTACATGCGGTGCGCTACGCGGCGGATTTAAGTTATTTGCCACTGATGCTGGAGCTGCAAAAACGCTACGAAGGGAAGCTTAAGATCCAGACGGTGGTTAGCCGGGAGACACTTTCCGGTTCGCTGACCGGGCGCGTTCCGGCGCTGATTGAAAGCGGTGCGCTGGAAGAAGCCGTTGGGCTGGCGTTGAACGCCGAAACCAGCCATGTAATGCTGTGCGGCAACCCGCAAATGGTGCGCGATACCACACAGTTACTGAAAGATACCCGGCAGATGGCAAAACACCTGCGCCGCCGCCCGGGGCATATCACCGCCGAACACTATTGGTGATCAGCGGTACTTCACATCCAGTGTCTCTTTGCCGTACTTGTTTTCCCCCTGGGTGCCAACAAACGCGCCCAGGTCAATCAGCATCATGACGATAATCACCACCGGGATCAGACGTCCCACCGTCCACTCAAGCGTACCGCCCAGCACTTGCCAGTTACCCGAAAGCAGCATCCACGCCAGCACCATCAGCAAGCCCCACGCCCCGTGGCGACCCCGGTCATGCAGACGTTTTACCATCACGCAGGTTGTCGGCCAGATCAGACATACAAGGATAAATGCCGCCATCTGAAAATCGAGCATGCCGCCGTTGGCCAGCGTGAACAGCACCGTCATACTCAACACCCACAGGATCACCCAGACCCAAAAATCGCGACGCCCAATGCGCCCTTTAAAAGAGAACAACCACTGCTGTATGCCCATGTAAGGTTCCTTATTATCGTAGTGCTGCGTAGTTTACCCTGGCGGCGGGAGTTTTTGACAAGCCAGCCCGATATCGTTTTAATCGTGAGCAAACTCAACAGAGGGCGATGTGAATGAAAGCATGGCGTTATCCCATTTGGCTGCTCTTTTCCGCGCTGATTTTCAGCATGCCGATCCATGCAGAAGAGCCGCCGACCGCCACCACTGCGCCCTATTTATTGCCGGGCGCGCCGACATTTGACCAGTCGATTAGTCAGTTTCGCGAGAAATTCAATACCGATAACCCGACGCTGGCGCTCAGTGAATTTCGCGCGGTGGATAGCCGGGGCGATCAGGCAAACCTGACGCGCGCAGCCACGAAAATCAATGATTACCTCTACGCCTCGACGGCGCTGGAGCGCGGTACGCTGAAAATCAAATCGATGCAAATCACCTGGCTGCCGGTGCAAGGGCCAGAGCAAAAAGCGGCAAAAGCAAAGGCTCAGGAGTATATGGCGGCGTTTATCCGCGCCTTTTCACCGACGCTAACTGCGGCGCAAAGTACGCAAAAGCTGCAAAAATTGCTGACTAACGGCAGAAACAAACCTTACTACGCCGAAACGGAAGGCGCGATTCGCTATGTGGTGGCAGACAACGGCGAAAAAGGGCTGACCTTCGCTGTTGAACCGATTAAGCTGACGCTATCTGATTCGCTGGAAGAGAACAATAAATGACAAAAAGCAAAGCCTTTCAGGGGATGAATCTCTATACTGTTTCACAGACCATGCTGCCCTGAGGGGCGGCCATATTCCTTAATTCGCCAAGCGCGTGGAGAGTAAAAATGCGACATCCTTTAGTGATGGGTAACTGGAAACTGAACGGCAGCCGCCACATGGTAAACGAACTGGTTGCAAACCTGCGTACCGAGCTGGCTGGCGTAACGGGTTGTGCTGTCTCAATCGCTCCGCCGGAAATGTACCTCGATCTGGCTAAACATGCCGCTGACGGTAGCCACATCGTACTGGGCGCGCAAAACGTTGACGTTAACCTGTCTGGCGCATTCACCGGCGAAACCTCTGCCGAAATGCTGAAAGATATTGGCGCGAAATACATCATCATCGGTCACTCTGAGCGCCGTACTTACCACAAAGAATCCGACGAGTTGATCGCGAAGAAATTCGCTGTGCTGAAAGCGCAGGGCCTGACGCCGGTTCTGTGCATCGGTGAAACCGAAGCAGAAAACGAAGCCGGTAAAACCGAAGAAGTGTGCGCACGTCAGATCGATGCCGTGCTGAAAACGCAGGGCGCGGCGGCATTCGAAGGCGCGGTAATTGCCTACGAACCAGTTTGGGCTATCGGTACCGGCAAATCCGCTACCCCGGCACAGGCGCAGGATGTTCACAAATTTATCCGTGACCACATTGCTAAAGCCGACGCAAAAGTGGCTGAACAAGTGATCATTCAGTACGGCGGTTCCGTTAACGCTGGCAACGCTGCTGAGCTGTTCACCCAGCCGGATATCGACGGCGCACTGGTTGGCGGCGCATCCCTGAAAGCTGACGCTTTCGCAGTGATCGTTAAAGCGGCAGAAGCTGCAAAACAGGCGTAATTCTGTTTACCCTCTCCCGGCCAGGGAGAGGGTTTTATCTCACAATTTCCCCAGCACGCTAAACCACGCGTAATCCAGCGGTAACAACACCAGATACGTCACCACCGCCAGCGCCAGACAGAGCAGCATTCCCGATCTCGCCGGGACTTTGCCGAGCGCCATCGCCACCACAATCGGCGACGCCTGATACGGCAACAGCGGCGTGGAATATCCCAGCACCTGAATCATGATCACTGACAACAACGGGAAACCGGTGGCGTCGGCAAAACTCTGCGCAAGCGTAGTAAACAGCGCCGGTACGCCGTTAGCGGTCATAATAAAATTCAGGGCGGTGGTAATGCCGGTTAGCGCCAGGAAACTGGTGAATGGCCGCGCCGGATCGAGCGGCATCACATGCAGCAGCGCGTCACCAACGGCGCTACCGATGCCGGTTTGCGTCACCGTAATCGCCAGGCCGAGAATTCCCGCCACATAGATACAAGTGCGAATATTCACGCCGCTGGAAAACTCATCCCCCGAGATAAAACCCACGCGCGGCAACAGCGTCACGCAGGCAGCGGCAAGCCCCGTCCACGCAGGGCCGATGCCATGCCAGCTTTCGGTAACCCAAAGCGTCAGCACCACCGCCAGCATCCACGCCAGCCGTTTTTCATCCCGGCTCATCGGTTCAGTAGGAGCTTGTTCACGCGGCGCGCGTGGCTGACCAGGAAAAAGCCAGTAAATCAGGCCAATCAAAATCAGCCCTTTTAAAATGCCAAGTACCGGCGTGTGCAGCAGCAGATAAGGCACATAGTTTAGATGAATTCCATACGAGCCTTCTGCCGCGCCGCTCATCACCAGGTTTGGCACGTTGGCGGGCAAAATGGTCGCCGATAACTGGAAAGTGCCAAAACCGACCGCCAGCGCCAGCCCGTACCAGGAACGCGTCCCTTCGTTAATGCCCGCCCGCGCCGCCATTGCCGCGACGATTGGCATCAACAGCGCAATGCGCCCCATGTTCGAAGGCATCACAAACGCCAGCGCGTAACTGAGCAGTACCACGCTTGCGACCATTTGCAGCCATGAGTCGGTCAGCTTTGCCGATAACGCTCTCGCCGCCCGATCCGCCAGACCGGTTTTGCGTATTGCCACACCGAGCACAAAACCGCTGAACACCAGCCAGAAGGCCGATGAAGCGAAACCGCCAAAAATGACGTCCGGCGGCGCAATTTTCGCCACCATCACCGCCGTAAAAAACAGCAGCGCGGTGATAAATTCCGGCAATAACGAGGTTGCCCACAGCACGATGGTGATGCCGACAATGACAGAGGGAAGGAACAGAGGGTGAGAAAGCCAGAGCGACATGCCTGTCTCCTGTAGATTTTTTCAGCAAGTCTACGGTGACAGGCAGGCGGAGTAAACGTGAATTATGGTGGGGTTATTTCAGGATATCGCATTGATGATCCTGAATTTCCTCTGCCGATGCGCGGTTTAGTGCTAACAGATCACGCTCGGTGGCCAGCAGCACAAACGAGCCATCAGCCTGCTGGGCCATTGCCAGCGCGAAGCGGCCCATATGCGCTTTTGCTTCCGGCACTTCTTCTGCCAGCATCAAAAACGGACTGCGTTGCACCAACTCCGCTTCCGTCACGCGGCGCGCTAAATATTGATGACCGAGCAGGCCGCCCGGAAACGCCAGCCACTGGCTGCTGATGCGTGCGGCATTGTCATTCAGTTGCGTGCGCACATCGGAACGCAGGCAGGAGATATGGATATGAAAATGGTTCTGTGTGCGCCCGGAGCGTGAATTAATGGTCAACGAGATCGCGTTGTCCGGTACCGTGCTGCCACGCAGCTTGCTCATAACATCGCGGGATTGCCACGCCTGCCAGAAGAAGTTGGGCGTTGTCGGTTGCAGCAGCAACGGGCTTTCCGTGCCGTTGATGCGATACGTCGGCATCAGCAAAAATTGCAGCGGTCCATTGCGATCTTTCATTAACACATAGCCGCTTTTCAGATTCACCTGGGCGCAGGGTTTTGGCGAGTTATGCTCGCGCATGTTCGGTAAACATTGTTCAGTGACAATATGGCGCAGCGCATCCGGGTTACCGCTGTTTTTAAACCATAGCCACGCTCCCGCCGCTGCCAGTAAGGCCAGCACCAACAGAATAATGGCGATGCGACGCACTGTTTTCATTTTTCCGCTTCCTTTGCTGAAAGAACCGGAATGATAGCGCAGATTGCAGGGCAAGTTGGAAATCCTGGATTTTACGCAGGTAAAAAGCAAAAACGCCCTCTTACGAGGGCGTTTGGGGGAGATTAACGTTTACTGATTTGGTCGAACGTACCACCGTTGGAGAAGTGCTCTTTTTGCGCCTTCGTCCAGCCACCGAACACATCATCAATGGTAAAGAGTTTCAATTTCGGGAACGCGTTGGCGTATTTCGCCGCTACCTGCGCGTCACGCGGGCGATAGAAATTCTTCGCGGCAATCTCCTGGCCTTCCGGCGAGTAGAGATATTTCAGATAGGCTTCTGCTACTTTCTTAGTGCCTTTCTTCTCTGCCACTTTGTCGACAACGGAGACGGTCGGTTCCGCGAGGATAGATTCGCTCGGGGTGACAATTTCAAATTTGTCTTTGCCCAGTTCGTTTGTTGCCAGCAGCGCTTCGTTTTCCCACGCAATCAGTACATCACCGATACCGCGCTCAACGAAAGTATTGGTCGCACCGCGCGCACCGGAATCCAGCACTTCTACGTTTTTAAACAGCGCTTTGACGAACTCCTGCGCTTTCGCCTGATCGCCGCCGTTCTGATGCAGCGCATAACCCCAGGCCGCCAGATAGTTCCAGCGCGCGCCACCTGAGCTTTTCGGGTTCGGCGTGATCACTGAAACGCCGGGTTTAATCAGATCGTTCCAGTCATGAATCTGTTTCGGGTTGCCTTTACGGACCAGGAAAACGATGGTCGAAGTGTACGGAGCGGAGTTGTCTGGCAGGCGTTTGATCCAGTTTTTATCGATACGGCCACGTTCTGCAATTGCGTCAACATCGTAGGCCAGCGCCAGGGTTACCACATCGGCGTCGATACCGTTGATAACCGATGTTGCCTGTTTGCCGGAACCGCCATGGGACTGACGGATCACAACGTTGTCGCCAGTCTCTTGTTTCCAGTGCGCGCTGAAAGCTTTGTTGTACTGCTCATACAACTCACGCGTTGGATCGTAAGAGACGTTTAATAACTGGATATCCTTTGCCAGAACGCTGGTAGAAGCCAGCAGTAATGTAATCCCCAAGCCCCATTTATTCATCGCCCGCTCTCTTAAAGTTATCGATTTTGATGTCGTCAGACTGCCAGAAAGGCATCCAATGATTAAAGAATAAAAAAAGATTGGCTATAACTTTGGGGAATAAAGCAGGATAAAAAAACGCCCTCGTTATTGAGGGCATTTTTGCATTCAGTAGAGTTTTTTCGCGCAGTCGAGCCAGTCGCCTTTGAATGGGCGTTTCATGTTCTCGATAGCGTCGATGATGTCGTGATGCACCATTTTTTCGTTCTGAATGCCGACACAACGACCGCCGTAGCCCTGCAACAGCAGCTCGATGGCGTAAGAACCCATACGGGAAGCCAGAATGCGGTCGTAAGGCACCGGAGAACCGCCGCGCTGAATATGGCCAAGAACGGTGGCACGGGTTTCACGCTCGGTTTCGCTTTCGATGTACTTCGCCAGTTCGTCGATATCGCAGATATGCTCGGTAATCGCCACGATGGCGTGTTTTTTACCTTTGGCGATACCCGCTTTGATTTCGGCTACCAGGTCTTCACGATTGAATTCCACTTCCGGCAGTACGATAAATTCGCAGCCGCCCGCAATCGCCGCCGCCAGCGTCAGGTCGCCGCAGTAGCGACCCATCACTTCAACGATGGAGATACGCTGGTGAGAAGAAGAGGTGTCACGCAGGCGGTCGATGGCTTCAACCACGGTTTGCAGCGCGGTGAAGTAGCCGATAGTGTAGTCAGTACCCGCCACGTCATTATCGATGGTGCCCGGCAGACCGATACACGGAAACCCCATTTCAGTCAGGCGCTTAGCACCCATATAGGAACCGTCGCCGCCGATAACAACCAGCGCGTCGATACCGCGTTTTTTCATGTTCTCAATAGCCACGGCGCGGATATGCTCTTCACGGAATTCCGGGAAGCGGGCGGAGCCGAGGAATGTACCGCCGCGGTTGATCATGTCGGACACGCTGTAGCGGTCAAGTTGGATCATGCGGTCTTCGTACAGGCCGAGGTAACCGTCATAGATACCTGCTACTTCCAGACCTTCTGTCAATGCTGCGCGGACGACACCGCGGATAGCGGCATTCATGCCTGGCGCATCACCGCCACTTGTCAACACACCGATTTTTTTAATCATGACTACCTCTGAACTTAGGAATGCAAAATAAAATTCTGTGGCCCGAAGCGACTCCCCTGCGGGAGCGAACAACTATGCTGCTATGGTGCAAATAGTATATCAATCCCAGCTTGCTGAATTGATTCAGGTCAGACCAAATGGCGGTAATTTATACACAAAAAGTTGGTCTGGCTCACTTTTTTACAACGAAATACGAAAGCCTCTACGTGCTTATCGTCCTTGAGGTACTACCGAACAAGGATCCTGATGGATTATCACATCAGAACCCGGGAAACGTTGCAGAATCGCCTGTTCTACCTGCTCAGCAATAAGATGCGCCTGAACGAGCGGCAGGTTATCTTCCATTTCCAGATGTATTTGAATAAAGCGGGTCGGCCCTGACTGCCGCGTGCGAAGATCGTGAGCGCCGCTGACGCCCGGCCAGGAGGTGACAATGGTGAAAATTTCCTGTCGCTCTTCGTCGGGTAAGGCTCTGTCCAGCAATGCCTGAACGGCGTCGTACCCCATGTGTAACGCGCTATACAAAATATAGCTGCCAATACCCAACGCAAACAATGCATCGGCACGATGCCATCCATACCAGGAGAGCCCCAGCGCGATGAGAATTGCGCCGTTCATCATAACATCAGACTGATAATGAAGCATATCCGCCCGCACCGCCTGGCTGTGGGTTTTCCGCACTACCCAGCGCTGAAAAGTGACAAGGATCACAGTGCTAAACAGCGCGATCAACGTGACCGTAATACCAATGCCAGCATCACGAAGCGGTTCAGGCTTAGCAAGGTGCTGAATACCGGTCAAAAACAGGAACAAGGCAGACCCAGAAATAAACATACTTTGTGCCAGCGCCGCCAGCGATTCCGCCTTTCCGTGACCGAATGTGTGCTCTTCGTCGGCAGGTTGCAGCGAATAGCGTACAACCAACAAGTTGGTTAGCGACGCGGCGATATCCACCAGCGAATCAACCAGCGCCGCCAGAATACTGACCGAACCGGTAAACCACCACGCGAAGATTTTAATTACCAGCAGTGACGATGCCGTGACGGTCGCCGCAACCGCTGCCCGGGTGACCAGACGCCCATAGGATTGATTCATAAACGCTCCTGCTTGGATCCTGCAGGGATTATAACGAAAGCCAGGCAACAGCAATGGGGAAATTAAGCGTTGGAATTGCGGGCAAAAAAAACCCCCACATCATGTGGGGGAAGACAGGGATGGTGTCTATGGCAAGGAAAACAGGGTTTGTTACTGGTAATGCCGGGTACTACTGCTACTTAAGACTGTCGACGGAGAACTTTGTTGCATCTGTGCGACTTCGCGCAGTTGCGTCATCCGTTGCTGGTGTTTCTGGTTTAAAACCGCTTGCTGCTCCGGCGTAAGCAGGTTGTACATCTGGTTGCGGACTTTCGCCATTTCAACCTGACGAGCGACTTGCTCCTGCGCCATTTTTTCTGCCTGAGCGCGCACAGCGTTTTCATCAAAATTTTCTGCGGTGACAAGGCGATGCATTGTCTCCATTTCGGTAACATTTACAGGAGGCTGATCGTGCCGCGCCTGTCTCATTAAATCCCGCATCTGCTGACGCTGATGTTCGGTTAAATTAATACCGTCGAACATATGGCTCTGAACACTGCGCTGTGCAAACCCATCAATCGGGTGCCAGTTATCGCCTGTTACGACGCCAGCAGCCTGGCTAACGGTGCTAAACGCCAGCGTTGAGGCCATGACGGCAGCGGTAACGATGCGCATCACTTACTCCAGTAACCTTTTCGTCTCACGATTCAACGATAATCAGTCTACGATTCAGGCTGCAAACATGCGTCAGGGGGTGTAAAACAACGTAAAGTCATGGATTAGCAAGTCTCGATGACGTAATTTCTGCCTCGGAGGTATTTAAACAATGAATAAAATCCTTTTAGTAGATGATGACCGAGAGCTTACTTCCTTGTTAAAGGAGCTACTCGACATGGAAGGTTTCAATGTGCTCGTTGCCCATGACGGGGAGCAGGCGCTCGACCTCCTCGACGACAGCATCGACCTGCTTTTGCTTGATGTCATGATGCCGAAGAAAAACGGTATCGACACACTTAAAGAGCTACGCCAGACACACCAGACACCGGTCATTATGCTGACCGCACGCGGCAGCGAACTCGATCGCGTTCTCGGCCTTGAGCTGGGCGCGGATGACTATCTGCCAAAACCGTTTAACGATCGTGAATTAGTTGCGCGTATTCGCGCAATCTTGCGCCGTTCGCACTGGAGCGAGCAGCAGCAAAACAATGATAACGGCTCGCCTACACTTGAAGTGGACGCGCTGAGTCTTAATCCGGGCCGTCAGGAAGCCAGCTTTGAAGGCCAGGCGCTGGAACTGACCGGCACAGAATTCACCCTGCTTTACTTGCTGGCGCAACATTTAGGCCAGGTGGTATCACGTGAACATCTGAGCCAGGAAGTGCTGGGTAAACGTTTAACGCCGTTCGACCGCGCTATTGATATGCACATTTCCAACCTGCGCCGCAAACTGCCGGAGCGTAAAGATGGGCATCCGTGGTTTAAAACCCTGCGCGGCCGCGGTTATCTGATGGTGTCCGCTTCATGATAGGAAGTTTGACCGCCCGCATCTTTGCCATTTTCTGGTTAACGCTGGCGCTGGTATTGATGCTGGTTTTGATGGTGCCAAAGCTGGACTCCCGTCAGATGACAGAGTTGCTGGACAGCGAGCAGCGTCAGGGCGTGATGATTGAACAGCATGTTGAAGCGGAACTGTCGAACGACCCGCCGAACGACCTGATGTGGTGGCGCAGGCTTTTCCGCGCCATCGACAAATGGGCGCCGCCGGGTCAACGTCTGCTGCTGGTGACCAGCGAAGGGCGCGTCATTGGCGCCGAACGCAACGAGATGCAGATCATCCGTAACTTCATCGGCCAGGCGGACAACTCCGACCATCCGCAGAAGAAGAAATATGGCCGGGTCGAAATGGTAGGTCCCTTCTCCGTTCGCGACGGGGAAGATAACTACCAACTCTATCTGATTCGCCCCGCCAGCAGTTCGCAATCCGACTTTATCAACCTGTTGTTTGACCGCCCGTTATTGCTGCTGATTGTCACCATGCTGATCAGCTCGCCGCTGCTGTTGTGGCTGGCGTGGAGCCTGGCGAAACCGGCACGGAAGCTGAAAAATGCGGCGGATGAAGTGGCGCAAGGCAACTTACGGCAACATCCGGAACTGGAATCCGGGCCGCAGGAGTTTCTGGCCGCCGGAGCGAGTTTCAACCAGATGGTGACGGCGCTAGAACGCATGATGACCGCACAGCAGCGTCTGCTTTCCGATATCTCGCACGAACTGCGTACGCCGCTCACACGCTTACAGCTCGGCACCGCCCTGCTGCGTCGCCGCAGCGGCGAAAGCAAAGAACTGGAGCGTATTGAAACTGAAGCGCAGCGGCTGGACAGCATGATCAACGATCTGCTGGTGATGTCGCGCAATCAGCAGAAAAACGCGCTGGTCAGCGAAACGGTGAAAGCCAATCAGATGTGGAATGAGGTGCTGGATAACGCGGCGTTTGAAGCGGAACAGATGGGCAAATCCCTGACCATCAATTTCCCGCCGGGCCCGTGGCCGCTGTACGGTAACCCCAGCGCGCTGGAAAGTGCGGTCGAAAACATTGTGCGCAACGCGCTGCGCTACTCGCACAGCAAAATCGAAGTCAGTTTCGCGGTGGATAAAGACGGCATCACCATTAACGTGGACGATGACGGCCCCGGCGTCAGCGCGGAAGACAGGGAACAGATTTTCCGCCCGTTCTACCGCACCGACGAAGCGCGCGATCGCGAGTCCGGCGGCACAGGCCTTGGCCTGGCGATTGTCGAAACCGCTATCCAGCAGCATCGCGGCTGGGTAAAAGCAGACGACAGCCCGCTCGGCGGTTTACGCCTGACGATATGGCTGCCGTTATATAAACGCGCTTAATAACTCGCCCTCTCCGCTCACCGGAGGGGGCGTTTTATTTTCCCAACAACCTGCGTGAATTATCTTCAATCTTGCCGCTCAAACGCCGCTTTTGCATCGTACGCGTCCAGCTCGCCGACAACCCCGCAGCCGCCAGCAGGCGATGATATTGCTCGTCGTCAAACGGCTGAAACCAGGCAATCGCCGCCGCGTCATAGACGCTGATATCACTCACGCGTGAAACCAGTTCCAGAGGCGCTTGCGCCGACACATTGCCGCCCGCAATCACCCGATAAAGCCAGCCAATGCGGCCGCTGGACTGCATCTGCGTTGACATATCGCTGATGCCAAAGTGGAAATTGAGTTTAAAACAGGGCGAACGCGGTTGCGTCACCTGAATCAGTGCGTCGCCCCAGCGAAAGATATCGCCGATAAAGACATTTTTTTCTGTCAGACCGCTGGTAGAAAGATTCTCGCCAAATGCGGGCGCGCAAAACAACGCCGCCTGCTGCGGAAACATCTGCGCCCAGTGCGCATAGTGTTCTCGCGGGTAGTGGCACAACGCACGATCCGTCCCGCCGTGGTAACTTTTCTCCGCCTGCTCGTCCCCGGCAATGCCGGTTTCGGTGAGCATGAGTTCGCCTTCAACCTGCAATTTTGCGATGGCGCTCGGTCGGCTGCCCTGATAATCCCTTACTTTTCCTACAAACACGTCAACCGGATGTTGCATATTCCCTCCAACAGGCTTCGTTCATCACGTTATTACACCACAATTGTTCGCAGACCAAACCTGCAAAAATGAGACATTCGTGCACGTGCGCGCGGCGGTGCCGTGCTATCACTTACCTTACGCTTTTGAAACATGATTTCATTAATCGAGGAGGTAGTGACGTGACGCAAACAATCCCCTTTTCCGGCGTCTGGTGTCCTTCCATCACGCCGATGGACAGTGAAGGCAACATCGATCTCAATGGATTAAAGCAGCATATTACCCGCCTGACGGCGGCGAAAATAGACGTGGTATTGCTGATGGGCAGTATCGGCGAGTTCGCCTCTTTCACACTGGATGAACGAATAATGTTGATTCGTGAAGCGCGCGGCATGTCGCCCATTTCGATGGTGGCTAATGTCTCTTCCACCTGTTTTAACGACATCCTGTGGATGGCCGATGAAGCCTACCGCACCGGCTATGAAGCGGTGATGGTGCTGCCGCCTTATTACTACGGGCAAACCAGCAACCAGCTTTTAAGCTACTTTCGCGCGCTGGGCAAAGCGATCAGCGGCAAATGGTTTGCCTATAACTTCCCGGCGCGAACCGGCTGCGATTTAACACCCGAATTGGTAGCAACGCTGGCCGCCGAATTCCCCGATTTTGCCGGCATTAAAGACACTGTGGATTGCCAGTCGCACACCCGCAATATGATTCTGGCAACGAAGAACGTGCGCAATGATTTCGCAGTGCTATGCGGTTACGACGAATATTTCATTCCCAATCTGCTGGCGGGCGGCGCTGGCGTGATTTCGGGCTTAAACAACGTGATGCCGGAGCTGTTCGTTAAAGCGCGGGAAGCGTGGCGGCAAGGTGATTTGGCAACGCTGCATCAGGTACAACAAGAGATCGGCAAATTTATGGCCATCTACAGCATCGGTGACGATTTTGTTACCACCATCAAAACCGTCGTCTCACGTAAATTTGGTTATTGCACACCCGTCGCCCGTAACTTCGGCGGCGCCCTCAATGAAGATCAGTGCAACATTATCGACACCGTTTTTGCTATCCGCTAATGCAAAAGCCGACCTGTAAAGGTCGGCCTCATTTTGTTATTTCACGGTGTTGCGTATCGACATTTCCGCTTCCGCCCCTTTCACTTTTCGTGACCAGACGGAAGTCAGAATCGGCACCAGGATCGAGGTAACGATCACCGATGTCGCCACCAGCGCAGTCGCGGCTGGTGCCATCGCTTTGAAATCCGGCACCATTTCAGCAATCAGCACCGGCGTTGCCACCGCAGCACCAGCCGAACTGGAGGCTGCCAGGCCCGCAGTGCCGTCACCGCCGCCAATCAGTTTATCGGCAATAATCAGCGGGATCCCGGTAATCACAATCACCGCGACGCCCAGCAAAATCCCCAGCAGCCCGGTTTGTGCTATCACACTTAAATCGATGGTGTTGCCCAGCGCGAAGGCGAAGAACGGAATCAGCGTTTGCACCGCCTTGCTGAAGAACTCGCGCAGTTCCGGGTCGAGATTACCCAGCGCGAACCCCACGAGGAATGGCAGCACCGCACCGACAAACACGTGCGGTTCAAAAGAAGCGATGCCGGCAGTGCCGAGAATAATCATCGTCATCAACGGGCCGGATTCCAGCGACATCAGCACAAATGCCCCGGCCTCTTCTTTGGTGCCGTACTGCTGCATGATGGAGGCATACAACCCGCCATTGGTCATATCCATCGATGCCACCAGCGCCAGCGTCGATAAACCGGCAAAAAAACCCGCCTCCACGCCGTGTTCCGGAATCAACCGCGACGCGATAGCCGCCACAACCCAGGCGATCACGATTTTCGTCACCACCAGCGTGCCGGATTTACGCAGCACCGTACCGGTCGCG
Source organism: Kosakonia sp. LAM2021 (assembly GCF_016620385.1). Lineage (NCBI taxonomy): Bacteria > Pseudomonadati > Pseudomonadota > Gammaproteobacteria > Enterobacterales > Enterobacteriaceae > Kosakonia > Kosakonia sp. LAM2021. The sequence continues at coordinate 52,140 of NZ_JAENHT010000012.1, forward strand.
CTCAGTTTGATCGACGCACCCATGCAAAAAAACCACACCGCAAGGATCGGCACCGTGCCGGTAATCATGCCGTTGGTGAATGAACCGAAGTATTTCCCTGCGCCGGGCGCAAAAGTGTGGCACAAGGCACCGATGAACAATGGAACCAGCATCATCCCGCCAGGGATTTTTTCTATTGCACGCTTGATTTGCATATCTTCACCTGTAAAAACCGTTCGATTTTTATGGCGCAGGCACTCCGGTTGAAGGGAACAACAGCCGCGCGGATGAAGAGAGGGTAGACCCGGATTTAGGTGAGAAAAGTGATCAAACAACCATAACAAAACATTATTTCATTATTTTAGGATCATCGTTCCTTTTGGTTTATGGCGGACAAAAAGAATAAAAAAACCCCGCTGGCAACGCCTGGCGGGGTTTCGACTCACGCGCTAATGCGTGACGAAAGCGGCTTATTTTTTCGCAGCGAAACGCGCAGCAGCTTCGTCCCAGTTCACCACGTTCCAGAACTCTTTGATGTAGTCCGGGCGGCGGTTCTGGAATTTCAGGTAGTAAGCGTGTTCCCACACATCCAGGCCTACGATCGGGAAGCCAGACGCGCCAGAGATCGCTTCACCCATCAGCGGGGAATCCTGGTTAGCGGTAGAAACCACAGCCAGTTTGTCGCCTTTCAGCACCAGCCATGCCCAGCCGGAGCCAAAGCGCGTTGCCGCTGCTTTTTCGAATTCAGCTTTGAAGTTGTCCACGGAACCGAAATCACGCTCGATAGCGGCTTTCAGATCGCCCTGCAGGGTGGTGCCTTTTTTCAGGCCTTTCCAGAACAGGCTGTGGTTAGCGTGACCGCCTGCGTTGTTACGCAGTACGGTTTTTTTGTCTGCTGGCAGCTGGTCCAGTTTGGTGATCAGCTCTTCAACCGGCAGGCTGGCGAACTCCGGCAGGCTTTCCAGCGCGGCGTTAGCGTTGTTCACATAAGTCTGGTGATGTTTAGTGTGATGGATTTCCATCGTCTGCTTGTCGAAATGCGGTTCGAGGGCATCGTATGCATACGGCAGAGCGGGCAGTGTATAGCTCATATTCATCTCCATTAAGGGTAAGCGGCTATTGTGTTAACGCCGCGTAAGCAGTTGGTTCATTATAGTTAATTAAATGATATTGAAAATGTTTATCAATGCCGTAGTTTTTATAAGGTTATAACTTTTGGTTATGTTATTGAAATTGTGAAGCCGCTCACCCTCATCACGTGCTCATTGCCAGCCTGCAACGCAACGCGGCAAACGCCTCAAGGTTAATCCTCTGACCGATTTTTACACTCATCAGGTCGGCTGCTCGTATCCCGGCGATAAAAACAAAGAGGATTGTGAAATGAGTAACGCGATTACGATGGGTATTTTTTGGCATTTGATAGGTGCAGCCAGTGCAGCCTGTTTCTATGCCCCGTTTAAAAAGGTAAAAAATTGGTCCTGGGAAACCATGTGGTCAATCGGCGGCATCGTCTCCTGGTTGATTCTTCCCTGGACTATCAGCGCGCTGTTATTGCCTGATTTTTGGGCTTATTTCAGTTCGTTTAGCGCCTCAACTCTGCTGCCGGTGTTTCTTTTCGGCGCAATGTGGGGCATCGGCAACATCAACTATGGCCTGACCATGCGCTACTTAGGCATGTCGATGGGCATTGGTATCGCCATTGGCATTACGCTGATTGTCGGTACGTTGATGACGCCGATCCTCAACGGTCACTTCGACGTGCTGATCAACACCGAAGGCGGTCGGATGACACTGCTGGGTGTGCTGGTAGCGCTGATTGGCGTTGGCATTGTCACCCGTGCCGGTCAGTTGAAAGAGCGCAAAATGGGCATCAAAGCCGAAGAGTTCAACCTGAGAAAAGGGTTAGCGCTGGCGGTGATGTGCGGCGTGTTCTCTGCCGGGATGTCCTTTGCGATGAACGCCGCCAAACCAATGCACGAAGCCGCTGCTGCACTGGGTATCGATCCGCTCTATACCGCGTTGCCAAGCTATGTGGTGATCATGGGCGGCGGTGCGCTGGTCAACCTGAGCTTTTGCTTTATCCGCCTGGCAAAAGTGAAAGATTTGTCGGTAAAAGCCGACTTCTCGCTGGCAAAAGGGCTAATTATCAGCAATATCCTGCTTTCCGCGCTGGGTGGGCTGATGTGGTATCTGCAATTCTTCTTCTACGCCTGGGGTCATGCGCGTATTCCGGGGCAGTATGACTACATCAGTTGGATGCTGCATATGAGCTTCTATGTGCTGTGCGGGGGGCTGGTTGGGCTGGTGCTCAAAGAGTGGAAGAATGCCGGACGCCAACCGGTGAGTGTGCTGAGTCTCGGTTGTGTGGTAATCATTGTCGCGGCCAATATCGTCGGCCTCGGCATGGCGAGCTAATCAGGCAGCAACCCGGCTACGATGACGCCACTGACCTGGCGTCATCCCTACCTCACGGCTAAACACCACCGAAAAGTAATTACTGTCCTCAAAGCCACACTGCATGGCGATTTCGCTGATCATCTGCTCGGAGTGCTGCAACAAAAATTGTGCGTGGCAAATGCGCAACTGGCGCAAATAGTGGTTGATGGTCATCCCGGTCTGAGTACGAAACTGCTGGCGCAGCGCCCGCTCGCTGCACTGTTCCTGTTCACAAAAACGCTCCAGCACAAAGCTGCGATTCAGGCTGCCGGAAAGCGCGGTGATAAGCTTATCCAGCAGCGTTTCGCTGTGGGTCGCGGCAAGGTTATCGGTGGCGAAACGGTGACGTTTTAGTGTCATCACCAGTTGAGCGAACAGGGTTTCTGCCATCAAATTGGCCAGCGGATCGTCCTTCGCGCTCTCATGTTCCAGTTGCGTAATTACCTGCCGCGCCTGCGCCATTCCGCTGCTGCCAATGCGCCAGTGTGGGTTGGACGGTGCGCCGTTAAGCCCCGGAATATGCGCGGCCCAGTCGAGATTCAGCGTCAGCCGGTCCGGACAATAGATAATGTTCTGCAATACCAGGTCATTAACCGAGGCGTAAGAGTGGCAATCTTCGGCGCGGATATAAAACAGATCGCCGCGCGTAATGCGGTAAGGACGGTCATTGAGCACGTGCAAACCATTGCCGCGCCACACCATTACCAGTTCGCAGAACTCATGGGTATGTTCGGCAAAAACATTTTGCGGGTAGCGATCGGCCACCGCGACCGCCTGTCCGGCGCGCGGGAAAAAGTCTGCTTTACGAAGAATTAACTGACCAGCCACAACGCCACCTCTGCCGTGAACAACCTGACATTATTAACGGAAGCCCGGCAAAAAATCGGTGATAGCCTTCTCGTTACTGAAGCAGCGTGTCGCGCCCCTGGCGGATATCGCGCGGCGACCAGTCAAATTCGCGGCGAAACAGCGTCGAAAAGTGGTTACTGTCGCCGAAACCGCAGCGAAAGGCGATATCGGTAACACTCTCGTCGCTGTGGCGCAGCATATGACGCGCTTTAATCAACCGCAGGCGGTTTAAATAGCGCTGCGGCGTCATGCCGGTGGACTGTTTAAGCTGGCGGTGCAGCGTACGCAACGACAAAGTGAACTGTTCCGCCAGCGACTCCCAGCAAATATCTTCCGCGAAGTGATCCTCCAGCCACAGCATCAACTGGTTCAGCCGCGCATCGCTGTTGCCCGCATCTTCCTGCTGGCTGCTTTTACGCAATAACACTAGCAACTGCATAAACAGGATCTCGCGGTTGGCAATGTCGTGCGTTGCCGCTTCACTGCCCATCTCTTCCATCTGGCTAATGATGCCGCGCACCTGCCCGAGCGTGTGCTGGCTTACCCGCCAGTGCGACGGGTAATGCCCGTCCTGCTCCTGCGGCAGCAACTGGTTCAACCCGGCAAGGAACTGGAACGCATCCGGCGAGCGGTACAGCACATTGGTCAAACAGAGATTATCAGTATGTTCATACAAATGGCGGTCATGATCGCGCACAAAACAGACCGTGCCGCCGCTGATGGTATAAGGCTGGCCATTAAACACATGAATCCCCGTTCCATGCTCAACAATCACAATTTCATGAAAATCATGATGATGTTCCGGAAACGCGGCCTGGGGCAATCGCGGTTCAATGGCAACGGGTGATTTACCTGACGGAAAAAAATCCACGCTATGCAATACGGTCATGATGGCCCCGGTCTTGAGAAATGTTCTCAAAATAGTAATTAAGGGTTTTCGACCTCACCTTAAATTTTCGACGCCGATTTGCGCATAGCCTGCCGTTTTTTCAAGAAACGGTCGGAAAGATCGGGAAATGTGGTGAGGGTCACAATGGCCGAAAACCTCGCGATTACTGGAAACTGTGAACTCTCTCACGTTCACCTTTGCTTTCTTGCCAGCGCGAAATCGCCGCTGTCAGTAGCAAGAAGGTACGACTGTCCCGCCCTTTTTAGACTGTCCGCAATGACTCTAAGAAGGACCCGATCATGACTTTTCGCCATTGTGTTGCGGTTGATTTAGGCGCCTCCAGCGGACGCGTCATGCTGGCGCGCTATGACCGCCAGAACCGCACGCTTTCGCTTCGCGAAATGCACCGTTTTGTAAACTGTCTGCAAAAAGTGGACGGCTTTGATTGCTGGGATATCGACGGCCTGGAAACCGAAATCCGCCTCGGCCTGAACAAGGTTTGCGCCGAAGGTATACAGCCAGACAGCATCGGTATTGATACCTGGGGCGTCGATTACATCCTGATTAACCGCGATGGCCAGCGCGTCGGGCTGCCGATTGCCTACCGCGATAATCGCACCGATGGCGTGATGCACCGCGCGCTGCAAAACCCCGGTAAAGCCGATATCTATCGCCGCAGCGGTATTCAGTTTTTACCCTTCAACACCCTTTACCAGCTACGCGCGCTGGCAGAACAGCAACCGCACCTGCTGGAACAGGCCGATCACGCGCTGCTGATCCCGGATTACTTCAGCTACCGCCTGACCGGCAATCTCAACTGGGAATACACCAACGCCACCACCACCCAACTGGTGAATATCAACACCGATAACTGGGATGAATCCCTGCTGAACTGGGCAGGCGTTCCGGCTCGCTGGTTTGGCACGCCAACCCATCCTGGCAACGTGATCGGCAACTGGATCTGCCCGCAGGGTAATGCCATACCGGTCGTCGCTGTCGCCAGCCACGATACCGCCAGCGCGGTTATCGCCGCACCGCTGGAAAATCCCGACGCGGCGTATCTCTCTTCCGGCACCTGGTCACTGATGGGCTTTGAGAGCAAACCCCCACACACCAGCGATGAGGCGCTCGCCGCCAATATCACCAACGAAGGCGGTGCCGAAGGCCGTTACCGGGTGCTGAAAAACATCATGGGATTGTGGCTGCTGCAACGCGTGCTGAAAGAGCAAAACATCACCGATTTGCCGGCGTTAATCGCCCTCACCGAGCAGCTCCCTCTCTGCCGCTGCGTGATTAACCCGAACGCGGATCGCTTTATCAACCCGGACAACATGAGCGCTGAAATTCAGGCCGCCTGCCGGGAAGCGGGTCAACCCGTACCGCAAAACGCCGCCGAACTGGCGCGCTGCATCTTCGATAGCCTCGCGCTGCTGTATGCCGATGTGCTGAGCGAACTGGCTTTCCTGCGTGGCAAGCCGTTTACCCGCTTGCATATCGTCGGCGGCGGCTGCCAGAACCAGTTACTGAACCAGCTCTGCGCCGATGCCTGCGGGCTGCCAGTGGTTGCCGGGCCGGTGGAAGCCTCGACACTGGGCAATATTGGCGTGCAACTGATGACGCTGGATGAGCTAAGCAACGTCGATGATTTTCGCCAGCTGGTCACGGCTAACCATTCACTGATTACGTTTACCCCTAATCCTGATAATGAAATCGCCCGCTACGTCGCGCGCTTTCAACAAAAACGACAGACAAAGGAGCTTTGCGCATGACCACTCAACTTGAACAAGCCTGGGACATTGCTAAACAGCGTTTCGCCGCTGTGGGGATTGATGTCGAGGAGGCGCTGCGCCAGCTCGACAGGCTGCCGGTTTCCATGCACTGCTGGCAGGGCGATGATGTCGCCGGTTTCGAAAACCCGGAAGGCAGCCTGACCGGCGGCATTCAGGCTACCGGCAATTATCCGGGCAAAGCGCGCAACGCCACGGAGCTGCGCGCCGATCTGGAACAAGCGCTGAGCCTGATCCCAGGCCCGAAACGCCTGAACCTGCATGCCATTTATCACGAAGCCGAAACGCCGGTCGCGCGGAATGAAATCAAACCCGAACACTTCAAAAACTGGGTGCAGTGGGCAAAAGCCAACAATCTGGGGCTGGACTTCAACCCGTCCTGCTTCTCGCACCCGCTGAGCGCCGATGGCTTCACGCTTTCCCACGCTAACGATGAGATCCGCCAGTTCTGGATCGACCATGTAAAAGCCAGCCGCCGCGTTTCCGCTTACTTTGGTGAACAACTGGGTACGCCGTCGGTGATGAATATCTGGATCCCGGACGGCATGAAAGATGTCACCGTTGATCGTCTCGCGCCGCGCCAGCGTCTGCTGGCTGCGCTGGATGAAGTGATTAGCGAAAAACTGAACCCGGCACACCATATCGATGCCGTGGAAAGTAAATTGTTCGGCATCGGCGCTGAGAGCTACACCGTCGGCTCCAACGAGTTTTATATGGGTTACGCCACCAGCCGCCAGACCGCGCTGTGTCTCGATGCTGGTCACTTCCATCCAACGGAGGTTATCTCCGACAAAATCTCTGCCGCCATGCTCTATGTGCCACGTCTGCTGCTGCATGTCAGCCGCCCGGTACGCTGGGACAGCGACCACGTGGTGCTGCTGGATGACGAAACCCAGGCCATCGCCAGCGAAATCATCCGCCACAAACTGTTCGACCGCGTACACATTGGGCTCGACTTCTTCGACGCCTCCATCAACCGCATCGCCGCGTGGGTGATTGGTACGCGCAACATGAAAAAAGCGCTGCTGCGCGCGCTGCTCGAACCGGTTGCGCAACTGCGCAAACTGGAAGCGGACGGCGATTACACCGCGCGCCTGGCGCTGCTCGAAGAGCAGAAATCCCTGCCGTGGCAGGCGGTGTGGGAAATGTACTGCCAGCGCCACGACACGCCAGCCGGTAGCCAGTGGCTGGAAAGCGTGCGGGCCTATGAGAAAGACGTATTAAGCAAACGTGGCTAATCGCTGCGCATTCATCAGCCCGGTAAGCGCAGCGCTACCGGGCAATAAACGGGAAACAGAAGACTATGCAGACCATTACCGATTCCTGGTTCGTCCAGGGGATGATCAAAGCCACCTCGGACGCCTGGCTGAAAGGCTGGGATGAACGCAACGGCGGCAACCTGACGCTGCGCCTGGATGAGGCCGATATCACATCGTTCGCCGCTGATTTTCACCAGAAACCGCGCTATATCGCCCTGAGCCAGCCGATGCCGCTGCTGGCCAACACGCCGTTTATCGTCACCGGCTCCGGCAAATTTTTCCGTAACGTGCAGCTTGATCCAGCAGCAAATTTAGGCGTTGTGAAAGTCGATAGCGACGGCGCAGGCTACCACATTCTGTGGGGGCTGGAGCATGAAGCGGTTCCGACATCAGAGCTACCGGCGCACTTTTTGTCGCACTGCGAACGCATCAAAGCCACCGGCGGGAAAGACCGCGTGATTATGCACTGCCACGCCACCAACCTGATTGCGTTGACCTACGTGCTGGAAAACACCTCTGATTTGATTACCCGCAAGCTGTGGGAAGGCAGCACCGAATGTCTGGTGGTGTTCCCGGATGGCGTTGGCATTCTGCCGTGGATGGTGCCCGGCACTGATGAAATCGGCCAGGCAACCGCCAAAGACATGCAGAAACATTCGCTGGTGCTGTGGCCTTTCCACGGCGTGTTCGGCAGCGGGCCTACGCTCGACGAAGCCTTTGGCCTGATCGACACCGCCGAGAAATCCGCCGAGGTGCTGGTAAAAATCTATTCGATGGGCGGTATGAAACAGACCATCACCCGGCAAGAGTTGATTTCACTGGGCAAACGCTTTGGCGTGACGCCGCTGCAATCTGCATTAGATCTGTACCAATAACAACATCGCGCCCCGCTCACTGAGACGGGGCGAATCCTCACCTGCAAGCCCTACAAACACTAACTCTCGTGGAGTAAAAGCAATGAAAACAAAAGCAAGCTTAATCCTCACCGTTGCCATTCTGGCGTTGTCCGGTTCCGCTTTAGCTGAAGTAAAAATCGCCCTCGTGGCGAAATCTTTAGGTAATGGCTTTTTTGAAGCAGCAAACACCGGCGCACAGGAGGCAGCCAAAGAGCTAGGCGATGTCAAAGTGATCTACACCGGCCCGACCACTACCACGGCCGAAGCGCAGATCGAAGTGCTTAACGGGTTGATCGCCCAGGGGGTGGATGCGATCGCTATCTCCGCCAACGATCCCGATGCCGTGGTGCCGGTGCTGAAAAAAGCGATGCAGCGCGGCATCAAAGTGGTGTCGTGGGATTCCGGCGTGGCGAAAGCCGGACGCCAGATCCACCTCAATCCCTCGAATAACGCGCTGATTGGCGAAACCAACGTCAAACTGGCCGCCGATGCGCTAAAAGCGTTGAATGTTGAAAAAGGCGATGTGGCGATCCTTAGCGCCACGCCCACCTCCACCAATCAGAACATCTGGATTGCGGAGATGAAAAAGGTACTGCCAAAGTACCCGTCGATTAACCTGGTGACCGTCGCTTACGGCGACGATCTCTCCGATAAGAGCTACCGCGAAGCGGTCGGCCTGCTGAAATCGTACCCGGACCTGAAAGTGATCGTCTCGCCGTCGTCGGTCGGCATTGTCGCGGCGGCGCAAGCGGTAAAAGACCAGGGCAAGATTGGCAAAGTGTATGTCACCGGTTTAGGGCTGCCGTCTGAAATGGCGGGCGCCATTAAATCCGGCGCGAGCAAAAGTTTCGCCATCTGGAACCCGATCGACCTCGGTTATGCCGCCACCTATTTAGCGGATGACCTGGTGAAAGGTACGGCGACCAAAGACGAAGCCAGCATGGGCAAACTCGGCAAAGTGAAACTGGACGCCGACGGCAGTGGCGCGATGGCTGAGCCGTTTGTCTACGATGCCAGCAACATTGATAAGTTCTCGAAGATTTTCTGATCCCTTCCTGCCCTCTTTTACAGGAGAGGGCAAAAACTGGAGAACTATCATGACGGCATCCACCCCTCTGCTGTCGCTTAAGGGCATCACCAAAGTGTTTCCCGGTGTGCGCGCCCTTGAGAACGTACAGCTCGATCTCTGGCCCGGCAAAGTCACCGCGTTGATCGGTGAAAACGGCGCGGGGAAATCCACGCTGGTCAAAGTGATGACCGGTATTTACCAGCCTGAAGAGGGCGAAATACTCTACAAAGCGATCCCGATTTCGCTGCCTACGCCCGAGTCGGCGCATAAAGTGGGGATCACCGCGATTCACCAGGAAACGGTGCTGTTCGACGAGCTCTCGGTCACCGAGAACATCTTCGTTGGGCAGTATTTATATAAAGGGCTGCTGAAAAAACTCGACTGGCCCGCCATGCACCAGCAAGCGCAGGCGATCCTCACCCGGCTGGAAGTGCAAATTGATCCACGTGCGACGCTGAAAACATTGAGTATCGCCCAGCGCCACATGGTGGCGATTGCGCGTGCGCTCTCGTTTGACGCGCAGGTGGTAATTCTGGACGAGCCGACCGCCGCGCTCTCGCAGCATGAGATCCTGGAGTTCTACCAAATCGTTGAACGCCTGAAGCAGGAAGGCAAAGCGATCCTGTTTATCTCGCACAAGTTTGATGAAATTTTTGAGCTGGCGGATCACTACACCATTTTGCGCGACGGAGTGTATGCCGATTCCGGCGCCATCAACGACATCACCGAAGAGCGGATGGTGGCGATGATGGTCGGGCGCGCCATTAACCAGAGCTGGCCGAAAGTGGCCTGCGCACTCGGGGAAACCGTACTGGAAGTGCGCGATTTATGCCATCCCACCGAATTTGCCCATATCAACTTTTCACTGCGCAAAGGCGAGATCCTCGGCTTTTACGGCCTGGTGGGTGCCGGGCGCACAGAACTGATGCAGGCGCTTTCCGGCGTGTCGCGCCCTTCTTCTGGCGACATCATTCTTAACGGGCGAACGGTGCATTTCCGCCAGCCTGCGGATGCCATCAACGCCGGGATTGTTTGCGTGCCGGAAGAGCGGCAAAAGCAGGGCGCGATTATTGAACTGTCGATTGCCCAGAACATCAGCCTGCCGCAGCTCAGCAAACTGAACGGTAATGGCGTACTCAACGAGGCCAAAGAGTGGGCGCTGGCGGATGAGTACGCCCGGCGTTTGCAGGTGAAAGCCTTTAGCTGGAAACAGGCGGTGGAAACCCTCTCCGGCGGCAATCAGCAAAAAGTGGTGATCGGCAAATGGCTCGCCACCCATCCGGACGTGATCATTCTCGATGAGCCAACGAAAGGTATCGATATCGGTTCGAAAGCCGCCGTACACCAGTTTATGTCGGAACTGGTGGCGCACGGTCTGGCGGTGATTATGGTCTCTTCTGAATTGCCGGAAGTGATGGGCATGGCCGATCGGGTGATCATCATGCACGAAGGGCTGATGGTCGCCGAGTACCAGGCCGGTGAAGCGACGGCGGAAACCATCGTCAGCGCCGCCAGCGGTGCCGGGAAGGAGGCAGCATAATGTGGCAACAACTGCTTAAACATCGCGAAGCGCTGCTCGGCGGCGTGATTGTGCTGCTGGTGCTGGCTATCGGCAGCCGTGTCCCTTCGTTTATCAGCCCTGGCAACCTGGTGGAGATGTTCAACGATACTGCCATTCTGATCATTCTCGCCCTTGGGCAAATGATGGTGCTGCTGGCCAAAGGTATCGACCTGTCGATGGCGGCTAACCTGGCGCTGACCGGCATGATTGTCGCGCTGATCAACTTCCATCACCCGGATGTGCCGGTCTGGTCGTTGCTACTGCTGGCAACGGTGCTCGGGCTGGTGATGGGCATCATCAATGGTCTGCTGGTGTGGAAACTGGGTATCCCGGCGATTGTCGTCACGCTTGGCACCATGAGTATTTATCGCGGGATTATCTTTTTGCTCTCCGGCGGCGGCTGGGTGAACTCTAACCAGATGGGCGCAGATTTTCTCGGCCTGCCGCGAGCCTCGGTGCTGGGTTTGCCGGTACTGAGCTGGTGCGCTATCGCCGTGTTGCTGCTGGTGGGTTACTTCCTGCGTTACAGCCGCACCGGACGAGCGCTCTATACTGCGGGCGGCAACGCCACGGCAGCGTATTACACCGGTATCAACGCCGGGAAAATGCAGTTTGTCAGCTTCTGCCTTTCTGGCGCCCTGGCGGGCTTTTGCGGCTACTTGTGGATCTCACGTTTTGCCGTGGCCTATGTCGACGTGGCTAACGGGTTCGAACTGCAAGTGGTTGCCGCCTGTGTGATTGGTGGCATCAGCACCATGGGCGGCACCGGGCGCGTGCTCGGCTGTTTGTTCGGTGCGCTGTTCCTCGGCGTTATCAATAACGCACTGCCGGTGATTGGCATTTCGCCGTTCTGGCAGATGGCGATTTCCGGCACGGTGATCGTGATTGCGGTGCTGCTCAACGAGCGCGGTAACAAACGCAAAGGCCGCTTGATCCTGCGAGACGCGGCGCTGGCGCGACAAAAACAGGCGGTGAAACCATGAGCAAGATACTGACCTCTGAGCCCGTGAAAAATACCCCTGCCGGGACACCATTCTTTAAGCGCTTGCTGTGCTGGGAAGGTTTTTTACTGGCGGTGACGCTGGCGGTGTTTGTGGTAAACGCCCTTGCATCGCCCTATTTCCTCAACATCTGGAATCTTTCCGACGCGACTTTCAACTTCACCGAAAAAGCGATCATCGTGTTGCCGATGGCGATGCTGATCATTGCCCGCGAAATTGACCTCTCTGTCGCCGCCACCCTCGCGCTCAGCTCAACGGCGATGGGCTTTTGCGCCCAGGCGGGTATGGATACGCCGCTGCTGGTGTGCGTCGGTTTGAGCGTTGGGCTGCTGTGCGGGTTGTTCAACGGCATTCTGGTCACGCGCTTCAACCTCTCTTCGATTGTGATCACCATCGGCACCATGAGCCTGTATCGCGGCATTACCTACATTCTGCTCGGCGATCAGGCGCTTAACACCTGGCCTGAAAGCTTTGCGTGGTTTGGTCAGGGTTACGTGTGGGGCGCGCTGTCGTTTGAGTTTGCCTTGTTCATCGTGCTGGCGCTGCTGTTTGCTTTTCTGCTGCACAAAACCAACTTTGGCCGCCGCACGTACGCCATCGGTAATAACCCGACCGGCGCGTGGTATTCCGGCATCAATGTGAAACGCCACAACCTGATCCTCTTCGCGCTGGTGGGGCTGATGGCGGGTCTGGCCTCGGTGCTGCTGACATCGCGTTTGGGCAGCACGCGCCCGACGATTGCGTTGGGCTGGGAGCTGTCGGTGGTAACGATGGCAGTGCTCGGCGGCGTCAACATTCTTGGCGGTTCCGGCAGCATGGTGGGCGTGATTATCGCCGCCTTCCTGATGGGGCTGGTGACCTTTGGCCTGAGCCTGCTCAATGTGCCGGGCATTGTGATGTCGATTATCGTCGGTGCGATGCTGATTGTGGTGATTTCGCTGCCGATCATTACCCGCCGCATGATGCAGCGCAGGCGTTTATGAATCCCTCCGGCGACAGGGCGTTTCGTCGCCGGTAAAAATCAAAGAAAATAAAGGAGTTATGTATGAGCTTTATGTTAGCACTACCCAAAATCAGCCTGCACGGCGCGGGCGCTATCGGCGATATGGTCAATATGGTGGCGAACAAACAGTGGGGAAAAGCGCTGATTGTCACCGACGGACAACTGGTCAAACTGGGTCTGCTGGACAGCCTGTTTGCCGCGCTGAAAGCGCATAACATGGCGTATCACCTGTTTGATGACGTGTTCCCGAACCCAACGGAAGCGCTGGTACAACAAGGCTATGCGGCGTATCAAAATGCCGCCTGCGATTACATTATCGCCTTCGGCGGCGGAAGCCCGATCGATACCGCCAAAGGGGTGAAAATCCTCACCGCCAACCCTGGCCCGTCAACCGCCTATTCCGGCGTCGGCAAAGTGAAAAACGCCGGTGTACCGCTGGTCGCCATCAATACTACCGCCGGTACGGCGGCGGAGATGACCAGTAACGCGGTGATCATTGATTCTGCGCGTCAGGTGAAAGAAGTGATTATTGACCCCAATATTATTCCCGATATCGCCGTCGATGACGCCAGCGTGATGCTGGAAATCCCCGCCTCGGTGACCGCCGCAACCGGTATGGATGCGCTGACCCACGCCGTTGAAGCGTATGTCTCGGTGGGTGCGCACCCGTTGACCGACGCCAACGCGCTGGAAGCGATTCGCTTAATTAACCTGTGGCTGCCAAAGGCGGTTGATGACGGCCACAACCTTGAAGCGCGTGAGCAAATGGCGTACGGCCAGTATCTTGCCGGCATGGCCTTTAACAGCGCCGGGCTTGGTCTGGTTCATGCGTTAGCGCACCAGCCGGGTGCCACGCACAATTTGCCGCATGGCGTGTGCAATGCCATCTTGTTGCCGGTCATCGAAAACTTTAACCGCCCGAACGCCGTTGCCCGCTTTGCCCGCGTGGCGCAGGCGATGGGTGTCGACACCAAAGGAATCAGCGATGAAGCCGCCAGCATGGAAGCCATCAATGCCATCCGCGCCCTGAGCGCACGCGTCGGTATTCCTTCTGGTTTCAGCAAACTCGGCGTTACCAAAGCGGACATCGAAGGCTGGCTGGATAAAGCGCTCGCCGATCCGTGCGCACCGTGCAACCCGCGAACCGCCAGCCGGGACGAAGTCCGCGAGCTTTATCTGGAGGCATTATGATCCGTAAGGCCTTTGTGATGCAGGTAAATCCCGATGCGCACGAAGAGTATGAACGCCGCCACAACCCGATCTGGCCGGAACTGGAAGCGGCGCTGAAAGCAGGCGGCGCGCACCATTACGCCATTTTTCTCGATAAACAGCGCAACCTGCTGTTCGCCACCGTTGAGATTGAATCGGAAGCGCGCTGGAACGCCGTCGCTAACACCGACGAGTGTCAGCGCTGGTGGAAACATATGCGTGATGTAATGCCCGCTAATCCGGACAACAGCCCGGTCAGCGCGGAATTAAAAGAAGTGTTCTATCTGGATTAAGCGGTTAGCCCCCTTCGCAACGGAGGGGGTTTAACGAACGGGAAATGTCTGTTCGGCAACCAGGCCGCTATCATCAATCAGTTTGGCATGGATACGCAGCGGTAAAACCGTGGGCTGCAGATCTTTTGCAACCACGGTGTATCGCTTCTCGCCGTAGGGTGCCACCATCATGTCCGGCTGCTGCTCCACGGCATAGGTTTTTTCGCCGTAGCGTAACGATAACCCGCCAAATGAGACATGCCACGGCGAGGCGTTATGACAGACGATCACCATGCTTTTGCCGCTGCTCGCCACACTGAAACGGATTTTTTTCTCAATATCCACTGGCGCGCCAAGCCCTTTTGGCCGCCAGAAGATTTTCATTTGCGTGTTCATCGTCAGGATCACACTGCGCGCGTCTGGCGCTGAGGCGGTTGATTTTGGCGGCATCTCATAGAGGTTGAGCCAAAAAACCGACTCCCGATCCTTTGGCAGCGTTTGCTGGTTATACAGCAGCCGCAACCCCTGCATCCCTTTGGGTTCGAGTGAAAACAGCGTCGGAACTGCCACAAACGGCGCTTTAAAGCGGGCGGGCGCATCGACATCTGCTTCGCCGTTATCGACCCAGGTTTGCACCATCACCGGCCAGCTGTTGGTGTTGACCAGCATCAGGCTTTGCTGGGTCTGACCTTCGTTAAAAATCACCCGCGTCGAGGCGGCGATAAGCCCGGCGCGGGTGGAAAAGGCGGTCATCAACAAAGAGGTGAGCAGCGCGATGGCAAGGCGGGATCTCATTGAACTTTCACCAGCACTTCAGCACTGGCATCAACTTTGCCCGCCGTGACCGTTTCGCCAGCGATACGTGTCAGATAAGCATTGAAATTCACCACATATTCGTTGATCGCGGTTGAACCGTTATTCGTCACTTGCGTCGCACCATCACGCACCGCGTACCAGCCGCCGTTGCCGCCGGGTTGGCAGGTTGCGGCCAGGCAGCGAGACCAGCCAATAAAATTACGCAGCACACCGTCATTGCTATTGGCTATCTGAATTCCCACTCCGCTGGCGTAACCCGGTTGACCATATTTTTCGGAAAGCAGATGGCTCACCCCGCCGGACGCATTCACCAGGTTAAGCTGCTGCGCAGTCAGATAACTTTCATAGGGCACCTGAAGACCCATTGCCGTCATCCCCTGCGTCTCACCGCTTGTCGATTGCCCTTCACAGAGGATATGCACGTTAAAGTTGCTCTGCGCGGTTTGGCCGTTGTTCAGATCGCTCACGGAAATCGTGGGGAAAAACACCATCGGTGTGACGCTTTTCGCCACACAGGTGGGTATCGATACCAGGTTGGCGGGGTAACCCGTAGAAATGCCCATATTAATGGCCATCCAGTTATCTAAATACCAGCCATCAAAGGTGTAAGCAGAATCGCCAGAGTCACAATACGCGTCCGGGCTGCCGGGTGAGCAGAAAGAAACATAGCCGTTGGGCTGGTTGCAGCTATAACTGCCGGAGGTTAATTGCGACGCACGACCACAATAATTAAAGGGCGCCCCTGTCGAGGTTGTCCCGCTCACCCGAATCAGATCCGCACGGATAGGGCTAAAATCTTTAACCCGAATATAGATCTGCGTACCATCCGGTGAAACCAGGTAATTCTTCATCGGGATACGCTGATATTGACGCGTAAACACCGTGCCAGAGTTCAGATGCGTCAACCGTAACGCGACATGCGCAAACAGCGTGCCGTAATAGTTGGGAAAACCATCGTCTTTCCCCAAATCATAAAAACCGCTGTTACGATCGTCGCCGTTAGTGGCGATGATTTCGAAGATATTGTCTTTATCCGCAATATCGCACACCCACAACACGCTATCCGGACCTTTGTAACGCGGGTTCTGCGAGAACGTCACGATATTGGAGCCCAGAGGGGTACCTATCGGTTGGATTTCAAGGCTGGAAACGTTAATAGTTCCCATCGCCAGGCTGAGGCCATAGGCATCTAACTCGGTACGGACAAAATCCGGGCCTTTTTTACACAGCGCGTTCGCGGACAAACTGATTAATAAAAAAATATTCAGCAAAATGATGCGTATAAATGGCATAAAAACTCCGTTGCTTAACGACATGGCAAGCTCATCAGAAGCAGAGGTTTGCGTGGTGGCGTAATACGCCACGAGATATGGCAGATTTCCTGGGCGTTATTTCCCCACTGAACGCGCAACGTTCCGTTGTCGTCACTTGAACGCAGGTAAATTTGATTGGCTTGGCCGACCATGCCGACGTAATTGCCGTAGCTGTCATAGACGGCGGAACCCATGGGGATCGGCGTATTGTTCTGCGGCTGCGCGGTGATAAGCATGGCCTGGCCGCTGAGCGTGTTAAAACGGACCCGCACCGTCGCGCCCGCATAAGGTGCGACACGCTGGAGTGACGTTTGCAGTTCAACATCTTCGTTCATATTGCGGGGATCCAGACCGATGTTGTTGAACTGATAAGCCCCCAGCGACGGCGCAATTGCATAACCAAAGGCATCAATGCGCGCCCCCTGCCCGCCAATCACTTCCGCACCTTTGGCTCCGGGTGCATCGACCAGTACAAAGCTGTCGCCCACCCAGTGACCGAGCGTCACGCCGCCTTTATGCGCCACCAGTGCGCCCTGAAGCGAGCCTGAAGCCTGCCAGTAATTTTTCGAAGAGGACCATGAGAGACCCGCATTGGCATACGGGAAACTGCGCTGGAGCCCGCCACCCCAAACAGATTGTGCACCTTTGCTATCGGTTGAGTAATTCAGGTTGTAGTTCAGTGGATTCTTCTCGCCATACACCCCGCTTAGCGTCGACTGATAGCCACCATCGCGGCTATTACTACTGTTTGAGCGGTTCGCGCTGGCCGACAAAATTGGGGCATAGCGTGTACCGCCAAGCGGCACGGAAACAGAGAGCGACCACATGGTTTGTATACGGTCACGCAGGAAAATCGTATGGTCGTTACCGTTGTTTTGCCATGGCGTACTGTTCATGCCAGGCACGACGTTATACGTCCTCGCCACCCCCAGATTCAGCGAGATGCCATGGTTGAAGGTTTTACTCCAGTTGAACTGCAGCTGTTTATCGCGCTTTTTACCGTCACGGTAATCCTGTGATGATGCAGAGAGGGTGATATCCCCCAGTACGCCAATGCGTTGACCGGCAGAAATCTCAATACGGCTGCGTTGTTTCCAGCTCAATGATTGCCATTTTTGCCCATGATTGCGTGCTTCACGCGAACCCAGGGCGTCGTAAAGTTCTGAATAACCTTCCGTGGAATACCGATAACCCGCCAGCGTAAATGAGGTGCCGGTACGCGGAATAAATTTGCTGTAGTTCGCGCGCAGCGTCCAACCGCTCTTGTTACCTTCGCTGCCCATGTTTGCTCGTGAAAACATACTGTTCAGGCCAAACGCTCCGGCCACGCTGCTGTAAACCGCCCCCAATGAATAGCTCATGTAACCCGCGGCGAGCTGATTACCGAGGTTGAGGGTGAGGGAGTTCGTCAGCCCCTGACGCCAGACCGCTTCGCTAAAGACATTGTTATCGCCCACGTCTCGCGCCCGCCCGACGGTGAAAACATAGTCGGAAGCGCCTGGACGCATGGATTCAGCCAGAGCGGAGAACGGCACGCTAAATGTGTTTTCACTGCCGTCAGCCTCGCTGACAACAACGGTTAAATCCCCGGCAAAATTGGTGGGATAGAGATCATTTATGGTGAACGGACCAGGGGCAACGGTTGTTTCGTATAGCGTGGTTTTGCCTTGCAGGATGGTCACTTTGGCGTTGGTTTTGGCAATCCCACGCACGACCGGCGCATAGCCTCGTTGGGAATTAGGCAGCATTCGCGTATCCGATGAGATCTGGAAGCCGCGAAAACTCATGCCGGAGAAGAATTGTCCGTTGGTGTAGCCTTCGCCAATCAATACTTCACTGCGTAAAGGATAAATCGCGCGCTGGATATAACGGCGGCTGGTGCTCCAGCGGCTGCCGTTATATTTGCTGTAACTGAAGTTGGATTGCTGGCGATAACGCCATAGCCCCAAATTAATACCACCATTGAAACTTAGCCAGGTGGAATCCATGCCGCCAGCGCTACCCTGCCGCGATTCAACATGGTACTGGTTAGCCATATAATTGAGAAATAGCATGCTTTCCCCGGCGCTGAGACTTGCTTCGCTTACGCTGCCACGGGGAACAGATTTCAATAACGCCTGCGGTGCGGTGAAATCCATACGCAATTGCGGCATGTCATCTTTACGGGTGATACCGTTCAACGCCTTATCATCTGGCCAATAACATGATGGCGCAGCGTCGTCAGACAATGCGTTAAATCCCAACGTTGTTAATAAATCATTGGGTAGACAAGGCTCGACTTTTTTACCCCGGCGGGAAAACTCAATCTCGCGGTGGGTAGTAAATTTTCCATTAAGATAAATATCGAGAGAATGTCGGCCCGG
The DNA here is from genome assembly GCF_016620385.1 of Kosakonia sp. LAM2021. Taxonomy (NCBI): domain Bacteria; kingdom Pseudomonadati; phylum Pseudomonadota; class Gammaproteobacteria; order Enterobacterales; family Enterobacteriaceae; genus Kosakonia; species Kosakonia sp. LAM2021. The sequence continues at coordinate 70,842 of NZ_JAENHT010000012.1, forward strand.
CGTAATTAATTCATCCTTATTTAAGCGCAGGAGATCTTCATTAGATAACCCACTTCCCCTTAACAAGGAAGCGTCAAAATAAAATTCATTATCTTTCGCCGATGCCGTCAACGATACAACAGAAATAAACCCTATGAGAATACGAAAGCATGAGGAGCGCAGATGCATCAGTACCATCCGAGTTGAATAACGTTTTATATTTCAGAGCGGAAGATTTATTTAACTAAAGAATACGACTTGCTAAATACTCCACCATAATCATTTAATGCATTAATCGTTAATTTATCTCCACCAGCAGTCGGGAGGGACCATTGCGTAATGGATCGTGGAGCTATCATTCCCTTGAAGTTTATTGGATGTTTCTTTTCCCGTTCTTCAGTAAAAGCGCTAATCACAGAAATATGGTAAGCACTCGTATTATTCACTTCGACAGTTTGTCCATGTAAAGTCACTTTTACATTGTCCAGAGAATGGTTAGCATCTCCTGTAACACCGTCGGGGCGGTAAAAAATTTTCAATCGGCTTTTTATCAGCATTGTTAAACTGTTCTGCCCACGTTCAGACGTTTTCTTTGCCGGATATTGTAAAAAATTCAACCAAAAAAGAGATTCTCGATCCTGAGGAAGTTGTGCCCCGGTAAATTTCAGCCTTAATGTGTGTTCAGTAGCTGGATTAATGCGGAAAATCGACGGCATCAAAAGAAACGGCGCATCAGCCGTTTCCGGTGTCGACTGAGGGTTATTTTTATCTGCCCAGACTTGCACTAAAACAGGTTCGTTACCCGTATTAGTAAAAGCTAATCCCTTTTCTTTTATGTCAGCAGGATAAATAATGCGCGTCCCGACCATCGTCACACTGGCGCAAGCATTTCCGACTATAAAAAATAATAATGCTGTCAGTGATATATATTTCGACATACTGATATAGGCCGTATAGAAGCGCTGCATAATGCAGCGCTTTAAGAAAAATTATTGATACGTCACAGCAAATTGCGCTTGTGCTTCAACAGCGCCAGGCGTTGCCTGCCCGGTCGCGTAATACCGTGCTGCCAGATCATAGGTTACGGTAGTGTTGGCCCCGCCGACAGATTGCGTCGTGGTTTGGGCTTTATTGCCCGTAAAGTCCATCGCATTCGAACCTTCCATCAGCTGAATCGCAACATTCGTTGCTGCTGAAGTGCTCGCGGTATTTTTTAAATTCGTACCATCAATATCGTTGGCAACAAAAACAATTCCGGCATTGGATGCTTGCGTACCGCCACAGCCAGAAAGCGTTACGGTGAACGGCGTATCACCTGTCGTTGAACCGGAAGACGCTAATTGACTGTCACTGACGGTAGGTAAAAGTACAATCGGAGATGTGCTGCTACCATTAATATTAATATCACAGGTCTGTTCGCTAACTTCACCCATAAAACGCACGGTGTTATTTGATGTCGCGGCAAAAGCAGAACTGCTCAATGACAAAATAGCTGTTGCGGCAAAAAGATTTACTAACTTGTGCATAAACTCGCCTCACTCTTTATATTAACAACCCCAATAAAAATGATTGATATATATCCAACCATTTTGATTTCGCGAGTAAATTACACTGGGATAATATTGATGTAAAGGTATTAAAAGGGAGCATTAAATGGAACTAAGCTATAACATACAAGCATTTAATAACATTGCTTTTAATATTCACAAAAGCAATATACCAACAAAGAAAAAACCATAAAAAACAGCATGCTGTGTAATTAATTAACAACTTTAAAAGATCAATTAATTAATTAAAACAGGTGTTTAATCAGAATATTCGCCAGAAAAAATGAAGTGAAAAATCCCAAAGAAAACACAAAACGCGAAGGGAACAATTAAATTGTTCCACTCTCTGTTATCTTTATCCGTTTTTATTATTGCCGGGTGGATTAAACAGGATTAATTTTGTTCAGCCACCAGAATGGCCTGCGTATCCGCTTCCAGCGCTTTAAAGATATGTTCCCTGTCCGCCGGATAACAAATGTAATCCCCTTCACCTAACTCTTCCGGCGCTTCCGTCAGCCCGACCAGCGCGCGCCCTTGTGTCACAATAATGTGCTCCACTGAACCTGTCGGGTGCGGATGCGAGATCCGATCGGCGCCGGGCTGAGTGAGCAATAAATAGATATCGCGTCGCGAGCCGGGCGGGCAGGCAGCGAGTAATATCGCCTGGTAGTTTGCCTCTTCGGCGGTCACTTTTGTGCCTTCGCCACGTCGAATAACCTGGGTGGTTGGTTTTTGCGGTTCCAGCAGGCGAGCAAAGGGAATGTCCAGCGCGACGCAGAGCGCCCAGAGCGTTTCCAGACTAGGATTACCGTTACCCGCTTCCAGTTGTGAAAGCGTAGATTTGGCGATACCCGCCCGGCGGGCAATTTCCGCCAGCGAAAGCCCTGTTCGCAGTCGCTCACGCACCAGACTTTTGGCAATGATGCTAATTGGCTGTGTCATAAACACCCCATTGTTCATTTAATCGAACGAATCGTTCTTGTTGAAAAACGATTCTGGTGTGTTCATTATAATGGATAAACGTTCGATATGGGTAAAGAGAGATGTTCACCAGACACTTCGCCTCGCTGAAGGGCGACACCGTAAAAGCTATCTTCCTGGTATGCCTGGCCGTGGGCGTTGTCGGCGTCTCCTATGGATCGCTGGCCATGGCTTACGGCTTTCCTTTATGGGTGCCTCTGGCGCTCTCCACTCTGGTGCTGGCTGGCGCATCCGAGTTTATGTTTATCGGTATCGTCGCCAGCGGCGGCAATCCGTTGGCTGCGGCTCTGGCGGGTCTGCTCGTTAACGCGCGTCATATCCCTTTTGGCGTCACGGTGCGTGAACTGGTAGGTCAACGTGCAGCCAGTTTTCTCGGCTGTCACATCATGAACGATGAAAGCGTCGTGTTCGGCTTATCACAGCCCACCGCCGAGCAACGTAAAGCCGCTTACTGGCTGTGTGGTTTAGGTGTTGCGCTATTGTGGCCCGCTGGCGTACTGGTGGGTGCGGCGGTGGGTAAATTGCTGCCCGCACCGGAAACCATTGGTCTGGATGCGGTTTTCCCGGCAATTTTGCTGGCGCTGGTGTTGCCGGCACTGAAAAAGCGCACCACGCTGATCCGCGCCTCGAGCGGCGCGGTATTATCGCTCGCAGCCGTTCCCTTTGCGCCGGTGGGATTACCGGTGCTGCTCTCTTTACTTGGCTTACTGACGAGGAAGAAATAATGGCCAGCGTTGCGCTCATTATCGGCGGTATCGCCATCCTTTCTATCGGCACCTATTTGATGCGCTTTGGCGGTGCAAAACTCGGCAGCCGGCTGGCGCTTTCCGAGCACTCGCAGGCGCTGCTGTCGGATGCGGCAACCACCCTGCTTTTCGCGGTCGCGCTGGCATCAATGCTCTATGAAGGCGGGCATTTCGCTGGCATGGCGCGCGTACTGGGCGTGCTTTTCGCGTTGTTTCTCGCCTGGCGCAAAATGCCGCTGATTATAGTGATCCTCTCCGCAGCCGTCGTCACCGCGCTGCTGCGCCTTGCCGGAATCGCATAAGAAACGGGCGCGTTAATGGATACTCACGGAAACCGGGTTAGCCGAACCGCCCTGCGCGCCCATTTCAACGCGCACTTCTCCCGCGTCAATCCCGTGGATTTCCACCCCCTGCGCCACCGTCTGCCCGGTGGTAACCACCACTTTGCGCGGTGTCTCACCGGACGAAGCTCGCCAGAGCACCCAGCGCGAACCTGACTGCGGATCGACATGTAACGCCTGGGCGGGCACCGCGAATCCGTGTTCGTTCTGCCAGGTGATCACCGCCAGCCGGGCGCTCATCCCCAGCCGAATATCTTGCTGTAAATCCGCCAGCGGTGTATTTACCGACACAGTGACATCGTAATAAGCGCCCTGCGTCTCTGCCGCGCTGCTCTGAACGCCAATCTCGCGGATCTGCCCGCTGAGCGTTTTGCCAGCAAACCCTTCACCGGTGATGTTAACCGGCATCCCCTCTTTTAACTGATGGAGATCCGCTTCCTCGACGCGAGTCACTACCTGTATCGTGTCCAGCCCCGTCACCGTCAACAACGCCGCGCCCTGGCTCACCGACAAACCCGGCTGGAGGGTGATCGGTTTACCGCTCTCAGGCGCGACCGGACGCACAACAAAACCGGAAAACGGCGCATGTAGCGTTTGTCGCTCCACCTGCGCTTTCAGTGTTGCGTAGCGAGCCTGCGCATTTGCCAGTTCCATATCGGCAATTTTGCTGTCCTCACCTTTACCCCGCGCTTCCATCGTGTGTAACTCTTCCTGCGCGGCAGCCAGATCCTGCTGCTGCGCTTGTGCCTGCTGCGCCAGCGCATCGACTTCCATACGGGCGACAATCCCGCGCTTAAAAAGCGCAGTGGTATCGCGAAGATTGGCCTGCGTATTGGAGAGCGTCGCACGCGCGGCCTGCACCACGCGTCTGGCGCGCGAAACATCCGGGCTGCTGCTCCAGTTGCGAAACAGCGCTACCTCTTTTTGCGCTTTCAAAAGATCCGCCTGCGCCTGGCGAAGTTGGATTTCAATCTGCCCGGGATCAAGCACTATCAGCACTTCCCCCTTTTCAACGCGCTGCCCTTCGTGAACCGCGATTTCACGGATCACCCCGTCAAATGGCGCGGCAAGAGTTTGCTGGCGGGCCGCCTGAATACGCCCCACCAGCCCCAGTTGGTTTTCAAGCCGCTGCGGCTGCACCGGCAGCCAGACCTCCTGCGCAGCGCCACTTTCCGGTTCGCGTGCGACTGCCCACCATAAGAGCGAGCCGCCAGCCACTACCGCAAGTGTCAGCAGTAAAAGCAGGCGTTGCTTTTGCGTAAAAAACTTAATCATTGAGCGAAATATCCCAACTTTGCAGCGTGGTTCCCAGCGTTTGATCGAGCCCGGCCTGTGCATTCAAATAGCTGATAAGCGCATTTAGCCTGGCGTTTTCCGCGTTGCGAAGATCGTTTTCAAAGCTCAGCACCTGGAAGTTGCTGGAGCGGCCAGCGGTCAGTTTTTCCCGTTCAATTTCTACTTTGCGGCGTGACAAATCCCGCGCACGTTGGGCTATCTCAAACTGTCGCCAGCGGGTGCCCATATCGCGCACGGCGTTGGTCACATCCCGATCAAGCTGCTGGTGCGCTTCCGCCAGCTGGATTTGTTGGTTCTTCACATTAACCTGCGCTTGCACTTCCGCCTGCCGGGCGGTCATGTCGCCGATAGGGATCTCCACCTGAACCCCAACATAGTTATCCCAGTTGCGCGCGCCATCACCTCGCGCCGCACGGTTACGCTGCTGCGTTGCGCCGCCGACCAGCGAAACATCCCACAACCGGTCATTACGGGCGACGGCGAGGTTAATCGCAGCCTGTTCGCCAACAAGCAGCTGCGCCAGGTACGCGGGCTGCGACACCTCCGCCTGTTTCAACGCGCGATCGGCCTGCACCTCGACTGGCTTTGCCTGTAGCGCTTCGGTCGCGACAATTGGCGCATGCAGATCCAGCGCCAGCAGTTGCAACAACGCCAGCCGCGCCATATCCACCCGGTTTCGCGCCTCTTCATGCGCCAGTTCTTGTGAAGCCACTTCGGCTTCGGTTTGCACAATTTCAAACTCCGCCATGCGCCCGGCGCTGATCATCGCCTGGTTCACTTCCACCAACTGCCGCGCCCGCGCCAGCGAATCCTGAGCAATCTTTAACTGCTCCTGCGCCAGCAACAGATCGCGGTAAGCGGTGATAATTTGGGTGATCGTCTGCGAAACGGTGGACTTCAAATTCAGGCGGTTGATTTGTTCGGTCATCTGCGCCAGGCGAACCGGCGCGGTGGCAATATCTTTACCCGCGCCGCGCAGCAACGGCTGAATAACAGAAAAATTCGCCCCGTCGTTGTGGGATAACCCCGCCACGTTGGCGTCGGTGTGCTGATATGTCCAGCCGAGGCTAACGCGCGTGCCGTACGGGGTGAGCAGCGTGGAGGTCGGCGTCAGGTTTCCCTGCCGGTAGCGGTCGTCCTGGTTACGCGTGGAGAGATAATTGCCTGAGAGCACCAGTTTTGGCGTGAAGCGATCTTCGGCCACGCGCAGGTCAAATTTCTGCGCCACCCTGTCGAGATACGCGCTACGAATAGCGCGGTTATCACGCAGCCCGAGATAGATGGCATCGCTCAGGGTAAGATCGATACTATCGCCTTTCAGCGCAATACGCGCCGTCTCGCCGTCTCGCGTGGCATGGGAAGGGTTCACCGGCATGTCAGCACGCGCCGGGCAAACCATCAGGCTTGCCAGTAACCACAGCCAGGCATGTCTACGCATCGCGCAGCGCCTCCACCGGCTCCAGCCGGGACGCCGCCAGTGCGGGAGATAAGCCAAAAAACAGCCCGATAACAATGGCGCTGCCAACGCCCAACGGCAACGCTGCGGCAGATAAGGCAAAATCAGACCAGCCAGAAAACCAGACAAACAGCCACGCCGCCGCCAACCCCGCCGCCGCGCCAAGCAGCGCGCCAACGGTGGCCAAGACAATCGCTTCCAGCAAAAAGAGCATCGCGATATCGCGCGGACGCGCGCCCAGCGCCATGCGCACCCCAATTTCCCGGCGGCGCTCCGACACATTCATCACCATCACATTCATCACGCCCACCCCGCCGACCAACAGCGAGATGCCGCCAAGCCCGGCGAGCAACCAGGAAAACAGGCGCGACTGCTGCTCGATGCCTTCCAGCAACTGCTGAGGAACCTGCACATTGACCTCGAAGCCGGGCATCTTTTCGCTGAGCCACGCTTGTAGCCGGGGCGCGATGCGATCAAGTTCTTCACCACTGCGGCTGCGCACCGCTACGCCCGTTATTTGCGGAAAACTGATTACCCGGCGCATACCGGTAATCGGCAGCAAAATGGCATCATCCACGGAGACCGGAATGATCGGGTTTGGCCCTTGCGGGCGCAGAATACCGACAATCTCAAAGAGATAACCGCCAATCTGAATGCGGTCGCCGAGTAGTACAGGGCGGTCGGGCGGGGCCCATTGTGCGGCGACATTCGCTCCGAGAACGGCGTAGGTGCTCTGCGCATCAAAGCGGCTCAAAAAGCGGCCCTGTTCCAGTTGCAACCGCAGAACAGAAGGCAGTTCAGCGCCGCTACCGACCAGCGTTGCCGCCGCCGTTCGGCCATTAAAACGTGCTTGTGTGTTACTGGGAACGAGCGCAGAGGCTGCGTCAATTTCCGGGATGTGCTGATGCAAGGCATCGATATCGAGATCGGCCGGCGCAACCAGCGGTTTTCTGCCGGAACCGACAGGCTGCTGAATATTGGCAACCAGTAGCTCACTGCCCATCCCACGAAAGATGCTCATCGCCTCACGTTCGGCGTTGTAGCCAATGTTGAGCAACGCCACCACCGCGGCGCAGCCCACCGCGATACCTAATAGCGCCAGCACCGCGCGACGACCTAACAGCCGCAGGTTATCCAGCGATTCCAGCAAAAGTTGCAGCCACGGCATTCCGTAGCGTGAAGACTTAGAAGCACACATTGCGGCGGGCAGACGAAGATCAGACATGCGTTGCCTCGCTGATCCGCCCGTCAGCCACCTGAATGCAGCGCGACATGCGGCGGGCAATGGAGTTGTCATGCGTTACCAGCACCAGCGTGGTGCCGCTGTCGCGATTCAATGTCAGCAGTAAGTCGATAATGTCAGAGGCGTTTTGGCTATCAAGGTTGCCGGTGGGTTCGTCGGCGAGCAGCAAAGCCGGTTCGCCAACCAGCGCACGGGCAATGGCCACACGCTGGCGCTGCCCACCGGACAAATCCGCAGGGCGGTGATGCGCGCGTTCACTTAAGCCCACACGCTGAAGCTGTTTGCGGGCAGCGTCCTGTGCTTCATGACGCAGTACGCCACGGTAGAGCAGCGGCAAAGCAACATTATCCAGCGCGGTAAGCCGGGGCAGTAAATTGAAGCTCTGAAAGACAAAACCAATGATGTGATTACGCGCCGTCGCGCGAGCGTCTGCGCCGCAGCAGGACATATCTTCGCCATGAAACATCACACGCCCGGAGGTAGGCGTATCAAGCAATCCCAGCAGATTAAGCAGCGTGCTTTTCCCCGAGCCAGACGCGCCAACAATGGCGCAACTTTGCCCGGCGGGGATAGATAACGAAATGTTGTGCAGGATGGTCTGTCGCGCGGCACCGGCGGCGTAGGAATAGGTCACCGAATCCAGGCTTATCAAATCAGCGCCAGATGTCGTGTGTTGAGTTGTGCTTATCCCTGAGTCGTGCAACCGTTCCATGTTTGCTAATAATTCATCCTGAAGAACACGGATATGGTGTGAACTACATATCAATACTAACGGCCAGAAAAACGAAATCTTTAGCTTTTTTGCCATGTATTCATTTCAATAAAACCTACCAGAATTGATACCTAAAGAATTAGCCTCAATCGCCGATAGGTATTTTGTATGCTTTACCGTGGACATTTAAATATTAAACAGCAATTAAGCCACGCTTAATTAAAATAATAAGCATTGACAAAAATAAACATATTATCTAGTTTTCCACGGGCAAACGGAAAATATAGCTAACAAATAAGGATTATTGAGTTCCCTTGTATTCACGCAGGGCAACTCAATAATTCCCATGATTTAAGTTAAATATCATGGATATTAGTTAGCTTACTCTTTAATGAGGCTTTAAATGAAACGGAAATCGATCCTGCTGGCTTTATCAGGTTTAATGTTTATCTCTTCAAGCGCATTCGCAACGGGTGGCACGTCCATCGGCTCAATGCTTGCACCATCAATCTCAGTAAAAAACCAATGGTATAACAAGACGTTCCCGATTACAGCCGGAACACCTTCAACCGGTAAAGTTGGCATGGTTTATTACACCTGGGCTTACAGTTCCTACCCGGCTGGAATGCAGGTTTATTTATGCTATAACAACGGTAACGCCTGTAGGGATGTTTCTGATGCACGTTCAGGTAATATTGACTTCACACCTTATAATCTCGCACCGAACCAACCGTTCAGTTTATATGCCCGCGTAAATGGTACCGGTAGAATGGTGACAGTCAATGGCCAGTCAAGCCAGATTATTGTTAACTACACATTTAATCAATAATTCGCTTACCGCGTAGTATTATTACTGATAACACACTGTAATAATAAGAATGTGAATTTAACTCACCCATAATAATAATGCCCGAAGACATTTCTTATATGTCATCGGGCATTTCAATAATATAGGGATATTTTTAAAACACTTTGGGTAATTACTGAACACAACTACATCCCCGATAATACGCTATTATCCCATCGCAGAAATAAAAAAAGCGCCCGCGGGCGCTCTTTCGACAGGAAAGCGTGACTTATTTATTCAGTTCGGCGGTCATGTGAACCTGGTTGCCGGCATAGGCTTCAGTAATCTGGTAAGAAGATGCGCCAGCCTGTTGCGCCTGAGCGGCGATTTTCGCTTCTGCACCGCTCAGAGTGGTATCCGTTGCGGTAACAGACTGGGCAGCGAAAGAACCGAAAGAAGTAGCCAGAGCGATAACTGCGACAAAATTTTTGATGCTTTTCATGATATAAACCCTTACGCTAATTTGTTGGAGTGAGGCGTTATGCCTCGATGAAATAAATGATAGCGCTGTTTACTCACAACAAAAAGCGGAAGGATTTGCTATTCTTTTTCAAAATTTATGAACAAAAGAGATATACATGATTGCTGATTGGTTAGCTCCTCTCCTTATCGGTCAGAAAACAGCGCAAATCCGCCCGACAACAACCCTGCTCAGACAGGGCGATGTTCAGCAAAAAATGTTTGTGCTGCAGGAAGGTATCGCGCGTGCGGTCTGGCATTCGCCGGAAGGAAGTGAGCGCGTAAAGGAGTTTTACTTTCCCGGTGAGTGCTGTTTTCTCTATCTCAGTTGGCTAACCGGTAGCGTGGCGGATTACAGCTTGCAAATGCTGACACCAGGCGTGCTCAGCGAAGTGCCGCTGCGTTTACTGGAAAAAGAAGAACATCAGCCGGCAAAGATAGCGCTCCTGCGCCAGCAACTGATCTTTAAAGAGAAGAAGGAGCAGATGTTTTTGCTCAATAACCCGGAGCAACGCTATCGCTATGTGCAGCGCCATTTTCCAGCATGGGAAGCACAATTAACGCAAAAAGATCTCGCCAGTTATATCGGCATCTCGCCGGTGAGCTTGTCGCGTATACGCGCGCGTCTTAACAAAGGTTAACGAAAGCCTGCAACCGGGCCGCTACCATCGCCGCCATCATGCAGTAGAGGAAACGATGATGAGCGCTTTTTGGCTGTCGCAAATGCTGGCTGGCTTTTCTTTCATTTTTGATTTGTTGGCGTTTCAGTTTGCCCGCCGGCAGATAACCCTGGCGATACTTGCCGCCTCCACCAGCCTGCTGGCGATACATTTTTGTTTGCTGAACGCGCCCGTAGCCGCAAGTTTGATGGCGCTGGCCGCATGCCGTTATCTCACCGCAATCATGACAACCGCGCGGAAAATGAAGAATGGGTTTATTGTCGCAACCTGCTTATGCAGCGCGCTAAGCTGGCAGCACTCCACCGATGTCTTACCGCTACTCGGTAGTCTGCTGATGACCAGCGCCGCTTTTCACCCGGCGGCAAAAAGTATGCGGCGGCTCACCCTCTGCGGTAGCGGCTGCTGGCTGGTGAACAATATGGTGATCGGATCACCCGTGGCGGTTGCCATGGAGAGCGCCTTCATTCTCAGTACGCTGGTGTCGTACTGGCGGCTCACCCGGCAGGCTGAATAACAAGCAAAAAAAAAAGCGCCCACAGGCGCTCTTTCGACAGTACAGCGTGACTTATTTGTTCAGTTCGGCGGTCATGTGAACCTGGTTGCCGGTATATGCTTCAGTAATCTGATAAGAAGATGCACCAGCCTGCTGAGCCTGCGCGGCGATTTTCGCTTCTGCACCGCTCAGCGTTAAATCAGTTGCGGTCACAGACTGTGCAGCGAAAGAACCAAAAGAAGTAGCCAGTGCGATAACTGCAACAAAAGTTTTGATGCTTTTCATGATATAAACCCTTACGTTAATTTGTTGTAGTGAGGCGCCGTGCCTCGATGAAATAAATAGTAGACCTGTTTACTCACAACAAAAAGCGGAAGGATTTGTTCTCAATATTCAACTTTTTTGACCAACTCACACACCAATTAATCGCTGCGGATGGGTATAGATTGTTGCCCTGCCCGGCTTGCAAAAACCCACCAGCGTCAGGTTACAGCGCTGCGCCACTTCTACCGCCAGCGTTGTGGCGGCGGAGACGGCAAACAGGATCTCAACACCGCACATGGCCGACTTTTGCACCATCTCATAGCTGGCGCGGCTGGAAACCAGCACCGCACCGCGCGCCCAGGCTTGCGCTTCACGGGCGCGATGACCAAGCAGCTTATCCAGCGCAACATGACGCCCGACATCTTCATGCCCCCCCGCTAACTCACCGGATGGCAGCATCCAGGCGGCGGCGTGCGTGCAGCCGGTGAGCTGCCCGACAGGCTGAAAATCGGTTAAATGCGCCAGCCCGGTATCCACCGCCTGCAAATCAAAAGTCTGAGTAAAAGGCAGCGGCGCGATGGGCTTGCCAATGTCATTGAGTTGTTCGACACCGCACACGCCGCAACCGGTGCGCCCGGCCAGCGCGCGGCGCCGCTCTTTTAATCCCATAAAACGGCGGCTAGAGAGCTCAATTTGCACCTCAAGGCCGTTGCAGGAGGACACCACATCCATTCCGTAAATGTCTGATGCGTTTTCGATAATCCCTTCGGATAAGGAAAAGCCGATTGCGAAGAGCTCGAGATCCTTTGGTGACGCCATCATCACCACGTGCGAAATGCCGTTGTACACCAGCGCGACAGGCACTTCCTCCGCCAGCATATCCGGCACGGCGTGCTGCAAATCAGCGCGTTTCCACAGGCTAACCTCGCGGGCTCCTGTGACTGATGTTGCATTTTTGTGCTTTTTAGTCTGCAAATCGTTCACTTTGTCTTAACCGTTATCGAACAAGCGTATCGACATTATGGTATTCTCCGCGCATATCCCTTGGGGAAAAGAGGGAATAGCAGCAGTTCTGAATCCTTCACGTCAGAATGAGCATACCTACATTGTGGTATTCTTCGTTGCTAATCCCCCAGGATATGAGGGATTAACAGCAATTCTGAACCTTTGCGAAAAGCACCGCAAAGAAAAAAACGATAAGAGTAATGTCGAACCAGGAGCAAACCATGCAGGTCAGCAGAAGGCAGTTCTTTAAGATCTGCGCTGGCGGTATGGCAGGAACCACGGCAGCGGCGCTGGGCTTTGCCCCGAGTGTTGCGCTCGCGGAAACACGGCAGTATAAACTGCTGCGCACCCGCGAAACCCGGAATACCTGCACATATTGTTCCGTCGGCTGTGGGCTGTTGATGTACAGCCTCGGCGATGGAGCAAAAAACGCCAAAGCGTCAATCTTCCATATCGAGGGTGACCCTGATCATCCGGTAAACCGTGGGGCGCTGTGCCCGAAAGGCGCAGGTCTGGTGGATTTCATCCACTCTGAAAGCCGCCTGAAATACCCGGAATACCGCGCGCCAGGCTCGGATAAGTGGCAACAAATTTCGTGGGATGAAGCCTTTACCCGCATCGCCAAATTAATGAAAGCGGATCGTGACGCCAACTATATTGCGCAAAACGCAGAAGGGACGACCGTCAACCGCTGGCTGAGCACCGGGATGCTGTGCGCATCCGCATCCAGTAATGAAACCGGCTATTTAACGCAAAAATTCACCCGCGCACTCGGCATGTTAGCCGTCGACAACCAGGCGCGTGTCTGACACGGACCAACGGTAGCAAGTCTTGCTCCATCTTTTGGTCGCGGTGCGATGACCAACCACTGGGTCGACATGAAAAACGCCAACCTTATCGTTGTGATGGGGGGGAACGCGGCAGAAGCGCATCCGGTGGGATTCCGCTGGGCGATGGAAGCCAAGATCCACAATGGCGCGAAGCTGATTGTTATAGACCCGCGCTTTACGCGTACCGCCTCTGTTGCGGATTTCTATGCGCCGATTCGTTCCGGTACTGACATTGCCTTCCTGTCAGGCGTGTTGCTGTACCTGATGACCAACGAAAAATATCAGCGCGAATACACCGAGGCCTATACCAACGCCACCCTTATCGTGCGTGAAGATTTTGGCTTCGAAGATGGCCTGTTCACTGGCTATGACGCGGAAAAACGTAAATACGACAAAACCAGCTGGAACTACGAACTGGATGAGAAAGGGTTCGCCAAACGCGATACCACGCTCACCCATCCGCGTTGCGTGTGGAACCTGCTGAAAGCGCACGTCTCACGTTACACGCCGGACGTGGTGGAAGACATCTGTGGAACGCCAAAAGCGGATTTCCTGAAGGTGTGCGAATACATCGCCGAAACCAGCGCCCGTGATAAAACCGCGTCGTTCCTGTATGCACTTGGCTGGACGCAGCACTCCGTTGGCGCGCAGAACATCCGCACCATGGCGATGATTCAGCTGCTGCTCGGCAACATGGGGATGGCAGGCGGCGGCGTGAACGCCCTGCGCGGTCACTCCAACATTCAGGGGCTAACGGATCTTGGCCTGCTGTCACAAAGCCTGCCGGGCTATATGACGCTGCCAAATGAAAAACAGACCGATCTCCAGACCTATCTGACCGCCAACACGCCAAAACCGCTGCTGGAAGGACAGGTGAACTACTGGGGCAACTACCCGAAATTCTTCGTTTCGATGATGAAATCCTTCTTTGGCGACAAAGCGACAGCGGAAAATAGCTGGGGCTTTGACTGGCTGCCGAAGTGGGACAAGGGTTACGACGTCCTGCAGTACTTCGAGATGATGAACCAGGGCAAGGTCAACGGCTATCTCTGCCAGGGCTTTAACCCGGTAGCGTCGTTCCCGAACAAAAATAAAGTTGTCGCCTCACTGTCGAAACTGAAGTTCCTGGTGACGATTGACCCGCTCAATACCGAAACGGCTAACTTCTGGCAGAACCACGGCGAATTTAACGACGTCGATCCGTCGAAAATTCAGACCGAGGTGTTCCGTCTGCCGTCGACCTGCTTCGCAGAAGAGAACGGTTCTATCGTTAACTCAGGTCGCTGGTTGCAGTGGCACTGGAAAGGCGCGGACGCCCCGGGCGATGCGCTGAACGATGGCGAGATCCTGGCGGGCATCTTCCTGCGTATGCGTAAAATGTACGCGGCAGAAGGCGGCGCCAGCCCGGAACAGGTGCTGAACATGACCTGGAACTACTCGACGCCGGAAAACCCGTCGCCGGAAGAAGTGGCCATGGAAAGCAACGGTAAAGCGCTGGCGGATATTATCGATCCGGCAACCGGCACCGTGCTGGCGAAGAAAGGCGAGCAGTTAAGCACCTTCGCTCACCTGCGCGATGACGGCACCACCTCAAGCGGTTGCTGGATTTTCGCCGGGAGCTGGACGCCGAAAGGCAACCAGATGGCTAACCGCGATAACGCTGATCCGTCGGGCCTCGGCAATACGCTGGGCTGGGCATGGGCATGGCCGCTTAACCGCCGCATTCTCTACAACCGCGCCTCCGCTGATCCGCAGGGCAACCCGTGGGATCCGAAGCGTCAGTTGCTGAAATGGGACGGCGCGAAGTGGGGCGGCGTGGATATTCCGGACTACAGCGCTGCCGCACCTGGCAGCAATGTCGGGCCGTTTATCATGCAGCAGGAAGGCATGGGTCGCCTGTTCGCACTTGATAAGATGGCTGAAGGGCCGTTCCCGGAACACTACGAGCCGTTTGAAACGCCGCTGGGCACCAACCCGCTGCACCCGAAAGTGGTTTCCAACCCGGCCGCCCGCGTGTTTAAAGGCGATCTGGAAGCAATGGGTAAAGCGGATAAGTTCCCGTATGTCGGTACCACTTACCGTTTAACCGAGCACTTCCACTACTGGACCAAGCACGCGCTGCTTAACGCAATCGCGCAGCCGGAGCAGTTTGTGGAAATTGGCGAGAAACTGGCGAACAAGCTGGGCATCACGCAGGGCGATACGGTGCGCGTCTCCTCCAACCGTGGCTATATCAAAGCCAAGGCGGTGGTGACCAAACGTATTCGCACGCTCAACGTGCACGGTAAGGAAGTCGATACCATCGGTATTCCTATCCACTGGGGTTATGAAGGTGTGGCGAAGAAAGGCTTTATCGCCAATACGTTAACGCCGTTTGTCGGCGATGCGAACACCCAAACGCCGGAGTTTAAGGCGTTCCTGGTGAATGTGGAAAAGGTGTAACGGAGACGACTTATGGCTTATCAATCGCAAGACATCATCCGTCGTTCCGCGACTAACGGTTTCACTCCCGCGCCGCAGGCGCGGGATCACCAGCAGGAAGTGGCGAAGCTTATCGACGTCACCACCTGTATCGGCTGTAAAGCCTGTCAGGTGGCCTGTTCCGAGTGGAATGACATTCGTGATGAGGTGGGACATAACGTCGGGGTGTATGACAACCCGGCGGATTTGACCGCCAAATCGTGGACGGTCATGCGCTTCTCGGAAGTGGAACAGAACGACAAACTGGAGTGGCTGATCCGTAAAGATGGCTGCATGCACTGCGCCGATCCTGGCTGTCTGAAAGCATGCCCGTCAGAAGGGGCTATCATTCAGTATGCTAACGGCATTGTCGACTTCCAGTCTGAGCAGTGCATCGGCTGCGGTTACTGCATCGCCGGATGTCCGTTCGACGTACCGCGCATGAACCCGGAAGACAACCGCGTCTATAAATGTACGCTGTGCGTTGACCGCGTAACCGTGGGTCAGGAACCGGCGTGTGTGAAAACCTGCCCGACCGGCGCTATCCACTTTGGCTCTAAAGAGGATATGAAAACGCTGGCCGGCGAGCGCGTGGCGGAACTGAAAACCCGTGGTTACGACAACGCGGGTCTGTACGATCCGGCGGGCGTTGGCGGTACGCACGTGATGTATGTGCTGCATCATGCCGACAAGCCGAATCTGTATCACGGCCTGCCGGAGAACCCGGAAATCAGCTCTACCGTGAAGTTCTGGAAAGGTATCTGGAAACCACTTGCGGCGGTCGGCTTTGCCGCGACCTTCGCTGCCAGCATCTTCCACTATGTCGGTGTCGGTCCGAACCGCGCAGAAGAGGAAGACGATAACCTGCATGAAGAGAAAGACGAGGTGCGCAAATGAAAAAACGTGACACCATCGTGCGCTACACGGCGCCAGAGCGCATCAACCACTGGGTCACCGCCTTCTGCTTCGTGCTGGCGGCGGTGAGCGGGCTGGGGTTTTTCTTCCCCTCCTTCAACTGGTTGATGGGCATTCTGGGTACGCCGCAGCTGGCGCGCATTCTCCATCCGTTTGTCGGCGTGGTGATGTTCGCGTCGTTTATAATCATGTTTTTCCGCTACTGGCACCATAACCTCATCAATAGGGATGATATCTTTTGGGCGAAGAATATTCGTAAGATCGTCGTCAATGAGGAAGTGGGTGACACCGGGCGCTATAATTTCGGTCAGAAATGTGTTTTCTGGGCGGCGATTATTTTCCTGGTGTTGCTACTGGTAAGCGGCGTGGTTATCTGGCGCCCTTACTTCGCGCCAGCGTTTCCCATTCCGGTGATCCGATTAGCGTTGATGGTGCATTCATTTGCCGCAGTCGCGTTAATTGTGGTTATTATGGTGCACATTTACGCCGCCCTGTGGGTAAAAGGCACGATAACCGCAATGGTGGAAGGCTGGGTTACCAGCTCGTGGGCGAAGAAACATCACCCGCGCTGGTACCGGGAAGTTCGCAAGACAACGGAAAAATCGACTGAATGAGTATTCGCATAATCCCGCAAGATGAGCTGGAGAAGAGCGATAAACGCACGGCGGAAGTTATTCCGCCGTTATTATTCCCCAGACTGAAAAATCTCTATAACCGCCGCGCAGAGCGTTTGCGTGAGCTGGCAGAGAGTAATCCGCTGGGTGATTATCTGCGCTTTGCTGCGCTTATCGCCCATGCCCAGGAAGTGGTGCTTTACGACCACCCCCTGCACATTGACCTGACTGCGCGCATTAAAGAAGCCGCCGAACAGGGCAAACCGCCGCTGGACATTCATGTGCTGCCGCGCGATACGCACTGGCACAAGCTGCTGCATTCGCTTATAGCCGAGCTGAAGCCGGAGATGAGTGGCCCGGCGCTGGCGGTCATTGAGAACCTGGAAAAAGCCTCTGCGCAGGAACTGGAAGCGATGGCCAGCGCGCTGTTTGCCGCTGATTTCGCCTCCGTAAGCAGTGATAAAGCGCCTTTTGTCTGGGCTGCGCTATCGCTCTACTGGGCGCAAATGGCCAGCCTTATTCCCGGCAAAGCGCGCGCGGAATATGGTGAACAGCGCCAGTTCTGCCCGGTGTGCGGCGCAATGCCGGTTTCTAGCATGGTGCATATTGGCACGACGCAAGGGCTGCGCTATCTGCACTGCAACCTATGTGAAACCGAGTGGCATGTGGTGCGCGTCAAATGCAGCAACTGCGAGCAAACCCGCGATTTACACTACTGGTCGCTGGATAACGAGCAGGCAGCAATCAAAGCGGAAAGCTGCGGCGACTGCGGCACTTACCTGAAGATCCTGTATCAGGAAAAAGACCCGAACGTCGAGCCGGTCGCGGACGATTTGGCCTCGCTGGTGTTAGATGCCCGCATGGAGCAGGAAGGCTTCGCCCGCAGCTCCATCAACCCGTTTTTATTCCCCGGCGAAGGGGAATAATCTCCTCCAGCCCTTGCCTTTCTGGCAAGGGTTGTCAGCCCCTCTTTTTACTTCCCCTGGCACTGTCATTTCGCCGTCTGTTATTAAAAATCAGCCGTTCCCATTTACGCTAAACCAGGCTATAAAGACTGGATATTTATACAGATAAAGGTTAGCGGAATGGCACTGGAAAAAGGTATTGCCGGGCTGGTAAGCGACTTTATTGCCGCTGGACGCCCGTCAGCGCGAGCGAAGAGTATTGATGACCGGCGCAGTGGATATGTCGCCAGCACCGTGCTGGCAGGGGAAACGGAAACGCGCGTTCAGGTTGAAGATATATTGCTTGAAGGTATGACGTTTCGTCTGTTTTCACCGCAGGACGCCAGCGGTCATCTTCCCGCGTTGATTTACTACCACGGCGGCTGCTTTATTAGCGGCGGCTTCGACACGCACGATAACCAACTGCGTCAGCTGGCCTTTTATAGTGGTTGCCGGGTTGTGGCTGTGCAATATCGGCTAGCGCCGGAATATCGCTGGCCTGTCGCGCATGATGATGCGCAATCTGGTGCCGATATTATATGGAACAACGCCGAAAAACTCGGAATCGACAGGGAACGTATCACGCTAGCAGGTGATAGCGCAGGCGGTCACTTAGCGCTGGTGACGGCGCTACGGCTGAAAGCCGCGGCGACATGGCAACCGGCCCAGTTGGTGTTGATTTACCCGATGCTCGACGCCACCGCCTATTTCGACAGCTATACCTTTAACGGTTCCGATTATGTGATTACCCGCGAGGCGCTGTTGTCGGGCTATGAAATGTATCTTGGCGATACCGACCGCCTGTTGCCGGATGTCAGCCCGCTGTGGCGCGATGATTTTTCCGGTCTGCCGCCGGTACATATTATTACCGCAGAGTTCGACCCGTTATGTGATGAGGGCGAGGCGCTGTTTCAGCACATGACCGAGCAGGGCGTAACTTGTACTTGTTCACAATATCAGGGCGTGATCCATGGCTTCTTCCAGCTTGCCGGGATCAGCCAAAGCGCAAAAGACGCGATAAGAGACGTGGCCGCACGGGTGGCCAGGATATAACCGCGTGAAAAAAGGAGAGCCGATGGCTGACGTAAGTCCTGTGGAAAAGCAGTTTGCTGCTTACAATGCCCATGATATTGAGGAGTTTACCGCCTGTTTTAGCGACGATGTTATCGCTTATCGCTTGCCATCCACTGAGCCGTCGCTGCAAGGGCGTGAAGCATTACGTGCCTTTTATGCTGCGCATCGCTTTAACAACCCGGCATTACGCGCCGAGTTGCTCTCGCGCACGGTGATGGGCAATAAGGTGTTCGATCACGAAAAAATCTACGGCATCGGCGAGTCGGTGATTGAAAATATGGCGGTTTATGAAGTGCAGGATGGGTTGATCAAAACCGCGTGGTTTTTCTTCGCGCAGTAGGGGTTGTTCGCAGGACGTTGCGCGCCTGTATCGTCAGGCGCGCAGCGGCTTACTCTTCCTCGTTACCACCCTCTTCAAACGAGCCGAAGGGTTTGGCGGGCAACACGATATAAATGCCTTCGAAAATCGCGCCCTGCTTATCTTCGCCAAACAGTTCAACCTGGAGCTGAACGCGCGCTTTGCGCCCGCGCGCCAGACGGTCCAAATCACCGCTTAGCGAGCCAAGATCGGCAATCGCGCTCGGCTTACCGGTGATCGGCGTGCTATAGCGAATATGCGCATCGGCAAGGATGATGGTGCCGCCGAGATGGCGTTCGCGCAGCATCAGCCAGATCAGCCCCCAGCCGGTGAGCGTCGCCAGGGAAAACAGGCTACCGGCAAACAGCGTGTGGTGCGGATTCTGGTTGCCGGTTTCCGGCATGGTGGTGATAAATTTCTGCCCGGTGTACTGCTGAATACGCACACCCATCTTTTCACTTAGCGGAATATGCTGATACCAGGCCTGCTGCAACTGCCCGCACCAGTCGCCGCGATGCAGAATATCATCGAGCGTGGCGATCGGTTTGATCATCAAAAAGTGGCGTACCGGCGTGGTTTGCGGCGCGGTGATTTCCCCTTCATTGACGAACCCGAGTTTCGCGAAGAACGCCACCGCATCCTCACGGGCGCTACAGGTCACGCGCTTCACCCCTTCCTGGCGGGCCACGGACTCCAGCGTCATCGCCATCAATGTGCCGAGGCCTTTTTCCTGCACGTCCGGGTGGACCGCCATAAAGCGAATCGACCCTTCGTTATCCGCGTTGATATACAGCCGACCGATAGCGACAATGTTGCCCTCTTCGTCGACAACCATCTGATGATGTGCCATCGCATCCCAGCCATCACGCTCGGAACCTTTCGGTTGATGCAGCGGTTTACGCAGCATTTCCCAGCGGAACTGGTAATAGAGTTCTAACTCTTCTTCCGTTTGCGGTACGCGAAGGTGGTACATAGCAGCACTCTCTCTTGTAACCAGGGGCCACGCCGCAAGCTGGCTCATACTTGCAACCAGAACGTGACGGGGCCGTCGTTGACCAGCGAAACCTGCATATCGGCAGCGAATCGCCCGGTTTGCGTTTCCATTTGCTGGCTGCGGCAACGTTCAACAAAATAGTGGTACAGCGCCTCGGCTTTTTCCGGCGCAGCGCCCCGGGAAAATCCCGGACGCATTCCACGTTCTGTATCCGCCGCCAGCGTAAATTGCGACACCACCAGCACACTCCCACCAGCCTGCTGGACGTTAAGATTCATCTTCCCTTCCGCGTCGCCAAAAATACGATACCCCAGCACACGCTCGCACAGGCGGTTCGCTTTTTGTTCATCGTCTTCCCTTTCGACGCCCAACAACACCAAAAGTCCAGGGCCGATTTCGCCCGTCACCTCACCCGCCACGCTAACGCTCGCGCGGGAAACACGTTGAATTAATGCAATCATGGTTGGTCTGCTTCTTCTTGCTGTGCGGCTATTTTGAGTTTTCGGTATTCACCGAGAGTGACAGTTATTTCAGCGCCAAGCAAGACGATACACCAGGTCCAGTAGACCCAGAGGAACAAAATGGGGATGACAGCCAGCACGCCATAAATCAGCTGGTAAGACGGAAACATGGTGATGTAGAGGCCAAAAATCTTTTTACCTAACTCAAATAACAGTGCCGCGACAAACGCGCCGACGATAGCATCGCGGTTCGGCACACGCGTTGTCGGCACAATGCTGTACAGCAACCAAAAAGAGAGCCACGACAGGATCAGCGGAAATATGCGCAGCACATCGTCAATCACGCTATCCAGCTCACTCGCCCAGCGCAGTGACAGCAAGTAGGAGCTTATCGCCAGACTGGCACCCGCCAGCAGCGGGCCGAGTGTGAGGATCATCCAGTAGACGGCAAATGAATAAACATGCGGGCGTACACGCGTACTGCGCCAGATGGTGTTTAACGCCGAATCGATGGAGTACATCAGCAGCAGCGATGTCACCACCAGCCCGCATGCGCCGACCGCCGTCATTTTGGTGGAGTTCGCCACAAACTGCTCAATGTAGTTCTGGATCACATCACCAGTAGTGGGAATGAAATTGGCAAACACAAAGTGGCGCAACTGGATGCTAATTTCAGAAAACATAGGAAAAACAGCGAATAAAGCAAACACCACGGCGATCAGCGGCACAATCGAAAGCAAAGAGACGTAGGCGAGATTCCCCGCCAGCGTCGTCATATGGTCTTCATCAATGCGCCGCCAAAGCAGCCTCAACCAGGCAACAAGCGGGCGCGTGCGATGTTTTGCATGATGCCGCAGATTTTTTAGCATAGCTGTTTCGCGAAGTAGTCCGGGATGGTCGTTTTGCTCGTCACCAGGATACTGGTAATGCCAAGTTGTTCCGCACCGGCGATATTGTCCGCATTATCGTCGAAAAAGACGCTATCTTCGGCAGAAAAACCTTCCAGCGCCAGCACCTGCTGATAAATTCGCGCTTCGGGCTTACGCATTCCCATCTCCTGGGAAAGATAGATATGGTCAGCCGCCGCCTGAATTTCCGGATATTGCTCCGGCCAGTACGTGGTGTGCAGACGGTTAGTATTCGACAGCACGACGACCCGATGCCCCTGCTCACGCAGTTTGTGCATGATGTCGACAACCTCTTTGCGCAGCGCGACAAACACCGCCTGCCAGCCGGTGGAAAACTGCTCGTAGCTGAGCGGTAGTTCCATTTCATGACACAGCGCTTTGGCGAAATCTTCGTCGCTGATCTCACCGCGCTCATGCTGATGAAACGGCTCGCCCATGGTGAAACTCTGCTTTAAGGTCGCCAGCGGCACACGGCTAAAATCGCTCCAGGCACCCAGCACCCTGTTGAAGTCGATGTCGACAATCACGTTACCTAAATCAAAGATATAGAGCATTTCTCTCTCCTTGCCAGCCGTGGAGAGTTAACTGTAGCGGGAAAGTTCTGACTTGAATAGTTCGCGACTTCACGCGCAGAAGATACAGACATAAAAAAAGCCGCTGAAAATCAGCGGCTTTTTCACAAGCAAATAAAGAGCGATTACTCTTCTTTCGCTCCGCGCATGGCGCGTTTACGGTCGTTTTCCGTCAGGTGACGTTTACGAATACGGATAGAGAGCGGGGTCACTTCTACCAGTTCGTCGTCATCAATGAACTCCAGAGCTTGCTCCAGGGTCATCTTGATCGGCGGAACCAGAACCGTGGCTTCGTCTGTACCAGACGCACGCATGTTGGTCAGTTTCTTACCGGTCAGGCAGTTTACCGTCAGGTCGTTAGAACGGCTGTGAATACCGATGATCTGGCCTTCATACACTTCCGCACCGTGACCGAGGAACAGCTTACCGCGGTCCTGCAGGCTGAACAGCGCAAACGCAACCGCTTTACCCTGACCGTTGGAGATCAGCACGCCGTTGTTACGCTGGCCTACTTCGCCCGGACGAACGTCGTCGTAGTGGCTGAAGGTGGAGTACAGCAGACCGGTACCGGAAGTCATGGTCATGAACTCTGAACGGAAACCGATCAGGCCACGGCTTGGGATCACGTAGTCGAGACGTACGCGGCCTTTACCGTCCGGATTCATGTTTTTCAGATCGCCTTTACGCTCGCCCAGCGCCTGCATTACAGAACCCTGGTGCTGCTCTTCAACGTCCAGCGTGACGTTTTCGAACGGCTCTTGTTTACGGCCGTCGATTTCGCGGAAGATAACTTTCGGACGGGAAACCGCCATTTCGAAACCTTCGCGACGCATGTTCTCAATAAGAACAGACAGGTGCAGTTCACCACGACCGGAAACGCGGAATGCATCAGCATCCGGTGTTTCTTCAACACGCAGTGCAACGTTGTGCACCAGTTCTTTGTTCAGGCGGTCGAGGATCTGACGTGAAGTCACGTACTTACCTTCTTTACCACAGAACGGAGAGGTGTTGACGTTGAAGAACATGGATACGGTCGGCTCGTCAACAGACAGTGCCGGCAGCGCTTCCACATTCTGCGGATCGCAGATGGTGTCGGAGATGTTCAGCTCGCCCAGACCGGTGATCGCAATGATATCGCCTGCTTCGGCGATTTCGCTATCGATACGCTCCAGCCCCAGGTGGGTCAGCACTTTACCGACTTTACCGTTACGGGTTTTGCCTTCGCTATCAATGATAGTGACCTGCTGGTTCGGCTTCACTTTACCGCGTTTGATACGACCGATGCCGATTACACCAACATAGTTGTTGTAGTCGAGCTGAGAGATCTGCATCTGCAGGGTGCCATCGAGGTCAACATTTGGCGCAGGAACACGGTCAACAATCGCCTGGTACAGCGGAGTCATGTCTTCAGCCATGTTCTCGTGATCCAGACCTGCGATACCGTTCAGCGCGGAAGCGTAAACGATCGGGAAATCCAGTTGCTCGTCAGTCGCATCAAGGTTAACGAACAGATCGAATACCTGGTCAACAACCCAGTCAGGACGCGCGCCAGGGCGGTCAACTTTGTTGATAACGACGATGGGCTTCAGACCATGGGCAAATGCTTTTTTAGTCACAAAGCGCGTCTGCGGCATTGGGCCATCCATTGCGTCAACGACCAGCAGAACGGAGTCTACCATGGACATTACACGTTCAACTTCACCACCGAAGTCGGCGTGCCCTGGGGTATCCACGATGTTGATACGGTAGTCATTCCATTTAATCGCGGTGTTTTTCGCGAGGATGGTAATCCCACGCTCTTTCTCCAAATCGTTGGAGTCCATCACGCGTTCTTGGGTTTCGGCACGAGCATCAAACGTACCGGATTGCTGCAGCAGCTTATCAACCAGGGTAGTTTTACCATGGTCAACGTGCGCGATGATGGCGATGTTACGCAAATTTTCGATCACAACTTTGCCTCAGGCATTTAGAAATAGCGCGTTATTGTACACGGATTAATCGCACTACAAAACAGGATCACAAACATCCCCCGCAAACAAGTATTGCAGAGATGCTTTGTGATCGCTTTCACGGAGCGTTAAAAGGGGCAATTAACGAAAATTGCACCAATATAGTGCCCTATGTTCACATAAAGGCACTATATTGGTGCAACATAACCATCATGGTGCAGCCCTTTTGCACTATACCGTGCATGATAACGCCTTTTTAGGGGCATTTAAAAGTTGGCATAGATTTCGCTTTAACGATTGTACGATAACTACGCCAGCTTACGTAGTAATTAGAAGACCTCGTTACCACGACGACAATGACAAATCCGGGAGAGTTTAAGTATGTCCGCTGAACACGTTTTGACGATGCTGAATGAGCACGAAGTGAAGTTTGTCGATCTGCGCTTCACCGATACCAAAGGTAAAGAACAGCACGTCACTATCCCAGCCCATCAGGTAAACGCTGACTTCTTTGAAGAAGGTAAAATGTTTGATGGTTCTTCGATTGGTGGCTGGAAAGGCATCAACGAATCAGACATGGTGCTGATGCCGGACGCGACTACCGCTGTCATTGACCCGTTCTACGAAGAGTCTACGCTGATCATTCGTTGCGATATCCTCGAACCAGGCACCATGCAGGGCTACGACCGTGACCCGCGCTCCATCGCTAAACGTGCTGAAGAGTACCTGCGCTCTACCGGTCTGGCAGACACCGTTCTGTTTGGGCCGGAGCCGGAATTCTTCCTGTTCGACGACGTGCGCTTCGGCAGCTCCATTTCCGGTTCCAGCGTGGCTATCGACGATATCGAAGGCGCATGGAACACCTCCACCAAATACGAAGGTGGTAACAAAGGTCACCGTCCGGCTGTGAAAGGCGGTTACTTCCCGGTTCCACCGGTCGATTCATCACAGGATCTGCGTTCCACCATGTGTCTGGTGATGGAAGAGATGGGCCTGGTTGTTGAAGCTCACCACCACGAAGTGGCAACGGCTGGTCAGAACGAAGTGGCTACCCGCTTCAACACCATGACCAAAAAAGCGGACGAAATTCAGATTTACAAATACGTGGTGCATAACGTTGCTCACCGCTTCGGCAAAACCGCGACCTTTATGCCGAAACCGATGTTCGGTGATAACGGTTCCGGTATGCACTGCCACATGTCCCTGTCCAAGAACGGTACTAACCTGTTCTCTGGCGACAAATATGCAGGCCTGTCTGAAATGGCGCTGTACTACATTGGCGGCGTAATCAAACACGCTAAAGCTATCAACGCCCTGTCTAACCCGACCACCAACTCCTACAAGCGTCTGGTTCCGGGTTATGAAGCGCCGGTAATGCTGGCTTACTCTGCACGTAACCGTTCTGCATCTATCCGTATCCCGGTTGTGGCTTCTCCGAAAGCGCGTCGTATCGAAGTGCGCTTCCCGGATCCGGCTGCTAACCCGTATCTGTGCTTCGCAGCGCTGCTGATGGCTGGTCTGGATGGCATTAAAAACAAAATCCACCCGGGCGAAGCGATGGACAAAAACCTGTATGACCTGCCGGCTGAAGAAGCGAAAGAAATCCCGCAAGTTGCAGGCTCTCTGGAAGAAGCGCTCAACGCGCTGGATGCTGACCGCGAGTTCCTGACTGCCGGTGGCGTATTCACCGACGACGCTATCGATGCTTACATCGCGCTGCGTATCGAAGAGAACGACCGCGTTCGCATGACGCCGCACCCGGTAGAGTTCGAACTGTACTACAGCGTTTAAGAATTAAGACTCGGCAGAAGTCTTGTCGCAGCAAGGCGGCAACCGAATATGTCCCGAATCACTGAGTTCACTAACTGATTCGGGCGAATGAGGGCAGCCAACACAGCTACGGTGAGAAAGACGCCAGAGGATTTTTAGTTGCCGTGGAACTTTTAGCCCATCCCTGGATGGGCTTTTTTCTCCACCAACAACCTGATCTAACGCGCTTTTTACCAATAAAACGCTATACTGCACTAAATTGGTGCACACCTCCGGGAGACTGCTAAATGGCAAGCGGCGTGCTGCCCGATGCTGGGCAGATCCTCAATTCTTTGATCAACAGCATTTTGCTGGTTGATGACGAGCTGGCGGTACATTACGCCAACCCTGCGGCACAGCAACTGCTGGCGCAAAGCTCTCGTAAGCTATTCGGCACTCCGCTCCCCGAACTGCTGAGTTACTTTTCCCTGAACATCGATTTGATGCGGGAAAGTTTACATGCCGGGCAGGGGTTTACCGACAACGAAGTGACGCTCGTCATTGACGGGCGCTCACACATTCTTTCGCTGACGGCGCAACGTCTGCCGGATGGTTTGATTCTGCTGGAAATGGCGCCGATGGATAATCAGCGTCGTCTTAGCCAGGAGCAGCTCCAGCACGCCCAACAAGTTGCGGCGCGCGATCTGGTACGCGGTCTGGCGCATGAAATTAAAAACCCGCTTGGTGGTTTACGCGGCGCGGCACAGTTGCTGAGCAAAGCCCTGCCCGATCCGGCACTGCTGGAATACACCAAAGTAATCATCGAGCAAGCTGACCGCTTGCGTAACCTGGTTGATCGCCTGCTGGGGCCGCAGCAACCGGGGATGCATGTTACCGAAAGTATTCACAAAGTGGCCGAGCGTGTAGTGAAACTAGTGTCGATGGAGCTGCCGGAGAATGTCACCTTAACCCGTGATTACGATCCAAGTTTGCCGGAGCTCGCGCACGATCCAGACCAAATCGAGCAGGTTTTACTGAATATAGTGCGTAACGCTCTGCAGGCGCTGGGACCGGAAGGGGGCGAAATTATTCTGCGCACCCGTACCGCCTTCCAGCTGACACTGCACGGCGTGCGTTATCGCCTCGCGGCGAGAATAGATGTGGAAGATAACGGCCCGGGTATTCCGTCGCATCTCCAGGATACCTTGTTCTACCCGATGGTGAGCGGACGCGAAGGCGGCACCGGGCTTGGGTTATCTATCGCACGCAGTTTGATTGATCAACATTCTGGCAAAATTGAATTTACCAGTTGGCCAGGCCATACCGAATTCTCGGTATTTCTGCCTATTCGGAAGTAGAGGTGTTTATGCAACGAGGGATAGTCTGGATCGTTGATGACGATAGCTCCATCCGTTGGGTGCTGGAACGCGCGCTCACCGGGGCTGGCTTGAGTTGTACAACGTTTGAAAGTGCCAATGAAGTGCTAGATGCACTCACCACCAAAACCCCGGATGTACTGCTTTCGGATATTCGTATGCCAGGGATGGATGGTCTTGCGTTACTGAAACAGATCAAACAGCGCCATCCGATGCTCCCGGTCATCATTATGACCGCGCATTCCGATCTCGATGCAGCGGTAAGCGCGTATCAACAAGGGGCATTCGATTATCTACCTAAACCGTTTGATATCGACGAAGCCGTTGCGCTGGTTGAGCGCGCGATCAGCCATTATCAGGAACAGCAGCAGCCGCGCAATGTGCAGGCCAGTGGCCCAACGACCGACATTATCGGCGAAGCACCGGCGATGCAGGATGTGTTTCGCATTATCGGTCGGCTGTCGCGCTCATCGATCAGCGTGTTGATTAATGGTGAATCGGGAACCGGTAAAGAACTGGTGGCTCATGCACTGCATCGCCACAGCCCGCGCGTGAAGGCGCCGTTTATCGCCCTCAATATGGCAGCCATTCCGAAGGATTTGATTGAATCGGAACTGTTTGGTCACGAAAAAGGGGCGTTTACTGGCGCGAATACGATTCGTCAGGGACGGTTTGAGCAAGCCGATGGCGGGACACTGTTTCTGGACGAAATCGGCGATATGCCGCTGGATGTGCAGACACGTTTGCTGCGCGTACTGGCCGATGGCCAGTTTTATCGCGTGGGCGGTTATGCGCCGGTGAAGGTCGATGTACGCATTATCGCAGCCACGCACCAGAACCTGGAACAGCGCGTTCAGGAGGGCAAATTCCGTGAGGATCTGTTCCACCGCCTGAACGTGATCCGTGTGCATTTGCCGCCGCTGCGCGAACGCCGGGAAGATATTCCGCGTTTAGCACGCCACTTTTTGCAAGTCGCCGCGCGTGAGCTGGGCGTGGAAACGAAACAACTGCATCCGGAAACCGAAACCGCGCTTACGCGTCTGGCATGGCCAGGTAACGTCCGCCAACTGGAAAACACCTGCCGCTGGTTAACGGTTATGGCCGCAGGCCAGGAAGTGTTGATTCAGGATTTGCCTGGCGAGTTGTTCGAAACCACCGTGCCGGACAGCCCTTCGCAGAGCCTGCCAGACAGTTGGGCAACACTGCTGGCGCAATGGGCGGATCGCGCATTGCGTTCCGGTCATCAAAATCTGCTTTCAGAAGCGCAACCCGAAATGGAGCGCACCTTACTGACCACAGCGCTGCGTCACACGCAGGGCCACAAACAGGAAGCGGCGCGGCTGCTCGGATGGGGTCGTAATACCCTGACGCGTAAGTTGAAAGAGCTGGGAATGGAATAACAGGCAGGCGAAGTGTAAAGAATGAACCGCGATCGCAAATTGCCGCTATTTTGCGCTTTACTGTTACCGGCAGTGACGTATGATCTTGCCCGTTCATGGGAGAGGTCATCATGCTGGAATCATTAATCAATGTGGTCACTGCAGGCGTAGAAGCTGGCGCGTCGGCAAGCCACACACCGCAAACGGCCATCGCGGCTGTTCTGTGTGCCGCGCTGGTTGGGCTGTTTAGCTAATCTTCGCGTTATGCTGCGCTTATCAGGCCTACAGAACGTATTTTGTAGGCTTGATGCGCCATCTCGTTAAATCACGCGTGAAAACTGCTGCAAGCGCGCTTTGCGCCGCAGATAAGCATCGAAACACATGCAGATATTGCGGATCAGCAAACGCCCTTTCGCTGTGACCTGTAATCCCTGCTCGTTCATTGCCACCAGCCCGTCCTCCACCAGCGGTGCCAGCAGGCGCAAATCCTCGGCAAAATAATCACGGAAGTTGAGATCCCAGGCGCGTTCCACCGCATCGAACTCGAGGCGGAAATTACAAATCAGCCCTTTGATCACATCGCGGCGAATACAGTCGTCACGGGTTAACGCGATACCGCGCCATAGCGCATTTCCGCGCTCGTCCACTTGCTGATAATAGTGTTTCAGCTCTTTTTGGTTTTGCGCGTAGCTGTCGCCGATCATGCTAATGGCAGACACGCCCAACCCCAGCAGATCGCTGTCGCCCTGCGTGGTGTACCCCTGGAAATTACGGTGCAGTACACCTTCACGCTGAGCAATAGCCAGCTCATCGTCCGGGCGGGCAAAGTGATCCATGCCAATAAACTGGTAACCGGAGCCGGTCAGAGAAGTGATAGTTTGCTGCAAAATATCGAGTTTCTGCTGCGCTGTAGGCAAATCAGCGTCTTTGATTTTGCGCTGTGCGGCGAACAATGTCGGCAAATGCGCGTAGTTGAAGACACTCAGGCGATCCGGGCTAAGCGCCGCCACGCGCTGTAACGTGAAAGCGAAGCTTTCCGGCGTCTGTTTTGGCAGGCCGTAAATCAGGTCAATATTGGTCGAGGTAAAACCAATATCGCGGGCGTGATTGAGCAGCGCAAAGATAAATTCTTCATCCTGCTCGCGATTGACCAGACGCTGAACCTCTTTGTTGAAATCCTGCACGCCCATACTCAGGCGATTAAAACCTTCGCTACGCAGATGATCGAGCACATCCAGTTCGATTTCGCGCGGATCAACTTCGATCGATATTTCCGCATCAGCATCAAACGCAAAATGACCGCGCAGCAGGCTCATCAGACGGCTGATTTGCGCTTTGTTCAGATAGGTCGGTGTACCGCCGCCCCAGTGCAACTGTCTGACGTGGCGACCTGAAAATAGCGGCGCGCGGTGAATAATTTCCTGCTCAAGCGCGTCCAGATACTGATCGGCTTTATGCTGCTGGCGGGTGACAATTTTATTGCAACCGCAGAAGTAGCACAGCTTGTGACAAAACGGGATATGCACATACAGCGACAGCGGTCGCTCAGGGTAACGCACCACAGCCTGGCGAAAATCGTCTTCGCCGTAAGCGTCGGAAAACTCCAGCGCGGTGGGATATGAGGTGTAACGCGGCCCGGAATAGTTATATTTCTGGATCAGGGCCAGATCCCAGTCGATGACTTGCTCAGACATTGTTTACTCCTTCCGATGACGCCGCTGGCGGTTCCGGCGGCCCGGCCTGACCTCGTTTCGGGTCATAAGCCGGTTGCGCAGCCACAATTTGCGCCGCGACAACCGCTGTAGTTTAACGAATAACCACACCAGATAACATATAACCGGAAGGGTTATAAGCAGGACAGAAAGCCCCATAGAAAAGGATTAGTTGCCGCCTTTCAGCAGACGCATCATATCTTCTTTGCCTTCTTCTTCCTCTTCTTCGTCATCATCGTAAGAGAGGCCGAGTTTCTGCATCAGCTCATCAATGCGGTCCAGTTTGGCATCGACCCACGCCTGATCGTCAGCGCTCAGGGTTTCACCCTCTTCCAGACGTTCCAGTAGCGCGTCCAGGCGCTCATCCGTTTCCAGCATTTCCAGCTCTGCCTGCGGTGAAAGCATAGGTTTCTCGCTCTTAGGTTTGTGCTGCTTGTTGACCGGCGTGTCGGTGACACCCAGCGGGATCGGTTTTTTACTACCAATACGCGGATCTTTTTGCTGTTTACCCCTTCCGGAGCCAGAAGCGCCGTCGCCACCGTTCGCACGGCTGCCTGAAGCATTACCGCGGTGCTTTTTCTCACGCTTACGATCGCGGCCTTCCTGATTTAACTCTTCACGGGTTTTACGGCGCACTTTACCGCGCGGATTGGTGGACGGTTTTTTCATATTAGTGGTCTTAAGTCGTTTTTCATCAGTATAGAATTGCGGCGGAATCTAGCAGAAAGCAAGCAAAGAAAAAAGGCGACAGTGCAAACTGTCGCCTTTTTTCTTGACCCTTCACCCGTAATGGGTTTTACATTCCGTGTTCGCTATCAACTTGCCCTGTTTATCCGTTAGCGTAGAACGTTCCCTGTTACGGTTCCTTTTCCTTGTTCAACGTCTTCTGACGTTAGTCTCCGGTCTTCGCCTCCTGGCGCTCCTGACCCCTCATTCCGTGAGTTATCCTTCCACAAGCAGCATCCGGCCTTAGTGGGTTACTTTACCCTTCTGAGCTAAACTGACAAGCAGGAAAAGCGCCAGAACCCGCAGTTTAAGAAAATTCTATATACATAACCCTTTGATTAGATAACTTTTAGCCATTTTTTAATCTGCAGTTTCTCCGAAAGTTCGCATAACGAAAAGGGCAAATATCTTACACATCGCGCGGTAATGGCTCACAGGAGAGTTTCTGGCGAGAAAAACAGCCTTTTACGTGGGTTCAGGTATAATCGCCGCATGCTTTGACGATGGAGACGACCATTTTGACTAACTGGAATTACCAACAGACGCACTTTGTCACCAGTGCGCCTGATATTCGCCACTTACCCGCCGATACCGGCATTGAAGTGGCTTTTGCTGGCCGCTCCAACGCAGGTAAATCGAGCGCACTTAATACCCTGACCAACCAGAAAAACCTGGCGCGAACCTCGAAAACGCCCGGCCGTACGCAGCTGATCAACTTATTTGAAGTCGCTGATGGCAAACGTCTTGTCGACTTGCCGGGTTACGGTTACGCGGAAGTGCCGGAAGAGATGAAACTCAAATGGCAACGCGCGCTGGGTGAATACCTCGAAAAACGCCAATGCCTGCAAGGCCTGGTAGTGCTGATGGATATTCGCCATCCGCTGAAAGATCTTGATCAGCAGATGATCCTGTGGGCTGTCGAGAGCAATCTGCAAGTGCTGGTGCTGCTGACCAAGGCGGATAAACTGGCCAGCGGCGCGCGGAAAGCGCAACTGAATATGGTGCGTGAAGCTGTGCTTGCCTTTAACGGCGAAGTACAGGTTGAAACTTTCTCGTCGCTGAAAAAACAAGGCGTGGATAAATTACGTGAGAAACTGGATGGCTGGTTCAATAACCTGCCGCCAGTGGAAGAAGAAACGGGCGAGTAACCTTCATATCAAGCGTGGCATTCGCCGCGCTTTTTCTTTCTTTCGTACAATAAAAAACGCCCCAGTCATTTCTGACTGGGGCGGCTAAATATTCAGCCAAATCCGATTACGTGAAGTAAAAGGTCTGAAAGATAGAACATCTTACCTCTGTACCCTACGCGAATAACTCTACTCCCTTTTTAGATCCGGACAAAGCACTTTTTGTAATTTCTTTTCAATTTTTACATAGGGAATTCTAATGATTGTCACAAAACTCACGGTGATTTGTTGCTTACTTACAGAAAAAGCCCTTTACCCACCGAACACTTAGTGCGCTTGATCCCAGTTTTGACCACTTCCGACTTCCACCAGCAACGGCACATCCAGTTTGGTGCTACTCTCCATCAGTTCATGGATCTTTTTCGACACGGCCTCAACATCATCTTTATGCACTTCAAACACCAGTTCATCGTGCACCTGCATGATCAACCGCACGCGCGGTTTCTCGCTTTGCAGCCAGCTATCTACAGCGATCATGGCGCGTTTAATGATGTCCGCTGCCGTTCCCTGCATGGGAGCATTGATCGCCGCACGTTCCGCACCGGCTCGTCTGGCCCCATTGCTGGATTTGATGTCCGGTAGGTAAAGACGACGCCCATCCAGAGTTTCAACATAGCCACGATCTTTCGCCTGTGCGCGAGTGCGCTCCATATATTCCAGCACGCCAGGATAACGCTCGAAGTAAAGATCCATGTACTTCTGCGACTCTTTACGCGGGATATTGAGCTGACGCGATAAACCAAAGGCGCTCATGCCGTAAATCAGCCCAAAGTTGATCGCTTTCGCGCTGCGGCGCTGCTCGTTACTGACGCTTTCCAGTGGCAAACCAAACACTTCTGCCGCCGTTGCGCGGTGAATGTCTTTACCTTCAGCAAATGCAGACAGCAGACCTTTGTCGCGTGACAGGTGCGCCATAATACGCAGCTCAATTTGCGAGTAGTCCGCCGAGACAATGACATAATCTTTCGGCGCGATAAAAGCCTGGCGGATACGGCGGCCTTCCTCATTACGCACCGGAATATTTTGCAGGTTCGGATCGGTCGAAGATAAACGGCCCGTTGCCGTCACAGCCTGATGATACGAGGTATGCACACGCCCGGTTTTCGGGTTAATCATCAATGGCAGCTTATCGGTATAGGTCGATTTCAGCTTCGCCAGCCCACGATGTTCGAGAATAACTTTTGGCAGCGGGTAATCCAACGCGAGTTCTTCGAGCACCTCTTCCGACGTCGACGGCGCGCCACCAGGTGTTTTCTTCAACGGCTTAATGCCTTGCTTCTCAAACAAAATAGTTTGCAACTGCTTGGTTGACGAGAGGTTAAACGGCTCACCCGCAATTTCATGCGCCTTTTTCTCCAGCTCTGCCAGGCGCAGCGTCAACTCTTCGGAGTGCTTGTGTAAGACGGCGGGATCAATATTGACGCCATTACGCTCAATACGCGAAATTACCGGCACCAGCGGCATTTCAATGTTCTGAAAGACGTTCAGCGGTCCGGCATTATTTTGCAGCTCCGGCCACATCTTCAGATGCAGCTGCAGCGTGACATCGGCATCTTCCGCTGCATAACGCCCGGCCTGTTCAAGATCGATCTGATTAAACGTCAGCTGGTTTTTACCTTTACCAGCGATCTCTTCGAAGGTGACCGTTTTATGCTTTAGCCAGCGTTCGGAGAGGCTGTCCATGTCATGACGACCGGCGACGCTATCCAGTATGTAGGATTCCAGCATGGTATCGAAGGCAATGCCGCGCAGTTCAATGCCGTAATTTTCCAGCACGCCGCGATCGTATTTAAGGTTCTGCCCCACTTTATGGGCATTTTCATCTTCCAGCAGCGGTTTCAGTAATTCCAGCACGCGCTCGCGCGGGATTTGATCCGGTGCATCAAGGTAATCATGCGCAACCGGCACATAAGCCGCGATACCCGGTTCGGTCGCAAAGGAGAGGCCAACCAGATTGGCGCTGATATTATCGAGGCTGTCGGTTTCAGTATCGAAAGCAAAGAGCGGTGCGCTTTTCAGTTTACCGATCCATGTTTGCAACGTCTCTTCATCGAGAATGGTGACGTAATTTTCCGCCGACAGCGCGGCTGCGGGAATATCCGCTTCTGCCTCAATCTCAATGGTTTCCTGCGGTTTTGCCGCCGGTTTGCCGCCTTTCGCCTGGAGCCATTTGCCCGCTTCTACATCTGCGCTCCAGCGTTTGAATTCATATTTCTTAAACAGCTCCAGAAGCTCTTGCGCCGCAGGCTGCTGAACTTCCAGCTGTTCGCAGGTAAGCTCCAGTTCGACATCCGTTTTGATAGTAGCCAGTTGGTAGGAGAGATAAGCCACCTCTTTGTTCTGCTCAAGCTTCGCCGCCATGGTTTTAGCACCGCGGAAGGTGAGCCCGGCGATTTTATCCGATTCTTTATAGAGCGTATCCAGACCGCCCAGCCCTTGCAGCAATGCCTGCGCCGTTTTCTCGCCAACGCCCGGCACGCCAGGAATGTTATCTGAGGAGTCACCCATCAGGGCGAGGAAATCGATAATTAACTCCGGCGGGACGCCATATTTTGTGACGACTTCATCTGGGCCGAGAATGGTGTTGGTCATAGTATTGATAAGCGTAATATTTGGCGTCACTAGTTGCGCCATATCTTTATCACCGGTGCTTATCAACACCGGCCGACCCGCTTTTTCGGCTTCGCGCGCCAGCGTGCCGATGACATCATCCGCTTCAACGCCGGAGACCGCCAGTAACGGCAGCCCCATCGCTTTTACCATGGTGTGCAGCGGCTCAATTTGCGCACGCAAATCGTCCGGCATTGGCGGGCGATGAGATTTGTAATGCTCAAACAGTTCATCACGGAAGGTTTTGCCTTTCGCATCAAACACCACCGCAGCATGTGTCGGCTGGTATTGCAAAATCAGGCTGCGCAACATGTTGAGCACGCCGTACATAGCGCCAGTAGGCTCACCGGCGCTATTGGTCAGCGGCGGAAACGCATGATAAGCGCGATAAAGGTAAGACGAGCCGTCAACAAGGATAAGTGGGTTTTCTGGGATCTGAACCATGATGTCCATGCCTGTTTATCAAATTATGGTTAAAGGATGCCACAGACAGGGAGAAAACATGAGTTTTTCGCGGAAAATGCCGAAAAGATTTCGCGATCGTCGGGATCGCTCGCATAAACATCCTGTGGATAAGTTTGTGAATAGTTTTTGTCAGGCTGGACTTTTGTGCTATTACGCCGATCGCAGAATTATACAAACCATTTATATTCAATAGGTTATATTATAAAAGATGATCATTGTTGCTTTTTGATAGCAATTTACGCTGTGTGGATATAAGTAATTTTGATTTGATTTATTACCGATAATTGTTCAGGTATTACCAGCAAGGTTTAAGCATTCGTGATAACTGTTTTCTGTTAAGATCTGCGCCTTGCGCTTTTTTAATGTGCTTTTAGCAGCTAACTTTCTGAATAATATAACTATGTCGAGATTTCTTGCGGTAACTACTCTATTTTTGAGTGTTCTGCTCACCATATTGGTTACCATTGTTTGTTCCGTGCCCATAATTATCGCCGGAATGCTCAAGCTGTTAATTCCCGTTCCCGCGGTATGGCGCTCGATCTCAACGTTTTGCAATTTTCTGATGTACTGCTGGTGCGAAGGGCTCTCATTGCTATTGCATCTCAACCCTTATTTACAATGGGATGTTGAGGGGCTGGAAGGGCTGGATAAGAAAAACTGGTATTTATTGATCTGCAATCATCATAGCTGGGCGGATATTGTGGTGTTATGCGTGTTGTTTCGTAAACATATTCCCATGAACAAATATTTCCTTAAACAGCAACTGGCGTGGGTACCTTTTATTGGCCTTGCTTGCTGGGCGCTGGATATGCCTTTTATGCGCCGTTACTCCAGAAGTTATTTGATTCGTCACCCTGAACGTCGGGGTAAAGATGTTGAAACCACGCGCCGTTCATGCGAGAAATTTCGCTTTCACCCGACCACCATTGTGAACTTTGTTGAAGGCTCACGTTTCACGGAAGACAAGCGCCAACAGACACGCTCTTCTTTTAAAAATCTGTTGTCGCCAAAAGCAGCAGGTGTTGCCATGGCGCTAAATGTATTGGGTAAACAGTTCGATAAATTGCTTGATGTTACGCTCTGTTATCCGGAAAACGACCGGACGCCGTTCTTTGATATGCTCAGCGGTAAACTGACGCGTATTGTCGTGCGAGTCAATTTATTGCCGGTGGATGAAGCGTTACATGGAGACTATGTTAACGATAAGAATTTTAAACGGAGTTTCCAGCAGTGGCTGAATAAACTGTGGCTTGGAAAAGATGAACTGATTGATACCATCAAAGCAAAATACAATAACGCCGGTCAGTGACCGGCGTTATTTTTATTTCTTCTCAACAAGATACTTCACGGTGTTTGCGTAGTCCTGAACGAAGGCATCCAGGCTGCTGCCGTCCATGCCCTGCTGGTTAACCTGATATTTCCCGTTAACAAACATAGCCGGAACGCCCTGAAGTTGTAAATCCGCAGCCGCTTTTTCTTGCTGAGCAACCAGCGATTTCACCACGAAACTGTTCCACGCTGCATCATACTCTTCGCCTTTCACGCCCGCGCTGATGAAGACATCGCGAATATCTGCAACAGACTGTACGGTCTGTGTTTTCTGAACCGCTTCAAACAGTGGAGAAGTGATTTTATCCTCCACACCAAGCGCCATGGCCACAGCCCACGCCTGCGTCATCTCTTTACCCAGTGGACCTAAGAATTCCACGTGGTATTTGGTCATTTTTGTGCCCTCTGGCAGCTTCTTCTTCACCGCATCAGCAACATGCCAAACTTGCTCGAAGTCGTAGCAGTGCGGGCAATAAAACGAGAAGAACTCAAGCACCTGCGGCTCGCCCGCCACTGGCTTATCAAGCGTAATAAATTGCTTACCGTCTGTTGGTTGTGCTGCTGAGGCGCTAAAAGCCAGAATCATTCCTGCCAGCGCCAGCCAAATCTTCTTCATGGTTAACTCTCTCCATTTAATACATTGGTGTTAATGCTAAAGGTGGTTCTTGAAGAACTTTCACCTGTTCAAGAAAAATCAATGTTTGTCTGTGCCAGTGATCTTCACTGCTTAGCCACGGGAAATTTTTGGGAAATGCCGGATCGTCCCAGCGACGAATCAGCCATGCCAGATAATAAACCAGGCGCATGGCGCGTAGCGGCTCGATTAACCCGAGCTCGGCCATGTCGAATTCACTGAATTCTTCGTAGGCCTCAACGATCATCTCCATCTGCATGCGCTGCTCAGCTTTATCGCCGTGTAGCAACATCCACAGATCCTGTACGGCGGGGCCATTACGGGCATCGTCTAAATCAACGAACATTGGCCCGTCTCGCCAGAGAATATTCCCTGCATGGCAATCACCATGCAGACGCAAAAAATTAAAACGGTTATGCCATTGCGCCATTACAGCATCAATAAGCTTATTGGCTGCGCGCAAAAATTCATCTTTTAAACCAGAAGGAATGAGCGTTGATGTTTCAAAGAGTTGGCGTGGCTCAATCAGATATTCTTGAACGCCTATTTCCGGACGGCTTGTAAAACGCTTCTTACTGCCGGTTTGATGCATACGACCAAGGTAGCGCCCCACCCACTCCATTTGATCCAGATTGTCGGCTTCAAACTGACGGCCACCAACGCTTGGAAAAACGGCGAAAAAGAAGTCCTGATGGGTGAGTAAGGTTTCATTGTTGAAAGCGAGCGGTGCCGCGACCGGCACGTCATCACGCTGCAAATCTAAAGCAAATTCATGCTCTTCACGGATTTGTTCTGCAGACCAACGCTCCGGGCGGTAAAACTTCACCACATAACGTTTGCGATCTTCATCCTGAAATTGATAAACGCGGTTTTCATAGCTGTTGAGCGGGGTAAGCCCGGAATCCACCCGGATCCCCTGCTCAAACAGCGCATCCATAATGGTATCCGGGTGTAATGTCTGGAAGGTAAAGGCGTTGCAGGTCATCCTGGGATCCGAAAATACGACGAATAATTCAGGATATCATTTCGTAGCGTATTCGGTTGCGCCGCTTACAAGCTTTTACTCTTTAATTACGCCACGCGCGCGCAACAGCGCGGTTTTAAAATCCTCTTCATAATCTTTCTGAATGCCTGGGATCACTGCATCTTTCGAGGAGTCGCGCATTTTCAAATGATAGATCAGGATGTCATCACTTAAATCCACAAGGTCGCCTTGATAACCTGACTCTTGCGCCAGTTTCTGCAAAAATTGCACTAAATTAAGCTCTGGTTCTTTTTGCCATGCAGGCTGGAGAAGTTCGATAACTTCATTCAGGCGTTTACATTTCATAATCGTGCTCCTTACTCTGGGTACAGACACGTTAGCAGGGTAAAACCCACAATAAAAGAGGCGATAAGGGTGACGGACAGTAGTGCAGTAACAGGTGTGGTGCTGGCGGGAGGAAAAGCCTCGCGGATGGGTGGAAAAGATAAAGGACTGCAGGAATTAAATGGCAAACCGCTGTGGCAACATGTTGCCGAACGGCTGGCACCACAGGTAACCAGCTTAGTTATCAGCGCCAATCGAAACCTTGAAATTTATCGCACCAGTGGCTTACCGGTCCTCACAGATACGCTGGATGATTTTCCCGGCCCGCTGGCGGGAATACTCTCCATTATGCAGCAAAGCGATGGGGAGTGGTTTCTGTTTTGCCCGTGCGATACGCCACGTATACCAACGGATCTTATGACGCGGTTACAAAAGAATCGGCAGCATAATGCGCCAGCAATGTGGGTTAATGATGGCGAGAGAGATCACCCGGCAATTGCTCTGGTACATCGCAGCGTTTTACCATTTTTGCGGGACTATCTCGCCAGCGGCGAACGTCGGGTGATGGTATTTATGCGACGAGCAGGAGGGCATGCGGTTGATTTTAGTGATGTGAAATCCGCCTTCGCCAATGTGAACACCCCTGATGATCTCGCGCACTGGCAGGAGAGAACATGATCCCATTACTCGCCATTGCCGCCTGGAGCGGAACCGGTAAAACGACGCTACTTAAGAAGTTGATTCCAGCTCTCTGCGAACAAGGTATTCGCCCCGGGTTAATCAAACATACCCATCACGATATGGATGTCGATATGCCCGGTAAAGACAGCTATGAATTACGTAAAGCAGGTGCGGCACAAACGTTGGTTGCCAGTTCGCAACGCTGGGCATTAATGACAGAAACGCCGGATGTGGCCGAGTTGGATTTGGCATATCTGGTTAGTAGAATGGATGCAACAAAACTGGATCTGGTTCTTATCGAGGGTTTTAAACACGAGGCTGTGCCCAAAATTCTGCTCTGGCGGCATGACTGTGGTCATGATTTAGCGGAGTTGGTGCTGGACGAGCATGTTATCGCCATTGCCAGTGATATCCCTCTGATGCATGGTGTGCCGATACTAAACCTGAATGATATTGAGCAGATAGTCACGTTTATTATGCGCTGGCTTAGGCAAGTGGATTAATTTGCCGGTACTTACTGCCTGTTTCATATGAGGCTTTCTGTCGGGCAGATGAAAGATTAAAACCGGCATCGCAGGGCGAGCGCCTGTGCTGTTTCGCTGCGTAAAAATGCAAAAAGGCCATCCGTCAGGATGGCCTCTTCACTTGTTTGATGCCTGGCAGTTCCCTACTCTCGCATGGGGAGACCCCACACTACCATCGGCGCTACGGCGTTTCACTTCTGAGTTCGGCATGGGGTCAGGTGGGACCACCGCGCTAGTGCCGCCAGGCAAATTCTGTCTATCAGACCGTTCTCACGTTCTGATGTAATCTGTATCAGGCTGAATATCTGTCTCTCACGCCAAAACATCTTCGGCGTTGTAAGGTTAAGCCTCACGGTTCATTAGTACCGGTTAGCTCAACGCATCGCTGCGCTTACACACCCGGCCTATCAACGTCGTCGTCTTCAACGTTCCTT
>NZ_JAENHT010000013.1:0-98115 GCF_016620385.1 Kosakonia sp. LAM2021
ACAACCTGTTTGACTGCTTCAGTTTTAAACTCTTCGGGATAACGCTTACCGCTCATGGGCACCTCTCTTTAAGCCATCTTAAATGACTCTGAGGTGTCTGTTAAACCCGTGGCGATTCAAAGAGACTTAATGCTATTGCGTAACGCACAGCGTAATTCCATGATGCAGCTGGGATTCTTGCTCAAAACAGCGAGTTACCAAACACAGTAAACAATGTTCATTTTCACGTGATCGACAACATTTGCGCCTTCGCAATTTTTTGCAAAATTGCCCCGGTTCTGGTTACGAAGCGCCACTACCATGCTGAAAGGACGGCAAATTCTCGCGCACATGCCTTTTTGTAAAAAATAACTTGCAATAAAATCGCGCGCTATCTATATTCAATCCCATGAAGAAGACATCGACTCCAACCGCGAATGCGCAGCTCGCGTTAGATAACCAGTTTTGTTTTGCACTTTACTCAACAAATCTGGCGCTGCATAAGCTCTACCGGCAGCTACTGGCACCGATGAATCTCACCTACCCGCAATATCTGGTGATGCTGGTGCTGTGGGAGAAAGATGACATCACGGTATCGGAAATTGGCGAGCGCCTGTATCTCGACTCTGCCACGCTGACGCCGCTGCTGAAGCGTCTGGAAAGCGCAGGCCTGATTCGTCGTCAACGTTCGCGCCAGGATGAACGCCAGGTGGTGATCACCCTAAGCGAAAGCGGGCGTGACCTGCAGCAGCAAGCGACATCGATTCCGGAAGCGATCGGCTGTGCAATGGCTTGCGATACCGCAACGCTTGCCGATATCAAGCAGCAACTGGAACGGCTTCGCCAACAGTTTCAACGGGCATAAGCTCCCTTTGCAGGGAGTTTATTTCCAGCAACAAAATAGCACGCTACTTTATAGCAAACACTCTAGATAATAAGGAACCTGCCATGTCTTTAGAAAAAGTTGTTTATACAGCCAAAGCCAAAGCAACCGGAGGCCGTGATGGCCGCGCAACCTCTTCCGACGGCGTACTGGATGTCAAACTGGGCGTGCCGAAAGAGATGGGTGGCGCTGGTGGTGAAGCCACTAACCCGGAACAGCTGTTTGCTGCGGGCTACTCCGCGTGCTTCCTCGGCGCGATGAAATTTGTCGCCGGTCGCGACAAAATCGCCATGCCGAAAGATGCGTTTATCGAAGGCGAAGTGGGTATCGGCCCTTTGCCGACCGGCTTTGGTATTGAAGCCAAACTGAATATCCATCTGCCGGGAATGGACGCCGCTGAAGCCAAAAAACTGGTCGATGCCGCGCATATTGTTTGCCCTTACTCCAACGCCACTCGCGGCAACATCGACGTTACGCTGAATATCATTGCGTAACGCACAAAAGCCAACGTTTTGGGAAAATCACAAGCCGGGGAAACCCGGCTTTTTCATGCTGTACTGCCCTTTGCGCTCACTGTGTTACTATGTGTGATTATGCCTGTGTAAAAAAAACGCAGTGCACCGTATCCGTAGTAATCCTGTTTGAGAACGCGTTATGTCTTCCAGAATCCTGACGCCGAATGTCATTGGCATTGATGAATTTATGCGCGATCCTGCCTGCGTGCTGGCACGCACGGAAGGCGGCGCCATCGCCGTTTTTGCCAATAATAGCCCCGTATTTTACGCTATTACGCCGCAGCGCCTTGAACAGCTTCTGGCGCTTGAAGCACAGCTTGCGCGCCCGATGAGTGATATTTCACTCGATGCACAATTTTATGAAGAACCAGCCGCTACGCCGGTAAATGTGCCAATGGGCAAATTCGCCATGTACGCGGGCTGGCAGCCAGATGCTGACTTTCAGCGCCTGGCGGCGATGTGGGGCATTGCGCTGGCCCATCCCGCCACGCCGGAAGAGCTGGCCTCGTTCGTGGCTTACTGGCAGGCCGAAGGCAAAGTTTTCCATCACGTCCAGTGGCAGCAAAAACTGGCACGCAGCCTGCAAATGGGCCGTAGCAGCCAGAACGGCGCGGCAAAGCGGGACATTAACGCCCTGTCCGAACCAGATGATCAAATCCCACCAGGTTTTAGAGGATAACGATGAAAAACGTCGGCGAATTGATGAAGCGACTGCAAAAAATGATGCCTGCCAACACCGAGCCTGCTTTTAAAACCGGCGAAGAGTTGATGGCGTGGCAGAAGCAACAAGGCGAAATCCGTTCGGCGGCGCTGGAGCGCGAAAATCGCGCCATGAAAATGCAGCGCACCTTCAACCGTTCCGGCATTCGTCCCCTGCACCAGAACTGCTCTTTCGATAATTATCGTGTTGAGACAGAAGGCCAAATGCGGGCGCTGAGCCAGGCACGGCAATATGTGGAAGAGTTCGACGGTAACATCGCCAGTTTTATCTTTTCTGGCAAACCCGGAACCGGCAAAAACCATCTGGCAGCAGCTATCTGTAATGAACTGCTGTTGCGCGGTAAATCGGTACTGATCATTACCGTTGCCGACATTATGTCCGCCATGAAAGAGACTTTTGGTAACAAGGAAAACAGCGAAGAGCAGTTGCTCAATGACTTAAGCAGCGTTGACCTGCTGGTGATTGATGAAATCGGTATGCAGACAGAATCCCGCTACGAAAAAGTGATTATTAATCAGATTGTCGATCGCCGCTCTTCGTCCAAACGCCCGACAGGCATGCTGACCAACAGTAACCTGGAAGAGATGAATAAGCTGTTGGGCGAACGCGTGATGGACAGGATGCGCCTCGGCAACAGCCTGTGGGTGATCTTCAACTGGGAGAGTTACCGCAGCCGCGTCACCGGTAAAGAGTATTGAGAATTTTCCCATCCGTGGCGCGCCCGC
Source organism: Kosakonia sp. LAM2021 (assembly GCF_016620385.1). Lineage (NCBI taxonomy): Bacteria > Pseudomonadati > Pseudomonadota > Gammaproteobacteria > Enterobacterales > Enterobacteriaceae > Kosakonia > Kosakonia sp. LAM2021. Next base: position 2,824 of record NZ_JAENHT010000013.1, read on the forward strand.
GCCCGGGTGTATACTGACCGCCTTCGTTGACATCAGGATCCGCACGACATGAAATTCACCCAACGCCTGCTTTGCAGCGCCGCACTTGGTAGCGCGCTGCTCACCGGCTTCGCGCAAGCCGCCTCCTGGCAGGACACGCTTTCCAGCGCCGCCAGCGAACTCAGCCAGAAATCGACTACGTCACAATCCCAGCAAGGAGGCCTTTCACTCTCCTCCCTGACGGGTCTGCTTAATGGTGGTAACCAGGCGCTCAGCGCTGACACCATGAACAATGCGGCGGGCGTGATGAGCTGGTGTGCAAAAAACAAGCTCTCCACCCTGACCAACACCGAAAATGTGAAAAACCAGGTACTGGATAAACTGGGTCTGGGTGCCGCTCAGCAGAAACAGGACACCAATTATCTGGAAGGTATTCAGGGGATGCTGAACACCAAAAACGGTGAACAGCTGAATTTGAGCAACATCGGTAGTACGCCGCTGGCGGAAAAAGTGAAATCCAAAGCCTGCGATATCGTCCTCAAGCAGGGCGTTAACTTCCTCTCCTGATATCCCGCCGCGTTCAGCCAGAACGCGGCCTTATCCTTCCCCGCTTTACCGAAACGCCGCCAGTGCGACAGCTATCACTATTACGCCTTTCTAAACCAATTCTGAATAAGCCCGCTAAAAAGTGACACTACAATTGCAGATATGTGACATGAACATTAAATTATACGCCCTGTTACAAAAATTCATGGCCAGCAATATGTCTGGCGTTGATGAGGAATAACGGTTGTCCGAGTTGCTCTCTATCGCGCTGTTTCTTGCCTCTGTGGCTATCTATGCCTGGAAAGCGGGCCGTAATACCTGGTGGTTTAGCGCCACCCTGCTGGTGCTGGGTCTGTTTGTCATCCTGAATATCACACTTTACGCCAGCAATTATTTTACCGGCGACGGCATCAACGACGCGGTGCTATACACCCTGACCAACAGTCTGACAGGCGCGGGGGTCGGCAAATATATGCTTCCCGGCGCGGGGTTAGTGTTAGCGCTGGTGGCGGTGTTTTGCGCGCTCGGCTGGGTGCTGCGCCGTCGCCGCCATCTGCCGCACCATTTCGGCTATAGCTTACTTGCACTCGCACTGGCGCTCGGTTCGGTAGACGCCAGCCCGGCGTTCCGCCAGATTACCGAGCTGGTAAAATCCCAGACGCGCGAAGGCGATCCTGATTTCGCCACTTTTTATAAAGTGCCAGCAAAGCAGATCCCCAACCCCAAACTGAACCTCGTCTACATCTACGGTGAAAGTCTTGAGCGCACCTATTTTAACGAGGAGGCGTTTCCCGGCCTGACGCCAGAACTGGGCGCGCTTAAAGAAGAAGGCATTGATTTTAGCCATACCGAACAGCTACCCGGCACCGATTACACCATCGCCGGCATGGTCTCTTCGCAGTGCGGCATTCCGCTGTTTGCGCCGTTCGAAGGCAACGCGTCGGCCTCCGTTTCCAGCTTCTTCCCGCAGAATCTTTGCCTTGGCGACATCCTGAAAAACTCGGGCTACGAAAACCATTTCGTACAGGGCGCTAACCTGCGTTTCGCCGGGAAAGATGTGTTTTTGAAATCCCACGGCTTTGATTATCTGACCGGTGCAGAAGAGCTGAAAAACGAGGTCACGGACCCGCATTACCGTAACGACTGGGGTTTTTATGACGATACGGTGCTGGATACCGTATGGAAACAGTACGAGGCACTCTCCCGTTCCGGTAAACGCTTTTCGCTGTTTGCGCTGACGGTGGATACCCACCACCCGGACGGTTTTATCTCTCGCGGCTGCGAACGTAAAAGCTACGCCTACGATGGCAAGCCGAACCAGTCCTTTAGCGCGGTAACGTGTAGCCAGCAAAATATCGCTGCGCTTATCAATAAAATCAAAGCGTCGCCGTGGTTTAAAGACACGGTGATCGTGGTGTCGTCGGATCACCTGGCGATGAATAACACCGCGTGGAAATACCTCAACAAGCACGATCGCAGCAACCTGTTCTTTGTGCTGCGCGGCGATGAACCGCAGCAGGATATCTCCGGTATTAAGCGCAGCACCCTCGATAACGGCGCAACCGTGCTGGATATTCTCGGCGGCGATAATTTCCTCGGCCTTGGTCGCAGCAGCCTCTCCGGGCAGTCGCTTTCGGGTATTTTCCTTAATATGAAAGCGAAAATGCTGGCGTGGAAACCGGACATTATCCGGCTGTGGAATTTCCCGAAAGAGATGAAAGAGTTCACCATCGACACGAATAAACAGATGGTGGCGTTCTCTGGCAGCCAGTTCCGTTTGCCGCTGCTGGTGCGAGTGTCAGATAAAGTTGAACCGCTGCCTGAAAGCGAATATTCCGCACCGCTGCGCTTCCAGTTGGCGGATTTCGCCCCGCGCGATAACTTCGTCTGGATCGACCAATGCTACAAAATGGCGCGTTTATGGTCGCCGGAACTGGCACTTTCTACCGACTGGTGCGTCTCGCAGGGACAATTGGGCGGCGAACAGCAAGTCCAGCGTGTCGACAACGCGCAGTGGAAGGGGAAAACGGCGTTTAAACAAACAGTGATCAGTAGCGAGCGCTATCAGAAAAACGTCGATACCCTGAAGATCCTCGACGATAGCATTCGCTACAAAGCCGACAGTTTTGTCTTTAACGTGGCGGGCGCGCCGGAAGAGATAAAACAGTTCAGCGGCCTCTCCCGCCCGGAAAGCTGGGGGCGCTGGTCGAATGCCAATCTGGGCGAGGAAGTGGCCATCGAATATAACCAACCGCTGCCGGAACAGTTCGAGTTGGTGATCACCGCCAAAGCCTTTGGCCCGAATGCTAACCGGCCGATTCCGGTGCGTGTTGGCGATCAACAACAAACGTTGACGCTGGGTAATGAGCTCACCACCACCACACTGCACTTTAGCAATCCGTCTCACAGTAACCGGCTGGTCATCGTGCCGCCGGAGCCGCAATCGACCAACGAAGGCAATATCCTTGGTCATTCGCCACGCAAACTGGGTGTCGGTCTGGTGGAAATAAAAGTGGTGAGCCGGGAAGGCTGACCGCTACAGTTCCGCTTTCATTTCGTACTGGCTGATAGCCATGGTGGCGTAGCCCGCGCGCTGAAACAGAGATGAAAAACGCTCTGGCACTGCTACGGTGGTGCCAAGCGCCGGAAAATGCTGATTCAACGCCTGCAGCAACTCGCAGGCAAATCCTTTGCGCCGGTATTCTGACTCCACATACATAAACCGCAGCAGGGGTTTGTCGCCGAGGGTGGAAACCAGCGCATAAGCATGTTTGCGGTACTCGAACGCCCGCGCGGGCAGCGATACCGCAGTGAGCGGATCCACCTGCCACGGCAGCCGGTCATGGCATTCACTGATGGCGCTGCGCACCACTGCCAGCGGATCGCGCTCCTGTAACGTGCAGCTCTCTTCAGCCACATCGGCGCGTCCCTGGTAGCCAAACAGCGGCTGAACGGTGGCAAACCCCAGCGCATGATAAAGGGCGATACCGGCATGATTATCGCTCATTACTTCCAGCCACATCTGGCGAACGCCTTTGGTACGCAGTGCTGCCATCAGCGGTGGCAATATTTGTCTGCCCATGCCCTGGCCGCGAAATTGCGGGCAAATCGCAAAGGCTGCCAGCCGGGCGCAATCGCCACGCCGGGCGATCAAAGCCACAGCGGCAGGCGTGTCGCCCGCCAGCCAGACGCAGGAATCGACAAGGCTTAACCCTTCGGCAAGAAAGCGTTGTGCAAAAACATCGGGCGGCAGGGAAAACGGTACGCGATAGCCTTCAAAGCAGGCACCGGTGATAGTGGTCAGCGCTTCGCAACTATAGTGGATGGCAGGAATAGCGACGAGGTTCATAAGGCTTCTCCGCGACATGATGCAATGAGCATAGCACGGAGAAGCGGGTGAAAATGCGCCCCGACGGGCAGGGCGCGAATATCGATTAGAAGGTTTCCCAGTTCTCGCCCGCGTCGGTCGCAGCTTTACGCGGCAGCGCGGTTGCAGGTTCCGCTTTAACGAAACTGGTTGGCGTTGCGCCAGCGTTTTTACGCTGATCCTGCATGATGCGGAACACGGAAACGGCCTGCGTCAGGCGGCTGGCTTGTTCTTCCAGCGCGGCTGCAGCGGCGGCTGACTCTTCCACCAGCGAGGCGTTCTGCTGGGTAACGCGGTCCATTTCAGAAACCGCCAGGCCAACCTGGTCAATGCCGCGGCTCTGCTCATCAGAGGCAGAGGCAATTTCGCCCATGATGTCGGTAACACGCGTAACGGCGTTGACGATCTCATCCATGGTTTCACCGGCGCTTTCCACCAGTGTGGAACCCACTTCAACGCGGCCAACAGAGTCTTCAATCAGGCTCTTGATCTCGCGAGCCGCCTGGGCGCTACGCTGGGCAAGGTTACGCACTTCACCAGCAACCACGGCAAAGCCGCGACCCTGTTCACCCGCACGTGCCGCTTCAACAGCAGCGTTAAGCGCCAGGATGTTAGTCTGGAAAGCAATGCCGTCGATCACGCTGATAATGTCAGCGATTTTCTGCGAACTGGCGGTAATATCGCGCATTGTCTGCACCACGTTATCCACCACTTTACCGCCTTTCTGCGCGGTTTCAGACGCGCTCAGCGCCAGGTGGCTTGCCTGGCGGGCGTTTTCGGCGTTCTGTTTCACCGTGGCGGTCAGCTCTTCCATGCTGGCTGCGGTCTCTTCCAGAGAAGCGGCCTGCTGTTCCGTACGGGAAGAAAGGTCGTTGTTACCCACGGAAATTTCGCTGGCACCGCTGTAAATGGCGTTGGCACCGTTACGCACATCGCTAACGGTACGCACCAGTTCGCTTTGCATATGGCGCAGACTCTCTGCCAGCACGCCCATTTCATTGGAACCCTGCACTTCAATGCGCTGCACCAGATCGCCACCAGCAATATGGCGAATGTTGTCGATCAAATGGTTGAGCGGCTTAATCAGCGCCCCTTTGATCCCCACCCAGACACAGACAATCACCGCCAGTACCACGAGCAGTACGGTGATAATCACCCACACCGCAGAACCGTAGGAGCTTTCGCTATCGTGAACCGCTTGTTCATACAGACGGTCGTTCTGCTGCAAATAGTTAACGTATTGTTTCTCAAAACCATCCTGATAGCTCTGGGTCGGCTGGTCGAAGAAGTCATTAATTTTGCCAGCGCCCAGCAACTGGATCAGCTCCGCCAGCGCGTTGTGGTAGATATCGTAGTTACGTTTGATCTCTGCTGCGGCTTCTTCACTCTGGCGCGGATCGCGCGGCAGCGCCTGGTAAGCGTTCCAGTTAGCTTCCGCCTGTTTCAGCGAGGTGCTGGCAATCTGCATCAGATCCGACACGGTCGCGCCGCTGCCGATATTGCTCTGATCCATCATGTAGCGGATACCCGCGCGGTTAAGGGTGTTACGGGTTTGCAGCAACGCAACCCAGCTACCGTTCAGTGTGGATTGCTGCTGGCGAATGGTTTGTAAGACGGTGAAGTTTTCTTTGTCCTGTTTCAGCGCGTTGAAGAACAAGCCGCCAGAAGTGAGTTGTAACAAGCCAAATAAAGCCAATACCAGCAACAAACTGGTCACAAGTTTAATACGAGTCAACATGTTTTCTCTTTCCCTATAAACAGATACCAGGTTTTCGGCCTGGCATAGGAAAACTTTATGGTTTAACGTGCTATTTTTTCACCAGTTACACATTGATTACAGTGCGGCAAAAATCGCGCTATCCCTTACCAGACAAGGGTTCAGCGTGACGAACATCACAGATTTCCGTCCCCTTTCGCCCACTGAAAACCGCTTATGACGCATCCGTTACCGCTCACCACCTTTTTCCAACCACTCAGTCAAATCGCTGCCGATTCGCGCGCGTAATTTGCCATCATAAATGCCAGCATTTCAGCCAATTCAACATTTCAAATCCCATTCACTATTTCTGCTAAAACCAGGTCTGATATGGATACTAAAAAACTACTCAAGCACATACCCTGGGCAATCCTCGGGATAATCGGTGCATTTTGTTTATCCGTTGTCGCATTACGCCGGGGCGAGCATGTCAGCGCGCTGTGGATCGTGGTTGCGTCCGTTTCCGTTTATCTTGTGGCCTACCGCTACTACAGCCTTTACATCGCCCAGAAGGTGATGAAACTCGATCCCACCCGTTCCACCCCGGCGGTAATCAATAACGACGGCCTCAACTATGTGCCGACCAACCGCTACGTGCTGTTTGGTCACCACTTTGCCGCGATTGCTGGCGCTGGTCCGCTGGTTGGCCCGGTACTGGCCGCACAGATGGGTTATCTGCCGGGCACGTTGTGGCTGCTGGCGGGCGTGGTGCTGGCCGGTGCGGTGCAGGACTTTATGGTGCTGTTTATCTCTTCACGCCGTAACGGCGCGTCTCTTGGTGAGATGGTGAAAGAAGAGATGGGCCGCGTGCCGGGTACCATCGCGCTGTTTGGCTGCTTCCTGATTATGATCATCATCCTTGCGGTGCTGGCGCTGATTGTGGTGAAAGCGCTGGCGGAAAGCCCGTGGGGTGTGTTCACTGTCTGCTCCACCGTGCCGATTGCCCTATTTATGGGTATTTATATGCGCTTCCTGCGCCCGGGACGTGTAGGCGAAGTATCAGTTATCGGTATTGTGCTGCTGGTGGCGTCCATCTGGTTTGGCGGCGTTATCGCCCACGATCCTTACTGGGGACCGGCGCTGACCTTTAAAGACACCACCATCACTTTCGCGCTGGTCGGTTACGCCTTTGTCTCCGCACTGCTGCCGGTGTGGCTGATCCTCGCCCCGCGCGACTACCTGGCAACCTTCCTGAAAATCGGCGTGATCGTCGGTCTGGCGCTGGGCATCGTGATCCTCAACCCGGAACTGAAAATGCCTGCGGTGACGCAGTACATCGACGGTACTGGGCCACTGTGGAAAGGTGCGCTGTTCCCGTTCCTGTTTATTACCATCGCCTGCGGTGCGGTCTCTGGTTTCCACGCTCTGATTGCTTCCGGCACCACGCCGAAACTGCTGGCTAACGAAACCGACGCGCGCTTTATCGGTTACGGTGCAATGCTGATGGAATCCTTTGTGGCGGTGATGGCACTGGTTGCCGCGTCCATTATCGAACCGGGTCTCTACTTCGCCATGAACACACCGCCAGCAGGGCTGGGCATTACCATGCCGAACCTGCATGAGCTGGGTGGTGATAACGCGCCGATGATTCTGGCGCAGCTGAAAGATGTCACCGCGCACGCAGCGGCGACCGTTAGTTCCTGGGGCTTTGTGATTTCGCCAGAGCAGATCCTGCAAACTGCGAAAGATATCGGCGAACCGTCCGTACTGAACCGCGCCGGAGGCGCACCGACGCTGGCTGTCGGTATTGCCCACGTGTTCCACAAAATTATCCCGATGGCGGACATGGGCTTCTGGTACCACTTCGGTATTCTGTTTGAAGCGCTGTTTATCCTCACCGCACTGGATGCCGGTACGCGTGCGGGCCGCTTTATGCTGCAAGACTTGCTGGGTAACTTCGTGCCATTCCTGAAGAAAACCGACTCGCTGGTTGCCGGCGTCATTGGTACAGCGGGCTGTGTGGGTTTGTGGGGTTACCTGTTGTATCAAGGCGTGGTTGATCCGCTGGGCGGCGTGAAAAGCCTGTGGCCGTTGTTCGGTATCTCTAACCAGATGCTCGCAGCCGTCGCGCTGATGCTGGGTACCGTGGTGCTGGTGAAAATGCAGCGTACCAAATACATCTGGGTCACCGTGGTTCCTGCCCTGTGGCTGCTGCTGTGCACCACCTGGGCGCTGGGTCTGAAACTGTTCAGCACCAATCCTCAGTTGGAAGGTTTCCTGTATATGGCTAACCAGTACAAAGAGAAGATTGCCGCTGGTGGCGGTGATCTGACCGCGCAGCAGATTGCCAACATGAACCATATCGTGGTGAACAACTACACCAACGCAGGGCTGAGCATTCTGTTCCTGGTGGTGGTGTACAGCATCATCTTCTACGGCATCAAAACCTGGCTGCAGGTACGCAACAACACCGTGCGTACCGACAAAGAAACGCCGTATGTGCCGGTGCCGGAAGGCGGCGTGAAAACGTCATCTCACCATTAAACCTGATGCCGGATAGCGCTACGCAATCCGGCATACAACACATCATGATGTAAACCACCCTGAGGGTGGTTTACATCCGTTTCACAGGCGTCAGTTTGAGCGCATACAGCGCGCAGTAGATCCAGGTTCAAAATCGCCTGCAACGCCGGAACCACCTATATCTGGGACACATAATGTTTGGTAACTTAGGCGAAGCAAAAAAGTACCTCGGTCAGGCGGCAAAAATGCTGATTGGCATCCCGGACTATGACAACTACGTTGATCATATGAAAACCAACCATCCGGATAAGCCGTACATGACTTACGAAGAGTTCTTCCGCGAACGCCAGCAAGCGCGTTACGGCGGAGATGGCAAGGGCGGAGTCCGCTGTTGCTAAAGGAGAATCTATGACCCCGATTGCAGTAACCCTGTTGACCGGCTTTCTCGGCGCCGGCAAAACCACCCTTTTACGCCATATCCTTAATGAGCAACACGGCTACAAAATTGCCGTTATCGAAAATGAGTTCGGCGAAGTTTCTGTTGATGATCAACTGATTGGCGATCGCGCCACGCAAATCAAAACCCTCACCAATGGCTGTATCTGCTGTAGCCGATCTAATGAGCTGGAAGATGCTTTGCTGGATCTGCTCGACAGCCTCGATCGCGGTGATATCGCCTTTGATCGGCTGGTGATTGAGTGTACCGGCATGGCCGATCCTGGGCCGATTATTCAGACCTTTTTCTCCCATGAGATCCTCTGCCAGCGCTATCTGCTGGATGGCGTCATTGCGCTGGTTGATGCGGTACATGCCGATGAGCAGATGAATCAGTTCACGCTGGCACAGTCGCAAGTGGGCTACGCCGACCGTATTCTGCTGACCAAAACGGATGTCGCAGGCGAGTGCGAAAAACTGCGCGAACGCCTAAGCCGCATCAACGCCCGCGCGCCGATTTACACCGTGACGCACGGTGATATCGAGCTGGCGCAGTTGTTTAATACCAATGGGTTTATGCTGGAAGAGAACGTGGTGGCGGCAAAACCGCGCTTCCATTTTATCGCCGACAAACAGAACGACATTAATTCGCTGGTGGTCGAGCTGGATTACCCGGTAGATATCAGCGACGTCTCCCGCGTGATGGAAAACCTGTTGTTGAGTTTTGCCGACAAACTGCTGCGTTATAAAGGCATGTTGTGGATTGACGGTGAGCCAAACCGCCTGCTGTTTCAGGGCGTGCAGCGCCTTTACAGCGCAGACTGGGATCGCCCGTGGGGCGACGAAGCGCCACACAGCACGCTGGTGTTTATTGGCGTACAACTGCCAGAAGATGAGATCAGAGCCGCGTTTGCGGGTTTGAAGAAGTAACAAAGGCCACCCACAGGTGGCCTGCTCATCATTTTTTGTTTTGCAAATCGCGCAGCATTGCTTCACGTAAAATTGCGTTAAGCCGGGTCTGATACCCTTTTCCCGGCCGCTTCAGCCATTCCATAACATCCGCATCAATACGCACCGATGCCTGCGTTTTTAAAGGGCGGAAAAATTTACCGCGAACCGCATCCGCCCAAAGCGCCTCTTCCGTCGCGGGAATATCGCTGTAATCAATCTCATCGTCAGTTTTATTTGCCAATGCTTTGAGTTCAGCTTCACGCTGCTTATTGCGCGCAGGCATCTCGCCCTGCTTATGTTTAACCATGCTCATAACGGCTCCTCTCCTTTCTGTCAGCCTTACGCGCGCTGATAATACGAACGACTTCGTGCCCACTTTCAAAACGGATGGTATGCGCGACCAAAATAACGATCACACCATGAACCAGCCCGATGGTTTGCCATCGATATTCGCCGTTTTCAAACCTGTCTTGTATCGACAGATGTTGCGGGTCAACAAAAACAAATACGGCATCTTCAAAGCGAATACCATGCTTGCGCAGATTGCTGGTCGCTTTTGTTGCGTCCCATTCGAACTCCATGTCACGTTTCTCATCCTTGAGTGTATATACAGTAAAGTATATACAACGTTGTCATGCAATGCTTATTTTATTCAGTGCCGAAAAGGGTTTCCTCTCCCATGTGGGAGAGGAAAAAGGGAAAGGAGACAATTACTGGCGCACCACCACCAGCTTCTGATTCACAAACTCTTTGATGCCTAAATCAGACAGCTCGCGGCCAAACCCGGAGCGTTTCACCCCGCCGAATGGCAACTCTGCGGCGGTATCCGTCAGCCAATTGATATAGACCATGCCGGTTTCAATGCGTGACGCCATCTGTTTAGCACGCTGAATATTGCGGCTGAAGATCGCCCCACCGAGTCCATAGTGTGAATCGTTGGCCAGGCGTACCGCTTCGTCATCATTATTCACCACATAAATTTGCGCCACCGGGCCAAAGAACTCTTCAAAATAGGCCGGGTTGTCGCGCGTAATGTGCGTCAAAATGGTGGGTTCGAAGAAGTTGCCTTCGCTGTTCGCCGGTTTGCCGCCAAAATGCAGTTTTGCCCCGTTTTGTACCGCTTCACTCACCTGTTGGCTCAGCGTATCAAGCGCCTCTTTCGAGGAGAGCGGGCCAAGCGTGGTGCTTTCATCCAGCGGATCGCCCAGCTTCACTTGCTTGAATGCGTCGGTGAACTTACGCAGGAACTGATCGGCAATATCCTGATGGATAATAAAACGTTTCGCGGCAGTACAAACCTGCCCGGCATTCGCCAGACGCGCTTGCACACCAGTCTCAACCGCTTTTTCCAGATCCGCATCGTCCAGCACGATAAATACGTCATTACCGCCAAGTTCCAGTGTCGATTTCTTAATGTGTTTCGCCGCTTGCGCTGCCACCGCGCTACCGGCTTTTTCCGATCCGGTCAACGCCGTACCCTGTACGCGCGGATCGGCAATGATCGCGGAAACCTGATCGGAAGAGATAAACAGATTCGTCCACGCGCCTTCCGGCGCGCCCGCTTCCCGCACCAGCTGCGCAAAGGTTTCGGCACATTGCGGCACAATGCTGGCATGTTTACAGATAACCGGGTTACCGGCAGCGAGATTCGGTGCCAGTACACGCATCAACTGGTAGTAAGGGAAATTCCACGGTTCCACCGCCATGATCACGCCGATTGGATGATGCTCAACCCACGCCTCTCCCAGCTCCGTTTCATACTTAACAGGCGCAAGGAATTGTTTTGCGTTATCCGCGTAGTAGCGGGCGATCTGCGCGCAGATCTTCACTTCGCTGCGGCTTTGCTCAATCAACTTCCCCATCTCCCGGCTGGCGATTTTCGCCAGTTCTTCCTGCTGGTTTTCCAGCAAGTCAGCAAGTCTGTACAGTATCGGCAGCCGCTGTTCGATATCTCCCTTTGACCAGGAAGAGTGGTATAGCGCGTCCGCCTTGCGCAGCGCGACCTCAATATCGGCGTCGCTGTGGTTCGCATACTCTTTAATGAGCTGGTTGTTAAAAGGATTCACTGTCTGGTAAGCCATATTTGTCTCCTTATTTACCGCTTAGGGTAATAAGGGTAGTAAAAATGACCGGGTCTGAAAGTAAAGTTGGGTATATGCAGACGTTTCTGATGCAGAAAATAAAAGCAAACACTGCTTTTATAAATAGCACTATCATTAAAATTACCGAAGCGTTAGTTATAATAAAAAATAAACATCATCATTTTTATTTTTTCAGACTTCATCGCATTACTTTTCAATCTATTTATATGTGGATTTTGACGTTGTTTCCTTGGGTTTGGCATCTGTTTTCAGTGTGAATGCGCTGGCGCATATCCGCACCGCTAATCACAATCTCTGGTTTCAAGGAATAGCGACTATGACTGTTTTGCATTCTAATGTGGTTTATGTTGTTGCAGAAACACCCACTTTTAAAATACGCAATTTAACAATAAGTTATGCAATCCATCGTCCAAAAATGATGCCATCTCCGGCGATTCTTTTATTGGGTGACAGCTGGAGAAAGCGGGTTTTAAAATCGGTGCGAAGGTGGATATTAAGGTTACGAACGGCTGTATTATCATCGCTGTGAAATAATTTCTCCGGGGCATCTAATCGGTGCAAAAATTATATTGAGAAATATTATTCAAACAATTCAGCATCAGTGCTGATATCGGTAAATACCGCGACTCTTTATCTTTATTGATGCCATAAATTAAAAAACAATCACCACCGAAATGTTTTTCACGACTAACCAGCAAAAACACTCCATGCATCTGTTCTATGCTTTAAAAAGAGCAATTAACAGGAGGAAACATGAGCATTCGCGGCATCGATCATATTGGTATCACCGTCCCGGATATTGAAGAGGCAACCCGTTTTCTGATTGAAGCACTGGGTGCAGAGCTGATTTATCAGTCCGTCTCGCCAGAAGATGAAGATCTTGATAACGAGGCGCAGCAAAAAACGTTGCGCCTCGTGCCGGGTACGACGATCACATCCATACGCATGCTCAAACTTCAGCACGGCCCCGGTATCGAACTCTTCGAAATGCACGGGCCAGAACAGCGCGAGCCGCTGCGGGCCAGCGATTTTGGTCTGCAACATTTTGCGGTTTATACCGCTGATATCGACGTTGCGCTGCAACGCTTTGCGGATGCGGGCGGCGAGGTGTTTACCGCGCCGCAGCCGCTGGGTTTTCCCACGGAGAAAGGCCAAGGCAACTGCTTTTGCTATGGCCGCACGCCCTGGGGCAGCATCGTCGAGTTTATTACCTGGCCCACGCCGATGCCCTATGAGCAGGAGACCACGCTGCGCCGCTGGAAGCCATAAAATCAGCCCAGCACATCGTGTACGCAGGCTTTAAACACTTTCACGCCGAGCGCCAGCGCGTCGCGGTCAAAGTGCATCTCCGGGTGATGCAGACCCGGCATCAGGTTGGCACCGAGCCCCCAGAAACCGCCTTTCACCTGTGGGCGCAGGCGCAGGTAGTGGAAAAAGTCCTCGCTGCCGGGTGTCGATTTTGGCGCGGTCAACCCGGTATCGCCAAACACGCTGCGGATGGCGCGGGAAACCACCCCGGTTGCCTCGTCATCAATGATCGCCGCAGGCATCTCTTTCAGAATGCGGATCTCAGCACGTGCGCCGTACGCCGCCGCACTGCTTTCAATGGCGCGAATGACCTGCGGTTTCAACGCATCCATGGCGTCGTTTTCCGCCGCACGCAGATCCCAGCACACCAGCGCGTTGTCAGGAATCGAGTTGGTCACCCCGGCGTCGCAGAGAAAACGCGTCGCTTTGGCGCTCCAGGTGAGCGATGGCGCAAGATGAATGCCGTTTACCGCCTGCACCGCGTGAGCGGCCGCGTCCAGCGCGTTCACACCTAAATGGGGTCGCGCCGCGTGCGCCGCTTTGCCGTGGAACACCACTTCCACCGTGGCAGACGCCGAGTAATACATGGCCGGCACCGCCTGGCCCATCGGGCACTCTTCCAGCGGGCGCAGGTGGAAACCAAGCAGCATGTCAACATCGTCCAGCACGCCAGCCTCCGTCAGCGCAATCGCGCCAGTACCCAGTTCCTCTGCGGGCTGGAAGATGAACTTCAACTGACCCTTTTTCACTAACCCTTCGGCGATGACTTCCTGCGCCGTGGTCAGCACCACCGTGGAGTGTCCATCATGACCACAGGTGTGACGCGCGACATGCTCGCCGTCAATAATATGCCCAAGCGCATCCATATCGGCGCGCAGCGCCAGTACTGGCCCCGGTTTACCGCTGTCCAGCACCGCGACAATGCCGGTCGTGTTATTGACCTGGCGCGTCACCTGATAGCCCGCCGCCTCCAGTACCCCGGCGATATAAGCGGAGGTTTTATACTCTTCGAACCCGAGTTCCGGGATCTGATGCAGGTAATTAAAATGCTCAAGTGTGCGTGACACGTCTGACTCCTTGGTACTCAGGCAATAACGCGCATAATCAGCATGGCGATTACGGCATTGAGAATGCTGACCGCCATCAGTAACGGCCAGTACTTCTTCGGCACATCGGCAACGCCCAACAGGCGGCCCATATACTGTAGCTGCGAACCCATTAAAAAGATGGCGGGCGCGAGAATGGTGATTTGCCCCATATCAAGCTGGCCCTTGCTGAGCAGGCTGACCGCCACGCCAGTTCCCGCAGAAGACGAAAGCCAGGCGGTGAGCAACACGGTAATCGCTTCTCCCGGCAGACCGAACAGCCCCATTAACGGCGCGCAAAGATGGCCGATAATCTGCATCACGCCGAGTAAATTGAGCATTTCGGCGATCACGTAGGCCATTAATACATTGGGCATCAGATTATTAATGGCGATATTAAAACCTTTACGCGCACCAATAACGAAAATATCGAACGGATTACCAGAGACTTTTACGGAATTATTCATTGTCGAAATCTCGCTTATAAACAGTATTTAATGCCAGACGAACCACGGCTGCGCCCACGAATTTAAGGACAAACATTAAAACCAGCGGAACAATAATCGGGATGGTTAATGATGCGAACATCGCCGAGCCAATCGAAAAATAGTTATTGATTAATGCCGCGCCGGAATATTGCCACGCCCCCATAATCACCACATCTTTACGGGTAATTTTATCGCTGTCGTATAACTCTTTGGTTAATGCCGCCCCGGCATCGGTGCTTTGCAGGTCGGTAATCAGCGCCAGCCCCGTATAACCCGGAATACCCAGCAGCGGTTTAAGCAAGGGCGTCAGCAATTTATGCGCCGCGCGGATCGCGCCGTAATGGGTAAAAATCTCCAGCAACCCCAGCGCCAGCATTACCGTTGGCACCAGCGACAGCGCAAACAGGAAACCGGCCTTCGCGCTGATGCCGCCGCTGCCGATAAAGGTGTTGGTTTCCGGTGTCTTCATGGTGCCGAACGCGCCACCCAGCGTGGTAAAGTCAAACGCGCCCAGCCACGCCATCCCCTCGACTTTGAAAAAGAAGCCGGAAAAAACCAGCAGAACAATCACTAACGAAATCCAGGCGCCTGGTCCGACTTTCCACTCTTCCGCGTGCTCTTTCGCGGGTTGCTCCAGCGTTTTCGATTCACTCATAACATCTCTCTTTGAAATAATTAGATGACAATGACTTATTACTAAGCAGGATCCGTGCCTGAATAGCCCGACGCTAAAATAAAAATCTTTTATCGCGAATTATTTCGCAATAAAAAACCTTCCCGTGAAATACCGAGAATAAAAAGCAAAGTAACTAAAAAATTATTTAATTAAGCACCAAGAACATCCTAATAAAATAATCTCTCACCGTTATTGGGCACCCTTTTGGTGCAAAAATGCAGATTCATCTTTTCATTTTCTTTCACTCACAAAACAAGCCGGTTATTTCGATTATCACTATTCAATCCGGATGATAAATATCCGCTTAATGGTGTTATTGTTGCTTTCAGGTCAACAGTTGAGAAGGAATGCGGCGGATGTTCCAGGACAAGCAGGTGGGTTATTTATATGAAGTGGGTAACCAGGGCGGGATTCGTCGCGCGGCGGATATCCTTGGTGTTAACCCCTCGGTGGTCAGCCGCCAGATCGCGCAACTGGAGCGTGCGCTCCAGCTCCCGTTACTGGAGCGGCGCGGGCGTAACGTGGTGTTAACCGAGGCGGGACACCTGCTGGCAGAGGACTATTTTGCCAGCCGCCAGCGACGCGAAAAACTGGAAAGCCAGCTAAAAGATCTGCGCCATATGCGCGGCGGAACAATCTCGGTGCGTATTGGCGGTGGGCTGATCACCGCCTTTATCGAAGGGGTAATGCGCGAGTTTGCCAGGTCGTACCCGCAGGTTTTTGTCGATATCGTGGTGGGCAGCATGCAGGAGATGCTCAACGATATCGTCAGTGGCGAAGCGGATATGGCGCTGGCCTTTGGCCCAATCGGTACGCCGGAGCTCAAGCGCCACAGCTTTCAGTGGGGACCAATCTGTGCCGTGGTCTCGCCACAACACCCTATCGCGCAGCGGCAAAGCATCACCATTGAAGAGCTGCTCGATTATCCATTGATAGCCCTGACGGAAAACTTCGGCCTGCAACGCCATATGAATGCCATGTTCAAAAGCCAGGGTTTGCAATTTCATCCGGCGTATCGCTGTAACCAGTTCTCCACCGCGATGGGGCTAAGCCAGGCGGGGCTGGGCATCTCGTTTATGACCGCTTATGCCGCCGCCGCTCCCATTCGCCTTGGCGCGCTGGTGGCCGTACCGCTCGATCATCCCATCGCCAGTAGCGCTCAGTGCCACCTGCTGCGTAACTCCGATCGGCGCTTTACGCCAGCCGCCCACCATATGTGGCGGCTTCTGCATAATGCCTTTCGCGATAAATAAAGGGGTGTGGTATACCAGAAAGCCAACCAAATGAGGCAAAGCATGTCGATGACGCGCGATATACAGCAATCATTTTGCCGCCCGCTGGCGTTACCGGGCGTCGAGCTGCGCAGTACCTGGCACAGCCAGCAAGCCTATAAGCGCCATCGCCATGCGGAGCTATCAATCGGCGCGATTGTTGAGGGGCAAACCCGCTGCCTCTGCAACGGGCAGGAATACCTGCTCCAGCCGGGCGATCTGATGGTCATTCCACCGCACGCGCCTCACAGTTGTAACCCTCTTTATGGGCAGCCACGCAGCTACCATATGCTTTACCTGCCGCAGGAAAACAGCCAACAACAGGTAATTCGCGACCCTATGTTATTTCAGTTGTACTTGCGTATCGTGGCGTTGATTGAGCGTGACGACTCGCCGCCATTACCCGCAGCACTCGATGCCCTTCTCAGCGCTTTACCTCGCGGTTCGCATCACTGCGCGCCGCTGCGCCCCGTAAGCCAGCAGGTGCAGGCGGCATTGACCCACGATTTGCAGCAACCGCCAACGCTGGATGCGCTGGCCAGCGCCTTTTCCCTGCGCAAAGAGACGTTAATCCGCACCTTCAAGCAGGATACCGGCCTGACGCCGGGCAGCTTTTTGAATATCGCGCGCGTTGAGTTTGCCAAAAGCCGCCTGCGCGCGGGCGATACGCTGGCGGATGTCGGCTACCAGAGCGGGTTTGCCGATCAAAGCCATTTTCACCGAACCTTTGTGAGTTACACCGCTGCCACGCCGCGCCAGTACGCGTATGGCCGATCAATATCCGACAATAAATAGCGCCGACGCGCCGCTAAGGTGAGCTTCACTTTTTTTGTGGAGGTCACTATGGCGTTGTTTCCCACCGCGTTTCCCGCGCTGGCGCTGGCACATTTTGTCGCCCTGCTCAGCCCCGGTCCGGATTTCTTTCTGTTAATGGGGTTTGCGATCCGCTATCGCCTGCGCGGTAGCGCCGGGCTGTGCGCGGGCATCGCCGCAGGTAACGCCTTTTATATTCTGATAGTGATTATCGGTGCGAGCGCGCTACGCCAGTTCACGGTGCTCTTTAGCGCCATTGAACTGCTGGGCGTTTTCTATTTGCTGTGGATTGGCTGGCACCTGCTGCGCAGCCGCGCGCAGGCGCTTAGCGTCAGTGAAACCCGTCAGCCGTGCCCGAGCCTGAGAAAACAGTTTTTACTCGGGCTTGGCTCCGCACTGCTCAACCCCAAAAACACGCTGTTTTACCTTGCACTCATGGCTGCCCTGCTCGGCCCGGACGTCACGCTGCTCCAGCAATCGGTGAGCGGCGTGTGGATGGTGATGGTCGTTCTGGTGTGGGATCTGGCCGTGGTATCGCTAATTGGTCAACCCGCCGTACAACAGCGGCTGAGCCAAAGCGTGTGGTGGATCGAGCGCGTCGCAGGCGCGGTGTTAATGGTGTTTGGGGTGTCGATTTTGTGGAGCATGCTGCGTAATCTGCTTAGGATTTAACCTTTTGCAAGAACCCGGCGTTGGGTTATATGCTTAAACCATGAATAAATTCGCAGAACTTAAGCGCGCCAAGCGTCTGGCGCTGTCGCTGTTGCTGGTTGCGGCCGCGACATTTATCACCACACTGTTCCTGCCGCCCAACTTCTGGGTAAGCGGGGTGAAAGCCATTGCCGAAGCGGCGATGGTCGGCGCGCTGGCGGACTGGTTCGCGGTGGTCGCGCTGTTTCACCGTGTGCCGTTCCCGTTTATTGCCCGCCATACGGCGATTATCCCGCGTAATAAAGAGCGGATTGGCGACAATCTCGGCCAGTTCGTGCAGGAAAAATTTCTTGATACCCAATCGCTGGTGGCGTTAATTCATCGCCACCAGCCTGCGCAGATGATTGGTATCTGGTTCAGCCAGCCCGAAAACGCGCAGCGCGTGGGCGTGCATCTATTGCAGGTGATGAGCGGCTTTCTCGAGATGGCCGACGACAGCCGCATTCAGCGTCTGTTACGCCGCGCGGTGCACAAAGCCATCGACAAAGTGGATCTCACCGAAACCAGCGCCCTGTTGCTGGAAAGCCTGACCCGCAACAATCGCCACCAAAAGCTGCTGGATACCTTAATTGCGCAATTGATCGCCCTGCTGCAGCGGCAAAGCAGCCGCGACTTTATTGCCCGTCAGATTGTGCACTGGCTGAAAACCGATCACCCGATGAAAGCGAAGATCCTGCCCACCGAATGGCTGGGCGAGCAGAGTGCCGACTGGGTTTCCGAGGCGGTCAATTCGCTGCTCGACGACGTCAATGCCGACAGCACACATCAGATCCGCCAGGCGTTTGATCGCGCCACTATGAAGCTGATCGCCAATCTGAAAAGCGATCCGGAAATGGCCGAGCGTGCGGAAAACATCAAAGAGTATTTGAAAAACGACGAGACGTTTAACCGCTACGTTGGCGAGATGTGGGCAGATCTGCGTAACTGGATGAAAGCGGATATGCAGTCTGACGATTCGCGGATGCAAAAACGCATCACCGACGCGGGCCTGTGGTTCGGCGAAACACTGCTGGCGGATGGCGCGCTGCGCGCCTCGTTAAATGAGCATCTGGAACAAGCCGCGCACCGTGTGGCACCGGAGTTCGCCGCGTTTCTTACCCGCCATATCAGCGACACGGTGAAAAGCTGGGACGCGCGGGATATGTCACAGCAAATCGAGCTGAATATCGGTAAAGATCTGCAATTTATCCGCATCAACGGCACGCTCGTCGGCGGAACGATCGGCCTGATCCTCTACTTACTGTCGCAGTTGCCCGCGCTGCTGCACGTGAGCGCTTTCTAATTTGCCAGGAGAAACGATGGCCGACATTACCCTCACCACCAGCGAACGCGAGCAGTTACGCAGAAAGTTGCAGACCTATTGTGAGCAGAATTTTGAGCTGGAACTGGAGCAGTTTGATGCCGAGTTCTTTATCGATTTCATTGCCGAACAGATTGGCCCGGCTTTCTATAACGCAGGCATCGACGAAGCGATTCGCACACATGCGCTCTACAGCGAGCGCATTCAGGAAGAGATGGATCTCAAAAAAATAATCTGACCGGACTGAAAACAGTTTTTCCCCTTTTCATCCGCCGGAGATCAATATCTCCACACTTTTTGCATGACTATAATGCGGCCTCTTTTCAATCTCTCCCGTGTCACGGGGAAGGAAAATTATGTCGCTTATCACCGCCCTGCCAGATGTTTTCGAACAGTTTTCTGAAGCCCGCCAGAAAGGTTTTCTCACCGTGATGGATCTTAAAGAACAAGGGATCCCGCTGGTTGGCACCTACTGCACGTTTATGCCGCAAGAGATTGCCATGGCCGCCGGCGCGGTGGTGGTTTCCCTCTGTTCAACCAATGATGAAACCATTGAAGAGGCGGAAAAAGATCTGCCGCGCAACCTCTGTCCGCTGATCAAAAGCAGCTACGGCTTTGGCAAAACCGACAAATGTCCCTACTTCTATTTTTCCGATCTGGTGGTGGGTGAAACCACCTGCGACGGCAAAAAGAAAATGTATGAATACATGGCGGAGTTCAAAGCGGTCCATGTCATGCAGTTGCCAAACAGCGCAGCAGACGCCGCTTCCCGCGCGTTGTGGAAAGCAGAGATCCTGCGTTTACAGCACGCGATTGAGCAACGTTTTGGCCAGCCGATTAGCGAAGCAGCGCTGCGCGAGGCCATCGCGCTGAAAAACCGCGAACGCCAGGCGCTGGCGAATTTCTACCGCGTTGGACAGCTCAACCCGCCTGCGCTCAGCGGCGCGGATATCCTGAAAGTGGTGTACGGCGCGACCTTCCGTTTTGATAAAGAAGCGCTGATCGACGAGCTTAACACTATGGCTGCGCGGATCCGCGACGAGTGGCAAGCGGGTAAACGGCTGGATCCTCGCCCACGCATTTTGATAACGGGTTGCCCGATTGGTGGCGCGGCGGAAAAAGTGGTGCGTGCCATTGAAGAGAACGGCGGCTGGGTGGTGGGCTATGAAAACTGTACCGGCGCAAAAGCGACCGAGCGCTGCGTGGAGGAGAGCGGCGATGTTTACGACGCACTGACCGACAAATATCTGGCGATCGGCTGCTCCTGTATCTCCCCTAATGATGAGCGCCTGAAACTGCTCAGCCAGATGGTAAACGAATACCAGGCCGATGGCGTTATCGATGTGATTTTGCAGGCCTGCCACACCTACGCGGTGGAGTCGCTTGCGATCAAACGCCATGTTCGCCAGCAGCACAACATTCCCTATATGGCGATTGAAACGGATTATTCGACAGCGGATATCGGTCAGCTCAGCACCCGCGTTGCCGCGTTTATCGAGATGTTATAAGGAGTGGGCGTGACGTTTACCGTGGGTATTGATTCCGGCTCGACCACCACCAAAGGAATTTTGCTCGAGGGCGAGACGATTGTGCGGCGCTTCCTGTGCCCGACCTCGTTTCGCCCGGCGACATCGATTGTCGACACGTGGGAAACGCTGCGCGCAGGGCTCGATGAAAAACCCTTTCTGACACTCACCGGTTACGGACGGCAACTGGTCGATTTCGCTGATAAACAGGTCACCGAAATCTCCTGTCACGGACTCGGCGCACGTTTGCTGCTCGCGCAAACGCGCACGGTGATCGACATTGGCGGGCAGGACAGCAAAGTGATCGCCCTGGATGAGCAGGGCAACCTCACCGACTTTCTGATGAATGACAAATGCGCCGCCGGAACCGGGCGTTTTCTGGACGTTATCTCGCGCACGCTGGGTACGCAGGTGGAACACCTGGACGCCATCACCGAAGGGGTGGAACCGCATCCGCTAACCAGCATGTGTACGGTGTTTGCCGAATCCGAAGTGATCAGCCTGCGCTCGGCAGGCATCGCGCCGGAAGCGATCCTCGCCGGGGTGATCAACGCCATGGCGCGGCGCAGCGCACATTTTATCTCGCGGCTTTCCACGCAAGGACCGTTACTGTTTACCGGCGGCGTCAGCCACTGCGCCACCTTCCGCCGCATGCTGGCCGGGCATCTTGCCAGCGATGTTTTTACGCATGACGACGCCCAGTACGCGGGCGCGCTGGGCGCAGCGTTAATCGGCCAACGGCAGAGGAAACGCTAATGGCGGAATATCTATTGCTGTTTCACTCCACACCCGGCGTACTGCAAACGCGCAAAGCGATGCAAACGGCGGGGATCGCTTTTCGCGTGCAGGATATTCCGCGCCAGCTCAAAGGCGGCTGCGGATTATGCATCCGTTTTCACAGCGAAGCGGATGCGGTCAATCAGTGGCTGATGCCCAATGTCACCGAGGCGGTTTATCGCTGTGACGGTGACGAATTCACACGAGTGGGATAACGAGCGGACGCTGTAGACGGCCTGTAAAATCGCTGCGGCGCAATGACTTAGGCCCGAAAGACACTGGTTTTTCGGGCGCATTACCCCTTACTGCTCCTCAATCACAAACCGTGTGGCTTCAAAGCGATTCAGGATCAGATGTACCAGATAGATCATCGTTAAGGTCGCCAGCAGCGCCACCGTCACGGAGACGATGCGATAGAGATCGCTGAACACCAAATCTGTGTCCGGATGCAGGTTCTGCCCAAACATGATGCCGATGGTGGTCACACTGGCAAAACCAACGCCTGCGCCAACTTTCTCCATCACATGCAGCCTCGCGCTGAATGCCAGCCCGAGGCCAATCAGCGGCATCATCAGCAGCATATGGCTACTGTGGTTGTAGAGGATCAACTGCACCAGCAGGATATAGAGGCAGGCGAGCACCACGCCGACCACGCGCCACACAGAACTCATTACCGCGCCGCGATAATGCATCGGGAACAGGATCAAGATCCCGGCCATCAGCGCGGATAACGAATCGCTGAGATCGCTCAGTTGAAAAACCACAAAGATCATCGTCGCTACAGTGCCGGAGAGCAGAGATTCGTGGCGCACGCGCGCGGCGTTTTTCTCGATCATCGGCGGACGGGTGCGCGGCTCGACATCCGGGATCAGATAGTTCATCAGCGCACTCAGCGTCACCGCCATGATGCTGGCTTCAATATTGGAAAACAGCAGCGTGTGCCAGTCGCTTGAGGGGTAGCTCATAAAGTTGAGCATCGTACTCTGACAAACCACACCCGCCGAGCCAAACAGAAACAGCGCACCTTTGCTCATAAAGCGAAAACGCATCACATACAGTGCAAATACCACCAGCGTCATGATCACCGGCCAACGCGACAAATAGCCGATGATAAACACCATTTCGATGCAGTTAATCACTGCGCTGAAAATGAACTGTTTCGCCACATGGCGATTAAATACAGGCACCAGTGACAGCAACATCACTGGATAGACGACATAAAACACGCCGTACTGGGTGTTATAAAAACTCGATACGCTGAGCGCGATCATCCCGGCAAAGACGATACGCAGCGTCTGGCGAAAGTCATTCGCCGTGTAAACGATATTGCCGTGAGGCGTAAAAACCCGCGCCAGCGTATTAATAGACATAGTGCAACAGGCTCACCAGACGGATTTGCAGGCCCGAGAAGAAACGCGCAAACACACCTTCACTGTTATACAACTGCACCGTGGCGCGTGCGCCGGTTGGCAGCTGTTTCGGCAACGGTTCATCCAGCGCCACGTGGATACGCATACGCTGCGCGTCACGCACCCAGCGGTTAGAAGTTTGCGGCTCAGAAAGCTCGCCGTTCACCGCCTGTTGCCCGGCCAGCACTCCGGCATCGCTGCTGGTAACATGAGCCTTGAACACATGACCCGGCAGCGCATCAAACACCACTGCCGCATCGGTGCCAACGCGCGTGTGGCGCAGGCTCTTCTCACGGAAATCCGCCACGATATCGGTTTTATCGTGCACCAGAGCCAGCGCGGCTGTACCGGTCGCGGCATAAAATCCGGGGCTTAATTGCAGGTTACTCACGGCACCATCGGCTTCGGCGCGAACCTGTGTCCAGCTCAGGTTCAGTTGTGCTTGTTGCAGAGTATTGCGGTATTTTTGCAGCGTCACGTTGCGGGCGTCATCGCGATCGCCACGCTCAATATTCAGCGCATCAATTGAGGCATTCAGGTTATTCACCGACTGCACGCTGCTCTGCCAGGTGGTGCGCACTTTATCAAGGTCGGACTGCGAAACATTGTGCATCGCATTCAGGTTCTGGTAGCGCTCGAAGGTCACCCGATCGTTTTGCGCGATAAGCTGCGCGGTCTTCAGGCTGGCCTGCGCGGCAACGATTTGCGCATCCAGTTGTTGATGGGTGAGCTTTGCTTGGGCCAGCGCGATTTGCGCGGCTTCCACCTGGTTGTTAAACGGCGTGGCATCCAGTTCGAACAGCAGATCGCCCTTCTTCACCTGGCTGTTATTTTGTACGTACACTTGCGCGACATAGCCGGAAACGCGGGCGGAAACCGGCGTGACCACGCGCATCACGGTGGAGTCTGGCGTCAGCGGGATCCAGATGTCGGCAACGATAAAATAAACAAACATCAGCAGGAAAGAGGCAATACTCACCCTTACCCAGCGGGCAAACTTTTGTTCTGGCGTCATGATTTTCTTATTCGGTGTTGTTGTCTTCTTCGCGCATCACACGCAAATTACAGGCGATTTGATTCAATGTTTCGCTAAAGGCGAGCAGATCCGCTGGCGGAATATTTTCCGCAGCCCGCTGTTGGCAGACTTCGATCACTTGCGTGATTTTACCCAGCATACGCGTCCCCTCAGCAGTAAGCGCCAGCAGGCGAATGCGCTTGTCGTACGGCGATGTCGTACGCACAATCAGCCCCTGGTTTTCCAGCTGTGTCAGTGTGCGCATCAACGGCGGCAACTCAATGCCCTGCACTTCCGCCAGTTCGCTGACAGAGACGTTATCCCCCAACTGGTGAAGCTGCATCAGTACCGTCCAGCCCGACTGCGTGATACCCGTATCGCTCAATGCGTGATCGATAGTCGCGCGCCACTGGCGCACAACCATCGCCATACGCATACCCAGCGGTCGGCGGGCGAACAGTTCACCTTCAGTCATCGCGATCCCCTCGTTTCACAGGCGGGGTACGATAATAGTTATCAGGGTAAGTATCAAGAAACAGGGATGGCAAAGAGCATGGATTGCGAAAGCCTAATCAAAAAACACCATTCCCTTATAAGGTTTCTCGCGGCAGGCCGCCAGCCGCTGCACAAGGTTGCCGACATGCGCTTCGAGTTTGTGTCCGTCGGGATCGAGGAAATAGCAGGAGTCGCCTTCGCTTTTGTTCGCTTTCCAGCTCACCACGCCAGCCTGCTCAAGGCGAGTAACAAAGCGGGCGAAATCGCGCTCATCAACGCTGAACGCATAATGGGTGTAGTCACTTTGTGTTGGCGCTACATACTGGCGCTGCGCGTCGAGCGATAAGCAAAGCCACAACTCACCGCAGGAGAGATAAGCGCCATTGTCCCAACGCGCATGGAGTTTCAGGCCAAGAAGTTGATGATAAAAATCGACGCTGCGGGCAAGGTCGCTAACCGCCAGGGTCAGGTGGTTGAGGCTGTTTAACATGCGTTGTACTCCGACCATGGAAAGAAAAACGCTGTACTCAACAAAAGCGTTGAATACAGCGTTCACCGGGCTGCTAATTACTTCGCCTCTTTCACTTCCGAAACGAATTCTGGTAAGTCCCAGGTGCCGCCCGCACGTACATAGCGGCACATGCCGGAGGTGGATTCGCTGCTCTTGCGGAAAGTTTTCCCGTCCCAAACCCACTCCGCTGAAGCCCAGCAGTCACCAATGCCGCGACCACGCTGGCCCAACGAGATCACGCCATCGCTGTAATCAGACGCGGAGTTAGTAATAAATTGCGGCGTTCCCTTGAGTGCTTTATCCACCACCCAGTAGCCATAACCCTCGTTGTACGCCCCGCGCCAGCAAAGGGTGGAAATCAGCACCTGTTTGCCATCCAGTGGCGTCAGGGTAATGTCGTTATCGCCGTCGATAACCGGTTCCTGCGGGGAGACAAGGCGGTCGCACTCATTACCACTGGTAAGTGCCGCCAGCAAACGCGGTTTCAGCGCTGCGGTTTCGGCTTTGGTGAGCGTGCGATCTTCGCCGCCTTTCACTTCCACCGCCTGAATCACCGGCGCGGCAACCGCAGGCGTCACCGAGCTTTCCGCTTTATCGCCCTTTTTACTCAGCGCGCCAGGCGTGCCCACGCGCCCTTGCACGTCATCCAATTTCAGCAACACGGCGTATGCGCCGTCTCCGGAGAGCACAAACGGTTTCGCACCGCCTTTGAATTCGACTTTACCGCTACCTTTCACGGCATCGATCATGCTGCGCGCCTGCGCATCGGATAAGCGCCAGCTATCGTTATCCTCGGTGGAGATTTCACCCTGTGATTTACCCTCGATCCACAGGCTGAGTTTTGCCTGTTGCGTGGTTTCATCGGCGTCCATTTCTGCCAGCACCACATCAACGGTCACCGGCGTGTCTGGCCCGGCTTTTCGCGTGATCAACACCGAACCGGTGGCTTCTTCTTCCGCGCTGTAACCTGCAGCACGGCAGGTCAGGGTGTTATCGCAAACCACTTCCCAGTCTTTATGGTCAAACGAGACGCCGCTTTGCTCTGCCAGCACGGGCGCACTTAGCGTTGCTGTCATCACCAGCGCCGCTTTGATACTGCTTTTCATGCCATCACTCCGTAATGAGAAATGCGCACAGTGTGCAGAAATTATGTGTCAGGGAGAAGTGTATTTTGGCGGGCGTGAAGAGAAAAAAGGCGAGCAAAAATTCTCGCCTCAAGGTCGCTAACGAACTTAATCCAGATTCAGCTCGCCGTAGGATTTCACCACGCGGGAAACAATGCCGTAATCAATGGCTTCTTTGGTGTTCATCCAGTAGTTGCGGTCGGTATCCTGCTTCACTTTGTCCACCGGCTGGCCGGTCGCGTCAGCGATCATGCGGTTAACGCGCTCCAGCGTGCGGATGATCTCTTTCGCTTCAATTTCAATGTCGCTTGCCTGGCCGCGAACGCCGCCCAGCGGTTGATGGATCATAAAGCGGGTGTTCGGCAGCGAATAACGGTGCTCTTTTTTAGCCGCCAACAGGATGGTGATCCCGGCGCTTGCCACCCAGCCGGTGCCAATGATGTGCACTTCCGGGGTGATGAATTTAATCATGTCATGAATGGTATCCGCCGCTTCAACATGACCGCCCTGGCTGTTGAGATAGATTTTAATCGGCGCATCGCTGATGCCCTGCAACAGCAGTAACTGGGTGACTACTTTTTCTGTCAGTGCCTGGTTGATCTCGCCAGAGATAATGATCGAGCGGGCATCCAGCAGTTTTTGCTGCATCAGCTGTGAGACGTTACCGGTCTCTTTCTCTTTTTTCTCGTCGTCTTCGTTCATAAAGTGCATGCGCTTTCTCCCCTTCAGGTTGTGGAGCTAAGCATAGCCCAACGCCGGTTGGGCGGAAATAACAAGATGTTATCTCCGCGCGTTATCGCACTTATCACAGTTCACTGCGGCGTAACCCCAGGTCTTTTAGCTGCTCGTCGCTTAATGCGCGCAGCAGCCGCCGCGTTTTCACGCGTTCATGCAGCCGTTGCAGTTTGCGCCAGAGTAAAACAAACCCGAAAAACGGGCGGTTGGGTCGATTTTCAAAAAATTCCATGGTGCTCTCCTCGCCTGAAAAGAGCTCTATCTTCGCCGTTCTCGCCCATTACAATACAGATTCAGAAATCACTTTTCTTTAACATACAGATCGCTTAAAACAACGTCTGAATCGCGAATTTCACGCCAATCTGTACTGGTTCTTAAATCTGTATGGTGAATTTTAAGGATACAGCATGACACGCTACCAACATCTGGCCACGCTGCTGGCAGAACGCATTGAACAGGGATTGTATCGCCACGGCGAAAAATTGCCGTCAGTGCGCAGCCTGAGCCAGGAGCACGGCGTGAGTATCAGCACCGTGCAACAGGCTTACCAGGTGCTGGAAAACCTGCAACTGATAACACCCCAGCCGCGTTCCGGCTACTTTGTCGCACCACGCAAGGCAAAACCGCCCGTGCCCGCGATGTCGCGTCCGGTACAGCGGCCGGTAGAAGTCACACAATGGGATGAAGTGCTGACGCTGCTGGATGCGCGCACCGATAAAGCGATTGCTGCGTTTGGCGGCGGCGCGCCGGATATCACCCAGCCAACCCTTAAACCGTTATGGCGCGAGATGAGCCGTATCGCCCAACACCAGGTGATGGATGCATTAAGCTACGACACGCTGCCAGGCCGCCGTGAACTGCGTGAGCAAATCGCCCGGCTGATGCTGGACGGCGGCGCATCGGTCAGCGCCGACGATATTGTCATCGCCAGCGGTTGCCACCCGGCGCTGGCGCTCGCTTTGCTGGCGGTGTGCCAGCCGGGGGATATTGTCGCCGTTGAATCCCCCTCGTATTACGGCACGATGCAGTTGCTGCGTGGTCTGGATATTAAAGCCATTGAAATTCCGACCGATCCCGAAACCGGCATCAGCGTGGAAGCTCTGGAACTGGCGCTGGAACAGTGGCCCATTAAGGGTGTGATTCTGGTGCCGAACTGCAACAACCCGCTCGGGTTTATCATGCCGGACGCACGGAAAAAAGCTGTGCTGGCGCTGGCGCAGCGCCACGACATCGTGATTTTTGAAGATGATATTTACGGCGAGCTGGCAGCCGAATATCCGCGTCCCAGTACCATAAAATCCTATGATATTGATGGTCGCGTGCTGCTGTGCAGTTCCATCACCAAAACCGTGGCGCCGGGTCTGCGCGTCGGCTGGATTGCGCCGGGGCGTTATCTGGATCGAGTACTGCATAAAAAGTATGCCGCCATCGGCACCAATGTACCGGGAACACAACTGGCGGTTGCAGCGTTTATTCGCGACGGCCACTACCATCGACATGTACGGCGTATGCGCCAGGTTTATCAGCAGCAACTGGAAACTTACACCTGCTGGGTGCGCCAGTATTTTCCCTGCGGTATCTGCGTAACACGCCCGCAAGGCGGTTATCTACTGTGGGTTGAGTTGCCGGAAACCGTCGATATGGTTTGTGTTTCCCGCGCGCTGTGCCGCCTGAAAATCCAGATTGCGCCCGGCTCGTTATTCTCCGCGTCCGGTAAGTACCGTAACTGCCTGCGCCTGAATTGCGCCCTACCGCTAACCGACGCTAATCGCGAGGTGATCAAGCAGTTGGGCGAAGCAATTCATAACGCGCTGGAAGCGTAAGTTCAGATCACGCGTTTGCCTGTCAGAATACGGCGCGCGCCGAGGTAGTGATCCTGCCAGTAATCATCAAGAAAATGGCTGATACGGATATTCAACCCGGTGCGCGGCGCTTCGATAAAGCGGTTATTACCCAGATAAACACCGACATGATCGACCTGACCGCGTAATTTGCTGCGAAAGAACAGCAAATCCCCCTGGCGCAAGTTTGCGGTTTTTACCCGCATCAAGCGTTTGTCATGGAACATGGCTTTGGTGGTGCGGGGTAATTTATTACTCAGCACTTTGTTGTAGGCATAGAACACCAGCCCACTACAGTCGAAGCCGCGCGCCGGCGAGACGCCGCCAAAGACGTAAGGTTTACCCAACTGTTTTTTAAGGTGATGCACAACCTTGTCAACTTTAGACTTACGCGTCGCCGCGAGCGTCTCTTCACGGGTGGGCTTGCGTTGTTCGGCAAGCATTGTTGGCGCCTGTGTACGGCTAACCGGTTTAGACTGCGTACAGCCGGTCAGGAACACAGAAAGCAAAATAAGAAAAAAAAGCCCCAAAAACCCGCGGAGCACGCTCTGCCTGGGGGCAACGATGGATGATACAGTCAAATATTTCACAACATTAATACTAATAAAAATAAAGGGTTAAGATTTTAAATACCTTTTTCATTCCTTCGCGGAAGGAGAAACGTACTCACTCGTCAAAAAATGCCCGTAACTTTTGCACTATCACTTTATTAAGCTGACAAATACGGGCTTCTGTCAGTCCAAGCATTGAGGCAATCTCTTTCAGGCTTAATTCATGGTGGTAATACAATCCCAGAATCGTCTGTTCACGCTGTGTCAGGCTTGCTATCGCGCTTTTTAGCGCGTGGCTGCTCAATACTTCAGTTTCAAGCGGGCGGCTTTCCAGCGCGTGGGCATGAAGATCGTTATCCAGACTCTCCAGTTCACTGGCGGAGTCGAGCAATAAATAGTGCTGATACTCCTCTGGCGTAATAGAAAGCCGCTCGCTTAATTCATTAAAATTAGGCACATAGCCAAGTTCACGCGCCAGATCACGAATGGCGTCGTTGAACTTGTACATTTTTTGGCGCAGCCGACGTGGCCGCCAATCCTGCTGGCGTAGCTCGTCAAGAATTGCCCCACGAATACGCTGGACGGCGTAACCGGCAAATTGCGCATCCGGTTGTCCATAGCGACGCAATGAAAAGAGCAAACCCGTCAGGGCGACTTGTCGCATATCGTCTTTATCCATTACGCTGCTGGTCTGCCAGGCGAACTGTTTCACCACTTTATGCACCAGCGGCAAATAATCGCGGACATAGCGTGCTTCATCGGGAAACGTTATCGTTTCAGAGGTAATTACACTCATCATTATTTAACGGCGCAGACTAGATTTATTAAATAAAAACAGAAGCATGCTGTTTTTACATTTTTAAGGCTGACCTTTCTCATTAGTTCAATGGATGAAAAGATTAATTAAATAAACAACAATAAATTAACAACAAGCAGTTACAACAAGCGGTACTACACGTCTTCCCGTCTTAACTGGTGTAAAAAGATACACTACATCCCCAATTCTTAATCCCCCGAAAAGCGGCAATTAATGAATTTGCATATAATTCATCTACCGCACAGTAGTATTATTAATATCTCATATGGAATGATTACTGAGGCCAGAAGATTTGCTCACGCGCCTTCACGTTAATTAATTCTCAATTACTGTTAACAACCTTAATAATCGCTTATTCCAGGATGGAGCTACTCGAAATTTGTCATGAAAAAATATTGTTGTGCTATTAACAATTGGTTAATTGATTTGCCTTCCGGCTCAATTATTCATTTGGTCACCGGAGAACATAAGCGGCTAGGCGCGTACCAGCTCAAATTACTGGATCTGCTACAACAGAACCCAGGTAAGGTTTTTACGCGCGAAGAGCTGACAAACCAGGTCTGGGAGGGGCGGGTTATCGGCAATAATAGCCTGCCAAACGCCATTCACGCCCTGCGCGCAGCGCTGGAAGATGACGGCAAACAGCAACGCATTATTCGCACCGTGCCTAAACGGGGCTATGTGCTGGATGCAGAATATTGCCAGCAGGTTGAAAGTCCGCAGGAAGATATTTCATTAGATAATGAGAAATCTCTCACAGAGGCGGACGCAGCCAATATACCGCCGCACTCTTCTGACGTGACATATAAAACGTCTGGACAACCAACGCGTTATCGACGTGGCGTCGTCGTATCGCTATTACTGGTTGTCGCGCTTTTTGTCGCCTTTATCGGTTATTTGAAAATCGATCGCGACCAGACCATAAAACCTGAAGAGCTGGCGAAGAACGAGTACAGCAATATTCGTCTGTATACGCTCGTTGAACCCGGCGAGCGTCTGCAAGATCAAGCCACGGTCTACAACCGGCTCAAGGATACCTATCACCTTTTAAATGAGCAGATAAAAAAGGAATCCATCAACCTGAGCATCTATTCACGAAGTGATAACCAAACGCTGAACTTCACCCTGCGCTTACACAGTACCTGTGGGCAGAATATTCTGGCGATGCAGATCTATCACTGGCGGGCCAATTTGGCTTCGCTTAATGAATTGATACTTGATGAAACGCGGAGAAAACTCGATGAAATGGCGCCTTGTAAGACCGCATAAGTACGGGGTGATGCTGATGCTCACGGCGCTGATTATCGCTGCCTGCGGCTATTTTTGGCATCGTTCCCAGCCCCCATTAAAACCGGGCAGTAACATGACGCAGCAATTCGGTTTTTACGATTTGCCGCAGCAGCAAAAAGAGCTTTATGACGTCCGACTGTCCACCGTTGGAGAGACGATCGTAAGCCATGTCAGCAGTCCGAATAACCCTCAGTTCAGGCTCAAAGGGAGCTTCGTGCAGAAAAATCAGGCGGGTGAGAAACGCATTTTTACCTATACCCCCATTCATTTCGTCCCCTCGCCGGACACCCCGCTGCTTGCCAGCAACATTGATTTACTGATGCATTCGCAAGTGCGTATGCAGCAACTTTGGCCAGATGGCGTGCCGCTGGTCACTATGCAAAACGGAATGATCTTTCTCTACCCGCTGGACGACAGGTAGGAACCAGCGTGGGGTTGTTATCACGCCAGCTAACCAGGCCCGGATTCACCGCCAGCCAGCAATGTTTCCCCATTAATAATGGCCAAATTTCATTAAGGCTGGCAGCATGCTCTATCGCACGATGGTAAGCATTTAATAACACAGGGTAATAGCTGGCGTTAACGGCATAGGCTGCAGCGCTATCAGCGTGATGCACACGCGCAATGCCAGGTAGCGCCAGCAACGGCGAGAAATGCTGATAATGCCCGCCCAGCAGCAACGCATGCCAGTCCAGCCGATTAAGGCTCGTAAAGATACGATTCGCCTGGGCGAACACCCTTTCATCCTGCGTCAACTGAAAGCCGACATCGAACAGCAGGACATTGCGCCACCCTTGCCGTTGTGCTTCGCTCAATACCATGCACTGTGTCTGTAATTCAGCCAGTCGGCCATCACCACCCGACGCTCTGGCAACGGGCCAGAGCTGTTCCGCGCTTATACCTGCCTGGCTTAACACTGCGCATTGCGCACTGAGCAATGCCTCCTCCTGCATATCAAAGAGCACCGCTACCTTTGCAAAACTGCGCCACTGTAAATTGCAACGCAGCGACAGCTGCGGGCTCTGCCAGTGAGGGAAAGTAGCGGCGTAATTCAACTTATGCATTGCATCATCCTTGCAGATAACAGGCGTCATAATGGTGTTTGTGACTGACCACGGAGTGATAAAGCCGGTGGGTCTTTTAACGCAGACAGGAAGAAAAGTCCCATCAATCAATGACATTAAATAATTAAGTCTTAGAAAACATGCCGGTAAGTAAAATCTATGTGCAATATTGCCGTATGAACGGCATCACATTTCTGGCGTAATAAGCAAATAAGAATAAATTATTCTTATTAAACATTTTATGAGTAATATATTATTCCTTACCGGGTGCCTGAGCCGCAGCGCAGCAGGCAAAGAACAGTGAAACCGAGTTGAGCGAAACGTTGATGAACATTGATCTCTCCAGACTGACTACCGAAGGCCGCAATACCGCCAGCGCTGACATTGACATGCTTGATACCGAAGCGATGTTGAGAGTTATCAACCGTGAAGATCAAAAAGTGGCGTTGGCGGTGGAAAAAACGATCCCGGCGATCGCACAGGCGGTGGACGCCATTGTGGCAGCTTTCCAAAAAGGTGGGCGCTTGATTTACTGTGGCGCCGGCACATCCGGGCGGCTTGGGATACTTGATGCCAGCGAATGCCCGCCAACATATGGCACGCCGCGCGAGCAGGTGGTTGGTCTGATTGCCGGTGGTCATCGCGCCATTTTGCAGGCGGTAGAAAACGCCGAAGATAGCCTGACGCTCGGCGTTGACGATCTTAAAGCGCTCAATTTTAACGCGAGCGACATCCTGGTCGGCATCGCCGCCAGCGGCCGCACCCCGTATGTCATTGCCGCTATGCAGTACGCCCAAAAACTCGGTGCGACCACCGTGGCGCTGACCTGTAACGCAGGCAGTGAAATGGCGCAAATCGCCGATATCGCCATCGTGCCGGTGGTGGGTGCGGAAGTCGTTACCGGCTCGTCGCGAATGAAAGCCGGAACGGCGCAAAAACTGGTGCTGAACATGCTGACCACCGGCGCGATGATCCGCAGCGGCAAAGTGTACGGCAACTTAATGGTTGATGTGGAAGCCACCAACCAGAAGCTGGTGCAGCGGCAAATCAATATCGTGATGGAAGCGACCGATTGCGACAGCGCCACCGCGACCCAGGCGCTGCAAGCCTGCGATGGGCATTGTAAAACCGCCATCGTGATGGTGTTAGGCGGACTGAGCGCTGAACAGGCAGCACGCCTGTTAGCCGATAACGGTGGGTTTATTCGCCAGGCGCTGGCTCACGCGGGAGTCAACTAATGGCCAAAATCAGCGAACAGTTTATTGCCGCTATCCTGCAATTGGTGGGTGGCAAAGAGAATATTAAAACCTGCGGCAACTGCATGACGCGGCTGCGCCTGACGTTAAACAACGATGCGCTGGTTGATAACGCCGGGCTCAAAGCGCTGCCCGGGGTTCTTGGCGTGGTCAATAGCGAGGATCAGTTGCAAATCATCGTTGGCCCCGGCAAAGCGCAAACGGCGGCAGAAATGATGAGCGCGATGACAGGCAACGTCAGCACGTCTGTGGAAGCGGCGTCGCTAAAAAGTATCGCCAGCGATACCAAACAGCAGATGAAAGCGAAACAGACCAGCGGCGTGCATCAGTTTCTGGCGAAATTTTCGACCATTTTCACCCCGTTAATCCCTGGCTTTATCGCCGCCGGAATGCTGCTTGGCTTCGCTACCCTGATTGAACAAAGCCTGATTATCAATGCCGCCGAAAAAAATGCCACCCTTGTCCATATCGTTGGTTATATGAAAGTTTTCGGCAAAGCGCTGTTCACTTTCCTGCCGATTTTAATTGGCTATAACGCGCAAAAAGCCTTTGGCGGCAGCGGCGTTAATGGCGCGATCATCGCCGCGCTCTTTGTGCTCGGTTACGATCCAAAAGCGACAGTGGGCTATTTTTCCGGCATCGATAACTTTTTTGGTATGGGTATCGATCCGCGCGGCAACATTATTGGCGTGTTGATCGCAGCAATCACCGGCGCCTGGATCGAGCGGCAGATCCGTAAATTTATGCCGGATAACCTCGACATGATCCTCACCTCGTTGCTGACGCTACTGATTACCGGCGCGTTAACCTTCACGGTGATTATGCCGATCGGTGTTGAGCTGTTTAAAGGCATGTCGTGGCTCTTCCTGCACCTTAACGGCAACCCGTTCGGCTGCGCGGTGCTGGCCGGGCTGTTCCTGATTGCCGTGGTTTTTGGCGTGCATCAAGGCTTTATTCCGGTCTATTTCGCGCTGATGGATGCGCAGGGCTTTAACTCGCTGTTCCCGATTCTGGCGATGGCGGGCGCTGGTCAGGTAGGCGCGGCACTGGCGCTTTATTTCCGCTCGGCGCGCGAGTCGATTCTGCGCAATCAGATTCGTGGCGCGATCATTCCCGGCCTGCTCGGAGTTGGAGAACCCTTGATTTACGCCGTCACGCTGCCGCGCGTAAAACCGTTTGTCACGGCCTGTATCGGCGGTGCCTGTGGTGGTTTCTTTATTGGCACTTTCGCCTGGTTCGGTTTGCCGGTTGGGCTCAACACCGTGTTTGGCCCGTCCGGCCTCGTGGCGCTGCCGTTGATGACTTCCGGGCAGGGGATCTACACGGGAATGGCGGTTTACGCGGCAGGTGTGGTCGTCGCCTACGTGTGCGGTTTTCTCGCGACCTGGTTCTTTGGTCACAAAAACGTGGATTTGAGCTAATGCCAGGCTTTCACCCGGCGCAAAGCCGGGTGAAATCTCTGCATCAGAAGCGGTACGAGAGGCTGCCGACGATGCTGCGTTCCGCACCGAAATAGCAGTAAGAGAGTGAGTTACACGCCGCGACATAGCGTTTGTCAGTCAGGTTGTTGACATTAACCTGCGCGCTCAACCCTTTCAATCCCACATGACTCAGGTCATAACCCACCGCCAGATCAACCAGCGAGTAAGACGGCAGCGTGTGCGTGTTCTGGCGATCGGAGGTGATGCCATTGACATAGCGCACGCCGGAACCGACGGTCAGCCCATTCAGCACCCCCTCTTTCACGTCATAACTGAGCCACGCGCTGGCCTGGTTACGCGGCGCGTACACCGCGCGGTTGCCCTGCTCCTGCGCGCTGCTCTTCTTGTAGCGAATGTCGTTGTAGGTATAGGCCGCCTGCAAACGCAGGTTGTCCGTCAGTTGCCCCACGGCTTCCAGTTCAACACCTTCGGATTCGATCTCGCCAATGGAACGGTAGGGATCGGTCGGCTCCACTTTGGTGGCGATGTTCTCCTGGTTGATGCGATACACCGACGCGCTGTACAGGGTTTGCGAGCCTTCCGGCTGGTATTTCAGCCCCGCTTCCCACTGTTTACCTTTCATCGGTTGCAGGATCTTGCCGTACTCGTCGGTAAAGCTGGTCGGCGTGAATGCGGTCGAATAGCTGACATACGGCGCAAAACCGCTATCAAACAGGTACATCAGCGCCGCGCGGCTGCTGAAGTGGTTCTTATCCAGCGTATCGCTGGTGTCGTTGATCTTATTGACGTTCGTGATCTTCACCTGATCGTGACGACCGCCGAGCGTCAGACGCCATCTGTCGAGTGACATCTGATCCTGGGCGTAGATCCCGGTCTGCTCAAGTTTGTGCTTTTCGCGGCTATAAACGCTGATCGACAGTGGATCGGCACCATAAACCGGGTGGAAAGCGTCGATCGCCGGGAAGCTGCCATAAGAGGCGGTGACGTTATTGCTGCGGCGCTGATAGTCCACGCCGAACAGCAAGCGATGGTTGATCACGCCGGTATCAATACTGCCATCGATCTGGTTATCCAGCGTCACCGCCGAGAGCGATTCATCCGAGCCGGAGTAACCCCGGTTCAGCTCGCTATCGTTCAGCCAGCCCGAGGCATACACCTGATTCAGATCGACAGTGGTGTGCAGGTAGCGCAGTTTCTGGCGCACCGACCAGCCGCTGTCAAAGGCGTGTTCAACGTTATAACCGACCATATTTTCGCGGCGATCGTATTTGTCGTAATCGTCTTCGCCTTCAAAGAAGGTGTTGGAAATTTTCTTGCCCGCGTGCGGCACCACGGTGCCTTCATACGGCAAACCGGAGTGGCTGCCGCCTTCGGGATCGCGATGCAGGTAAGCCATCAGCTCCAGGCGCGTGTGATCGGTAATGCGCCAGGTCAGGCTCGGCGCGATGGCGTAACGCTGCTCTTTGAGGTGGTCAAATTGCGAATCCGCATAGCGCGTCATACCGGTTAAACGCACCGCCACACGGTCGTTATCATCAACCGGGCCGGTGACATCAAACGCCGCGCCGCGCTGGTTGTTATTTCCGGCGAACAGCTTCACTTCACCGCCGGGGTCAAACGATGGCTTGCGCGAATTCAGCGCCACAATACCGCCTGGCGATGAGCGCCCGTACAGCACCGATGCCGGGCCGCGCACCACTTCCACGCTATCCAGGAACCACGGATCGATAACCAGCGAGCTGTGAGAGTTGGTGTCACCCATCATTTTCAGCCCGTCGAGATAGACGTTATCCAGGCTGCCGTCAGAAAAACCACGCAGCACGATATAGTCAAAACGGTTGGATGCGCCAATCTGGTTGCTGTAGACACCCGGCGTATAGCTCACCGCCTGACGCACGCTGATGGCGCCCTGCTCTTCATACTGCTGGCGGGTGACAATTGATACCGCCTGCGGCGTTTCAATATCCGGCGTCTCCAGCTTGGTCGCGCCGCTTTGCATTTGTGAAGTCACTACCACGGTATCGTTGGTGGGGGTTGTCTCTTGTGCCAGCACCGTTACGCTCATCCCGCCGGTTATGCAGCCAATCATCAGCGCCAGTCGCGTTTTTGCGAACATGAAAATCTCCAGAAGCCATTATTATTGTAAATAAGAATTATTACCCTTTTGAATTCGCCGATAGCTATGCGCAGTGATGATTCACGTATGCGCGATGATAAAACCGAGCACGCATCAGCAAAGCTGGTCTACACAGGGGAAATCAGGACGCGCGCATTTCGCTGGGTGCTATACCGTAGCGGCGGCGAAACGCGGTGGAAAAGTTGGTGGCGTGTTGATAACCGGACATCCACGCGGCCTGCTGTACGCTGTAGCCTTCCGCCAGATAGCGACGCGCCAGTTCAAGACGGCAGTCGCGCAGGTAATCAAACACAGAGTGACCGTACGCCTGGCGGAACTTCACGCGCAGGCTGCTGGCGCTCATCGCCGCCAGTTGCGCCAGTGCTGCCAGGGTGTAC
The DNA here is from genome assembly GCF_016620385.1 of Kosakonia sp. LAM2021. NCBI lineage: Bacteria > Pseudomonadati > Pseudomonadota > Gammaproteobacteria > Enterobacterales > Enterobacteriaceae > Kosakonia > Kosakonia sp. LAM2021. Next base: position 40,442 of record NZ_JAENHT010000013.1, read on the forward strand.
TCTTTTTCGGGGTGCTGTTCCAGTAAACGGCGCACGTTTTCCAGCCGCTGCTGTGCACCGCACGGGATTGTGCGGCGTCTCTCCTGCCCTTGCATGCGCTGCGACAGCGCGTTACCCAGCAGTTGCAGCATCACGCCTTCAAGCATCAGTTGGCGGGAGAGCGCAGGCAGCGAGGTTTGCTGCGTTTGCTGTAAACCAGACAGTAAAAAGCCCGGCACCTGCCATAAAAAGGTCGGTGCGCCGTGCGCTTCCCACTGTTGTAAAAGTGCGGAGAGGAGCGGCGATTGCCAGCAGCTTGCCGGATCGACGCCCAGTGATAACGTACGCAGATGGCAATCCGCCAGATGGCTGGCGTTCATCACCTGATGCTCGCTCAGGCGCGAGGTAAACGCCATGCCGGAGCGCACGACAAACGCTTCGCCGTTCAGGCGCAGCATCACGCTGCCTTCCAGCACCACCAGCATATAGAGCGGGCAACTGTGCAGCGAGGTGGTTTCATAAGGTTGCAGAACGCGAATATCAGAACGGGTAAGGTTGATACCAGAAGAGAGCGTCATCTCTTCAACGTCGCCCTGAATCACAATGCGCTGCGCTTGACTGACAAGACCGGTTGCCAGCGACGGGAAGCGGTAATCAATCCCATAACGCTCGCCAAACCCGATAAAGTCTTCAATTGAAAAGTGTCTTTTTTGCATAGACGGCAGCCATCGCTATCTGTCGAACCCTCACCCACGCGCGGGCGAAACGGCCTACACCTTATCATTCGCCCTGATGCGCTTCAATAATGTTGAGAATTATTCTCAACATACTCTATTACGGCGCGTTAGTCCGGTCGGCGTTTCCCAACGTAGCGAGAACCTGCTGGCGCAGCCATTTATGTCCGGGATCGCGGTGCAACCGCTCATGCCAGAGCATCAGCATATCGAAGCCTGGCAGATCAAGAGGCGGATCAACGACCTGCAATGCGCCAGTGTTGGCGACAAGCCGCTCCGGCAGCACCGCGACCAAATCTGTGCGCGCCAGCACATCCAGCATAAACAGGAAGTGCGGCACCGAAAGCACCACATTGCGCGTCAACCCGCGAGCCGCCAGCGCATCGTCCGTTGCCGCCTGAAAACCGCCGCCCTCCGGCGAGACAATCACATGCTCCAGCTTGCAGAACTGTTTGAGCGACGGGCGACGTTTAAGCGCCGGATGGCCTACACGACCGGCCAGCACATAGCGCTCAGTAAACAATAACCGCTGATGCAGCGATGCCGGCGCGCCTTCACGCAAATGGAAGAACAGATCGATATCGCCCTGCTCGGCCTGGCGCTTAATCTGCCCGGGGTTAAGTTCAAACACCGCGAGGCGACTGGCGGGCGCGTCGCGACGCAAAATGTTAAGCAGCGGCAGCAGTACCGCCGATTCGGTGTAATCCGTTGCCGCAATACGCCAGGTGACACTGGCGCGGGCGGGATCAAACGCGTTGACTGGCGATACCGCGCGCTCCAGCGCTTCCAGCGCCTGGCGTAACGGTTCACGTAGTTCGTCTGCCCGCACTGTCGGCTGCATACCGCGCGGGCCGGGGAGCAGCAGCGGATCGTCAAAGATCTCACGCAACCGCGCCAGTTGCACACTCACCGACGGCTGGGAAAGGTTCAGCCGCTGCGCCGCGCGCGTGACATTGTGCTCACGGAGCAAGACATCCAGCGTCAGCAGCAAGTTCAGATCCAGGCGGTTGAGATTAATCATGACTATACCTGTGATATCAGCAATTAATTTCTACTATATCTGCGCTTCACCTACCCTGCAGCTTCAACCTTATTGCCGGGAGTTGTTATGAATGTCTTGATCGTTTATGCCCATCCGCAGCCGCATTCGCTGAGTGGCGCGCTAAAAGAATTCGCCGTGCAGCATCTTGAAAAAGCAGGCCACCATGTCGAGGTTTCCGACCTGTACGCCATGCAGTGGAAAGCGCAGCTCGATGCGAACGACAGCCTTGATGCGCCCATTGGCGATGTTTTCAACCCGTCGGCAGATTCGAAACACGCCTTCGAGCAGGGCCGACAAGCTGCGGATATCGCCGCCGAACAGGCCAAACTGCTGTGGGCCGACGCGGTTATTTTCCAGTTTCCACTGTGGTGGTTTTCCATGCCCGCCATCATGAAAGGCTGGTTCGACCGCGTGTACGCCTGCGGCTTTGCCTACGGCGTGGGCGAGCACAGCGACACGCACTGGGGCGATCGCTACGGTGAAGGTAGCCTGGCCGGTAAGCGCGCCATGCTGCTGGTCACTGCTGGCGGTTGGGAATCGCACTACAGCCCGCGCGGCATCAACGGCCCTATCGACGACATTCTGTTTCCGATCCAGCACGGCATGCTGTTTTACCCTGGTTTTGAAGTACTGCCGCCGCTGGTGATTTATCGCACCAGCCGCGTTGATGACACGCGATTCGCCGCCCACCGTGAAGAACTGGCACAGCGGCTGGATACGTTATGGCAGACGTCACCGCTACCGTTTCGCCAGCAAAACGGCGGGGATTACACCATTCCGACGTTAACTTTGCGCCCGGAGATTGCGCCGGGCGAAAGCGGGCTGGCCATTCATCAGCAGAGAAAAGAATAAACGCACAAAAATAACCGGCGCCGATAAATGGCGCCGGTTTACTCTATTTGCAATCCATCACAATCTCTTCAAATTAATATCAACTCTCTTCGCTATTATTTTCTGGCGCATTTCTCCATTGTTTTTCATTATTTCTTCACAATAGCAAGTTTTGTAAATTCCAATAATTTGCGCAGGAAATGTTTACGCGAAAAATATAAATTCGTTTAATCTATCCGAAGTTGAGAACGATCACTCTCAAAAAGCAATCAACCGAGGGTTACCGATGCCGCCGAAAACCACGCAGGAACAACGCCATCAGCAGCGTAAAGATGAGATTATCGCCGCCGCCCGTCGGCGTTTTCGCGTGAGCGGCTTTCACGCCGCCAGCATGTCGCAAATCGCCCTGGAAGCGCAGTTGAGCGTAGGGCAGATCTACCGCTATTTCAGCAGTAAGGATGCCATTATTGAGGAGATTGTTCGCCGTATCATCGACTATCGCATCGCCGAAATGGAAAACAAAGCCGAAACCACGCACCTGCCGGAGGTGCTGGCCTGGCGGCAAACGCTCAGCCCGGATGACGACGCGTTAATGCTGGAGATGTCGGCTGAAGCGACGCGCAACCCACAAGTACAGGCGATGATGGTCGAAGCCGATGCCCGCATGTTTAACAATGCCTGCAACCATATGCAGAGCCGACATCCACATTTAAGCGCCGAGCAGGTGCGCTGCCGCGTTGAGCTGCTGGCAGGCCTGATGGAAGGCGCGACATTGCGCCGTTTAACGCCACAAAAATGCGACCCGGCACAGTTAAAAGAGCTGTATCAGGAAATTATCACAATGGTATTTCTGCCAAAGAAATAATCCGACAAATATAAATCCGCGCTTATTTCCAGCCCTTCGGAAATAAGCGCCAACTCGCCTGCTTATGATCCTGTTTTAAAAACGGGCAGGCTTCGCTTATGCCAGGAAAATAGTCATGAAGTTAATAACAACAACGTTGATGGCCGCATTCGCGCTGGTTGGATGCGATAACGCCACACCACCTGCACAACACCCCACTCAGGAAGTCGGCGTCGTCACTCTGAAAAGCCAGCCGCTCGCCGTGACCAGCCTGTTAACCGGGCGTACCGCCGCGTCACTTTCCGCAGAAGTGCGACCGCAAGTTGGCGGCATCATTCAAAAACGCCTATTTACTGAAGGCGATACGGTAAAGGCCGGGCAGGCGCTTTACCAGATCGACCCTTCCAGCTACCGCGCCACGTTTGATGAAGCCGACGCCGCGCTGAAACAGGCGCAGGCGCTGGTAATATCCGATTGCCAGAAAGCCACCCGCTACGCGCAACTGGTGAAAGAGGATGGCGTCTCGCGCCAGGACGCTGACGATGCGCAATCGACCTGCGCGCAGGACAAAGCCAGCGTGAGCGCGAAGAAAGCGGCGCTGGAAAGCGCGCGCATCAATCTGAACTGGACCACCGTCACTTCACCGATCAGCGGGCGCATTGGCATCTCGTCCGTCACACCTGGTGCGCTGGTCACGGCGGAACAAACCACGGCTTTGGCGACCGTGCGCGGGCTCGACACCATGTATGTCGATCTCACCCGTTCAAGTGTGGATCTGCTGCGTCTGCGCCAGCAAGCACTGGCCAGCGACAGTAACACGCTCGCCGTCACGCTGACGCTGGAAGATGGCAGCACTTACAGCGAAAAAGGCCGCCTGGCGCTGACCGAAGTCGCCGTCGATGAATCCACCGGCTCCGTTACGCTGCGCGCGGTGTTCCCCAACCCGCATCAGCAATTGCTGCCGGGGATGTTTGTGCGCGCCCGTGTGGAAGAAGGGGTAATGGCAAACGCGATCCTCGCACCGCAGCAAGGCGTCACGCGTGATGCGAAAGGCAATGCCACTGCGCTGGTCGTCAATGCGAAGAATCAGGTTGAGCAGCGCAACATCGAAACCGGCGATACCTATGGCGATAAATGGTTAGTGCTGAAAGGTCTGGAAAATGGCGACAAACTGATTGTTGAAGGCACCGATAAAGTCGCTGCGGGATCCACTGTGAAAGCCGTTGAAATCCCGCAAGACAACGGAGGAAAAGCCTGATGTTCTCCAGCTTCTTTGTGCGCCGCCCGGTTTTCGCCTGGGTGATCGCCATCCTTATCATGATGGCCGGTATTCTGGCGATCCGCACCTTACCGGTAGCGCAGTATCCGGATGTTGCGCCACCTGCGATAAAAATCAGCGCCACCTATACCGGCGCATCGGCGCAGACGCTGGAAAACAGCGTCACCCAGGTAATCGAACAGCAGCTCACCGGGCTGGATAACCTGCTCTATTTCACCTCCACCAGCAGCTCCGATGGCCAGGTGGATATCACCGTCACCTTTGAGCAGGGCACCAACCCGGATACCGCGCAGGTGCAGGTGCAAAACAAGGTGCAGCAGGCGGAATCCCGCTTACCAACGGAAGTCACTCAATCCGGCGTGACGGTGGTGAAATCCCAGAGCAATTTCCTGCTGATCATGGGGCTGTACGATAAAACCGACCGCGCTACCAGCTCCGATATCGCCGACTGGCTGGTCAGTAACATGCAGGATCCGCTGGCACGCGTGAACGGTGTCGGTAGCTTGCAGGTGTTTGGCGCAGAATACGCGATGCGAATCTGGATGGATCCCGACAAACTCGCCTCGTACTCGCTGATGCCGTCCGATGTGCAATCGGCGATTGAAGCGCAAAACGTACAGGTTTCTGCCGGTAAAATCGGTGCATTACCCTCTTCCGGCCAACAGCAACTGACCGCCACGGTGCGCGCCCAGTCGCGCCTGCAAACTGTGGCGCAGTTCCAGGACATTATCATCAAAAGCGAGAGCAGCGGCGCTGTCGTGCGGGTGAAAGATGTCGCGCGCGTGGAAATGGGCAGCGAAGATTATGTCGCTTCAGCGAAGCTGAACGGCCACCCGGCTGCAGGTCTGGCGGTGATGCTGGCACCTGGTGCGAACGCGCTGGATACCGCTACGCTGGTGAAAGATAAAATCGCCGAGTACCGCCACAGCATGCCGCAGGGCTACGATGTGGCATACCCGAAAGACAGCACTGAATTTATTAAGATCTCGATTGAAGACGTGGTGCAAACGCTGATTGAAGCCATCATTCTGGTGGTCTGCGTGATGTACCTGTTTTTGCAAAATATCCGCGCCACGCTTATCCCGGCGCTGGCGGTGCCGGTGGTGCTACTGGGGACGTTTGGCGTGCTGGCGCTGTTTGGCTACTCGATCAACACCCTGACGCTATTCGCCATGGTGCTGGCAATCGGCCTGCTGGTGGATGACGCCATTGTGGTGGTAGAGAACGTCGAGCGCATCATGCGCGACGAAGGCCTGCCCGCCCGCGAAGCCACTATAAAATCGATGGGCGAAATCTCCGGGGCGCTGATCGCTATTGCACTGGTGCTCTCCGCCGTCTTCCTGCCGATGGCCTTTTTCGGCGGCTCCACAGGGGTGATTTACCGCCAGTTCTCCGTCACCATTATCTCGGCGATGACGCTGTCGGTCGTCGTTGCGCTGACCTTAACGCCAGCGCTCTGCGGCTCGGTAATGCAACACAGCACACCGCACAAAAAAGGGTTTTTCGGCGCGTTTAACCGCTTTTACAACAACACCGAGCACAAGTATCAACACGGTGTGTTACGCGTGCTGCGCCGTACGGTTACCGTGGCCGGCACGTACGCCGTGCTTTGCGCAGCCATGGCGTTTGTGATGTGGCGTCTGCCTGGCAGCTTCCTGCCGACAGAAGACCAGGGCGAAATCATGGTGCAGTTCACCCTGCCCGCCGGGGCGACCGCCACGCGTACCGACGCGGTGGCCAGCAAAGTCACCGACTGGTTCCTCAATACAGAGAAAGCCAACACCGAGGCTATCTTCACCGTGACCGGTTTTAGCTTTAGCGGCAGCGGACAGAATGCCGGGATGGCCTTCGTTTCACTGAAAAACTGGTCGCAACGTAAAGGCGCGGAAAATACCGCACAGGCGATTGCCCAGCGCGCCAGCCGCGAGTTAAGCAGCATCCGCGATGCCAGCATCTTCGCTATGACGCCGCCTTCGGTGGACGGGCTCGGTCAAAGCAACGGCTTCACCTTTGAGTTGCTCGCCAGCGGCAGTACCGATCGCGACCAGTTGCTGAAGCTGCGCAATCAGTTGCTGGCGAACGCTAATCAGAGCAGCGAACTTACCGCCGTGCGCGCCAACGCGCTGCCGGAAACGCCGCAGTTACAGGTCGATATCGACAGCAACAAAGCGGTGGCGCTGGGGCTTTCACTGAGCGATGTCAGCGACACGCTCTCCAGCGCCTGGGGCGGCACGTATGTGAATGACTTTATCGATCGCGGACGCGTGAAAAAGGTCTATATCCAGGGCGAAAGCGATTCCCGCGCCTCACCTGCGGATCTGAATAAATGGTTTGTGCGCGGCAGCAATAACGACATGACCCCGTTCTCGGCCTTCGCCACCACCCATTGGGAATACGGCCCGGAAACGCTGGTGCGTTACAACGGTTCCGCGGCGTATGAGATTCAGGGCGAGAATGCCAGCGGCTTCAGTTCCGGCGTGGCGATGACCAAAATGGAAAACCTCGCCAACACCTTACCGGCCGGGACAACCTGGGCGTGGAGCGGCTTATCATTGCAGGAGAAACTCGCCAGCGGCCAGGCCATGAGCCTGTACGCCATCTCCATCATGGTGGTGTTCCTGTGCCTTGCGGCGCTGTATGAGAGCTGGTCCGTACCGCTTTCGGTGATCCTGGTTATCCCGCTGGGCTTGCTGGGCGCGGCGCTGGCGGCGTGGATGCGCGGGTTGAGTAACGATGTTTACTTCCAGGTCGCGCTGCTGACCACCATTGGCCTGTCGTCGAAAAACGCCATCCTGATTGTTGAATTCGCCGAAGCAGCAGTGCACCAGGGCAGCTCTTTGTCACGCGCGGCGCTGCGTGCGGCGCGGACTCGTCTGCGCCCGATCATGATGACCTCACTGGCGTTTATCGCCGGGGTCACACCGCTGGCTGTCGCCACTGGCGCAGGCGCGAACAGTCGCGTCGCTATCGGCACCGGGATCATCGGCGGGACGCTCACCGCGACGCTGCTGGCAATCTTCTTTGTCCCTCTGTTCTTTGTGCTGGTGAAAAAACTGTTCACCGGTAAACGCGCACGTCAGGAGTAATTATGTTGCGTATCAGTGTCCTTTTCCTCGTCCTGCTGAACGCCGGTTGCGTCTCTCTCGACCCGACTTACCAGCGCCCGCAGGCGCCAATCCCCGCGACGTTACCGGGCGCGCAAGGCCAGGCGAAAGCCGTGGCCGCCGACTGGCAGCAGATCGTTAACGACAGCCGCCTGAAACAAGTGGTCAGCAGTGCGCTGACCCATAACCGCGATGTACAAAAAGCGATTGCCGATATCGATGCCGCGCGCGCGTTGTATGCCGAAGACCGCGCCGCGCTGTTCCCGACGCTGGATGCCGAACTCAGCAGCACGCGCAGCCGCACCGTTGCCACTGGCTTAAGCAGCAGCGCCGAAGCCGATGGCGCGGTTTCCAGCTTCGAGCTGGATCTGTTTGGCCGTAACCAGAGCCTGACCCGCGCAGAGCGTGAAACCTGGCTTGCCAGCGAATACACCGCGCAAAACACGCGCCTGAGCATGGTGGCGGAAATCACCACCGCCTGGGTGACGCTGGCGGCGGATAACAGCAATCTTCAACTTGCGAAACAGACGATGGAGAGCGCGCAAAACTCGCTGAACATTGCTAAGCGTAAACAGCAGATCGGCGTGGCGGCCGCCAGCGATACCGCCGATGCGATGGCGGTGTTCCAGCAGGCGCGCGCCAGCGTCGCCAGCTATCAAACGCAGGTGGCGCAGGATAAAAACGCGCTCAATTTACTGGCGGGCGACACGGTTCCTGAGTCGCTGCTGCCGGGTACGCTGGAAAGTCTCGCCGACAACAGCATTACGCTGACGCCAGCGGGCGTGTCTTCTTCCGTGCTGCTGCGTCGCCCGGATATTCAGGAAGCGGAACATAACCTGAAAAGCGCGAACGCCAATATCGGCGCAGCGCGGGCGAACTTCTTCCCGACCATTTCGCTGACAGCCAGCGCCGGGGTGGGCAGCGATTCGCTCTCCTCCTTGTTTAGCCACGGCCTGCAAGTGTGGTCTTTCGCGCCGTCCATTTCGCTGCCGCTGTTTGCCGGGGGGAAAAATGTCGCGCAGTTGCGTTACGCCGAAGCCGAGAAAAAAGGGCTGATCGCGACCTACGAAAAAACCATTCAGAGCGCGTTTAAAGATGTTGCCGATGCGCTGGCGCGGCGCGAAACGCTCAACGAACAACTCGACGCACAGCGTGAATATGTCGCCGCCGAGCAGAAAGCGCTGGATATCGCCCAGCGCCAGTACAGCGCCGGAACCGGCGATTACTTGTCGGTGCTGACCGCGCAGCGCGCGCTGTGGACGGCAAAAGAGTCGCTGATTTCGCTGCAACAAACCGATCTGCAAAACCGCGTAACGCTCTGGCAATCGCTGGGCGGTGGCGTCAGTTAATCCCTTTGCGCCGGGCTGACCGGCGCGTTTTCGGAGCAGTTATGTCACGGATCTCTCCCGCCTTTGCCATCGTGCTGGGCATGCTCACGGCCATGGGGCCGATTTGTACCGATCTTTACCTGCCCGCGTTGCCGGATATCAGCCAACAGTTGGGCACATCAAACACGCTGATCCAGCTTTCGCTGACTGCTTCGCTTATTGGCTTAGGGCTGGGACAGCTTTTTTTCGGGCCACTCAGCGACCGGATGGGGCGCAAACGCCCGCTGCTGTTGTCGCTGTTGCTGTTTATCGTCTCCTCGGTGCTGTGTGCCACCACGCAGAGCATCTACTGGCTAATTTTTTGGCGCTTTATTCAGGGCATTGCCGGAGCGGGCGGTTCCGTGCTCTCCCGCGCCATCGCGCGCGATAAATATCACGGCACGCTGCTGACGCAATTTTTCGCCCTGCTGATGACCATTAACGGCATTGCGCCGATTGTTTCCCCGGTGCTCGGCGGGTATATCACCTCCACCCTGCACTGGCGGGCGCTGTTCTGGACCATGGCGGCCATCGGTGTGGTACTGCTGCTTTCTGCCATGCTGGTGTTAAAAGAAACCTTGCAGGAGAAAAACAGCGGCGGCTCGCTGTTAAAAACCTCCGTCAATGTGCTGAAGAACAAGCCATTTTCCATGTACTGCTTTATCCAGGCCTTTATGCTGGCCGGGCTGTTTTCCTATATCGGTTCGTCCTCATTTGTGCTGCAAAACGAATATGGCCTTACAGCAATGCAATTCAGCCTGCTGTTTGGCTTCAACGGGATTGGCTTGATTATTTCCGCACTGATTTTCGCCCGCCTGGCGCGGCGTATTGACGGGCAGAAACTGCTCGGCATCGGGCTGATGCTGGCGGTGATCGTCGCGTTGCTGACTGCTTTTTTTGCATGGCGCGGCATGGCAATGCTGGCGCTGGCAGGACTATTTTTCACCGTCGCGCTGAACAGCGGGATTTCAACCATCGCCGGTTCGGCGGCAATGAACAGCGTAGAAGCACGCGATTCCGGCACCGCCTCGGCGCTACTGGGCATGCTGATGTTTGTCTTCGGCGGCATCGCCACGCCACTTTCCGGCATCGGCGGTGAAGCGATGTGGAAAATGTGCCTCGCGATTGTGATGGCTTACAGCGCCGCGCTGGTGTTTTATTTGTATGGGCGGCGTCGAGGTTGAAGAACAGCAAAGCAATGCATTTGCATTGGTTGATGAAGTGAATTACACTTTGCGCAAAAGTTGTACATGTTTAAGAGAAGGAAAACCCCATGCTGGCTTATGTTCGTGCTGAGGATATCGCTCTGGAAGCGGACTCAAAATTGACTGAGCGCCACCAGACAACAATCCCTGTAAGTATCCGTGATGCGCTTCACCTCAGCGGTGGTGATCGTATCCGTTACAAGCTCTTATCCAATGGTGAGGTCCTGATAACCCGCTATGAAGAGCAACAAGAAGATCCCGTGATGCAGTCATTCCTCAACTTCATCGCTCAGGATATAAGCAACAACCCGCAAAATATCAAACAGCTCGACCTGTCTCGCGGTTTTGACCTGGTAGCTGGCATGGACGTCAATCTTGACGATGACATCATCGACGAAGAATAAAACCTATGGAATTTCCGGCTGCTCTCAACGGGTGGACAATCTATGCCCACCCGTGTTTTTCCGATGCTTACCACCAGTTGATTGCGAGCGTTGAGGCACTTGTGCTAAAGCACCCCGACGACTACCAAAAGAAGAAAGAAACCAAATTATTAGCCCATCTGCTGAAAGCAATTTCCGGCATTACTCGCGACCCGCGAGCACCTGAATATCGCCCCGGTGGTGCCATTGGGGAAAATTATACCGACTGGTCGAGAGCAAAGTTTGGAGGGCAACGGTACCGTCTATTTTTTCGCTACAGCTATAAGCAGAAAATTATCGTACTCGCATGGGTCAATGACGAAGATACGCTACGAACGTATGGCAAAAAAACGGATGCTTACAGAGTCTTTGCGAAAATGCTGGCAAATAACCGCCCGCCAGATGACTGGGCTTCACTGCTAAAAGCTAGCCAGTCTTAACCCTTCTTCCCGCCCGGTTTTAACCCACGGTGAAACTCATTAATGCGTTTCACCGTTTTAATTGCCCGCTGCGACGTCGCTGACGCGACCGACAAGATGATCATCTCCAGACACAGCAGCACGGTGCCATGAAGCGGGATTTTGCCCTTCTCGCCGCCGCGCGGAACGTGGATCACCACATCGGCTTGCTGGCTAAAGCGCGAATCGACAGCGTTGGTCAATAAAATCACCGGGATCCCCAACCGCCGCGTCTCTTTCAGCGTGGTCAGCCCTTCCCGATGCGCCGATTTCTGCGCCATCATGATCAGCACATCGCCGCGCTGTAAATTGATAAGCTGCTCCGACAGGGCAATGCCGGTGCGGTTGAGGGGGGATGCGGGTAACCCGATACGGCTGAACAACCGCGCGGCGTACTCGGCGAGGATCCCTGATGCGCCAATGCCGAAAATCGCCACCTGCCGCGTCTCGACCAGCAGCGCCACCGCCTGGGCAATCGCGTAGCGGTTATCCGGCGCGGAGAGGATTTCGCAGGTGTGCTGATGCCCTTCGAGCACGAAATCGATGCCGGAATTGACGTCGCACGAGAGCGCACTCACCGTGGTGCTCATCTTTTCCGCCGAGGAGACCGACGGGCCGAACCAGTGCTCCAGCGTCTGCTTCAAATCACGAAGCCCGGCGAAACCCAGCGCCTGAATCGCGCGCACCACCGTGGCGTCGGAGGTTTGCGTCGCCCTGGCTATCTCAATCGCCGTTTGCTCCAGCACCCCTTCGCGGTTTTCATTGATATAACGCGCCACCGCCTGCAAACGCGGCGACAGCGTATGCGCCCGCGCCCGAAAGCGTTCCCCATACACATCCACGCGCGTTTTCACTTTTTTGCTGTTCAGCATCGTGCGCCCTTATTTGGTCGCCGGTAACGGTCGACCGGCAATTTGCGACTGCACCTGCGCCACCATCAGGCTCAGTGAGGCAAACGAGTTGGAGATCGCCTCTTCGCGCGAAATCAGCACGTAATGCCCGCGGCGACAGGCCGTGAGGAAATCACACCAGCCCGGCATCACCGCATCCATGGCCGCCATTTCATCCTGTGGTTTACCGCCGGTATCGCCGCGCCAGGTGGCAAAAACGAAATCGGCATCCAGTTCCGGCAACCGCTCGGCGCTGACGTCAATGCGCCCGCCGTCTGGGATGCTGTCGATAAGCGGCGGAAAACGAAAACCAGCATCGCGCAGCACTCGCCCCAGCGAGTGATAACTGTGCAGCGCGTTGATTTTCCCGTTGTTAGCCTGAATAACCGACACGGTTATCTTGCTGGTATCGATGGTTTTTTTCAGCGCAGCGATCTGCTCGTGATAACGGCGCTCAAGGATCGCAAAGCGCGCCTGTGTCCCCGTTAATTGCGCCAGCTTGCGGTAGATCTCCGGCGCACCACCCTCCAGATGATCAATGCTGACGGTGGGCGCGATTTTCGCTAACTGCTCCACCGGCGTGTTGCGGCTGGGCTCGGTGATGATCAAATCCGGTTTTGCCGCCGCCACCGCTTCAATGTCGATATCCGCTGAACCAATAAATGTAATTGCTGAATTGTCAAAATCGACACCGGTCAACATGCCGCTGGAGCGCAGCACATGGGTGCCGTCCGGGCGCGTACGCCCGTGGCTGGCGACCGGCGGTACGCCAAGCTCAATCAACGGAATAGTGATATCGAGATCGTGTAACGACACAATGCGTTTTGGGTGCAATGGCACCGTCACCACGCGCCCGAGATCGTCGGTGAAAACCTGGGTCGGTTCCGCGGCGCTGGCACTCAGACCAACCAGCACCAGCAGCGAAAAAAGTAAGCGCATATAAGACCTTTAAGCGTTATAAACGATCGCGCCGCTGCCAGAGCAGCAGCAAGAAAAATGGCCCGCCAATCAGCGAGATAACAATCCCGGCGGGAATTTGCAGTGGCGCAAAAGCCAGCCGCCCGAGCGAATCCGCCAGCAGCACCAGTAACCCGCCCAGCATCGCACTGCCCCACAGCAGCGCACGTTGGCCGCCGCGCAGCAGAAAGCGCGCCATATGCGGGGCAATCAGGCCGACAAAACCGATACTGCCCACGCAAGAAACGCTGGCGGCGGTGAGCAGCACCGGCGCGATAAAGCGCAGCAGTTGAAGGCGCGCAAGGCGCACGCCCAGCCCGGTCGCCGCCTGATTACCAAGCAACGCCACATCCGCTGCGCGCGCGGTTACCAGTAAAATCAACGTTGCCGGAACCGCCCAGCACAGCGCCACCATCAACAGCGGCCAGGTGGCAGCGTGCAGGCTGCCCGCCAGCCACATCATCGCGGTCTGCACATCGCGCACATCGGCGGTGGTCATAAACGCGCCAATCCCGGCGGCGAAGGTCCAGGAAACCCCAATGCCGAGCAGCACAAAGCGCGGGCGGGAAACATCGCGCGCCAGTGCCATTACCAGCCCGGCAGCAAACAGCCCACCTGCCATACCGGCCAGCGGTCGCCAGACTAAACTGGCAGCCGGAAAGCACAGCACCAGCGTCAGTACGACTACGCTCGCCCCCTCTTTCACGCCAATCAAGCCAGGATCCGCCAGCCCGTTACGGGTGATCGACTGCATCGCCGCGCCCGCCATGCCGAGCATCGCCCCGCACATTAGCGCCATCAGCACGCGCGGCAGGCGAATGTCCCACACCACGTATTGCTGCTCACCGCTCAGTGCCTGAGGAAAAAATAACGCGCGGCCAATAGAAGATGCCGGAACCGGCAACGAACCCTGTGTCACGCCCGTCAGCAGTAACGCCAGCGCCACGATGACGAGGCCAAAAATCCACATCAGCGCATGCGGGCGCAGCAGGCGGGAAAAACCACCCACCCGCAAACGGCGTAATCCGGCGCGCGGCAACAGGTCGCTCATTTGAAAAACTTCGCCGCCAGCGCAATAAACAGCGGTGCCCCCACCAGCGCGGTCATCACGCCGGTTGCCAGTTCCTGCGGCGCCAGCAGCGTACGAGCGGCAATATCTGCCACCAGCAACAACAGCGCGCCGCCCAACGCCGAGAGTGGCACGACAACACGTAAATCATCCCCGGCAAGACGGCGCACCATATGCGGCACCACCAGACCAATAAAACCAATCGGTCCGGCCACCGACACCGCCGCACCGCACAGCAACGCAATCGCCGCCAGCGACAATGCGCGCGTGCGCATCAGCGACACACCTAACCCCCGCGCCATGTTGTCGCCCAGCGCCAGCATGTTCAGTGCCGGAGCCAGCCATAACGCCATCGCAAAACCGATAACGGCAGCTATCGCCGCATGCTGGATCTGCGCCCAGTTCAGCCCGGCGAGATCGCCCGCCAGCCAGGTGCGCATACTGAGCAGCGTTTGCTCATCAAGGATCAGGATCGCGGCGGTAATCGAGGAGGCAAACGCCGAGATGGCCACGCCGCACAGCGTCACTTTCATCGGCGTAAAACCCGAACGCCCCGCAGATGAAAGCGCCATCACCAGCGAAAAGAGCAGTGCAGCGCCACCTGCGGCAATCAACGGGCGGCTGAATGCAGCATCGCCGGGGCTAATGCCTAGCGCCGTGCACGCAACTACCGCCAGCGCGGCACCGGAATTCAGCCCCAGAATATGCGGCTCACCTAAGGGATTACGGATGACCGATTGCAACAATGCTCCAGCTACGCCGAGCGCCGCGCCGGTAAATAGCGCCGCCACCAGGCGCAGCAAACGCAGGCTGATAATGACGCGGTGATCGAAGTTGCGCGGATCGAAATCCAGCAGCGCCTGGATGACCGTCGGCGGTGCGATATAGCGCGCGCCAAGGCCGAGATGCGCGACCGATGCCGCCAGCACGAACAGTGTCAGCAGTAGAGAGGCCATACCAACGCGCCCGACGCGGCGGCGGGCGGAAAACGCGACGCTACTCATGCGCTCGTTCCAGCCGGTTTACGAAACGGCATAAAAAAGGGTTTTCCGGTCAGTGGGTTAATCGACATTTGCACATCAACATCAAACACCCGTTTGATAAGCTCTGGGGTACAGGCCTCGCCTTCATCAATCACACCTTGTAAGCGCCCCTGTTTCAGGAACACCAGCGTGTCGGCGTAGTTGACCGCAAAATTGAGATCGTGCAACACCGCAACCACAGTACGTCCATGATCGCGGGTCAGGGAATGCAGCAGTTCAAGGATCTCCACCTGGTAGCGCAGATCGAGAAATGTTGTCGGCTCATCAAACAGGATCACCGGCGTTTGCTGGGCCAGCGCCATTGCTATCCAGCAGCGCTGGCGCTGACCGCCAGAGAGACTGTCTACCGTTTGATGCGCGAACTCCGCAGTACCGGTCAGATTTAGCGCCTCAACGACTGCCTGTTCGTCGTCTTCAGACCACTGGCGCATAAAGCTCTGCCACGGAAAACGCCCGCGCGACACCAGTTCGAACACGGTGAGCCCTTCCGGCACAATCGGCGATTGCGGCAAAATACCTAACTGACGGGAAACGGCTTTGGTGGGTTGTTGATGAATGGCTGTGCCATCAAGCAGCACGCTGCCACCGATCGGTTTGAGCATCCGGGCGATGGTGCCGAGCAGTGTGGATTTGCCGGAGCCGTTCGCGCCGACCAGCACGGTCATTTTCCCCGAGGGGATCGAAAGCGTAATGTCGTCGACAATCACCTTGCTGTGATAGCCCGCCGACAGGCTTTCCAGCACGATCCCTTGCCCTTCGGCTTGATTTTCCACTTGCTGTGGCATGTTGACTCCTGCGCCGCACGCTCATGAAAATAGCCGCGCACTAAACCATCAAACAAAAATAAATCTCATTCTCTTTTCGATATTGCCGTTTGCCGCTGTAGTAGTCAAGTGCCGTCGCAAATGAAACCAACACCTCTTTATTTTGTGTCACCACAAAAAAACCACCCCGTAACGATTAAAAATAATTACTTTATATTCAAAGCTATAAATAGAATTTATCACGGTTTTTCGAGTCGCATTTCACACCTGAATCCGCTGTAGCAAATTTCTTTCATTTTACGTTTACTACTACAAAGCCTCATGATTGAATGATTCTCAATTACATATCCGACGCTGTAGATCGCAGCAAACGGGTAGAGTCGCGCAATCGGGCAATAAAGATAAAAACGTTCACTCCTGCGTTGTTCAGGGTTTTTCGGGAAAAGTAGAATAAATGGCTGAGTTAACTCGTTGTATCTCCGGGCTGAAAGGGCACGCGCTGTTTTCTGCGCTCTTTTTAGGATCGGCTTTCACCTCCTTCACACACGCGGCAGACAAGCCGGAACAAAGCAAAGAAGGCGACACCATCACCGTGCTGGCGGGCGCCTCTTCCGCCGATAAACAGGCGACATCCGGCTACCAGCCAATCAGCTCGTCCACCGCCACGCTGACGTCCATGCCGCTGCTGGATATTCCGCAAGTAGTTAACACCGTGAGCGATAAAGTGCTGGAAGATCAGCACGCCACCAACCTTGATGAAGCGCTGTATAACGTCAGCAACGTGGTACAAACCAACACGCTCGGCGGCACGCAGGATGCGTTTGTGCGCCGGGGATTTGGTGCCAACCGCGACGGCTCAATCATGACCAACGGTCTGCGCACCGTGGTGCCGCGCAGTTTTAATGCCGACGTGTCGCGCGTTGAAGTGCTGAAAGGCCCGGCGTCCACGCTGTATGGCATTCTCGATCCCGGTGGGCTTATCAATGTGGTCACGAAACGCCCGGAAACCCACTTCGGTGGCTCCGTTTCCGCCACCTCTTCAAGCTTTGGCGGCGGAACCGGCCAGTTTGATGTTACCGGGCCGATTGAGGGCACGCGGCTGGCGTACCGCCTGATTGGCGAGTATCAAAACGAAGATTACTGGCGCAATTTTGGTAAAGAGAAAAGCACCTTTATTTCGCCCTCGCTGACGTGGTTTGGCGATAACGCCACCGTCAACGTGCTCTACTCTCACCGCGATTACCAGACACCGTTCGATCGCGGCACAATCTTCGATCTCACCACCAAACAGGCGGTAAATGTCGACAGAAAGACCCGCTTCGATGAGCCGTTTAACATCACTGATGGCGAATCCGACATCGCGCAGTTAAACGCCGAGTACCGCTTTAACAGCGAATGGACCGGCAAAGTCGAGTACGGCTTCAGCCAGGATAAATACAGCGATAACCAGTCACGTGTGATGGCTTACGATGCCGCCACCGGCAACCTGACGCGCCGTGTGGATGCCACGCAAGGCTCCACGCAGCGCATGCACACCACGCGGGCTGACCTGCAGGGTAATGTGAACATTGGCGGGTTTTATAATGAGATCCTCACCGGCGTTTCGTATGAATATTACGATCTGCTGCGTACTGACATGATCCGCTGTAAAAACGCCAAAGATTTCAATATCTATAACCCCGTCTATGGCAACGCCAGCAAATGCACTTCCGTCTCCGCGTCCGACAGCGATCAAACTATCAAGCAGGAGAGCTACTCAGCTTATGCGCAGGATGCGTTATACCTGACCGACAAATGGATCGCCGTCGCCGGCATGCGTTACCAGTATTACACCCAGTACGCCGGGAAAGGCCGTCCGTTTAACGTCAATACCGACAGCAGCGACGAAAAATGGACGCCGAAATTTGGCCTGGTCTACAAACTCACGCCATCGGTTTCGCTGTTCGGTAACGTGGCAAAAGCCTTTATGCCGCAGTCGTCCATCGCCAGCTATATCGGCGACTTACCGCCAGAAACCTCCACCTCTTACGAAGTGGGCGCAAAATTCGACCTGTTCGACGGCGTTACTGCCAACATCACGGCGTTTGATATTCACAAACGTAACGTGCTGTACAACGAGATCGTCGGCGACGACACGGTGGCGAAAACCGCCGGGCGCGTGCGCTCGCAAGGGGTGGAGATGGATCTCGCCGGTGCATTGACGCCAAACATGAACGTCATTGCCAGCTACAGCTACACCGCCGCAAAAGTGCTGGAAGATCCCGATTACGCCGGTAAACCGCTGCCGAACGTGCCGCGCCACACCGGGTCACTGTTCCTGACCTATGACATTCATAACGTCTTTGCCGGAAATACGCTGACTCTCGGCGGCGGTGGTCACGGCGTTAGCCGCCGCTCTGCCACCAACGGCGCGGATTACTACCTGCCGGGCTACGCGGTTGCCGATGCGTTTGCCGCATACAAAATGAAACTGCAATACCCGGTAACGTTGCAGGTTAACCTGAAAAACATCTTCGACAAGACGTACTACACCTCGTCAATTGCCACCAACAACCTGGGCAACCAGATTGGCGATCCGCGCGAAGTGCAGTTCACCGTCAAAATGGATTTCTGATCTCCCCCCGTGAAAAGGTGAGAATGTTGCCCCGCAGGATGTGGGGCTTTTTTTATCTATAAACACCCACATTTCTACCCGCGCTTCACGGTGAACACCTGTTCACTAAACAGTCATTTGCGCGCCATCCTATTGCAGCATTTTTTTCACAGACTCTCTGGCTTTCGAACCCCGTAAATTCGTTTTCAGAAACTTATGAGAAAATACTGGCTTCCCTGGCTGATTCTGTCGCCGTCACTGCTATTCCTGGCACTGTTTACTTACTTTCCGCTATTTCGCTCGGTGTATGACAGCCTGTTCGACACCCGCATGGCAACCCAGGATACGCCGTATGTCGGGCTGGGAAATTTCGCCCGCCTGCTGGATGACAGCGTGTTCTGGCAATCGCTGTTCAATAACCTGGTTTATCTGCTGCTGACGGTGATCCCGGGCGTCACGCTGGCGCTGCTGCTGGCGGTGGCATTGTGGGAAAACCACCGCATTAACCGCTGGCTGCGCACCGCCTTTTTCTTTCCGATGATTATCCCGATGGTCAGCGCCGCCGCGCTGTGGCTGTTTATCTTTATGCCCGGCCTCGGCATGCTCGATCACTACCTGGCGCAACTGTTTGGCCCGATGAACAACAACTGGCTGGGGCGCAGCAACAGCGCGCTGTTTGCGCTGGCGTTGATTGGCGTCTGGAAATTCGCAGGCTATTACATGCTGTTCTTTCTTGCCGGCTTGCAGGGTATTCCCCCATCCACGCGTGAAGCGGCCGTCATGGAAGGGGCAACCGCCACGCAGGTGTTCTTTAAGGTGACGCTGCCGCTGCTGCGCCCGACCATCAGCTTTGTCGTTACCACCGCACTCATCTACTCCATTACCCAGATCGACCACGTCGCAGTGATGACGCGTGGCGGGCCGGACAACGCCACCACCGTGCTGCTCTATTACATTCAAAACCTCGCCTGGGATACCCACGATCTGGGCAAAGCCTCCGCCGCTACCTTTCTTACGCTGGTCGGGCTGTTCGTCTTCTCGCTGGTCAACCTGAAACTGCTGGAAAGAGGAGCGCATTATGAGCGTTGAGATTACGCCTGCCATCAACCGCAGCACGTCCGTACCGCGCCCGTTGTGGTTACGCCTGCGCCACTCCCGCCCGGTGACGCTTGCGGTACTGATGGTTTGCCTGGCGCTGCTGTGGGTGAGCCCGTTTATCTGGATGCTTTCGTCTGCTTTCAGCGCCACCACTTTTGGTGAAGGAATGGCGTCGATTCTGCCGCGCTTCCCGCTGACGCTGGATAACTTCCGCGACGCGTGGAACAGCGCCAACTGGCTGAGCCTGTACGCCAACACGCTGATTTTCGCCTTCGGCACCTTCTTCGTGCAGCTGTTCACCATCACCACCGCCGGTTACGTCTTTGCCTGCCACGAATTTCGCGGCAAGAAAACGCTGTTCATCCTGTTTCTGGTGCAACTGATGATCATGCCGGTGGTGATGATGATCCCCAACATGCTGACGCTCAAAACCTTCGGCCTGCTCAACACCCTGACCGGCGTGATGATGCCCTACTTCACTTCGGCGTTCGGCGTGTTCCTGATGCGTCAGGCATTTCTCGCCATCCCGAAAGAGATCGAAGAAGCGGCGCTGATGGAGGGCTGCCGCTGGTGGCAGGTGCTGTTCCGCGTGATGTTGCCGATGTCGTGGCCGTCGGTGCTGGCCTTCGCCACCGTCAGCATTACCTACCACTGGAACGAGTATTTATGGCCGCTGATGATGCTCAACGACCCGGACAAACAGGTGCTGACGGTCGGCCTGGTGTCATTCGCCATGGGCGCGGAGTCCGGCGGCCAGTGGGGGATGATCAGCGCCGGGACGCTGATGGTCTGCCTGCCGCTGATGGTCGCGTTTATCGCTTTTCAAAAGCAGTTTCTCCGGAGCTTTGGCTTTTCCGGGATTAAATAAGGAGTTGAGTGATGTTTTTAGCGCAAATTTCAGATACCCATTTCCGCAGCCAGAACGAGAAGCTGTACGGCTTTATTGATATCAACGCCGGAAATGCCGATGTGGTATGCCAGCTTAACGCGCTGCGCGAACGCCCGGATGCGGTCGTGGTCAGCGGCGATATTGTTAACTGCGGCCGTCCGGAAGAGTACCGCGTGGCGCGCCAGATCCTCGGTAGCCTCGACTACCCGCTGTTTGTTATTCCTGGCAACCACGATGACAAAGCCCACTTTCTCGAATATCTGCATCCGCTGTGCCCGCATCTGGGCAGCGATCCGCAGAACATGCGCTATGCGATTGATGATTTCGCCACCCGCCTGCTGTTTATTGATTCAAGCCTCGCCGGGGAATCGAAAGGCTGGCTGACCAATGAAACATTGAACTGGCTGGAAGCGCAGCTTAGCCAAAGCCAGGATAAACCGACCGCTATCTTTATGCACCACCCACCACTGCAGCTCGGTAACGCGCAGATGGATCGCATCGCCTGCGAAAATGGTCATCAGTTATTGAAACTGGTGGCGCGCTTCCCGGCGCTGACGCGCATTTTCTGCGGTCACAACCACAGCCTGACCATGACGCAGTATCGCCAGGCGACGATTGCCACCATCCCGGCGACTGTGCACCAGGTGCCGTACTGCCACGAAGACACGCGCCCGTATTACGACATGTCGCCGCCGTCGTGCCTGATGCACCGCCAGATTGGTGAACAGTGGGTGAGCTATCTGCATCCGCTGTCGCATTACGCCGGTCCGTGGTTATACAACGAAAGCATTAGTTGCCCGGTGGATGAGCGTTAAGCCCATGTTAAGACTGCAAAACATCAGTAAACAGTTCGAAGGCAAAGCGGCGCTCAACGCGCTGTCGCTGGATATCAACGATGGTGAATTCGTGGTGCTGGTTGGCCCTTCCGGCTGCGGTAAAAGCACGCTGCTGAGGTTGATTGCCGGGCTGGAGAGCGTCAGCGATGGCGCGATACTGCTCGACAACGACGACATCACCACGCGTTCACCGCGCGAGCGCAATTTCGCGATGATCTTCCAGAACTACGCGCTATTTCCGCACCTTTCCGTGCGCGACAACATCACCTTCGGCATGAAAGTACGCCACGAAGAGAAAGCCAGCTGGCAGCCGCGCCTCGACCGCGTGGCGCAGATGTTGCAACTCGATACGCTGTTGGACAGAAAACCGGCCAAACTTTCCGGCGGTCAGCGCCAGCGTGTGGCGATGGCGCGCGCGATTGTGCGTAACCCGAAGCTGTTTTTAATGGACGAGCCGCTCTCCAACCTTGATGCGCGCCTGCGCACCGAAGTGCGCGACAGCATTATGGCGATGCACCAGCAGCTCAAAACCAGCACCATTTATGTCACGCACGATCAGACCGAAGCCATGTCGATGGCCGACCGCATTGTGGTGATGAATGGCGGCCACGTGCAGCAAGTGGGTCGCCCGGAGCACTTGTATGCGCATCCGGCGAACCTGTTTGTCGCCGGGTTTATCGGCTCTCCGGCGATGAATCTGCTCTCGCTGCCGTGCGCCAGTGGCAACGTGCTGCTGGACGAGCAACGCCTGCCGTTACCGGTTCACGCGCGCGATGCCGCTGACGTATGGCTGGGCATTCGACCAGAGCACATTACCGATACGCCGGAAGTGGGCCAACTGGTGCTGCCCGCCACGGTGATTCAGCGGGAACTGATGGGCGCAGACTATCAGCTTCACGTCAGCACGCCGATTGGCAACCTGCGTTATATCCGCCGTCACAGAGGCGATGTTCCCAACAAAGGGGACACACTCCGCGTCGGTTTTTCACCCCTTGATAGCCATCTTTTTGATGGGCAAACCTTGCTTAACTTACACCAGGAGAAAGACCATGCATAAGCCTCTGCCAAAGACGCTGCGAGTGCTTACTTACGCCATTACCCTTGCCGTTAGCGGCACCGCACTGGCGCAGGAGAAGATTGATTTCATGTTTCCGGCCCCGGTGGACGGCAAACTGACGATGGAGATGACGCGCGTTATCAAAGCGTTTAACGACTCGCAAAAAGAGGTGGAAGTACGCGGCATTTTTACCGGCAATTACGACACCACCAAAATGAAGGCCGAATCCGCGCAGAAAGCGGGCCAGCCGCCTGCGCTGGTGATCATGTCTGCCAATTTCACCACCGATCTGGCGCTGAAAGATGAAATCCTGCCGATGGATGAACTATTCAAATATGGCGATAAGAAAGCAGGCGATTTCCTGCAAAATGCGTTCTGGCCGGCCATGCGCAAAAACGCGCAGGTGATGGGCGTAACCTACGCCATTCCGTTCCACAACTCGACGCCGATCCTTTACTACAACAAAACGATGTTTGACCAGGCGGGCATCAAACAGCCGCCGCAGAACTGGAAAGAGCTGCTCGACGACGCGAAAAAACTCACCGACCAGAGCAAAGGCCAGTGGGGCATTATGCTGCCCTCGACCAACGACGATTACGGCGGCTGGATTTTCTCCTCGCTGGTGCGCGCCAACGGCGGCAACTACTTCAACGAAAACTATCCCGGCGAAGTCTATTACAACGCACCGACCAGCATCGGCGCACTGCGCTTCTGGCAGGATTTAATTTACAAAGACAAAGTGATGCCCTCCGGCGTGCTGAACTCCAAGCAGATCAGCGCCGCGTTTTTCTCCGGCAAGCTGGGCATGGCGATGCTGAGCACCGGCGCGCTGGGCTTTATGCGTGAGAACACTAAAGATTTCGAGCTGGGTGTGGCCATGATGCCCGCTCAGGAGCAGCGCGCCGTGCCGATTGGCGGTGCCAGCCTGGTGAGCTTTAAGGGCATCAACGATGCACAGAAAAAAGCGGCTTATCAGTTCCTGACCTATCTCGTCAGCCCGGAAGTCAACGGAGCGTGGAGCCGCTTTACCGGCTACTTCTCACCGCTAAAAGCCTCTTACGATACCGCCGAAATGAAAGACTATCTGAAGCAGGATCCACGTGCGGCGATTGCGCTGGAGCAGTTGCAATATGCCCACCCGTGGTACTCCACTTACGAGACTGTCGCGGTGCGTAAAGCGATGGAAAACCAGCTCGCTGCGGTAGTGAACGACGAGAAAGTTACCCCGGAAGCCGCCGCCGAAGCCGCGCAGAAAGAAGCCGATACCTTGATGAAACCCTACGTTGAGAAAACGGCGCTGCAAACCGTGAAATAAGCCATTCAGCCCCGCAAGGATGCGGGGTAATTCTCCTGATACGTTATTTTTCCACCTCCTTTTGAGAATTATCTGAGCCCATCGAATAGACCTCGTATTTTTTGCGGGTATATGATGACCGCAAAAAATATGTAGTAAAAAATGGATGTTGTTCGATTAGATTTACAGGCAAAGCTTAAGATTGTCCTTACCAAAGCAGCGTCATTATTACCCGCAGACGTAGGGCAGCAGCTATTAGCATTAATTACACCGCAGGCGCTGGCGACCATGGCCGGAATTGTTGTTTTATGGGCCGG
Organism: Kosakonia sp. LAM2021; assembly: GCF_016620385.1. Classification (NCBI taxonomy): domain Bacteria; kingdom Pseudomonadati; phylum Pseudomonadota; class Gammaproteobacteria; order Enterobacterales; family Enterobacteriaceae; genus Kosakonia; species Kosakonia sp. LAM2021. The sequence continues at coordinate 64,514 of NZ_JAENHT010000013.1, forward strand.
GGCGCACTTCTTTGGCATTGGCGAAATTGCGGATGTCATATTGCTGGTGGTGGGTTGGGCGGCCATTGGTGGCGTAGCGGTTGAGGCAGGGAAAAACTCTATGACTTTGCCGTCAAAACCAATAACGCTCAGACAGGATCCGATCTGGATCAGGCAGCCAGCGATCTCGCCGAAGCAATTACGTTAATTGGCGTTAATACGGTCTTTGCGCTTCTTTTGCGTAAAAAACCGGATGATATTTTTAATACTCATCTCAATGGCGCAAGGCTTCCGAGGTATACCAAAAAATTGGCAGCCCGCTTAAATATGCCAAGAAATAGTGAATCCAGATGGCGTTACAGACCTAAAATCAAGTTTACAAAGAGTATGGGGATAGGGAATGGAGAAACTTCCATCTATGGCGATATCACTATTGGGCGAAACTTTGATCGCACAAAAATGACAGCAGAAGAGGCTTCTCATGCCGTTCTGGAAACCATTTACCATGAAAGAGTGCATCAATTTATCGCTGCCAAATTTTATTTATTTAGGGAATTACGGGCGTATATCCATCATAGTGGCTACTACAAGTCTTATATTCTTCGTTATCTTGAAGAGGCTCTCGCAGAAACTATTGCCCAGTTAAGAGCCAACGGTGTTTCCGCACAATATATTTTGCAAGGTTTCCGGTTTCCTCTCGGTAATGGCTACCAAATAACCTATACCGCACTGCGCCACGAAACCGCAGGTATTTTACTTGGTCCGGTCACTGTAGGTGGGTCGATGTATAACGTTTACTACGGTATTCAACAATGATTGATGAGAAACAAGCAATAGAAGCCGCCAAAGCCTACGCACTTAAAAAATTCAAAAATTGCTGGGACTATGACTTTCATATAGCAGAACTTGTGGAAATAGAGGGGGCGCAATATTGGCAAATTAGCACCAACCTTGCTCCTCCTCCGGATGCTCCATTCCATGAATTATTTCTCCCGACGCCGATCCAGTACTATGTCGATCCTGAAACTGGCAAGTGCGTGGGTTTTAAAAATCATCGCAGTAAGTGTATTCAAAACCCGGGGGGCTAATGCCCCCAGTAAGCATTTACTCACACGCCAGCCCTTGTGAATCCTAAAACGGTTGGCGTTCTCACCTTACTCTTCCCGCGAAAGAATCTTTTCCAGATACTCATCTAACTGGTTGCGCTGCAAATACTCTGTCACATCGCGTTCCCAGCCTTTGCCATCGCCCAGCACCGCGCGGCTGTGCGTCGGGGCGTAAAGATAACGGGTGTCATACAGGTTCAGCAGCGACTGGTTCATTGCATCAATGTTGGCACCCGTTTTTTTGCACTTCGCCTGCTGGAGAGCCAGCGAATGCAGCACCCGCTCTCGCGTCTCTTCATTTGGCGTATAACTCTGTTCGCTGAGCTCACTGAGCACCAGAAACTGCGGCTGAATGCCTTCTGCCAGCGCCGCCTGCAAACGATCGTGCCCGTCGAGGATCACGAACGATGCCAGCCCGGCGATAAACCACACCAGAATCGGCGGCAATTCACCTTCGCGGCATTTCTTGCGCCACCACTTCACACGCCCGCTGTTTGGCTCCACCGGATAACGCGCCAGCAGCAGATGACCGTTCCACCACCAGTCGACAAACGTCACCTTTTCCGGGTTTTGCAGATCGGGAAAATCCTCACTCCACAACGACCAGTTGACGCTGATTTGCGCGCTGCTGGCAGGCGTATGAAACCGCCACTGCGCAAACGGTAGCGGTTTATTCAGCACATACGGCGCAGTAGGTTTGACTTGCTCCATTGGGCGCAGCAACCAGCGGCGCGGCGCCAGCAGCGGCGTGGGTGCCTCCATCAACTGGCGGGCAAAATAACGACACCAGTGGCTTGTCCAGTTCGCTTCGCCTGCGCGTTTAGCGCTTTCTACATCGGCAGAAGAGATGGCAGGCAACAGCAGTTGCTGAGCCGGATGATCGGCATTAAACACCAGCCAGACCCCGGAGTGATCGTTGAGCATGGTGGCCCAGAATAGCGTCTGGCCGTTAACCTGTAACGCCATGCGCCCGTTGTGCCCGCTGAGCATTTCCATCGCCTGACCGTCGCCTTTACGCACCATCAGTTCCAGCCCCTGCCAGCTCTCATTGCGATCGCGAAGATCCTTCCACCAGTAATCTGTCATGCCATCCTCCCTGCGAAGTGAACGAAAAGTGTAAAACAACATCTCGCCCACAGTAACCATGTAAAAAATACGTCTTTATGAGCAAATGAACAGTTTCCCGCTCCTCGCTTCTGTATATTTATCGCTCAACTCACTGACAAGGAGCACACCATGTCTCACGCCGAACCTCACTGCCACTCCTGCGGAATGCCGCTATCCGCACCGGAATCCCGTGGCCCCAGCGATAAATATTGTGTCTGGTGTACCGACAGCGAAGGCCAGTTGAAATCCTGGGAAGAGGCCGTTTCCGGCCTTGCGCAGTACCTGGATTCCTGGCAGCACGTCGGCAACGAAGAAGCACGTAAACGCGCCGTTCGCTACCTGACCTCGATGCCCGCCTGGGCTGACAGAGCCTGATAACTCTCCCTTACTTTGCCGGGTCTGTTGCCCCGGCAAATTCCGCCGGATAAGGATCGACCGGTTTAAGGTCGGCCTGCGGTTTGCGCAGCGCCGCCTCCCAACCGCCGGTTTCGTCATTGAGATTGATCTCCCGGCTGAACTGATCAAAGTCGCAGGCATCGAGCTTCGCTTCAAAATTCCGTTTGTGCTGGATGAATGCGGCGAGCTGATCCTGATCCAGCGACTGCGCGAGGTAAGGATAGTGAATGCGCAGTTCCGTGGTTCCATGCGCTTTTAACAGATGGTTGACGCGGCCAAACAGCCGATCGACGCGCCCTACGCGCTGCTCGTTGTCGCCGGGTGTCCAGGCAATCCCGTAGTGATGCACCTGGTTACACTGCAAATGCAGGTTCACCCCTTCCTGGAACACAGACGTTGCCACCAGCACGTTGGGATAAAAAGGGCTGTTGAACCCGAGGATCAAGCGTTGCCGGTTATCGGTTTGGCCGCTGGCGTACCACGCCGGGCTTGAGAGGTTGGTCAGTTCCCGCCACGGTGTTTTCCAGTCAGCCAGCGGGTGATCGGTGATTTTTTCACACATCGCTTCAAAGGTTTCAATGCCATTGATGAAATAGCGCAGCAGTAACGATCCCGGCAATTTATCGGCAATGCTGGCGGTAAAATCGCGGTAGCGCTTTTGCACATCCGAGGTGGTGCTCTGGCGGCTAAAGCGGATAAACCAGCAATAGAGTTCAATCATCACCGGGCTGGCGAAGAGGTATCCCGTTTTCAGGTAGTTGGCGAGGTTTTCCACGATCGCCGGGTTGCTTGCCTGCCAGTCACGAAGTTGCTGCTGGCAATGCGCGGGCAGCAGCGGAAACATCATTCCCCAGGCTGTTTGCAGCGGCTGCTCATAACGGTTTTCTTGCACCTTTTCGCTACGCGCAAAACCCGGCGCAGAAGGCCACGTTTGCAGGCGAACGTCGCGCGCCGCATCGCCAAAGTTATCGCGCTGGCGATCGGTTAGCCGGTAATAGGTGGCATATTGCGCACAGCAATAATCCGCTGCCGGTTCCAGAAACAGGGAGAACAGGCTTTCGGCCCGACGAAAACGCTGGCTGACGTTGGTGCAATCGGTTCGCTTCTCACCGCTTCTTTTCACCACAAACAGATCGGCGACTTTCGATGAGAGCTTCAGCTCATTTTGCTTGCGCTCGTTGCTCTCCTCGTCGTCGCTACTCCCGGCGTCGTCATCCAGGAACTCTGACGCCTCCTGCAACACCTGCGCCGCCTGCGTTAACCGGTTGAAATATTTACGTGACCAGCCACTTTTGCGCCATGCTTTTAGCGTCTCATCCGGCGATTCAGCGCCCCACGCAGAAATAATCTCCTGCGCCATCAGCTCGTCATATTCGGCGTTGATGCGCTGGGTAATTTCACGCACCGAGGGGATGCGGCGCACAAACACCAGATGTTTATCGCGATACAGCGAGCGTGGCGCAGTAAACAACTGTTCAGGCACGCACTGCTTAACCAGCGCGCCATATTTCGGGTGATCCGGAAAACGGTGGTAGATATCCTGAAACGCTTGCGTCAGCTCCGCCAGCAAGCGGGTGTCCGGCGCCTGATGAAAGGCGTCTCTCGCCATATCGTCCGAATTCTCTTCACCGCTTTCGCTGTCCTCTTTTGCCACAATGCCGGTCGATTCAAACCCTTCGAGATAGCCATACTGGAACTGGCGGCGCTCACCTTTTGCACCCAGCGTCTTTACCAGCTCGCGCTGGTAAAGGGCGAAAAAGAGCTCCGCATCCGGGTTGTCGGTAAAATCCGCCGCCATCGCCTGCTCATGGCGGTAGTTATATTTGTTGTTGGTCACGCCCTTTCCCTGCATTTGTCGCAGGCGGCGAATGGCAAAGGTTTTTAACAGCGTTTTCGCATCGCCGTCGGGGCTAATCGTGTCTGGATCGACGAAGTAACGCAAAATATCGGCGACATTGCGTGATGAAGAGTGATTCGGCGTCGCGGTGAGTAACAACGTTCTTTGCCCTAAGCGGTTATCGCCCTCGCCAAAAAAGCGCTTCGCCGCCGCCGCGCGCTGGGATTTGCCATCGCGGTTACGGAAGTAGTGCGCCTCATCAATGATGATGAGATCAAACCCCTGCTCGCCCAGCGTCGATTTAATTTGCGCATGGATTTTCGCGGCTTCATGCGCCGCGCATGCTTGCATATTGTCGCTATTTTTCTCTTCCGCCGGCACCAGCCCACTGAGCGAGTGAATGGTGGTCAGGTAAAAATTTCCCCGCGATTCGCGGATATCCTGCTCCAGTTCGCTCAGCCGGGTGAAAATGCGCGCCTCGTGCACCGGTTCCCTTTGGGCATTGCAAATCTGCGAATTTTTAGCGCGATAGTGATGCAACAAGAAGGTTTTGTATTCCCGTTTCCAGTGCAGGCAAATGTCTTTATTGGGCGCGAGGATAAGGATTTTGGCATCAGGCTTTTTATGCCAGAGCTGGAGCATCACACCAATCGCCTGGTAGGTTTTGCCCATCCCCACTTCATCGGCTAGCAGCGCCAGCTTGCGTTTCGCCAGAATGTTCCACAGCCCGGCGACACCTTCGGCCTGACGTGCGGCCATAGACGCTTCCTGCGCATCGTATTGCCAGTTGTCTTGCGACGCGTCAAAACTCATCTTTTCTGCCACCACCTGCGGGGTAATGGCTTTCCAGTTATCAGGCTTCATATCCACACCTTTGCTTTATCGCGTCGAGGTACTGCTGGCGCTGTTTTCCCTTTACCGGTAATGGCGGAATGTCGATGACAAGTTTCGGCCACGCGTGAGCGGCAAGGCTCTTTTTGCGGTAGCGTTTTTTCGCCAGCTGGCAAAGGCTTTGCACCTCGTTGGCCATAAACCAGCCAAACAGCGTTCCCGGTTGCGCGGCAAGGTGCTCGCGCACTTTTTCCACCAGCTCAAGCAAACAGCCAGGACAGGTAAACAGCCAGTAGTGCAGCGAGGCATCATCGTTCAGGGTTTCGAGTTGTTCGCGGCGTTTTTCCAGCGCATAGAAAAGACGGAAATAGCTGGTGGCGCTGGTCTGTGCCAGCGGCTTTTCCTCCGACGGCGCATCTTCTGCCGAATCGCCATCGCGCAGCGTTTCACGCAGGTGTACCGCGTCGTTGTCCTGCGGATCGATATCACTGATATAGCTGTTCAGAAGATCGTGCAGCGTGTCAAAACCGTTCACCCGGCGAAACGCCTGCCCCACTTCGTGAATAACCCCTTGCCAGTCCGCCTCGCCGGGGCGGATGACGGTGTAAAAGTGCTGGGTTAACACCTCATCCGGCTGTTCGACGACGAGATCGCGCAGCGCAATCAGCGACTTACCGCGCCAGCCCAGCGGAATCACCTGCGCGATACCCGGCAAGCGAAGCGCATACTGCGCAGTGGGTTTGCCGTCGAACCATTCGCCCGATACGGTGTATTTTCCCGAACGCCAGTCAAACTGCACCTGTAAATCAAAGGGTAACTGTTCAAAATCCGGTAACCCTTCTTCCTCAAACAACTCGGCGCTGGCGTAAGCGAATGCCTTTTCATCCAGCACAGCGCCGACGATTTTTGTTTTCGGCGGAACGCGATGCACAATGCCCGCTTCGATGTTCCGGTGCGCCTCGTCTGTGCTGATGCTGCTACAGCCCGGTGCGGTGAAATTCCACGAGCCGATCGCCAGTGTTACGGCGCTTTTCCCCGTTGCCAGCCAGACTTTGGCATGGGTGAGTTCTGAGCGCTCGTCACGCGCAATCGGGTTTTTACACAGGCGTAACTGACCGGATTGGCGCAAGGCTTCCACCTCTTGCCCGCCTGGCGTGCGCAAAAACCGCCCGTGCGCCAGGTCAGGCACCAGATCGACGCGCAGCGCCGGGTTACCAAAAGCATGGGATAAAGAGCCGATAAAACCCGCTAAATCTGCGGCCAGGTAAGGTGACCAGACGGAGAGCTTTTTGATGGTGTCGCCGTTCGCCAGCGCTTTCAGCAGCGTTTTACCGGAAAGAGAATGAATAAAATCCCAGTCAGGATCGTCATGGGAAAATTTCCGCCGCACCGGAAATGCGTCGTCGACAACAATGTTCGGGTCTACCTGCGTAAAAAAGGACTTAATCTGCTGATACTGCTTGTTGGTGCTGACGCGGCGAAAATCCACCGCTTCCTGGTTGCGCCCCCACCCGCTGAGCGTCAGGTTCGCGCTCCCCGCACCGAGGATCATGTTGCCCTGCACGTCTTCTAGGTAAATCACTTTGGGGTGAAAAAGGCTGTTTTGGGCATCCAGATGTGGGGCAATTTGCCGCACGGAAACCGGCAGAATGGTGATCGATGTGCGCTTGTGCTGCTCCTGGGTTATCAGACGTTTATCGCAGTAGATGCGGAAATCGATCTTTTTGCGGGTGAGATCGAATTGCAGGCGTTCAAATTCACTGCGGTTTTTTGGCGGCTCTTCCATGCCCAGCACCGCCGGCAGCAGGTGCGTTTCGATAAAACCAATATTGATATTAAAACTGGTCAGCCAGACCCGTTTTATCTCGCCAAGCGTGGCCAGTTGCGCTTTAAATTCGCTGATGAGTTTCACAGTTCCACTCCCCACAATCCTCGCAGCATATGGCGGAACTGCGGAATGTAATAATCGTTAACCCAGCCGTCATTCTGGCGATAGGCGTGCAGTGCGCGCACAGGAACCTGCAACGTTAGCGTTTCGCCAGTAAGCGTTATCCACGGTAACTGACCGCGGCTTTGCATCACGTACTCATGATATTTCAGTAATTCAATGGTTTGCGCGGCAACAGAAGGCGCTTGTGCGATCTTCAGTAAACGTTCAAGGCGGGTATGCGCCGTGCCGGAAAGCGCGGGAAGCAGTGTTTTATCGTTTAGCACCTGTTCAGCACGTTTCGGCAGCGTTTCATCGTCCAGCCCGCGATGCACCCAGAACTGGCGAATATCCTCTAACGTCTGTTTTTTACGCTGCCATATCCCGGCAAATAACAGATCAATCGCCGCCAGATAAGGTTCAACATGCACGATATGGCGCAGCAACTGACGGTCGGCTTCGTTATGGCTAAGACGCAGCGCCCGGTGATAAATATCTGCCGCAGGCAGCTTTTCCGGCGCCTGTTCAAGGGCGGTATACAGCGCGCCGGAAGCGCCTTCGCGTAAACAGGTCATCGCCAGCCAGAAATCTTTGGCGTAACGGCCAACATATTCCGACGAGCGAAACGCCTGCACATACGCGCGGGTAATTTTGTTATCAATATCGGCAAAGCGCAGCGTGAGCCCTTGCTGAAGCCGCACGCCAAGCTGCGTTTTCAAACAGGCGCATAACAGGCGAAAAAGCGTTTTTAGCTGCGGTGTTTGTAGAATAAATTGCCCGGCCTGTTGCCATGCAGATATGCCTTCTGCCAACTGATAATGATATTTTTGATCGAAGAAATGCATATTCGTCATCGGCGTTTTATAACGCCCGTTGGTGCCGAGAAATAATTGCTGGGTCAGCAATTGGCTGTCCGATCCGTGGCCGAAAATAAGCCGCGGGTTATTATCGGATTTCGCGAATTTGTCGCGGGCTTTAACGATGCCCAGCACGCCGGTGGTGACGACACCCTTTTTGCTCTGGCTATCGCACATCGACAAGGTGTAAATATTCTCTAAGAAAATCAAACAGGCGTGCGTCAGTTTTACATCGTTTTTGCCGCCATAGATTTTTTGTAATGCGTCGCCGAGCTGCGTTTTATCATCACTGAGAACGCTGCGAATAACATAATGGTGAAGCAGATTGAGTGTGTAGTGACGAACATCATTGGCTACCGAACTAATACGGTTGCGAAAAATCTGCTGCCCGAAAGAGGACCAGACAATCAATTGACCAAGAGGATCAATATTCAATTCACCGCTGAGTGATTCGTCATATTCCGTAATAAAACGCTGAAGATTCATTAAAATTTTATTTAAGGAAAAACAGGCAATTATTATCCTCTTTTTACCTGCTCCATGACATCCTCATCTTTGGTACTTTACAGGCAAACGGGCGATCTCCCGCTTCTTACAACACTCTTTCTACAAATTTAATCTTTTAAAAATCAATCAGTAAAACGTTATCGTGCATTAAATTTATAAATTTAGCTTGCAATCAAATAGCGCACTATTTAAATTGCACGCCACAGCCGGACACAACGGCACTTAACACAACCAACTAAATAGCACGCGATACAATCGCAAGGGAGATAAGATGTCACGTTCATTACTGATTGCCATGAGTTTAGTTGCCTCCAGCGTTTCCACCGCCTGGGCCGCCGATGCGCCAACACCGACAGCGGGTGTGGCAAAATTTCTCTCCGCGCTGAACAGCAGCGGCGGTAAACCGATTGAACAACTTTCCCCGCAGGATGCCCGCCAGGTGCTGATTGGCGCCCAGCAGGGCGCGAAACTGCCACCAGCCGATGTCTCGGAAAAAACTATCACCGTTAACGGCCAACCGCTGAAACTGACCATCGTTAAACCACAAGGCGCAACCGGAACCTTGCCGGTGTTTATGTTCTTCCACGGCGGTGGCTGGGTGCTGGGCGACTACCCAACTCATGAACGTTTGGTCCGCGATCTGGTGAATGGATCCGGCGCAGCAGCAGTGTTTGTCAACTACACGCCATCGCCGGAAGCGCACTTCCCGGTAGCGATTAATCAGGCGTATGAAGCGACCCGCTGGGTTGCCGAGCACGGCAAAGAGATTGGCGTTGATGGTTCACGCCTGGCGCTGGCCGGTAACAGCGTGGGCGGCAATATGGTCGCTGCCGTTGCCTTGCAGGCCAAAGAACACCACACACCAGCGATTCGTTACCAGGTGATGTTCTGGCCGGTTACCGATGCGCGCTTTGAAACCGGCTCCTATAACCAGTTTTCCAACGGCTATTTCCTAAGCAAAAACATGATGAAATGGTTCTGGGACAACTACACCACTAAAGAGAGCGATCGCCGCAACATCCTCGCTTCCCCGCTGGAAGCCAGCAGCGCACAGTTGAAAGGCCTGCCGCCGACGCTGATTCAGACCGCCGAACTGGACGTGCTGCGCGATGAAGGTGAAGCGTTTGGTCGTAAGCTGGATGCCGCAGGTGTACCAGTAACGGTCACCCGCTATAACGGCATGATCCACGACTACGGTCTGCTGAACGCACTCAGCGAAGAGCCAACTGTGCGCACCGCGTTATCACAGGCCGCACACGAACTACGCACCCACCTGCAATAAGCCCCACGAACCCACCCTACGCGGTGGGTTCTTTTATTTTCGCCGGGTTCGCCTCGTCATACGCCGCCTGCGCGGCCAGCACCGCATCCATATTGTGCTCCACCCAGTGCGCCAGCACGGAGACAGTTTCCGTCAGCGTGCGGCCCAGCGGCGTCAGGCTATATTCCACCGACACCGGCACGGTATAAAACACCTGGCGGGCGATAATGCCGTCGCGCTCAAGTTTGCGCAGCGTCTGGGTTAACACCTTTTGCGTAATCATGCGGATATCCCGCTTCAGGCCGTTAAAACGCATCGGGCCATTTTCCAGCCGCGCCAGCACCAGCAGCGCCCATTTATCCGCCAGGCGTGCCAGCATATCGCGCGTCGGGCAGCGGTTATCGTAGATATCGTAAGGAATGGACGGCTTAATCATAACGACAAACTCTCGTAGTAGGTTTCCTCGAGGAAACGTAGTGCCCTTAGGGTGCCTTCTTCCGCAACCGGAACGGGATGTGTATAACTCAAAGCCTAAGTTTCTATTTGATACTAAGGTGCCAGAAATGGCAAAAGTTCTCCTGCGCAATAGTGAGGAATAAAAGGATGATTACCCGGCTGAACAATGCGTTTCTCAGTCTCACCACGCACCCGGAATTTGGCAAGCTGCTGTTGCGTCTGACATTCGGTGTGTTGATGCTGTTCCACGGCGTGGCCAAAGTACAACATGGCATCGGCTGGATTTCCGGCATGCTGGTGGCACAGGGCTTGCCGGGCTTTATTGCTTACGGCGTATTCATTGGCGAAATCATTACGCCAGTGCTGATTATTATTGGTCTGTTTACTCGCCAGGCGGCGTTTATTTACGCCTTCAATATTCTGGTCGCCACATTACTGGTCGGCATGGGGAAATTCTTTACCCTGACCAATGTTGGCGCATGGGGTCTGGAAAGCGAGGCGCTCTATTTCCTGGGTGGTTTAAGTATTATGTTTTTGGGCGCGGGGAAATACACCCTGTTTGCCGGAAAAGAAAAATGATGGCGATCGTGCAAATTGGTTTGCACGACATCTCTCTTCGATAGGGGAAAATTATGTCTACTGTTGTGATCTATTATTCCGGCTACGGCCATACCAAAGCCGTGGCGGAAAAAGTGGCCGAAGGCGCCAACGCACAGCTTATCGTTATTGATAATAATGGCGATATTCAGGAGAGCGACTGGCAGTTGCTGAATGACGCAAAAGCGATCATTTTCGGCGCACCAACCTATATGGGCAGCGTGCCGTGGCAGTTTAAAAAATTCGCCGACGCCAGCTCAAAAGCATGGTTCACCCGCGCCTGGCAGGACAAAGTTTTCGCCGGTTTTAGCAACAGCGCCAGCCTGAACGGCGACAAACAAGTATCACTGCAGTACCTGCAAACGCTGGCCTCACAGCACGGCGGCATCTGGGTAAGCCTCGGTCTGCTGCCCGCGAATACGCTGGCCGCAACACGCCAGGACATCAACAACCTCGGCGGCTCCGTTGGTCTGCTGGTGCAGTCGCCGTCCGACGCGGGTGCAGACCAAATCGCCTCCGGCGATCTGGATACCGCAGTGAAATTCGGTCAACGCGTCGCGGATATCGCGCGCCGGTTTAACTGAGTTTTCCGGTAATTAATAAGAGAAAGCCAGGGAAACCTGGCTTTTTTTATTGCTTAGCAAAATATCCTGATTAAGAAAAGTCTCATTTCATAAAGGTAGCTATACAGCAAGCATCTACAGGCACTTCTCAATATCGGTTACTCTGCTTTTGGGTAATTTCTCCCATATTGAAGGGTGGAAAAAGACTTAATACGATGGGTTGCGGGATCTCGGTTCCTCTTACTTGAAGACAAGGATAGATTTAGTGGAAAAAGAAGGGAAACTACGCTTACTGACTCCTGGCGAAGTAAGAATGGCCAGAGCTGTATTCGGTGACTCAATCGAATATCACAAAGTCTGGGTACACCATGACAGCTATTTTCCATTCGGCCTTCAGCCCGAAAATGCGGAGATGGCACCGAATGGAGAGCTCTACTTCCGGGCATGGTACACAGATGATTTTTCAGTATCTGACCTTCCCCATCGGCACATCTTTATCCATGATAATGTGTCATGTATGGCAACGAGGCAGAGGCATGAACGTGCGGTTGAACGGATTAATAAGCAAACTGGTCAGTTATCACTATACGCTTAATGGCCGCCCTTTAAGACGGTATCCGATGGAACAACAGGCGCAAATTATTACCGACTGGCACATTCTACATACTTACGGTTATATCGCGTGGTGCACACTCAGAGAACGGGGCGATATCACACTTAATGGTGATATTTCAGAACACGTCATTCGCCTTCAATATCAAAAAACGCTGCAAAATTTCCCATGGTGCTGATCATGAAAAAAAGGATCTTTTTTATACTCCTGTTCCCTTGTGCGTTTATATTGACAGGCTGTCCTGGGCAAGGGGATAGGCTGCAACCAGATGAAATAACAACGGTACAAAAATCAGGAAATAATATTTGTTTTCTGGTTCCTGATGCGGGGGTGTATCAACCTACCATAGTGACGATTGGTCCGCGCGATAAGCCAGCAGAAAAAATGTGGCGTGGTGATAACCCATCCTTGAAAGTACAAAATGGCCAGCTATGTGTACCCCCAGCACTTTATACTTTTGCTGAGAACGGCCAGTATGTTGTCCGTTATGTCCTCAAATCCAGCCAGCAAAATAAACCTGTCAGAAGTGTCGTTGCCGCCATTGAAGTATCGGAAAACGGCGTTCGCAACCTTCCCCTCCAAAGCAATGAAGGCGTGAGACCTTATCAATAACCTGGTTACGGGGCTCGCCAAATGTTGGTGAGCTCTGAGCTGGGCGCCTTTATTCCATTCATCAACCTTACAAGCGTCTTCTCTTATCAATACTAATAATATTTATAGTGAAATCATTTCCACCATAAATAGCTTCGTGTAACGATAGCGTATAATGCCCGCGATTTATTGGAGAGAGTATGAGTACGCCAGCAGAGCAGCTACTGGAGGTTGCCTGGTATATGTCGAAGTATGGTCTGGACAACCCACCGCCGGTATTTGGTGTTGATCAATGGAACGAAGCATACGCCCTTTTCTATCCTCGGTTTGGTGCGGGAAAATCTTCAGAAGAGTTTTATAACAGTCTTAAAAACTGCCGGGACCGCTTTGATTCATGGATGCCAAACCCACGCAGAGGCTGGCGTAATAGTGATGGCACGCCGAAAAAGTTACCTGCCGCTTCACAACGCGTCATGGAGCGAATGAATGCACTAGCAGAGCACATCGCAGAACAACACGTTTTGTCGTTAATTACAGCGAATTCCTTTGAGCAAGCACAGCAGGATGTACAACATATCCGGAAGGATAAAAATCTCGACGAAACCACACGGGAGCGATTGGTTGCAGCCCGTCTGGGCCAGGGGGATTTCAGGAAGGAGTGTTTAACATTTTACCCTGCATGCCCGATTACCGGGATCGCTTTTCTGCCCATGTTGAGGGCCAGCCACATTAAACCCTGGTCAGCGTGTAGTACTGGAAAAGAACGCCTCGATCCTTATAACGGACTCATGCTGGCAGCACATATTGATGTGCTTTTCGACCAGGGTTGGATGTCATTCGAAGACGATGGTCGACTCTTATTTAGCAAGGAACTGAGCAATGAGGTAATTGAACAACTCCAGCTTCCTTCAAAAATTCCCCCATTCACGGAACAGTCAAAAATTTATCTCAAATGGCACCGCGAAAATGTGCTGAGAGTTGCTGGTAAAAAGAGAGCAAAAAAAGCTGAGGCACTATCATGAAGATGATGAAAGCAATTACCGGGATAGTCAGGCTGCCAGTAAATTACTTCTCCACTGCGTCAAACTCCCCCTGCACCCACTGTTTAAACCGCTGCACATCTTGCCGCTGCGCTTTCTCGCAGCTGGTCACGAAGTAATAATTCCCGCCGGGTAATTTGCCGGGCAACGCGATGCGCAGCAGCTTCTGTGCCAGCGCATTCTGGATCAGCAACTCGCTGGCGAGCAGCACGCCCTGCCCGGCGATCGCCGCCTGAATCGCGTGCGTCTCATCATCAAAACGAATGCCGGATTGCACCGGTAAATCTGCCGGGCCAAACGCCGCTTGCCAGTGCTGCCAGTCCGGTTCCGGCGTCGGTACATGGCGGTTTTCGATATGAAACAGCGTTAAGCCCACCAGATCTTGCGGGCATTTCAGCACCAGTTGTGGGCTGGCGACCAGCACAAAGCGATCGCGATACAACAGCGTATTATCCAGCGTCTCGTCGGGCTGCATACTGTAACGGATCGCGCAGTCTGCCATTGCACCACGCACATCCACCAGATCGGTGCTGCTGTGCAGACGCAACTCCAATTCAGGATGCTGTTGATGCAGCGAAGGAAGGCGCGGCACCAGCCAGTTGGTCAGGAAGTTGGAGGTGGTGCTTAGCGTCAACGCCCCCGGCAGACTGGCACTATCAATGGTATCAACCGCTTCACGCAGCGTGGCAAACATATTCCCTGATGCACGAAACAGGATCTCTCCGGCAGCCGTTAACGTGACGCCGCGCGCCGAACGGTTAAACAAGCGTTGGTTCAAAGAAGCTTCCAGCACACGGATCTGATGACTGATTGCCGTTGGCGTCACGCCAATCTCTTCCGCTGCCGCTTTAAAACTGGCATGGCGGGCAACGGCATCAAAAGCGCGAATAGCGGAAAGCGGTGGTAAACGGCGCGTGCGCATAGCTGAATTAAACTCATCTTTTGCTGAAAAATATGACTTTGCCTGACCTGCAAAGCAAGGCGTAGCCTGTTATGCATCGGGAATAACCATGAATGTTATTCACCCTTTTGCAGATTAACAGGAAAACCCCATGACGCAACTCAACGCACTGACTGCGCCCACTTCAACTCATTATTTTGCGCTAATAGCGCCAGGCATCGCCCAGGCGCTGATCGCGCTGGATTACGCCATTATCTACGTTGCGCTGCCGACGCTGGCACACGATTTACAACTCTCGCTTAGCGTGATGCAGTGGGTGGTGTCGCTATATGGCCTGACCTTCGCCGCGCTGCTGTTGCTCGGCGGAAATCTGTGCGATCGCGTTGGCGCACGGCGCATTTTCAGCGCTGGCATAACGCTGTTTTTAATGGCTTCTGCCCTCGGCGGGCTGGCACGAAGTGGCGAACTGTTGCTAATTGCCCGCGCCGGGCAAGGCATCGCCGCCGCGCTGCTGCAACCAGCGGTGCTGGCCCTGATCGGGCAACGCTTTCACGGTGAATCGCACCGCCGCGCGCTGGCAATCTGGAGCGCGATTGGCGCACTCGGGCTGGTAGCGGGCGTGGTGCTCGGCGGCGTGCTCACAACGCTAAGCTGGCGGGCCATCTTCTTTATCAACCTGCCGCCAGGCTTGTTGGCGCTGTGGCGGGTGAAGCGCGATTTTCAACATCTGATCCCGCAAAGTGAAGTGTCACGAACGGGCGTGGGCGCGCTGATTGGCTGCGCGGCTGCCGGTGCGCTGGTGTGGGCGTTAATGCGTTATGGCGAAACGGGCGCGGCGGATTTTCTCGCCAACCGGCTGGCGGCGGCGATGTTGTTGCTGTTTATTTTGCATGAACGCTTTGCCCCGCAACCGCTGTTATCACGCGCCTTGCGCAACCTGCCAGGCTTGCAAAGTGGCTGGCTGAGCAGCGCCTGTTATATGGCGAGCGTCGGCAGCCAGTTCTACGCCATGACACTGTTGTGGCAACAGACATTACAACTCGATGCCGTCACCACCGGGCTGCTGTTCACGCCGCTGGCGCTGCTGATTGTGGCGGGCAACACTCTCTATACCCGGCTAACGGCGCGTTATGCCAGCGCAAAAGTGCTGACGGCAGGGTTTGCCAGCGCTGCGCTTGGCCTGTGGCTGCTTGCCATGTCGCTGGAAGCCCCGCTCTCGCCTGCGTTTATGCTCGGCGTTGCGCTGAGCGGTATTGGCCACGGACTGATTTACCCGGCAATGTTTGCCGTGGGGTTAACGGCAGTGCCAGCGCACCAGCAGGGTCGCGCCAGCGCACTGATGATTACCAGCCAGTACATCGCCGGGGCGATGATGCTCGCAGTCATTTCCGTGCTGCTGGGTACAAAGCCGGATTTGACCGCGTGGTCAGTCGTGTTTCATCTGCTGTGTGGCGCAGCAGTGGCGGGAATGGTGATCGCACTCTGCGCACGAGAGCATCGATAGCGCGGTTACGGCTTATTCCACTTCTCGCAAAATGCTTCGATACGTTCATCCTGAAAATCAGCCAGCCGCTCGATGATAGTCTCCAGCGGCCAGTCCCACCAGGCAATCTGCTGCAACTGATGGCCGATGTGCGGCGCAAAGCGCAAGCGGATCGTTTTTGCCGGGACGCCGCCGACGATGGTGTAAGGCGCGACATTTTTACTCACTACCGCACCGGCGGCGATCACCGCACCGTCACCCACGGTCACGCCAGGTAATACAATGGCCGCGTGGCCGATCCAAACATCATTGCCAATGATGACGCTGTCGCCACGGCGACGCGCGAAAAAGTCGTGATCGCGCGTCGCGCCGGCAGAGTAATATTCCGGGCAGTAGGTGATGCGATGCTGCGACGGGCGTTCCATCGGATGATTGGGCGCGCCGATACGCACGTTGTTGGCAATCGCCACAAATTTACCGATCTGCGCATCGGCGACGGTGCAGTATTCCCCCAGGTAGGAGAAATCCCCCAGCGTGGCGTACTCCATCAGGCTGTTGGCCAGCACTTCACACTGCTGGCCAATTTTGCATTCGCGTATGCGCACGCTGGGGTCTATCCAGGTTTCGGCGAGTTTTACGAGCTTCATCGGTGGTTTCCCTCATGACAGATCGCGCTACTGTATGCCGGTTCTGTGTAGGGAAAATGACGGGAGGAGAAGCGGGTACATTTAACGGTGTTGCGATATGGCGGTGGTTAATTGCGGAGGGAGGGATTTTGGGTAAATCTGACGGCTGATAATACAATCCCGGTGAAAAACAGAGCTTGTAATTATACTAAACATTCAACTTGACAAGGTTATTTTAATAATACATTCCACTTGATAGATATTTTTTGGCTTTAATCTGATTTCCATTTTCGCAACCGTATGTGAAGTGTTTATTTATTACATAAAATAAACAACCTTCTTTCCCCTTAGTTTTTATCTCGATACCACTTACTCCTCCACTAAAATATTTATAAATAGCAAGCCGTTAAATTTAATAATAACCTACGCCCCCACTCCAACGCAGAATAAAAAATAAATTTAAACCCATTACCATCTGTATATAAAACCATATCCATGGTCTAACCCATCAGAAAAAAGTTCACTTTCAAAATAAAATCAATTCTAAGCGACTTGGTACTTTTTCAATAAAATTCATTTTTTATCATCCTTCGGTATTGTAGTTATAAATCTTCGAAAACCGTCTGGCATGTTTTGGAAAGGTGACTGAAGCTTAGTTGAACTATCCAATAATTCAAAGAATAAAGACTCAAGCACTCTCCCCATTAATAAGAGTAAAAATACTATTTCCACAAATACTTTAGGCAATTAATAAGATTATCTGTTGTAAGGTTCCTTCTGATACTGCTCCCCTGTTCCTTGCTCTATTTTGGAAAATTCACAGCTATAAATATTCATAACCCAGAGTATGATCTAATAAAAAGCAGCAACTTTATTTCGGTACGGAATAGGACTTCGGGTTAGGGTTAGGGTTAGGGTTAGGGTTAGGGTTAGGGTTAGGGCTAATGTCAGGCACTGACATGCCCCACCCACACAGCATATTATTCAACCCAAAACTCATCTGAAACTAACACACTGATAGCTAATACATGAAAAGCGATGTTAACCGATAAAAACTGGATGCTAAAATGCCTAAACGCTGGCTGCTGATGACTTGCAATCCTACTCCATTCCTGGGCGTTATTTCTTATTAAATCTGAATCAAGAAACTCAGTCAACTTACCTAACTGGAATTGACTTGGAACTCCTATATACTCAAAGCCACCATTTCCAGGAAACGGCACTCTCATAAAATAGCGAACAGATTTAAATATAATGTCTCGCCTAAAAATATTCGTAATATTTTTATCACCTTCCAGTTGTTCCTTTTCATACTCTATTTCGAGAACAATATCGGAACCATCAGAATGAAACGACACTGACGACTCGCCATATCCTGGTAACCATTCATATGGATCATAAATTACTTTAGCTTTACTTATTTTCATGGGCGTACCGATTTAAGTTTTTCTGCACCAGTAGATGGTAGTTTGTTGTTTTTCAATTGATCCGCAGCCAAATCATTGAATGTCTTCCCTGGGTATGCCTCAACACCAGTTTGATTTCGACCAAACCATTCACTCCTCGGAATACCTGCCTGCTCAAGAGCTGTCGAAGTTCTCGTATTCAAAATAAGACGGACCCCATTCATATCGACATAATCAACGGGAAGCTGACTCGGTTTTATCATTCCTGCTTTCAAGGCACCAGCCAAATCATCTACGGTCTTAATCGGAGATCCTGCAAGTTCTGAGTAGATTTTTTGTCCATCCTCGCTGAATGAACGATCCGACTTAATTTTGTTTTGGGCAAAGTTTGCTTCGGTTAGCGTTCCGCTTTTGATATTACCTGACAGAGAAGTATCTTCAACTGCTTCCCTTGTTGGGTTTACTTTAGAAGAACTGCTCGTTGTTTGTCCAGGTTTGGCAGCCATTCCCCCCAATGCACCATAAACTGCCGACGTTAAACCATCTGCCATACCTTTGGTAATTGCAGCTTCCAACCAACCGCATTTTCCAGCACATTTGTCAATAATATCCGCGTACCAGTCAGCACGACTTTGGAAGGATCGACCTACCAAATCATCTTCAATTCGTAATTGTTGATAGGCTTTATCGCCAATCTCAATTTGAGCACCAATGGCTTTAACACAGGCTTTGTCGCCCGCATCCCAACAAGATTTTAATTTTTGAATATTGTCAGCAGACTCCTGCGCCATTGACTTAATGATCTTTTGCTTACAGTTGTCATCAGCACATTCTTTAAGTTTTGCTGCATATGCTTGTGGCCTTCCGCTAGTGAGGAAATTATTCTCAACTGTCGTTTTCCCGGCCTTAGCCGCTGCAGTTGCCGTTTCTGTGCTGTCGCCTATCAATCCGCCCGCGAGACCCGATGCCAGCGTCGACAATGCTGCAATGGTCTGTTTCTCTGTTTCAGTCAACTGCGAAGGATCTTTACCGTACACCTGCTTTGCAAGAAGTATCCCCGTCGCTTCACCTACTACCGCGCCAGATGCACCTACCAGAGCATCCTGCCCCTGCACTTTTGCCAGCACGGCGTTGACCACAGCATGGGCCATAATCCCTGCCATTGTGTTGTTTTCGGTGATATTTTTACCGATTTCACTGGCAATATATGGCGCAGCGGCTCCCGCGAGTGCAGCATTGATATTGCCGCCCGCCAGCCCACTGACAGCGGCGGTAGCTGCGGTGATCGCGCGCTGCACATCGCTGCCGGTACCGGTGTTTTCGGCAATTTGTTTGTACACTGGCGTATTACGTAATTCCGCCAGTTTTTGCAGACGCTCTTTCTCAGGCAGCCCCTCAAGCGACGTGCCGGTTTTGGCCATCGCCGCTTTCAGTCCATCGATGTCGCTCTGCGTGCGCACAATATCGGCCACCTGATTACCGATATCGCTGACCATCTGCACGGCCTGCAGGCGATTCTGCTCTTTCTCTTTATTGAAAATGGGACTAATGGCGTCGTTGGCCTTCGTCACATCTCTTTGCAGCCCGCTGACATCCTGATGCTGGTTCGCCGTGTCGCGAACCGTAATTGAGCCCTCTGAAACCGCAGCCTCGGTAGTACCGCTTGCATGTCCGGAACTTCCGACACTGGACATAAGCGTACTGGCAGCGTTGATCGCACCCTGGCCCATCAGGTTACCTGAAGAGCTGAAGCCACCGCCGGAGTGCGAAACTTTGTAATCTGCTTTATTGGTAATGTTGCCGTAGCCAAGCGTACCGGTATCAAGGCTGTTTTTATCTCCTGTAGCCGTGCTGCCAATTGCCCCGCCATTGAGCTGGGTATGGTTGCCGACCGTGACATCAAAGCCACCTTTACCGGCAAAAATCCCGCTCTGCTCTGCAACGCTGTCGAAGGTACTGTGCATTTTGTCCTGGCTAAAGTTGATATAGCCGGAACCCGTCATGCTGCCGAAGGTGAAACTGCCGCCCGCGCTGATACTGCTCTGTTTCGAGTCGTAGTTATTGCTGTCCTGCAGGCTGGTGACCGTCAGGTTGCGCCCGATATCCGCCGTCACCTGAGCACCACTGACCTGCGCGCCGATTAGTGATGCATCCTGCCCGCTGCGTAAGGACACCTTGCCACCGCTGTCCAGCGTGGTTTCAGTCCAGTTCGTGCCGTCACCCTTCTCGTTGCCCTTCGCCGCATTCACATTGGCAAAGACGCTCAGACCCGCTCCACCCTGGCCAACCCCAAAGCTGACGCCAACTCCACCGCCGCTGCTGCTGTTGCTCCCGGTAGTTTTCTGCGTGTTGGCGGCGCCTGTCAGAAGGATATCCCGCGCTGCATCCAGGCTGGTGTCACCACCTGCTTTCATACTGCTGCCGGCAATCACGATATCGCCGCTGTTTGCCTCGTGGTTTTTCCCGTTAGCTTTAATTGTCAGGTCATTACCGGCATTCAGCGTCGAGCCGCTAACCTGATCGGATACCTGGTGCTGTTCAGATTTTGATTTTTGCGTGGTCAGCGAGATGCTGACGTGGATACCGGAATCGGGTTCACCCGTCGTATCCGCCATCTCTTTACCCTGAACCGCCTGGTAACCTGAAAGCACCGATTTAGTGGCCTGCAATGCAGCCAGCCGGGAATCACTTTGCTTCGATGCGGCCTGCGCTGTCGTCACTGCGTTGTTGACGGCGTCCACCACAGCGCCCGTGAGTGCAACGGTCAGCCCGCTGCTTTTCTGCTCGAATTTCTGATCGGTGGTGCGTTTGTCGTGACCGGGGTCGATAACCACGCTGTCGCCGCTCAGGGCGAGATCGCTTTTGGCGATAAGGTCTGAGCCGCCAACATGCAGTTGATTACCCGCAGTGACCGTCACATCGCCGCCGTTACTGCCCACGGTGCTCATGCTCTGGCTCTGCGTGGTGCCTTTCTCTTTCAGATCCTGTTTGGTTTTGCTGGAACCGATGGTGAAACCGATCCCACCGGAGCCCATCAGGCCGCTCTTTTTCTTCTCCTTAAACTGCCAGTTCGAGTCGGTGTTGGTGGCGGCGGTGATATCAACATTGTGGCCCGCACTGAGCGCCACATCGCCGTCACCCACCACGGATGAACCTTTCACCAGCAGGTCATTTCCGGATTTCACCGTCACGTTATCGCCGCTCAGCAGCGTTCCGGATTCCCGTGTGGCACTCTGCTCGGAGATGGTGTGCGTTTTGGTTTTACTGAGGAAACCGCTTTTGGTTTTGGTCTCTTCTTTGTAGTGATAATCGCTTTCGGTGGCGGTGATCAGATTGACGTCGCGTCCGGCCTGTACACCGATATCGCCTTTCGCATTGACCTGCGCAGCTTCGGCGTTCAAATCGCGTCCGGCGAGGATCGTGGTTCCCGTGCCGCTGGCGATTTCGGTGCCCTGCTGGCGCACCTGCTCGTTGATCACCGTTTTCTTGCTGGCTTTGTAGCTGTCGCCCTGGGTGGTGGCTTCGGCCAGCAGATTGACGTCGCGCCCCGCCTGCATGACAACCTGCTGTTCAGCCGCCAGCCCGGCGGCGTGCGAGTTGATGTCCTGGCCTGCGGTGAGTATCAGGTTATTACCCGCGCTGACGGTGGTGCGATCAAGCCCGGTACTGTGGTTTTCGCTTTTGCCGTTGCGGGTATTAGTACTGGTCTGCTGCGCGTCGAGGTTCAGATCGTGGCCCGCCGACAGCTTCGCGTCTTTCCCGGCGCTGACATCGCTGGCGCTGAGCGTCAGGTCGTTACCCGCCTGCATGGCAAAGTTGCCACCGGCCGTGATACCGCTTCCCTGATACGACACCTGCTCGCGGCCCGTTGCCGTCTGGCGGAGATAACCCGCGTTAAAACCGGACTGGCTATACGCGTCATTTTTCTCGATCGCGTTAACGGCGATATTGCCACCGGCATCCATCAGCAGATCGCCGCCCGCTTTCAGCGTGGCGCCGGTCAGGGTGATATCTTTACCCGCTGCCAGCGACAGGCCATCGCTGGCGGTAATGCTGGCGATAGTGCCAAGCGTGGTGTTTTTGAGGCTGACCGAGCCGCGTTTGCTTTTCGCATCCAGCGCGAACTGATCGGCCAGCGTGACGTTATTAATGCTGCCGTCGAGACTCTCCAGCGCCACGGTTTTGCCGCTTATAGTGGAACTGAGGTTGCTGATATCGCCAATGGCGCTGAGACTGACGTTGCCGCCCGCTTTCATCAGCGCATCGTTGCTGTTGGTGATGGCCCCGTCGCTCTCCACGCTGAGGTTGTTTCGCGCCAGCAGCGTGCCGCCGGTGTTGGCGACACTGCCCCCTTCGAGGCTGACATTGTTCCCGGCAATCACACTGCCGTTATTGACCGTGACATCTTTCGGCGACAGGTAGACTTTCGGGATCATCACCGTTTCGCCATTGATAGTGGCGCTTTCCCACCACAGGATGCTGTGGTCGAGCGCGGCGATTTGATCGGCATTGAGCGCCACGCCAAACTGCAGCCCCAGCGGCTGCTGTGCGTTAGCGGCGTTGTCCATCAGATACTGCATCTGCGCGAGATCGGAGCCAATACCGTTCAGATAGCGGTTACCGGTCTGGTTCAGCACGACATTGCTGACATAGCGCGTGTCAAACGCCGCATCGCCGAGGAAGCGATAGTCATGATCCGGGTTGAGTTTGATGCGATCCAGCATGTAGGCGGAGCCGAGGAACTGCTTCTCATCGGTGTAAGTGCTGCTGGTTTCGCGCGGGGCGGCAGATGGCGTCACGCCGAGCAGTTTGTTCAGATCGCCAAACAGCGCCGGATCTAACTGGCCAAGCCCGTCGAGTTTCGGGTTAACGGTGATGAGGTACGGGCTTTTCGGGTTAGCCGACACCACAAAGTAGCCGTTATTACCGGAAGGCAGCGGGTACGCGCTGGTATCAACGGATTTCCCCTGATGCGCGTCGAGCGCGCCAGTGCTGGTGTTTTTCAGCACCGCACTGGTGACACCTGCGCTCGCCAGACTGCCCGTGCTGCCGAGGCTGGCGCTGCCTTTCTGCTGGCTGCCGATGTTTGCCAGCGCGGCACCATTTGCGCTGGCATTATCCAGCGCGCCGCCGCCGTTAATCTGCTGCAGGGCGTTGTGCAGTTGATCCTGCCACTGCGGGGAGTTGACAGTCACCGGCCCTGCGGCGAGCGTCTGTTTTGCCACGCTACCGCCAATACTCTGATTGCTCAGGGTATTCAGTGACGGAGCAGTGATGGTGCCGCTGACGCCACCGGCATTCGCGGTCGTGCTGGTGTTACTGATATTGCTGCTGAAGTTAGCGCTGACATTGCCGCCGGCCTGGATAACGGCGCGGTAGTTCTGGCCATTTGTCGCTTCGGTTGTCTGTCCGGTTAACTCGTAAAGGAAATAACCATTACGCGATGGGGCGATATATTCCTTAGTCGACCTTGATGAATCCGTCGTGTACGAATATTTGTACGTGAAATATGTCGCAGCAGTTCCATCCTGATAGCTCTGGTTATTGAGATTAGTGCCATATAACGCGATATTACGGGCGCCCAGAATGTTACTCGCCTGATTATCCAGCACGCCGGCATACAGAGAAATATCTCGCCCGGAGGTGATGCTACCTGCACCACCACTGGCACTGACTGAAGTATGCGCAATGGATGAAGCTACTTTTTGGATTTGCTCGTCAACGTCAGGAACATACTGCGAGTTATAGTATGTGACATCGATCTGGCAGGTACAGTTGTGATATTCGTGTGTTTCCCACTTTTTGATAGTCAGGCCATCAACCGGAAAGTCCTGAATACTCAAATATAACTTATCTTTACCAACTCCTGTCTGGGTTGCAGGCTCCGTCCAGCCAGTGACATTCAACCCATCCCGCTGATTCAACAGGTGCCCGGTATTAATGGTGATATCACCGTTGCGGGTCTCAATATTGCCGGAGGTGTTCACCACCTCGGTGTTGGCGTTGCCCGCCGCGTCGCGCTGCAGCCTCAGGTTGTTGCCCGCCAGCATATCGCCGCGCTGGTTAGTAATACTGCCAGCGTACAGCGCCAGGTTATTTGCCGCGTACAGCAGCGCGGTGTTCACAATACTGCCCGGCGCACTGAGCGTCAGGCTGCCGAGTGTGCCGGCAAAGCCGTTCGCCGTGATGTTGCCCCGGCTCGCCAGCGTCACATCGCCGCCGCCCTGCAGCGAACTGTTGCCGTTGAGCACAATGGCGCTGCCGCTTAACGTACTCGCGCCGCTGCCGGTGGTGATTTGCCCGCTGTTGGTCAGTTGCCCGCCCGCACTCAGGTTCACCGCCTGGCCCTGCATCACGCCCTGGTTATCTATCGCCCCGTTACTGGTGACACTCAGGGTTTTCCCCGCCGCCAGCGCGGTTTTACCGGTAAACGCATCGGTCAGCTGCAGCGTCAGGTTGCCGAGCGCCACGATTTGCCCCAGCGCGTTCAGCCCGGTCGCCCCCACTAACAGGTCACCACCGCTGAAGAGCCTGCCGGCGGCGGACTGGTTCACCTGCGCGGCGTTCACCGTCAGCTGGCGGCTGCCCAGCAGCGTGCCGTTGTTGGTGAGCTGGCGGTAATTCAGGGTCAGGTCATTCGCCTGGGTAGTGCCCTGGTTCGTGAAGGTGTCGCCGGTAAGCGTCATCCGGTCGGCAAGCAGTGTGCCGGTCGCGGCATTGTTCGCCGCATTCAGAATCAGGTCCGTCGCCTGCAGCCAGCCTGCGCCGCTGTACTGCGGGGCGGTCAGCGTCAGCGTCCCGCCGGAGAGCAGTTTCCCCTCGTTGCGCGCCTGCGTGGCGGCGTTAATCCGGGTGTCACCCGCGCCCTGAATCAGACCGTAATTGAGCAGCTGCGGCGTGGTGAGTGTCAGCCTCTGCCCGCTGACCAGCTGCGCACCGGCGTTGTTGGTCAGTGTGTCTGCGCTGACGGTCACGCCCCCGCCCTGGATGTTACCGGCGTTATCGACACGCTGCGCCGTCAGGTTCAGCGCCCCGTTGCCGGCAAGCTGCCCGCCCGCCTGCTGGGTGAACGCACCAGTGAGCGTCGCGGTCAGCCCGTCGCTGCCGCTGATGGCACCGCCGTTGCTCAGCGAACCGGCATTGAGGGTCAGGTTTTTCGCCGCCCACTGACCGTTGTTCGTCAGCGACAGCGCCTTCAGTGCCGCCGTGCCCATGGCGGTGATTTTGCTGCCTGCTGCGGACGTCAGATTGCCCGCCAGTTGCAGGTTCAGCGCCCCGGCGCTTTGTATGGCGCCACGGTTATCCAGCGACTGCGCCGCCAGCAGAATATTATTGCCCTGCCAGGTACCGGTGTTAGTCACACTCCCGGCGGTGATATCCAGCGTGCCCTGCGTCAGCAGCGAACCGGCGTTAATCAGTTCAAGTTGCGGGGTGGCCATCGCCATCCGTGCCATCAGCGTCGCCGTGGCCTGGCTGTTATCCAGCGTCAGACTGTCGAGGCCGGTCAGCGTGCCGTTGTTAGTGATACGGCCTTCATGTGCCGACAGCGTTTTGCCCTGCACGCTGCCGTTGTTGGTGAGCTGCTGTCCGCGCAGGGTGATGTCCCCGGCGCTGAGCAGTTGTCCGTCGTTATTCAGTGTCTGCGCACGCAGCGTCATCGCCCCCTGGCTGGTAAGCGCGCCCGGCAGTGCCAGCGTGCCCGCCACATCCGCGTTCAGACTGCCCTGGCTCAGCAGCGAACCGCCGAGCGTCCAGTCATCCGCCGTCACACTGACCCGCCCGCCCTGCAGGGTGCCTCCGGTGTTCAGTTGCCCGGCGTTCAGCGTAAAATCGCCGCCGCTCAGCGTGCGCGAGTTCGCCCCGGTGACCAGCGTGGCGGCATCCGTACGCAGGCCGTTCGTCCCCTGCAACAGCCCGTTGCTGGTGAGTGTGGCGGCAGTAAGTGTCAGCGTGTCGCCGGTAATGCGCCCGGCGCTGGTAATGGCGTCTGCCCGCAGGTCTGTTACACCGCCGCTGACCATCTGTCCGTCACTGGTGAGTGCGCCGCTGTAGACACCGCTCAAACCGTGCAGCCCGTTGATGATGTTGCTGTTGTCGAGCGTGGTGCCAGTGAGGGAAACCGTCTCGCCCTGTAGCGTGCCGGCGTTACTCAGGCTGCCGCCGTCAAACGTCAGCGCACCACCGGAAAGCCAGTTACCGGAGGCAGTGTTGATGATGCTGCCTGCGTGTGCCTGTGCCTGCTGCGCGCCCTGAATCAGGCCGCTGTTGGTCAGCGTGTTGCCGGTCAGGGAAACGGTGTTGCCGGCAATCTGTCCGCTGTTGCCGAGCGCATCCGCGCGAAGCAAAGCCGCATGGTGTGCCAGCAGCGTGCCGCTGTTGCTCAGTGTACTGTCAGCGGTGATATCCAGCGCGTCCGCTTCCAGGCTGCCACTGTTCACCAGTTTGCCGGCATGAAGCGTCAGGGCATCCTGCACATACAGCAGCCCCTGGTTTTCCAGCGTACCAAGGTTTACATCAAGCGCACCGCCGCTTGCCAGCTGGCCGTTGCGGCCATTAAACAGGCTCTGCGTGGCGAAGGTCAGGCTGTGATTGCCCTGCAGAATGCCGTTGCTGATGATGTCAGGTGCCGTCACGGCGAGGTCGTTTGCCGCCAGCGTGCCGTCGCTATTCAGCTGTGCTGCGCGGATATCCGCCTGGCCCTGGCTCAGCATCTGCCCCTGGTTAGCGAGTGTGCCGCTAACCTGTACGTTCAGCGCGTCCTGCGCCTGCACCGTGCCGCTGTTGTGCAGGCTGTCCGCCGTTGCGGTCAGGGTTTTCCCCTGCATCCGGCCCGCGTTGTCCAGGGTTTTACCCTGCAGTGCCATACTGCCGCCGCTGACCAGTTGACCGTCCGCGTTAGTGGTCAGCGTGTTGCCGTCCCACGTCAGCCCGTCCGTCCCCTGAATCAGACCGCTGCTCTGCAAATCGCCGTGCAGGGCGAGCACTTTCGCCATCAGCGCGCCGCTGTTCGTGCTGTTATCTGCCGTCAGCGTCATCGCCTGCTGGCTGACCACACCGCCCCGGTTATCCAGCGTACCGCTGACCGTCGCGGTCAGGCCGTTCTGCCCGAGCGCCGTACCGGTGTTCATCCACTGCCCGGTCGCGAGATTCAGCGTGTCGCCCTGTATCTGCCCGGCGTTGTTCAGCCGGTCATTTTTCAGCAACACCGCGCCGTTACTGAGCAGCAGGCCGCCCTGCTGGTTAGTCAGTGTGGTGCCGGAAGCGGTCAGCAGCGTCGTGCCCTGCAGCGTGCCGCTGCTGGTGATATCCGCGCTGTTCAGCGTCAGGTTTTTCGCGGCAATCAGGCCGCTGTTGATTAATGCCAGTCCGCTCAGATCGAGCGAGCCTCCGCCCGCCAGCGCCCCGCTGTTGGTGGTTTTCTGCGTCTGTAACGTCAGGGCATCACTGCCCTGTATTGTTCCCGTGTTATCGAGGGTATCTGCTCGCACACTGGTGACGTTTGCTGCTACCAGACCATTGTTACTGATGCTGTCTGCGGCCAGGCTTAACTGCCCGTCTGCAAGCAGGCGGCCGTTGCTGATCAGACTGTGATAATCGCTGAACAGATTAACGCCGTTGATTTCTCCTGTGTTCACCAGCGTACTGCCGACAAGATGCAGGTCACCGTCGGTGGTGATTAACCCGCTGTTGTTCAGCTGCGGGATGGCAAGCGTCAGGTCTTTTGCGGAGTACAGCGTGCCGCCGGTGAGGTTTTCCAGCCAGTCCGTCTGCAGGTTCAGAGCCTGTGTGCCCTGCAACAGCCCGCTGCTGGTGATATGTGTGCTGCCGAGGCTGAGCGTATCCGCGACCAGCGTACCGCTGTTGTTCAGCGCACCGGGGGCGGTCAGGGTGATGGCTGACGCATTCGATTTCCCGCCGTGACTGACGGATTTCGCCGTCACGCTGAGCGTGCCTTTCGCTGCCTGAGTGCCGTTCAGCATGGCGCTGTCAGCGGCCGTCAGGGTCAGGTCACTGCCGCTCTGCAGCTGTGCCTGCTGGCGGGTCTGCAGGTCAGTTGCTTTCACGTTCAGGGCTTTCCCGGCATTCACCTGCCCGCCGATATCAGCGGTGGTCTGCGCGGTCAGCGTCACATCGCCTTTCGCGGTAACAGTGGAGCCGTTGCCGGTAGTCAGCGCGCCGGCCTTCACGTTCAGGGAGTCTTCTGCGGCCAGTGTGCCGTTGTTCTGTACCCCATCGCCGGAGGCAGTAAGCGTCTGCCCCTGCAGTGTGCCGCCGTTATTCAGCGTGGAGGTGGTGGCCGTAAGCTGGCCTTTTGCCGCTACCGCCCCCTGGTTATCCAGCCGGGTGACCGTGAGCCGGGTATCGTCTTCGGATAGCAGCGAGCCGCTGTTGTGCAGCGCATCGCCGGTCACACCCAGCGACTGGCCCTGGAATGTTCCGCTATTGTTCAGCGTGGACGCCGAGGTGGTGAGCTGATTTTTCGCGGCGATGGTGCCCTGGTTATCCAGCTGCCCGGCGGTAATGCGGGTATCACCCGCCGCTATCAGCGTGCCGCTGTTGTGCGCCGTCTGGCTGTTAATCTCCAGCGCCTGCCCCTGCAGGGTGCCGCTGTTGTTCAGGTTGCCTGCGGTGGCCGTCAGCTGCCCTTTCGCCGTTATCGTGCCGGCATTATCCAGCTTATCCGCCGTTATCCGGCTGTTGCCGCCGGCGGTCAGTTCACCCTGCCAGCTGATACCCTGCACATCCAGGGTGGCGTTACCCGCCGCACTGAGCTGGCTGGCCGCATCACCGTTAATCTGTTTTGCGCTGAGCGCCGTCTGCCCGGCGGCGATTTTGCTGGCGGTCAGCGTGGTGTTACCCGCACCGGCCAGTGTCAGTTTACCGTCCGCCGCCAGCGTGGCGTTGTTCAGCGCCATATCCTGCGTGCTGTTAACCGCGATATCACCACCCGCTTTATGGCTGCCGGTGAGCGTCACGCCGTCGCCCTTCGCCGTCAGCGACCCGCTGGTAACACTCTCCCGGACGGTCATTTTGCCGTTCGCATCAAGCGTGATATCGCCCTGGCGCGCCGCCAGATTGCCGAGGTTCACCCCCACGCCTTTTTCTGTGGAGACCAGGTGAATACGGTTGGCATACATGCCGCCGAGTGCGCCGGTATCCACCGCCACCACCGGTGCCGCGCCCTCGCCGTTGATAGCGGTCGCCTTACCGCTGGCATCCACCCGGTTCGCCCCGGTGGTGACCGTTAAATTCTTCGCATGTATAGCAGCGTTGACTTCGGTGGCACGGGAAATCAGTGACAGCGCATCGCTGCCGCTGGCATTCAGCCCCTGGCCTTCGACGGTGATGGTGCCTTTTGTCACCTCGAGAGCCGAGAGGTTGCCCGCCGCGTCAAACTGTGGTTTGCCGGTGGTCAGTGTCGCATTCGGCGTGTTGATAAAGCCGCAGCCGTTACAGGTGATGCCGTACGGGTTGGCGACCATCACATTGGCGGCTTTCCCCGCCACTTCGGTGTAGCCCTGCAGCTGTGAGCGGCTGCCGCCGGTCACTTCGTTGATAATGCCCTTCGCTTCCTGCCCGGCCTTCAGGTTCGGGTTGTTCTGGATAAGCCCGCCAAGCTGGGTCTGGTTCAGCTGTCCGGTGGCGTTGTTGAGGATGAGCCCCTGCTGGCCGACGTTGTACTCGTTAAACTGGTTGTGCGAGATGCCCGCGCTATTCGGCGTGGCAATGTTCACCACCGGCACGCCGTTGCCGGCTTTGTCCATGGTGGCCGGGCCGGTCGGTGTGATGGCCGCCGCAAAGGAAGGTGCCACGGGCTGCCAGACCAGCAGGCCGATAATCAGCCAGCTGAGTGCGCGCTGCGAAAAACGAACCGGTTTATCGGTATTCATCCTTGTCTTCCTTTAAAAAGTGACAGCCACACGCCAGTTAAATGTCAGGTGGTCCGGGCCGAGCCAGTCCGGGTAACGCAGCGGTGTGCCGACAGAGACCTGGCTTGCGAACCAGCGCCCGGCGCTGCCCAGCCCTGCAGCGGCGCCCCAGAGTGTGCCCGCGGCGTACCGGTCAAGCCGGTCTTTCTCCAGCCAGCCGCCATCCAGCGCCGCGGTGGCGCTTATCTGCCCGAGCACCGGCAGCGTGAACAGGGTGTAATTCACTTCGTTGCGCCAGTAACCGCCGTTATCGCCGGAGATGTACTGCTCTTTGAAACCACGCACCGAGCTTTCACCGCCAAGCGTCAGGCGCTCGCTGCCGTAGAGCCGGTCCGGCGACCACTGCCCGTACAGGCTGGTCAGCCACAGCAGGTCATTCGTGAGCGGGCGCTGAAAACTGGCGCTGAGGCTCCCCTTGCGGAACTGCGCACGCGGCACATCACCGGTTTTGCCTTCATCGGTTTCGGCGTTAAACCACGGCATGCCGTGGCTGTAGGTCGGGTTAAAGGTTGCCACGCCGCCCAGCAGTTTCTGCGTGTGGCTGATGCCAAGCTGCAGGCTGGAGAGGTTGCGCGTGCTGCTCACCAGCGGGGCGTCGTTAAGCCAGTTGCGCGATGAGCGCTGCGTGATGCCGGAGCTGAGCGCGGTTTTGATGTCGCCGTTGCGGAAAATAACGCGCGAGAGGTTCAGGCGGTGGGTTTTCGTGTCGCCGGTGGAGACCCACGGAAACCCCTGATTGAGGATGGTGGTGCGGTAGTTGCTCCAGGCGTAGCTGTAATCCAGCAGGCTGTAGCCGTACGGAATACTGAACCCGGCCTGAAAACTCTGCGCGTCATATCCGGTGGCGAAATCGCTGCTGCGTCCGCCGCTGACAAACCATTTATCCGCCAGTCCCAGTAAATTATTGCCGGTCAGTGAACCGTTCAGCTGATTTTCACCGGTGCTTTTCTGCCCGCTGTTATCCAGCGACACAGAAGCACTTAACGGAAATTCCGGCGTGGCGGTTAAATTCACGATGGAATAACCAGGTTCGCTGTCCGGCACTATTTCAATCTGTACCGGCTGACTGCGCAGACGGTTAATCTGCTCCATGCCCTGCTCTATATCCCGCAGGTTGAGAACTTTCCCTTCCCGCCCCGGAAATACCATTTTCAGCATGCGCGGGGATTCACCTTCCAGGCGGATATGACGTAATTTCCCCTCCAGCACCACAATGCGTAATTCCCCGTGGGATAAATCCTGCTCGGTGAGAAACGCGCGGCTGGTAATATAGCCCCGGCTGATATACCAGTCGGAAATCGCGGCGGCCAGTTCGGTTATTTTCGCCATATTCAGGCACTGGTTCTGCCAGGGCGCGAGCAGCGTCTGCTGCGCTTTTTCACTGATGAGCGTCACGCCGGAAAGGGTGATGGTGTTGATATCAAAACAGGGACCACCGGCCTGCGTGTCAGACGGGGTGCGGCCTGCGCGCGGCAGCGGTGTGCTGCGCTCCAGCTCGTCGCGCTGTTGCTGATTCTGGCGCAGCAGTTGTTCCTGCTGCTGACGGACAGCATCACGATCCGCCGGTGATAATGGCGCAGCCTGCAATGCCGCCGTGACAAAAAATAACAATACCACAAAATAGCGCACGTTAGCCCGTCCCTGACCAGAATAGAGGTAACCCTCACCAGTAAATTTTGGTTAGGTTAGTTATAATCATCATTTTTAAGTATTTTCTTATGGGCTTAATGAAAAAACAATATTCAGGAGGTAAATAGACAAATCCTATCTAAATTTAGGTTTAGCGTCGGATATATTCCGGATACATTATTTAGAGTAACCTAACCGATTGGAGAAACATAAACTGAGCAAGATTTACAGCAATCCAACAGTTCACATCGCTATTTAAAACTATTTTCCATGACCTTTCGTTATACATAAACCGAAAAGTGGAAACTGACGAAAACTTCATGAGCGATGATTTAATAAGTTCAAAGGTAAAAATTAAACACACGCTATGGGGAATGCATTCTGAAATAGCTCATAAGCCACGACAGAATAAAATGATTAACTGCTGTGAGAAAATACCAGGGATTAAATTCAAAATATATTATGTATTTTTTGCATTATTCTAAACAGGGTCTTATGAAATTGAGCATTGACCACAATAAATAAGAACCCCTGCTTATCTCCAGTTAAAAAACTCGCCTTAGCAGGTTTGCCACCAGCCAGCATGATTTTCTCAAGCGGTGCCTAATGCGCTTCACTTGCCCTCCGTCAACACCGCTAATTCCTCATTGCCGGAATGGTGTTTGATTAACACGCCGGGGAAGCGTTCGCGTCGTCACAGAAGAAGGTTTAAGTGTTCAACGACATCGGTTTGTCGCCGCCTGGAGGTAAGCCAAACAGCTTACGCACCGCATTAAGAAAGGCACCATAAGGTCGCCCCAGCAAGAGCATCATCAACGCTGCGCCTAAAGTCCCTTTTATCAGCCCGTTTCCCGAGGCTCCACTCACCGCAATGATCACGGCATAGATAGGTACCTGAAAACTCACAAGCGCAGCGCTGTCCCACAGCAATTTTGAAAAGCGGCTCGAGCCGGCACGCTTCATTAACCAGTCCCGCCACACGCCATATGGCCTTGCCACCGGAACCATCAGGGCGGCGCCGAGAAGCCGGGCATGAAACACTTGTTCCCACGTCATGCCCGCGAGAATGCGTTCATTAATGATGCCTGTGATGGTGAAAAAAACGATTAACGCGGTGGTATCTGCAATAAACGCAGTTCGGCGTTTCGTCTGATCCGGGCGCTGAGGCAAATTTTATTTCCTGTCGTGGTTTGATGTTAAAACGCGCATTCATCAAAAACAGATGACTCGTAATAGTAGTACAAAGGCGGAGGTAAGAAGCTCAGGTTGCTATTGATCAGATACTGGCAAAACACGGGCAGCGAACTGCGTTTGCGAATTTCTTATCGCTTTGCAACCGCTGAGACCTGAACGTCATGCTGTGGTGACAGCACAACGCTAAAAAAAATGGAACGACCAGCCTGATTGACGCACTGCACATGGAACCCTTTTCCTGGCTTCCAAGCCAGAGCGCAGGCGCAGACAGAATCCACCCGTGCAACAGTGTCTACATTCAGAGCGCATGGCGGCGGCTGGCAATTCCCGTTACGCTCGTCTTTATAGGCTTCATTGAAATCCAAATCATGAGACCCTGGGAGCGCGGAAAAATGAAGAGATATATACGATGCAACCAAATGCAGCCATGACAGCTGACAAGGAAAAGCTACTGGCAACATCCATACACGTGGTGCTGCCAGATAGTTTTTACGAAAACACAATCAGCAAAATGATTTCACAAAATTACAACTCACGTTTTTCCAGGCTGGAATAAATCGTTTTTATTTCACCTTTTAAACTTTCGCCACGGTAGACCATCGATGTATCGTATCGTTGATATTTCTCATCTCGTGTGGCACTAAACTGAATCGCCACGGATAATCTAGACACTTCCGAGCCGTTGATAATACTGGTTTTCA
Organism: Kosakonia sp. LAM2021; assembly: GCF_016620385.1. Classification (NCBI taxonomy): domain Bacteria; kingdom Pseudomonadati; phylum Pseudomonadota; class Gammaproteobacteria; order Enterobacterales; family Enterobacteriaceae; genus Kosakonia; species Kosakonia sp. LAM2021. The sequence continues at coordinate 98,052 of NZ_JAENHT010000013.1, forward strand.
TATTCTGTCGGTGACATCTGTTCGCTAGAACCATGCCGACGCTTACTGTTATAAAACATTTCGA
>NZ_JAENHT010000014.1:0-91060 GCF_016620385.1 Kosakonia sp. LAM2021
AAGGAACGTTGAAGACGACGACGTTGATAGGCCGGGTGTGTAAGCGCAGCGATGCGTTGAGCTAACCGGTACTAATGAACCGTGAGGCTTAACCTTACAACGCCGAAGATGTTTTGGCGCGAGAGAAAGACATCAAATCAGCTTGATACCGGATTAATGTTAAGTCCGAAGGATTTTACGCAGCAGCAAGGCGGCAACTGAGACGAGACGGCAGGAGCATACTGGAGTATGTGACTGTTGCGAGCGAAGGCAGCCAACGCAGAAGCGGTGTAAAAGACACAGGACAGAGCACAAAGAATTTGCCTGGCGGCAACAGCGCGGTGGTCCCACCTGACCCCATGCCGAACTCAGAAGTGAAACGCCGTAGCGCCGATGGTAGTGTGGGGTCTCCCCATGCGAGAGTAGGGAACTGCCAGGCATCAAATTAGCAGTGAACCGGGGCAACAAACCGGTGGTTGTAAAGAAATTCGGTGGAGCGGTAGTTCAGTCGGTTAGAATACCTGCCTGTCACGCAGGGGGTCGCGGGTTCGAGTCCCGTCCGTTCCGCCACTCATTTAAGAGCCGCATCTCTAACGAGATGCGGTTTTTTTTCGCCTGTTATTTCGATAAAAAGGGCAATCGCGCCCTTTTTACCGTATGTCACTCCCAGCGTTTCAGTAGCAGGCTGGCGTTCACGCCACCAAATCCAAAGCCATTTGATAAGGCATAACGCATCTCCAGCGGCTGCGCAGTCAGCGCAACTAAATGCAATCCTTCAGCCCCGGCGTCAGGGTGATGCAAATTTAGCGTTGGGGGTACAACCTGATCACGTAAAGCCAGGATAGTGAAAATAGCTTCAATACCGCCTGCCGCGCCCAACAAGTGTCCCGTTGCGGATTTTGTTGAGGTAATTGCAACCGGAGTTTCACCAAAAAGCCCCTTAATCGCCGCCAGTTCTCCTTTATCTCCGACCTGTGTTGAGGTCGCATGTGCATTAATATGTTGAATGTCCGCAGTGGTAACATCTGCCTGGCGAATGGCTGCTTCCATGGCGCGACGCGCACCGTTACCATCTTCCGGGCCTGCCGTCAGATGGTACGCATCCGCGCTGGTTCCATACCCAACCAGTTCTGCCAGCGGTATAGCACCTCGTGCCTGAGCATGTTCCAGCGATTCGATAACCAGCAATCCGGCGCCTTCACCCATCACAAAACCATCACGATCGCGATCAAATGGTCGCGATGCTGTCGGTGGATCGTCGTTAAAACTGCTTGATAGTGCTCGTGCAGCCGCAAAACCGGCAAGACTCACCCGGTGTATTGCCGCCTCACTGCCACCACACAGTGCAATATCCGCTTCACCGCTACGGATCATACGCGCGGCATCGCCGATTGCCTGCGCCCCTGCGGCACAGGCGGTAACCGGTGCGCCAATCGGTCCGCGAAAACCATGCGCAATAGAAACATGCCCGGCAGCAAGGTTGGCGAGGAAAGAAGGGATGGTAAAAGGGGAGAGCCGCCGTGGCCCACGATCGTCCGTTGTGCGCACAGCATTGGCGATTTCGTTAAACCCACCGATTCCGGTCGCAATTACCGTGGCCGTGCGATCTTTTTCTGCTTGATCCTGTGGAAACCAGTTCGCCTGCGTCAGAGCTTCTTTTGCCGCCACCAGCGCAAATTCAATGAAACGATCCATCTTTTTGCGCTCTTTGGCGGGAATCGCCACCAGCGGATCAAAACCGTATTGCGGATCCTCTTCAATAGAAGGAACCTGTCCTGCCACTTTGCAGGGAATATCGTCGACAACCTCGTCTGCAAGCTGGCTAATCCCTGATTTACCTTGTAATAGCGATTGCCATACATGCGCTACACCACAACCCAGTGGGCTGACAATTCCCATACCTGTTACCACGATGCGTTTTGTTGAAACGCTCATCATCACTTCTCCTGAAATATCATGCCGTTTGCGGTTTTTTCATTAAGGGAACCAGCAGAGCAGCGATTAAAAAACCTAACATGATCAGATAGAAAGCATCTGAAAACGCTTGTGTCCGGGCCTCACGCAACGTGATGGCCGAAAGATTCTTTAGCGCAGCACTGCCGGCGATATCGGGTGAAATTCCCTGACTAACCAATCTGCTGACGTTGCTCTGAACGAATTCCGTGACGGAAAGAGAGGCGTTATTGAGATGATCCGCGAGGCGGCTGTAGTGCAAATTGGTTCGGTCATTAATCACAGTGCCGCACAAGGCGATGCCAATCGCGCCGCCCAGATTGCGCATCAAATTGAACAGACCTGATGCCAGCTTCAGCCGCGTCGGCGGCAGGCTGCCAAGGGTCAGCGTGACTGTCGGGGCAACCGCAAATTGTTGCGCCAGGCCGCGAAAAGCTTGCGGTAACAGAAGTTCTTGCGCTCCCCACTCATCGGTGAGCGGAATAAAACTGTACATCGACAACGCAAATCCGAGCAGCCCAGCCATCAGCAGCCAGCGTAAATCGACCCGATTTGCAAGCCACGCATATAACGGGATCGACAGCACCTGGAAAAGCCCAGTGGAAAACACCGCCAGACCAATTTCCAGTGCGCTAAAGCCGCGCACGGTGCCAAGAAATAAGGGTGTTAGATAGATCGTAGCAAAAATGCCAACCCCCGCCATAAACGAGAAGTAGCAGCCCAGCGCGAACGTTCTGTCCTTAAGCGCACGAAGATCCATCACCGGTTGCGTATGGCGTAACGTGCGAACAACAAAAAAGACGCCGCACAGCAACGCCACCCAGCCAGTGAGCGCTAAGGTGTTGTCATCAAACCAACCCCAACGTGGGCCTTCTTCGAGGGTATATTCCAGACACCCCAGCGATACTGCGAGCAGCAGGATGCTCAGATAGTCCGCGCCGCGCAATAGCGACGGGTTTGGCGTATCAATTTTTACCAGCAGTGGCACGGCGAGGGTGATGTAAATCCCCGGTACGATGTTGATATAAAACAGCCAGTGCCAGCTGAAATTCTCGGTTATCCAGCCACCGACTGTTGGGCCGAGCGTGGGTGCCAGCGATGCCAGCCCGCCAATCGTTGCAGCAGCGATGACGCGTTGTTTTCCCTGGAAAAAAGCAAAAGCGGTAGTGAAAACCAGTGGGATCATCGAGCCGCCCGCCAGCCCTTGTAACGCGCGAAAAGCGATCATGCTTTGGATATTCCACGCCCAGCCGCAGAGCAGGCTCATCACCGTAAACCCGGCGGCGGAGGCGGCAAAAAGCCAGCGTGTGGACATCACCCGCGCCAGCCAGCCAGAGAGAGGAATAATGATGATTTCGGCGATCAGATAGCTGGTTTGTACCCATACTGTTTCATCATCACCGGCAGAAAGCCCTCCGCCGATATCACGTAGCGACGCCGACACAATCTGGATATCAATCAGGGCGATAAACATGCCCACACACATCGTTGCGAAGGCAAACACTTTCTGACTCACCGGCATTGAAACGCCCGGTTGCAGCGGCACAGCATCTGTGGTGCTCATTGTGCGCTCTTTTCGTCAACGGTAACGATGACAGAAAACCCCGGGCGCAATACGCCGAGTTTTGCCGCTTCGCCCTCCAGCGCAATACGCACGGGCACACGCTGGACGATCTTCGTAAAGTTTCCGGTGGCATTTTCTGCCGGCAGGAGACTAAATCGTGAACCGGTTGCGGGGGAAACGCTGAGAACATGGCCGTAGAACGTTCGACCCGGCATGACATCCGCCACAATGGTCGCGCGTTGGCCTGGGCGCATATGGGCTAGCTGGCTCTCTTTGAAATTAGCGTCGACCCATAAGCCCTCTGCGGGAACCAGTGAAAGCAGTTGCGTGCCGCCGCCGACGAAGGAGCCGGACCAGGCCCGACGATTCCCTGTCACGCCATCGAACGGGGCGCGGATCTCGGTATAACTCAGGTTTAATTTCGCGATTTCAAGATTCGCCTGAGCTTGCTGCAGTGCGGCTTGCGTCTGTTTTTCCCGTGCATCAAGCACAGCCAGCTGGCGCTTGGCAACAGCGTTATCCGCCTGCGCTTTGCTCTCCTGCGCACGTGCCTGGCGATAATCTGCAGCCGCGTTTTCCCGTACCTGTACAGAAACGGCACTGGACATCACCAGCGCGCCGTAACGGCGGTTGTCATTGGCTGACTTATCACTCACCGCTTTAGCAGCAGCCAACGATGCTGTTGCGCCTTCAATGGTCGCCAGTTGCAACTGGCGCGTCGCGGCAATATCAGCCAGCGCCGCCTGCTGCGCGGCGACTTCACCGGCGGCTTTCGCCAGTGCAGCCTGGTAATCCCGGTCATCAAGGCGGACTAAAAGGTCGCCTTTTTTGACCAGCATATTGTCCTGAACGGCAATCTGTTGGACATAACCGGACACTTTACTGGAGATGGCGCTGATATCACCGCCCACGTAGGCATCGTCGGTAGACTGAATAAATCGCCCGCTTTGCCACCAGTACACGCCGTAACCCGCAACGGCGAACAGCGCTGTGGCTATCAGCAGCAGGGTAAGTGCCTTTTTCTTTTTACTGAGCGTCATTATTGCGGCTCACATAGTGAAGAGGGGCGAATTTTTGCGTGTTATCGCCCGCGCGTTTGCGTAGCAAATAATCGTGGCGGTAATGGATAACCGGTGCCGCCGCAGGGCCGGGCACCAGTGTATATTTCTCCGGCGTGATGGGTTCCCCAGTTGCTTTATCAATAAGGATGGTCTCAACCGGGCGCTGTGTTGCACGCTCGACTAACTCTATTTGCGCGCCTTCTGGCGAGAAGTGACGGTTTCCCCATTCCACCAGGGCGAGGATCACCGGGCGAAAATCGCGCCCGAGGGCCGTGAGGTGATATTCATAGCGTGGCGGTGTTGTGCTGTAGCTCACTTTTTCCAGCAGCCCGTCATCAACCAACTCTTTCAGACGACGAGAGAGAATGTTGGGGGCGACATTGGCGCTTTTCTGGAACTCATCAAAACGTGTGAAACCGGCAAAAGCGTCACGCAGGATAATTATGCTCCAGCTGTCACCAATGCGGCCTAAGCTACGGGCAATGGGGCAGGGAGCGTTGCAAAGCGGTTCATTTTTCATGGTCTGACCCGGTTACTAATTAGATTCTGCGCTCACGGTGACATAGTGACTTTCAAAATGCAAGTCACTATCTTTGCGCGCTGAATTCCTGACTTTTGCTTCTCAGGCAAAAAACCTCTGCTTTTTCGCCTCTTTTTCCCCTTACTGAAGCGGGGAATAATCAGCGCAACGAAACATTACGAAATCAGAAAGAGGAATTCTTATGGCTATCCCTGCATTCGGTCTTGGTACCTTCCGTTTAACTGACGAAGCGGTTATCGCTTCTGTGAAAAATGCCCTTGAGCTGGGCTATCGCGTGATTGATACCGCGCAGATCTACGGTAACGAAGCTGCCATTGGCGAAGCGCTGGCTCAGAGCGGCGTTGCGCGTGAAGAGCTGTTTATCACCACCAAAATCTGGACCGAAAATCTGGGCGCAGACAAACTGATCCCCAGCCTGAAAGAGAGCCTGAAAAAATTAGGCACGGATTATGTTGATCTGACCCTGATTCACTGGCCGTCTCCGGGCGCAGCTGTGGCAGTTGATGTCTCTATGCAAGAGCTGATGAAGGCAAAAACGCAGGGGCTGACGCGCCAGATTGGTGTGTCGAACTTCACCATTCCGCTGATGGAGCAGGCCATTGCCGCCGTGGGCGCGGAAAATATCGCCACTAACCAGATTGAATTGTCACCGTATCTGCAAAACCGTAAAGTCGTTGACTGGGCGAAACAGCACGGTATCCATATCACCTCTTACATGACGCTCGCATACGGTAAAGCGCTGAAAGACGAAGTGATTGGTCGTATCGCACAGAAACATAACGCTACGCCGGCGCAGGTAATCCTGGCATGGGCGATGGGCGAAGGTTATGCGGTTATCCCGTCTTCGACCAAGCGTGAGAACCTGGCAAGCAACCTGCTGGCACAGTCGCTTAAGCTGGATGCGGAAGATAAAGCGGAAATCGCGAAGCTTGATTGCAATGACCGTCTGGTCAGCCCGGAAGGCCTGGCGCCGAAGTGGGATTAATCGAGAATTCAACGGGAGCGTAATGCTCCCGTTGTTGTTATTGCGGCAGATGTTCGCTGATAAAATCAATAAAGGCACGAATACGCGTGCTCACCGCACGGTCACTGTAATAGACTGCACTAAAAGGCATCTCTACCGGCAGGCGCTGATGCGCCAGTAAATCTACCAGTTCCCCACTTGCCAGCTCCTTATCAATCATATAGTCCGACAAACTGGCGATACCGTTGCCGCTCAGACACAAGTGTTTAAGCGTTTCTCCGCTATTTGAGGAAATATCCGGCGTCGCTTCAAACAGTTGACCATCGGCAGAAGCAATTGGCCAGGTGTTGAGGGAGACCGGTTCGGTAAACCCGAGTAACACATGATTACGCAACTCTTCGACGGTTTCAGGCTTGCCATGGCGAGCGATGTAATCCGGTGAGGCGATAATTTTCCGATAGCTCTTGAACAGCGGGCGCGCGCGCAGACTGGAGTCAGTCAGTTTCCCCACGCGGATAGCCACATCCACTTTACGCTCAATCAAATTGATAAACGTCTCGCTTGAGACCAGAGAAAGGTTGATTTCCGGGTAGCGTTCACGAAACGGTTTAATCAGCGGCATAAGGAAATGCAGTACGACCGGCGTTGCCGCATCAATGCGCAGCGTACCGCGCGGCGTGGATTTCGTTTCCATCACCTCTGTTTCTGCGGCCGCCATCTCCTGCAATACGCTTTGTACGCGGCGGAAATAGCGTTCGCCTTCTTCGGTTAAACTGAGCTGGCGCGTGGTGCGATTAAGCAAATTTACGCCCAACTTGTTCTCCAGTTTTTTAACTGCACGGCTGATCGCCGAGTTCGCCTGGCCCAGGCGTTCCGCTGCCCGGCTGAAGCTGCCGCTTTCGACAACAGCGACAAAAATCGCGAGTTCTTCTGAGGTGGTTTTCATTATTGCCTCTGTAGCAACACTGCAACGATATTATTCATCCATAAGCTATTTAACCATGTTGAAGCCTGCGATGCCACGTACGCGCGGCGCTGGCGGCATTAATAAGCGCTCACTAACCATAACCGGGGGTTTTTCTGCCGATTGTGCGTTGAAAGTGTGCGCTAAAATCCCTATAACTGAATGACCGCCCGGGAGCCGGGTGCGGAAATCAATGAGGTTTGAAGCCGAAAGTGCCAAAGAATACCTACGCCATGCGATATGTTGCCGGACAGCCAGCGGAGAGAATTTTGCCGCCGGGATCCTTCGCGAGCATCGGCAAAGCGTTGCCTGCAGGTGTGCCTTTAAGCAGCGACGAAAAAATCCGTGTGCTGGTATGGAATATCTTTAAGCAGCAGCGCGCCGAATGGTTATCGGTGCTGCAGAGTTTTGGCAAAGACGCGCATCTCGTGCTGTTACAGGAAGCGCAAACCACACCGGAACTGGTCAGGTTTGCGACCACTAACTATCTTGCTGCCGATCAGGTTCCCGCGTTTGTGCTGCCGCAACATCCCTCTGGCGTCATGACGCTTTCGTCCGCGCATCCGGTCTATTGCTGCCCGCTGCGTGAGCGGGAACCGATTTTGCGGCTGGCGAAATCAGCGCTGGTCACGGTGTACCCACTGCCTGATTTACGTAACCTGATGGTGGTGAATGTCCATGCGGTGAATTTCAGCCTGGGCGTGGACGTCTACAGCAAGCAGCTGTTGCCGATAGGCGATCAGATTATGCGCCACGCCGGGCCTGTGATTATGGCGGGGGATTTCAACGCCTGGAGCCGACCGCGTATGAATGCGCTCTATCGCTTTACGCGCGATATGTCGTTGCGACAGGTTCGTTTCACCGATGACAATCGCCGCCGCGCCTTTGGTCGTCCGCTGGATTTTGTTTTCTATCGTGGTTTGAATGTGCAGGAAGCGTCGGTGCTGGTGACGCGCGCATCGGATCACAACCCGTTGCTGGTGGAGTTTACCCCAGGCAAACCGGCTTGAGTGGGAACTCACGGGCAAAAAAAAGCACCGCGGGGAAACGGTGCTTTTTTATCGGTTTGTATCAGGAGTCCGGTGTGGCGCTGTTCTTAACAAACAGGGTCAGCTGATCGCCTGGCTGCAAATTATCGGTATCGTTATTCCAGCGCATGACATCCTGGATGTTCACGCCGTGACGTTTCGCAATACTCGATAACGAATCCCCTTTGCGAACGCGATAGGTAATGCTATCGCTGTTGCTGGCGAGACGCTGCGCGCTGCTACCTGCGCCTACCGTCAGACTCTGGCCTACTTTCAGGTTCGAACCGCGCAGGTTATTCCACTGCTGGATATCCTTTGCGCTCACGCCGAGACGCGCCGCGATGGCGGAAAGCGTATCGCCTGAGCGAACCTTGTAACTCCGGCCTGGCAGCGGGGTGTTATCCGCAAGCTGGGTCGGCTGTACGGCGGCGATTTCGCCGGATGCCAAGGATTCACGCAGTTGATCGGCGTGTTTCTTCGGCACCATCACGTACTGCGGACCCGCTGAACCTAACGTCGAACCTTTAACGCCTGCGTTAAACGTTTTCAGTTTGTTCACCGAAATCCCGGCCATTTCAGCCAACTGATTGACCTCAACCGGGCTGCTCAGTCTGACTCGCGCCAGCGCACGGCTTTCGTCTGGTGTTGGCAGACTCACGCCATAACGCTTACTGTTTTTGAGAATATCGCTCAAAGCCAGCATTTTAGGCACGTAAATTTTGGTTTCCTGCGGCAGTGAAAGTGACCAGAAATCGGTGGGTTTACCCCGCGATTTATTGGCTTTCATCGCTTTCAACACGCGACCTTCACCGCTGTTATAAGCAGCGACTGTCAGTAACCAGTCGCCGTCAAACATGCGGTTAAGACGCTGCATCATGTCAAGCGCGGCCGTGGTAGAGGCCACAATGTCACGACGCGCATCGTAGCTGCGAGTCTGCTTTAAACCATAATTTCGCCCGGTGCTCGGTATGATCTGCCAAATGCCTGCGGCATTGGCGCCAGACGTCGCGTGTGGGTCAAAAGCGCTCTCCACTATGGGTAGTAGTACCAGTTCCATGGGCATGTTACGTTTTTTAACTTGCCCTGCTATCCAGTACATATACGGCTCTGCCCGTAAAGTTACATCGTGGAGATAGCTCTTATTGCTTAAATACTTGAGTTTTTGTTCGCGAATCCGGGTATTTTCCGGAATTCCCATCTTTAGCTCGTCGCTAATGGAGGTCCACAAGTCACTGTTATTCTGGGCGGCGAATGTTCCATCGTCCATCCACCGCGCCTGACTAGTAAACTTCCCTGCTTCCCCTTGACCAGCTGCAGAAAGGCTCTGTGCGTGCTGTTGTACCGTACCGTCATGGTTAGACGCCTGGCACCCAGCAAGCAAGACAGAGGCGAATAAGATCGCTTTTGCCTTCATGTGTGTGTCAATAGTAGTTGCTTAAAAGACGAGCGATGATAACGGCGTCGTCTTTAAAAGGCAACCCGGAAATATCAGAAGTTATCTTTCTTTGACCTTAACCATGCGAAACGCTCTTCAGGGTGTTGCAACTTTGTTTCTTGGTTTATTACATCAATTAAATCAGTATCTTCCGTGCGTAAAAATAAATTAATTCGCCTTTCATTTTTCAGAATTACGGGCAGTGTTTTTTGGTTTTTCGCACGTAACTCATTAACTTTTCGATAATATTCGTTAAGTGCAGGATCCTGCGGTAAGATGCTGATCGCAAACTTCATATTCCCTAAAGTATATTCGTGTGCGCAGCAAATCACCGTATCATCCGGGAGCGCATTAATCTTACAAAAGGATTGATACATCTGGCTTGCCGTCCCTTCAAATAATCTGCCGCAGCCACCAGAAAATAGCGTGTCACCGCAAAATAGATAAGGAGAACTGAAGAAACAGATATGTCCTAAAGTGTGACCTGGCGTGGCAAAGACGGAAAAATCATGTCCTAAAACGGAGATAACGTCCCCCTCTTTAACAATCTGTGTGGTTCCCTTATCTTGCGTTTCCTCTGGACCATAAACCACCACATCAGGGAAATGTTGACGCAACGCTTCCACACCGCCAACGTGGTCGTTGTGATGGTGAGTGAGCAAGATAGCTTCCGGTTGCCACTGGTTTTCTTCTAATGCGCGTAATACCGGTGCGGCTTCGCCCGGATCGACAATCAGGCAGCGGCCGTCATCATTGTTCAGCACCCAGATGTAGTTATCCTGGAACGCCGGAATACTGTTAAGATTCATAAATTACCTCTCAAAGCGTAGCGGAAGGTTGTGATGAAACCGGCAAGGACTCCTAAGACATTGGTCGCCCCTGCAAGCTGGAGCGATGTACCTAAAGGCGCGTATTACCGCGAAGCGCTGGAAGGAGAACTTAAGCCGTGGTTTGCAAAAATGTATGGTTTTCATTTGCTTAAAATCGGCAATCTGAGCGCGGAAATCAATGCCGAAAGCTGCGCTATTTCCCACCAGGTCAATGTTTCCCTCAGCGGCGAACCGGCGCAGGTGAGAGCCGATCCGCTGCATTTACCGTTCGCAGAGAAATCGGTAGATGCCTGCTTGCTGGCGCATACGCTTCCCTGGTGTACCGATCCGCATCGGTTATTGCAGGAAGTGGATCGTGTGTTAATAGATGACGGCTGGCTGGTGATGAGCGGTTTTAACCCGATTAGCCTGCTTGGGCTTTGCAAAGCAGTCCCTTTTGCGCGCCGATCACCCGCAGTAAAAAGCCGGATGTTCACCCTGATGCGCCAGTTTGACTGGTTATCGTTGCTCAATTTCGAGGTGTTACATTATAGCCGCTTTCGCGTGCTTCCCTGGACGAAACAGGGCGGGAAACTGCTTAGCACGCATTTACCGGCGCTGGGGTGTATGCAACTCATCGTCGCGCGCAAACGCACCATTCCGTTGACGCTCAATCCGATGAAGCAGAGCCGCAGCAAGCCCCGCGTTCGCCAGACCGTTGGCGCGACCCGCCAGTCTTAACTTTCCGGCTGATAGCCCACATCTTCCTGCGTTGGGTTCATCGCGGCGGCGCGTGCCAGTTCATCGCAGCGCTCGTTTTCCGGGTGACCTGCGTGGCCTTTTACCCATTCCCAGCGGATCTGATGTTGGCTGAGCGCCGCATCGAGCCGCTTCCAGAGATCGACATTCTTGACCGGTTTTTTTTCCGCTGTTTTCCAGCCACGTTTTTTCCAGTTGTGGATCCACTGCGTGATCCCCTGGCGTACATACTGGCTGTCGGTGCTGAGCACCACTTCGCAATGCTCTTTTAACGCTTCCAGTGCGACAATAGCCGCCATCAGTTCCATACGGTTATTAGTGGTAAGACGGTAGCCTTCGCTAAACAATCTTTCATGCTGACGATAGCGTAAAATCGCCCCGTAACCGCCCGGACCTGGGTTGCCAAGACAAGATCCGTCGGTGAAAATTTCTACCTGTTTAAGCATCTCTGGTAGACTTCCTGTGTTTAAAACGACAAGTCTGACATAAATGGCCGCTATGAGCACAGCAATTACACGACAGATCGTCCTCGATACCGAAACTACCGGTATGAACCAGATTGGCGCCCACTATGAAGGGCACAAGATTATTGAGATCGGTGCGGTGGAGGTGATCAACCGCCGCCTGACCGGTAACAACTACCATATTTATCTCAAGCCTGACCGGCTGGTGGATCCGGAAGCGTTTGGCGTTCACGGTATCGCCGACGAATTCCTGCTCGATAAACCGACGTTCGCCGACATCGCCGATGAGTTTATTGAGTATATCCGCGGTGCGGAGCTGGTCATTCACAACGCGTCGTTTGATATCGGCTTTATGGATTACGAGTTCAGCAAGCTGAACCGCGGTATTCCAAAAACCGAAACGTTTTGTAAAATCACCGACAGCCTGGCGCTGGCGCGTAAAATGTTCCCCGGCAAGCGCAACAGCCTCGATGCGCTCTGCTCGCGTTATGAAATAGATAACAGCAAACGTACGCTGCACGGCGCATTACTCGACTCCCAAATCCTTGCTGATGTCTATCTGATGATGACCGGCGGCCAGACATCGATGAAATTTTCGATGGAAGGCGAAGGGCAAACGCAAACCGGCGATGCGGAGATCCAGCGTGTTGTTCGCCAGGCAAGCCGCTTGCGCGTGGTTTTAGCCAGTGATCAGGAGCTGATGACCCATGAATCACGGCTCGATTTAGTGCAGAAGAAGGGCGGAAGCTGCCTGTGGCGTGGGTAAAATCGTTTTGTTAACACGGGAAAATCACCTCGCGGGTGATTTTTGCAGCAAACAATTCAAAACGATGGAAAAAGCGTTGACGGCACCAGGTGCAATCCGTAATATGCGCCTCGTTCCCTAACAGGAACACAACGCGGAGCGGTAGTTCAGTCGGTTAGAATACCTGCCTGTCACGCAGGGGGTCGCGGGTTCGAGTCCCGTCCGTTCCGCCACTATTCAGAAGGCCTGAATCAGCAATGATTCAGGCCTTCGTCGTTTCTACTCCTTTGCAGCCACGCGTTGTGCGGTAAAGGAAGTGCTGCTCACACCTTCACGTTCGTGGCGCGCCAGAAAGCGGTAGCAACCCGCACCGAGGAACGCGCCAATAAACCAGCTAAAATTGGCCACTTCATGCAGCGCCGGAATAAAGCTAATAATCAGCCCAACCGCCACCGATGGCACCAGCGCAGCAATTGCTTTCGGGTTAAAGCCGTTTTTGTACCAGTAACGCCCGTTTGGTGAGTCGGTAAACAGATCGTCGACAAACACGTTTCCGCGTTTAATCAGATAAAAATCGGTCAGTAAAATACCGAACAACGGGCCAATAAACGCGCCGAGCACATCCAGCGTGTAGTGGATCAACTCCGGAGACTGGAACAAATTCCACGGTGTTAGCAGTACCGAGCCGACCGCCGCGATCATCCCGCCGGTACGGAAACTGATTTTTTGCGGGGAACAGTTAGAAAAATCGAAGGCCGGGGAGACGAAGTTCGCCACAATATTGATGCCGATGGTGGCGGTGATCATCGTCAGCAGCCCAATTGCCATCGCCAGGCTGTTGCCAACATGGCTTACGGTTTCGATAGGATCGGTGATCATCTTGCCAAACAGCGATTGGGTGCCGGAAACAATCACTACTGTGACAATGGAAAATAGCAGGAAGTTAAACGGCAGCCCCCAGCGGTTGCCGCGGCGGATCTCTTGCATACTTTTACCGTAGCGGGAAAAATCGCCAAAATTGAGCAGCGGGCCGGAGAAGTAAGAAACCACTAATGCCGTTGCGGTGATCATCTGCCAGGTTTGCTCGCCTGCTGTGAGCTGTTTACTGGCGAGCGTGAAAGAGATGCCATCGAAACCCGTTTGCCAGAGGATCCATCCCGCCAGCGCCATCATCGCCACGTATACCGCCGGACCGGCGATATCGATAAAGCGTTTAATCGCGCTCATCCCGTGCCAGAACACTAGCGCTTGCAGCACCCACATAATGCCGAAACAGAGCCAGCCCAAATGCGACAGGCCCAGAAAGTGACCGTTGGTCAGGGGCGTAAGGGCAGGCCAAAATTTCAGGATCACCAGCATTAACGCGTTGGCGGCCAGATAGGTCTGAATGCCATACCACGCAAACGCAATCAGCCCACGGATCACCGCCGGGATATTCGCGCCGAACACGCCAAATGCCTGACGGCAGATCACGGCATACGGCACACCGGCCATTTGGCTCGGTTTCGCCACCAGGTTTGCGCACAGCTGCACAATACAGATCCCCAACAGAAGGCAAAGTAGCACCTGCCAGCTGGCAAGCCCTAAGGCGAAGAAGCTGGCGGCAACCACATAGCCGCCCATGCTATGCACATCGGACATCCAGAAAGAGAAAATATTGTACCAGCTCCAGGTTTGATGGCGGGTCGGCGCCAAATCTTCATTGGTCAGGCGTGGGCTGTAGCGAGCATCGTAATTTGGTTCAAGGTTTGGCATGGATTCTGCTCCTCTGAATACAGATAGTGACATGTTGTCTGCTATCCCTCGTTGCATTAACCAGGCCAGGTTTTAATTTTTTGTATACAAAATAAATTAACGGTGTATACAAAAATAGATGAATTGAGTAACAAAGGAATTGCGTTATGAACCAGCAAATAGGGCTGCGAACCCCTGCAGATCTGGAAGATAAAGAGCATCTCATTTGGCAATCTTTAATGACCGCCATCGTTGAACATCAATTGCCGCCGGGAAGTAAATTGCCGGAAGAAGCGCTGGCGGAGGTTTTTGGCGTCAGCCGTACCGGCATCCGCAAGGTATTAACCCGCCTTGCGACGGTGCAAATGATCACCATGACGCCCAGACGTGGTGCATTTGTCGCCAATCCCGGCGTTGAAGAGTCAAAAGCAATCTTCACGACCCGTAAAATGATCGAATGCGCCAACCTGCCGCTGGTGCTGGAACATCTGCAGTCGCCGCACCTTGCGGCGCTGGAAAACATCATCGCGCAGGAAGAAGAGGCGCATCAAAGCCACGACGGCGCGGCGGCTATCCGCCATTCTGCGGCTTTTCATATTCAGCTGCAGGCCATTTCCGGTAATGCGGTGGTGACTGACATTATCACCACGCTGGCGCAGCGTTCATCGCTGGTAATAGCCGCCTGGGGCGCGCCCTGGCAGCGCGGCTGTCGCTGCGACGATCATGACCAACTGATTACGCTGCTGCGTAAAAAGGATCTATCAGGGCTTAGTGAGGCGATGGCCCACCATTTTGATCACATTGTTTCCAGCCTGCGCTTTGAGCGCAGCGGCGAGACATTACCGGATTTTGCCCGCCTGTTTGGTGCGCCAGGAGAACACTGATGAGCCAGTTTTGTATACAAGTTATCAATCCTAATACCAGCCCGGAAATGACCGCCACCATCGCCAGCGCGGCGCGCAGCGTGGCGTCGCCTGGCACCACCATTCTTGCCAGTTGCCCCTCGCAGGGTGTGGAATCCATCGAAGGGCATTTTGATGAAGCCATTGCGGCGATTGGCGTGCTGGAGCAAATCAAACAGGGCA
The DNA here is from genome assembly GCF_016620385.1 of Kosakonia sp. LAM2021. NCBI lineage: Bacteria > Pseudomonadati > Pseudomonadota > Gammaproteobacteria > Enterobacterales > Enterobacteriaceae > Kosakonia > Kosakonia sp. LAM2021. The sequence goes on from NZ_JAENHT010000014.1 coordinate 15,086, forward strand.
AAAACCAGGGTGCACAAGGGCACGTGATTGCCTGTTTTGGTGACCCCGGATTACTGGCGGCGCGTGAGCTGGCGAGCGGGCCGGTCATCGGTATTGCCGAAGCGGCTATGCACGTGGCAACGCTGGTGGCGACGCGATTTTCAATTGTAACTACGCTGCCGCGTACGGTGATTATCGCCCGTCATTTACTGCGCCAGTATGGCTTCGAACATCACTGCGCCGCGCTGCATGCCATCGATTTACCGGTGCTGGCGCTGGAAGATGGCACGGGTCTTGCTCAGCAAAAGGTACGCGAGCGTTGTATACAAGCCAAACGAGAAGATCATAGCGGTGCCATTGTGCTGGGCTGCGGCGGTATGGCGAACCTTGCCAGCGAGTTGACGCAAGAGCTGGGCATGCCGGTGATCGACGGCGTTACGGCCGCGGTGAAGATGGTGGAATCTCTTCTCGCGCTGGGGATTGGCACCTGCAAATACGGCGATCTCGCGTATCCCAATAAAAAGCCGCTTTCAGGATGTTTTGAACAGCTTTGCTGAAAGCGGCCCCGTAAAGAGGTCGAATCAGCATGCAATCAGCAACGGACAAACCTTTCTGGCATTTCACCGCCGACTACCCTCGCGATATGGCGGGCTATGCGGGAAAACCGCCGCACGCCCGCTGGCCGGGCGGCGCGCGCATTGCCGTTCAGTTTGTCCTTAATTTTGAAGAGGGTGGCGAGAACCATGTGCTGCATGGCGACGCGGGTTCAGAGCAATTTTTGTCGGATATTATTGGCGCTGCCAGCTATCCCGCGCGGCATATGTCGATGGACTCGCTGTACGAGTATGGATCGCGCGCAGGGTTCTGGCGTATTCATCAGGCTTTTCAGCAACGTGGCCTGCCGCTCACGGTTTTTGGCGTGGCAATGGCGTTGGCGCGTAACCCGGAAATCGTCGCGGCGATCAAAACGGCAGACTACGACGTGGTAAGCCACGGCTGGCGCTGGATCCATTATCAGGATTTTGATATTCAAACCGAACGCCAGCACATGCAGCAGGCGATCGAAATCCTGCAAACGCTGTTTGGCAAAAAGCCCCTTGGCTGGTACACCGGGCGCGACAGCCCAAACACCCGTAAGCTGGTGGTCGAGCAGGGCGATTTTCTCTACGACAGCGATTACTACGGCGATGATTTACCCTTCTGGACCACCGTGGAGGGGAAACCGCATCTGATTGTGCCGTATACGCTTGATGCCAACGATATGCGCTTTGCCACGGCTCAGGGTTTTAACACCGCCGAACAGTTTTATACCTACCTGAAAGACAGCTTCGATGTGCTGTATGAAGAAGGTGAGCATGCGCCAAAGATGATGTCGATTGGCATGCACTGCCGCCTGCTCGGGCGGCCTGGGCGCTTTCGCGCACTGCAGCGTTTTCTTGATTACGTGCAAAGCCACAATGATGTCTGGATCTGCCGTCGCCAGGATATCGCCGAGCATTGGCTAAAGCACCATCCGTATAAGGGCTGAAGCAAGGCGAACAGCCCGCCACCGTGCGGGCTTTTCTCAGCGTGTCAGCCGTAGCTGCTGTAAGTTGCCATCCAGTTGCAGATCCGTTTGCAGACGTGCCACATCGCGGCAGGTAAAGGCCATTGCTTTATGTGCTTCCAGTTTTTGCCGCCACTTTTCCGGCACGTCCGTGAGATTCTCGTACAGTGCTTCCAGCGTCGGGAAGGTGTTTAACAACTGGGTGGCGCTTTTCGGGCCAATGCCAGCGACGCCTGGCACTTTAGAACTGCTGATCCCCGCCAGCCCCCAGTAATCCGGCAGTTGTTCCGGCGTGACGCCATATTCTTGGTCGATAAAGGGCGCATCCAGCCAGCGTTTCTGGAAATAATCGCGGATACGGATGGTCGGGGAAAGCAACTGGCAATAGCCTTTGTCCGTGGAAACAATTGTCGCCTGCTGTCCGGCCTGCGCCATTTTTACCGCCAGCGTAGCGGCGAGATCGTCCGCTTCGTTACCCGGTGTTGCCCAGCAACGAATACCGCGCTGTTCAAAAGCGCTGCGCAAAGCGGGCATCTCGGCATGCAGCGTCTCTGGCATGGGAGGTCGCCCGGCTTTATAGTCGGGTAATAACTGGTGACGCCAGCCCTGGCTGCGAGCCTCATCATCGAACACCGCCACGGCGTGCGTCGGCTGGCTGTGAACCACAAGCTGTTCCAGCGCGTGAAGACAGGTGTCTACACAGGGCGATCCCTGCACCGCGTGGATCCGGCGGATAAGATTAAGCGCGTCGACAATTAACAGATGAGCCACAGATACCCTCCTTGAAATCGTGCTTAAGGGTAACATCGCGTGCGGCGTGAGGCTATGAAGCGGGGGATAATCAGGAAGATGCCTCGCAAAACGAGGCATCTTCCTGGGCTTAATCGCAGGTTACGATCTTCATCGCCAGCCCGCCGCGTGAGGTTTCGCGGTACTTGGCGTTCATATCTTTCCCGGTTTCGTACATGGTTTCGATGACTTTATCCAGGCAGACGCGCGGCTCGCTGGTACGGCGCAGCGCCATACGCGCGGCGTTCACCGCTTTCACCGACGCAATGGCGTTGCGCTCGATGCACGGCACCTGTACCTGTCCCGCGACCGGATCGCAGGTCAGACCGAGGTTGTGTTCCATACCGATTTCCGCCGCGATGCAGACCTGTGCCGGGCTTGCGCCGAGCAGCTCTGCAAGGCCTGCCGCGGCCATCGAACAGGCAACACCCACTTCGCCCTGGCAGCCCACTTCGGCACCGGAAATGGAGGCGTTCATTTTATAGAGCGAGCCAATCGCGCTGGCGACCAGCAGGTAGCGCGCCAGTGAATTGGCGTTCACCTGGCGAATAAACTTATCGTAATAAGCCAGCACTGCCGGAACAATGCCGCATGCGCCGTTGGTTGGCGCGGTCACCACGCGACCACCAGCGGCGTTCTCTTCGTTAATCGCCAGTGCGAACATGTTGATCCAGTCGACGACCTGCATCGGATCTTTACTGGTGTTATCGCTGCTGACCAGCATGCGACGCAGCGCGGCGGCGCGGCGCGGAACGCGTAATTTTCCCGGTAACACGCCTTCGGTAGTAATTCCGCGCTCAATACCGCCCTGCATCACTTCCCAGACGCGTGCGAGGTGCTGTTCCAGCTCCTCTTTGCTGTGCAGCGCCAGTTCGTTCTTCATCATCAGACCAGAGAGTGAAAGCCCGCTTTCCTGGCAGTGACGTTGCAGATCCGCCGCATTTTTGTACGGGTAAGGTACGGCGACAGGCGCGTTGTTGGTCTGACCAAAATGTTCTTCGTCGACAATAAAACCGCCGCCGATAGAGTAATAGGTCTGGCTATAGAGAACCTTGTCGCCCGCGAGCGCAGTAATACGCATGCCGTTTTCATGCAGCGAGAGGTTATCGGCATGGAAGTTCATGCATTGATCGACAGGAAACTCGACTTCGTGCTCGCCGTTAGCCAGCAGCAGACGGCCGTGCGTGTTTACGTCCTGAATAAATCCCGGAATGGCATCGATATCGACGCTATCCGGCAAGTTACCTGCCAGACCCATAATGATAGCGATATCGGTATGGTGTCCTTTACCGGTCAGAGAGAGGGAACCGTAAACGTCTACCACTACACGGGTCACGTCGTGCAGCATGCTGCGAGCAATCAGATCGTCAGTGAATTGTTTACCGGCTTTCATTGGGCCAACGGTGTGCGAGCTTGAAGGGCCAATGCCGATTTTGAAAATATCGAATACGCTGATCATGACGCATTTTCCATTGCAATGAGAGTCGCGCCGCCCGTGGCGAGCGGCGCGAAAGAGATTAGCTGAACAGAGAGAAGAAGATCGCGGAGATAGCGATAAGGCCCATGATAACAACGAAGATATTGCTGATTTTACCGCTGTATTTACGCATTGCCGGTACCTTGGCGATAGCGTACATCGGCATCAGGAACAGGATCATCGCGATAATCGGGCCGCCCAGGGTTTCAATCATTCCGAGGATGCTCGGGTTCCAAGTCGCCACAGCCCAGGTGGTCAGCAGCATAAACAGCGCGGTAATGCGGTTCAGCTTGTTGATTTCGATGCTTTTGCCTTTACCACGCAGAGACTTAATAACCATACCGTTGAAACCTTCGCGCGCACCCAGATAGTGACCGAGGAAGGATTTGGTGATGGCGATCATCGCGATGATCGGTGCCATCCAGGCGATGATCGGTGCGTTAAAGTGGTTTGCCAGGTAAGAGAGAATCGAGATGTTCTGCTGTTTCGCCGACGCCAGGTCAGCCGGAGAGAGGCTGAGTACGCAGCTGAACACGAAGAACATTACCGTCAGCACCATCATGATGTGTGCGAACGCCAGAATACGTGAACATTTGCTCTCTGCTTCGTCGCCGTACTCTTCACGTTTTGCAACCGCAAACGAGGAGATGATCGGCGAGTGGTTAAAGGAGAACACCATTACCGGAATGGCCAGCCACAGAGTCATCCACAGGCCGTTGCCGGTCGCAGACGTGCTGCTTAAAGACAGGGTATCGAGTACCGCACCGTTCCACTGCGGGATCAGGTAAACCGCCAGCAGCATCAGCGCGATAACAAACGGGAACACCAGAATACTCATCGCTTTTACGATCATCTGCTCGCCAAAACGCACGATAGTCATCATGCCGACAATCAGGATCAGCGACAGAATGGCACGCGGCGGCGGCGTCATACCCAACTGGTGGGTCATAAAGCTGTCAACGGTGTTGGTGATCGCCACGCTGTACACCAGCAGGATCGGGTAGATAGCGAAGAAGTAGAGCAGGGTAATCAGTTTGCCCGCGCCGATACCAAAGTGCTCTTCAACCACTTCGGTGATGTCTTCGCCAGGGTTTTTACCCGACAGCACAAAGCGAGTCAGACCGCGGTGTGCAAAATAAGTCATTGGGAAAGCGAGGATGGCCATGATGATCAGCGGAATTAAACCGCCGACACCGGCGTTAATTGGCAGGAACAGTACACCAGCGCCGATAGCAGTACCGTACAGGCCCAGCATCCACATGGTATCCGTTTTGCGCCATGAACTTCGTGTAGCCGATGTGGCCAGCGTACTGGTTTGAGTGGTTTCCATTTATAAATCTCCTGGGAAAAGCAAAATGCTGGCATGACGGGCGAATACAATGCCTGACAGGCTGGCGGTAATATTAAATTCGGTCAATTACGGTTTTTTTATAATTTCTTTCCGCAATTATTTGCGGCGGAAAGATACATTTATGTTATGACTCTATCAGTGATCAGGATCGCAATTGCAATAAATCACTTTTTATGTGGATATATTTAGACCATCTCTCTGCTTAATGATCGAGAGATGAAATTTATGGGCGCGAAGGCTATCACCAGCAAGATTTGCGATCAAACGCACACCGTTTAAATACGATAAATGCCCTGTAAAAAACCGCTATCGCAGTGATTTATCGACGTTTAAGGGCAACTGAAACGTATGAATATGCTGGGGATATGGGGGGAGCTGTGCGGGAAAAAAATCCGAGGTATAAGGGCGACTTATAGGTCGCCCTGGGAGATCAGGCGCAGATTTCGTAGCAAGGAATGTACGCGCTGCCTGGCAGTTTCATACGATGCTGGGCGACAAAGCCCTGTAGCAAGTCATCCATCCGGCGCATCATGTCGCTATCGCCATGAATTTTATACGGGCCGAACTCCTCAATAGCCCGAATGCCGTGCTCTTTCACGTTACCCGCCACGATGCCTGAGAACGCCCGGCGCAGATCCGCCGCTAACGTTTCTACTGGCTGATCCGGATAAAGTTTCAGGTTAGCCATATTTTCGTGCGTGGGTTCAAATGGCACTTGCAGATCCGGCGCGATGCGAATAGACCAGTTGAAGCTATACGCATCCCCGGTTTCACGACGGTTTTCTTTTACCCGCGGCATCGCTTTTTTCATTTGCCGCGCCACTTCAGCCGCATCATTGATGATGATGGTGTAGTGGCTGCGTGCGGCTTCACCCAGCGTGTTGACGATAAATTCGTCCAGCACGCGGAAATAATCCGCACTCTCTTTTGGCCCGGTCAGGATCAGCGGTAGTACCTGGTTTTTGTTGGCCGGGTTCATCAAAATCCCCAGCAGATACAACAACTCTTCCGCCGTGCCTACGCCGCCAGGGAAAATAATGATCCCGTGTGCAATACGGACAAACGCTTCCAGACGTTTTTCAATATCCGGCATGATGATCAGTTCGTTGACCAGCGGATTTGGCGGCTCAGCGGCAATGATCGACGGCTCGGTCATGCCGATAAAACGGCCCTCTTTATAACGTTGCTGCGCGTGGCCGACCGCAGCGCCTTTCATGGGCGCTTCCATCGCACCTGGGCCGCAGCCCGTGCAGATGTTCAGCTCACGCAAGCCAAGCTGGGTTCCCACGCGGCGAGCGTAGAGGTACTCAGTTTCGTTAATCGAGTGGCCGCCCCAGCAGACCACCATGCTCGGCGCTTCGCCGACATGCAGCGCGCGGGCGTTACGCAAAATGGAAAAGACCAGGTTGGTGATATGAATGGAGCTTTCCAGATTTAAATGCTGGACGCGTCCGGCGTTATGAATCTGCCCATTAACGAAGAGAATGTCGCGCAGAACAGCAAACAGGTTGGCCTGCAGCGAGCGAATAATACGCCCGTCGACAAAGGCCTCTTCCGGTGGGTTGATCAACTCCAGCTTTACGCCGCGTTCACGGCGTAACACGTTGATATCAAAACTTTCGTTACGGGAGAGCAGCTCTTTGCTGCTGTCGGTCTGGCTCCCTGAGTTCAGTACAGCGAGCGAGCAGTTGCGAAACAGTTGATACAGGTCACTGCTGGCCGTGCGTTTAAGCATATCGACTTCCAGCTGCGACAGCATATCCATTGAGCCAAGCGGGCTAATATGTGTAATCAAGTGAACTCCTTACGGGACGAAAATTTTATCTTTCCCGTGATTACAATAGCCCTGGCTTATGACGTTTAACAACCTGTCGCGTGGGATCTTCCACGCAGAGTCGTAAAATGTTGGGTTTTACTGGCGTACTAACCGACCGGTTGCAGGGACAAAATCGGTATTAGTGCGCCATGGGTTGATATCCAGCCCGCCGCGTCGGGTATAGCGCGCATAAACGCTCAGTTTTTCCGGCTGGCAGAAACGTTGAATGTCCGTGAAAATGCGCTCCACGCATTGTTCATGAAATTCATTGTGATGGCGGAAAGAGACCAGGTAGCGCAGCAATTTTTCACGGTCGATTTGCGCGCCGCGATACTGGATTTGCACTGAGCCCCAATCTGGCTGGTGGGTGATCAGGCAGTTCGATTTTAATAAATGGCTGACCAGCGTCTCTTCGACAACCTTTCCGCTGGCGGCATCGGTTAACAGCGCGGCGTCAAAGTCGTAACTCTCGATCGCGATATCCTGGTCGTCGATACAGGTGCCGTGAAAATGGGCGACAGGCTGCCCTTCCAGTTCATCAATGCGATACAGCACCACGTTCACGGCACCTTGCGCGCAGACGCTTAAATCGCGTTGCAACGTGTCGTGTACCTCTTGCCAGCTGGCAAACCGTGTCTGGTTAAAACTGTTGAGATAGAGTTTGAAGCTTTTCGATTCCACCAGATTGATGCTGGCGTGATCCAGCTCAACGTGGCCAACTGCCACCTGCGGCAAACCTTTCGCGTTGAGCCAGGAGAGTTCATACAACGTCCAGATATCCGCGCCGCGAAAAGGCAGGTTCTCGGCTTTTAAGCCTAACGGATCGCGGTTTAACGAACGGGGAACGCCCTGCAGCAAGCTGGCGTCGTAGGTGTCGCGGTAATCAGTGGTTTTGCCAAGCGTCAGGCCAGCCAGCGCCTGGTGGTTATCATAAGAGGACATGTTTCATCGCCATTTTGCAGGTAAACTATGACGCAGAGTTTATCCTGGCTTATGTGAAGAGAGAAATCGGTGGAAAAAGAGACGGCGCATGCCCTGAAAGCCTTTACGGAACGTTACTGTAATGCGTGGCACGAACAGCGAGACAGCTGGCCGCAAAGCGAAGAACTTTACGGTATTCCCTCGCCGTGCATTATTTCTTCCACCGACAAGTACGTTATCTGGCAGCCAAAACAATTCGTGCCGGAACGAAATGTAAACCCAATTGAACAGGCCATGGAAATTGTGGTACAAACGCCGCTCCATACCTTTTACACCACACAATTTGCCGGTGATATGACCGCGCGTTTTGGCGAACTGACGCTGACGCTACTGCAAACGTGGAGTGAGGATGACTTCGTGCGTATGCAGGAAAATCTGATTGGTCACCTGGTTACGCAGAAAAGGCTGAAGTTATCACCTACACTTTTTATTGCTACGCTCGACAGCGAACTGGATGTGATTTCGCTGTGTAACCTAAGCGGCGAAGTGGTAAAAGAGACGCTGGGTACGCGTCAGCGCACTATTCTTGCCCCAAGCCTCGCCGCATTCCTCGACCAGCTCGAACCCGTTGTGTAATCCTCTATACTACTCATCTTGTGAGAGATCTCTTACACGACCTGTAAGAGATCGCCAGGTCTTTTTCCATACTTCTGATGCGCCTTCTCATTCATAATTAATATAAATCATGAGGTTAATCTAAAACCCTTTGCCTGTTGAGGTTTCATTCAAAGGCGAATTTGCGTTAAGTATTCTTGTAAGACGTCACGTAATGGGTAATTCTATTTGAGTCGACACGGAGTCTGACAACGAAGCGTACATCAGGATGATGTTGTTTCGAGGACTCACCAGGACGGTGCTGCAAGGAAAGGCTTCAGGACGAAGCAAGGGGACATCGCTGGAATGCGTTAACGGACACCTCCAGGACGGAGAATGAGAGCCGGTAAGGATACCCGGCAGATCAGGAAGATCCAGGACACGCTTTACGGATGAGGCCATGTCACATCGGGGTGGTGTGAGCAAGATGCGCTGTTTAAGGATGAACGGGTCAGGAGACCGCAGGAAAAGTTTTCATGGATGAGCAGGGAGCACACGAGTAGCGGGACTGCTGCGAAACGAACCGGGAGCACTGTTTTTACAGTGCTCCCTTTTTTTATTTGTTCCGCTCTTTGATATGCTGCGCGCCAGTCTGATTATTCCGGGGGTTTATATGACTCAACATCAACGCGTGCGTGAGCAACTTCATCTTCTCGAAGCGCAACTGCGCGAACACAATCTGTGGCAAACCAGCGCGCCAGCGGCAAGCGCCTTCGAAAGCACGCAGCCTTTTTGCATGGACACCCTTGAGCCGTTCGAATGGCTGCAATGGGTGCTCATTCCTCGCATGCATGCTTTATTGGATGGTCAGCAGCCATTACCGCAGGCGTTTGCCATCGCGCCGTACTATGAAATCGCCCTGGATGCGACCCATCCGTCCCGTGATGTGATGCTGGTGCATTTACAGCAACTCGATGCGCTGTTCAGTGACGAAAACGCCTGATGCTGGAGATTATTTACCAGGATGAGTGGCTGGTGGCGGTGAATAAACCTTCCGGCTGGCTTGTACATCGCAGCTGGTTAGATCGCGATGAAAAAGTGGTGGTGATGCAAACCGTGCGCGACCAAATCGGCCAGCATGTTTTTACCGCCCATCGCCTCGACAGACCCACTTCCGGCGTGTTGTTAATGGGCTTATCCAGCGAGGCCGGTCGCCGTTTATCGCAGCAATTTGAGCAACATCAGATTCAAAAGCGCTATCACGCCATTGTGCGTGGCTGGTTGATGGAAGAGGCGTTGCTTGATTATCCGCTGGTCGAAGAGCTGGATAAAGTGGCCGACAAGTTTGCCCGCGCCGATAAAGAAGCGCAGCCTGCCGTAACGCACTATCGCGGGCTGGCAACGTGCGAAATGCCGGTGGCGACGAGCAAATTTCCCACCACGCGCTATGGTCTGGTCGAACTGGAACCCAAAACGGGCCGCAAGCATCAATTGCGTCGCCATCTGGCGCATCTGCGCCATCCGATCATTGGCGACAGTAAACACGGCGATTTGCGGCAAAATCGTAGTGCGGCGGAACATTTTGGCTGTAACCACCTGATGCTGCATGCCAGCCAGTTAACGCTCTCGCACCCGTTTACCGGCGAGCCGTTAACGATTCGCGCCGGGCTGGATGAAACCTGGATGGGCGCGCTGTCGCACTTTGGCTGGCGCGGGCTTCTCCCTGAAAATGAAAGGGTTGAGTTCTTGCCAGTGAGCCGCCAGGATGAGGGCAATCTGGAATCACGCAAGGAGTAATGAGCATGGCGAAGGTCGGAATTTTTGTTGGCACCATGTACGGCAATTCGCTGCTGGTGGCGGAAGAAGCGAAGGAGATCTTACAGGCGCAGGGCCACAAGGCGACGGTATTTGAAGATCCCGAAGCCAGCGACTGGGAAAACAACAAAGGCAATTACGCGCTGATAGTCACCTCCACGACCGGTCAGGGTGATTTGCCGGAAAGCATTGCGCCGCTGTTCCATTATCTGCGCGACACCGTGGGTTATCAGCCCGATCTGCACTATGGCGTCATTGCCCTGGGCGATAGCACATACGCCCATTTCTGCGGCGGGGGTAAGCAGTTTGATGCCTTGCTGCAAGAACAAGGTGCGCAGCGTATCGGCGAAATGTTGCTGATCGACGCCAGCGAAGACCCGGAACCGGAAACCGTTTCTAATCCGTGGGTTGAGCACTGGGCGACCCTGCTGAAATAACCTGTCTTCCTCTCCGTACGCGGGGAGGAAACCTCTCTTTTTGCCGCGTCAAGCGACACATTTCACACTCTTTAACGCTGCCTCTCTTTTGACCGCCTTCGGTCATGCTCCATTTTCATTTCCGTGAAGTACTCCCCATCCGCCTGGGCTAATGCCTTAAAGGGCATAGCCGCGCCCGGCGAATGTTGTGTTGTTGCACGGTGAGAGTTCAAAAGGCGCTCCATATACTTTTTCTTGCCAGTTAAAAAAACGCGGCCCGCCGGGTGCGGCAAACCCGGCAGGAGCAGCAAAAACACAATGACATCATCCTGTCTTCCCCTACAGGTTGCGCCGTACAGGATGAATGGACAAAAGAACATTTATGCTTCGGGAGTACAACCATGAGTACATTTAGCCAGGCGGCGAGCGGCGCTGAAAAGCGTACCAACGCCCGCTACTGGATAGTGGTGATGCTGTTTATCGTCACATCCTTCAACTATGGCGATCGCGCCACGTTGTCGATTGCCGGTTCGGAGATGTCCAAAGCGATAGGTTTGGATCCGGTCGGTATGGGTTATGTTTTCTCCGCGTTTTCCTGGGCTTATGTGATTGGCCAGATACCGGGCGGCTGGTTGCTTGACCGCTTCGGATCAAAACGCGTCTATTTCTGGTCTATCTTCACCTGGTCGCTGTTTACCTTACTGCAAGGTTTCGTCGACATCTTTAGCGGCTTTGGCATCATCGTTGCGCTCTTCACCCTGCGTTTTATGGTCGGTCTGGCCGAATCCCCTTCCTTCCCTGGCAACAGCCGCATCGTTGCGGCCTGGTTCCCGGCGCAGGAGAGGGGCACGGCGGTGGCGATTTTTAACTCCGCGCAATACTTCGCGACGGTGATCTTCGCGCCGATCATGGGCTGGCTGACGCACGCCGTGGGCTGGTCACATGTGTTCTTCTTTATGGGCGGTCTCGGCATTTTCATCAGCTTCCTGTGGCAGAAAATGATCCACGAGCCGAACCAGCATCCGGGCGTTAACAAAAAAGAGCTGGAGTACATTGCTGAAGGTGGTGCGCTGATCAACATGGATCAGGCGAAAAGCGCGCAGCATGTTCCGTTCTCAGAAAAATGGGGGCAGATCAAACAGCTGCTGGGTTCCCGCATGATGATCGGCGTCTACCTGGGCCAGTACTGCATTAACGCCCTGACCTATTTCTTTATCACCTGGTTCCCGGTTTACCTGGTGCAGGCGCGCGGCATGTCGATTTTGAAAGCGGGTTTTGTTGCTTCAATCCCGGCGATCTGCGGATTTGTGGGGGGCGTACTGGGCGGGATTATTTCCGACTGGTTAATGCGCCGTTACGGCTCGCTGAATGTGGCGCGTAAAACGCCAATCGTATTGGGGATGCTGCTCTCCATGAGCATGGTGTTCTGCAACTACACCGACTCCGAAACGCTGATTATTGCTTTCATGGCGCTGGCTTTCTTCGGTAAAGGTATCGGTGCGCTGGGCTGGGCGGTGATGGCAGATACCGCGCCGAAAGAGATCAGTGGCCTGAGCGGCGGTCTGTTCAACATGTTCGGTAACATCTCCGGCATCGTGACGCCGATTGCCATTGGTTACATCGTCGGCACGACCGGCTCGTTTAACGGCGCGCTGATCTATGTCGGTATCCATGCGCTGGTGGCGGTACTGAGTTACCTGGTTCTGGTGGGTGATATCAAGCGTATCGTGCTGAAACCTGTGACAGGACGTGAATGATGAACACACAAGCAAGCCCGATTATCACCGAGATGAAAGTCATTCCTGTGGCCGGGCATGACAGCATGCTGATGAACATCGGCGGCGCGCATAACGCATACTTCACCCGCAATATCGTGGTGCTCACCGACAACGCCGGTAACACCGGCGTCGGTGAAGCGCCAGGCGGCGACGTGATCTACAAAACATTGGTCGACGCCACGCCGATGGTGGTGGGGCAGGAAGTGGCGCGGTTGAATAAAGTGGTGCAGCGCGTACACAAAGGCAACCAGGCGGCGGATTTCGACACCTTCGGTAAAGGTGCCTGGACGTTTGAACTGCGCGTGAACGCGGTGGCGGCACTGGAAGCCGCTCTGCTGGATCTGTTAGGCAAAGCGCTGAACGTCCCGGTGTGCGAACTGCTTGGCCCTGGCAAACAGCGTGATGCGGTGACGGTGCTGGGTTATCTGTTTTATGTTGGCGATCGTACTAAAACCGATTTGCCCTATCTGGAATCGACGCCTGGCAGCCATGAGTGGTATCACCTGCGTCATCAGGAAGCGATGAACAGCGATGCGGTTGTTCGCCTGGCGGAAGCGTCGCAGGATCGCTACGGCTTTAAAGATTTCAAACTCAAGGGCGGCGTACTGCCAGGCGAAAAAGAGATCGACACCGTGCGGGCGCTGAAAAAACGCTTTCCGGATGCGCGCATCACTGTCGATCCCAACGGTGCCTGGCTGCTCGACGAAGCCATCAGCCTGTGCAAAGGCCTCAATGATGTGCTGACCTACGCGGAAGATCCGTGCGGCGCGGAACAGGGCTTCTCCGGGCGTGAAGTGATGGCGGAGTTCCGTCGCGCCACCGGCTTGCCGGTTGCCACCAATATGATTGCCACCAACTGGCGTGAAATGGGCCATGCGGTGATGTTAAACGCGGTGGATATCCCGCTGGCGGATCCGCACTTCTGGACGCTTTCCGGCGCGGTACGCGTGGCGCAACTGTGCGACGACTGGGGATTAACCTGGGGTTGCCACTCCAACAACCATTTCGATATCTCGCTGGCGATGTTCACTCACGTTGGCGCGGCAGCACCGGGAACGCCAACTGCCATCGACACCCACTGGATCTGGCAGGAGGGCGACGCGCGCCTGACCAAACAGCCGCTGGAGATCCGCCAGGGGAAAATCGCCGTACCCGATGCGCCAGGCCTTGGCGTAGAGATCGATTGGACGCAAATCGAAAAAGCGCACGCGGCATACAAGAAGCTGCCCGGCGGCGCGCGCAATGACGCAGGCCCGATGCAGTACCTCATCCCTGGCTGGACGTTTGACAAAAAACGCCCCGTTTTTGGACGTCATTGATAGACCAAAAGGATTAAAAAATGAGCACATACAGTTCGACACCCGTTGTCTCTTCCATGCAGGTCATCCCGGTTGCGGGCCACGACAGCATGCTGATGAACCTGAGCGGCGCGCATGCTCCGTTCTTCACCCGCAATATCGTGGTGATTAAAGACAATGCCGGTCACACCGGTGTCGGTGAAATCCCCGGCGGCGAGAAAATCCGTAAAACGCTGGAAGATGCTATTCCGCTGGTGGTTGGTAAGACGCTGGGTGAGTACAAAAATGTCCTCAACACCGTGCGCAGCAACTTTGCCGACCGCGACGCCGGCGGCCGTGGCCTGCAAACTTTCGATCTGCGTACTACGATCCACGTGGTAACCGGTATTGAAGCGGCGATGCTTGATCTGCTCGGCCAGCTCCTCGGTGTGAACGTTGCGTCGCTGCTTGGCGAAGGTCAACAGCGCAGCGAAGTGGAGATGCTCGGTTACCTGTTCTTCGTTGGCGACAGTAAAAAAACGCCGCTGCCGTACCAGAGCCAACCGGATGACAAATGCGACTGGTATCGCGTGCGCCACGAAGAGGCGATGACGCCAGATCGCGTGGTGCGCCTGGCGGAAGCTGCGTATGAGAAATACGGTTTTAACGATTTCAAACTGAAAGGCGGCGTGCTGGCGGGAATGGAAGAGGCCGAAGCGATTTCCGCGCTGGCAAAACGCTTCCCGCAGGCGCGCGTGACGCTCGATCCGAACGGTGCCTGGTCGCTGGATGAAGCGATCAAAATCGGTAAGCACCTGAAAGGCGTGCTGGCGTACGCGGAAGATCCGTGCGGCGCGGAACAGGGCTTCTCCGGTCGTGAAGTGATGGCGGAGTTCCGCCGCGCGACCGGCCTGCCGACCGCCACCAATATGATCGCCACCGACTGGCGTCAAATGGGCCATACGCTGTCACTGCAATCAGTGGATATCCCGCTGGCGGACCCGCACTTCTGGACCATGCAGGGTTCGGTACGTGTGGCGCAGATGTGCCACGAGTTCGGTCTGACCTGGGGCTCGCACTCGAATAACCACTTTGATATTTCGCTGGCCATGTTCACCCATGTTGCCGCTGCGGCACCGGGCAATATCACCGCTATCGATACACACTGGATCTGGCAGGAGGGCAACCAGCGCCTGACTAAACAGCCATTCGAAATCAAAGGCGGGATGGTGCAGGTGCCGAGCAAACCGGGTCTTGGCGTGGAGCTGGATATGGACCAGGTGATGAAAGCTAACGAGCTGTATCAAAAACACGGTCTCGGCGCGCGTGACGATGCAATGGGAATGCAATACCTGATCCCGGACTGGAAATTTGATAACAAACGTCCGTGCATGGTGCGTTGATGAAATTGCCAGTCCTTGCGGGGGCTGGCATTTCCTCATCTTTGCTGGGTGTATGCTTAAAGCCGTGAATATGCGTAAGGATGGCTTATGAAAATTGTGATCGCACCAGACTCTTACAAAGAAAGTTTAAGTGCCCTGGATGTGGCGACCGCGATTGAGAGCGGTTTTCGTGAAATTTTCCCCACGGCGGAATACGTCAAAATACCGGTGGCGGACGGTGGCGAAGGGACGGTTGAAGCCATGGTCGCCGCTACCGACGGGCGTATTGTTAAGGTTGCGGTCAAAGGCCCGCTCGGCGAGCAGGCGGAAGGGTTCTACGGCATTTCTGGCGACGAGCAATCCGCTTTTATCGAAATGGCCGCCGCCAGCGGGCTGGAAATGGTGCCCCCGGCCAAACGCGATCCGCTCATCACCACGTCCTGGGGCACCGGTGAGTTGATTCGCCATGCGCTGGACGCGGGCGTAAAACATATCATCATTGGCATTGGCGGTAGTGCGACCAATGACGGTGGTGCTGGCATGGTGCAGGCGCTGGGCGCAAAACTGCTGGATGAGAACGGCCAGCAGATTGCGCTGGGTGGTGCAGCGCTGGAAACTCTGGCGCGAATTGATACTGCACAACTGGATAAACGCCTTGCCGAGTGCCGTATTGAAGTGGCGTGTGACGTGACCAATCCACTCACCGGAAAAGAGGGTGCGTCGGCGGTGTTTGGCCCGCAGAAAGGGGCGACGCCGGAGATGATCCACAGGCTCGATAAAGCGCTCGAACATTATGCGCGGATCATTGCCCGCGACCTGGATTTGGACGTGCTGCACCTGGCGGGCGGCGGTGCGGCAGGGGGAATGGGCGCTGCGCTGTATGCGTTTTGCGGCGCAGAGTTGCGCCAGGGTATAGAGATTGTCACCGATGCGCTGGCGCTGGATGAGTACGTGATTGGCGCTGACCTGGTGATCACTGGCGAAGGGCGTATCGATAGCCAGACGGTGCACGGCAAAGTGCCCGTGGGCGTGGCAAAAGTGGCGAAGCGACATAATATTCCGGTGATCGGCATTGCTGGCAGCCTGACCGCCGATGTTGGCGTGGTGCACCATCACGGTATCGATGCGGTGTTCAGTGTGATCTACAAGGTCTGTTCGCTGGAAGACGCGCTGGAAAATGCCGGCGAAAATGTCCGCATGACCGCGCGCAACGTGGCGGCAGTGCTGAAAGCAGGGCAAAAGCTGTAACCGCAAACCGCCCGGTAGCATGCACGCTTACCGGGCTTGTTCTAACGCGTTCTCACTGACCTGGTGGTGGCGTGTTGAGTGGATAATCAATGAGTTGTTTATCCACGCGCGGATAAACAACGTGTTTGACCTAAACTCCCGCCAGCGGTTATGCGGCAGGCTACCCCAGCAATTTGTGTGCTTCGCGGGTGACGTTATCCATCTCATCGAGCAGTTCCAGAAACTCCGGCTCCAGCTCTTCGGCCGCAACGCCACTGCGTAACTGCTGTTCAATCAACTGGCAGAGATTTTTCAGCCGCGGTACGCCGCTGTAACCGCAACTGCCGTGCAACTTATGGATGCCTTCAGAAAGCCCTTGCGGCGCTTCGCCAACCAGCTGTTCTTCCACCATATTGCGGATCTCCGGCAGGAACTCGACCAGCATATGCAGCATCTCGCGCGCCAGATCTGTTTTCCCTGCCGCCTGGCGCAGCGCCAGTTGCCAGTCGAGCGTGGTATCGGCGTCAACCACGATATCCGCAGGTGCTACTGCCTGTTGCGGTGGCGTCAGCCAACTGCCGATATCCGGGCCGGGCTTATAGCGGCGCAGCAGACTGCGCAGCTTGTCCTCTTCAATGGGCTTCGCCAGATAGTCATTCATCCCGGCGCTGAGCAGTTTCTCTTTTTGCCCGGCCATCGCATGGGCAGTAACGGCGACGACCGGCGTTTGCTGCTGGTGCGGCAACTGGCGAATCAGCTCGCAGGCGCGAATGCCATCCATGTCCGGCATCTGAATGTCCATCAGGATCAGATCGAACTGTAGCTGCCGTGCGCGCTCAATGGCCTGTATACCGCTTTCGCACAGCTCGACATGCTGCACCTGATCTTCCAGCAACGCGCCGATGAGTTTCAGGTTGGCCGGGTTATCGTCCACTGCCATTACCGTCATCGGCAGTTTTGTTTCATCTACCGGCTGAGCCTGCGTGAGCCGGGTCGCACGGCAATATTCTGTGAGCGCGGGCAGCAGGCGGGTGGTGGTCAGTGGTTTCAGCAGACAGGCCGCCGCGCCGTCTTGTTTCAGCTCCTCGGCATTCACCTGCGCATGGCAAGGCAGCGCTAATAGCAGGTAGTCGGTCATGGCGGCGGCACGTGCGAGGCGGTCGTGCTGCATGTTGAGCGGCTCACGCACCGTCACCGGAATCGCCATCAGCAGAATGTCGTAATGCGCCTGCGGCAGTGCCGAGAACGACGGGCTGTAAATCACCTCCAGCGGCGTTTCGTGCAACACGTCCAGCGTGCTTTGCGCGGCTGTCGCATTGGGCTCGACATAGGCAAGGCGCTTGCCCGCCAGGCAGCCGGTGGCTGGCGCTTCGCTGATGGCGTTTGGATTAAGATCGAGATTAATGTGGAACCAGAAGGTGGAGCCGCGATTCGGCTGGCTATGGAAGGAGATATCGCCGCCCATTTCATTGACCAGCCTTTGGGTTATCACCAGCCCCAGGCCGGTGCCGCCGTGGCGGCGAGAGATGCTGGCATCGGCCTGACGAAATGCCTGGAACAGCCGCGACTGATCGCGCTCGGGGATGCCGATGCCGGTATCGCGGATCTGCATCTCAACCTGCACTTTGTTGTTACTGATGGCGCGCTTCTCTACCACAATGTCGATATTGCCATGCTCGGTGAACTTGATGGCGTTGCCGACAAGATTGGTGATCACCTGTTGCAAACGCAGCGGATCGCCAATCACGTTATCCGGCACATCGTTTTTGATGTTCAGCGTCAGTTCCAGCCCCTTGTCGTGCGCCGAATGCGCCAGCAGGATAACCACTTCATCGAGCGTATTGCGCAGCGGGAACGGGATGCTTTCCAGAATTAACTTGCCTGCCTCCAGCTTGGAGAAATCCAGCACGTCGTTAATGATCGCCAGCAGGTTGTTCGCCGAACGTTCAATCGTCAGCAGGTGATCGCGCTGCGTGGGGTTAAGCTCAGATTTCAGCGTCAGGCGGGTAAAGCCAATCACGCCGTTCAGCGGCGTGCGCAGCTCATGGGACATATTGGCGAGGAACTCAGACTTGATGCGCGCCGCTTCCTGGGCGCGTTTTTTCGCCAGATCCAATTCGACGTTCTGGATCTCCATCTGCTCCAGCGTTTCGCGCAGATCGGAAGTGGACTGGTCAATGTTGTGCTGCATCTCTTCGTGGTAGGCTGCCAGCGACATCGCCATTGAGTTGATGCCGTTTTTCAGCATATCCAGCTCGCCAAGCATAAAACCTTCGACGCGGCTGTCGAGCTGCCCGCGTCGAATGCGGTCAACGGTATTGACCATATTACGAATCGGGCTGGTCACGTCGCGCATTAAGCGCCAGCCGAAAATCAGCGCAATACCAATACAGAACAAAATCATCAGGCTGGAGATAAAAATCTCTTTGTACTGCTGCAAACGGACCGATTTGAGATCCAGCTCCAGCGCCACATAGCCGAGCATGTTGCCGGTAATTTTATCCGCCGGTAGCGCGGTGTTGGTTTGCGTAAATCCTTCGGAAAGGATGGGCGTGCGCAGGATCATCACATCGCCACGCCGGGAGACGCTGAGCCTGCGCGGAAAAGGTTGCCCTTCCGCCAGCCGGAGATTATCGCCATCAAGCTGGAAATTAGAGGAAACGAATACGTTATTCTGCCCATCGTAAATGGAAATTGCCCGCACAATATCGGAATGACGGCGATGTAAAACGCTCACCAATTGGCCAATCGCGTCTTTGTCCTGCAACGTCATGCTGTATTCGCTGGAGACCGCCAGCGGCTCAATGATGCTGGCACCGGCGTCTTCCAGTTGACGCTGCAAATCGTTATAGCGGTGAACGACAAAGAAGATGCTGAGCAACACACCGATAAGCACGGTGGGCGCCAGAATCAGAATCATCATGCGTGCGCGCAAGCTGTAGTTGGTCATGGAGTTCCGTTATGGGAGAATTAGGCCATTAATCTGTAAATGAGATAAATCCCTGCAATGGCGCAATTCTACTCTGCAAAACGACGTGTGACGACTAGTCAAAAAGTAACCGTAACCGTAACTGATCTTGATCCCTTTGGGCAGGGGGTTGCGCGCCATAACGGGAAAGCGCTGTTTATCCCTGGGCTGTTACCCGGCGAAACGGCGGACATTGTGCTGAAAGAGGATAAGCGACAGTTTTCACGCGGTGAGGTGAAGCGCCGCCTGAATGATAGCGACGAGCGCGTTACCCCGCAGTGTCCGCATTTTGGCGTCTGCGGTGGTTGCCAGCAGCAGCATGCCAGTATTGCCCTGCAACAGCGCAGCAAAAGTGCGGCGTTGGCGCGTTTGATGAAACGGGACGTTGATGAAGTGATTGCGGGTGAACCCTGGGGGTATCGCCGCCGCGCGCGGCTCAGCCTGAGCTGGCAGCCCAAAAACCAGTGTCTGGAGATGGGGTTTCGTAAAGCGGGCGGCAACGACATTATTAATGTCACCCGCTGCCCGGTGTTGGTGCCCCGTCTTGAGGCATTACTGGCGCCGCTGCGCGAATGCCTGAGCGGGTTGCAGGCAGTGCGTCAGCTTGGCCATGTAGAGCTGGTGGAGGCCGATAATGGCCCATTAATGGTTTTGCGTCACACTGCTGCATTAAGTGCAACAGACAGAGAAAAACTGGAACAGTTTTCGCATTCTCAGGAACTCTCTCTGTATCTCGCGCCACAAAGCGAGATACTAGAACAGGTTAGCGGAGAATCTCCCTGGTACAGCTCTGACGGGCTACGCTTAACGTTCAGCCCGCGGGACTTTATTCAGGTTAACGATGGGGTTAACCAGCAAATGGTGGCGCGAGCGCTGGAGTGGCTCGATGTGCAGCCCGGCGACCGGGTGCTGGATCTGTTCTGCGGCATGGGCAATTTCACGCTACCGCTGGCAAAACGCGCGGCCAGTGTGGTTGGTGTGGAAGGCGTCGCCAATTTGGTGGCGAAAGCGCAGGATAACGCGCAACAGAATGGCTTGCAGAATGTGACATTCTTTCATGAAAATCTGGAGGAAGATGTCACGAAACAGCCCTGGGCAAGCCGTGGTTTTGACAAAGTTTTACTCGATCCGGCACGTGCAGGCGCTGCCGGAGTGATGAAACATATTCTAAAATTGTCGCCGGGCAGAGTGGTGTACGTTTCCTGTAACCCTGCCACCCTTGCCCGCGACAGTGAAGCGCTATTGGATGCGGGTTACCAGATCCAGCGGCTGGCGATGCTGGACATGTTCCCGCACACTGGCCACCTGGAATCGATGGTGTTGTTTGTGAATCACAAATGATTAATTTCGGCTTGTCGAGTTCGACAGGCCCGGTCCCTGAAAGGAGAGGACAATGGTTGCGGTACGCAGTGCGCATTTGAACAAAGCGGGTGAATTCGATCCGGCCAAATGGATCGCGAGTCTGGGGATAACCAGTCAGCCGTCGTGTGAACGCTTAACCGAAACCTGGGCATATTGTCTGCGACAAACACAGGGACATCCGAACGCGGAATTACTGCTGTGGCGCGGCGTCGAGATGGTGGAGATCCTCTCCATGCTGAGCATGGATACCGACACGCTGCGCGCGGCTCTGCTGTTCCCGCTGGCCGATGCGGAAGTGGTCAGCGAAGAGGTGCTGCGCGAAAGCGTCGGTACATCGGTGGTCAACCTGATCCATGGCGTACGCGATATGGCAGCTATCCGCCAGTTGAAAGCTACCCACACTGATTCCGTCTCCTCCGAACAAGTCGATAACGTTCGTCGTATGCTGCTGGCGATGGTGGATGATTTCCGCTGCGTAGTTATCAAGCTGGCGGAACGTATTGCCCACCTGCGTGAAGTGAAAGATGCGCCGGAAGATGAACGCGTACTGGCGGCGAAAGAGTGTACTAATATCTACGCGCCGCTGGCGAACCGGCTGGGCATCGGGCAGCTCAAATGGGAGCTGGAGGATTACTGCTTCCGTTACCTGCATCCGGCGGAGTACAAACGCATCGCCAAGCTGCTGCACGAACGCCGTATCGATCGCGAACACTACATTGACGAATTTGTTGGGCATTTGCGTGCCGAAATGAAGACCGAAGGCGTCAAAGCGGAAGTGTATGGCCGCCCGAAACACATCTACAGCATCTGGCGAAAAATGCAGAAAAAACACCTCGCCTTTGATGAGCTGTTTGATGTGCGCGCCGTGCGTATCGTCGCTGAGCGTTTACAGGACTGCTACGCTGCGCTCGGGATCGTACACACCCATTACCGCCATCTGCCGGATGAGTTTGACGACTACGTCGCGAACCCAAAGCCGAACGGTTACCAGTCTATCCACACGGTGGTGCTTGGGCCGGGCGGTAAAACCGTTGAAATCCAGATTCGTACCCGCCAGATGCATGAAGATGCGGAGCTTGGCGTCGCTGCACACTGGAAATATAAAGAGGGTACAGCTACCGTTGGCAGCCCGCGTTCGGCGCACGAAGACCGCATTGCATGGCTGCGTAAACTGATTGCCTGGCAGGAAGAGATGGCCGATTCCGGCGAGATGCTCGACGAAGTTCGCAGCCAGGTGTTCGACGACCGCGTGTATGTCTTTACCCCGAAAGGCGATGTGGTGGACTTGCCTGCAGGTTCGACGCCGCTGGATTTTGCTTACCATATTCACAGCGATGTCGGTCACCGCTGCATCGGCGCGAAGATCGGCGGGCGCATCGTACCGTTCACTTATCAATTGCAGATGGGCGATCAGATCGAAATTATCACCCAGAAGCAACCGAACCCAAGCCGCGACTGGCTGAACCCGAACCTGGGCTATGTGACCACCAGCCGTGGGCGCTCGAAGATCCACGCCTGGTTCCGGAAACAGGATCGTGACAAAAACATTCTGGCGGGGCGTCAGATCCTCGACGATGAGCTGGCGCATCTTGGCATCAGCTTGAAAGAGGCGGAAAAATTCCTGCTGCCGCGCTACAACTTTAACGAGCTGGACGAGTTGCTGGCGGCGATTGGCGGCGGGGATATCCGTCTCAATCAGATGGTGAATTTCCTGCAATCGCAGTTCAATAAACCGAGCGCAGAAGAGCAGGACGCCGCCGCGCTGAAGCAACTGCAACAGAAAACGTACGCGCCGCAAAGCCGTAGCAAAGACAACGGCCGCGTCGTTGTCGAAGGGGTTGGTAATCTAATGCACCATATCGCGCGGTGCTGCCAGCCGATCCCGGGTGATGAGATCGTTGGTTTTATCACTCAGGGGCGTGGGATCTCTATTCACCGCGCCGACTGCGATCAGCTGGAAGAGCTGCGTAACGTGGCGCCGGAACGTATCGTCGACGCCGTCTGGGGCGAAAGCTACTCGGCGGGTTATTCGCTGGTGGTGCGCGTCACGGCGAACGACCGTAGCGGATTGCTGCGCGACATCACTACCATTCTCGCCAATGAGAAGGTGAACGTGCTCGGCGTCGCCAGCCGCAGCGATACCAAAGAACAGCTGGCCACCATCGATATGAATATCGAAATCTACAACCTGCAAGTGCTGGGCCGCGTGCTCGGCAAACTCAACCAGGTGCCGGACGTCATCGACGCTCGTCGCCTGCACGGTGGCTGATTTTCTCTTCATGCGAGCCTCGTCCTGATGGGCGAGGCTCAACACTCATTACCAGGGATTTCTCATGACTCAAATCGATCGTCTGCTCGGGATTATGCAACGCCTGCGCGATCCGGAAACCGGCTGCCCGTGGGACAAGGAGCAGACTTACGCCACCATTGCGCCTTACACGCTGGAAGAAACCTACGAAGTGCTGGACGCTATTTCGCGCGAAGATTTTGACGACCTACGCGGTGAGCTCGGTGACCTGCTGTTCCAGGTGGTTTTTTATGCACAGATGGCGCAGGAAGAAGGGCGTTTCGATTTCAGCGACATTTGCGCCGCTATCAGCGACAAGCTGGAGCGTCGCCACCCGCACATTTTCGGTGACGCGCATGCGGGAAACAGCACGGAAGTGCTGGCACGTTGGGAGCAAATTAAAAGCGAAGAGCGCGCGGAAAAATCTCAGCACTCAGCGCTGGACGACATTCCACACAGCATGCCTGCGCTGATGCGTGCGCACAAAATTCAGAAGCGCTGCTCGACTGTCGGCTTTGACTGGACGTCGCTCGGCCCGGTGCTCGACAAAGTGTACGAAGAGATTGACGAAGTCATGGACGAAGCCAAACAAGCGGTGGTGGACGAAGCGAAACTGGAAGAAGAGGTCGGCGATTTGTTGTTCGCGACCGTCAACCTTTCGCGTCATCTTGGCGTCAAAGCGGAAGTGGCATTGCAAAAAGCCAACCTGAAATTTGAGCGGCGTTTCCGCGAAGTTGAGCGCATTGTACGCGAACGCGGTCTGGAAATGACCGGTGTAGATCTGGAAACAATGGAAAATGTCTGGCAACAAGTAAAACGCCAGGAACATGATCTTTAAAGCATTTGTTCCAGTAAGCGCGATTTGTGTGATTTTTAAAATAACAAGCGCTTGATTTGCGTCAAAAACATTTACCCAAAAGTGGCTATTTTCACACTCCTTAAGTTTGTTGAAATGCCTTGAGAATCGCCTCTTCGAGTAATTCGGGTCGCAGCAAGGCGGCAACCGAGCGAATCTTCAGACGCAGCGAAATGCGCCGCGCCTGGGGTAAGCGAAAGAAGCCAATGCAGATGCGGCCTGAAGAACAGAGGAGAGGGGCAATGAAAGTTTGTGGCGTAGACCATCATCGGGTATACTGCTTTCCCGTCCTGGTTATTCCATCGTCTTTTAAACCTAACTTCTCAGGTTCAGCATGACAACGAACTATATTTTTGTGACCGGCGGGGTCGTATCCTCTCTGGGTAAAGGCATTGCCGCAGCCTCCCTGGCAGCCATTCTTGAAGCCCGTGGCCTCAACGTCACCATGATGAAATTGGATCCGTACATTAACGTCGATCCAGGGACCATGAGTCCAATCCAGCATGGTGAAGTGTTCGTTACCGAAGACGGCGCTGAAACCGATCTGGATTTGGGTCACTACGAGCGTTTTATCCGCACCAAAATGACCCGTCGCAACAACTTCACCACTGGTCGTATCTACTCCGAGGTTCTGCGTAAAGAGCGTCGTGGCGACTATCTGGGCGCAACTGTACAGGTTATTCCGCACATTACCAACGCGATTAAAGAACGCATTATTGCCGGTGGCGAAGGCCATGACGTTGCGCTGGTTGAAATCGGCGGTACGGTGGGTGACATCGAATCCCTGCCGTTCCTTGAAGCTATCCGTCAGATGGCGGTAGAAGTGGGTCGTGAGCGCACTCTCTATATGCACCTGACGCTGGTGCCTTATATGGCGGCTTCCGGTGAAGTGAAAACCAAACCGACGCAGCATTCTGTTAAAGAGCTGCTCTCTATCGGTATCCAGCCAGATATTCTGATTTGCCGTTCCGATCGCGCGGTTCCTGCTAATGAACGCGCAAAAATTGCTTTGTTCTGTAACGTTCCAGAAAAAGCTGTGATTTCTCTGAAAGACGTCGATTCCATTTATAAAATCCCGGGCCTGTTGAAATCCCAGGGGCTGGACGATTATATTTGTAAACGATTCAGCTTGAACTGTCCGGAAGCAAACCTGGCCGAATGGGAACAGGTTATTTATGAAGAAGCGAATCCGTCAGGCGAAGTCACCATTGGTATGGTCGGTAAGTACATTGAACTTCCGGACGCATACAAATCGGTTATTGAAGCACTGAAACATGGTGGCCTGAAAAACCGCGTCACCGTCAACATCAAGCTGATTGACTCGCAGGATGTTGAAACGCGCGGCGTAGAGATCTTAAAAGGTCTCGATGCGATTCTTATCCCTGGCGGCTTCGGCTACCGTGGTGTGGAAGGCAAAATCGCCACCGCGCGCTATGCGCGTGAAAACAATATTCCTTACCTGGGGATTTGCCTGGGTATGCAGGTTGCGTTGATTGAATTCGCTCGTAACGTGGTCGGAATGGAGAACGCCAACTCCACGGAATTTGTGCCAGACTGTAAATACCCGGTTGTGGCGCTTATTACCGAATGGCGTGACGAAGACGGCAACGTTGAGCAGCGTTCGGAGAAGAGCGATCTCGGTGGCACCATGCGCCTCGGCGCACAGCAGTGCCAGCTTGGTGATGACAGCCTGGTTCGCCAGCTGTATGGCGCGCCAACCATTATTGAACGCCATCGCCATCGTTACGAAGTCAACAACATGCTGTTGAAACAAATCGAAGCTGCGGGTCTGCGTGTTGCGGGCCGTTCCGGGGATGATCAGTTGGTCGAGATCATCGAAGTGCCGAATCATCCGTGGTTCGTCGCTTGTCAGTTCCACCCGGAATTTACTTCTACGCCGCGTGATGGACATCCGCTGTTTGCCGGTTTTGTGAAAGCCGCCAGCGAGTATCAGAAGCGCCAGGCGAAGTAAAAAAGTTACAACAGCAACGCGTACCATCGGTACGCGTTGTTTGTCTGGAGTTTTAGTTTAACTTGTACTGAGGAAAACCTAATGTCCAAAATCGTTAAAGTCATCGGTCGTGAAATCATCGACTCCCGTGGTAACCCGACTGTTGAAGCCGAAGTACACCTGGAAGGTGGTTTCGTAGGTCTGGCTGCTGCGCCGTCAGGTGCTTCCACTGGTTCCCGCGAAGCGCTGGAACTGCGCGATGGCGACAAATCCCGCTTCATGGGTAAAGGCGTACTGAAAGCGGTTGGCGCGGTTAACGGCCCGATCGCTCAGGCAATCCTGGGTAAAGACGCGAAAGACCAGGCCGGCATCGACAAAATCATGATCGATCTGGATGGTACCGAAAACAAATCCAACTTCGGCGCGAACGCAATCCTGGCTGTTTCTCTGGCTACCGCTAAAGCTGCTGCTGCTTCTAAAGGCCTGCCGCTGTACGCACACATCGCTGAACTGAACGGCACCCCGGGTAAATACTCTATGCCGGTTCCGATGATGAACATCATCAACGGTGGTGAGCACGCTGATAACAACGTCGACATTCAGGAATTCATGATTCAGCCGGTTGGCGCGAAAACCCTGAAAGAAGCTGTACGTATGGGTTCAGAAGTGTTCCATAACCTGGCGAAAGTACTGAAATCCAAAGGCATGAACACCGCTGTGGGTGACGAAGGTGGCTACGCGCCGAATCTGGGTTCCAACGCAGAAGCACTGGCTGTTATCGCTGAAGCGGTTAAAGCTGCGGGCTACGAGCTGGGCAAAGACATCACTCTGGCGATGGACTGTGCAGCATCTGAGTTCTACAAAGACGGTAAATACGTTCTGGCTGGCGAAGGCAACAAAGCGTTCACCTCTGAAGAGTTCACTCACTTCCTGGAAGATCTGACCAAACAGTATCCGATCGTTTCCATCGAAGACGGTCTGGACGAATCTGACTGGGCTGGCTTTGCTTACCAGACCAAAGTGCTGGGCGACAAAATCCAGCTGGTGGGCGACGACCTGTTCGTAACTAACACCAAGATCCTGAAAGAAGGCATCGAAAAAGGCATCGTTAACTCCATCCTGATCAAATTCAACCAGATCGGTTCTCTGACCGAAACGCTGGCTGCGATCAAAATGGCGAAAGACGCTGGCTACACCGCTGTCATCTCTCACCGTTCTGGCGAAACTGAAGACGCTACCATCGCTGACCTGGCTGTTGGTACCGCTGCAGGCCAGATCAAAACCGGTTCTATGAGCCGTTCTGACCGCGTTGCTAAATACAACCAGCTGATTCGTATCGAAGAAGCGCTGGGTGAACAAGCACCGTTCAACGGTCGTAAAGAGATCAAAGGCCAGGCGTAATCGCTAAGCGTTGATCAAATAAAAATGCCAGTCAGTTGACTGGCATTTTTTTTTGGGCTTTTGACTATTTAAAATCGACTTCCATCTGCTGCGGTATCGTCAGGCCGCGCGTTGTCTGCACGCAGCGGGCGATATAGTCGGTAAACCGCGGCGGCTTCGGCATGCCCATGCTGAGCAGCTTATCATTGCTGAAACGTACGTTAAGCGTGGCAAACGCTCCGTAAAGACGCATCGCTTTCAGCATCAGGCGCTCGTTGCACGGCCCGAAGATATCCTTCAGCTCGCGGCGCATTTTCACCAGTGTTTCATAGCTAACCTGTGCGTATTTATCGCCAACCGGCGCTTTTTCCAGCGCCTGCGCCATTGCCCTGTCGATATCGGCAAAGCGGACGCTATTCTCTTCCCCGGCCGAGATATGCACCACTTCACCCTGCGCAATCTCTCCGCTAAGTAGCATCAGCAGCGCATCGGCGCAGTAATCCACCGGGATCACATCCACGCGATCTTCCAGTGAACACATAAATTTTTGCAGCATCAGCCCCATGCTGAACACCCAGAAGATACTGGTAGACGGGGTGCAACCGTGGCTGGTGTGGCCGACGACAATCGATGGACGTGCGATCACCAGCGGCAACTGCGGGCACTCTTTGCGCATCAGTTGTTCGATAGTGGATTTGGAGTGCGTATAGGTCACCAGGTGCTCGGCATTCTCGCGAAACTCGCTGCTTTCCGGTACCAGTGAATCCGGCTCCGGGGTACACGACATCGCGGTGCCAACGTGCAGAAAACGCTGTAACCCGGCAACTTGCGACATCCGGCGTGCAAACGTCAGCGTGCCTTCCACGTTGACTTTCCACACCAGCGGATTGTTACCAAAAGAGGCCACGGCTGCGCAGTTCAGCACGTGGGTGACATTTTCCAGACGCGGATCGGCAGTAAAACCTTCTGGTTCGCCCAAATCGCCGAGCAGGATCTGCGAAGTCGAAAGTGAGTTCAGCACCTCATCACTGAGGTTGAATTTGCGCATATTGCTTTTAACGCGCGCAAGCCCGGCTTCGCTATTTTCGGCGCGAACCAGCAGCAATAAATTCATCGGTAGATTGTCGTGAAGAATTTTTTCTAATACCGCCCCGCCAAGAAACCCAGTGACACCCGTAATCAATAATGTATTCATCAACGCTTTCTCATCATGGTTGTTGTGGCGGATTGTAGGCACAGAAAGCTAAACGCCATATCAATAAAATGACGTACAAAAACGGGGTTTCTTAAGCTGGTTTTAAGGAAGAAAACGCGGGGGATTTGTCTACGACAACCAATAAAATAAAAAGATTCCGCCACGTTTCGGAAAATATTTATATCGATGATATTTAATGAATTATTTTTCGTTTGTTAGCCTGTTAATTATTCATAAATATAATTCAGGATGTAAAAGAAATAATACCTGGTTACATCATTTCTTTTGCGCTTTACGGCTCACCAGTTCCCCGAAGCGCCGCCGCCGTCACTCGAACCGCCACCACCGCTGGAACTGTCGCTACTGCTATGGCTGGAACTCTCGCTGCTGGTATAAGTGGTCGTGTCGGTGCTGGTCTCGCCTCCACGCGAATAAGTAAGTTGCCTGCTCTCACGATATTTCTGCCGGCCTGCGGCGGTAAGTCGCTGCGGGTAAATCAACCATACGCACAAAATCATCAGCAAAATAAAGGCGGGCACGGCAGCGCAGAATATAGTAAAAGGCAGCAGCAAAGGGTTTTGTTCACTGTACGCGAACAAAATCACGGCCAGAGGACAGGCGATAAGAAACAGTCCTGCCAGCGTGCGGATTTTGCCTTTGACCATCAGGGCAATGATGACCACCGCCAACACAATCAAACTCTTCCACAGGGAAAACCAGGTGGCCATTTGCTGGAAAAATGACGGGGGTTGAGCTTTAGGTAGCGGCTGGCTGGCAAGCACGGTGCTGATCCCCTCAACGCCGCGCACAATACCGGTATTCAGGTCATTTTGCCGGAAGGACGGAAGCATATATTCATCAATGATTTGCTTTGCCAGCGCGTTGGTTAACATGTCCTCCAGGCCGCTTCCCACCACGATACGCACTTTTCTGTCCTGCAACGCGACCAGCACCAATACGCCGTCATTACGCCGGGCATCGCCAAGCTGCCAGCGGTTAAAAACTGTGTTGGCAAAGTGTTCAATGGTTTCGCCATTTGTCGTGGCTATCAGCAGTACGGCGGTTTGTGTCCCTGTACGGGCATTCAGATCGCTTACCTGCAGGATAAGCGCTTTACGCTGCCAGAGGCTTAACTGATTTTCAGGATCGTTAACCACGCCATTCATCGGTGGAACAGGCACAGCCAGCGCCGGAAGGGTAAAAGTCAGCACCAGCAGCAGTGCCAATATGCGCGCCATTTGCATCATCCTTGCGGGGCAAATCAGGGAAAGAACCGTCATAGGATAGCGGCTGAAAGCCGGTAATGACAATTTGCCATAACTGATAGTTTTCATTATCAGGAAGTTAAATCGCCCGCGGTGCGCGGCGCAAATGGCACATGATCCCCTGCGGGTTATCTGCAATAATGGCGTTTTTCCCTGGTAATAAGAGCGACGATGCAGTACCCGATTAACGAGATGTTCCAGACCCTGCAAGGCGAGGGTTACTTCACCGGCGTTCCCGCCATTTTTATTCGTTTACAGGGATGCCCGGTTGGTTGCGCCTGGTGCGATACCAAACACACCTGGGATAAGCTCGCGGATCGGGAGGTTTCGCTGTACAGCATTCTCGCGAAGACCAAAGAGAGCGACAAATGGGGCGCGGCAAGCAGTGAAGATCTGCTCGCCATTATCCAGCGTCAGGGCTGGACAGCACGCCATGTGGTCATTACCGGCGGTGAGCCCTGCATACACGATCTCACTGCGTTGACCACGCTGCTTGAGCACAACGGCTTTAGCTGTCAGATTGAAACCAGCGGCACACACGAGGTTCGTACGTCGCACACCACCTGGGTCACCGTATCGCCGAAAGTGAATATGCGTGGCGGTTATGATGTCCTCCAGCAGGCGCTGGAGCGCGCCGATGAGATTAAGCACCCTGTTGGCCGCCTGCGCGATATTGAAGCGCTGGACGAGTTGCTGGCGCAGCTACACGATGATAAACAGCGGGTCATCGCCTTGCAGCCGATAAGCCAGAAAGAGGATGCGACACGCTTGTGTATTGAAACCTGTATCGCCCGCAACTGGCGGCTGTCGATGCAGACACACAAATATCTCAATATTGCTTAATAGAAACCCGCCGCTGGCGGGTTTTTTAATACAGAAAGGGGAAATAAAGTGATTATTCCGAAGTGAATTATCGTGATAATTTAACTTTGACCTTTATCAAGTGTTATTTTATTTATCTGTGTTAGAAAATGTCCGGTCACGATATTTAAATATTGCAAAATTCGCTTCGTTATTGCGGAGCGTTGCTTTTTTTCTAAAAGGATTTTGGAACAAGCAATGTCAATAAGATCAATTAATAATTTTTCGCTGGACTTTTTTTCCTTACAGGGGAAAACCGCTATTGTCACCGGCGGTAATAGTGGATTAGGACAGGCGTTTTCCGTTGCGCTGGCAAAAGCCGGGGCAAATGTTTTTATTCCGGCGATTACTTCAGACGGTGGGGAAACAGAAGAAGCCATTAAACAGCAGGGCGTAGATGTTGAATTTATGGAAATTGATATTACCGCCGAAGGCGCACCGCAAAAGATAATCAGCGCCTGCTGTGAACGCTTCGGTACGGTTGATATTTTGGTGAATAACGCAGGTATCTGCAAAATGAATAATGTCTGGCAGTTTAATCGCGCTGATTGGGATCCGATGATTAATGTGAATCTGACGGCCGCCTTTGAATTATGTCATGAAGCTGCAAAAGTGATGGCGAAAAACCTTCGCGGAAAAATTATCAATATTTGCTCGGTGCGTTCATTTTTAGGTCAACAGGGATCGCCAGCCTATTCCGCGACAAAACATGCGCTGGCCGGTTTAACAAAAGCCTATTGTGACGAATTAGCGCAATTTAATATTCAGGTAAACGGTATCGCGCCGGGGTATTTCTCCACGGATATCACGCAAATAATTCGTAGCGATCGCAAGCAATATAAATGGGGAATTGATCACACACCGGCTATGCGCTGGGGAGATACGCAGGATTTAATGGGAGCGGTAATTTTTCTCGCCAGCCGCGCCTCGGATTTTGTCAATGGTCATTTATTAGTCGTCGATGGCGGTTATCTGGTGCGTTGAACACACTGGTGTCTGCGGGCGGAGCAGATAAAGCGTGGGCAAATGTGCTGTCAACCCGCTGCTCGGCTCGCAGGTTGACAGTACGAAAGTCTGTTATTCGCCGCGATAAACGCAACCCGCCGTGCAGGTCTCTTTTACCATCACCGCGCTCAGTAGCGGCACCACCGGTTTCATCTGATCCCAAATCCATTTCGCCAGCACTTCGCTGGTGGGGTTTTCAAGCCCTGGGATCTCATTCAAATAATAGTGGTCCAGGCGCTCGTAAAGCGGCTTAAACGCGGCTTTTAGCTCGGCGAAGTCCATTATCCAGCCGGTATAAGGATCCACCTCGCCGGTGATCTCCAGGCGCACCATAAACGAGTGGCCATGCAGACGACCGCATTTGTGCCCCTGCGGGACATGCGGCAAGTGATGAGCGGCTTCGAAAGTGAAATCTTTAAACAACGTGGTCGACATAATGAACTCTCTGGCTTACAAAAAACCGCCGCATGGTAGCGGAAATGACCTTTTTTAGCATTAATTAAAATCACTAAAAGCGGTTACGACAGAAGCTGAACCGCAACACATTCATTTTATCAATGTAATTCAATAAGTTATTCAACCGGTTTTAGTGTTAACAACTATAACTAAAACAGGTTAGTTCTTTTGGTTATTTATTATTTCCAACCTTTCTTTAATTGTTATTATCCCCACCGTTAACCTTAGTTTCACTTCACTTTTTTCAAAATTATATCCCCATGGATTTCGCGGCGTTGGCGCGTTCACAGGCTGCGCGAAAGACGAAAGGGAATTGCTACTGGAACAATACGACGCATGATGACCCAGGTCCCACCTTCCGCGTTGCTTCCGCTTAATCCGGAGCAACTGGCGCGCCTCCAGGCGGCCACCACTGATTTAACACCCACCCAGCTCGCCTGGGTTTCCGGCTATTTCTGGGGCGTGCTGAATCAGCAGCCAACTGGCGCAACGGTCGCTGCGACGCCGGTAGCAGAAGCCTCCTCTATTACGCTGATTTCCGCCTCGCAGACCGGTAACGCCCGCCGTGTAGCCGAAGCGCTGCGCGATGACTTATTGGCGGCGAAACTCAATGTCACGCTGGTCAACGCGGGCGACTACAAATTCAAACAGATCGCGAATGAGAAACTGCTGATCGTCGTTGCCTCAACGCAGGGTGAAGGGGAAGCACCGGAAGAAGCCGTTGCGCTGCATAAATTCCTGTTCTCGAAAAAAGCGCCAAAACTGGATGGCACTGCCTTTGCGGTCTTCGGTCTGGGCGACACCTCGTATGAATTTTTCTGCCAGGCCGGGAAAGATTTCGACAGCAAACTGGCGGAACTGGGTGCTGAACGTCTGCTGGATCGCGTCGATGCGGATGTTGAATACCAGGCCGCAGCAGCAGAATGGCGCGCCCGTGTGGTTGAGGTGCTGAAAGCCCGTGCGCCAGCCTCTACGCCTGCGCAAACCGCTGTCGCCGCCAGTGGTGCGGTGAATGAAATTTTCTCCAGCCCGTACACCAAAGAAGCACCGCTTAGCGCAAGCCTGTCGGTTAACCAGAAAATCACCGGACGTGATTCAGAAAAAGATGTGCGCCACATCGAAATCGATTTGGGCGACTCCGGCTTGCGTTATCAGCCGGGCGATGCGCTCGGCGTCTGGTATCAGAACGATCCTGCGTTAGTCAAAGAGCTGGTTGAGCTGCTATGGCTGAAAGGCGATGAGCTGGTCACGGTTGAAGGTAAAACTCTGCCGCTCGCCGAAGCGTTGCAGTGGCATTTCGAATTGACGGTCAACACCGCCAATATCGTGGAAAACTACGCCACCCTGACGCGCAGTGAATCACTCCTGCCGCTGGTCGGCGATAAAGCGCAGTTGCAGCACTACGCCGCGACCACGCCAATTGTCGATATGGTGCGTTTCTCTCCGGCGCAGCTGGATGCGGACGCGCTGATTGGCCTGCTGCGCCCGCTGACGCCGCGTCTTTACTCGATTGCCTCTTCGCAGGCAGAAGTGGAGAGTGAAGTGCATGTCACCGTCGGCGTGGTGCGTTATGACGTCGAAGGCCGCGCCCGTGCGGGCGGTGCCTCCAGCTTCCTCGCCGATCGCGTTGAAGAAGAGGGCGAAGTCCGGGTCTTTATCGAGCATAACGATAACTTCCGTCTGCCGGCGAACCCGCAAACGCCGGTGATCATGATTGGGCCGGGCACCGGTATTGCGCCGTTCCGCGCCTTTATGCAACAGCGCGCCGCCGATGAAGCGCCAGGCAAAAACTGGCTGTTCTTTGGCAATCCGCACTTTACCGAAGATTTCCTCTACCAGGTCGAGTGGCAGCGCTATGTTAAAGAGGGCGTGCTGAGCCGCATCGATTTGGCCTGGTCCAGAGATCAAAAAGAAAAAGTTTACGTACAAGACAAACTGCGCGAACAAGGCGCGGAACTGTGGCGCTGGATCAATGACGGTGCGCACATTTATGTCTGCGGCGACGCCAATCGCATGGCGAAAGACGTTGAGCAGGCTTTACTGGATGTAATTGCCGAATTTGGTGGCATGGACACCGAAGCGGCGGATGAATTTTTAAGTGAGCTGCGCGTTGAGCGCCGTTATCAGCGAGATGTCTACTAATGAGCGAAAAACACCCAGGCCCACTGGTGGTCGAAGGCAAACTGACCGACGCCGAACGCATGAAACGCGAAAGCAACTACCTGCGCGGTACGATTGCGGAAGATTTGCATGACGGTCTGACCGGCGGTTTCAACGGCGACAACTTTCTGCTGATCCGTTTTCACGGCATGTATCAGCAAGACGATCGCGATATCCGCGCCGAGCGTGCTGAGCAAAAGCTGGAGCCACGCCATGCGATGATGCTGCGTTGCCGTTTGCCGGGCGGAATTATCACCACCAAACAGTGGCAGGCGATTGATAAATTCGCCCACGACAACACAATTTACGGCAGCATCCGCCTGACCAACCGTCAGACGTTCCAGTTTCACGGCATTTTGAAGAAAAATGTGAAACCGGCGCACCAGATGCTGCACGCCGTTGGGCTGGACGCGCTGGCGACCGCCAACGACATGAACCGTAACGTGCTTTGTACTTCGAACCCGTACGAATCTGAACTGCACGCTGAAGCCTACGAATGGGCGAAAAAGATCTCCGAACATCTGCTGCCGCGCACCCGTGCTTACGCGGAGATCTGGCTCGATCAGGAAAAAGTGGCGACCACCGATGAAGAGCCGATCTTAGGCCAGACTTACTTGCCGCGTAAGTTTAAAACTACGGTGGTTATCCCGCCGCAGAACGACATCGATCTGCACGCTAACGACATGAACTTCGTGGCGATTGCGGAAAACGGCAAGCTGGTGGGCTTTAACCTGCTGGTTGGCGGCGGTCTGTCTATCGAGCATGGCAACAAGAAAACGTACGCCCGCACGGCGAGCGAATTCGGTTATCTGCCGCTGGAACACACGCTGGCGGTCGCGGAAGCGGTAGTTACGACGCAGCGCGACTGGGGCAACCGCACCGATCGTAAAAACGCCAAAACCAAATACACGCTGGAGCGCGTTGGCGTAGATACCTTCAAAGCGGAAGTTGAACGCCGTGCCGGGATCAAATTTGAACCGATCCGCCCGTACGAATTTACCGGTCGCGGCGATCGCATCGGCTGGGTGAAAGGCATCGACAATAAATGGCACCTGACGCTGTTTATTGAAAACGGCCGTATTCTGGATTACCCGGGCCGTCCACTGAAAACCGGCCTGCTGGAAATTGCGAAGATCCACAAAGGTGAATTCCGCATTACCGCCAACCAGAACCTGATCATCGCCGGTGTGCCGGAAAGCCAGAAAGCGAAGATCGAAAAACTGGCGCGCAGCCACGGGCTGATGGACGCGGTAAAACCGCAGCGCGAAAACTCAATGGCCTGCGTGTCGTTCCCGACCTGCCCGCTGGCGATGGCAGAAGCCGAGCGTTTCCTGCCTTCGTTTGTCGATAAAGTCGAAGCGCTGATGGAAAAACACGGCGTGGGCGATGATCACATTGTGCTGCGTGTAACCGGCTGCCCGAACGGTTGCGGTCGTGCGATGCTGGCGGAGATCGGCCTGGTCGGCAAAGCGCCGGGACGCTATAACTTGCATATCGGTGGTAATCGCAGTGGCACACGCATTCCGCGCATGTACCGCGAAAACATTACTGAACCCGAAATCCTTGGCGCTATCGATGAGCTGGTCGCACGCTGGGCGCACGAACGAGAAGAGGGCGAAGGTTTTGGCGACTTCACCATCCGCGCTGGAATTATCCGCCCGGTGCTCGATCCGGCGCGGGATTTCTGGGAATAACGCCTGATTCCTTCCTCCCCGATCGGGGAGGAAGAGGTGATAAGAGAGGTCAATATGTCCGTACTCGATCTGAACGCGCTAAACGAGCTGCCCAAAGTAGACCGCATACTGCAGCTTTCTGAAACCAACGCGCAGCTTGAGAAACTCAGCGCTGAAGAGCGTGTCGCCTGGGCGCTGGAAAACCTGCCGGGTGAATATGTGCTCTCCTCAAGCTTTGGCATTCAGGCGGCGGTGAGCCTGCATCTGGTCAACCAGGTGCGCCCGGATATCCCGGTGATCCTCACCGATACCGGTTATCTGTTCCCGGAAACCTACCAGTTTATCGACGAGCTCACGGACAAGCTCAAGCTGAACCTGAAAATCTACCGCGCCGAGCAAAGCCCGGCCTGGCAAGAAGCGCGCTACGGAAAACTGTGGGAGCAGGGCGTTGAAGGGATTGAAAAATACAATCACATCAACAAAGTCGAGCCGATGAACCGCGCGCTGGCCGAACTGAACGCAAAAACCTGGTTTGCCGGGCTGCGCCGCGAGCAATCCGGCAGCCGCGCCACATTGCCGGTGCTGGCTATCCAGCGCGGGGTGTTCAAAGTGTTACCGATCATCGACTGGGATAACCGCACGGTTTACCAGTACCTGCAAAAACACGGGCTGAATTACCACCCGCTGTGGGATCAGGGCTACCTTTCGGTGGGCGACACGCACACCACCCGCAAATGGGAGCCGGGCATGGCAGAAGAAGAGACCCGCTTCTTTGGCCTCAAACGCGAATGCGGGCTGCACGAAGGTTGATTTTCTCCCTCTCCTTTGACGGAGAGGGCTGTTGTTACCCCATCACACTCACATGCGCCGCCACAATGCGCCAGCCCCACGGGAACTTCACCCAGGTCTGCATCTGGCGGCCAATTTTCTCACTGTTTTCCCGCGTAAACTCGGTGCTCGCCACCGCCATATCATCGCCAAAAGTGGTGATAGTGGTATTGCGTAGCACGCGCTCAAGCCCGCTGGAGGGGCGCGCGTTGCGAAAATCGCGGATCGCGGCAATGCCGTACAGGTTTTCGGTCGCGCCGTAACGCACGGTACGTGCGTCATCCCAGAACAGCTCGTCCAGTACATCAATATCATTGCTGATAAGCGCCTGCTCATAGCGGTAAAACGCGGTGGTCACTTCATTGAGTATCGCCGGGCGATCAACATTATCTCGGTTCATGCTGCATCCTGTGGAAAAAGAAGACCGGCCTGTTCCAGCCGCCATGCCGCCTGTAAACAGCGCGCTTCCTGCCAGGGCGCGCCAATAATTTGTACGCCTATCGGTAAACCGCTGGCGGCTTTCAGCGCCACGGTGACCACCGGCAAGCCAAGAAATGAGATCGGCTGCGTTAACATGCCCATGCTCGCTTTTATGGGTAAATCGACGCCGTTAATGTGCATGGTCTGCGCGCCAATCAGCGTTGCACAGCAGGGCGTTGCCGGGGCTAACAGCAGATCGACATCCTTAAACAACGGCAACGTTTTATCGCGAAACCAGGCGCGAAACCGCTGTGCCTGCGTGTACCACGCCGAGGGTGTCATCGCGCCCGCCAGCAGGCGTTCGCGCGAGTTGGGTTCGAACGCGTCAGCGTCGGTGCGCAGGGCGGGTAAATAATGGTTACCGCCTTCCGCCGCCGACAGCAAAAAGGCCGCCGTTCGCGCCAGCTCCGCTTCCGGCAGCGTTATCGCATTGTCAGCATTCAGCGCTCGCGCGACACGGGCAACGGCCTGACGCGCATAGTCATCGCACCAGCTTGTGAAATACCCCTCCAGCACGGCGCAGCGCAGCCTGCTTTTCCCATGCAACTGCGGCAAGGCGGCATCACTGGCGCGATCGGACTGCCAGCGATCGTCGGGATCGTGACCCTGCAAAGCGTCATACACCTGCGTTAAATCCTCAACGCTACGCGCCAGCGGGCCGATATGATCGAGGCTGGCGACAAACGGATGGCTACCGCTGCGCGACAGGCGGCCAAATGTCGGTTTCAGTCCGTTAATACCGCACAGGGAGGCGGGTACGCGGATTGATCCGTTGGTGTCACTACCGAGCGAAAAATTGACCATCCCCGCCGCGACAGCCGCCGCCGAACCGCCGGACGAACCGCCTGCGATACGCTGCGGATCGCGTGGGTTGCGCGTTGCGCCGTAGTGGCTGTTTTCGGTGGTAAAACCATAGGCGTAGGCATCCATATTCAGCGCCCCGGCGAGCATCGCGCCCGCGCGCGTCAACTGGCGAAGCGCAAACGCGTCTGCCGTGGCGGGCGGTTGCTGGCAAAAGAGCTTCGCTCCGGCAAGCGTGGCGACGCCTTCGATATCAAACAGGTTTTTCACGCCATACGGCACGCCCGCCAGCGCGGGCAATGCTTCGCCATTGGCGATTTGTTGGTCGATTTGCGCGGCCTCAGCCAGCATGCGCATAGCTGTGATGTCAGTAAAGGCGTTGAGGCGCGGATTGTCGCGCTCAATGCGCGCCAGCGTCTGCTGCGCCAGTTCGCTGGCGCTAAAGGTTTTTTCCCGCAGGCCACGCTGAATATCAGCAATCGATAAATTCATAGCCGGTGCTCTCCTGCGCCTTGCTGACGGTGCGCCAGTTCGCAGGCGCTAACGTTTTTTCCCGCAGGCCACGCTGAATATCAGCAATCGATAAATTCATAGCCGGTGCTCTCCAGAGTCTTGCTGGCGGTGCGCCAGTTCGCGAGCGCTAACGTTTCTTCCCCGCAGACCGCGCTGGATCTCAACAATCGATAAATTCATAACCGGTACTCTCCTGCGCCTTCCTGGCGGTGCGGCAGCGTAAAAGCCATTAGCGGTTGCGCCATCGCGGCGATTCTGGCGAGCTGGATTTCCAGCTCGGCGCGGCGTGCGTCATCCAGCGGGACATCAAGCAGTTGTTCCATCAGCCAGATATAGGTCGGCCAGTCAAATGTTGTCTTCATCATTGCTCCTTAAAATCCCGCTGCGCTGCCGTTACTACGCAGATCGTAAGCCCCTTCCAGCATGCCGCTGGTATGGCGCACAATCGCCCCTGCGTGCCCGGTCGCTTCACTCATTCCCGGCAACCACTCAACCTCATGCCCCAGCGCGCGCAGCGCCTGGTATGTCTCTTCGCTAAAGCGTCCTTCCAGTTTCAGGCTATCGGATAGCTGCCCCCATGTGCGACCCAGCAACCAGCGTGGGGCGCAAACCGCCTCCTGCAACGGCATGCCCTGCATGACATGGCGGGTAAAAATGGCGGCCTGCGTTTGCGGCTGACCGTCGCCACCCATGGTGCCGTAAACCAGCGTGCGCCCATCTTTCAGGCGCGCGGCGGCGGGGTTTAAAGTGTGGAACGGCTGTTTACCTGGCATCAGCGCCAGCAGATGTGCCGGATCGAGACTAAAAGCCGCGCCGCGGTTTTGCAGCAGCACGCCACTTTCCGGCAGCACCACGCCGCTGCCAAATTCGTGGTATATGCTCTGGATAAACGACACCGCCAGCCCGTTTTTATCGATAACCCCCATCCACACGGTATCGCCCGGCCCTTTCCCCTGTCCCCAGGGCGCGGCGCGCTGCTCATCAATGCTGGCCGCCAGTTGCTCCAGCGGTGCTTGCTCCAGCAGGCTCTGTACCGGCAGCGTGACGTGGCGCGGATCGGTGATGTAGCGATCGCGCAGGCCGAAGGCTTTCTTGGTCGCTTCCACAATGCGGTGAATGGTTTGCACTTCACTTGCCTGCGCCATCTCCAGATGGTCAGTAATGCCGAGAATGGCCAGCGATACCAGCCCCTGCGTCGGCGGCGTCATATTGAAAATTTCGCCCTGGCTATGGCTGAGCTTCAACGGCACGCGGCGCTGGGCGCGATGGTTCGCCAGATCCTGGGCGGTCACGGGTAAACCCAACGCCTGCATTTCGCGGGCGATCAACTGCGCCAACGAGCCACGGTAAAAACTGTCCAGCCCTTCGGTGGCAAGCTGGGTCAGCGTGCGGGCGAGTTTAGGCTGGCAAAAGCGGCTGCCTGCCAGTGGGGTATTGCCTTGCGGTAAAAAGGTGTCTGCAAAACCGGGGATATCCACCAGTTCCGCATATTTACTTTGCGTAGCGCTGGCCTGCGACTGGGTGACCGGAATGCCGTCGGCGGCGTAGCGAATCGCATCGGCCAGTAACCGGGAGAGCGGAAGCTGCCCGCCACCGAGCGCGGCGGAGACTTTCAGCGCCTCATCCCAGCCGCTGAGCGTGCCGGGTACAGTCAGCGCGGCAAGCGTTCCGCGATGGGGGATATGCGCGTGACCAGCATAAAACTCGCGTGTCGCGTGTTGCCCGGCCGCGCCGCTGGCGTCGATGGCGAGTGGTTCGCCTTCAGGCGGCACAATCAACCAGAAGCCATCGCCGCCGATGCCGTTCATGTGCGGGTAGGCCACCGCAATGGTTGCTGCTGCCGCTACCATCGCTTCAATTGCGTCGCCACCGTGGCGCAGCACCGACAACGCCGATTCGCTGGCGAGATGGTGCGGTGTCACCGCCATGCCGGAGGGGGCCATATTACTTTGCATCGTCACGCTTCCTGTTTTCTGCGGGTAAGTGCAGAACACTAAGCAAGAGCTGTTCCAGATTGACGCCGGGCGTTTCACTGTGTCAGCTTAGCCTGAAACAAAAGTTGCAGGAGAAGCTATGCAGCAGCTGGATGAGCGTTTACGGGCGAGCTTTGACGAGCTATCCCCACAGGAACAACGGGTTGCCTCGTTTATCATCGATCATTTCGACGATCTGGTGAGCTATAACAGCGCCGAGCTGGCGCGCTTGAGCGGGGTATCGAAAGCGACCGTCAGCCGCTTGTTTAAGCGCCTGGGCTACGATCGTTTCAAAGAGATGCGCGATGAACTGCGTACGCTGCGCCAGAGCGGTATGCCGCTGACCGAGAACCGCGACGCGGTGCAGGGCAACACACTGCTGGCGCGCCATTACAAGCAGGAGATGGCGAACCTGACGCTGTGGGTCAATACGCTGGATGCCGGGCAATTCGCCGAGATTGTCACCGCGCTCAACACGGCGAAGCGGGTGTTTATTTTGGGTCTGCGTAACAGCGCCCCTGTGGCGTTGCACCTGCGCCAGCAACTGCTGCAAAGCCGTGGTCAGGTGCTGCTGATGCCGCAGCCGGGGCAGACGCTGGCGGAAGAAGTGGTCGACATCACCCCGAACGATATGGTGGTGGTGGTGGCGTTTCGCCGCCGCCCGCGCGTGGTGCGCCCGCTGCTGGAGGTGTTGCATCAGCAGGGTATTCCGCTGTTGGCAATCAGTGAGCCGCAGGCCGCCAGCATTAAGCCGCTGTGCCGCTGGCACATCGGTTTGCCGCTGGAGAGCGTCTCCGCGTTCGACAGCTACAGCAGCGCCATGAGCCTGGTTAATTTGCTGTCCAATGCCGTGCTGCACACCGCACTGAGCGAAGGGCGCCAGCGAATTCACCACATCGCTTCGCTGTACGATGAACTGGATGAGCTTGAACACCGTTAATGCACTACAATGGTGCTCCTGCACCATCCTGATGTGTTATGACGGGGCGTTAAGCGCCCCGTTTTCTTTTGGATTTGCCTATGAAATAGCGGTTACTCTGCGCTGGTGTCGTGTTTTTGTCTGTGGCACATTAGTTGCAGAATTTAATTCAACGAATCTTTTGTTTCATTTCTTACGCTGTCGCAGACTAAAGGACGCGCCCATGTTTGATTTCCAGCAATTCCCGCAAATTAATCCGCCTTCGCGCCTGTTGATGGGGCCGGGGCCAATCAACGCCGACCCGCGTGTTCTGCGGGCGATGGCGAGCCAGCTGATAGGGCAATACGACCCGGTTATGACCGGCTACATGAACGAAGTGATGGCGCTCTACCGTGAGGTGTTTCGCACGGAAAACCGCTGGACGATGCTGGTGGATGGCACCTCGCGCGCGGGTATTGAGGCGATCCTCGTTTCCGCCATTCGGCCTGGTGATAAGGTGCTGGTGCCGGTGTTTGGTCGTTTCGGTCATCTGCTGTGTGAAATTGCCCGCCGCTGCCGCGCTGAAGTTCACACCATTGAGGTGCCGTGGGGCGAGGTGTTTAGCCCGGATCAGATTGAAGATGCCATCGTTCACATCAAGCCGCGCCTGCTGCTAACGGTACACGGCGATACCTCGACCACCATGCTGCAACCGCTGGATCAATTAGGTGAGATTTGTCGCCGCCACGATGTGCTGTTTTATACCGACGCCACCGCTTCGCTCGGCGGCAACCGGTTAGAAAGCGATGCATGGGGCCTGGATGCCGTTTCCGCCGGGTTGCAAAAGTGCCTTGGCGGCCCGTCCGGGAGTTCGCCCATTACTCTTAGCGCACGAATGGAAGCCGCAGTACGCGCGCGCAAATGCGTAGAACAAGGCATTCGCACCGAGGCGCATCAGGATGGTGCAGAGGAGATGATCTACTCCAACTATTTCGATCTCGGCATGGTGATGGATTACTGGGGGCCGGAACGTCTGAACCACCACACAGAAGCGACCAGCATGCTGTTCGCCGCCCGCGAATGCGCACGCATTATGCTTGAAGAGGGCATGGAAAAGCTGATTGCGCGCCACGAACTGCACGGGCGCGCAATGCTTGCGGGCATCCAGGGCATGGGGCTGGAGGTGTTTGGCGATATCCGCCACAAGATGAACAACGTTCTCGGCGTGCACATCCCGCAGGAAGTACATGGCGAAGAGGTGCGTAAACGTCTGCTGGATGATTTCCATATTGAGATTGGCACCTCGTTTGGCCCGCTGCAGGGCAAGATCTGGCGCATCGGCACCATGGGGTATAACGCGCGCAAAGATTGCGTGCTGCAAACGCTGACCGCGCTGGAAGCGGTGTTAAACCGGCTGGGTTTTCGCACCGTTCAGGGTGCGGGCATGCAGGCGGCATGGGACATTTACGAAGGAGTCAGTTAATGATGACGTCTTTCGATGCCGCGCAAGCCGCCAGCCGGCTTATGCAGCGCTGTGACGCGCTGGCGCAAATCAGCGAAACGCCGGGCCAACTCACCCGTGTTTATCTCTCGCCTGAGCATTTGCAGGCAAATGCGCTGGTTGCCGGGTGGATGCAACAGGCGGGGATGCGCACCTGGCAGGATGCGGTCGGCAATATTTTTGGCCGTTACGAAGGTATCGAAGCGGGAGGCCAGGCGCTGCTGCTCGGTTCGCATCTTGATACCGTGCGCGATGCCGGGCGATACGACGGTATGCTTGGTGTACTGGCGGCGATTGAAGTTGTTGATGGCCTGAATCGGGCT
This sequence comes from Kosakonia sp. LAM2021, assembly GCF_016620385.1. Classification (NCBI taxonomy): domain Bacteria; kingdom Pseudomonadati; phylum Pseudomonadota; class Gammaproteobacteria; order Enterobacterales; family Enterobacteriaceae; genus Kosakonia; species Kosakonia sp. LAM2021. The sequence goes on from NZ_JAENHT010000014.1 coordinate 58,190, forward strand.
AACCTGCGCGGCAGGCAGGCGATCGAGATTGTCGGTTTTGCTGACGAAGAGGGTACGCGGTTTAACATCGCGCTGCTTGGCAGCCGTGGGCTGACCGGCAGCTGGCCGCAAGCGTGGCTGGCCTGTGAAGATGCGCAGGGCGTTAGCGTGGCGCAGGCGCTGGAACAGGCCGGGTTGGATCCCGCGCAGATTGCCAGTGCGCAGCGCCCGGTCGCGGATTTTTCCGCCTATCTGGAGCTGCATATTGAACAGGGACCGGTACTGGAACAAGCGGATCTGGCGCTCGGCGTGGTCACGGCCATCAACGGTGCGCGGCGGCTTAGCTGCCGTTTTACCGGTGAGGCCGGGCACGCCGGTACAGTGCCGATGCGTCATCGCCGTGATGCGCTGACCGCTGCCGCCGAATGGATACAGATTATCGAACAGGCAACGATCGAGGCCGGCCCGGAGATGGTTGCCACCGTTGGCACATTGCAATGCGAACCCGGTGCGGTAAATGTGATCCCCGGCGCGGTTGGGCTTACGCTCGATATCCGTAGCCCGCAGGATGATAAGCGCGAAGCATTGCTCAACCACTTGCTGGACGAAGCCAACCGCATCGCCCGGCAACGCAGGCTTGAGTTCCGCCACGACATTTTTTACACCATTGCCGCCACGCCGTGCGATATGCCACTGCGTGAAGAGCTGGCTGATGCGGTACACATCGTGCAGGGGAAGGTTTTATCTCTGCCGAGTGGCGCAGGGCATGATGCTATCGCCATTGCGGAACGCTGGCCTTCAGCCATGCTGTTTGTGCGTTGTTATAAAGGCATCAGCCATCATCCGGCGGAAAGCGTGGCCTGTAGCGATGTCGCCCACGCTCTGCGCGCTCTGAGCCTTGCGGTAGGAAGGCTTATTCACGCGCAGTAGACGTGGAACTTTTCCCGAAAGGGAGAGGGGATCGCCTTACTCCAGCGTAAAGGGATCGGCATCCTGCCAGGCCGGAAACTTCTCGCGGTACTCCTGTAACGCACTGAGTGACAGCTCGGCGTCAATGCGCGTCGCCTGGTGCGGCTCGGCGGTGGCGATGATTTCGCCCTGCGGGCTGATAACCCGGCTGTCGCCACGATAGTGGTGGCCGTTGCCATCGGTGCCGACACGATTGCAGCCCGCCACCCAGGCGAGGTTTTCAATCGCGCGGGCAACCAGCAGTGATTGCCAGTGCAGCGAGCGCGGCGCTGGCCAGTTGGCAACATAAAGCAGCAGATCGTAATCATTGCGGTTACGCGACCACACCGGAAAACGCAGGTCGTAACAGACCAGTGGCAGAATGCGCCAGCCGCGCCACTCAAACACCACGCGCTCGTTACCCGCTTCGTAGTGATGGTGCTCATCGGCCATGCGGAACAGATGGCGTTTATCGTAGAAGTGCACCTTGCCTTGCGGTTCGACGAGCAGAAAGCGGTTTACCGGGCCGCGATCGGTTTGCAGCGCGGCGCTACCGGCGACCAGCGCATCGGTCTGGCGCGCTTTGTTCTGCATCCAGGCAATGACCTCATCTTGCGGCATGGATTGTTTCGCCGCCTCCATGGCAAAACCGGTGGTGAACATTTCCGGCAGCACAATCACATCACGCCCGGTGACGTCTTCTAACTGGATATCGAAATGGCGCAGGTTGGCGGGGCCATCCATCCAGACTAACGGTTGTTGTAACAGCGTAATTTTTAAACCAGGCACAATAGCAACTCCCCCGTAAGACAGCATTTGCACACTGTAGCATGAGGATAAATAAAAAAACCCGCATGATGCGGGTTTCGATAAGAGGAGAGCGTTTTCAGCCGCTTACTTCGTCAGGCAGCTTCCGGTTTACGCACTTTCTCCGGCGTTTTTACCACCGGCTGAGTCGCCAGTGCCTCCGGTTCAAAGTCGTCAACGTTGATACTGCGCAGGCGGCTGACTTCGGCTTTGTTCAACAGCGCGGCCTCATCCTGATTAATCAGCCCGCTTGCCAGCGCCTGCTGCGCCAGCACGTCCAGACGGGTAAAGGGCAGATTTTTGCCTAACTCTTTGCAGATGCGCTGATGGATCGGATCCGCTGCCATCACATCAACCAGCGCCTCTTCCAGCAGACCGACCGGGTTATGCTCGCTTGGCGTCAGGTACTGACCGCGGCCAATACGTGAACGCGTTGCGCTCGGGGTTTGCAGGATCTTCGCGACCTTGTGATCCAGTTTGTCGGACGGTGCGCGGTAATGACGGCCGGTCGGGAAAATCACCAGGCTCAGGGCGCCCGCCACAAAGCGGTTCGGGAAGTTCTCCAGCAAATCATGCATCGCTTGTTCCGCCTGGTAGAGCGCATCCTGCACGCCCCAGTGTACCAGCGGCAGATCCGCTTCCTGACGGCCTTCGTCGTCATAGCGTTTCAGCACCGCCGAAGCGAGATAGAGCTGGCTTAACACATCGCCGAGACGTGCCGAGATGCGTTCGCGGCGTTTCAGGCTGCCGCCAAGTACCGCCATGGACACATCCGAGAGCAGCGCCAGGTTGGCACTCACACGGTTCAGATGCTGGTAATAACGTTTAGTCGCGTCACGGGTCGGCGTGGCGCTGGTTAAACCGCGCGTCAGGCCGAGCCAGAGGCTGCGCATTTCGTTGCTGCCGACGTGGCCGATATGTTTGAACAACAGTTTATCGAAGGCGTCCACGTCGTTATTCTGCGCGGCAGCCATCTCTTCCAGCACATACGGATGACAGCGGATGGCGCCCTGGCCGAAGATCATCATGGTACGGGTGAGGATATTCGCGCCTTCTACGGTAATGGCGATCGGCGCACCCTGGTAGCTACGCGCCAGGAAGTTACCCTCGCCGAGCATGATGCCTTTACCACCAGCAATATCCATCGCATCAATAATTGACTGCTGACCACGGTGGGTACAGTGATACTTAACGATTGCCGAAAGCACCGCCGGTTTTTCACCGAGCATAATGCCGTAAGTCACCAGCGATGCGGCTGCATCCATGGCGTAGGCATTACCGCCAATACGCGCCAGCGGCTCTTCGATGCCTTCCATTTTACCAATCGATACTTTGAACTGGCGGCGGATATGAGCGTAGGCACCAATCCCCATCGCGACGGATTTGACACCGCCGGTGGAGTTGGACGGCAGTGTAATACCGCGACCTACCGACAGACATTCCACCAGCATACGCCAGCCCTGACCGGCCATTTTCGGCCCGCCAATAATGTAATCAATCGGTACAAAGATATCGTCGCCGCGGGTCGGACCATTCTGGAACGGCACGTTCAGCGGGAAGTGACGGCGGCCAATTTCCACGCCCGGCGTAGAAGTGGGGATCAACGCACAGGTAATGCCTAATTCTTCGTCGCCACCCAGCAGTTTATCCGGGTCAGAGAGTTTGAACGCCAGACCCAGCACGGTAGCGATTGGTGCCAGCGTAATGTAGCGTTTGTTCCAGGTCAGGCGCATACCGAGCACCTGTTCGCCCTGCCAGTCACCCATGCAAACGATGCCGGTATCCGGAATGGCGCCCGCATCGGAGCCAGCTTCCGGGCTGGTCAGTGCGAAGCAGGGGATTTCTACACCGCGCGCCAGGCGCGGCAAATAGTGATCTTTTTGCTCCTGGGTGCCGTAGTGTTGCAGCAATTCACCCGGGCCTAAGGAGTTCGGTACGCCGACGGTGATCGCCAGAATACCGGAGACTCCCGCGAGTTTTTGCAGCACACGGGACTGGGCATAAGCCGAGAATTCCAGCCCGCCGTACTCTTTTTTGATGATCATCGCAAAGAAGCGGTGCTCTTTTAAGAACGCCCACAGTTCCGGCGGCAGATCGGCCATTTCATGAGTGATCTGGAAGTCATTCGCCATGCGACAGGCTTCTTCTACCGGGCCGTCGATAAACGCCTGCTCTTCAGCGGTCAGGCGCGGCTGCGGGTAGTTATGCAGTTTTTTCCAGTCCGGGTTACCGCGAAACAGATCGCCTTCCCACCAGGTTGTCCCGGCGTCGATGGCCTCTTTTTCGGTGCGCGACATTGGCGGCATCACTTTACGGAAACCACGGAATACCGGTGCGGAAATCAACGCTTTACGCATCGGTGGCAGGTTAAACGGCACCAGAATAATCGCGAGCGGCAGCAGCACCCAGATAGACCACAGGCCAGCAACGCCCAGCGCGGCGGTCCACGCCAGCAGGATCACGCTGCTGAGCAGCAGGTTAACGCGGTGGTAAAACAGCGCGCCGAGCAGAACAACCGTTGCGATAATGCTCAAAATCATCATAAAGAAAAGCTCCCTTGCTTGTAGGAGGTCTGACCACTTGTGATGTATTGGTTGTAGTGGATGTGATTTCTTTTAGCAATGTGTTTACAAAATAATTACAACCTGGTTCACATTGTTGGGGGCTTTTTGCGCACGGAAAATGAAAACCACAGGGCGCTACGGCTTTGACTTCTCGCCTGGAATAGTATCCGGTACACTGCGCAGTGTTATTTACATTTATGCTGAAGGATATCCTCATGTACCAGGATCTTATTCGTAACGAACTGAACGAAGCGGCCGAAACGCTGGCGAACTTCTTGAAAGATGATGCCAATATTCACGCTATTCAGCGCGCGGCGGTATTGCTGGCCGACAGCTTTAAAGCTGGCGGCAAAGTGTTGTCCTGTGGTAACGGCGGCTCGCATTGTGATGCGATGCATTTCGCCGAAGAGTTAACCGGGCGCTACCGCGAAAACCGTCCGGGTTACCCGGCGATTGCCATCTCTGACGTGAGCCATCTCTCCTGCGTCAGCAACGACTTCGGTTACGACTATGTTTTCTCCCGTTATGTGGAAGCCGTTGGTCGCGAAGGCGACGTGCTGCTGGGTATCTCCACTTCCGGTAACTCCGGCAACGTTATCAAAGCGGTTGCGGCAGCGCGTGAGAAGGGGATGAAAGTGATCACCCTGACCGGTAAAGACGGCGGTAAAATGGCAGGCAGCGCAGATGTTGAAATTCGCGTGCCGCATTTTGGTTATGCTGACCGTATTCAGGAAATTCACATTAAGGTGATTCATATCCTGATTCAGTTGATTGAAAAAGAGATGGTTAAGGCTTAAGGAAGGCTATTTTTGCCATTTTGACTTCGGCAGTGCGCGAAATCCTGTTTAGGTACAGTTAATCGACGCACTGTCCGTATGCCAACTGGCTGCACCAATTACGCCTTCTCTGATAAGGGCGCTGTGTGGGGGTGTGTATGTGCGAACTGCTCGGTATGAGCGCAAATGTGCCAACCGATATCTGCTTTAGTTTTACCGGTCTCGTCCAGCGTGGCGGCGGAACCGGGCCGCATAAAGATGGCTGGGGCATTACCTTTTACGAAGGCAAAGGCTGTCGCACGTTCAAAGATCCGCAACCGAGTTTTAATTCCCCTATTGCGAAATTAGTGCAGGACTATCCGATCAAATCCCGTTCGGTGATTGCCCATATTCGCCAGGCGAACCGTGGCGAAGTAGCGCTGGAAAATACCCATCCGTTTACCCGCGAACTGTGGGGACGTAACTGGACCTATGCGCACAACGGACAGCTTACGGGTTATAAGTCGCTGGAGACCGGTAACTTCCGCCCGATTGGCGAAACCGATAGCGAGAAAGCATTTTGCTGGCTGTTGCACAAGCTGACCGAACGCTACCCGCGCACACCGGGCAATATGGCGGCGGTGTTTAAATACATTGCGGCACTGGCCACGGAACTGCGCGAGAAGGGCGTTTTTAATATGCTGCTGTCGGACGGGCGTTATGTAATGGCGTTTTGTTCGACCAATCTGTTCTGGATCACCCGCCGTGCGCCGTTTGGCGTGGCGAAGCTGCTGGATCAGGATGTGGAAATTGATTTTCAGCGGGAAACCACACCAAACGATGTGGTTACCGTGATTGCCACCCAGCCTTTAACCGGCAATGAAACCTGGCAAAAGATTATGCCGGGCGAATGGGCATTATTTTGCCTGGGGGAGCGTGTAGTTTGACGCCAGTTGCGGCTGAACAGCGGTGTTCAGCGGCTTGCTAACCACATAGCGGCCATCCACTACCGAGACAACCGGCGGCTGGTGGGTGGTGGCGAAGTAGTCATAACCCGGCTTCAATTGCTTCCAGAAATCCGCATAGGTTGAATATTTATGGCGCTGCATATTGGCGTCGGTCATGCGGAACGGATAGATACTCACCTGCACGTTCGGCTGCCCGAAAACCAGCGCGGCGGTAACAAACTGGAAGATCTCATCAATACCGGAATCCGTCATGGCGTAGCAGCCAATCGACACGCAAGCGCCGTGGATCATCAGGTATTTGCCTTCATAGCCGTGGGCGCGATCGTAGTTATTCGGAAACCCAATATTAATGGCTTTATAGAAGCGGCTATCTGGCTTCAACTGGCTGCGCTGCACGGAGTAGAAACCCTCCGGGCTTTTAAAATCACCTTGGCGCTGCTTGGGGCCTAACCCGCCGGAGTAATTACAAATCTTGTAGCTGTCGAGCAACTGATATTGCTCGCCCATCTTGACGTAAAGATCAAGGGTGCGCTCTTCTTTGAAGATCTGGATATAAACCGGCGACCCCATCAACTGCTGCTTATATTCTTTGCTGACCGGCGTTACTGAACCGTTGCTGCTCACCAGGCCAGCAAAAGAGACGCACGGAAGCAGAAGCATCGCAATAAATAATGCGATTTTGCGCATACTACTTGTTTCCTTGATAAAGCTAATACCACATTGCCAGGACGGCAAAAGAAGCCCAAAATTCAGACTATTCTGTTTTGGAGCGCCCACATTAGCATTACGGCATTTTTTCGCAAGCCCCAATCTACATCGTCTTTCACGCTGCCTTTTCATTGGCTTCGCTTTTGTCTCGCGTGAATAAGATTGAGGATTACGTATCAAACGCTTGGCCGAAAGCTGGCGACTATTATGCGAGTAAAAAGCCTGAATTGCCGCTTATATTCCTCTCTTTTCGCCGGATTTACGTGCTGGCTTCTCAATTGCTGTAAATGTGCTGTATACTTATCCAGTGTTCTGTGAGGGCGTACGCATGCGCAAAATCATACATGTTGATATGGACTGCTTTTTCGCGGCGGTAGAGATGCGCGATAACCCGGCCCTGCGCGATATTCCCATCGCTATCGGCGGTAGCCGGGTACAACGCGGCGTGATCAGCACGGCGAACTATCCGGCGCGCAAATTTGGCGTACGCAGCGCAATGCCAACAGCGATGGCGCTTAAACTCTGCCCGCACCTCACGTTGTTGCCCGGCCGTTTTGACGCTTACAAAGAAGCATCTAACCAGATCCGCGATATCTTCTCCCGCTACACTTCGCTTATTGAACCGCTCTCGCTGGATGAAGCCTACCTTGATGTTACCGATAGCCCGCACTGCCACGGTTCGGCGACGCTGATGGCGCAGGAGATTCGCCAGACCATTTTTAATGAAACCCAACTGACGGCTTCGGCGGGCGTTGCACCGGTGAAGTTTCTCGCCAAAATCGCCTCCGATCTCAACAAGCCCAACGGGCAATATGTGATTACTCCGGCTGATGTACCGGCGTTTCTGCGCACGTTACCGCTCGGCAAAATCCCCGGAGTGGGAAAGGTATCAGCGGCAAAACTGGAAACGCTGGGGCTGCGCACCTGTGAAGATGTGCAAAAAAGCGACCTGGCCGTGCTGCTTAAACGCTTTGGCAAATTCGGCCGTGTTTTATGGGAGCGCAGCCAGGGCATTGACGAGCGGGAAATTAACAGCGAACGGCTGCGTAAATCCGTGGGCGTGGAGCGGACGCTGGCGGAAGATATTCACAGCTGGGAAGAGTGCGAAGCGATTATTGAACATTTGTACCCTGAGCTTGAGCGGCGGCTGGCAAAAGTGAAACCGGATCTGTTAATTGCTCGTCAGGGAGTAAAACTGAAATTTAATGATTTCCAGCTTACGACTCAGGAGCATGTCTGGCCGCAGTTAAATAAAGAGGATTTACTGGCGACGGCGCAAAAAACCTGGAACGACCGTCGCAGCGGGCGCGGTGTCCGACTGGTTGGGTTGCATGTCACGCTGCTTGATCCTCAACTGGAACGCCAACTGGTATTAGGTTTATAAAAAATACGCTACGGATCTATTTCAAACTTCTTTATCCCCGACGTTTATTTCTCGTTACTGTAAAAGCATTTCACCATTCCCTGAAGTCTCTTTGTATTTCATATAGCCCCGGATTTCGTCTGCCGATCCCTTTTATTTGCTCACCTATAAAAGGAGATACGAGCAATTCTCTTTGCCGTCTCGCTTCGGAATACATTTCTGATAAACGGCTGGCAACCTTGCTGATTGCTCATTGTCTGCAACAAATAAAGGATGCTGAATACGCGAGGCTGAAATCGAAAGGTCGATTGTTTCACCAGCAGATTGAACGGGGAAACCTGTTTAAAGGAATGGCATTTAAGGCAGTGTAAAGTTCAGGAAAATGTCCGCGCCGGGCGGCGCGGACTACAGGCTTATTTCGCTGGAATCGCTTTCAGCAGCTCGGTCAGCAGGGTCCAGTAATGGCCTACGCTTTCGATATGCACTTGCTCATCGGGTGAGTGCGGGCCGGTAATGGTTGGCCCAATCGATACCATGTCCATGTCCGGGTATGGTTTTTTGAACAGACCACACTCCAGACCTGCGTGGATCACCTGAATGTTCGGGGTTTTGTTGAACAGACGCTGATAAGTTTCACGCACCAGCGCCATCACCGGAGAACGCGCGTCCGGCTGCCAGCCAGGGTAGCCGCCTTTCGGTGCGGTTTTCGCTCCCGCCAGCGCACCCAGTGACTCCAGCATGCTCACCACATAATCTTTGCCGCTATCTACCAGTGAGCGGATCAGGCAGATAATCTCGGCGTTGTCGTCTTGCAGCGTTACCACGCCCACGTTCAGCGAGGTTTCTACCACGCCTTTAGCGACATCAGAGTTGCGAATAACCCCGTTCGGCGTCGCGTTCAGCAGGCGCACAAACGTATCGCGCGAGGCGGTGGTCAGCGCGGCTTTATCGCTGCTTGCACTGTCCAGCAGTACCACCAGATTCTTCTCTTTGGCTTCCAACTCGTTTTTCAGGATTGCCTGATATTCGCTGGCCAGCGTTTTCAGCTGCGCGGATTTATCTGCCGGAACGGCGATAACAGCAATCGCTTCGCGCGGAATCGCGTTACGCAGCGTACCGCCAGTGAAATCGAGCAGACGCAGATCCAGCTCCTCTGCGTGGCCGGCCAGGAAGCGTGCCAGCAGTTTGTTGGCGTTACCTAAACCGACATGAATTTCGGCACCAGAGTGGCCGCCTTTCAGCCCTTTCAACGTCAGCTTAAAGGTTTCATACCCGGCGGGTACGGCTTCGCGGGAGAGTGGCAGGGTGGTGATAAAATCGATACCGCCTGCGCAACCCATGTAGATTTCACCCTCTTCTTCAGAGTCGGTGTTAATCAGAATGTCCGCCTGCAGCCAGTTCGCTTGCAGACCAAATGCGCCATCCATGCCCGCTTCTTCGGTCATGGTCAGCAGCACTTCCAGCGGGCCGTGTTCAACGCTGTCATCTGCCAGCACCGCCAGCGCGGAAGCCATGCCGATGCCGTTATCCGCGCCGAGTGTGGTACCGCGCGCTTTAACCCATTCGCCGTCTACATACGGGCGAATCGGATCGGTGGTGAAATCGTGTACTGTGTCGTTATTTTTCTGCGGCACCATATCAAGGTGTGCTTGCAGAACTACCGGCTTGCGGTTTTCCATGCCTGCGGTGGCTGGTTTACGGATCAGAATGTTGCCAACCTGGTCGCGCTCCGCATGCAACCCTTTTTCTTTCGCCCAGCTCATAATGTGCCCGGCGAGTTGTTCTTCATGGTAGGACGGGTGCGGAATAGAACAAATTTTGGCAAAAATATCCCACAGCGGCTGTGGTGATAGGTGAGACAGTTCAGACACGATGAGTCTCCTTACGAAGAGCCTGCGCAACGTACCTTGCAGGTCACAGGGTTAAATAAACGAACATCGCAAGCGTTGAGCTTGCGAGATGGCGTTGAGAATACCACTTTATTGCCGCGCTGCGAGCACCAGTGCGCGGAAAAAGCGCCGGTAATGCCGGGTAATACTGGTTTTTAGCGCTTCAGATCTCTATAATCTCGCGCAACCTATTTCCCCCTCGAATAATTTTTAAGCCGTTAAAACACAGGCTGGGACACTTCACATGAGCGAAAAATACGTCGTCACCTGGGACATGTTGCAGATTCACGCACGCAAACTGGCCGCCCGATTGATGCCTTCAGAACAATGGAAAGGCATTATTGCCGTAAGCCGTGGCGGTCTGGTGCCAGGCGCACTGCTGGCGCGTGAGCTGGGCATTCGTCATGTTGATACCGTATGTATCTCCAGCTACGACCACGACAACCAGCGTGAGTTGACCGTGCTGAAACGCGCAGAAGGTGACGGTGAAGGTTTTATCGTGATCGACGATCTGGTGGACACTGGCGGCACAGCTGTCGCGATTCGTGAAATGTATCCCAAAGCGCATTTCGTCACTATTTTCGCTAAACCGGCAGGTCGCCCGCTGGTTGACGATTACGTGATTGATATCCCGCAGGATACCTGGATTGAGCAGCCGTGGGATATGGGCGTGGTGTTTGTACCGCCAATCAGCGGCCGTTAATCCTGCTTCGAAACATTTGCTCACGCCCGGTTTTGCCGGGCGTTGTTCTTTTTAGCGCGCAACAGGTTACAATAACCGCCGGTGATAGATACATGGAGCCTGCGCGCAATGTCACAGCCCAATCTTAGCGAAACGTTATTCAAACCCCGCTTCAAGCACCCTGAAACTTCCACGCTGGTACGCCGGTTTAATCGTGGCGCGCAATCGCCGATCCTGTCGACTCTTGATGGCAAAAATGTGCCGCACTGGTATCGCATGCTCAATCGGCTGATGTGGGTCTGGCGCGGCGTGGATCCGCGAGAGATCCTCGAAGTGCAGGCGCGCATTGTGATGAGCCAGGCTGAACGCACCGACCCGGAGCTGTATGACACGGTGGTGGGTTACCGTAACGGCAACTGGATCTATGAATGGTCCGTACAGGCTATGTCGTGGCAGCAAAAAGCGATGCAGGAACCCGCGCCACAGATCAGTGGCAAACACTGGCTGCATGCGTCCAGTTTGTTCAGCATTGCCGCTTATCCTCATATTAAAGGTGATTCGCTCGCTGAGCAGGCGCAAGCGCTGGCGAACCGCGCGTATGAAGAGGCGGTGCAGCGTCTGCCGGGTGAGATCAAAGAGCTGCAGTTCGCTATTCCCGGTGGCACGCCGGTCACCGGATTTCTGCACATGCCGCCTGGCAATGGCCCGTTCCCGACGGTATTAATGTGCGGCGGGTTGGATAGCCTGCAAAGCGACTATTACACCCTGTTTGAACGCTATTTCGCGCCGCAAGGCATAGCGATGCTGACGCTGGATATGCCGTCGGTTGGCTTCTCTTCGAAGTGGAAATTGACGCAGGACTCCAGCCTGCTGCACCAGCATGCGCTGCAAGCGCTGCCGAACATTCCCTGGGTCGATCACACGCGGGTGGCGGCGTTTGGCTTTCGCTTTGGCGCGAATGTGGCGGTGCGCCTGGCATATCTTGAATCTTCGCGCCTGAAAGCAGTGGCTTGCCTTGGGCCAGTGGTGCATGCATTGCTGAGCGACCCGCAACACCAGGGACGCGTGCCGGAGATGTATCTGGATGTGCTCGCCAGCCGCCTGGGGATGCACGACGCTTCCGACGAGGCGCTGCGCGTGGAGCTGAATCGCTACTCGCTGAAAACCCAGGGTTTACTCGGCAGACGTTGCCCCACGCCGATGCTTTCCGGTTTCTGGCAAAACGATCCCTTCAGTCCGGAGGAGGAGTCGCGTTTAATCTCCTCGTCATCTGGCAACGGCAAACTGCTGGAGATCCCGTTTAATCCGGTTTATCGAAATTTTGATAAGGCGTTGCAACAAATAACCGGATGGATCAACCATCATTTCCGTTAATAGATTGATAAATTCTATCGGTTTGGTAAAACAGTTGCTTCACAAAAGGAGATCGCAATGACGTTACCGAGTGGACATCCGAGAAGCAGGTTGATTAAAAAGTTTACTGCGCTAGGGCCTTATATCCGCGAAGAGCAATGCGAAGAGAACCGTTTTTTCTTTGATTGCCTGGCAGTTTGCGTGAATGTTAAACCCGCGCCGGAAAAACGAGAGTTCTGGGGCTGGTGGATGGAAATGGAAGCGCAAGAGACGCGTTTTACCTACCGTTATCAGTTCGGCCTTTTTGATAAAGAAGGGCAATGGAAACCCACGGCAATAAAAGATCAGGAAGTTACCGATCGATTAGAGCACACGCTGCGCGATTTTCACGAACGTGCGAAAACCCTGCTGGCTTCACTTGAGCTGAAGCTGGAACCTGCCGAAAACTTCAAAGAACAATTGAAGCTCACCGCGTAATTCCCCGCATAAAAAATGCCCGATAGCTTGCGCTTATCGGGCCTGGCCGCAGTTTCCCGGCCTTTCACCTGAATCAGGTTAAATAAATGCCCTCTTGCGAGGGCATTCAATATAACGAGGGGTATTACAGTTACTGCAACTTAGAACTGGTAAGTCACGCCAACGGCAACAACGTCGTCGTCAGCCAGACCCAGCTTGTTGTCGTCTTTGAGCTGGTTGATTTTGTAGTCAACCATCGCCGAGAAGTTCTTGTTGAAGTAGTAAGTTGCGCCAACGTCGATGTAGTTAACCAGATCTTCGTCGCCAACGCCTTTTTCCAGGTCTTTGCCTTTGGTCAGGACATAACCCAGAGACGGGCGCAGACCGAAGTCGAACTGGTACTGGACAACCGCTTCGAAGTTTTCGGTTTTGTTAGCAAAGCCTGAACCCAGCCCGGTGCTCGATGCGGCAGATACAGGTGTCATGTTGTAAGCGACGCCGTACATGGTGGCGATGTACAGGTTGTTAGCGTCGTATTTCGCGCCGGTTGCCCAGGCTTCGGCTTTCTCGCCGCGACCAAACGCGGCGGTGTTCTGCGCGTTGGTGCGGTCAGAGTTCGCATATGCGCCAAGCAGGCTGAATGCGCTGCCGCCGAAGTTATAGGAGAGTGAAGTCCCCCAGCCGTCGCCGTTCTGTTTGCTGACAGCGCGGGTGGTGCTTTCGTTTTTACCCTGATACTGCAGGGTCATATTCAGGCCGTCGATCATGCCAAAGAAGTCGGTATTGCGGTAAGTTGCAACGCCATTGGTACGTTTGGTCATGAAGTTATCGGTACGGGTCATGCCGTCGCCGCCGAATTCCGGGAACATATCCGTTACGGAAGCCACGTCGTACAGCACGCCCAGGTTACGACCGTAGTCGATAGAACCAAAATCTTTGATTTTCAAACCAGCAAACGCCAGACGGGTTTTCTGGCTGGTCGCTGAGTTGTTGTTGTTGGTTTCGTCGTTGTTACCAGCAAATTCGGCTTCCCAACGGCCGAAACCGGTCAGCTGATCGTTAATCTGTGTTTCGCCTTTGAAGCCGAAACGCACGTAAGTTTTGTCACCGTCGTTGGTGGTATCGTCACTGAAGTAGTGCATGGCTTTCACTTTGCCGTACACATCCAGTTTGTTGCCGTTCTTGTTATAAACTTCGGCTGCGTGAACAGAAGAAGCTGAAGCGACAACGCTCATCACCATTAATGCCAGAGTGCTCTTTTTCATTTTGATTCCTGATTTGACTAACGCGCTAATATTCGCTGGGCATACGCCCCGTGAAAAACAGGAAGGGTTTTAACGCTGCGAAATTAAAGATTTATGACAAATTAAGAATATTTTTAAAAAGTTGTGTTTTTTTGTTCTTGCCATAAAAGTGTCAAATCCTGCCGCTACGCTTGCTGATCCCGCGCAACAAAAAAGTGAGCTGACAGCTCTGGCAGTTGGCAATCGCTCTGACTCCTGTTACAACGTCTGACGACGATTTACTTTCCTTATATTTCCTTAAAAAACGGCAGAGAATCATGAGTGACAGCCAGACGCTGGTGGTAAAACTCGGTACCAGTGTTTTAACGGGCGGTTCCCGTCGCCTGAACCGCGCCCATATTGTTGAACTGGTGCGCCAGTGCGCGCAGCAACACGCCGCCGGGCACCGAATTGTAATTGTGACGTCTGGCGCGATTGCCGCCGGGCGCGAGCATCTGGGCTACCCGGAACTCCCCGCGACTATCGCGTCAAAACAACTGCTGGCGGCAGTAGGGCAGAGCCGTTTGATTCAACTGTGGGAACAACTGTTTTCCATTTACGGGATTCATATTGGGCAGATGCTGCTGACGCGCGCTGATATGGAAGATCGTGAGCGTTTCCTCAATGCGCGCGATACGCTGCGTGCGCTGCTCGATAACAATATCGTGCCGGTAATTAACGAAAACGACGCCGTTGCCACCACTGAAATCAAAGTCGGCGATAACGATAACCTCTCGGCGCTGGCGGCGATCCTTGCCGGCGCCGACAAACTGCTGCTGCTGACCGATCAGCAAGGTCTGTTTACTGCCGATCCGCGTAGCAACCCGGATGCGGAACTGATTAAAGACGTTTACGGCATTGACGATGCGCTGCGCGCAGTAGCCGGAGACAGCGTTTCCGGCCTTGGTACGGGTGGTATGGGCACCAAGCTGCAAGCCGCTGATGTTGCCTGCCGCGCGGGGATCGACACCATTATCGCCGCTGGCAGCAAGCCCGGCGTGATTGGCGATGTCGTGGAAGGTATTTCTGTTGGCACGCGCTTTCACGCACAGGAGTCGCCGCTGGAGAGCCGTAAACGCTGGATCTTTGGCGCGCCGCCTGCCGGTGAAATCACCGTTGATGAAGGCGCAACTGCCGCCATTCTGGAACGCGGCAGCTCCTTGTTGCCCAAAGGGATTAAAAGCGTGACAGGCAACTTTTCCCGTGGTGAAGTGATCCGCATTCGTAATCTGCAAGGCCGCGATATCGCCCACGGTGTAAGCCGTTATAACAGCGATGCGCTGCGTCGCATTGCCGGGCAACATTCACAGCAGATTGACGCCATTCTGGGCTACGAATATGGCCCTGTCGCGGTGCACCGCGACGACATGATTACCCGTTAAGGAGCAGAAGTATGCTGGAACAAATGGGCATCGCTGCCAAAGCAGCGTCATACAAACTGGCATTGCTCTCCAGTCGCGAGAAAAACCGCGTGCTGGAAAAAATCGCTGATTATCTCGAAGCGCAGGCGGAAGAGATCCTGCTCGCGAACGAACAAGATCTGCTGGAAGCTCGCCGCAACGGGTTGAGCGATGCGATGCTTGACCGTCTGGCGCTCAATCCGGCGCGCTTAACCGCGATCGCCAACGATGTGCGCCAGGTTTGCAAACTGGCGGATCCGGTAGGCCAGGTGATTGACGGTGGGCTGCTGGACAGTGGCCTGCGCATTGAGCGCCGTCGCGTGCCGCTGGGCGTGATTGGTGTGATTTATGAAGCGCGTCCTAACGTCACGGTGGATGTCGCCTCTTTGTGCCTGAAAACCGGTAACGCCGCGATCCTGCGCGGTGGCAAAGAGACCTGGCGCACCAATGCCGCCACGGTAAAAGTTATTCAGCAGGCGCTGGAAGAGTGCGGCTTACCGGCCGGTGCGGTGCAGGCTATCGAAAGCCCGGATCGCGCGCTGGTGAATGAAATGCTGCGCATGGATAAATATATCGACATGCTGATCCCGCGCGGTGGCGCTGGTTTACATAAGCTGTGCCGCGAGCAGTCGACCATCCCGGTGATCACCGGAGGTATCGGCGTGTGTCACATTCTGGTTGATGATTCTGCGGAAATCGATCCGGCGTTAAAAATCATCGTTAACGCGAAAACCCAACGACCCAGTACCTGCAACACGGTGGAAACACTGCTGGTGCATCAGGGTATTGCGCAGCGATTCCTGCCCGCGCTGAGTAAGCAGATGGCGGAAAGTGGCGTGACATTGCATGCTGATGAACAGGCGTTGGCGCTGCTGCAAAATGGCCCGGCGAAAGTGGAAGCAGTGAAAGCGGAACAGTATGACGACGAGTTTTTATCGCTGGATCTGAATGTGAAAATCGTGGCAGGTCTGGATGACGCCATCGATCATATCCGCCAGCACGGTACCCAGCACTCTGATGCCATTCTTACGCGTACGTTGCGTAATGCAGACCGCTTTATCAACGAAGTGGATTCCTCTGCGGTGTATGTAAATGCGTCTACGCGTTTTACCGATGGTGGGCAGTTTGGCCTGGGGGCAGAAGTTGCGGTTAGTACGCAGAAGCTGCATGCGCGTGGCCCGATGGGGCTGGAAGCGTTGACGACTTACAAGTGGATTGGTTTCGGCGACGACACGATTCGTGCTTAATTGAAAAAGGGTGATGCAAAAGTAGCCGTTTGATTCCCAAGGGCATTGACGCATCACCCGCTTAGTTTTAACCTTCTACTCCGTGATTCACGCCCGTGAACATATTGCAGGGCCGATATAGCTCAGTTGGTAGAGCAGCGCATTCGTAATGCGAAGGTCGTAGGTTCGACTCCTATTATCGGCACCATTTCAAACTCTTCCCAGGTCTACCTAAATCAATTAAAAGCCCGTATACTGCGGTTTCTAGCCCGTATCTTATCTCCTGTTATCAACTGGATTCAACCGAAATCAAGTCGCAGTTGGGGGCATAAGTGGGGGCATTCTGTGTTCGGTCCAGGGAGATGCCCCCAATGAAACTTAATGCGAGACAGGTAGACGCTGCTAAACCCAGAGAGAAAGCCTATAAGCTGGCAGATGGTGCTGGCTTGTATCTTGAGGTTGTTCCCTCTGGTTCCAGATACTGGCGGATGAAGTATCGCTTCAATGGAAAAGAGAAACGTCTGGCTTTTGGTGTCTATCCGGCAGTGTCCCTTGCACAAGCGAGGGCACTACGTGATGAAGCCAAGAAAAAGCTGGCAGAAGGTATCGATCCATCGTTTGCCAAGAAAGAAGAAAAGTTGGTTCGCGATGTGCAGCTCAATAATACGTTTCAGGCTGTGGCACTTGAATGGCACGGAACGAAGGTGAGCCGGTGGTCAGAAGGCTATGCCTCCGACATTATCGAAGCCTTCAATAAAGATATTTTCCCTTATATTGGCCAACTGCCGGTGAATGACATCAAGCCTTTGGTTCTGCTGAATGTGCTATGTCGAATGGAAAGCCGTGGCGCGACAGAGAAGGCCAAGAAGGTTCGCCAGCGCTGCAGCGAAGTTTTTCGTTATGCCATCGTTACCGGCCGCGCGGAATACAATCCTGCGGCAGATCTAACCAGCGTGATGTCAGGACATAAATCGAAGCATTATCCCTTCCTTACCGTTGAGGAGTTACCAGACTTCTTTAAAGCTCTCGCAGGCTATACAGGAAGCCCGTTAGTTGTTCTTGCCGCTCGTCTGCTTATCCTTACGGGAGTTCGCACCGGCGAGCTTCGAGGTGCTTCCTGGAGTGAGTTTGATCTTGAGAAAGAGGTGTGGGAAATACCTGCAGAGCGTATGAAGATGAAACGGCCTCACCTTGTCCCCCTGTCTACCCAAGCGCTGGAAATCGTACAGCAGCTCAAAGTGATGTCTGGGCAATATCCTCTGGTATTCCCAGGGCGTAATGATCCCCGTAAGACGATGAGTGAAGCGAGCATTAATCAGGTATTCAAACGGATTGGATATACAGGAAAGGTTACGGGGCATGGCTTCCGCCATACGATGAGTACGATTTTGCATGAGGAAGGGTTCAATACAGCGTGGATTGAAACCCAGCTGGCTCACGTTGATAAAAATGCGATTCGTGGGACGTATAACCATGCGTTGTATTTGGAAGGACGTAGGGAGATGATGCAGTGGTATGCGGATTATATTGATAACATTGGAAAATATAAAATAATCATGGCCTTATGATACGAATCTTAAATTGGTTCTTTATTAGTAGGTAGTGTGAAATCTAAAGCTTAGCTCCTCCGTTTTGGAGGAGTTCAACCCCAGTAATTTTTTTGTACTGATTTACATTTGCGTCTGACTGTCTGTTTAGGTGCCAAAAGCGGAAGTTGGAGTTCCAGACGCCCTCTAAAAATAATGGTTCGTTTTGTAGGGACATTTACAGTAGCTATTTGATCCTACCCGCGGATAGTGGACACGCGACTAAGTGAGTAAACTCTCAATCAGAGGTGACTCATGACAAAACCAGTATCAACCAGCAAAAAGCCCCGTAAGCAGCACTCACCTGAATTCCGTCAGGAAGCCCTTAAACTGGCAGAGCGTATTGGTGTTGCCGCAGCAGCCCGCGAGCTCAGCCTGTATGAATCTCAACTGTATGCCTAGCGCAGCAAACAACATCAACAAATGACCTCGTCGGAGCGTGAAAGTGAACTGGCTGCTGAAAATGCACGTCTCAAGCGGCAACTGGCGGAGCAGGCTGAGGAACTCGCTATTCTCCAAAAGGCCGCGACATACTTCGCGAAGCGCCTGAAATGAAGTATGTCTTTATCGAAAATCACCGGGCAGAGTTCAGTGTCAAAGCCATGTGTCGTGTGCTTCGGGTTGCCCGCAGCGGTTGGTATGTCTGGTGCCTGCGTCGCCATCAGATAAGCCCACGCCAACAGTTCCGGCTCATGCTGTTCGTCAGGCATTCACTGAGGCAAAACAGCGTTATGGTTCGCCTCGTCTTGCTGACGAACTGCCGGAATACAACATCAAAACCATTGCCGCGAGCCTGCGTCGTTAGGGACTGCGGGCGAAAGCGACCAGCAAGTTCAGCCCGGTCAGTTACCGTGAGCACGGCTTGCCCGTGTCAGAGAACCTGCTGAAACAGGATTTTTACGCCAGTGGCCCAAACCAGAAGTGGGCAGGTGACATCACGTACCTGCGCACGGACGAAGGCTGGCTGTGCCTGGCGGTGGTTATTGATCTGTGGTCGCGAGCCGTCATCGGCTGGTCAATGTCATCGCGTATGACAGCACAACTTGCCTGCGATGCACTGCAAATGGCGCTGTGGCGGCGTAAACGGCCGCAAAATGTCATTGTTATGACAATGCCTGTGTGGAAAGCTTCTTTCATTCGCTGAAAGTGGAATGTATTCACGGAGAACACTTTACCAGCAGAGAAATAATGCGGACGACGGTGTTTAATTATATCGAGTGTGACTACAATCGCTGGCGTCGCCACAGTGCGTGTGGCGGTCTTAGCCCGGAACAATTTGAAAACCAGAACCTCGCTTAGGGCTGTGTCCACATTACGTGGGTAGGATCACATTATATATTGTCCTGATTAACACGGGATGAAAGCTCCTGATGGCTCTTTTTTTGCTCGCTGTAACGGTCTGCAAGATAAACGGTTTGTCCCTTAAGCAGCACTGTGATTTTAAACAGCTTCTCGGCTATATCGACGGAACTAAATGTTTCTCGACTATTCTCTAAGGCAACTTGCGGCCTACACAAAAAAGAGCCGGGTTATACCCGGCTCTTTTTAGCTGATTTCAAAATCTTTTAATTCCCCACCTTCAGCAATCAGATTTGAGATCCGCTTCGGCATTCGCCCCTGACCTGACCATGTTTTTGACTCTCCAGTTTCGTCAGTATATCGATACTTCGCGGGGCGGGGGGAGCGCGTCCTTTTAATCTTACCCGGAGAGCCAACAACAGCCATAAGTTCGGATGGGTCGATACCCTCATCAAGCATCATCTGACGAAGTGATTCCAGTTTATCGCGGCGCTGACTTTCATTTGCAAGACGTAATATCTCTTCTTCTCGTCGTTCTATAAGAATAATTTTAAACTTTTCCAGAACATCTTCCAGTACATCTAATGACATTTCACGAGTCTGGGAACGTAAGGTACGGATATTATTTAACTGTGTGAGAGCATCTGACATAAAGAGACCTCTTAAAGTTTCAGCAAATACCAATGTCGACGGTTGCTCATCAACCCGATTTTTCTTACTGAGAATTTTAATCCGATTGGTACAAATTGTTATTAACTAGGTTTAGACTACTGATATAAATCTCTTATCGCAAGACAAAACTAAGAAGAATGTGCAAGAACTAAATTCTAACTCTTACGAAATGTCCATGCATTTTTGAAGGTACTTAAAACTATGATGCCAGGAGCCATCCGGAGAGCCTTTTTATACCCTCCTAACCTATTGCTTCAGTCATACCTGAAGAGCTTTAAATCAGGAGAGACAGCGCCGCCACTTAGCAAGGTTTTTCACAAATGGCAAGATGGCATGCAGGGGAGAGACACCTGCATTTTGTCAGAGGGTAGCGAATTACTCTCTCTTTATAGAGGTGTTTCTAAAAAATTGTAATGTAAAAAAAGCCTGCTGTTAGCAGGCCATAAATGTTTTTTACTCATTTTTTGTTCGATTCTGATAAATAGGGTAAGCATGCAATTAAACATGGAGCAGAGAGCATGACAAAAATGCTATAAATACTTCCTGACTGCATCAAGTATCTCCTGTGACGTTAACTCCCTGTCAGTAGCCACGTAAACAATACCATGATCGCCAGTTAAAGAAGGAAAACCTGCAGACATAATCCGAAGGTGTGTTTCTTCACCGTTTGGATATTCCTGCCTGATAGAGGATATACCTTCCAGAACGGTCATGACTTTACAGGATTCAGCATTAAAGAAAACAAGGACTTTAATCATATTCTATTACCCTGTTCTCTCGTGGATATTAACTGGCAGATGCCATTAAGGTCAAAGCCATTACGCACTTCTTATTTAACATGTGGTTAGTTTGTGCTTTTAGACTTTTTATGCAGTAGTACTGCACTTCATCACATCGGTTAGCATACTCATAATTTTGAAAAATATGCTGATCAGATATTATGAATAAACGACTTTCATCTGATTTAAGTTATGGGTCTGTCTACTCAGGAATAATCCTTCATCGTTATCGCAGACCCACAATGATTTATTTATCGCAAAGTGTTACGTTTGCAGCAGCAGGACCCTTGTCTCCGCGGTGAATGGCGAATTCAACTTTCTGACCTTCAAATAAAGTTTTAAAGTTGTCGCCATTAAGTGCAGACAAATGGACAAAGATATCTTTGCTGCCATCAAAAGGAGAGATGAAGCCAAAACCTTTGTCTTCGTTAAACCATTTAACCAGGCCCATAATTCTAGAGGTCATACTGACTCCGTTATACATGATTGTATTGATAGTAAACGTATAAGATAAACATATGGACTCAAAAGAGGGGATATCAACGATAGCGCCTGGTAATGAGAACTGCCCGGAAAATTTCTAACTTTCATTAGTACATCGAACAGATGGGATTCATTAAGGCACAGGGAATCGATATAAGCAAATTATCTTTTAGCCGTCCAGAGGTCCTGTAGGGAAAATAAAAGTGGCTGAATGCCATTTTCAATGTATAGTCTTTAAGTGTTTTCAATAAGGAATTGACTTGTCCCATAAAATGACAGGAATTGTCAAAAGCTTTGATATTCTTAGTGGTAAAGGCCTCATCATCCCATCTGATGGACGAAAAGACGTTCTGCTTCACATTTCAGCCGTTAACTCTCGCGAATCAGAATTACTCATCCCTGGAAGTCGCATAGAGTTTTGCCGGATAAACGGTCTCAGGGGGCCTGTGGCTGCGAACATTTATCTTTCCTGATTTTCAGTGTGTCAAAATAGATAGATTAAAACTTAACCACATGTGGTACGGTGAAGCTCATTCATTGAAAGGTTAATGGTTATGTCTGTTATCAATTACGCAATGAAATTCTTCAGCAGTGCGTCTACTGCCACTGCTGCCTGTCCTGTTTGTGGCTTAAAATCAGTACAACCGTTGTCAAAAATCCGGCTCAACCAGACAATGCTTTGCCCCGGATGTAAGGCTCTGTTTATCTCCCGACGCTAGCTCGACCAAAACCGCAGAACAGAGCTCATGTCCTATACTTATGTTAGATTCCGGCAGCTGTTAAATCCCTGATGCCTGACGCCCATCCTGAGAGAACGTTTCTGAACTGATTTCGCAACTGCTCCTGCGCGCTAACGTCGCATCAGAGCAATGCTATGAAAATGATCCCCAGAGCGTGGTTTAACCGCTCCCGTATTCTGATGAATGCTGCCGAAAACATAACGTTTTCGGCGAACGATCCTGCCGGTGAAAGCTCGCCGCGGTCAGAACTCTTTTCGACCGTCCAGATGGAACGCTACGGCCAGAAGCTGGCGCGGACTCATAAAGTATCACCGGATAGGCATCCTTATTATCTTCTGAAACGGCTTGGCGACAATGAGGCCGTCATTACCCAAAACTGCTATGAGCTTAACGCGGGTAAAAAGACCAGTATCATGCCCGCCGGTGAATGGCTGCTGGACAATTATTATCTGATTGAGGAACAAATCCGCACTGTCCGCCAGCATCTGCCGAAAAGCTTTGGCAAAGGTCTTCCGTCGCTTGTATCGCCGTTGAATTGCCCACGAATTTATCATATTGCATCAGAGGCCATTGCTCACGGCGATGGCCGCTGGGATGCAGCCAGCCTGACCAGCTATCTTACTGCCTATCAACAGGTGACGCCGCTGACGCTGGGTGAAGTCTGGGCGTTACCGGGAATGCTGCGCCTTGCGCTGATTGAAAATCTTCGTCGTATCAGTATGGAAGTGATAAAAGCGCAGCAGGACAGAAACCTTGCTGATACGTGGATAACAAGGATTGTCGAATGCGCAGAGAGCGCGCCTGGTGATTTAATCATGGTGGTTGCCGATATGGCGCGCTCCCGACCTCCGTTAACCAGTGCGTTTGTCGCAGAGCTGGTGCGGCGCCTGCAGGGGCATGGCAACGCGCTGTCGTTACCTCTGACCTGGGTTGATCAGTGCCTTCGGGAACAGGGGATCACCACTGACGTTCTCATACATAGTTTCAATCAGCAGCTTGCCGCCAGCCAGCTGTCCGTCAGTAACAGCATCGCGGGCCTGCGTTTATTGAGTGAAACGGACTGGGCTGATTTCGCCGAAACGATAAGCGTTGTCGAACAGGCATTACGCAATGATCCTGCCGGCATCTATCCCCGGATGCACTTCAATACCCGGGATCATTACCGGCACGTAGTTGAGGTTCTGGCCAGAGACAGCGGTCTCAGCGAGCCTGAGGTTGCTGAGAAGGCGCTGGCGTTTTCAGAGGAAAAAGCGCCTGATACACCGGAACATCATGTTGGTTATTATCTTGCGGGCGAAGGTCGACAGGCGCTGGATATTCATCTCCTAGCAGACGCCTCAAGGCTCATACGCTTGCGGCACAGTTTCAACAGAATAACCCTGCTGTCATGGCTTGGAAGCCTGGCGTTGCTGACAACCGCAGCGACCGCAGCAATATTGCACGAAACCGCCATGCAGGGCGCAGACTGGCTATTGATCGCGGTGATATTACCTCTGATTATCGCATTAACTCAGTTAATGAGCGATTTGCTCAGTGATGCAACCACCCGTTTTCGCGTTCCTCGACCCTTGCCGGGGATGGATTTTTCAGCCGGTATTCCCGCTGACAGTGCCACCATGTTAGTCATTCCCTGCATGTTGACCAGCCACGAAAGTTTCAGCCAGCTCCTCACCAGTCTTGAAGTCTGCTGGTTGGGGAATGAAAACGAAAATCTCAGGTTCGCGCTGCTCACTGATTTTGCTGATTCTGAAAATGAACCCTCGCCGGAAAGTCACGCGCTGCTCAGACAGGCTATCGCCGATACGCAGGCGCTTAATCGCCGCTACCCCTCCGGCCGACCACGTTTTTATCTGTTACATCGCCAGCCTGAATGGAACCCCTCGGAAGGAGCGTGGATGGGCTATGAACGCAAGCGGGGAAAACTGGCGTTACTGAACAGCTGGTTGCGCCATCCCGGAACGCAATTCGTCAGCGTTGCAGAGATGCCTGCCCACCTTTTACCGGGTCACATAAAATACGTCATTACCCTGGACAGCGATACGGTGCTCCCGCGCGATACGGCACACAAACTCGTCGCGACGATGGCGCATCCGCTGAATACGCCTGAGTATGATCCGGTACGCCAGAGGGTTGTCAAAGGATTCGGTATTTTACAGCCCGGTCTTGCGGAGGAGATACCACGCAACGGTCAGGGGCGTTACGCAGCCCTGCGCAGCAGCGTACCGGGCAATAACCCTTATTCGATGATGTCTTCGGATATTTATCAGGATCTCTTTGGGGAAGGCTCGTTTGTAGGCAAAGGGATTTACGATGTTGATATTTTTATGCAGGCCACTACCAACATCTGCCCGGAAAATCTGGTACTCAGCCACGATCTGCTTGAAGGATGCTATGCACGTTCGGGTCTGCTGAGCGAGGTGTTACTCTACGAACAGTACCCTAATAATTATCTGTCGGATGTTGCACGACGTTCACGCTGGATCCGGGGTGACTGGCAACTGCTTAACTGGCTAAAACCACGCGTCAGAAAAGCCGATGGAACCCGGGTCAGGAATCCGCTGACCGCGCTTTCTTACTGGAAATTACTCGATAATCTACGTCGCAGTCTGGTCGCCCCCTCCTTACTGATATTGCTGTTTTTCGCTCTGCTTTGGGTACCCAATCCGGTTTACTGGCTGGGCATACTGTTGCTGATATGGCTGTTGCCAGCCATCCTCTGCATTAGCCATGACCTTCTGCATAAACCTCTGCGTCGCCGCGTGAAGCCGCATCTGTTACTGGTGGGGGCGGGCGCGCTAAAGCGTCTGTCAGGTATCAGCCTTAATTTTGCGATACTGCCGCACGAAGCCGGATATTCGCTGAAAGCGATCGCCGTGACGCTATGGCGACTGGGGATAAGCAGGCGTCACCTCAGCCAGTGGGTCAGCCATAGCCAGGACAGCAGTCAGGCCAGACCCACTGTTGCACGTTTTTATCAGGCAATGTGGCTGAACGTTGCCGGTGGCGTGGCGCTGACAATACTGACCGGACAATTTGCCCCACAGCTGCTGGGGATTGCGTTACCGATCGGTTTGGTATGGTGTGTGGCACCGCTGCTGATGAGCTGGCTGAGTCGCCAGCCCGTGCGTAAGGTTTTTTCGCCTAATCAGGAACAAAAACAGCTGTTACGCCAGACAAGCCGTGAAATCTGGGCTTTTTTTGAAACATTTGCCACAGCAAAAGAGAACTGGCTTCCGCCTGATAATTATCAGGAAATACCACAACCGACGGTGGCACACCGAACTTCTCCTACCAATATTGGTCTTTCACTTATGGCTAACCTGACGGCATGGGACTTTGGCTACCTGCCTGGCGGAGAGGTGCTCCGGCGCGTGTCGCTCACGCTCGACACGATGGATCAAATGGAGCACTACCGGGGCCATCTCTACAACTGGTATGACACCCGTACGCTGGTCCCCCTAAGTCCACGTTATATCTCCAGCGTCGACAGCGGCAATATGGCCGGGCATTTATTGACCCTGCGTGCAGGCCTGTCCGCCATGCGTCATCAGCCTGTTTTAAGCAACCAACAGATACTGGCAGGACTGAACGATACGCTGGATATTCTGGAAAAACAGTGGGGTAAGAACCCACCTGACAGCCTGAGACTGCTGCGCAAGCATTGCCTGAACGCGGTGTCGCTCTCTCCGCAGGCGCTTTTCAGCGAACTGAAAAGCATGCGCACCCAGTGCAACCATCTGACCAGCGCATGTCATCAGGGATCTCCTCTTCAGATGCGCTGGGCTGGACATCTGGAGCATCAACTGGTTCAGCTTTGCCATGAGTGGTCTCTGTTGCTTGGCTGGTTGCCTGCATCCTGGAATGAACAGACGCTGCCGACGCTGAGTGAGCTTGCCCGTCCGACATTAACCGGTCCAGGAACGCCTCCGGCGTCAGTGGCGGAGCAGGCCCGAATGCGACTCAATATTATCACCGAGCTGGAACAGCGGCTGGATGAGCATGCCCGGATGGATTTCGCCTTTCTGTACAGTGAAGCAACCAGTCTGCTCAGCGTCGGTTATAACTGTGACACCAATATGCCTGACAAGAGCCACTACGATCTCCTGCCGTCTGAAATCCGCCTGACCAGTTTTCTTGCCATTGCGACTAATCAGCTGCCTCTTAAAAGCTGGTACGCGCTGGGTCGATTGTTTACCACGATTGATAATGAAACTGCCCTGATGTCATGGAGCGGATCCATGTTTGAATATCTGATGCCGAATCTGGTGATGCCCACCTGGCCCGGCAGCCTGCTCGATGAAATGAGTCAGTCGGCGGTTATGCGCCAGATTCACTGGGGGAAAGAACGCGGGGTACCATGGGGTGTTTCAGAGTCTGGCTATCATGCTTTTGATGTTCAGCATAATTATCAGTATCAGGCATTTGGCGTACCGGGGCTCGGTCTACGCAGGGGACTTGCCGATAACATGGTTGTTGCTCCTTACGCCACGCTGCTGGCGCTGATGGTTTCCCCACAGAGAGCCTGTGAGAACCTGTTCAGGCTGCAAAAAAATGGTGCACGCGGAGAATACGGTTTTTATGAAGCGCTGGACTATACCCCCTCACGTCTTGCAACCGGTCAGCTCTATGCGGTGGTACAGTCCTGGATGGCGCATCACCAGGGTATGGCATTTCAGGCGCTGGCTCATGTGCTGCTTGACGCCCCCATGACTGAACGCTTTATGTCCAGCACGGTATTCCGGTCAGCGAGTCTGCTGTTACAGGAGCGTGTGCCGGATGCGGTCGATCTGTACAGTCCGCGCCGTCATTTTGAATCTCATGAGGGCATGGTCAAACCCGTTCGCTATGAACCCCGTATTTTCTATAGCGTGGATACCCCCGCCCCGGATATTCAACTCCTGTCCAACGGCCATTATCATCTGATGTTGACCGCGGGCGGCGGTGGTTACAGTCGCTGGAATGATATTGCACTAACGCGCTGGCGCAGTGATACCACCCGTGATAACTGGGGAGCATTCTGCTACATCCGCGATACCCAGACGGGAGATGTGTGGAGCAATACCTGGCAACCAACAGGCTACACCAGCGGACAAGACGAGGAAGTGTTGTTCACCGATGCGGGGGCAGAATTCAGACGCAGCTTAGGGGGACTCAGCGTCAAAACTCAGGTGGTGATCTCTCCGGAGGATGATGTTGAATTGCGACGGCTCACACTGATTCATCGTGGTCGTAAGCCTCGCTCTCTGGAGCTGACAACCTATGCTGAAGTGGTACTGGCACCTGATGCCAGCGATCTGGCACACCCGGCATTCAGCAATTTGTTTATTCAGACTGAGCTGGCTCCTGAGCGTGACGCTATTCTTTGCCACCGGCGCCCGCGCTCACCGGATGAACCGGGCTCTTGCCTGTTTCACATGATGGTGGTGCACGGCGATAACCGACATAACGTGTCGTTTGAAACGGACAGGGCAAGGTTTATTGGACGTGGCAGAAACCCTGCGAATGCACAGGCAATAGAGACGGGAGGGATGCTAGGCAACACGTCGGGCTCGGTGCTGGATCCGATACTGGCAATTCGCAACGCCATCATTCTGCAGCCGGGGCAGCCGGTTACGATTGATATCATTTATGGCATCAGCGAGACCCGTCAGCAGAGCCTGGCGTTGCTGGAGAAATATCGCGATTACCCTATCGCCGATCGCGTCTTTGAACTGGCCTGGTCTCACAGTCTGGTGGTATTGCGCCAGATGAACGCCAGTGAAGATGATGCCACGTTGTTCAATAGTCTCGCCAGCGCTGTGCTTTACCCTGTCCAGGAGCTGCGCGCCGAAGGCCACGCGATCGGCCGCAACCGGCGTGGCCAGTCCGGACTGTGGGGCTGGGCAATTTCAGGGGATCTGCCGATAGTGCTGCTGAGTATAACCAGCGAGGAAAGTATCACCTCAGTGACCACACTGATTCAGGCACACCGTTACTGGAGACAGAAAGGGCTGGATGTTGATTTGGTCATCCTGAATAACAGCCCCGGCGGCTACCAGCTGGGATTACAAAATCAGATTATGGAGTTAATTTATGCCGGGTCTGAAGCCAGTCTGCTGGATAAAAAGGGCGGGCTTTTTGTCCGGAACGGTGAGCATCTCTCCGCTGAGGATAAGTTGCTTTTGATGAGCGTGGCCTGTCTTTATCTTGATGACCGCGCAGGGGGTATTAATGAGCAGCTTAACCAGCGTATTCATACCCTGAAATCGCCGGCAAGGGCATTCATTCCGCGTGCTGTGCGCGAGCGTAATCAACATACGGACTGGAGCCCTGATACCAGTCAGTTATGCCATTTCAATGGGTACGGTGGATTTTCTCAGGATGGGCGGGAGTATCAGATCGTCCTTCGGGAAAATGCGCTTACACCGGCTCCCTGGTCGAACATACTGGCAAATTCTCGTTTTGGCTGTGTGATCTCAGAGGCAGGGCAGGCCTATACCTGGTATGAGAATGCCCATGAATACCGGTTGACGCCGTGGGAGAACGATCCGGTGAGCGATCGCAGCGGCGAGGCATTTTACCTGCGCGATGAAGAGAGCGGGGAGTGCTGGTCGCCGACGGCTTTACCTGTTCGCGGACACGGTGATTACCTGACCCGCCATGGTTTTGGCTACAGCGTTTTTGCCCATCGTGAGAGTGGTATAGACAGCGAGTTGACGGTCCTGGTTGCTGAAGAAGATCCGGTTAAACTGGTGCTCCTGACGCTCAGCAACTCTTCGGGACGGACACGTCAACTTTCCGTCACAGGCTATGTAGAGTGGACGCTCGGAGAAACACGAACGCGCTCAGCCCCTCACATTGTGACACATGTGGCCAGAACGCCCGGCGGCTGCGGGGTGCTTGCGAATAACTTTTATGGTGATAATGGTGGCGGCCGAACTGCATTTTTTGCCGTCAGCGGTAATGACTGTTCTCTGACAGGGGATCGCCGGGAGTTTATTGGCCGTAATGGTTCCCTTCACGCCCCTTCGGCCATGAAACTGCAAAAGCTTTCTGGTAAGACGGGGGCCGGTCTGGATCCCTGCGGAGCGGTGCAATCGGCGGTTACATTAATTGACGGGGACCAGAGGACGTTTATTTTTATCCTCGGCGCAGAGGAGAATGATGTTTGTGCTCAGGAGACGCTGGCCCGCTACATGAACGAGGATACGGTCCGCCAGGAGCTGAACCGGATTCATAATCACTGGCACAATGTTCTCGATAAAATCGTAGTTAACACCCCCGACACGTCCGTAAATTTACTGGTTAATGGCTGGCTGTTGTATCAGACGGTCGCCTGCCGTCTTATGGCTCGGAGTGGCTACTATCAGTCTGGCGGTGCATTTGGTTTTCGCGATCAGCTGCAGGATACGCTGGCTCTGAGCCACGCTGCTCCGGACCGGATGCGTGAACAGATAATACTCTGTGCATCACGGCAGTTTATCGAGGGGGATGTGCAGCACTGGTGGCACCCGCCACACGGCAACGGTGTGCGTACCCGCTGTTCCGATGACTATCTTTGGCTGCCGCTTGCTGTTTGCCACTATGTTGAAACGACGGGGGATATGGATGCACTGGAAATACGCATTCCTTATCTGGAGGGACGCTCGCTTCAGCTTGGTGAAGAGTCTGTCTATGACACGCCGGTCATCAGCGGCACCGAAGAGACACTCTGGTTACACTGCGTCAAAGCTATTCACTATGGACTTCGCTTCGGGGAGCATGGCCTGCCGCTGATGGGGGCTGGTGACTGGAATGACGGTATGAACCGGGTGGGTATCGAAGGCAAAGGTGAAAGCGTCTGGCTGGGCTTCTTCCTGTACGACATTTTGCAGCGGTTTGCAGCGCTGGCGGAGCGCAGGCTGGATGAAAGCGTCGCCGCGATGTGCCGTTCACAGGCTCTGCGCCTGCAAAGTAATCTCGAAGCCCACGCCTGGGATGGGGAATGGTACCGGCGCGGGTATTTTGACGATGGTACTCCCCTGGGATCGAAAACCTCACAGGACTGCCGGATTGATGCGATTGCGCAGAGCTGGTCTGTGTTGTCCGGCGCCGCGAGCCCGGGACGGTGCGCAAAGGCCATGCAGGCGCTGGATAAGCACCTTGTGGATAACGAAGGAGGGCTGATCAAACTGTTAACGCCTCCTTTCGACGGACACGGTCCAAATCCGGGCTACATACAGGGGTACCTGCCCGGCGTGCGGGAAAACGGAGGGCAG
Source organism: Kosakonia sp. LAM2021 (assembly GCF_016620385.1). Taxonomy (NCBI): domain Bacteria; kingdom Pseudomonadati; phylum Pseudomonadota; class Gammaproteobacteria; order Enterobacterales; family Enterobacteriaceae; genus Kosakonia; species Kosakonia sp. LAM2021. The sequence continues at coordinate 88,367 of NZ_JAENHT010000014.1, forward strand.
TATACGCATGGCGCCATCTGGGCAGTGATGGCCTTTGCCCGAATGGGGAATGCCGAACGAGCCTGGCAACTCTGGTCAATGCTCAGCCCTATAAATCATACCCTGAATGCGGACTCTGTCGGGATTTATAAAGCTGAGCCTTATGTCATGAGTGCTGATGTCTACAGCGTCGCTCCCCATACCGGACGTGCAGGGTGGAGCTGGTATACGGGTTCCGCAGCCTGGGCCTGGCGTTTACTTACCGAGGAATTACTGGGGATAAAACGTTCCGGCAATGACTTTAGTGTTCATGCCAGGTTACCGGATGAGTGGTCGTCTTTTTCTATGGCATATCAATATGGTGAAAGCCATTATCAGATTAGTGTTTCACGCGGCGATGCAGAATATTGCGTGACGCTGGATGGTGTTCTCCTCCCTGATGACAGAATACCGCTGAAGGATGATGGACAAAACCATACGGTTGAGATCATTCAGAACTGACACTGATCCCGGAGGTGCATTAACGTCTGCCGTTAATGCGCTGATTATCCCTGAGAACATCAATCGCAGTCTGCATGGCGATTTTGTCATCCCGCCTTTTTTGTTTGTCCTGCATGACCTGAAGGTATTCCAGCAAGGTGCGGGTATTAATCGGCCGGCCCTGTTTACCCACAGCCAGCACGGCTTCGCCAAGAATAATTTTCACAGGCGGTAATTGTGCCGGATACCAGTCAAGGGTGTCTTCTGATTTCATCTTAAATTTCTCACGGAAGGGTAGTGTATCATAAATAAGACGTTCAATTTTCAATATCTGATATCCTGATTCAGACACAACTTAACATAACTTATGCCAGTTATTTTTATATTAAAGCGTATAATAATTACTCTATTCCTCAGAGAATTATTTATGTCTTATACAAATGGGCTCAGGTATTTTAAAGAAAGACCGGTGCATGTTGCCTGCCCGGTATGTGCACACAGAGCCGATCAGAAAGCAGGTAAACTAAGAAAAGATGCGGTTCTTGAGTGCCCTGCCTGCGGACTGTTGTTCAGACCTTCAGAATGCTGGTGTATCGGCGGCTGATCAGCTTCTGCCACGTAACGTCAGTGATGTCGGAAAATGACAACATTCCTCCTGTACTGCTGTTGTCGAGGGTATGATAATGAAATCTAAAAAATCTGTTTTTATTGAAGGGCATATCATGTCGAACAGCTGTCACGGACAGGCTGGCCAACCTTTCTGTATTCACCGGGTCAGGTTTAGTAATGGTAAATATGCGATTATTCGGGTGGCATCCGGGATATGTTTCAAACCAGGCGAAATTATTCAACGAAACGATTGTGAGTGGTTTTATAAACTTACCAAAATTCGGCTTCTTTCTTTTGAGTACCTTGATGATGATGAATCAAGAAGACAATTCCTTGAGTATCAATGATAAAACCATGGATTTATAACAGAATAAATTTGCTGGCTTACAATTCACCCCTGGCTCTTTAAATTATTCACCAGTCATTGGAAAATATTTTTCCTGAATTTAGATGAATTTAAATTATCTAAAACAAAATGTATCGCTAAAGACGAATTGCCTCATTGTTTTCCTTTTGCGTTATAACCTTCATTAGCATTAAGGAAATTTATGGCACAGACTTTTACTCATAATTTACTTCTTCCTCGCCACTGGCTTACCTGGTCTGGTTTGGGTCTGCTGTGGCTTCTCGTTCAACTTCCTTACCCGGTTTTACATATTCTGGGCTCTGGCCTTGGAAAAATATCCAGACCCTTTCTGAAACGTCGGGAACGGATTGCGATTAGAAATATCGAACTGTGCTTTCCCGAGATGACACCGTTTGCCCGGAGCCAGATGGTCAATAAAAACTTTGTTTCTCTCGGGCTGGGACTGATGGAAACAGGAATGGCCTGGTTCTGGAGCGATGCGAGAGTCAAAAAATGGTTTGATGTCGAAGGGCTTGAAAACCTGACCGGTGCGACGAGAGGAGTAATGGTTGTCGGGATTCATTTTATGTCCCTTGAGTTGTGTGGAAGAGTAATGGGGTTATGCCATCCTATGATGGCAACATATCGCCCACACAATGATCCATTAATGGAATGGGTACAGACAAAAGGGCGTATGCGTTCAAATAAGGCTATGATTAATCGACGTAATTTATCAGGTTTTGTTCATGCGCTAAAAGCAGGTGAAGCCGTTTGGTTTGCACCAGACCAGGATTATGGGTCTAAAGGAAGCGTTTTTGCACCTTTTTTCTCGGTAAAAAAAGCAGCCACGACGAACGGAACGTATGCTCTGTCAAAACTCGCTGGTGCACACTTGATCACACTTAGCATGATTCGACGTAGCGATAAAAAAGGTTATCACATGTATATCAGCAATCCGTTGTCAGGCTATCCAGGGGAAGACAAGATCGCCGCAGCGGCTTATATGAACAAGATCATCGAGCGTGAAATTCTCCGTGCCCCTGAGCAATACCTGTGGATGCATCGCAGGTTCAAAACGCGTCCTGAAGGCGAAGTCTCTTTATACAAATGAACCACTCTACTTGTCATGAGCCAGAATCTGTCTTTCTTGCCACTGCGTATTGAATCGCCACGGGTTTAACAGACACCTCAGAGTCATTTAAGATGGCTTAAAGAGAGGTGCCCATGAGCGGTAAGCGTTATCCCGAAGAGTTTAAAACTGAAGCAGTCAAACAGGTTGT
>NZ_JAENHT010000015.1:0-88370 GCF_016620385.1 Kosakonia sp. LAM2021
ACAACCTGTTTGACTGCTTCAGTTTTAAACTCTTCGGGATAACGCTTACCGCTCATGGGCACCTCTCTTTAAGCCATCTTAAATGACTCTGAGGTGTCTGTTAAACCCGTGGCGATTCAGAGCAAAATTCGGCACATTGCAGCGGGAGTCGCCGCTACTGGCGATTCATTATCGCAGTATTCCAGCGGTACTTTTGGCGGCGTATTAGGGGGATCTTATGACGTTGACGAGTAGAACCAAAACTATCCTCCGATGGGGAGGAATTTGTTTTGTCACCTTAAGCTATTTCTTCGGGCTGTTTGTAGCCTTACAAGCATTCGCGATTTTCTCTGAAAATCAAACCCTTGTTTCAGACCCTGTTCCATTAAAAGACTATTACCAAGCGGTTGATTCAGTTATGCAAGCTACAAACGGCGTTTTTTATGTCGCCTTCTTTGGCTTTGCGATCTGTGTCCCGCTGATCTTACTCATCTTCAAAAAAGTGAGATAACCGCCAAAGGCTGGAGAGATCCAGCCTTTCCCTTTCTTCCTGAATTTAGCCAATACAAGCCGAATGCCAGTTGGTGGTTCGTTGTTCAATGTCAGAACAATCAAAAACAACTTTTGCTTAGTAAATTTCTGATAGCTAAACACATGCAAACCAACTTTTGTCGGTGTTTTATAAGAAAGGGGAGAGAATTCTGGAGCGGGCGAAGGGAATCGAACCCTCGTATAGAGCTTGGGAAGCTCTCGTTCTACCATTGAACTACGCCCGCATTGAGATGCGACAGGCATTATAACCTCTTAGCGCGTGAGAGCAAGGCGAGTTTGCGGGTAACCGCTGGAGTTTTAAGCAATTAATCTTCCCTGGTGTAGCGCCATCATTTTGTTGCGAAAATTAGGACAACATAACCTCCCGCGTTACGCTTTCAGGCATAGCATAGCTCCCGTTGTTCCCACTCATTTCAGAGAATCGCTATGAACGCTAAGCCGTTGGTTTTGGGATTTATTATTTTTGCGGGTTCGTTGAATACTGCACTGGCGGATAGTTGCCAATCCAACATTTTTGGTGGACAGGATTGCCGCTATGACGATGGCACAACCTCCAGCAGCCGGGCCAATATTTTCGGCGGGCAGGATACTAACTACAGCGATGGAAGAACGACAACCAGCCGAGCCAATATCTTTGGCGGCCAGGACACCGATTACAGCGACGGTACCCATTCGAGCAGCCGGGCCAACATTTTCGACGGCCAGGATACGGACTACAGCAACGGTAAATCCTCAACCAGCCGCGCGAATATTTTCGGCGGTCAGGATACGCAAAACAATTAATTCCACATCAACACGCAAGCTAACAGGGCGGGCTGCCGCCTGTTAGCTTCACTCATCAGCATTTCGGCGGGCTGCCTTGAGGCGGTAAATAACGCAGCGGATCGATAGCCGTCGCCTTATAGCGCAACTGGAAGTGTAAGCGCACTGAATCAGCATCGCTGCTGCCCATGGTGGCGATTTTCTGCCCCGCTTTCACACTCTGTCCGTTGTTGACCAGCAGCGTGTCGTTGTGCGCGTAAGCGGTAATGTACTCTTCGCTGTGCTTAATCATGATCAGGTTACCGTAGCCGCGCAGTTGATTGCCAACATAGACCACCTTCCCGGCGCCGGAGGCATAAACCGGTTGGCCGCGTGTACCAGCAATATCAATGCCTTTGTTCCCGCCGTCAGACGTGGAATAGGTCATGATGACTTTCCCGGTTGTCGGCCAGCGCCAGCAGCGCTGCCCTACTGGCGGCCACGACGAGAGCGGAACCTGCGAGGAAGGCACCACTTTTGCAGTCTTAGTGCCGGATTTTGTCGAGGATGAGGTGGTTTTCGACGCGCCATTCACTTTCAGCCGCTGCCCCACTTCAATGGTGTACGGCGGTGAAATGCCGTTCATGCTGGCCAGATCTTTTACGCTGGTGCCGGTAATACGGGATATGCGGTACAGCGTATCGCCCCGCTTCACCGTATAAACGGAGCCGGAATAAGTAGAGTTACTTCCGGCGCAGCTCGCCAGCAGCAAACTGATTGCCAGGCAAATGACAATACGAAACGGGCTTTTCGTCAGGCATCCTGCGCGCAAAACAGATCCTCGAATAGAATAAATGGCGACATATCATACCAGCCACTCGCCGGTTGCTAAACCCTTCAAACTGACTTGCGCGCAATCGGGTAACCCTGCGCGATAATTTCCATTATCTCCGGCAAATAAGGTGTGGAGGGCATCTTCACCAGCGCCGGATAAAATACCTGCGGTGAAGGAAACACATCCACCACATGGCAATGACTGAGTTTACGGGCGTCGACTTCCGATGACGGCAGCAGCGTGGCCGCGGCGAGACCAGACTCCAGCCACTCCAGGATCACTCCCGGCTGGGTGATGTGCATAATCACCTTCGGGTTACCACCCGCTTTACGAAACAGATCGATCAACATCTCGTAAGTGCCGGCGTCTTTTGCCCGGTGCAGCAGCACCAGTGGAAACGCCGCCAGCGCCTGGTAATCAAACGGGCTGGCAGGAGCTTGCGCCAGGCACTGCTTACTGATCACCGCCACCAGCCGCACCGGATCAAAAGAGACATAATCGAAGCCTTCGCTGCGATAAGGCCGCTGGATCATCGCCAGATCGATCGTGCCTTCATTGAGCATGGTTTCTAAGTGGCTGGAATCGGTAACGGATATATTAATTTCAGCATCGGGGTGGCGCTTATAAAGCTCCAGTAATAACGGTTTAAAATAGGATTGAAAAAGATGGGTTAAGCCGAGTCTTAGCTGGAATTTTTCTTTATTGGCAATTGCTACAGTTTCCCGTGCCGTATCTTCAACCTGACGTAATATTTCACAGGCTTTACGATAAAGAAAATAACCGGCTTCGGTGGGTTCAATTCTGTTTCCCTGACGCGAAAATAAGGAAACCTGTAACTCTTCTTCCAGTTCCTGAATCCGTTTACTGAGCGGCGGCTGCGCCATATTCAGCACTTTCGCCGCCTGGCTTACGGATCCCTGTTCCACCACACGGCAAAAATAACGCAATCTTTTCAAATCCATACCGCTTATCTCCGCTGTACCTGAGCGCTCAGTATCACACCTGGCGTAAAAAAGGAAAAGCACGACGTTTTATGCCATTTATCAACCTGAATTTAACATTCTCATAAAGAGTACTTTTTTGATCTGGTCTGCCTCCGGAAAACGGTATTTGTTTAATCACCGCAGGAAAAATAAGGTAACGGCAATCAGTAAATTCCCATCTAAAAATGGAAAAGACCATGTCAAATAGCAAAAACAATAATGCCAGCGGCGTTTTCGATTTACGCTCTGCACTTAAATTACTCAAAACACTGCCTGGCGAATATGTGGAAACCGACACCGAGGTTGATCCGCACGCGGAGCTCTCCGGAGTTTATCGTTATGTTGGCGCAGGCGGAACCTGCCAGCGCCCGACGCGGAAAAACGGTCCGGTGATGGTGTTCAACAAGGTGAAAGGTTTTCAGGATATCAGCGTCGCGATTGGCCTCAACGGTTCCCGCAAACGCGTCAGCCACTTCCTCAACTGCGCACCGGAAAAACTTGGCCACCTGCTGAAAGACTCGGTACAAAACCCGATTCCACCGGTGCTAACCCAGGACCACGCGGTGTGCCAGGAAGTGGTGCATCTGGCAAGCGATGCGAATTTCGATTTGCGCAAATTGCTACCTGCGCCAACAAACACCGAAGAAGATGCTGGTCCGTACATCACCATGGGGCTGTGCTACGCCTCAGATCCAGAAACGCGTGAATCCGATATCACCATTCACCGCCTGTGCGTGCAAAGCCGTGATGAACTGTCGATGTGGCTTACGCCGGGTCGCCATATCGACGCATTTCGCATGAAAGCGGAAGCCGCGGGGAAACCGCTGCCGATCTCCATCAGTATCGGTGTCGATCCGGCAATTGAAATTGCCGCCTGTTTTGAGCCGCCGACCACACCGCTGGGTTATGACGAACTGAGCGTTGCCGGTGCGCTACGCGGGCACGCCGTGGAAATGGTGCAGTGTAAAACCATCAATGAACGCGCCATTGCCCATGCGGAAATTGTTATTGAAGGCGAACTGCTGCCGCATATGCGTCTGCGTGAAGACCAGAACACCGATACCGGCAAAGCGATGCCTGAGTTTCCGGGCTACACCGGCGAAGCCAAAGAAGCCCTGCCGGTTATCAAGGTGAAAGCGGTAACCCATCGCTATAACCCGATCTGGCGCACCACAGTTGGGCCGGGCGAAGAACACGTCAACATGGCAGGTATTCCAACCGAAGCCAGCATCCTTGATATGGTAGGTCGTGCCATGCCGGGTAAACTGCTTAACGTCTTCGCGCACTCAGCGGGCGGCGGCAAGCTGCTGGCGGTGATGCAATTCAAAAAATTCTCGCCTGCGGATGAAGGTCGTCAACGCCAGGCCGCGCTGCTTGCATTCTCCGCGTTCCCGGAACTGAAACACGTGATTCTGGTTGATGAAGATGTCGACATTTTCGACAGCGACGATGTGCTGTGGGCGATGCAAACCCGTTATCAGGGCGATGTCGATACCGTCACCATTCCCGGCGTACGTTGTCACCCGCTCGATCCATCGCAGGTGCCGGAATACAGCCCGAGCATTTTGCAGCAGGGCATGTCCTGCAAAACCATTTTTGACTGTACGGTGCCATTCCATCTGAAAAGCCACTTTGAACGCTCGAAATTCAAAGCGGTGGATGTGAAACGCTTCCTGCCAGATTTCGAATAAGGAGGCCGGTGTGACCACATTGCAACGCATCATTGTTGGCATCAGCGGCGCTTCCGGTTTTCAGTATGGCGTGAAAGCACTTGAGCTTTTGCGCGGGCAGCCGCTGGAAGTCCATTTGGTTGTCTCGAAAGGGGCGGAAAAAACCTGTGCGCTGGAGACGGATTACCAGCTGGATGAGGTGATGGCGCTTGCGGATGTGGTGCATCCTGTCGGCAATCTTGGGGCTGCCATTTCCAGCGGATCGTATAAAACCATGGGCATGCTGGTTGCGCCCTGCTCCATGCGAACGCTGGGATCTATCGCCAACTGCCTGACGGATAACCTGCTAACCCGCGCCGCCGACGTGGTGCTCAAAGAGCGCCGCCGTCTGGTGCTGCTGGCGCGCGAAACGCCGCTTAATCTCGGCCATATTCGCAATATGCAGGCGGTGACAGAAATGGGCGGGATTATTTTCCCGCCGGTGCCGGCGCTCTACCAGCGCCCGCAATCCACTGATGAGATCATTACCCACAGCGTCAGCCGTGCGCTGGATCTGTTTGGTATTGATGTGAAAAATCTCCCGCGCTGGGGCGAGGGAAACCTCGCTCATCACGCGTAACGTGCAGGAAACATTATGTTAATCGGTCCTTATGTGAACGGCGCCGCCGTCATTGTTGGTGGTCTGCTCGGTTCACTGGTTGGTACGCGCATTCCCGAACGCGTGAAAGTGGCGCTGCCGCTGACATTTGGTTTGTGCTCTGTTGGTCTGGGTATCAATCTCGTTATTAAAGTGAAATTTATGCCCGCCGTGGTGCTGGCGATGGTGATCGGCGCGGTGATCGGCGAAGCGTTTTTCCTCGAAAAACAGATTGGCAAAGCGGCCGGCACCACGCGCGGTTTAATCAACCGTATTTTCCCGCCGGTTCAGGGCCTTACCCATGATGAATTCACCGAGAAGTTCGTCGCCATTCTGGTGCTGTTTTGCGCCAGCGGCACGGGGATTTTCGGTGCCATGCATGAGGGCATGACCGGCGATCCGTCGATTTTGTATATCAAGACGGTGCTGGATCTGTTCACGGCGGCGATTTTTGCCACCATGCTCGGCTTCTCGGTGATGACTATCGGTATTCCGCTGATCATCGTCCAGGTGGCGCTGGCTACGCTCGCGGTCTTTATCCTGCATATGATCACCCCGGATATGATGGGCGACTTCTCCTGTGCGGGTGGATTAATCATGGTGGCGACCGGGCTGCGAATTTGTAATATCAAGACCTTCCCGGTGGCGAACATGCTTCCCGGTCTGGTGCTGGTGATGCCCTTTTCCGCTCTCTGGGCCACTCTTTTTGCCTGAGCCTCGGATATACTAGCGTTTGCCCGGTGGCGCTGTGCCTGGCTGATCCGTGAGATCGCGTTCTCCCGGTAAGTCACGCATAGCGCCACCCGGCGTGGTTATGTTCGGGAGTCGTTATGGTTATTCAAGAACACGTTATTTTGCTTAACGACCAGGGAGAGGTTCTCGGCACGCAGGAAAAATACGCCGCGCACACATCGCATACACCGCTGCATCTGGCTTTCTCCTCCTGGCTTTTTCGCCCGACAGGCGAATGTCTGGTTACCCGCCGCGCAATGAGTAAAAAAGCCTGGCCCGGCGTCTGGACCAACTCAGTTTGCGGTCATCCACAAATGGGTGAAACCATTGAGCAGGCGATTGTCCGCCGCTGCCGCTACGAAGTGGGTGTTGAGATCGCCGCTATCACCGCCATCGCACCGGGTTTTCGCTACCGCGAAACCGATCCGTCAGGCATTGTCGAAAATGAGATCTGCCCGGTTTTTGCCGCAGAGATCGTATCGCCGCTAACAATAAACAGTGATGAAGTAATGGAGTATCAGTGGGTTGAACTGGATGCATTGCTGCGTGCGCTTAACGCCGCGCCGTGGGCTTTCAGTCCGTGGATGGCGGCAGAAGCCGCCAGCGCAGAGCAACAGTTACGACACTTTGCCGCAGAACTAGCGCAATAAAAAAGCCCCGACGCGACAAACGCCGGGGCTTTTTTTATCGCTGAGCGATTATTTCACCGGACGCATCGCCGGGAACAGGATCACATCACGAATAGTGTGGCTGTTGGTAAACAGCATCACCATACGGTCAATACCGATGCCCAGACCAGCAGTCGGCGGTAAGCCGTGTTCCAGCGCGGTCACGTAGTCTTCGTCGAAGAACATGGCTTCGTCGTCGCCCGCTGCTTTCGCATCAACCTGATCCTGGAAGCGCTGCGCCTGATCTTCTGCGTCGTTCAGCTCGCTAAAGCCGTTACCGATTTCACGTCCGCCAATGAAGAACTCAAAGCGATCGGTGATTTCCGGATTCTGATCGTTACGACGCGCCAGCGGCGAAACTTCCGCCGGGTATTCGGTAATGAAGGTCGGCTGGATCAAGTGCGCTTCGGCCACTTCTTCGAAGATCTCCGTGACGATGCGGCCCAGACCCCAGCTCTTCTCAACCTTGATACCGATACTTTCGGCGATTGCTTTCGCGCTGTCGAAGTTATCCAGATCCGCCATGTTGGTTTCCGGACGGTATTTCTTGATCGCTTCGCGCATGGTCAGTTTTTCGAACGGCTTCCCGAAATCAAACACTTCGTCGCCGTACGGCACTTCGGTTTTGCCGAGAATGTTCTGCGCAAGCGTACGGAACAGCGATTCGGTCAGTTCGATCAGGTCTTTATAATCTGCGTACGCCATATAGAGTTCCATCATGGTGAACTCAGGGTTATGGCGAACGGAGATACCTTCGTTACGGAAGTTACGGTTGATTTCGAATACGCGCTCGAAGCCGCCAACCACCAGACGTTTGAGGTACAGTTCCGGCGCGATACGCAGGTACATGTCGAGATCCAGCGCGTTATGGTGGGTGATAAACGGACGCGCAGAGGCACCGCCCGGGATCACCTGCATCATCGGCGTTTCCACTTCCATAAAGTCGCGGCCTACCATGAACTGGCGGATGCCGGCCAGGATCTGCGAACGCACTTTGAAGGTGTTGCGGGATTCATCATTCGAGATGAGATCCAGGTAACGCTGACGATAGCGCGCTTCCTGATCCTGCAAACCGTGGAATTTGTCCGGCAACGGACGCAGCGCTTTAGTCAGCAGACGCAGTTCGGTGCAATGGATAGAGAGTTCACCAGTCTTGGTCTTGAACAGCTTGCCGCGTGCGCCGAGGATATCGCCGAGATCCCATTTTTTAAACTGCTCGTTGTAGACGCCTTCCGCCAGATCGTCCCGAGAGACATACAGCTGAATGCGGCCACCCACATCCTGCAAGGTTACGAAAGAGGCTTTACCCATGATGCGGCGGGTCATCATACGGCCCGCAACGGCAACTTCGATGCCCAGCGCTTCCAGCTCTTCGTTCTCTTTGGCATCGAATTGTGCGTGCAGCTTGTCAGAGGTCTGATCGCGACGGAAATCGTTCGGGAACGCCACGCCCTGCTCACGCAGTTGCGCCAGCTTCTCGCGGCGAGTTTTCAGTTCATTATTAAGATCGACTGCCGCGTCAGCGCCTTGTGCTTGTTGTTCAGACATGTTGGTTCCTCATAACCCTGCTTTCAAACTTGCTTCGATAAATTGATCCAGGCTGCCGTCCAGCACCGCCTGCGTGTTGCGGGTTTCAACCCCGGTGCGCAGATCTTTAATGCGGGAATCATCCAGGACATAAGAACGGATCTGGCTGCCCCAACCGATGTCCGACTTGGTGTCTTCCATCGCCTGTTTCTCAGCATTTTTCTTCTGCATTTCCAGTTCATAAAGCTTCGCTTTCATCTGCTTCATGGCCTGGTCTTTGTTCTTATGCTGGGAGCGGTCGTTCTGGCATTGCGTGACCAGCCCGGTTGGAATGTGGGTAATACGCACCGCGGATTCCGTACGGTTTACGTGCTGACCGCCCGCGCCGGATGCGCGATAAACGTCAATGCGCAGGTCCGCCGGGTTGATTTCAATATCAATATCGTCGTCCACTTCCGGGTAGACAAACGCGGAGCTAAACGAGGTGTGGCGACGGCCGCCGGAATCGAACGGGCTCTTACGCACCAGGCGATGAACGCCGGTTTCGGTACGCAGCCAGCCGTAGGCGTAGTCACCCATAATCTTAATGGTGACAGATTTGATGCCCGCAACTTCACCTTCGGACTCTTCAATGATCTCGGTTTTAAAGCCGCGCGCTTCCGCCCAACGCAGATACATGCGCGTTAACATGCTCGCCCAGTCCTGCGCTTCGGTGCCGCCGGAACCGGCCTGAATATCCAGGTAGCAGTCGGCGCTGTCGTACTCACCAGAGAACATGCGGCGGAACTCCAGCTGCGCCAGTTTCTCTTCCAGCACATCCAGTTCGGCGACTGCTTCGTTAAAGGTTTCTTCGTCTTCGGCTTCAACCGCCAGATCCAGCAGGCCGCTGACATCTTCCAGCCCCTGACGCATTTGATCCAGCGTATCAACGATAGCTTCGAGTGAGGAACGCTCTTTGCCCAGCGCTTGTGCGCGCTCAGGTTCGTTCCACACGTCCGGCTGTTCCAGCTCGGCGTTTACTTCTTCCAGACGCTCTTTCTTGGCGTCATAGTCAAAGATACCCCCTAAGAACGTCGGAGCGCTCCGTGAGGTCCTGAATACGATTTTTTACCGGGTTAATTTCAAACATGGTCTGATTTCTTTTAATGGACTAGTCAAAATGCGGTGATAAGGGCGGAAGTTTACCGGATTCCCGCCCTGTTTTATAGCGAATACTGGCGCTAAAGTGGCCAGAGATTCTCGATGATCAGCTGTACGCTACGATTGCCGCGAAACTCGTTCACATCCAGTTTATAAGCAATATTTACCTGCCGCACACCGTTGTCCGGCCAGCAGGAGGTATCGACGTTAAAAGCGATGCCATCGAGCAACGGGCCGCCGCCAACCGGCTCCAGCATCACCTTGAGATGACGCTCGCCGACCAGTCGCTGCTGCAGGAGGCGAAACTCACCGTCAAACAGCGGTTCCGGGAACATTTGCCCCCAGGGGCCAGCTTCTCGCAACATCTCCGCGACTTCCAGCGTCATCTCCTGCGCCGACAGCGGGCCGTCAGAGACAATCTCACCTTGTAATAACGCTGGATCCAGCCATTCGGTCACCAGCTCGCCAAAGCGCTGGCGGAACTCTTCAAAACGGTGTTCTTCCAGCGTCAAACCGGCTGCCATTGCGTGACCACCGAATTTGAGCATCATGCCAGGAAACAGCATATCCAGACGCTCCAGCGCATCGCGCATATGCAGCCCCTGAATCGAACGTCCCGAGCCTTTCAGCACCCCATCTCCGGCAGGCGCAAAGGCGATCACCGGGCGGTGAAAGCGCTCTTTAATGCGCGAAGCGAGAATACCGACCACCCCCTGATGCCACTCGGGATGGTACATCGCTAAGCCGCCGGGCAGCGTTTCACCGCTGCGTTCAAGCTGCTCGCACAGCGTCAGCGCTTCTGCTTGCATCCCCTGCTCAATCTCTTTGCGCGTCTGGTTCAACGCGTCGAGATCGCTGGCTAACTGGCGCGCTTCACCAAGGTTATCGCACAGTAACAGCGCAACCCCTACCGACATATCGTCCAGCCTGCCCGCCGCGTTAAGGCGTGGTCCGAGCGCAAAACCGAGATCGCTTGCCGCCAGCTTCTGCGCATCGCGGTTGGCAATTTCCAACAGCGCTTTGATGCCGGGACGGCAACGACCGGCGCGAATACGGCTCAGCCCCTGCCAGGTCAGAATGCGGTTATTGGCATCCAGCGGCACCACGTCTGCCACCGTTCCCAGCGCCACCAAATCGAGCAGCTCTGCCAGATTTGGCATCGCCAGGCCGCGCGTCTCAAACCAGCCGTTGTCACGCAAAAAGGCACGCAAAGCCAGCATCAGATAGAACGCAACGCCAACCCCGGCCAGCGACTTCGACGGAAAATCGCAGTCGCGCAGATTCGGGTTAACAATCGCTTCGGCATCCGGCAACGTGTCACCCGGCAGATGGTGATCGGTTACCACCACCGGGATCCCCAGTTCATGTGCTCGCGCCACGCCGGCATGTGAAGAGATGCCGTTATCCACTGTCAGAATGAGCTGTGCGCCACGCGCATGCGCTTGATCGACCACTTCAGGACTAAGCCCGTACCCGTCGTCAAAACGATTTGGCACCAGGTAACTGACGTTTTCGCAACCGAGCGCGCGCAGCGCCAGCACGCTAAGGGCGGTACTGGTTGCGCCATCCGCGTCGAAATCACCCACCACAATAATGCGCAGCCCTTCACGCAAGGCGTTGTAAAGCTGCGCAACTGCATCATCGATACCGGTAAGTTGTTGCCACGGCAGCATGCCTTTAACACTGCGTTCCAGTTCACTGGCCGTGCGCACACCGCGGCTGGCGTATAAGCGACGCAGCAGCGGCGGCAAGTCTGCTGCCAGTTCTGCTGCGTCATCCACCTCACGGCGGCGAAGTTGTATCTGAGCTTTCACGCGAATTATTTACCGCCGGTCGCTTTCTGATGTTGATCGAGGAAGGCTTTCATTTCCGCCGGAGCCTGATACCCCGGAACGAGATAGCCGTCATTCAGCACGATGGCGGGCGTGCCGTTGACGCCAAACTGCACGCCCAGCGCGTAGTGATTGGCGATGTCGATATCACAACTGGCCGGTTTCACGTCTTTACCTTCCATCGCACTATCGAAGGCTTTTTTAGGATCTTTTGCACACCAGATAGCCTTCATCTGGTTTTCAACTTCGCTCGGTACGCCCTGACGCGGGAATGCAAGATAACGCACGGTGATGCCGAGTGCGTTGTAGTCTGCCATTTCGCTGTGCAGTTTCTGGCAGTAGCCACAAGTGATGTCGGTGAACACGGTAATGACATGTTTTTCCTGCGGCGCTTTATAGACAATCATCTCTTTTTCCAGCGCGTTCAGATGCGGTAACAGCATCTTAGTGGTGACATTTACTGGCTGCGCGCCGCTGACATCGTACATCGGGCCCTGGATGATATGTTTGCCATCTTCGGTCACATACAGCACGCCGCTGTTGGTCAACACGGCTTTCATTCCGGCAACAGGCGCGGGCAGAACTTCGCCACTCTGTACACCCAATTTTGCCAGCGACTGTTTGATAGCCGCGTCATCAGCATGTGCCGCGCCGGTAAACGCCGCCGCCAGCAGGGTGAACATCACTAAACCTTTTTTCATAACATATCCTTAGATTGTCAGCATTCACGCCCGCGGGTGATGCTGTTGATGAAGCTTGCGCAGCCGCTCGGTAGCGACATGCGTATAAATTTGCGTGGTCGATAAATCCTGGTGGCCTAAAAGCATTTGCACTACTCGCAGATCCGCGCCGTGGTTCAGCAGATGGGTGGCAAACGCATGACGCAAAACATGGGGCGAAAGCTTTTCACTGTCGATGCCCGCAAGCACAGCATAGTGCTTGATGCGATGCCAGAAAGTCTGGCGCGTCATCTGCTGCGCACGCTGGCTTGGAAATAGCACATCAATTGAAACACCGTTAAGCAGCCACGGGCGGCCATGCTCCAGATAGTTTTCGACCCAGTACACCGCCTCTTCGCCCAGCGGCACCAGGCGTTCTTTATTGCCTTTACCAATCACTCGTACCACGCCCTGGCGCAGGCTGATATCACTCATCGTCAGGCCAACCAGTTCCGAGACGCGAAGGCCGGTGGCATACAACACCTCAAGCATCGCTTTATCGCGTAACTCCAGCGGTTGGTCAACCACCGGTGCCTGCAAAAGCCTGCCTACCTGCGTTTCACTTAAGTCTTTCGGTAAACGTTGCGGCAATTTAGGCGATGCGAGTAATGCGCTGGGATCGTCGCTGCGTACTTTTTCCCGGTAAAGGTACTGAAAAAAACGTCGCACGGCGCTAAGCAAGCGCGCCGAGCTGGTAGCCTTATAACCCCCGCTCACCCTTTCAGCTAACAGCGCTTGTAAATCATCACTTTGCGCTTTTTCAAGACTGCTGGCGTGGTGGTGCAGCCACTCCACCACACTTTTCAAATCGCGGCGGTAAGCATTTAGCGTATTTTCCGCCAGGTTGTTCTCAAGCCAGAGAGCATCGAGAAACTGTTCGATCCGTGCAAGATCCTGTTCCATCCAGCGTCTCCTTTACTCAAACGCTGCATTATGCCTGATTGATGTACGATTCTGGTACACTGCGTGAAAAGACACATCAAGAATCGAGAAGTTTACGTTATGAATATCGGTCTGTTTTACGGTTCCAGCACTTGCTACACCGAAATGGCGGCGGAAAAAATCCGCGATATTATCGGCCCGGAACTGGTGACGCTGCACAACCTGAAAGACGATGCTCCCACCCTTATGGAACAGTACGATGCGCTTATTCTGGGCATTCCAACCTGGGATTTCGGCGAACTGCAGGAAGATTGGGAAGCGGTTTGGGATCAGCTTGATAACCTCAATCTCGACGGAAAAATCATTGCGTTGTACGGCATGGGCGATCAGCTCGGTTACGGCGAATGGTTCCTTGACGCACTCGGCATGCTCCACGACAAACTGGCTCCCAAAGGCGCAACGTTCATCGGTTACTGGCCGACAGAAGGCTATGAGTTTACCAGTAAAAAACCGGTCATTGCCGATGGGCAGCTCTTTGTCGGCCTGGCGCTGGATGAGACCAATCAGTACGATTTAAGCGATGAACGCATTCAAAGCTGGTGCGAGCAAATACTGACGGAAATGGCGGAACGGCTCGGCTGAGCCATACCCGCCTTAATGCAGCCCCTGCGCCGGATTTTGGGTGATCATCCGGCGTAGATCGCGCCACTCCTGCGAATCCATACTGTCTGCCGCCAGCCATAAATGCTGGCGCCGTCCATCTTCCGCACGGCGTAAACGCAACATCATGCCGCCGCGTATCATCCAGGGTGTACCGACAATATCCCACTCCACACCCTGCCAGCGCAGACGGGAATCCATGAGCAGTTTGATTTCGCCGTGGCAGGCGTTGATCCGCCGCTGGCTGCGTACGCAGTCGAAAACCACCAGCGACAGCAGCAAAAGCCATAGCGGCGTATAGCTCAACGGCCAGGGCATAAAAAGAATGAAGGCCGCCACCAATCCGTGCAGTAATAACGAAATCCATTGTGCGCGCCATGAGACGCGTAAATCAGATTGCCACAGGACCACGATCCCGATTCCGTGTCTGAATTAACTGCACCATTCGCTGCAACTCCGCGTCCTGGGGTTTGCCATGATTCATCAACCAGTTGAATAAATCAGGATCATCGCTTTCAAGCAGACGTACAAACAATTGCTTGTCATGGTCGCTGAGCGAGTCGTACTCGTGTTCAAAAAAAGGCATGATGGAGATATCGAGTTCGCGCATTCCGCGGCGACAGGCCCAATGGATACGGGCTTTATTATTAATATCCATGTTCTTCTCCCTTCATAGGCATGAGGGCCTATTGTAACGTGTTTTTAATATTCCTTTTGCGGAATATTTAGCTTCCCGGGCCTGCTTCCAGAATAAATCGCATCGTCTGCAAAATTATCACTGTGCTGCGTAGCGCCTCGCAATGCTCGCACAATGGCACAAATCGCATGCTTTATCGCTTGCATTGAACAATGGCTCTTTTACCATTAAGTACCAACACAGCGTTAAGCTAATCAGGACATTATTATGGCTTTTACTCCATTTCCTCCGCGCCAGCCGACCGCATCTGCCCGTCTGCCGCTGACGCTTATGACGCTCGATGACTGGGCGCTGGCAACCATTACCGGTGCGGATAGCGAGAAATACCTGCAAGGCCAGGTCACCGCTGATGTGTCGAAGATGGCGGTAGATCAGCATCTTTTGGCGGCGCATTGCGATTCTAAAGGCAAAATGTGGAGCAATATGCGGTTGTTTCACTATCAGGAAGGATTTGCCTGGATTTTGCGCCGCAGCGTGCGTGAATCGCAGCTTCGCGAACTGAAAAAATACGCCGTATTCTCAAAAGTCACTATCGCCGCAGATGACGAACATGTGCTGCTGGGCGTTGCCGGTTTTCAGGCTCGCGCCGCGCTGGCTAATCTCTTCACAACGCTACCGGACAGTGAAAAGCAGGTTGTGCAAGAAGGGGAAACAACCATCCTGTGGTTTGAACATCCGGGCGAACGTTTCCTGCTGGTTACCGATGTCGCAACGGCAGAGCAGGTAACGGAAAAACTGCGCGGCGAAGCGCAGCTTAACAATAGCCAACAGTGGCTGGCGCTGAATATCGAAGCCGGGTTAGCGGTGATTGACGAGCCAAACAGCGCACAGTTTATTCCGCAGGCGACCAACCTCCAAGCGTTGGGCGGCATTAGCTTCAAAAAAGGGTGCTACACCGGGCAAGAGATGGTGGCTCGCGCGAAATTCCGTGGTGCCAACAAACGTGCGCTGTGGTACCTGGCGGGCGCAGCCAGCCGTACACCAGAAGCGGGTGAAGATCTTGAATTGAAAATGGGTGAAAACTGGCGTCGAACCGGTACGGTGCTAGCATCAACTCAGTTGGATGACGGCCGCGTGCTGGTTCAGGTCGTAATGAACAATGACATGGAGCCAAACAGCGTGTTCCGCGTACGCGACGACGCCAGTACGTTAAGCATTGAGCCGCTGCCCTACTCGCTTGAAGAAGAATAATCCGCGTTAACACATCTGCACATGCTACAGCCGGGCTGGCACAAGCCGCCCGGCGCTACTGCTTAAACTTGTCCGACGTACAAATAGATCGCCAGGAAATGACACACGCTGCCGCCCAGCACAAAGCCGTGCCAGATCGCGTGATTATAGGGGATACGTTTACAGACGTAGAAAATGACGCCCAACGAGTACACCAGCCCGCCTACAGCCAGCAGCGTTACGCCACCCACCGATAACCGCGTCGCAAGCTGATAAATCACAATCAACGACAGCCAGCCCATCGTCAGGTATGTCACCAGCGACAGCACTTTGAACCGGTGCGCAATGGTGAGCTTAAACAGGATCCCCAGTAAGGCCAGGCCCCAGATAACAATCATCAGCCCACGCGCCAGCGGTGAATCCAGCCCGACCAGTAAAAAAGGCGTATAGGTTCCGGCAATCAGCAGATAAATGGCGCAGTGGTCAAATTTCTTTAACCATCTTTTTGCGCGCTGGTGCGGAATCGCATGGTACAGCGTGGAGGCGAGAAACAGCAGGATCATGCTGCCGCCATAAAGCGCGTAGCTGGTAATCGCGGTCATACTGGCGTTGCTGTCTACCGCCTGTACCAGTAGCAGTACCAGCCCGACAATACCGAACACCAGCCCGATACCGTGGCTGATGCTGTTGGCAATTTCCTCTGCCAGTGTGTATCCCTGTGCGATTAAAGGTTTCTTAACCATGGTAACTCCGGGAAAACTCAAAAAAACGTCGCAACACTAGAGTAACTGAGAATGATTCCAGTGCACACATGTACGCTAAAATAAATATCGTTGATGAATGTTTCATGACGCGGGCTGCCCCCCATGAATGCGAAAGTCAGGGAAACGGCGCCGGAGTTATGGCAGCATGTGAGCACGCAAAAAGCCTGCCGGGTTGCATTGGGCTACGTTTACAGCAAGCAAAGGATATCGCCGTGACAATGTTTACTCACTCCGCCATCGCCAGCCTGAATACTCTGGAGATGCTGGTTTACAACTTTGTCATCAAAAATCGCGACAAAGTGATGTACATGACCATTCGTGAGCTGGCCGACGCGGCGGGCGTCTCCACCACGACCGTGTTGCGCTTTTGCCGCAAGCTCAACTGCGAAGGCTATTCTGAATTTCGCGTACGTTTTAAATTATATTTAGAACAAAATGAGCCACCGCAAGCGAATTTTGGCGCCAGCGAAGTAATCAGCTTTTTTAAAAGCGTCAACAATGACGAGTTTGATAAATTATTAGATAACACCGTTGATATTATATTATCTTCCGAGCGCATTATATTTGTCGGCGCAGGCACATCTGGCGCGCTGGCGAAATATGGCGCAAGATTCTTCTCAAACATTGGTAAATTCAGTAACCATATCGACGATCCTTATTTTCCGGTCACCAATGATATGGCCAAAAACGCGCTGGCAATTGTCCTGTCAGTTTCTGGTGAGACGGAAGAGATCCTGCGCTTTGCCAGCCAGTTCAGCCTGCACCACTGCAAAGTACTGTCGATCACCAGCCACGAACACTCGCGACTGGCAAAACTGGCGGACTTTAATATCTCCTGGCATGTGCCGCAAATGCGCATTAGCGGCGGCTACGATATTACTACGCAAATCCCTGTTATTTATATTCTCGAGTCGCTGGGACGTAAACTGGCGAAGAAAATAGCATAAAAAAACAGTGTGTTTTTTCGGTGTAACAAATTACCCCAGCGGCAATTTGTTATATCGTGACATTTAATTCGCCTTTGTTAGACTCGTTATCAGCCAATATAACGGGAATAGCAACGATGAAAAAATTGACCTTACCGAAAGACTTTTTATGGGGCGGCGCGGTTGCCGCACACCAGGTTGAAGGCGGCTGGAATAAAGGCGGCAAAGGCCCGAGCATTTGCGATGTTCTGACCGGCGGCGCGCACGGTGTTCCACGTGAAATCACACAGGAAGTGGTAGCCGGCAAGTACTATCCGAACCACGAAGCCATTGATTTTCATGGTCACTACAAAGAAGACATCAAGCTGTTTGCCGAAATGGGCTTCAAATGTTTTCGCACTTCCATCGCCTGGACCCGCATCTTCCCGCAGGGCGATGAGCAACAGCCGAATGAAGAAGGGCTGAAGTTTTACGACGACATGTTTGATGAGCTGCTGAAATACAACATCGAGCCGGTCATCACGCTGTCCCACTTCGAAATGCCGCTGCACCTGGTGCAGGAATACGGCGGCTGGACCAATCGTAAAGTGGTCGATTTCTTTGTACGCTTCGCCGAAGTGGTTTTCGAGCGCTACAAGAGCAAAGTCAAATACTGGATGACCTTCAACGAAATCAACAACCAGCGCAACTGGCGCGCGCCGCTGTTTGGCTACTGCTGTTCCGGCGTGGTCTACACCGAACATGAAAACCCGGAAGAGACCATGTACCAGGTGTTGCACCACCAGTTCGTTGCCAGCGCCATGGCGGTGAAAATCGGCCATCGTATTAACCCGGCAATGAAAATTGGCTGCATGCTGGCGATGGTGCCGCTGTATCCCTTCTCCTGTAAGCCGGACGATGTAATGTACGCGCAGGAATCAATGCGTGAGCGTTATGTCTTTACCGACGTGCAACTGCGCGGCTACTACCCTTCTTATGTGCTGAACGAATGGGAACGCCGTGGTTTTACCATCAACATGGAAGCCGGTGACGAGGCGGTTCTGCGCGAAGGTTGCTGCGATTACCTCGGCTTCAGTTACTACATGACCAACGCGGTGAAAGCGGAAGGCGGCGCTGGCGATGCGCTCTCCGGTTTCCAGGGCAGCGTCCCGAATCCGCATGTTAAAGCGTCTGATTGGGGTTGGCAGATTGATCCGGTTGGCCTGCGCTATGCGTTGTGCGAGCTATACGAACGCTACCAGAAACCGCTGTTTATCGTCGAGAACGGTTTTGGCGCATACGATAAAGTCGAAGCAGACGGCAGCATCAACGACGATTACCGCATTGATTACCTGCGGGCACACGTTAAAGAGATGGTCAAAGCAGTGACCTACGACGGTGTGGATTTGATGGGTTATACCCCGTGGGGCTGTATCGACTGCGTCTCTTTTACCACCGGCCAGTACAGCAAACGCTACGGCTTTATCTACGTGAACAAGCACGATGACGGCACCGGCGATATGTCGCGTTCCCGTAAAAAGAGCTTTAACTGGTACAAAGAAGTGATTGCCAGCAACGGCGAAAATCTTTGACACTGCAAACTCCTCTCCCTGACGGGAGAGGAGTACTTATCTGCCACCGGCTAAATCCAGAAAACTGCCGGTGACATACGACGCTTTGTCGCTCAACAGCCAGACAATGCCCTGCGCCACTTCTTCCGGTTGTCCACCGCGCCGCATCGGGATCGCGCTACTCACCCGGTCCACACGCCCCGGCTCGCCGCCGCTGGCATGCATCTCTGTATAGATAAACCCCGGACGCACGCCATTCACACGGATACCATCCGCCGCAACTTCCAGTGCCAGCCCGGTGGTGAGCGTGTCGACGGCTCCTTTGGACGCCGCATAATCCACATATTCACTGGGCGAACCGAGGCGCGCCGCAGCCGAAGAAACATTAACAATCGCGCCGCCGTGCCCGCCATGTTGAGTGGACATCCGTTTGACCGCTTCGCGACAGCAGAGGAAATAACCCGTCACGTTGGTCGCCAGCACGCGATTAATACGCTCTGCGCTCAGTTGCTCTACCCGGCTTTGCTGAAACAAGATGCCAGCGTTATTGACCAGCGCGGTAAGCGGTTCCGGTTTTTCATCTATATACATAAACATGGCCTGTACCTGCGCTTCATCACTGATATCGGCCTGTACCGCGAACGCGTGACCACCCTGCGCGGCGATTTCCGCTACCACATCGTCGGCAGCGGGTTTGTTGCTGTGATAATTGACTGCAACGGTGTAGCCTTCTTGCGCCAGCAGCAGCGCGGTTGCGCGGCCAATGCCCCGACTGCCACCGGTGACTAATGCAATCGCCATCTGTGTCTCCTGAAAAGTAAAAGGGCGCCGAAGCGCCCTTAAAAGATAGCTGAATCAGCGTATTACTGATATTCGCTCATCGGTACGCAGGAACAGAACAGATTACGGTCGCCGTACACATCGTCAAGACGCTTCACGGTCGGCCAGTATTTGTTGGCAAAACCTGCCGGGAACACCGCCAGTTCGCGGGTGTAACTGTGATTCCACTCGGCTACCAGTTCGTTCTGCGTATGCGGTGCGTTAACCAGCGGGTTATCTTCCAGCGTCCACTCACCCTGTTTCACACGTTCGATTTCCGCGCGAATTGCCAGCATGGCATCGATCAAGCGATCCAGTTCGACTTTGCTTTCTGATTCAGTCGGCTCCACCATCAGCGTACCGGCAACCGGGAAGGACATGGTCGGCGCATGGAAGCCGTAATCAATCAGACGCTTAGCGATATCCAGTTCGCTGATGCCGGTCTCTTCTTTCAGCGGACGAATGTCGAGAATACATTCGTGCGCGACGCGACCATCACGTCCGGTATACAGCACCGGGAAAGCTTCTTTCAGACGGCTGGCGATGTAGTTGGCATTAAGGATCGCCACCTGGCTCGCTTGTTTCAGCCCTTCCGCGCCCATCATGCGGATATACATCCAGCTGATCGGCAGAATTGACGCGCTGCCAAACGGTGCCGCAGAAACCGCGCCCTGACGGGTAAGCATCCCTTCAATCTGCACCACGCTGTGACCCGGTACAAACGGTGCCAGATGCGCTTTCACGCCAATCGGCCCCATGCCCGGGCCGCCGCCGCCGTGCGGAATGCAGAAGGTTTTATGCAAATTGAGGTGCGACACATCCGCGCCGATAAAGCCCGGCGATGTGATACCCACCTGGGCGTTCATGTTCGCGCCATCCAGGTAAACCTGGCCGCCGAACTGATGCACCACTTCGCACACTTCGCGAATTGTCTCTTCATACACACCGTGGGTGGACGGGTACGTCACCATGATGCAGGAGAGATTGTCGCCCGCCTGCTCCGCTTTCGCACGCAGATCGGCCAGATCGATGTTGCCGTTTTTATCACATGCAACCACCACAACCTGCATCCCCGCCATCTGTGCCGATGCCGGGTTAGTACCATGCGCAGAGCTTGGGATCAGGCAGATATCGCGGTGACCTTCATTGCGACTTTCATGGTAGTGGCGAATCGCCAGCAGGCCTGCATATTCGCCCTGCGCGCCGGAGTTCGGCTGCATGCAAAGCGCATCATAACCGGTCAGTTTTACCAGCCAGTCGGAGAGCTGAGCGATCATCTGGTGATAACCTTCTGCCTGTTCCGGCGGGCAGAACGGGTGCAGTTCGGCAAATTCCGGCCAGGTTACCGGGATCATTTCCGCCGCCGCGTTCAGTTTCATGGTGCAGGAACCCAGCGGGATCATCGCCTGGTTTAGCGCCAGATCTTTACGCTCCAGCGAATGCATGTAACGCATCATCTCGGTTTCGCTGTGATAGCGGTTAAACACCGGGTGCGTCAGGAAAGCGTCTTCGCGCAGCATGCTCTGCGGGATAGAACGGCTGTCGAGCGCGACCTCTTTATCCAGCGCATCAATATCGAGCCCGTGTTTATCGCCCAGCAACACGTTAAACAGCACCTGCACATCTTCACGCGTGGTGGTTTCATCCAGCGTGATGCCAACGGCGTTGAGAATGTCGCTACGCAGGTTGATCTCCTGCGCTTCGGCGCGGGCCAGCACGGCGGCTTTGTCCGCGACATCAACACACAGGGTGTCGAAGTAGTGCGCGTGGCGCAGTTTCAGGCCGCCACGCTGCAAACCGGCAGCAAGAATATCGGTCAGGCGATGAATACGTCCGGCAATGCGTTTCAGCCCGGCCGGGCCGTGGAACACCGCGTACAAGCTGGCAATGTTGGCCAGCAGCACCTGCGAAGTACAGATGTTGGAGTTGGCTTTCTCGCGGCGAATATGCTGTTCGCGCGTCTGCATCGCCATGCGCAGCGCGGTGTTACCGGCGGCATCTTTCGACACGCCGATAATGCGGCCTGGCATGGAGCGTTTGAATTCATCTTTTGCAGCAAAGAATGCTGCGTGCGGGCCACCGTAGCCCATCGGCACGCCAAAGCGCTGCGCGGAGCCAAACACAATGTCGGCACCCTGTTTGCCCGGCGCTGTCAGTTGCACCAGTGTCAGCAAATCGGCGGCAACGCTGACCACAATTTTGCGGGATTTCAGTTCGTTAATCAGCGCGCTGTAATCATGCACCTCACCCGTGGTGCCGACCTGCTGGAGCAGTACGCCGAACACATCCTGGTGATCGAGAACTTTGGCCGCGTCATCAACAATCACATCAAAACCGAAGGTTTCCGCGCGAGTGCGTACGACGTCGAGCGTTTGCGGATGCACATCGGCCGCGACGAAGAAGCGGTTGGCACCTTTCAGTTTGCTGACGCGCTTCGCCATGGCCATTGCTTCAGCCGCGGCGGTGGCTTCATCCAGCAGCGACGCGGAAG
This sequence comes from Kosakonia sp. LAM2021, assembly GCF_016620385.1. Classification (NCBI taxonomy): domain Bacteria; kingdom Pseudomonadati; phylum Pseudomonadota; class Gammaproteobacteria; order Enterobacterales; family Enterobacteriaceae; genus Kosakonia; species Kosakonia sp. LAM2021. The sequence continues at coordinate 21,975 of NZ_JAENHT010000015.1, forward strand.
CAATATCCAGCCCGGTGAGATCGAGCGTAACCTGCTGGAAGTTGAGCAGCGCTTCAAGGCGGCCCTGCGACACTTCCGGCTGATACGGGGTGTAAGCGGTGTACCAGCCTGGATTTTCCAGCATGTTGCGCAGAATAACCGGCGGCAACTGCACGGCGGTGTAACCCATGCCAATGTAAGACTTAAAGCGCTTGTTGCGGCTGGCAATGGCTTTCAGCTCGGCCAGGGCCGCGAACTCAGTGGTCGATTCCCCAACCTGCGGCGGTGTTGCAAGCTGAATGTCTTTTGGCACGATCTGGCCAATCAGTGCGTTTAACGAATCCGCGCCAACTGTGTTCAGCATCTCCTGCTGTTGCTGAGCATCCGGCCCGATGTGACGTCCAATGAAAGCGCCACGGTTTTCAAGCTGGCTTAAAGTCTGTGTCATGAGCGATGGTTCCTGAAACGTGCAGTGAATCGATGTAGAAATTACCTGAATACGCTGAACCCTTCGCGTTGCAGGAAGGCGGCGACGCAGCATATCCCCAGGTGCTGACATTAGTAAGCAACTGGGGGGAGCGAGGAAGCCAACGCGTCTGCCACGCGAAGGATGAGGCGTATTTACTCGTCTTCGAGCAGCGCGGCGTAGGCTGTGGCGTCCAGCAGGGCGGCAATTTCTGCTTCGTCGCTGGCTTTGATCTTGAAGATCCAGCCTTCGCCATACGGCTCGCTGTTGACCAGCTCTGGCGAATCCGCCAGTTGGTCATTGACTGCCACGATCTCACCGCTGATTGGCGCGTAGATATCAGAAGCCGCTTTTACCGATTCGGCAACAGCGCAATCATCGCCCGCGCTAACGGTCGCGCCCGCTTCCGGCAGGTCGACAAACACCATATCGCCCAGCAGTTCCTGTGCGTGTTCGGTGATGCCAACGGTGTAGGTGCCGTCCGCTTCTTTGCGCAGCCACTCGTGTTCTTTGCTGTATTTCAGTTCGCCTGGTACGTTGCTCATTTCATTCTCTCCAGATAAAAAGGTTACGCGACAGCTTTGCCAGCGCGCACAAAAACAGGTTTAGTGACTTTGACCGGCATTTCACGGTTACGGATCTGTACAACGGCATTTTCGCCGATCCCCGCCGGAACACGCGCCAGTGCAATACTGTAGCCGAGCGTTGGCGAGAACGTACCGCTGGTGATCACGCCTTTTTGCACATTGCCTTGTGCATCGGTGAAGTGCACCGGCAGCTCATTACGCAATACGCCTTTTTCCGTCATCACCAGGCCAACCAGCTGTTCGGTGCCTTTTTCACGCTGCAGTTCCAGCGCATCGCGGCCAATAAAGTCTCGCTCCTGCGGCTCCCAGGCGATTGTCCAGCCCATATTGGCGGCCAGCGGAGAGATACCTTCATCCATCTCCTGACCGTACAGGTTCATGCCCGCTTCCAGACGCAGAGTATCGCGCGCACCAAGGCCGCAGGGTTTCACGCCCGCATTGACCAGTGCCTGCCAGAAGCTGGCCGCTTTTTCGTTGGGCAGCGCAATTTCATACCCTGCTTCGCCGGTATAACCAGTGGTCGCAATGAACAGATCACCAGCTTCAACGCCAAAGAACGGCTTCATACCTTCAACGGCGCGGCGCTGCTCGTCAGTAAACAGGCTGGCGGCTTTCGCCTGCGCGTTCGGGCCCTGGACCGCAATCAGCGACAAGTCATCACGGACGGTGATGTCGATGGCATAAGGTTCAGCGTGTTGGGAAATCCAGGAGAGGTCTTTTTCGCGGGTGGCGGAGTTTACAACGAGGCGGAAGAAATCTTCAGTGAAGTAATAGACGATCAAGTCATCGATTACGCCGCCCGAGGCATTTAGCATGCCGGTATAGAGCGCTTTACCGGGCTTCGTGAGTTTAGCGACGTCGTTTGCCAGCAAATAACGCAGAAACTCCCGGGTACGGCTGCCTTTGAGATCGACGATGGTCATGTGTGACACATCAAACATTCCGGCATCGGTGCGCACCGCGTGGTGCTCGTCGATTTGCGAGCCGTAATGCAGCGGCATCATCCAGCCATGGAAATCCACCATGCGGGCGCCGTTTAGCGTGTGTTGTTCGTATAAAGGGGTCTGCTGAGCCATCTTTTCCTCGTCGAATAAGCTGAGCCATCACGTTTTTCAGCGGCATGATTTGCGCCAAAACAACTGGTGCCGACACCGTTTTACGACGCCGACGCAAACGTTCTCTTTGGCCTGAACTTATCACCGAAAGCAGCGCTTAACCATAAGGAAAAATGGTCCATCACATTAGCTTATGACCCATCACGCACAAAATGCTATCAGAGCATTATTCTGGTGAATAACGATTCACCCTTCATAAAAAATCAGCTTTAACGACAAAAAAGAAGAGAGTGCAGCATTTCACTCTGTAAAAGAGTGGATTTTCCCGAAAAGAAAAAAACGTGACATGAGAAAATCTAATCCGAAAAATGCGGTGAAATTAGAATATTTCAAATGAGGAAGAGACATCCCCTCCCGGTACCGGGAAGGGAAAGTGTGACGCAGTTAACGTAACCACTCAGGCAGGTCATTAAGCCCCATCGCCTGGCGTAACAACCGCGTTTTCACACCGGGAAGGGTATCCGCCAGTTTCAGGCCAATATCACGCAGCAGTTTCTTCGCCGGGTTTGCACCCGAGAAGAGTTCGCGAAAGCCCTGCATCCCGGCCAGCATCAGCGCCGCGCTGTGTTTACGGCTGCGCTCATAGCGGCGCAAATAGAGATGTTGACCAATGTCTTTACCTTCGCGGCTCAGACGCTTCAGCTCGGTGATCAACTCAGCAACATCCATAAACCCGAGATTCACACCCTGCCCCGCCAGTGGGTGAATGGTGTGCGCAGCATCGCCAACCAGTGCCAGGCGGTGCCCGGCAAACTGGCGTGCATAACGTCCGGTGAGCGGATAGACCTGACGTTCGCTCTCAACGCGGCACAGCCCAAGGCGGTTATCGAACGCCACACACAGCGCCTGGTTGAATGCTTCATCACTCGCCTGCTGCATAGCTTTCGCCTGCTCTGGCGGCAGCGACCAGACAATTGAGCACAAATGCGGATCGCTAAGCGGCAAAAACGCGAGAATGCCGTCGGCGTGAAACACCTGGCGCGCCACCGCCTGATGCGGCTCATCGGTGCGAATGGTCGCCACGAGCGCATGATGATGGTAATCCCAGAACGTCAGCGGAATATCGGCCTTGTTGCGCAGCCAGGAGTTCGCGCCATCTGCGCCAACCACCAGCCGTGCAGTAAGCATGGTGCCATCTTTTAAGGTCAGAAACGCATCGTTTTCGCCCCACGCCACCTGCTGCAGTTCAGCCGGTGCCAGGAGAGTAACGTCCTTACATTGCCGGGCTTTATCCCACAGCGCCTGGTGGATCACCGCGTTTTCGATAATGTAACCAAGATGGCTGTAGCCCATGCTCTGGTCGTCAAACGCGATGCGGCCAAAACTGTCTTTGTCCCACACTTCCATGCCGTGATAGCGCCCGGCACGTTGGGCAATAATGTTTGACCAGACGCCAAGGTGCGTCAGTAACTTTTCGCTGGCAGCATTAATCGCTGACACGCGCAGCGCCGGAGGAGCATCTTCCGCCAGCGGCGTCGGTTCATTCTGTTCCAGCACCGCCACGCGCAACCCGCTGCCCTGTAAACCACAGGCCAGCGCCAGCCCGACCATGCCGCCGCCGACAATCGCAACATCAACACTCTGCACTCTTCGCTCCTTTTGTCTTTAACGGGCAACCCAACCGAGGGTACGTTGCGCCAGCGCATCGCGCGCCGGGGTAAATAATTCCATCGCCATCAGCCCGGCATTCCGCCCAACGACCAACGGCATCCAGTGATTGGCAAACAGATGCACCAGCCCATCGGTGACGCCGATAGTGGCTTTTTTATCTGCATGACGGCGATCGCGGTAGCCCGTCAACACGGGGGAGCAACCGACATCTTGTTGCACCGCCCACGCCTCAGCCAGCGTTTCTGCCAGCGTCATCACATCGCGCATGCCGAGGTTAAAACCCTGCCCGGCGATAGGATGCAGCGTTTGCGCGGCATTGCCGACCAGCACCGCGCGGTGCGAGACAGGCGAAGAGGCCGCGGTTAGCGTCAGCGGGTAAACGCTACGTTTGCCCACATGCAGGATGCGCCCGAGTCGCCAGCCAAAGGCCTTTTGTAACTCGTGGCAGAAACGTTCGTCAGACCAGCCGGCAACCTGCTGCTGTTTTTCCAGCGGATGGCACCACACCAGCGAACAGCGGCCTTGTGACATCGGCAACATTGCCAGCGGGCCGTGTTCGGTAAAACGCTCAAACGCCCGCCCCTGATGCGCCACAGAAGTGGTGACATTGGCGATAACTGCCGCCTGGTGATAAGGCGCTTGCTGCCAGTCCACACCCAGTTGCTCACCAATGCGTGAACGAGAGCCGTCTGCCGCCACCAATAACTGACCGGTAATAGATTCACCACTCTCCAGCGTTACGCTCACCTGTTGCTCATTACGGGCAACCGCACTGACTTTCGCCGGGCAATGCAGCGTCACGCCAGGCGCATTTTGCAACAGAGTGAATAGCCGCTGCCCAACGTCATGCAGTTCAACAACATAACCAAGCGCATCGATGTGGTAATCCTGTGCATCCAGCGTGACAAAGCCTGCATGGCCGCGATCGCTGACATGAACCGTTGAAATCGGCGTTGCGCAGGAGGTGATAGTTTGCCAGATGCCGATACGCGCCAGCTGCTGGCACGTGCCTGCCGCTAACGCAATGGCGCGGGCGTCAAACCCCGGATGCGCGGATGCGCCGGGAACGCTGGCTTCTACCAGATGAACAGGTAATTTGCCGTGAGTAAGATGAGAAATCGCCAGCGCAAGTGTTGCGCCAGCCATGCCACCGCCAACAATGATCACGCTCATGAACGTGATGCCGCCATCAGCGCTTCAATCTCGTCAGCGCTTTTCACGACGCTGGCGGTCAGGTTTTCGTTGCCGTCTTCAGTGATGACGATGTCATCTTCAATACGAATACCAATGCCGCGATACTGCTCCGGCACATCGGCATCCGGCGCGATGTAAAGACCTGGTTCAACCGTCAGCACCATGCCCGGTGCCAGCTCACGCGAGCGATCTTTGCCATAGACACCGACATCGTGCACATCCAACCCGAGCCAGTGGCTTAAGCCGTGCATAAAAAACGGGCGGTGCGCGTTTTTTTCCACCAGTTCATCGACTTCACCTTTCAGGATGCCGAGCTTCACCAGCCCGGTAATCATGATGCGCACCACTTCGCTGGTCACTTCCTGGATGGACGTGCCTGGGCGGAAAAGCGCAAGGGCTCGTTCCAGCGAGGCCAGCACGATATCGTAGATTTCGCGCTGCGCCGGGCTGAATTTGCCATTTACCGGGAAGGTACGGGTGATATCACCGGCATATCCCTTGTATTCACAACCGGCATCAATCAGCACCAGATCGCCATCACGCATCTGGCTCTCATTTTCCGTGTAGTGCAGGATGCAGCCATTGACGCCGGAACCCACGATGGTGTTATAGGAGGGAAAACGCGCGCCGTGGCGGTTAAACTCGTGCTGAATCTCACCTTCGAGCTGATATTCCAACATCCCCGGACGGCAAACCTGCATCGCACGGGTATGCGCCAGCGCGGAGATCTCCCCGGCGCGACGCATCACGTCTATCTCTTCGGCAGATTTAAACAAACGCATTTCATGCACCATCGGTCGCCAGTCGGTTAACGTTGGCGGCGCAAGCAGATTCTGACGCGAGCCTTTGCGCAACTTATCCAGCGCAGTGAACACAATGGTGTCGGCATAGTCGAATTCACCCTGCGCGTGGTACACGGCATCAAGACCGTTAAGCAATTGATAAAGATGTTCGTTGATTTCCGGGAACGCCAGTGCGCGATCGACGCCCAGCTTTTCCGGCGCGGCTTCCTGACCCAGGCGACGACCAAACCAGATCTCCGCGGTTTTGTCGCGCACGCGGTTGAACAGCACGCTGTGGTTGTGGGTGTCATCACTTTTGATCAGCACCAGCACCGCTTCCGGCTCGTTAAAACCGGTGAAATACCAGAAATCGCTGTGCTGGCGGTACGGGTATTCACTGTCTGCGCTGCGCGTGGCTTCCGGTGCGGCGAAAATTAACGCTGCGCTGCCCGGCACCATCTGCGCCAGCAATGCCTGGCGGCGACGGAGAAACTCAAGCTGTGTCATGACACCGACTCCCTACAAGGTGAATTAATGTAACGTGGGCTTACGCACTTCCGGTGCGGTAGGCTGTGGGCGCGTGAACGTGTCGTGGCACAGCAGCGCCGCGACGCGGACGTATTCGACGATCTCGTCGAGCGACATTTCCAGCTCTTCCTGATCTTCGTCTTCGTCATAGCCCAGTTGCGCAATGTTGCGCAGATCGTCAATCGCTTCGCCGGTTTCACCCGTCACTTTATCGAGCTTCGGCTGGGTAACGCCCAGCCCCAGCAGGAAATGGTTCACCCAGCCCGCCAGCGCGTCGGCGCGGTCGAAAACGCTAACATCATCGCCATCCGGCAAATAGAGCTGGAACAAGAAACCGTCGTCTTCCAGCGAGTCGCTGGTTGCTGAATGCATGCTGCGCAGCGCTTGCGCCAGCTCGTGACCGAATGCCAGACCGTCGTTGGTTAAATCATGCAGCAACGGCTGCCAGGAGCTGTCTTTGTTACCGCCGCAGAGGATCCCCGCGATAAGCCCGTGCATTTCAGCAGGAAGTAATCCCACGCCCTGTTGGTTGAGTAGCTGGGCTACATCGTTGTAACCAGGTATTTCGTTCTGTATAGACATGCGCATTCGTCGTCGTTGGGGGGAATATTCATGATATGCTACCACTTTGGCCCCTGGTGATATACCCGTGATGCTTCACGTTCCATGCGTTTGCATGCACTCCGAATCATTAAGGTATAGACGCAAAAAGCTTGAAAGCGCGCGCCGGGGTAGCTTATAGTGTCGCCCCTTCGCAGCCCAGGGCTCGGATGCGAAGGCAGAGCGCAGTCAAACAGCAGGAAGGTGGCATGTCTGCACAACCCGTCGATATCCAAATTTTTGGCCGTTCACTGCGAGTGAATTGCCCGCCTGAACAGAGAGATGCTCTGAATCAGGCCGCGGAGGATCTGAATCAGCGGTTGCAAGATCTGAAGGTTCGCACTAGAGTCACAAATACTGAGCAGTTGGTGTTTATCGCCGCGTTGAACATTAGTTACGAGCTGACTCAGGAAAAAGCAAAGACCCGCGAATACGCCGCCAGCATGGAACAGCGTATTCGGATGTTACAGCAGACCATCGAACAAGCATTGCTTGATCAAGGTCGCATAACAGAAAGACCGGGACCAAAGTTTGAATAACGCTTCAGGGTCATCTGTGTTAGAGTGACCGTGAAGCCAAAAAATATCTCTGAGATGTTTGCAAGCGGGCCAGTCCCCTGAGCCGATATTTCATACCACAAGAATGTGGCGATCCATGGTTGGTGAGCATGCTCGGTCCGTCCGAGAAGCCTTAAAGCTATGACGACGCATTCACCTTGAACCAAGGGTTCAAGGGTTACAGCCAGCGGCGGCATCTCGGAGATTCCCTTCTTTTTTTACAACCATCATGACGCAACTCCCTGATTTTCCTTCGTCACGACAAGAAATCCGCAAAGTTATTCGCCAGCGCCGGCGTGAACTCACTCCTGAACAACAAACGCACTTCGCCCAGCAGGCTGCGGCACGCATGATGGCGTATGCGCCGGTTGTGATGGCACATAGCGTAGCGTTGTTTCTCTCTTTTGATGGCGAGCTGGATACCCAACCGTTGATTGAGCAACTCTGGCGTAGCGGTAAACGCGTTTACTTGCCGGTGTTGCACCCATTCAGCCCCGGCAATTTGCTGTTTCTGTATTACCACCCGCACAGTGAACTGATCGTCAACCGTCTGAAAATTCAGGAACCGAGGCTGGATGTGCGCGATGTGTTGCCGCTCAACCAGCTCGACGTGCTGATTACGCCGCTGGTCGCCTTTGATGAACAAGGGCAGCGCCTGGGAATGGGCGGTGGTTTTTACGATCGCACGTTACAAAACTGGCGCGAATATGGCCTGCAACCGGTGGGTTACGCGCATGACTGCCAGGGTGTGGAGAAGCTGCCAGTGGAAGAGTGGGATATTCCGCTGCCTGCGGTGGTTACGCCATCCAGAATATGGCAGTGGTAACTTTCCCCTCCCTTGCGGGAGAGGAAAAAACATCGTTTAGAACAGCAGACGGGAACGAATAGTACCCGGAATCGCTTTCATGCTCTGTAACGCTTTCTGCGCCACATCTTCATCCGCTTCAATATCAATCACCACATAACCCATATACGGCGTGGTTTGCAGGTACTGCGCTGCAATGTTGATATTCTGGCTGGCGAAAATCTGGTTGAGCGCGGTTAGCACACCAGGGCGGTTTTCGTGGATGTGCAATAAGCGACGGCCACCGTGCAGCGGCAAAGAGACCTCCGGGAAGTTCACCGCAGAAAGCGTCGAACCGTTGTCGGAGTACTTGATCAGTTTACCGGCCACTTCCAGACCGATGTTTTCCTGCGCTTCCTGTGTGGAGCCGCCAATGTGCGGCGTCAGCAGGACGTTGTCGAATTCACACAATGGAGAGTCAAACGGATCGCTGTTGGTCGCCGGTTCAGTCGGGAACACGTCGATTGCCGCGCCCGCCAGATGTTTACGCTTCAGCGCATCGCACAGTGCCGGAATATCCACCACCGTACCGCGTGCGGCGTTGATCAGCAGTGCGCCCGGCTTCATCAGCGCCAGCTCGTCCGGCCCGATCATATCTTTTGTCGAAGCGTTTTCCGGCACATGCAGGCTCACCACATCGCTCATATTCAGCAAGTCGGAGAGATGTTGCACCTGGGTTGCATTGCCGAGTGGCAATTTGCTTTCAATATCATAGAAATAGACGTGCATCCCCAGCGATTCCGCCAGAATACCGAGCTGCGTGCCAATATGGCCGTAACCGATAATACCGAGTTTTTTACCGCGCGCTTCATATGAACCAACCGCCAGCTTGTTCCAGATACCGCGATGCGCTTTGGCGTTAGCTTCAGGAATACCGCGCATCAGTAGCAGCAGTTCGCCAATGACTAACTCTGCCACCGAACGGGTGTTGGAGAACGGCGCGTTGAACACCGGAATACCACGCTTCGCTGCCGCATCCAGATTCACCTGGTTGGTACCAATACAGAAACAGCCGATAGCCACCAGTTTTTCCGCCGCAGCGATGATATCTTCAGTCAGTTGAGTACGGGATCGCAGGCCGATAAAGTGGGCATCACGGATGGACTCTTTCAGTTGCTCGCTATCCAGCGCGCCTTTGTGAAACTCAATGTTGGTGTAACCTGCAGCGCGAAGGCTATCCAGAGCTTTCTGGTGCACCCCTTCGACGAGCAGAAATTTAATCTTGTCTTTCTCCAGTGATACCTTTGCCATTTACCCGACCCTGTTTTTGTCTTGACTGTGATGTTGTGCAGATTGCAATCCGCGTTAGTCAACATATCAAAAAAAACTATCGCGGCAATATGAACGTTTGCGTCGGGCATCTGAAGAAATGTCATACAGCGGGAAATGGCAGAGAAAAATGCTAAGAAACAAGAAGCAAGCGGTAGGTAACGCATGACGAGGGCTAAAACGTGACAGATATCACCAAATTTGCCCATTTCAGATTTTTTACAGGGAGGCATGCGCCTCCCTGTCAGATCATTTCACGATAGTTTTCACGCCGTCAGCGGTGCCGATCAGCGCCACATCCGCGCCACGATTAGCAAATAACCCCACAGTCACTACGCCTGGCAACGCATTGATGCTGTTTTCCAGCGCAATCGGGTCGATGATCTCAAGACCATAAACATCCAGGATGACGTTGCCATTATCCGTCACCACGTTTTGGCGATATTCCGGACGACCGCCCAGCTTGACCAGCTCGCGAGCAACAGCGCTACGCGCCATCGGAATTACTTCCACCGGCAGCGGGAATTTGCCAAGGATATCAACCTGCTTGGAGGCATCCGCGATACAGATGAATTTATCCGCCACCGAGGCGATAACTTTTTCACGGGTCAGCGCCGCGCCGCCGCCTTTGATCATTTGCATCTGGCCGTTAATCTCATCCGCGCCATCCACATAAATGCCCAGGCGGTCCACCTCGTTGAGGTCGAACACGGTAATGCCAAGGCTTTTCAGTTTTTCGGTGGACGCGTCCGAGCTGGAAACTGCGCCTTCAATCTGTCCTTTCATCGTGCCCAGCGCGTCAATAAAGTGTGCCGCGGTAGAGCCGGTGCCAACCCCAACAATGGTGCCAGGTTCTACATACTTCAGCGCTGCCCAGCCCACTGCTTTTTTGAGTTCATCCTGCGTCATGGTCGTTTGCCTGTGGTGTGAAATTTCAGGCGCATTATAGACCAGCGTTACCCTAAATGTCCCTGTGACCAGTGTCACATTACGCGACGTCCAATTTCGTCTGTACCGAACAAAAATTTATGTCATAGTGCTGAGTACGATTTTTTCAGGAGAATGCCCGAGCAATGAAACGTCCGGACTACAGAACATTACAGGCGCTTGATGCGGTTATTCGTGAGCGCGGATTTGAACGTGCCGCACAAAAGCTGTGTATTACCCAGTCCGCCGTGTCGCAGCGCATTAAGCAACTGGAAAATATGTTTGGTCAGCCGCTGCTGGTGCGCACCGTGCCACCTCGCCCTACCGAGCAGGGGCAAAAACTGCTGGCGTTGCTGCGCCAGGTCGAACTGCTGGAAGAAGAGTGGCTTGGTGATGAACAAACCGGCTCCACGCCGCTGCTGTTATCGCTGGCGGTCAACGCCGACAGCCTGGCGACCTGGCTGCTGCCTGCATTAGCCCCGGTACTGGCCGACTCACCGATTCGCCTGAATCTGCAGGTGGAAGACGAAACCCGCACTCAGGAGCGTTTGCGTCGCGGAGAAGTCGTTGGCGCAGTGAGTATTCAGCCGCAAGCGCTGCCCAGTTGCCTTGTCGACCAACTTGGCGCGCTGGATTACCTGTTTGTCGGTTCGAAAGCGTTCGCCGAGCGTTATTTCCCGAACGGCGTCACCCGCTCTGCGCTGCTAAAAGCGCCGGCGGTTGCGTTTGATCATCTCGATGATATGCATCAGGCTTTTTTACAGCAGTATTTCGACTTACCGCCGGGCAGCGTGCCTTGCCATATCGTCAACTCTTCCGAAGCGTTTGTACAACTGGCGCGTCAGGGAACGACCTGCTGCATGATCCCGCATCTGCAAATCGAAAAAGAGCTGAACAGCGGGGATCTGATCGACCTGACGCCCGGTTTGCTGCAGCGCCGGATGCTGTACTGGCACCGTTTTGCGCCAGAAAGCAGGATGATGCGCAACGTCACGGACGCGCTGCTGGAATATGGGCATCGGGTGTTACGGCAGGATTAATAAAACGCCCTCTTCCCGGTCGGGAGAGGGCGAAAAGGATTACTTCGCCGGTGCCGCAGTCTGCTGCTGGCTCTGAGTCGGTTCCAGTTGGAATACGACATCTACCTGATCAGCAAACTGAATCGACGGTTGCTCATAGGTTTCCTGTGCGGAAGCGGCTTCTGGCGCATCCGCTTTCATCATGCGTACCATCGGGCTCGGCTGATAATTGGAAACATGGTAGCGCACGCTGTAGATCGGGCCGAGTTTAGCGTTAAAGCCCGCCGCTAACTGCTGCGCCTGGTGCGTTGCATCATCGATAGCCGCTTTGCGCGCTTTATCTTTGAATGACTCTGGTTGCGCAACGCCCAGTGATACAGAACGAATTTCGTTCAGCCCCGCTTTCAGTGCGCCATCCAGCAATGAATTAAGTTTATCCAGCTCACGCAGCGTAACTTCCACAGTACGCACTGCGCGGTAGCCTTTCAGGATGCTTTTGCCGTTCTGGTAGTCATAATCAGGTTGTGTGCGTAAGTTCGCGGAATTAATGTCTTTTCGGGCAATGCCGTTTTGCTCAAGAAAGCTAAGATATTGCGCAACACGGTCATCGGCCTGTTTTTTGGCTGAGGCAGCGTCTTTCGCGGCGACATTAACCTCAATCGCCAGCGTGGCGATGTCCGGGGTCGCGTCCACGCTTGCCGTACCTGAGGTGACAATATGCGGACCGTCCGGCAATTCGCTCGCCTGTACTGCCATCCCGCTGAAACCGACCATTGCCGCCAGGGCCATCACTTTAAATTTCACAGTTGCTCCTCCATGGTGCTTTTGTTACGCCCAGAATTGCAGGACGCCTGGCAGCAAGCTTAGCGGCTAAGTGTGAATTGTCCATCGGACTTACCTTAACTGAATAATCCCTGCATATGGTGCACGCCTTCGCGCGCCAGCTGGAAAGCGATAAACCACATCACCAACCCCACCAGGGTGTTAATCACCCGCTGTGCTTGCACCGTGCGCAAACGCGGCGCAAGCCAGGCCGCAAGTAAAGCAAGGCTGAAAAACCACAGGAAGGAGGCGCTCACCGTGCCCAGTGCAAACCAGCGTTTTGGCTCCGCAGCAAGCTGACCGCCAAGACTGCCGAGTACCACAAACGTATCGAGGTAAACGTGGGGGTTCAACCATGTAACCGCCAGCATGGTGGCGATTATGCGCCAGCGTCCCTGGCGCATTGCTTCAGCATTCGCCAGTTCAATGGTGCTACCGAACGCCATTTTCAGTGCGCCAAAGCCGTACCACAGTAGAAACGCCGCGCCGCCCCACGTCACCAGTGCCAATAGCCACGGCGACTGCATCAGCAATGCGCTCCCGCCGAAAATGCCCGCGCAAATCAGTAATACGTCGCTGAGCGTGCAAAGCGCCGCAGTCATAATGTGGTACTGCCTGCGGATGCCCTGATTCATGACAAAGGCATTTTGTGGCCCAAGCGGCAGGATCAACGCAGCCCCAAGCATAAGGCCTTGAAAATAATAAGATAGCACGTGGTAATTCCGTCAGAATTGTTTCGAACGCTGACTATAGCGCGGTAAAATCATTAGATGAAATGGATAATACTAATCGTTAATAAGCTTGCCTAATAACGAAGAGCACAAATAAGGCCGGAATCCCGGCCTTGATATTTACTGCTCTGTGGAATTTTTCACGCGTTTGAAATTCACGTCCATCTGTGGATACGGGAAACTGATGCCGTTTTCATCAAAACGGCGTTTGATAAGTTCCAGTACATCCCAATAAACGTTTTGCAGATCGCTGCTCTTGCTCCAGACGCGTACCACAAAATTAATCGATGAAGGCCCCAGTTCATTGAGGCGTACCGTCATTTCACGATCCTTGATAATGCGTTCGTCAGCCTGAATAATTTCAGTCAGGATGCGTTTCACCTCATCGATATCGGAATCATACGCCACACCAATAATAAACTCGTTGCGACGCACCGGTTCGCGAGAGAAGTTAACGATATTTCCGGCGATGATTTTGCCGTTAGGAATAACCACAATACGCCCATCGACAGTGCGCATGGTGGTAGAGAAAATCTGCACCTGCAATACCGTACCGGCCACGCCACCCAGATCAACATACTCGCCTGAGCGGAACGGGCGGAAAGTCACCAGCAGCACACCAGCCGCGAGGTTAGAGAGCGAGCCTTGCAGCGCCAGACCGATAGCCAGACCGGCGGCACCGAGAACCGCGATCACCGAGGCAGTTTGCACACCAACGCGCCCCAGCGCGGCAATCAACGTAAACGCGATAATACCGTAGCGCACCAGCGCGGAAAGAAAATCCGCCACCGTGGCATCGATGTGTCGCGCCACCATCAGGCGATTAACGGTATTCGAGACAATGCGCGCCACAATCATCCCGACAATGATGATAGCGATAGCGGCCACGATATTAACGACATAGCTCAATAGCAGCGCCTGGTTGTTTACCAGCCATGAACCTGCATTATTAATGCTGTCGACAACGTCAAGATCTTCCATTCGAGCTTCCTTATGTTGTTCCAAAACGGGAAAACCACCCCTTCAAGTAAGGAGAGATCCCTAAAGGGTAAACAAAAAGCCGCCATTTCGCCAAGCTGATCACATTTTGTGTTCGCAGGCATTCCGTTGAATTCGCAATAAAAAAGGCCCGCATTTTGCGGGCCTTTTCAGACAAAAGCAGTACAAATTACAGAACGTCTACCGCGTTCAGCTCTTTGAAAGCCTGCTCCAGACGAGTCACCATGCTGGACTGCGCTGCACGCAGCCATACACGCGGATCGTAGTATTTTTTGTTCGGCTGGTCTGCGCCTTTCGGGTTGCCCAACTGGCCCTGCAGGTAGCCTTCGTTTTCTTTGTAGTACTTCAGAATACCTTCCCAGGTTGCCCATTGGGTGTCGGTATCGATGTTCATTTTGATAACGCCGTAGCTTACGGAGTCTTTGATTTCCTGAGCGGAAGAACCGGAACCACCGTGGAATACGAAGTTCAGGCTGTTGTGTGGCAGGTTATGTTTTTTGGAAACATATTCCTGAGAGTCGCGCAGGATAGTCGGGGTCAGTTTCACGTTACCCGGTTTGTACACGCCGTGTACGTTACCGAAGGAAGCAGCGATGGTGAAACGCGGGCTGATTTTGTTCAGCTCGGTGTAAGCGTAATCAACGTCTTCCGGCTGAGTGTACAGTGCAGACGCGTCCATATGGCTGTTGTCTACGCCGTCTTCTTCACCACCGGTGCAACCCAGTTCGATTTCCAGCGTCATGCCCATTTTGGCCATACGCGCCAGATATTTGGAGCTGATCGCGATGTTCTCTTCCAGAGACTCTTCAGACAGGTCAATCATGTGAGAAGAGAACAGCGGTTTACCGGTAGCTGCAAAGTGTTTTTCACCCGCGTCCAGCAGGCCGTCGATCCACGGCAGCAGTTTTTTCGCGCAGTGGTCGGTATGCAGAATAACCGGCACGCCGTAATGTTCTGCCATCTGGTGTACGTGATGCGCACCAGAGATTGCACCGAGGATTGCCGCGCCCTGAGGAATGTCGGTTTTCACGCCTTTGCCAGCGATGAACGCTGCGCCGCCGTTAGAGAACTGAACGATAACAGGCGCTTTAACTTTCGCTGCAGCTTCCAGAACAGCGTTAATGGAGTCAGTACCCACGCAGTTAACCGCAGGCAGAGCGAAGTTGTTTTCTTTAGCTACCTGGAACACTTTCTGAACGTCATCACCAGTGATCACGCCAGGTTTTACGAAATCAAAAATTTTAGACATGTTACGTAGTCCTGTATCTTCGGCCGTTGTACACATCATCCGTCAAGCTGACTCGGCGCTGGCTGCCTTCGCTTACATCAGAGACTTATTTCAGTCAGTTCCTGATGATTCACTCCGTTGCCGCCTTGATGCAACTTGAATGATTTTGTGTAGAGAATTAAAGCGAGCCCGAAAGCGCGCTGAAAACAGGGCAGGTTTCCCTGCCCTTGAATGTCTTACTTCTTAGCGCGCTCTTCGAGCATGGCTACTGCCGGCAGTACTTTGCCTTCCACAAATTCGAGGAACGCGCCACCGCCAGTGGAGATGTAGGAAATCTTGTCAGAGATACCAAACAGGTCAATGGCCGCCAGAGTGTCGCCGCCGCCTGCGATGGAGAACGCGTCGCTGTCTGCAATCGCGTTAGCCACAATTTCGGTACCTTTACGGAAGTTCGGGAATTCAAACACGCCAACCGGACCGTTCCACAAAATAGTTTTGGCGTTTTTCAGGATTTCAGCCAGTTTTTGTGCAGAAACGTCGCCCAGATCCAGAATTTGCTCATCATCTTTGATGTCAGAAACAGATTTCAGGGTCGCAGTTGCGGTTTCAGAGAACTCAGTCGCAACGCGAACATCTGTCGGGACCGGGATATCGCAAGTACCGAGCAGGCGTTTGGCTTCATCAACCAGGTCGGCTTCATACAGGGATTTACCAACGTTGTGGCCTTGCGCAGCAACGAAGGTGTTAGCAATGCCGCCGCCAACAATCAGCTGGTCAGCGATTTTGGACAGAGAATCCAGAACGGTCAGTTTAGTGGAAACTTTAGAACCACCAACGATAGCAACCATCGGACGAGCCGGTTCTTTCAGCGCTTTACCCAGCGCTTCCAGTTCGTCTGCCAGCAGCGGGCCTGCGCAAGCGACATCAGCAAATTTACCGATACCATGCGTAGACGCCTGAGCGCGGTGCGCAGTACCGAATGCGTCCATCACGAACACGTCGCACAGTGCAGCATATTTTTTAGACAGTGCTTCGTCGTCTTTCTTCTCGCCTTTGTTAAAGCGAACGTTTTCCAGAACGACCAGTTCACCTGCGGCAACTTCTACGCCGTCCAGGTAATCTTTAACCAAGCGAACCGGGTTGGACAGTTTGTCTTTCAGATAGTTAACAACCGGCAGCAGAGAGAATTCTTCGTTGTACTCGCCTTCGGTCGGACGACCCAGGTGGGAAGTCACCATTACTTTCGCCCCCTGCTTCAGCGCCAGTTCAATGGTCGGCAGAGAAGCACGAATGCGCGCGTCGCTGGTCACTTTGCCATCTTTAACCGGCACGTTCAGATCAGCACGGATGAAAACGCGTTTACCAGCCAGATCCAGATCGGTCATCTTAATTACAGACATGGTGAATCCTCTCAATGATTCTTAAAGTTTTGCGAGCGCTGTTGCGCCCTACCTGAAACCAATAGCCGCCATTGCTAACGTCGTGTCGAGCATTCGGTTAGCAAAGCCCCATTCGTTATCGCACCATACCAGGGTTTTAATCAGGTGCGCGCCACTGACCCGTGTCTGCGTGCCATCAACAATGGCACTGTGCGGATCGTGGTTAAAATCGGTTGAAACCAACGGTAATTCCGTATAGTCAACTATACCATGAAATGTTCCCTGCGCTGCTTTTTGCAGCAACGCATTGACTTCACTGGCTTTTACCGGTTTCTTCACCGTTACACTCAGATCGATAGCGGTGACATTAATTGTCGGCACACGTACCGCTATCGCTTCAAATCTGTCATTAAACTGCGGGAAAATTCTCGTGATGCCAGCCGCCAGTTTGGTATCCACCGGGATGATGGACTGGCTGGCCGCGCGCGTACGCCGCAAATCGGGGTGATAGGCGTCAATCACTTGCTGGTCGTGCATCGCCGAGTGAATCGTTGTCACGGTTCCTGACTCAATGCCATACGCATCGTCGAGTAGTTTGATGACCGGAATAATACAATTCGTCGTACAGGACGCGTTAGATACCAGCAGGTCAGTGGCTCGCAGCGAGTTTTGGTTAACGCCGAAAACAATCGTTGCATCAAGGTCGTGGCTACCAGGATGGGAAAAAAGCACTTTTTTCGCGCCCGCCGCCAGATGCGCCTCTCCATCTTCACGATTGCCATACACGCCTGTACAGTCGAGCACCACATCGACGCCTAACTCACGCCAAGGCAGCGCGTCGATAGCACGCTCATGTAGGATGCGAATAACGTCATCGCCGACAATCAGTTGTTCACGCTCCTGGCGAACATCCCATGCGAAACGTCCATGGCTGGTGTCATATTTCAACAAATGCGCCATGCCCATGGCATCGGCCAGTTCGTTGATTGCCACCACGGTGATTTCCGCCCGACGCCCGGATTCATATAAAGCACGAACCACATTGCGCCCGATGCGACCGAAACCATTAATCGCTATGCGTACGGTCATAACTCTCCTGCAAGGCTAGCCGGCCTGAAGTGGATGACAGAGTAATCCAGCAACCACAGAAGGGGAATCCTCGCCTGCTTAAACTGCGTCTGTTTGATTATTTGTCGAACATTTAGCCGACTGAAACGCTTCAGCTAGAATAAGCGAAACCTGGAATAAAAGGAATGATTGTCCAGACGGTTTCGCCAGTAATCTGACCTGCATCACATTTTCACTGGAATAATTGGCGTGCCCGGAGGGCTTTTTGCTGAGGTTAAGAATTTACAGAAAGGGGGAACAAGCGCAACAAAGCATCCCTGCGCGATGTGTTGATAAAGAAGGGGTGATCCCGGCAAAACGCTTTACTGAGGATGGTTAAAACCAGCTACGTTCCGGTGCTTTTGATTCGGTGCGTTCTGCGCGCGGCATCTCAACCGGCAGCGAAGAGAGTTGCTTAGCCCACAGATCGGCTACCCATTTCACGCCCCTGGCGGTAAAACGCGCCTGAGACCAGCTACGCTTATTTTCCCCTACGCCGCCTTGGACGGTAAAGTAGCCCGCATCGATATGGTACTGCGGCGGCATCAGCGCACCGTCGACGCGGTGCATAATGTTGCGCTCAAGCAAAAAACTCCGGAACAGGGACTCCTTCACCCGCAGCATCTTACAAAGCTGACGGAATCCAAGCGACTCCTCAACCCTGACATACCGGTCAAAGAATTCCGCCTTTGGGGCAGAAATGGCAAGCAGCGCTTCCGCACGCTGACGCTTTTCATACTGTTCGGCCCACGCGCGCGCCGCGGCTGCTGGATTAGTAAAATCAGGCAGGCTGATAAGCGTCTCTTTCTCCTGCCAGCGATCGAGCATTTCTGCGGTAAAGCCCGGCGAGAGGCGCGAAACCGTCAGCAATGAGTCCCGCTTATTGAGCAAAAACTCCTGCCGCATCTCACCTTCCCGCTCATACATATGTTCGCTCACCGGCTGGGAGAGTCGTTGCGCAGTTTCCAGGCTTTTCACCATCCGTTTCACTTCGGTGTGAGTCAGGCCTGTCAGTTTTGCGATTTCGCGGCTGCTGATCGTCGCCGGAGCCTGTTGCGAATTGAAATTTTCACCAGGGATTACCATAGGTTCACTCCTTACACATACTCACCTTGGATAATTTGTAGAATTATTATACGGCTTACTGTACGAATATCCAGTATATTTTTTATGCATAACTCAACAGCGTATACGTCGTGCAGTGAAGAGCGGGATAAATAAGTAATAAGCGGCTGGAGAAGCTAACGCAGAGGTAGGCTGATTAATGGGTTGATATGGGTGGATGACGCTATGTTTAGCAGGCCTGCAAAGCAGTCGTCTTAATAAAACACAGGCACAATCTGGAATGAGGGTCATGCTGGCCCGGCAGGACTTGCGCCGCCGGGCCAGAGGATGATTACAGCAGCGCTTTCGCTTTTGCTACAACATTGTCAACGGTGAAGCCAAACTCCTCGAACAGCTGCTCTGCCGGAGCGGACTCACCAAAGGTGGTCATACCGACGATTGCGCCGTTCAGGCCGACATATTTGTACCAGAAGTCAGCAATACCGGCTTCAATCGCCACGCGAGCCGAGACGGCTTTCGGCAGTACGGATTCACGGTAAGCCGCATCCTGTTTGTCGAACGCGTCGGTGGATGGCATGGAAATCACGCGCGCCTTCACGCCTTCGGCAGAGAGTTTTTCCCACGCCGAGACAGCCAGTTCAACTTCTGAGCCAGTGGCAATCAGAATCAGCTGCGGCTGACCTGCGCAATCTTTCAGGACGTACGCACCGCGGGCGATATCTGCCAGTTGCTGCGCGGTACGCTCCTGCTGCGCCAGGTTCTGGCGGGAGAGGATCAGCGCGGTCGGGCCGTCATGGCGCTCAACACCATATTTCCACGCCACCGCAGATTCTACCTGGTCACATGGACGCCAGGTGCTGACGTTCGGGGTAACGCGCAGGGAAGCAACCTGCTCTACCGGCTGGTGAGTCGGGCCATCTTCGCCCAGACCAATCGAGTCGTGGGTGTAAACCAGCACCTGACGCTGTTTCATCAGCGCTGCCATACGCACCGCGTTACGGGCATATTCGACAAACATCAGGAAGGTGGAGGTGTACGGCAGGAAACCGCCGTGCAGCGCGATACCGTTAGCAATCGCGGTCATACCGAATTCGCGCACGCCGTAGTGAATGTAGTTACCGGCAGTGTCTTCGTTAATTGCTTTCGAACCAGACCAGATAGTCAGGTTAGACGGAGCCAGGTCAGCGGAACCGCCGAGGAATTCCGGCAGCAGCGGGCCGAAGGCTTCGATAGCATTTTGAGAGGCTTTACGGCTGGCGATTTTCGCCGGATTAGCCTGCAGTTTTTCAACAAAGGCCTGCGCTTTAGCGTCGAAGTCAGACGGCAGCTCACCCTTCATACGGCGGGTGAATTCAGCCGCTTCCTGCGGGAAGGCTTTTGCGTAAGCAGCAAACTTGTCGTTCCACGCCGCTTCTTTCGCCTGGCCTGCTTCTTTTGCATCCCATTGCGCATAGATTTCAGACGGGATTTCAAACGGCGCGTATTTCCAGCCAAGCTGTTCACGGGTCAGCGCGATTTCCGCGTCGCCCAGCGGCGCACCGTGGGAGTCGTGTGTACCGGCTTTGTTCGGCGAACCGAAACCAATGATAGTTTTGCACATCAACAGAGACGGTTTATCCGTCACGCTACGTGCTTCTTCAACGGCGCGTTTGATGGCGTCTGCGTTGTGGCCGTCGACGCCACGAACCACGTGCCAGCCATAGGCTTCAAAGCGTTTCGCCGTATCATCGGTAAACCAGCCTTCTACGTGACCATCAATGGAGATGCCGTTGTCATCATAGAACGCCACCAGTTTGCCCAGCTTCAGCGTACCGGCCAGCGAGCAAACTTCATGGGAGATGCCTTCCATCATGCAGCCGTCGCCCATAAAGGCATAGGTGAAGTGGTCAACAATGTCATGCCCAGGACGGTTGAACTGCGCTGCGAGAGTTTTCTCAGCAATCGCCATACCTACCGCGTTGGCAATGCCCTGGCCAAGTGGACCGGTAGTGGTTTCAACACCTGCGGTGTAACCCACTTCCGGGTGGCCCGGCGTTTTTGAGTGCAGTTGACGGAAGTTCTGCAGTTCGGACATTGGCAGATCGTAGCCGGTGAGGTGCAGCAGGCTGTAAATCAGCATTGAGCCGTGGCCGTTAGACAGCACAAAGCGGTCACGGTCAGCCCAGGCCGGATTTGTCGGGTTATGGTTCAGAAAATCACGCCACAGCACTTCGGCGATATCGGCCATCCCCATCGGGGCTCCCGGGTGACCGGATTTGGCTTTCTGTACCGCGTCCATGCTCAGCGCACGAATAGCATTAGCAAGCTCTTTACGTGAGGACATTTTGACTCCAGATCGGACTGTTAAGGGCTGTTCCCGTAACGACTTGACGACAGCGCGTTTTGGGCTACGCCGGAAAAAAGTGCCAACAATGTAACCCAAGCGACAAGTCATGTACATGGAGCATCCTTTTGCCGATTCAGAAATCTCTGGAAGCTGCTCGCATGTTGCGCAATCTCCTCGCCCGCCTTCTGTTCTGTTCCTTATACTTACGTTCACCACCGGTTCGCCTGAATTGGTGTATGAACAGAATAGCTATCCAATCATTGCGGAAGAGAACAAATGAAAATTCGCCCAGCCCTGCTTGCTCTGGGAATGACCACCCTGCTTGCCGGGTGTCAGAACATGAACTCCAACGGTTTTCTCAGCTCAGGAGCGGAAGCGTTCCAGGCCTACACGTTGAGCGACGCGCAGGTAAAAGCGCTAAGCGATGACGCCTGTAAACAAATGGACAGCAAAGCGACCATCGCTCCGGCGAGCAGCCCGTACACGCAGCGTTTGAATAAAATTGCCACCGCGCTGGGTGACAACATCAATGGCCAGCCGGTGAATTACAAAGTCTACGTGGCGAAAGACGTCAACGCCTTCGCCATGGCGAATGGCTGCATCCGTGTTTACAGTGCGCTGATGGACATGATGACCGATAACGAAGTTGAAGCGGTGATTGGCCACGAAATGGGCCACGTGGCGCTAGGCCATGTGAAGAAAGGCATGCAGGTTGCGCTCGGCACCAATGCGGTACGCGCGGCAGTAGCCTCCGCCGGCGGGATTGTGGGCAGCTTGTCGCAGTCGCAGCTTGGCGCGCTGGGCGAGCAACTGGTTAACTCCCAGTTCTCTCAGCGCCAGGAAGCCGAAGCGGATGATTACTCTTATGACCTGTTGCGCAAACGCGGCATTAGTCCAGCCGGGTTAGCCACCAGCTTCGAAAAACTGGCGAAGATGGAAGAAGGCCGTCAGAGTTCAATGTTTGACGATCACCCGGCTTCGGCTGAACGTGCGCAGCATATCCGCGATCGCATGGCGGCAGATGGCATTAAATAATCTCCTGGGGAGGCAACCTTGCCTCCCTTTTTGTTTCACCTGAAAAGAAGCGCAACGGATAAAACTATTTAATTACCAAATAGTTAGAGCGTATCGCAACACGGTGAATGGTTTACAACACGCGTGTTTCCCGATTACCCGGCAGGATGTTGTCAGCGGTTACAATGGCGTGTTATCCCGCCGATATAAAGTCTGCCTCCATCAGAAGAGCATCTTGACCTGCTGAAAAAAAATCCCTTCCGCGCCGTGCTGGCGAGGAAGGGATTCCGTTCTTTACCGGTCAGACGCTATAAATTGCGTTACTCGTCTTCCAGATAGGTGTAACCGTAAAGCCCGGCTTCGAACTCTTCGAGGAACTGCTGTTGCAGCGTCTCATCAAGCCCGGTCTGTTTCACCTGATCGCGGAACTGCGTCAGCAGCGTGTTCGGATCGAGCTGCACGTATTGCAACATATCCGCCACGGTGTCGCCTTCATCAGAAAGCTCCACTTCAACGCTACCATCCGGGAAGACAAATACGTCCACCGCTTCGGTATCGCCGAACAGGTTATGCATGTTACCGAGGATCTCCTGGTAAGCACCGACCATAAAGAAGCCCAGCATCGGCGGGTTCTCCGGATCGTATTCCGGCATCGGCATGGTCGTCGCAATCCCGTCGCCATCCACGTAGTGATCGATAGCGCCATCGGAATCACACGTAATATCCAGCAGCACAGCACGGCGTTCCGGCGCGTGATTCAACCCTTCTAACGGCAGAACCGGGAACAGCTGATCGATCCCCCACGCATCCGGCATCGACTGGAACAGCGAGAAGTTGACATACATTTTGTCCGCCATGCGCTCCTGCAACTCATCGATAATCGGGCGATGCGCACGGTTGCTCGGATCGAGCTGTTTCTGCACTTCGTGGCACATATTCAGATACAGCTGCTCGGCCCAAGCGCGTTCTTGCAGGCTGAATGTGCCGGAAGAGTAACCGACATGGATATCGTGCAGATCCATCTGGCTGTCGTGCAGCCATTCGCGCAGCGAACGACGCGTACCCGGCTCATGCATCTCCTGCCAGGTTTCCCACATGCTTTGCAAAGCGCGCGGCGCATCTTCGGCCGGTGGGATCGCTGGCGTGTATTCGTTACGCTCAACGCCAATAATGTTAGAAACCAGAACGGTATGGTGCGCGGTGACGGCGCGGCCAGATTCGGTGATCACCGTCGGGTGCGGCAGGCCGTGCTCTTCACAAGCATCGCCAATCGCCCAAATGATGTTGTTGGCATATTCGTTCAGGCCATAGTTCACTGAACAATCTGACTGGGAACGCGTACCTTCATAGTCCACGCCCAGGCCGCCGCCCACATCGAAACACTGAATGTTGACGCCAAGCTTATGCAGCTCAACATAGAAACGCGCCGATTCACGCACGCCAGTGGCGATATCGCGAATGTTCGCCATCTGCGAACCGAGGTGGAAATGCAACAGTTGAATGCTGTCCAGACGCCCGCGCTCGCGCAGCATTTCCACCAGTTGCAGAACCTGGGTTGCCGCCAGACCGAATTTTGATTTTTCGCCACCGGAGGACTGCCATTTCCCGGAGCCCTGCGATGCCAGACGCGCACGCACGCCAAGACGCGGTACCACGTTCAGGCGTTCGGCTTCTTCCAGCACGATGGCGATTTCGGTCATTTTCTCAATCACCAGATAGACCTTATGGCCCATCTTCTCGCCAATCAGCGCGAGGCGAATGTATTCACGGTCTTTATAACCATTACACACAATCACTGAACGGGTCATGCCCGCATGCGCCAGTACCGCCATCAGCTCCGCTTTGGAGCCCGCTTCCAGCCCCAGCGGTTCGCCGGAATGGATCAGCGACTCAATCACGCGGCGATGCTGGTTCACCTTGATCGGGTAAACCAGGAAATAGTCACCGTTGTAACCGTAGGATTCACGCGCACGTTTGAAGGCGGCGTTAATCGAACGCAGACGGTGTTGCAGGATCTGCGGAAAACAGAACAGCGCGGGCAGACGTTGCCCCTGCGCTTCACGCGCTTTCACCAGCTGCGCCAGGTCGACACGGGCTTCTGGGACGTCCGGATCCGGGCAAACGCTGATATGGCCCAGCTCGTTGACGTCGTAGTAATTATTGCCCCACCAGGCAATGTTATAAGTACGAAGCATCTTGCTGGCTTCCTGGGAGCTCATCGCAACCTCCTGCATGGAACGTAGTACACCCTGTTCGCCTGCTGACGAAGGCGAAAACGAAGACATGTCGTCAGACATAACGAACCTCAATAGATGAAAGTGTATACCCTGTGCACATCACGACGCCCAAAGGCGGCCGCGCGAAAATGCATACGGATAAAATAGTTGACTACTATCGCAGTGACACATAGCGATAACAACCCATAAACAGTCTGACTTTTCAGCGAAATATGCTGAAGCACCGACTGTGCGACCGGTTTCTTATTCATTTCATTGTAAAACACGTATCGGGACTCGAGTATGACAGCCCGGCGAAACCACGAGAAAACCCCTGTTCTAACAGGAGAGCCCTTGTTCAGTTATCACAATGCCTTACCGGCCCTGGAGTCCTGAGAAGCGCCGAAATGGGTATAACATCGGCAGGTTTGCAGATTCGAAATGCAGGTTGCGGGGAATAAACGCACGTCAGAACGACGCGACAGGTCCTGTAGAAAACAGCGCTTCATTATCTCTTATCACCTCCACGCAAGCCGTTAAGACCCGCGACAAGCCAAAGCCATTAAATTCACTGCTTAACCCGGCTGGAAGTGGCGACACAGCGTTTCTGCCGTGCGCTTTTTTAATGAGCCGCGCGCGGCGTTTTATACCGATAACGGGGTGAAAATGCAAAATAAAAAAGCTGTGTTTGCCGCATTGCCAGGAAAATTTTCCGTCACTATTTGTGACAGGATGTGGCGAGCATCAAAAAACGCTGGCAATAGGGTCAAGAGTTAACCTAAAATAGCCATCCAGATGTTAATCCGTCCATACGTGAAGAATGTATGCGCAGAACCGATTAACACGCAGACTTCATGTGTCATCTTCTGCAGTCCGCGTCCGCCAGACGCGAAGACCTCCGGACACAGAATTCGAGCTAACCGTATTATTCCAGGGTGAAAACTTACTATGGCAAAACACCTTTTTACGTCCGAGTCCGTCTCTGAAGGGCATCCTGACAAAATCGCTGACCAAATTTCCGATGCCGTGCTGGACGCTATCCTCGAGCAGGATCCGAAAGCACGCGTTGCTTGTGAAACCTACGTCAAAACCGGCATGGTACTGGTAGGTGGCGAAATCACCACCAGCGCGTGGGTAGATATCGAAGAGATCACCCGTAACACCGTACGTGAAATCGGCTATGTGCATTCGGACATGGGCTTTGACGCGAACTCCTGCGCCGTACTGAGCGCAATTGGTAAACAGTCTCCGGATATCAACCAGGGTGTTGACCGTGCAGATCCGCTGGAACAGGGCGCTGGCGACCAGGGCCTGATGTTTGGCTACGCGACCAATGAAACTGACGTGCTGATGCCAGCACCGATCACCTATGCTCACCGTCTGGTTGAGCGTCAGGCTGAAGTGCGTAAAAACGGCACGCTGCCGTGGCTGCGTCCGGACGCGAAAAGCCAGGTGACGTTCCAGTATGACGACGGCAAAATCGTCGGCATCGACGCGGTAGTTCTGTCTACTCAGCACGCAGAAGATATCGATCAGAAATCCCTGCAAGAAGCGGTGATGGAAGAGATCATCAAACCGATCCTGCCGACTGAATGGCTGAACGCCTCAACCAAATTCTTCATCAACCCGACTGGCCGTTTTGTTATCGGTGGCCCAATGGGCGACTGCGGTCTGACCGGGCGTAAAATCATCGTTGATACCTACGGCGGCATGGCTCGCCACGGCGGCGGCGCATTCTCCGGTAAAGATCCGTCAAAAGTTGACCGTTCTGCGGCGTATGCTGCGCGTTACGTGGCGAAAAACATCGTTGCGGCTGGCCTTGCCGATCGCTGTGAAATCCAGGTTTCTTACGCTATCGGCGTAGCTGAACCCACTTCCATCATGGTGGAAACGTTCGGTACGGAGAAAATTGCCATCGAACAGCTGACGCTGCTGGTGCGCGAATTCTTCGATCTGCGTCCGTACGGCCTGATTCAGATGCTGGATCTGCTGCATCCGATCTACAAACAAACCGCCGCATACGGTCACTTTGGTCGTGAAACTTTCCCATGGGAAAAAACCGACAAAGCGGCGCTGCTGCGTGAAGCGGCCGGTCTGGAATAATTCTCTGACCGCGTTGCTGTTCAGGCCAGCCTTGTGCTGGCCTTTTTATTTTTGACACCGGTTCATTCCGCCGCAATTTTCTCCTGCGCCTATACTCACTTATCCCGCACCACATTTATCTGAAAGCGATTACACCGCTGCGCTTCGCTGATTTTTCAGACTTTTCCTTTTGAAAAACGAACATAACATGACTGTTACATTCCGTTTCGGTTTAGTCTGAAACTCACCGCGCCCTCTCTCCTTTACCGCCCAACAATTCTATAATAATTAACACTTTTATTTACATTGACGGCCTTATTGCAATGTAACCGATTACACTCGTGTGATGTAAATCACGTATTTTTAGTGATGAGTGGCCTACCTTTTACATCGAAAAAACCAATGACATGAATGGAGGGCATAATGCCTGACAATAAAAAACAGGGGTATTCAAACAAGGCAATGACCTTCTTTGTTTGTTTCCTCGCTGCACTGGCAGGACTGCTTTTTGGCCTGGATATTGGGGTAATCGCTGGTGCGTTGCCCTTCATAACCAAAGATTTTCAGATTAGCGCACACACGCAGGAGTGGGTGGTCAGCTCAATGATGTTCGGTGCCGCCGTTGGCGCCGTCGGCAGCGGCTGGCTCTCCTGGCGCCTGGGACGTAAAAAAAGCCTGATGATTGGCGCAGTCTTGTTTGTCATCGGTTCGCTCTGTTCTGCGGCTGCGCCAAACGTGGAAGTGCTGATTATTTCCCGCGTACTGCTTGGTCTGGCCGTTGGTATTGCTTCCTATACCGCGCCACTGTATCTCTCTGAAATCGCGCCGGAAAAAATTCGCGGCAGCATGATTTCCATGTATCAG
The DNA here is from genome assembly GCF_016620385.1 of Kosakonia sp. LAM2021. Classification (NCBI taxonomy): domain Bacteria; kingdom Pseudomonadati; phylum Pseudomonadota; class Gammaproteobacteria; order Enterobacterales; family Enterobacteriaceae; genus Kosakonia; species Kosakonia sp. LAM2021. The sequence continues at coordinate 49,286 of NZ_JAENHT010000015.1, forward strand.
TTGATGATCACTATCGGGATTCTGGGCGCTTATCTCTCTGACACCGCGTTCAGCTATAGCGGCGCATGGCGCTGGATGCTGGGTGTCATCGTCATTCCGGCGATCTTGCTGCTGATTGGCGTGTTCTTCCTGCCGGACAGCCCGCGCTGGTTTGCCGCCAAGCGCCGCTTCCATGACGCCGAACGCGTGTTGTTGCGCCTGCGCGATACCAGCGCCGAAGCGAAAAACGAGCTGGAAGAGATCCGTGAAAGCCTGCAGGTAAAACAGACCGGCTGGGCGCTGTTCAAAGAGAACAGCAACTTCCGCCGCGCGGTGTTCCTGGGCGTATTGTTGCAGGTGATGCAGCAGTTCACCGGGATGAACGTCATCATGTATTACGCGCCGAAGATCTTTGAACTGGCGGGTTACACCAACACCACCGAGCAGATGTGGGGCACGGTGATTGTGGGTCTGACTAACGTACTGGCGACCTTTATTGCCATCGGTCTTGTGGATCGCTGGGGACGCAAACCCACGCTGGTGCTGGGCTTCATGGTCATGGCGGCCGGTATGGGTATTTTGGGCACCATGCTGCATCTGGGTATCCATTCGCCGTCGGCACAATACTTTGCTGTCGCCATGCTGCTGATGTTTATTGTTGGCTTCGCCATGAGTGCCGGTCCGTTGATTTGGGTGCTGTGTTCCGAAATTCAGCCGCTGAAAGGCCGCGACTTCGGTATCACTTGCTCCACCGCGACCAACTGGATTGCCAATATGATTGTCGGCGCAACCTTCCTGACTATGCTGAACACGCTGGGCAACGCTAATACCTTCTGGGTTTACGGCGGTCTGAACGTCCTGTTCATCGTACTGACACTGTGGCTGGTGCCGGAAACCAAACATGTTTCGCTGGAGCACATCGAGCGTAACCTGATGCGTGGCCGCCCGCTGCGCGAAATTGGTTCCCACAACTAACCTTAAAGGCTTCCTCCGCGGAGGAAGCCTTTGCTTTTTGCCTGTTGCACTCCTGCCCCGCCCCACCTATTCTCTGCACTTATGAAAACTCCCCGTCTTCCAATCGCTCTTCAGCAAGCCGTGATGCGCAGCCTGCGGGATAAACTCGCGCAAGCGAACCTGAAACTGGGGCGCAACTACCCGGAACCGAAACTGGTATATCAACAGCGCGGCACGGCGGCGGGCACCGCCTGGCTGGCCGATTATGAGATCCGGCTTAACCCCGTTTTGCTACTCGAAAACCAGCAGGCGTTTATTGAAGAGGTGGTTCCCCACGAACTGGCACACTTGCTGGTGTGGAAGCACTTTGGTCGCGTCGCACCGCACGGCAAAGAGTGGAAGTGGATGATGGAGAGCGTGCTCGGTGTGCCTGCTCGCCGCACACATCAGTTCGAACTGGAATCCGTGCGACGCAATACTTTCCCATACCATTGCAAATGCCAGCAGCACCAGTTGACGGTGCGACGACACAACCGGGTGCTGCGCGGCGAGGCGGTTTACCGCTGCGTACACTGCGGCGAGCCGCTGGCTGCCGGCGCGAGTAACTGAATCCATTAAGAAGTTTTCCGCGCGAACTGATTGCATCAGGCAACAGCTTCCGCTACGTTGCGAACTCGTTTTGACAGGGAGTTCGCCATGTTTCGTTTTATCTCACTCTTCTTCGCGCTGATCGCTGTTCCCGCCTTCGCAGCGGACGGTATCAACAGTTTTGCCCAGGCCAAAGCGGCGGGCGTCAAAGTTAACGCCGATGTGCCGGGTGATTTCTACTGCGGCTGTAAAATCAACTGGCAGGGTAAAAAAGGGGTTATCGACCTCGCGTCTTGCGGCTACCAGGTGCGTAAAAACGAAAACCGCGCCAGCCGGGTCGAATGGGAACATGTCATGCCCGCCTGGCAGTTCGGCCATCTGCGCCAGTGCTGGCAGGATGGCGGGCGTAAAAACTGCGCCAAAGATCCGGTGTACCGTAAAATCGAAAGCGATATGCACAACCTGCAACCTGCCGTTGGCGAGGTAAATGGCGATCGCGGCAACTTTATGTACGGTCAATGGAACGGCGGTGAAAGCCAGTACGGTCAATGTGACATGAAAATCGATTTCAAAGAAAAACTCGCCGAACCACCAGTGCGCGCTCGCGGCGCGATTGCCCGTACCTATTTCTATATGCGTGACCAGTACCAGCTCAGCCTTTCACGCCAGCAAACTCAGCTTTTCACTGCATGGGACAAGCTTTATCCGGTCACAGACTGGGAGTGCAAACGTGATGAGCGCATCGCCAACGTGCAGGGCAACCATAACCCTTACGTGCAGCGCGCTTGCACGGCGCGAAAGAGCTAACCTACACTAGCGGCATTTGTTAAAGTCCGCCCCGCCCGCCAACCCCGGCCGGGGCTGCAACCTAAGCGGATTCGAAATAACATGCGCATTCCCCGCATCCACCATCCAGAACTTATCCAGCCAGGCCATGATATCGCTCTCAGCGAAGATGCTGCCAACCATGTCGGACGCGTGCTGCGTATGGGACCAGGCCAGGCCATTCAGCTTTTCGACGGCTCCAATCAGGTGTTTGAGGCCGAAATTATCCGCGCTGATAAAAAAAGCGTGGTGGTGAAAATCCTGAGCAGTGACGTGGACGATCGTGAATCGCCGCTGCATATTCACCTTGGTCAGGTGATGTCGCGTGGTGAAAAAATGGAATTCACTATCCAGAAATCGATTGAGCTTGGGGTAAGCCTCATTACGCCACTTTTTTCTGAGCGCTGCGGGGTTAAACTGGATGCTGAACGTCTGAACAAGAAGCTTCAGCAGTGGCAAAAGATTGCCGTTGCCGCTTGTGAACAGTGCGGGCGCAATCGGGTGCCGGAAATACGTCCGGCCATGGATCTCGAAGCCTGGTGCGCCGAAGAGGAAGCAGGCTTAAAGCTGAACCTGCATCCGCGCGCCAGCCAGAGCATTAACACGCTGCCGCTACCCGTTGAACGCGTGCGCTTACTGATTGGCCCGGAGGGCGGGTTATCCGCCGACGAGATTGCGATGACCGCGCGTTATCAGTTCACAGATATTTTGTTAGGCCCCCGTGTGCTACGCACAGAGACTACGGCGCTTACCGCCATCACCGCGCTTCAGGTGCGCTTCGGCGACCTGGGATGAAAGGAGAAGCAGAATGATCAAGCTCGGCATCGTGATGGATCCCATCGCGGACATCAATATCAAAAAAGACTCCAGCTTCGCCATGCTGCTGGAAGCTCAGCGCCGCGGCTACGAGCTGCACTATATGGAGATGGCAGATCTTTATCTGATTAACGGTGAAGCCCGCGCCCGTACCCGTACGTTGTCCGTCGAACACAATTACGACAAATGGTATGAGTTCGGCAGCGAACAGGATCTTGCTCTCGCTGAGCTGGACACCATCCTGATGCGTAAAGATCCACCGTTTGATACCGAATATATTTATGCGACGTATATACTTGAACGCGCGGAAGAAAAAGGCACGCTGATCGTTAACAAACCGCAGAGCCTGCGCGACTGCAATGAAAAGCTTTTCACCGCCTGGTTCCCGGAATTAACCCCGGAAACGCTGGTCACCCGCAACAAAGCACAACTGAAAGCCTTCTGGCAAAAGCACACCGACATCATTCTTAAGCCGCTGGACGGCATGGGCGGCACCTCAATTTTCCGCGTGAAAGAGGGCGATCCAAACCTCTCGGTTATCGCCGAAACGCTCACCGAGCTGGGCAGCCGCTACTGCATGGCGCAGAACTACCTGCCCGCCATCAAAGATGGCGACAAACGCGTGCTGGTCGTTGATGGCGAACCGGTGCCTTACTGCCTGGCGCGCATTCCGCAGGGCGGTGAAACCCGCGGTAACCTCGCCGCAGGTGGACGTGGCGAACCACGCCCGTTAAGCGAAAGCGACTGGGCTATCGCGCGTAAAGTCGCGCCGGTGCTGAAAGCCAAAGGGTTGATCTTTGTCGGTCTGGATATTATCGGCGATCGCCTGACCGAAATTAACGTCACCAGCCCGACCTGCATACGCGAAATCGAAGCGGAATTCCCGATCTCCATCACCGGTATGTTGATGGACGCTATCGAGAAACGCCTCGGAAAATAACTGTCATAGAAAGGTGCGGGACGGATCCCGCCCCTCGCCAGCTTTGGCTAGTGACAGCACTCCGCTTTCCCCCCATACTAAGCTGTCGCTTTTTTGAACCAGGAAACAGAACCTCTGACAATGAATTTACAGCATCACTTTCTTATTGCCATGCCTGCTCTTCAGGATCCCCTCTTTCGTCGCTCCGTGGTTTACATTTGCGAGTACAACGATGAAGGTGCGATGGGGCTGATTATTAATAAGCCTCTGGAAAACCTGAAAGTGGAAGGTGTTCTGGAAAAACTCAAAATCCAGCCCACAGAACGCGATCCGGCAATCCGCCTGGATAAACCGGTGCTGCTTGGCGGCCCGCTGGCCGAAGATCGCGGTTTTATTCTGCACACGCCACCAGCGGCATTCTCGTCGAGCATTCGCGTGTCGGATAACACCGTGATCACCACCTCGCGCGATGTGCTGGAGACGCTTGGTACGGCAGAGCAACCGAGTGAAGTGCTGGTTGCGCTGGGCTATGCATCATGGGAGAAAGGGCAGCTCGAGGAGGAGATCCTTGATAACGCCTGGCTCACGGCACCTGCGGATCTCAACATTCTGTTTAAAACGCCGATCGCCGATCGCTGGCGTGAAGCGGCCAAACTTATCGGCATCGATATCTCCACCATGCCTGGCGTGGCAGGACACGCCTGATGAGCGGAACCCTGTTAGCCTTTGATTTTGGCACCAAAAGCATTGGCGTTGCCATCGGGCAGCGCATTACGGGCACGGCTCGCCCGCTCAGCGCGCTGAAAGCGCAGGACGGCACGCCGGACTGGAAGCTTATCGAAAAGCTATTAAAAGAGTGGCAGCCCGAGTCTGTGATTGTGGGTTTGCCGTTGAATATGGACGGTACCGAGCAACCACTCACCGCCCGAGCCCGTAATTTTGCCAACAAAGTTCATGGCCGTTTTGGCGTGCAGGTTACGTTGCATGATGAGCGCTTAAGCACCGTAGAAGCCCGCGCCGGGCTGTTTGAACGCGGCGGTTTTCGCGCGCTCGACAAAGGAAGTGTCGATTCCGCTTCCGCAGTCATCATCCTTGAGAGTTACTTCGAACAATATTTCTGAACCTGCCCCGACCAGCAGTTCTCCCTGTTACTGACCCGACGAAAGCCGCGACCTGTTCGCGGCTTTCTGCCGATCGTTCTCACAATTTCTGGCTGTGCTTTTTGCATTTCACGGCGTGTTTCTATAAAAGAAACATAAAGACATTAGCCAGTATCACGATTTTTCCGTCAGGCGTTCGACCAGCGCGTGCAGTGCCTGCAGTCGTGTTTCCACGACCGCGTCGTCAACGTGCCACATTCCGGCAAAGGCGAGCGCGGCGGAGTGCGCGCCAAGGGGTTTTGCCATTGAGACTTCACCGTCGTCATGGTGCCAGACCACATGGCCACGCTCACGCTGTTCAGCGACGTGCGGACCAAGCAGCAGCCACTGCTCTTCGCTAAAGCGCTGTTGCAGAGTTTCATCACTTTCTGCCGCCAGTAACGCCATACCGATGACGGACTGCCAGGCCGGAAGCATATGAAAACCGGCCAACGCCTGGCTGACCTGACTACCGGGCTCGGAGTGATAGATATAGATCACCTGATCCTCCCAGAGCACGCCCATTGCCACCACGATGTCTTTCGGGGCATGGCTTTCCAGTAGCGGCAGCGCCTGGGAGAAAAGTGCTGAACCACGGATGGCCTGCGCCGCCAGCGCATGAATACCGGGGCCAGGCAAATAGCGACGCTGTGCGTCCTGCATCGTCAGGCCAATAGAAGCCATGGTCATCAACAACCGGTTTACACGGGTTGTGTTAATGCCCATCAGGCGCGCCAGTTCGCGACAGCCAATGGCGCGATCGCTGGAAACCAGATACTGCAGGCAGCGAATGCCGTCGATCAGGCTTTGATTGGGTTGTGAAGACATTGCAGGTTCACTTTTCAGGTTGCTCGAAAAACCGATTTTACCGCCAGTAAAGAAGGAAACAAGGTTATGAAAATCTTTCCTCAAACCGATGCCAGAATATTTCCAGCACAGCAACTGCACGCAGACCTGTTAGTTGCAGGCGGCGGGCTGGCAGGGCTTTGTGCCGCGCTGGCGGCAGCGCGAGACGGCCTGCAGGTAGTGCTCGTTCAGGACAGGCCAGTGCTGGGTGGTAATGCCTCCAGCGAAGTGCGTCTGTGGGCCAACGGCGCAACGTCACATATGGGCAATAATAACCGCTGGGCGCGCGAAGGCGGCATCATGGGCGAAATCATGGAAGAGAACCTCTGGCGGAACAAAGAGGGGAATCCGGTGATGTTCGACCTGGTGCTGCTGGATCTTGCCAAAAGCCAGCCGAGGCTGACATTGCTGCTCAATACTGCCGTCTTTGAGGTCGAAAAAACGGAAAATGCCCTCACTGCGGTAAAAGCCTTCAACCCCATTAACGAAACCTTTTACACCGTCAGCGCCGCGCAGTTCTGCGACGCTACCGGCGACGGCGTGCTCGGTTTTCTGGCGGGTGCAGAATACCGCGAAGGCGCGGAAGAAGCAGAAGAGCTGGGCGAAAAAATGGCGCCCGGTGACAATTTTGGCCATAAGCTGGGGCACTCCATCTATTTCTACACTAAGCAAACCGCTGGACCAGTAAACTTTGTGCCCCCCTCTTTTGCGCTGAAAGATATCACTGAGATCCCGCGCTATAAGCGCCTGACATCAACGCTGAACGGCTGCGATTTATGGTGGCTGGAGTGGGGAGGCCGCCTCGATACCGTGCATGAAAGTGAAGAGATCAAATGGGAACTGTGGAAGATAGTCTGGGGCGTCTGGGATCACATTAAAAATTCTGGTGAATTCCCTGAAGCTGCCAATATGACTATCGAATGGGTCGGCGCGATCCCCGGCAAACGCGAAAGCCGCCGTTTCCTTGGCGATCATTTGCTGTGCCAGCAGGACATTATTGAGCAGCGCGATCACTACGACGCCGTAGGTTATGGCGGTTGGTCGATAGATTTGCACCCGGCGGATGGCGTTTATAGCACCCACGACGGTTGCCGGCAGTTTCACAGCAAAGGCACCTACACCATTCCGTTTCGCAGCCTCTACAGCCGCTCGCTCGATAACTTATTGCTTACCGGCCGGCTGATCTCCGCTTCGCATGTCGCCTTCGGCAGCGCCCGTGTGATGTGTACCTGCGGTCTGTTGGGCGAAGTTGTCGGGCGCGCCGCCGCGCAGTGTAAAACACTTAACCTGCTACCGCGTGAGCTGGCGCAGCGCGAGCATATCAGCGCTTTGCAGCAACATTTACAGGCCACTGGCTGTTATATCCCACGTCAGTGGCTGAACGACCCGGCGCAAGGTGCCACCGTCAGCGCCAGCAGCGAATACCAACTGATTGAGCTGAAACCCAACGGCAACTGGCAGTCGCTTTCGGAACGCATGGCGTTACTGTTACCCGTACGCGCAGGCGTGCAACTACCCGAGATGACGCTGCGTTTACGGGCATCAACACCGCAGCCACTGGCGGTTTCGCTGCTTGGCAGCGCACGCGCCGGGAACTTCACCCCGGACTATCAATACGACGAAAACGTGCTCCAGGTCTCCGGCGAAGCGGAGTATACCCTGGCCTTCCAGTGGCAAAGCGATCGCGACCAGTATGTATTTATCGCTTTCGAAGCGCAGGAAGGTATCGAAATTGCGCTCACGGATACCCACCTGCCAGGCATTATGACGGTTTTTAACAGCCTTAACGCCCGTGTGGCAAAACACACCCGGCAGGTCGCAGACAGCGATTATGGCGTCGACGAGTTCGATTTCTGGCTGCCACGCCGCCACCCGCAGCAGATTTTCCCTGCCCTGCGTTTCAGCCAACCACTGAATGCCTGGTGTGCGCAGAATGTATTAAATGGCCGCTTGCGTCCGGAGCAGCAAATCAACGCATGGACGCCCGCTGCTGACGATGTCGCCCCGGAAATCATCTGGCGCTGGGCGGAGCCGCAAACGTTGCAGCATCTAACGCTGGTACAGGACAACGATTTCGATAACGCGATGGAGTCAGTGCAAATGGGTCACCACTATGCCGTAACGCCACACTGCATCACGCACTACCGCCTGTGGGCCGATGAACAGCTCCTGGCCGAGGTGGTAAATAACCACCACTCGGTGTGCCAGCACAGACTGGAAGAACCACTGACGGTGCGCAGCGTCAGGCTGGAGATCCTGAAAACGGCAGGCGCGCTGCCTGCGGTTTACTCACTTAACATCCGCTAAAGCCAGCCTTGTAGCACCCGTTGTTGGTGGCTTTGTGCGAAAGTTTGCATTCCAGCCTGTTGCCCGGTTTGCATCACCCCGGGCAACTGGTGCGTTTTGCCTTCGCGAATCAGGCTCGCCACCGCCGGAGAGTTAATCAGCAACTCAAATAACGCCACTCTCCCTCCCCGCTTGTCCGCCTCAAGTTTTTGCGCCAGCACCGCCTGCAGACTTCCCGCCAGTTGGCTGCGTACAGGATCTTTTTCTTGCGCAGGAAAGGAATCAACCAACCGCTCTACAGCTTGTGCTGCGCCGCGCGTATGCAGCGTCGCCAGCACAAGATGGCCGGTTTCAGCGGCGGTCAGCGCCAGACGGATGGTCTCGCTGTCGCGTAACTCACCGAGAAGGATCACATCCGGATCCTCACGCAGCGCCGCACGCAGACCGTCGGCAAATGTCATGCAATGCAGACCCACTTCCCGCTGCTGAATCAGGCAGCGGTTGCTGGTGTGAACAAACTCGATCGGATCTTCCAGCGTGAGAATATGCGCATCGTTATGTTGATTCAGATAATCCACCATGGCTGCCAGGGTGGTAGATTTGCCGCTACCAGTGGCACCCGTCACCAGTATCAGGCCGTTTTCACGCCCAAGTAATTCGCCCAGCAGCACAGGCGCATCCAGCTCACTGAGCAGTGGGCAGCTTTGCGGCAGCACACGTAACGCCAGCGAAACGCCACCGTGACGCGTAAAGGCACCTGCCCGCAGCCTATGCCCTGCGGCTGTCGTCAGGGCAAAATCGACCTGCCCCCGCTCTCGCCACAGACGCTGCTGAGCAGTATTGAGGTGCAGATCAATCAGCCCGGCGAGATCCGCTATTTCAAACGGCGCGGGTTCCAGACGGCCTTGCTGCCGCCAGCGCGGCGCTGAGCCACTGCACAGGTGTAGATCCGAGACATTATGCTTTACACTAAGCGCCACTATTTCTTCTATATCCATATAGCCATCCTGGAATCATGAACGATATTGCGCATAACCTGGCACAGGTCCGGGACAAAATCTCAGCCGCCGCAACGCGCTGCGGCCGTGCTTCAGAAGAAGTGACATTGCTTGCAGTGAGCAAAACTAAACCTGCGAGCGCTGTCGCAGAAGCGATCAATGCCGGGCAACGTGCTTTTGGCGAAAACTATGTTCAGGAAGGGGTGGATAAAATTAACCACTTCAGGCAACTGGGCGTTCAGGGTTTGCAATGGCACTTTATTGGCCCGTTACAGTCCAACAAAAGCCGTCTGGTGGCGGAGAACTTCGACTGGTGCCACACGGTAGACAGGTTGCGCATTGCCAGCCGTTTAAGCGAGCAGCGCCCGGCAACGTTAGCGCCGCTGAATGTGCTTATTCAAATCAACATCAGCGATGAGCAGAGCAAATCCGGTATTGCGCTCAGCGAGCTGGATGCGCTGGCCGCTCAGGTAGCCGAGCTACCCGGCGTTTGCCTGCGCGGGTTGATGGCAATACCTGCGCCGGAAACAGATTACGAACGCCAGTTTGCCGTGGCACGGCAAATGGCTGTAGCATTTGAGGCGTTGAAAACACGCTATCCGACGGTGGATACCCTGTCGTTGGGCATGTCCGACGATATGACCGCCGCCATTGCGGCGGGAAGCACGATGGTGCGCATTGGTACGGCCATTTTTGGTGCGCGCGATTACACGAAAAATTAAGGAAAACTGAGGAACGCCATGAAGACGTTGACTTTCCTGCTCTCGACAGTGATTGAACTCTACACAATGGTTCTGCTGTTACGTGTCTGGATGCAGTGGGCACGCTGCGATTTTTACAACCCGTTTTCGCAGTTCGTGGTCAAGGCCACGCAGCCGATTGTCGGGCCGCTGCGCCGGGTGCTGCCCGCAATGGGGCCGCTGGATAGCGCCTCGCTGCTGATTGCCTTTATTCTGTCGTTTATCAAAGCGATAGTGATATTTATGGTGATCACTTTCCAGCCGATTATCTGGATTTCCGCCCTGCTTATTTTACTGAAAACCATCGGCTTGATGATTTTCTGGGTACTGCTGGTGATGGCCATCATGAGTTGGGTCAGTCAGGGACGCAGCCCGGTAGAGTATGTGCTGATGCAGTTGACCGAGCCGCTGCTGCGCCCGATCCGCAGTTTGCTGCCGGCCATGGGCGGCATTGATTTTTCACCGATGATTCTGGTGCTGCTGCTGTATGTTCTGAATATGGGGATTGCAGAAGTGCTGCAATCTACCGGCGATATTCTGCTGCCGGGGCTGTGGATGGCACTATGAGTGCCGTTGTTACCTGTGAAGACGGGCTGGTGTTGCGGCTGTATAGTCAGCCAAAAGCCAGCCGTGACGCCATTATCGGGCTGCATGGCGACGAGTTAAAAGTCGCCATCACCGCCCCGCCAGTGGACGGCCAGGCTAATGCGCACCTGGTAAAATTCCTCGCTAAGCAGTTCCGCGTGGCGAAAAACCAGGTCGTGATTGAAAAAGGCGAACTGGGCCGCCACAAACAGATTAAAATCTCACATCCGCAACAGATCCCGACAGAAGTCGCGGCGCTGATACATTAGGATCCGCTATGCAAAAAGTTGTCCTCGCTACCGGTAATGCCGGTAAGGTGCGCGAGCTGGCCTCGCTGCTGAATGATTTTGGCTTTGATGTTGTCGCACAAACCGAGTTGGGCGTGGAATCCGCCGAAGAGACCGGCCTGACGTTTATTGAAAACGCGATCCTCAAAGCGCGCCACGCATCACAGGTTACCGGCCTGCCCGCTATCGCTGACGATTCCGGCCTGGCTGTCGATGCCCTCGGCGGCGCGCCGGGGATTTATTCCGCCCGTTATTCCGGCGTTGATGCCAGCGACCAGCAGAACCTCGAAAAACTGCTCGACGCGCTAAAAGATGTGCCGGACGCTGAGCGCAAAGCGCAATTCCATTGCGTACTGGTCTATATGCGTCATGCGGATGACCCGACCCCGCTGGTGTGCCACGGCCGCTGGTCTGGCGTAATTACGCGGCAGGCTGCGGGTAACGGCGGCTTTGGCTACGATCCGATTTTCTTTGTCCCTGCTGAGGGCAAAACCGCTGCGGAACTCACCCGCGAAGAAAAAAGCGCAATATCCCACCGTGGACAAGCGTTGAAACTGTTACTGGAAGCACTGCGTAATGGCTGATTTGCCACCTTTGAGCCTTTATATACATATTCCGTGGTGCGTGCAGAAATGTCCGTACTGCGATTTCAATTCCCACGCATTGAAGGGCGAAGTGCCGCACGATGACTACGTTCAGCATTTGCTTAACGATCTCGATGCGGATGTCGCCTACGCACAGGGACGTGAAATAAAGACCATTTTTATTGGTGGCGGTACGCCGAGCCTGCTCTCTGGCCCGGCAATGCAAACATTGCTGGACGGCGTGCGTGCGCGTTTGCCGCTCGCACTGGATGCAGAAATAACGATGGAAGCCAACCCCGGAACCGTGGAGGCCGACCGCTTTGTCGACTACCAACGTGCCGGCGTGAACCGCATTTCCATTGGCGTACAAAGTTTTAGCGAAACGAAGTTGCAGCGCCTGGGGCGTATTCACGGCCCGCAGGAAGCCAAACGCGCCGCGCACCTGGCGAGCGGGCTGGGGTTACGCAGCTTTAACCTTGATTTAATGCACGGGCTGCCGGATCAGTCGCTGGAAGAAGCGCTGGATGACTTGCGCCAGGCGATTGCGCTCAACCCGCCACATTTGTCGTGGTATCAGCTCACCATTGAACCTAATACGCTGTTTGGCTCACGTCCTCCGGTGCTGCCAGACGACGATGCGCTCTGGGACATTTTCGAACAGGGCCACCAGATACTTACCGCCGCCGGGTATCAGCAATATGAAACCTCGGCTTACGCGAAGCCCGGTTATCAGTGCCAGCACAATCTCAACTACTGGCGTTTTGGCGACTATCTGGGGATTGGCTGCGGTGCGCACGGTAAAGTGACGTTTCCGGATGGGCGTATTCTGCGTACGGCAAAAACCCGTCATCCACGCGGTTATATGCAGGGCAATTATCTGGATAAGCAGCACGATGTGGAAGCGCAAGATAAACCGTTCGAGTTCTTTATGAACCGTTTCCGCCTGCTGGAACCCGCACCGCGTGCTGATTTTTCACGCTATACCGGCCTGGATGAACGCGTTATTCGCCCGCAAATTGAGGAAGCACTGAAGCTGAATTATTTGACGGAAAATGAAGAGAGCTGGCAGATAACAGAACACGGGAAGTTATTTCTTAATTCCCTGCTGGAACTATTTCTTGCCGAATAATTCAGGTGCTGGCTGTTCGGTTATTTGAACAGCCAGCCAGATATTAGCCAGGCTCTACAAAATACTCCGCAAGTACCGCAGAACATCCCGTCGATTAATGCAGTCAGCGAGCCTGCCACAACGAGATAAAAATGGCGCAAAAGGTAAAAATAACAGCCTTCGTAGAAAGAAGGCTGCTGGTTGCGGTCACTTAAGTCCGGAGGTTAATGCCTTACGGCTCTCTTCCAGCGTCACTACACGTTTACAAACATCTTTCCCGAACTGCTGGAAATCCGCTTCCTGATTTTTCCACTCGTTCTGGATAGCGGTCTGTAAACCGCCCAGGCTGCCTAAGACGTTTTGTAATGGGTTGCCGCCGCTTTTCAGCACCGCTTTCGCGCCCATTTCATTAATGCTGTCCTGCAAAATGCCGCCCATTGCCTGATTCACCAGTTGCTGGCCGTCCGCGCGCACTTGCTCAATCGCTTTATAGTGGAAGGTCAGGCCATCGCTACGATGTTCAATAATGCGATTCATCTGCTCTTTTAATTGTGCATCAAGCTTGGTCAGGCGATTACGCATGCTGCTGCTTTCACCTACCTCTTTAACGATGATTTTATCCAGCGCGATGCGGTTTTTCTCCACGCGGCTACGCGCACCATCGTCAATCCACGGCAGCGCGCTGCGCAGTTCAGCCTGGTAATCTTTTGCCTGTTCGCGCTGGGCGGCGCTAAGGGTCGGTTGTTTGCCGTTGAACATCACGTTGCCGTCCGGTGTGATAACCAGATTGCCGTTCTCGCCTTTCACCTGCACGGTTTGCGGGTTGATGATCACATCGTCACGCGGCGTGACGCTACATTGATAGTCGGCCTGAGCCGCGAATGCTGTAAGCGTTAGAGCCGCCGCCAGTAGCGTTTTGCGCATCATAAAAACTCCTGTAGAGACAAAACGGGCCAGCAAATGCTGGCCCCTTATGCTTTAGTTAGTCCCACCAAACGTCGAAAAGTTCGCTGACGCGCACATCGGTCAGCTGGTGTTCTTCAAGCCATTTGCGCACGACAGCCTGATGCTCTTCAGTACATTTGCCAATCTCTTGCAGGCAAATCAGACCATCCCACGCCAGATAACCGCTACCGTCAAACGCCAGCTTGTTCGGCTCAATCACTTCCTGAATAAAGTCATCAACCGTTTTATCAATCTGCTCTTCGCTGGTTCCTTCCGGGAAGCGCCATGCAACGGAAAAACCCAGTTCCTGAAATTCATCGATATGCATTTTTTTACGCAAACGACGGCTGCGGTTTGTTGCCATTATTTCACCCTCTCGAACATTAAGTCCCATACGCCGTGACCAAGACGATGGCCACGCTGTTCAAATTTGGTTACCGGACGCGACTCTGGACGCGGCACAAAGTCGTTGGTCGCCGACAGGTTTTTGTAACCGTCGATGGACGTCATCACTTCCAGCATATGCTGCGCGTAAGCTTCCCAGTCTGTCGCCATATGAAACACGCCGCCCAGTTTAAGCTTACTTTTCACCAGTTCAGCAAAGGGTACCTGAACGATGCGGCGTTTATTATGACGCGCTTTGTGCCACGGGTCAGGGAAAAAGAGCTGCACCATGTTCAAAGAATTGTCAGGAATCATCTTGTGCAACACTTCCACCGCGTCGTGGCACATTACGCGCAGGTTTTCCACGCCCTCTTCATGTGCGGAGGAGAGGCAAGCGCCAACGCCCGGCGAGTGCACTTCAATGCCGAGAAAATTCTGCTCGGGGCGCATCTTCGCCATTTCAACCAGCGACGCCCCCATGCCAAAACCGATCTCCAGCGTAACCGGGGCAGTGCGGCCAAACAGCGCGGTGAAATCCAGCGGCTGTTCAGTGAACTCAACGCCCATCACCGGCCAGTAATTATCCAGCGCGTGTTGCTGCCCTTTCGTCAGGCGGCCCTGGCGACGGACAAAGCTGCGAATGCGGCGCAACGGGCGGCCGTTTTCATCAAATTCCGGTGAAATGACGTCGTTATTCATAAAGTGATCTGCTTGTGAGAGTGTTCAGGAAACGGGCATTATCCAAAGTTAATCGCCCGATGCAAGCACCGGAAAGTTCCGGTTTACAGCTCATCGCCTCTGTGCTGCAATCTTCGCCCCTGATTACGTGATTCTGGTGACCATGCAAGCGTCTCAATTTTCAGCCCAGGTGCTGGGCTGGTACGACAAATACGGGCGAAAAACCCTGCCCTGGCAAATTGAAAAAACGCCTTACAAAGTATGGCTATCGGAAGTGATGTTGCAACAAACGCAAGTGACAACCGTAATCCCCTACTTCCAGCGCTTTATGGCGCGTTTCCCAACGGTGACCGATCTGGCGAACGCACCGTTGGATGAAGTGCTGCATTTATGGACCGGGCTGGGCTATTACGCCCGTGCCCGCAACTTGCATAAAGCCGCACAGCAGGTCGCAAACCAGCATGCGGGGCGTTTCCCGGAAACATTCGAGGAGGTCGCTGCGTTGCCGGGCGTCGGCCGCTCGACTGCGGGCGCGATCCTCTCTTTGTCGCTGGGCAAACATTTCCCTATTCTCGATGGCAACGTAAAACGCGTGCTGGCGCGCTGCTTTGCGGTGGACGGCTGGCCGGGTAAAAAAGAGGTGGAAAAGCGTTTGTGGGAGATCAGCACAGCGGTCACCCCGGCTCAGGGCGTCGAGCGCTTTAACCAGGCGATGATGGATCTGGGCGCGATGGTTTGCACCCGTTCGAAACCGAAATGCGAGCTCTGCCCGCTGCAAACGGGCTGTGAAGCCTACGCGGCGAATACATGGGCGCAATATCCGGGTAAAAAACCGAAACAGACGCTGCCCGAACGCACCGGGTATCTTCTGCTGATGCAGCATGAAGGTGAAGTGTACCTTGAGCAGCGACCACCGAGCGGGCTGTGGGGCGGGTTATTCTGCTTCCCGCAGTTCAGCGATGAGGCCAGCCTGCGTGCCTGGCTGGCGCAGAGGAAGATTAGCGCCGATAATCTCAGCCAACTTGTGGCGTTTCGCCATACATTTAGCCATTTCCATCTGGATATTGTGCCTATGTGGCTTGGCGTGTCCTCGTTCTCGTCTTGCATGGATGAGGGCGCAGGTCTTTGGTATAACTTAGCGCAACCGCCATCCGTCGGTCTGGCGGCTCCCGTGGAACGCCTGATACAGCAATTACGCGCCGAAGTCCGTTAAGCGCGCAAGCAAAGAGGATTATGTTATGAGCAGAACTATTTTTTGTACCTTCCTGCAACGTGAAGCGGAAGGGCAAGACTTCCAGCTCTATCCGGGCGATCTCGGAAAACGCATTTACAACGAGATCTCGAAAGAGGCCTGGAAACAGTGGCAGCATAAGCAAACCATGCTGATCAACGAGAAAAAACTCAACATGATGAACGTCGAGCACCGCAAGCTGCTGGAAGAGGAGATGGTGAATTTCCTGTTTGAAGGCAAAGACGTGCACATTGAAGGCTATACGCCGCAAGAAAAAAAATAAGCCGCTGTTCACGCGCAATCACTGGTAATGCCGCGAATGCATGGGAAGGCATTGCCAGTGCGCAGAAGACACCGGCGCTAACACACCAACACAATTGCATCCCGGAATGATGAAAAAATATTTAGCGCTAGCGATTATTGCGCCGTTGCTGATTTCTTGTTCCAGTTCGAATAAAACGGGCGACGACTACAACGAAGCCTGGATTAAAGACACCAACGGTTTTGACATCCTGATGGGTCAATTTGCCCATAATATTGAGAATTTATGGGGGTTTAACGAAGTTCTGATAGCAGGCCCAAAGGACTACGTTAAATACACCGACCAGTACCAAACCCGCAGCCACATCAACTTCGATGAGGGAACGATCACCGTCGAGACGATCTCCGGCACCGATCCTGCGGCGCATTTGCGCCAGGCGATTATTAAAACCCTGTTGATGGGCGACGATCCGGGTTCTATCGATCTTTACTCTGATGTTGACGATATCCAGATCTCGAAAGAGCCATTCCTGTATGGCCAGGTGCTGGATAACAACGGCGAAGCCATTCGCTGGCAATGGCGTGCCGCGCAGTTTGCGGACTATTTGCTGCAAACACGGCTGAAAAGCCGCAGCAATGGTTTACGTATGATCTACAGCGTGACCATTAACCTGGTGCCAAACCACCTGGATAAACGCGCACATAAATACGTCGGTATGGTGCGCAAAGCGTCACATAAATATGGCGTTGAAGAGTCGCTGATTCTGGCGATTATGCAAACCGAATCCTCCTTTAACCCGTACGCCGTTAGCCGCTCCGATGCGCTGGGCTTAATGCAGGTTGTGCAACATAGCGCCGGTAAAGATGTGTTCCGCGCGCAGGGAAAATCTGGGACGCCCGATCGTAGTTATCTGTTTGATCCGCAAAGTAACATTGATACAGGCACCGCTTATCTGGCGATGTTGAATAACATTTATCTCTCCGGGATCAATAACCCAACGTCACGGCGCTATGCGGTTATTACCGCTTATAACGGCGGTGCCGGCAGCGTGTTGCGCGTCTTTTCCGCCGATAAAGTGCAGGCGGCAAATATCATCAACACCATGACGCCAGGAGATGTATACCAAACCCTGACTACCCGCCACCCATCGGCGGAATCCCGCCGCTATCTCTACAAAGTTAACGCTGCACAGAAAACTTACCGTCGCAACTAATCTGCTGCCTCTTTCGTCTGTTCCGACGAAAGAGGCATAAGATATTTATGTGAGTGATGCAAACGGTTGCGCCAAAGTGTGAGATACGTCACCATATAAAAATGCAATCAGAGGAAGTTTGCATTTTTATGTCGGGCATAACAAATTCGCCACCCCGTAGATGGTAGAATCCTGACACATAACAAACGCAATTGTGCCCATTCCAACATCTATCACTCTCCTTTGTGAGGAAATTAGCATGAATCTTAAGCTGCAGCTGAAAGTCATTATCTTTCTGCAGTTCTGCCTGTGGGGAAGCTGGCTGACTACGCTTGGCTCTTATATGTTCGTTACCCTGAAATTCCAGGGCGCGGAAATTGGCGCGGTGTATAGCTCGCTGGGTATTGCATCACTGTTGATGCCAACGCTGCTCGGTATCGTTGCGGACAAGTGGCTAAGCGCAAAATGGGTTTATGCGCTGTGCCATCTGATTGGGGCGATTACGTTATTTATCGCCGCAGGCGTCACCACGCCTGGCGCAATGTTTGTCATCATCCTGCTTAACTCGCTGGCCTACATGCCAACGCTGGGCCTAGTGAACACCATTTCTTACTTCCGCCTGAAATCCGCAGGCCACGATATCGTGACCGATTTCCCACCGATTCGTATCTGGGGCACCATCGGCTTTATTCTGGCGATGTGGGCGGTGAGCTTCTCCGGTTTCGAACTGAGCCACATGCAGCTTTACATTGGCGCGGCGCTGTCGCTGGTGCTGAGTCTGTTCTCTCTGACGCTGCCGCATATGCCGGTTGCCAAAAGCAAAGAGAAACAGACCTGGGTGGAAATGCTGGGCCTGAACGCTTTCGCGCTGTTTAAAAACAAGCGCATGGCAATCTTCTTTATCTTCTCGATGCTGCTGGGCGCCGAACTGCAAATCACCAACATGTTCGGCAACACCTTCCTGCACAGCTTCGACGCGAACCCGCTGTTCGCCAACAGCTTCATCGTGACGCATGCGTCGGTGATGATGTCGATTTCGCAGATTTCCGAAACCGCGTTTATCCTGGCAATCCCGTTCTTTATGAGCCGTTACGGCATCAAGAACGTCATGATGATCAGTATCATTGCCTGGGTACTGCGTTTTGGTCTGTTTGCCTATGGTGACCCGACGCCGTTCGGTACCGTGCTGCTGGTTCTGTCGATGATCGTTTACGGCTGCGCATTCGACTTCTTCAACATCTCCGGTTCGGTATTTGTGGAGAAAGAGGTGAATCCGGCTATCCGCGCCAGTGCGCAGGGTATGTTGCTGATGATGACCAACGGCTTCGGCTGTATTCTCGGCGGGATGGTGAGCGGCAAAGTGGTTGAGATTTACACCACTGCGGGCATCACCGACTGGAAAACCGTGTGGCTGATTTTCGCAGGTTACTCGCTGGTGCTGGCCTTCGCTTTCGTGATGCTGTTTAAATACAAACACGTGCGCGAACCGGCAGGTGTGGCGCAGAAAGCCTGAGCCCCTTCACCGCCTCTCTGAAGGTGGTTAAAATACAAAGACAAAACCCGGCCTGAGCGCCGGGTTTTTTGTGGCCATTTGACCACCTTTTTTTGTGAAGGTGGTCAGCAACAGGCTTTAGCTTATTGTCTTTGGATGTAAATTGTTCAGAACAGGCAGAGACGTTTTATTAAAGCTTTTAATGCGCGCCTCTGGGTCGTAATCAATACCATTTGCCAGACAAATGTTTTTTTATGGCCTGCTTACAGCCCGGCAAGAACCCAGGCTACCGCCAGCAGATCGGCACTCCCGCCAGGGCTTAAGCGGCGCGCCATTAGCGCCTTATCCATTTCGCGCAGCGCGTCGCTATTCCAGCCCGTTGCCAGCAATCTCGCCGCATAATCCTGTACGTAGTGCAGCCCTTCAATACCGCCGCGTGAAACCAAATTACTGTCGCGGTTCGCGGCCATCAGGCGCAGCAGCGCATTGTGTAACCGCCGCTCCCCGTGCTCCTGATGCCAGTACGGCAACACCGCGCGGCGCACAGTGATAAACCCCTGTTCCGCTTCACCGCGTGCCCCCGTCAGCCCATACTGGCGAAACTGTTTTTCACCCGCCGTGATAGCCTGTGGGCGATCTGCCAGCTCATGTGCCACTAATCCACAACAGATTTCACTCACCTGCTGGCAAAGCGCGTCAGCGCTAACCCTGCGCCCTTGTCCCTGCAAACGCCCGGCGGCGAAACAGAGCAGACCAAGCGAAAAAATGCCGCCTTTGTGTGTATTCACGCCCCCTGTCGCCGTGAACATCCCTTGCTCGCAGGCGATACCCATTGGGCGCAGCAGCCGTAGCTGTTCGCTGGCCGGTTTCTGCGCATGGGTTTTTCCTGCTTCGGCAAAGACCCTGAACCACAGCGCGATCGCCGCAATACTCTTTAAAAACAGCGCATGATCCATATCCTGGTGCGAGCCGTTATTGGCTCTGTCCACCAGCCCCGGTTTGGGGGTTAAATCCAGCTCAAGACGCAGCGCCTGCGCCGCAAGCTCAGGCACGTCAGCAATGGCGGATTTAGTCGCGAGCAAACCAGCCATCAATTAATTTCTCCACGCGAGCCACTACATCTTCTACCGAATGGCGACGCGAGCGGGCGCAGCCGTGTGCAGGTTCATCACATACCAGGCAGCGTCGGGTATTTAAATCCAGCGAATGCCGCCCAACCTGCCCTTCTTTCGGGCAAAACACATCGAAATCCCACAGTCTGCCAAGCGGATGAGTCTGTTCCATCTCCACGCATTGCGCTTTGATTTCCACTGCCGGATGCTCCACGCACCACAGCGCTTCCGCACCGGTTGGCAGCCACAACACCTGCCTGTCCAGCACGCGCCAGTGGTTTTGCCACAGCAACTGGTCGCAGGCCTGGAGTGCCACGCCCATGGTATTGCGGTAGCGAATACTGTCTTTTACCGCGCCGGGGGTAACCAGCGTCAGCGAAATAACCGGTTGTTGATAGTGAGTGAGCCAGTCAGCCTGACGCGCCGCGCGGCTATCTTTCGCCGCCAGCAGCGCTTCGAGGCTGACGCCCGCTCTCACGGGCGTCAGTGTGGTCATAAATTGTCCTCTTTAACCTGACGAACCACATCGATCACGCTGCCGTCGCGATAACGGATCACGCCAACAATGCGGTCAGTGAATGCGATCGGTTTCGGTTCGCCGGTCAGTGAAATCGCACGCTGGTAAAGCGCTTCGATGTCAACGATTTTCAGCCCTGCCGCCAGCAAACGCTCACGAATATCCGGGCGCGCCGGGTTAACAGCAATACCGTGATCGGTGACCAGCACATCGATACTTTCCCCTGGCGTCAGCAACGTGGTGACGCGTTTTACCACGGTAGGAATACGGCTACGCAGCAAGGGCGCGACAACAATGGTGAGGTTAGCCGCTCCCGCGACATCGCAGTGGCCGCCAGATGCGCCGCGCATCACGCCATCAGAACCGGTGATAACGTTAACGTTAAAGTCGACATCAATTTCCAGCGCGCTGAGGATCACCACATCCAGCTGATCGCAACTGGCAGCTTTACCGCCAGGATTGGCATAGACGTTGGTGGAGATCTCAACGTGGTTCGGGTTACGGTGCAGCGAAGCCGCCGCTTCGCCATCGAAACACTGCGTATCCAGCAGTTTTTCAATAAGCCCTTTCTCATGCAGATCCACCAGGCTACCGGTGATGCCGCCAAGCGCGAAGCGGGCTTTTACCCCGTGGCGCTCCATTTTTTCTTCCATGAAGCGTGTTGCTGCGGTCGCTGCTGCGCCGGAGCCGGTCTGCATGGAGAAACCGTCTTTGAAATAACCGGAGTGCTCGATCACATCCGCTGCATAACGGGCGATCATCAGCTCGCGCGGATTGCTGGTGACGCGTGCCGCGCCGACGCTGATTTTCGCCGGATCGCCCACACTCTCTACCTGCACGATCAGATCAACCTGATCCTGACCAAGGCTCGCAGGCATATTGGGGAACGGCACCAGTTCTTCGGTCAGTAACACCACTTTTTTGGCAAACTGCGCATCCACCATCGCGTAACCCAGCGAACCACAACAGGATTTCCCCTGTGTGCCGTTGGCGTTACCGAACTCGTCGCTGCACGGCACGCCGAGGAAAGCGACATCAATGTTCAGCTCACCATCCTGCAACAGCTTCACGCGGCCGCCATGAGAGTGAATCTGGACCGGTTCCGCCATCAGGCCGTGAGAGATTGCATCCGCCAGCTTGCCGCGCATCCCGGAGGTGTAAATACGCGAAATCACACCGTTCTGAATATGCTCGATCAGCGCGTCGTTGCAGGTCATCAGCGAACTGGACGCCAGCGTCAGATTTTTAAAACCCAGCCGCGCCAGCGTTGCCACGACGTTGTTGATCACACGATCGCCTTCGCGAAATGCATGGTGGAAAGAGACGGTCATGCCGTCTTTCAGACCGCTGCGCGCAATCGCGTCTTCCAGCGTCGCGCAGAGTTTGCGCGTGTGTTTGGTGTTGATATCCGCCAGCCACGGCGTCGCCGCGTGCGCGCTTTCAAAGGGTTTTAAATCACGCAGATGGGGAAAATTAACGTGAAGAAGCTCTGTTTGATTCATTGTTCTGTCCTTAACGACGCACGCCGGACGCAGCTGCACGTTCCAGCACCATCTGCGCGTGATTAATAATCGGGGCGTCAATCATTTTGCCGTTCAGCGAAACCACGCCCAGGCCGTTACGCTCGCCCTCTTCTGCCGCTTCGATAACCACTTTCGCGTGATCCACTTCCTGCTGAGTTGGCGCATAGGCGTTATGCAGCAGATCGATTTGGCGTGGGTTGATCAGTGACTTGCCGTTGAAACCCATTTTGCGCACCAGGTCGACTTCTCGCAGGAAACCGGCTTCATCATTGACGTCTGACCACACCACGTCGAACGCATCAATTCCAGCGGCGCGCGCGGCGTGCAGCACAGCGCAGCGCGCGTAGAACAGCTCAGTGCCGTCGCCACGTTCAGTTTGCATATCCATTACGTAGTCAAACGCGGCCAGCGCGATACCAATTAAGCGCTGCGAGCTGCGCGCAATCGCGACAGCGTTAATTACGCCAATCGCCGATTCAATCGCCGCCATTACGCGAGTCGATCCCACTTCGCGACCGCAGGCCAGTTCGATGCGCTCAAGGTGGCGTTCCAGTTCGTAGATATCTTCCGGCGTATCCGTTTTCGGTAAACGCACCACATCAACACCGGCACGAACCACTGCTTCCAGATCTGGCAGGCCAAACGGCGTGTTCAGTGGGTTAATACGTACCACGGTTTCCATATCCTGATACATCGGGTGCTGCAGCGCGTGGAACACCAGCAGGCGCGCGGTGTCTTTTTCGCGCAGCGCTACCGCGTCTTCCAGGTCGAACATGATCGAATCAGGGCGATAGATGAATGCGGTGGAGAGCATGGCGGCGTTAGCGCCTGGCAGAAACAGCATGCTACGACGTAGTTTTTTCACAGCAGTTTCCCCCAGTCGATTTCAGTGCCTTCGGCGGCGCGCAGAATGGCGCTTTGCAGGCGGGCACGGATTACGCAGTCCAGTGCGCCTTTGTCTTCAATGATGATTAAGCCCTGGCGGACTTCCATCGCGCGCAGCGTGGCATCCACTACCTTGCGGATTTGATCGCCGAACTGCTTCATCACCTCGCTGTGGATAACAATATCCAGCTCGCCTTCTGCGGGGGCGATTTTCACCATCAGGTCGCTGGACTCCATCGTCCCGGCCAGCGCCTCCCTTACAATTTTCATAGTTATTTTCCTGATTTTTAAGCGACTTCCGCGCTGTAATGAGACTCAAGGTGCGCAAAAGTGGTATCCGGTACAATTTCCCGAATACGGGAAAACTGGTGTGTTTTGAGTAAACGACGCACTTCCGAGGCAGAGATGGCGGTGCCGGTCGCTTTAATACGCGGAACTTCCACCACCTCGACAGCCCCCGCGAGCAACTGATGCATAGTCTGGTTGTACTGGCGGGTGATATCGCAAAACGGCTCGCTGCCGATAAAGCGGTGGGTAACACCGAGCGCCGGGGCAATATGGTTACGGAAGATGAGCAGGTCGATTTCGCTCCACGCCTGCTGCACTTTGCCGGTCTCTTTAAGGAAATAGGCCGGAAAGGTAGCGCGGGAAATAATGTACTGAGAGCCTTCGTGAACCGTGACATTTGGCAGATGCGCCACGCCCGCTTTCACCATTTTCAGCCGTGCGGAGAAAGGAAAGAACGAAGCATCTTCCCGCACCACAAACAAGTGCAGCCAGTCGCAGGCCTGTGCGGCCTGCTCAACCAGATGCCGATGGCCAAGCGTGAAGGGATTGGCGTTCATCACAATGGCACCGATGCGATTTCCGGCAACGCGGCGCGCCTGCAAAGTACGGCAGTAACGCTGAATGCCAGACGGTGTATTTTCCATCAATATCGCATTGTTGCCGCTCTGGGCAACCGGCCAAAAACCGCTGTGCTGGAAACGCTCCCGATTACAAGGGCGCGTGCACAGGAACAGATGAAAATGTCCACGCGCCAGCGCCAGGTGCTCAACTTCCGCCAGCAACCGCGCGCTAAGGTTTTCCCCACGCAACTGCTCTTCAACCGCTACACACTTGATGACGTTGGCGGCGAGACCTGCACAACCCACCAGCCGGTTTCCCGACCAGGCTTCAACGAAGGTGGTGATATCACTGTCCATACCTAAACCACTGTCTGCGAGCAACGTGCGGATAGAGGCCAGCCGTTGAGTATTGCCGTTGACTTCCGCAACGCGGAAGTCGATGGAGGGTCGTGCTTGCATCGTATTGCCTTCGTCCTTAGTGCGCTGCCGTCAGCGCATGGGCTGGCGCATCAATAATCACATTGCTGAGGTGACCGATGTTTTCGATCTCCACTTCGATGCGATCGCCCGCTTTCATAAACAGCGGCGGATTGCGTTTCTTGCCAACGCCGCCCGGTGAACCAGTGATGATGACATCGCCCGGCGTCAGGCTGGTAAAGGTGCTGATGTACTCAATAAGCTCGGCGACCTTGTGGATCATGCTAGCGGTGTTATCGTCCTGTACCATGCGACCATTCAACCAGGTGCGGATAGTGAGCTGATGCGGATCGGGGATCTCATCTGCCGTGGTCATCCACGGGCCGAACGCGCCGGTCTGCCGCCAGTTTTTACCGGCGGTGAACCAGGTGTGCTGCCAGTCACGCGCAGAGCCATCCATGTAGCAGCTGTAACCTGCGACATGACTTAACGCCGCGTCACGAGAGATGTTTTCACCGCCTTTACCGATGATCACCGCCAGCTCACCTTCGTAGTCGAATTCGCTGGAGTGGCGCGGTTTCAGCACCGGCGCGTTATGCCCGGTTTGCGAGTCGGCGAAGCGCACAAACAGCGTCGGTGCCGGGTTATGTTGATCGAACTCTTTGCGTTTTTCGGCGTAGTTCATGCCGACGCAGAGGATTTTCCCCGGGTTTTCAATGACCGGCAGGAAGTTGAGATCGTCAAAGCGCAGATCCGTCGCTTCACCGCTCAGCTGTTGTGCCTCACTCAGCGCGTCGGCTGCGAGCAACGATTTCAAATCACCGTAGCGGTCGCCCAGGCGCTGGCCCAGATTGATGACACCATCAGCCTTGACGATGCCGTAGCTACGGATCCCCTGATGGACAAAGCTTGCGAGTTTCATATCAGTTCCTGTAGTGCTTAATCAGACGAGGAAATTGCCAAGAACCAGCAGCGATACCGACACGTTGATCGCTCCGCCAATACGGGTAGCAATCTGTGCAAACGGCATCAGGCTCATACGGTTACCGGCAGTCAGGATGGCAACATCCCCTGTACCGCCCTGGCCACTCTGGCAGCAGGAAACAATGGCGACATCAATCGGATGCATGCCAATCTTTTTACCTACGAAGAAACCAGTGGCAACCAGTGCGGAAACGGTACTCACGATCACCAGCAGGTTATCGAGAGTGAAAGCGTGAACCAGCTCTTCCCACGGCGTAATGGCAACGCCCACGGCGAAGAGGATTGGGTAAGTCACGGAGGTCTGGAAGAATTTGTACACCACCTGAGAACCTTCCAGCAGGCGCGGAGAAACACCGTGCGCCAGCTTAACCAGCACGGCGGCAAACAGCATGCCGACCGGTGCAGGCAGGCCAATCAGTTTGTGGCCGAGCATGCCGATCATGTACAGCAACACAGCCAGCAGTGCGCCCGCCGCGATGGTGGTGACATCAGTTTTACCGGAAAACGCGGGGGCAGCCGGCGCTGGTTCATCACCGTTGCTGCGGTTTGGCATCAGTTGGCCTTCGCCGGTCAGATGCGGGAAGCGTTTACCCAACTGGTTCAGGCAGCCGGAAATAATGATTGCGGTCAGGC
Source organism: Kosakonia sp. LAM2021 (assembly GCF_016620385.1). Taxonomy (NCBI): domain Bacteria; kingdom Pseudomonadati; phylum Pseudomonadota; class Gammaproteobacteria; order Enterobacterales; family Enterobacteriaceae; genus Kosakonia; species Kosakonia sp. LAM2021. The sequence goes on from NZ_JAENHT010000015.1 coordinate 75,043, forward strand.
CGCCCAGCATCACCATCGGCAATACACGACCCAGCGCAACGCCTTGATCCATATGCAGCAACGTGGCGTAACCGATCGAGAGCGGAATGGCGCCTTCACCTACACCACCCGCCATGATTGGCAGAATGATGAAGAAGAAGATCTGGAACGGTTCCATACCCAGCGCCAGGCCAACGCCCATACCCACCAGCATGCCAACCACTTCGCCACACACCATTGGGAAGAAGATACGCAGGAAGCCCTGAATCAGGGTAGTGCGGTTCATGCTCATGATACTGCCGACAATGATGCAGCAGATGTAGAGATAGAGGATGTTGGTTGATTTGTAGAACTTGGTAGTGGACTCGACCACCACATCCGGTAGCAAACCGTAATACACCATTGCCGAAGGAATAAAGGTGGCGCAAATCGCCGCTGCGCCCAGTTTGCCCACGATCGGCAGACGTTTACCGAACTCACCGCATGCAAAGCCGAAGAATGCCAGCGTCGCCACCATCACGACGATATCGCTCGGCAACTTGCCGCCAAGACAATCGATAGCAATTAACGCACCGGCTAGCAGGAATAATGGCAGTGGAATAATCCCCACTTTCCACGTATCCATAATGTGCCACCACTTATCCTTCAGTGATGTTTTTTGAATCGCCAGCGATTCAGAGGTAACAGAGAATGAATCGTCAGTTGTGCTCATAATTAAGCCCCTTGGTTATTTTGTGGCTGTAGAGTAAAGGGCTAAACGCATACTTTATGTGAGGAATAGCATATTAAAACCGGAGTTTTAATGGCTCCTATGGTTTTTAAGGTGTCTTTTATTTTGTGTGATTTACGCCTTAATTATTGGCATGGTTTTTATGGTTTTTTTAAATAGAAATACAAGTTAATAACATTTCCAAAAAAGAATATTTAACAGACCGTTTTTCCGCTTCAGCACTGGCTGTGCAAGGGATCACAAGTTTCCAGTAAACTGCGTACGCGTGCGCAAAAAGATGCTACATTGGCGCTTTGCTGGCTGCTGTGCGAACCGTCATGAAAGTCTCTTTCCAAATCAAACTTTTTATTTCGCTGGTGCTTTTTTTCTCCGGATTGTTCGTTCTGCTTGGCGTTTATTATTACAAGGATGTCGGTCGCCAGCTATATCAGGAAATGAGCGCACGAGCAAAAATACAGGCTGAGGAAATAGCCATTATTCCGAATTTACGCCAGTCGGTTGCCGATAAAGATATTCGAGCCATCGCGCAATTTATGCATAAAGTGGTGGCGCATAGCGATGCAAGCTTTATTGTTATCGGCGATAACAAAGGCATGCATTTATTTCATTCAGTCGATTCTGATGTGGTCGGAAAAACATTAGTGGGTGACGATAATACCGAGGTGTTGCACGGGAAAAGCATCACCACTATCCGCAAGGGCGGGTTGGGTATTTCGTTACGCAGTAAAGCGCCGATTTTTGATGATGCCGGGCGCGTTATCGGGATTGTGTCTGTGGGGTATCTGACCAGTTATCTCGATACCATCACGCTCGGTAAAGTGATCAATATTTTTATTGCCGCTGTATTGCTGCTGGCAGCGCTGTTTATTTTTTCCTGGTTCTTTACCCGCAGCATTAAAAAACAGATTTTCTCCCTTGAGCCACGGGAGATTGGCCTGCTGGTGCGCCAGCAAAAGGCGATGATGGAATCGATCTACGAAGGGGTGATTGCGATTGACAGCGGACTGCGCATTGAAGTGATCAATCAGGCGGCACGCAAACTTCTGGAGTTAAGCCAGCCGACGCGCGAGCTGCGCGGGCAAACCGTTGATGAAGTCATTGCCCCGGTACCGTTTTTTGACCGTTCGATGATGCTGGAAAACGACACGCACGATGAGATTTGCCGTTTTAATCAGTTAACAGTGATTGCCAGCCGGGTACGCATCATGCTGGAGAATAAATTGCAGGGCTGGGTGATTACCTTTCGCGATCGCAATGAGATAGACACGTTGAGCGCGCAACTCAGCCAGGTGAAGCGTTACGTTGATAACCTGCGCATTATGCGCCATGAGCAGTTGAACCGCATGAACACGCTCTCTGGCCTGCTGCATATGGAGCGTTACGATGAGGCCGTGCGCTACATTCAGGCGCAGTCAGAGCACGCGCAGGAGTTGCTGGACTTTATCTCTTCGCGTTTTAGCTCGCCGACGCTGTGCGGTTTGCTGCTGGGGAAAGCGGCGCGCGCCCGTGAAAAAGGGGTAGAACTGGCCTTTGATCCGCTGTGTCAGATGGACAGAACCTGCCGGTTGTTGGGTGAAGCGGAGCTTATCTCAATCATCGGTAACCTGTTGGATAACGCGATTGAAGCAACCCAGCGCGCCACGCTGCCTCACGAACCGGTTGAAGTGCTGATTTTGCTGAACGAACGGGAGTTGATTATTGAAGTGGCGGATCGCGGTATCGGCATTGATCCAGCGATTCGCGATCATATTTTTGAACGCGGGATGACCACCAAGCGCAGTGGCGATCATGGTATCGGTCTGTACCTGATTGCCAGCTATGTCACGCAAGTGGGCGGATCGATTGAGGTCTCCGCTAACACGCCTCGCGGCACGATTTTCTCTTTGTTTATTCCTGAAACGGGTAACGTACCGCGTCCCGTGCCGACCCTGGAAGATCAGAATTATGCAACATGAACTGATAGACGTGCTGATAGTAGAAGATGAAAACACGCTTGCGCAGCTTAATGCGGAACTGGTCAGCAGACACCCGCGCTTGCGCCTGGTGGGCATTGCCTCGTCGCTTGCCGAAGCGCGGGAGTTATTGAGCAATACGCAACCACAGTTAGTGTTACTGGATAACTATTTGCCGGATGGCAAAGGCATTACCCTTATTAACGATCCGCAGATTATTCGCGCAAACTGCTCGGTGATTTTCATTACCGCCGCCAGTGATATGGACACCTGTAGCCAGGCGATCCGTAATGGCGCGTTCGACTATATTCTCAAACCCGTGTCGTGGAAGCGGCTGAGCCAGTCGCTGGAGCGCTTTGTGCAATTCGCCGAGCAGCAACGCGTATGGAAAATTGTCGACCAGCAGAACGTGGACTCGCTTTACCAGTTACAGGCAAAGAATTTCCGCCAGGATAATGGCAGTAAAGGCATTGAAGAGAGTACGCTGGCGCTGATTCAGAAACTGTTTGCCGACGAGATCGCGCGCTGTTTTTCTGTTGATGAAGTGGTGAGCGAAACGGGGTTGAGCAAAACCACCACCCGGCGCTATCTTGAGCACTGTGTGGAAGCCGGGTTTCTGGCGGTGGAGATGCAGTACGGGAAAATCGGCCACCCGAGGCGCATGTACCGCCGGGTGGCTGCGTGAAATGGCCCCTCACCGTGTGGCTGAGGGGCTAAAAACTACTTCAGCACATAACCGTACAAACGCTTAATGCCATCGGTGTCAGTCTCCGAATAAACGCCCTGCAGCTCCGGTGAAAAGCCCGGCAGCAGATTGACGCCCTCTTCCAGCGCGAGGAAGTAGCGCTGCACCGCCCCGCCCCATACTTCTCCCGGCACTACGCAGAGCACGCCCGGCGGATAAGGCAGCGCACCTTCGGCGGCGATGCGCCCTTCCGCCTTACTGATGCGCACCAGCTCAACATTACCGCGAATAAACTCGCTGTTGGCATCCTGCGGATTCATCACTACCGCTGGCAGGCTGGCCTTGCGGAACATCGCCTTTTGCAGATCTTTTACGTCAAAACTCACGTACAGATCGTGCATCTCCTGGCACAGCTCACGCAGCGTGTAGTCGCGATAACGCACCGGATATTTGTTAAAAATGGTTGGCAGCACGTCAGCCAGCGGCGTGTCGTCTTCAATATGTTGTTCGAACTGAGCGAGCATCGCCACCAGCTGCGCCATCTTCTCGGCGCTTTCGGCCGGCGTCAGCAGGAACAGGATCGAGTTGAGATCGCACTTCTCCGGCACAATGCCATTTTCACGCAGGTAGTGCGCCAGAATGGTGGCCGGAATGCCGAACTCGGTATATTCACCCGTTTCCACATCGATGCCGGGCGTGGTCAGCAGCAGTTTGCAGGGATCAACAAAGTATTGCTCGTGCGCATACCCTTCAAAACCGTGCCATTTATCACCCGGCTCAAAGCTGAAGAAGCGCCGCTCGTGGGCGATCACGTCTGTTGGGTGATCCTGCCATGGTCGCCCGGCGATCTCCGGCGGCACAAAAGGTTTGATCATCTTACAGTTCGCGATGATCGCTTTGCGCGCTTCAATACCCAACGCTACGCATTCTGCCCACAGACGACGCCCGCTCTCGCCCTGATGGATCTTAGCGTTCACGTCCAGCGCGGCAAATAACGGATAAAACGGGCTGGTTGACGCATGCAGCATAAACGCATTGTTCAGCCGCTTATGCGGGCAAAAACGTGCCTGTCCGCGCAGATGGTTATCTTTTTTGTGGATCTGCGAGGTTTGTGAGAACCCGGCCTGCTGCTTGTGCACCGACTGGGTGACAAAAATGCCCGGATCGTTCTCGTTCAGCTCCAGCAGCAGCGGCGAGCAGTCGGCCATCATCGGGATAAATTGCTCATACCCTACCCAGGCCGAATCAAACAGAATGTAGTCACACAGGCTGCCGATCTTGTCGATCACCTGCCGTGCGTTGTAGATCGTGCCGTCGTAAGTACCAAGCTGGATCACCGCCAGGCGGAACGGACGCGGCTGATCGGCCTTTTCCGGCGCGACTTCACGGATCAGCTCGCGCAGATAAGTTTCGTCAAAGCAGTGATCGTCAATGCCACCAATAAAACCAAACGGGTTACGCGCCGCTTCCAGATAGACCGGCGTTGCACCGGCCTGGATCAAGGCGCCATGATGGTTGGATTTGTGGTTATTACGATCGAACAGTACCAGATCTCCCCGCGTTAGCAGCGCGTTGGTCACCACTTTGTTGGCGGCAGAAGTGCCGTTCAACACAAAGTAGGTTTTATCGGCGTTGAATACCTTCGCGGCAAACTTCTGCGCATGTTTGGCCGAACCTTCGTGGATCAGCAAATCGCCAAGCTTGACGTCGGCGTTGCACATGTCGGCGCGAAATACGTTCTCGCCGAAGAATTCGTAAAACTGACGACCCGCCGGGTGCTTTTTAAAGAACTCACCGTGCTGATGACCGGGGCAGGCAAACGTGCTGTTGTCCATTTCGACATACTGGCGCAGCGTATCGAAAAATGGTGGTAGCAGATTATCTTCATAATCACAGGCGGCGGTTTCCAGCTCCAGCCAGTCCTGATCTTTACCGCCGATCACCGCTGTCACGCCTTGAGGCACGGTCTCCGGCTCTTGAGTGAACAAAAAAACCGGCAGGTTAAACCCCGTCCGTTTGAGTAACGCAAGAATGCCGCTGCGACTCTCCGCTAATGTCATGACGACTGCCGCCACATCCGTAAAATCGGTACTGTCCAGCGTCACCACTTCGCGGTGGGTGGAAAGCGCAGATATCAGCTCGCGGCTGACGGCAATTTTCATTGATTTCATAAGCACGAATACCCGTTTCAGGGGAGTAAAAGACCCCGGACAAAGCAGTTGCTTCGCCCAACGAACGTGTCTGACTGGAACCAGCTCCGACCGCCAGACATCAGTAAAAGCAGACAGCTTCTGATCTTACTGTTGTCCTACAGTGAGCGTGCGTTACCCTCACCGCATGGTGAGTGGAGTATGGGGAAATATGACACGGGTGCCCGAAGGCATGCCGGTGCAAAACGCGTGACAAACAGCAGTCATGTACGTCATCTGGCAGCTCCCGTAGGTGGAATAAAATTCGCGCAATCATGTCACCTTTCCCAAAGAGGCGCAACCAGGCCGGGCGTGGTCGCGCATAAAAATGCTATTCTATGCGGCATATTATTCAGTTATATGAAACACAGGGGTAACTCGTGCTTACAGGTCCTTTTATTAACGCCGCTGCGGTATTAATTGGCGGCACCCTGGGCGCGTTGCTCAGCCATCGCCTGCCCGAGCGCATCCGTTCCTCCATGCCTTCGATTTTCGGCCTTGCGTCGCTGGGTATCGGTATTTTGCTGGTGATCAAATGCGTGAATTTGCCGGTAATGGTGCTCGCCACGCTGGTCGGCACGTTAATTGGCGAACTTTGTTACGTCGAGCGTGGTATCAGCGGTGGTGTTAACGCGTTACGTAATCTGCTGCAAAAACGTAAAGACGGGGATGCCAACAGCGCTCACGAGTCGTTTATTCAGAGCCTGGTGGCAATCATTATTCTGTTCTGCGCCAGCGGCACCGGGATTTTTGGTTCCATGCGCGAAGGGATGACCGGCGATCCGAGCATTCTTATTGCTAAAGCTTTTCTCGATTTCTTTACCGCCGTGATATTCGCGACTTCACTCGGTTTTGCTGTCGCGATGATCTCCGTGCCGATGCTGATTATCCAGCTTACTCTCGCCACCTGCGCGACACTGATCCTGCCGCTGACCACGCCCGCAATGATGGGCGATTTCACCGCCGTTGGCGGCATCCTGCTGCTGGCGACCGGGTTGCGCATCTGCGGCATTAAGATGTTTGCCGTGGCGAATATGCTGCCCGCGCTGGTGATTGCGATGCCGATTTCTGCCCTGTGGACAGCATTTTTTGCCTGAGCGAACGTGCATTATGCGCAAAGTGGTGATAGATTGTGCAGTCCGCAGCGAATTGAAGAAATTTCGTTGACGGAGCGCGGCGAATCAGGTTTAATGCGCCCCGTTGCCCGGATAGCTCAGTCGGTAGAGCAGGGGATTGAAAATCCCCGTGTCCTTGGTTCGATTCCGAGTCCGGGCACCACTTATTCAGAGAACCCAGCCTATGGCTGGGTTTTTGCTTTTGGGGATACGTACTCTCCATCGAACTGCGTTCGATTATTCGCCGCAAACCTCATGCCTCATCCAGAACTGACAATTCAGAGCGCGTTGGACAGAAGACGCGATGGGTTCTTACCCCCTGAATTTGTCCCTGCCCTTTAAGAACTATCGCTAAAAGTTGTCGAATAATACCGAAACCTGTGCCAGGATTTTGTCGCGCAAAAACACGCCCGAAGGGTTTTCAGTCCCCCTCCTGCGAGCGGTATCAAACTAAAGGAAAGGTTAAAAAATGCATACATTAGGATTTATCATCGGGGCAGCACTGGTTATCTTTATTTACATGGCGCTGAAAAAAAAGCGTAATGCGAAAGCGGATAACGCAACGAAAAAGCAGGACTAAGCAGAAAGTTGCCGTAACACCGCATAGCCATAATCAGTAGCAATTGCTGTGTTACGGTGCGCAAACGCGTTGATAAAAAATCGCTGCAAATATAAATAGCCCCGCCTTAGTTTCGTGCGCTTGTTGAACTCCCGACCAAATTGCCCCTGCCTCAAAATCCGTGCTGCATCCCATTAGATCCCGCTCATCCTTTGATCCTGCCAAAAGGTCGCTCTTGCCAGATCGGATCCTGCATATGGCCGTACTTATAACGCTGCCAAATGTGGCGCAATCTCCTGTATGGAGAACCCGCCGTTCTCTTCCTCAGCAAAAGTTGTTTCCTTAATCGTTCAGGGGGCCGGGATTTACCGATTATTTGTGCAGCAACGTCGTGACAGGTGTGCTGTTTTTCATCAGACCCAGTGTATAAATCTGTGACCGTAGATGTTGTTCCAGTTGCCGGATAAGTTGCTGACGCCGGGGAGAACCGGCTGGTAATAAATTAATCTGACGAAGCTGTTCCTCCGTCGGTTCAGCCTGCTGAAAGCTGGTTATCATGCCAAAAACGGATGACTTCAACTCACTGACCGTCATGTACTTACCCTTGTGCCCATCCAGCCCACTCAGTTGGTTACTCAGTTGCTGTAATTTCGTCATTCCTTGATGCCAGCCATTCAGATTTTCTGTTGGTATGCTGGCAGCGTTCAATTGCCGAAGCCACTGCTGTGCCAGTGGTTTCGCCTGCTCAGGCCAGAGCGACTGAGCCTGTTCGACCAGTTGACGGCTGTAGTCAATATTCCAGTCCGGTGGCAACTGACCTAAGCGCACGAGCTGCTGCTGCGTGTCTGCGAACAAGGATTGCGATATGGGAGCGTGCTGATACAGCGTATCAAGTTGTGCAGGAGTGAGTGTCGCGGGTAACGGTGCCAGCGATGCAACAAGCTGAGCCTGTAACGGGTCAAGTCGATGTAAGACATGCCAGCCCCACACCGTTGCCGCACTTATTACCAACATGGTGCACATGCCGGCGGCAAAGGATTTCCACTTTTTTCCCTGTACCGGTATCGTCGCCAGTACATCCACGTTCGGCTGATGTTCGGGTTGTGCAACATAAACCCAATTAACCGTGTTGGTCGGTTCGTTCTTTTCTGTAACAGGAACATCAGGCAAAGCATCACTTAATATTCCCGCGCTATTCATTACTGTCGCAGGCAGCACGACACCAGTCTGAATAGCTACACCAGAGTCGGATGCGCCGTCACTATTTTCCAGCCGAACAGCACTGTTATGTATCATCAATCGCAACGTATTGAGCTGGCTCAGGTGCTTAAGTTCCAGACGCTGTAGCACCGCGCCGAGACGCGTTAGTAGTTGCTCCGCCCGATATAACTGGCTGAGGTCGCTGTAGTTCAGCGCTAGCGCGCGCATCCGTTGCTGCAGGCGCTGGCTCAGATTGCTGAGAATTTCCATGCGGGCGTGTACAGGCTGCGGCCAGAGTCCTCCCCACTGATGACTTATCAGGGCCTCCAGTATTGCCAGGCCCTCATTCAGACCGAATAATCCGGCCAGTTGCGTTCGGGTAAGCGTGTACCAGGCCGCTGTCTGCAATTCCACGCCATTTTGCTCAAACAGTGAGAGACAGAGTTTTTCTACATACCGCCAGTTCACATCCGGGCGTGCTGGATGGCTCAGCTTGCTTAGCTCATCGCGCAGGGCCACATAATCCGGCAGGGTACGCGGGTCGCTACCGGTTTTGATTTTACGGGGGGAAATGTCATTCATGACCAGATATCCATTTAACTTGTATAGAGCGGAAGGTTTTGGAGGCATTGTCAGCAAAGGAGTTCATATCTGAGTTCGCGTACGCAAGCCGTGCTTTGCACGATGGGAAATGGATTTGGCACGAGAATATTGCTGGGGTACGTGCTGAATTTGTGTTCAAGATATAAACGCTAGCATTCAAGCTTTTTGTCTGTTCGCGCCTTCTGCGTGACGCTGAGTTTCATATCGCATTAGCCACTCTTCCACCTGTTCCTGACACGGCTCATTCACTGGCGAAATGTAGCGATAGCAGCCAGGCGCCCACTGATGAACGAAACGGAGAGGGGTTGTCGGGACTGTCACTTTTCAGGAATTGTGATTTTACGAACACTATCTGCCCTGGCCTTACGTACGGATTGTCGTTTAGAGATACTGCTGTTGCTTAAGGTGTCGCAACAGAACCCGCCCTTCAGGTTTAAAATCTGTGCCATAACGCACCAGGCCAATACCTTTGAGTTCAGCGTCTATGGCATAACGCAGTTCACCGGGGATTTCCTGCTCCAGCAGTACAACGGCGATTTTTTTCAGGCGTGGCTCATATTTGAGCAGGACGGCGGAGAGGGTTCCCATCAGTACATGCGCCGTCCCCGGCATGCCCTCAAGGATTTTGGTCATGTCAGGCAGTCCATAGTCCGGCAGGTGCGCCAATGTGCCTGCACGACAGTTAAGAACGCGCTGCATATTGTCCAGTACGGAAAGTATGACCTGATTTTCTTCATTGCCCTGCTGAAGGTTGAGGCCACCGGCGAAATTGCCGGTGAGCATTTCATATAAAGAAGGAGAGTTTTGGCTGTGAGGCATTATTCGTCCTTTACCGGTAGCAGCCTGAGAGAGTTATTCCCGGCTTCAACCACCCGGGGGGTATCCGGATCGAGTTCTTCACGGTTTACCGTCAGCTTCCATGTATTTTTCACCAGATCGGGTTGCCGGAACAATCCAGCCACGGCCACGTAATTCGCGTCCTTTTCCAGTGGCATATCGAGCAGCACGTCTCCGCCCGGTTTAAGCACGACATCGCGGGTAGCCAAAAGATCAGTTCCGAGTACCTTTTCACCGTCGTTCAGTAGCTGCTGGTACACACTTTCTTCGAAGGTTTTGTGGTCTTTGAGTTGATAAATCCGCACAAGAACCGATTCAGACAGCACGTTGTTCTCACGGGCATCTGTGTTCAGTGCTTCACGAGCCGTGAAATCAAGATGTAGCACCTTAATCTTTTTGTAGAACACGGCGTTAAATGCCGATTTGGTGCCATCAGTAATGTCCTGCGTCACCCCGCAGCCCGCCAGATTGAACACCAGCACAGGCAGTAGCCAGAACGCGATCTTAGTAAAATTTGTACGTAACACGTCGGTTTCCTTGTTGTGTTTTCGCAGGTTCCAGTCCTGTGTAGTAGCCCAACTCTATCGTAAAGCTCTGCGGGATATCGTCCGGCAGTGCATCACCTTCCACACCGAGTACGCCGTTTATCCCAAGCCAGAAAGAGCCTTCGCCCAACGGCATGAAAGCCAGCAGGCGGCTACAAATGGTCAGGGTAATTTTTGCCCTGAATCGCCAGCCCAGGTATACCCGCAGCATAACCAGCAAATCCTGATACAGCAGGCCATCCGGCCTCCAGCCCTGCGATTCCTGTTCGTTATCCGTGGAAAGAGCAATCAGCAGTTGGCTGTTGGCATCCAGCACTTCGTCGCCAAGCGGCGTATTGCCATCCAGCAGAAAATCCTCATCGCCATAAAAGCCCAGAGGTTTACTCACTTCTACCGGGCGCAGACAGTAAGGGCTGACCTGCACGGTGGTATCCGGAGCCAGCAGACTAACCAGTGCCTGTATCCCCTCCTGGGTTTTACCCGGCTGGCGCAACACGCCAAGCAGAGCCAGAAAGCGTGATACTGGCGTGGTAATATGTTCAGCCGTGCCGGGAATACCCAGCCCCACCAGCCCCAGCAATGACTGTGAGATATTGTCGGTGCCGCCACGTTCAAACGTGGCCGGATAAGAATACTTGCGCCAGATGCGGTAGAACTGCGTCAGAATGCGGTGGTTAAAGATATCCAGGAAACCCTGCAGCGCCTCATGTCCTTCCCGACGCTGAGCAATGTCATCGAGATATGTCGTCGGCAGCGGGGAATCTACGCCGTACAATCCCATAAACGTGGCACGGATGATCGGCGGTTTGCTGTCATCGTCTTCATCATATTCAATCGCCTTCAGCTCACTGACCGGAAAGCCCATCCCTGGATGCGGCGCAAAGCGCACCGGGTCATCTGCCGGGTGGCTGGTTGAGCCCATCAACGGTTTGTCCGGATTCAGTTTCTCCAGTAGCTGGCAGAAACGATAGAAATTGATCCGGTTGAGGTCAGCCTCCAGCCGCGCGGTCAGCCGGGAATACGGCGATTGTGCTTCTCTTCCCATTCCAGACGTTCTCCGGTCGGTTGCAGGATAATAATCAGGCGATTAAACAAGTAAATGTCGGTGTAGAGCGCAAAGAAGCGACTCAGCATCTCGCCGAACAGACAGATGTCGCCCCGCCCGGCAAAACCGTGGCTGTCCAACATCACTTCTATCTGCACACCGCGCACCAGGTAGCCCTGCTCAAAGCGCTCAGTTTCGCTGTGTTTCACATCAATGATGCTCTCCAGACGGCGGCGGTTCATCTCACTGTTGGTCCACTCATACAACGCAAGGGTGCCACGCAGCACATCGGCATTATCCATCATCGAAAGGAACCCGCTGCCGAGGTGGCTGAGTACACGCCAGTGAAACCTGTCCTGTGCTGGCGGATAACAGGGAAGCGTCGGGGCGCAAAGGTTGCGAACAGCAATGCTGACCGAGGTGGTTTTCATCACCGTGTCGAGCACGGTGCTCTGCAGCGCGCGCCGAGGTAGCTGACCATTGGTGCCGGTGAGCGTCAGAGAAAGGCTTTCATCTTCCGGGATGATATGGGTATCAAAGGCTTCACCACCGAGAATAAGCCAGGTGTTATGCAACCCGGATGGACCACGACGCACACGGGTGTGCCAGTAATATTCCGGTGCCTCATGGCGCATCATTCCCCCCTTGTGGCGAAAGCTCGTGAAGGGGACGTAGGTATGCTGGCTGGATGACATCACCGAATCCACCGCATAAATCTCTGTGTGACCGTCCTGCACACGCATCGGACGCAGCATGTATTCCGTTTGCAACCCGTTGAGCGTCAGCGGGTCGGATTCCAGCGGAAACAGGTTGATCACCGGTACACAGTTGAGGCGCAAGTGCTTTTCAGTGAAGCTGAAGTCATGCTCCCAGCGCTCAGCCAGGACCACATCTATTTCAAACCAGGAGAGCTCAGCCGGAAAGGCGACGGCCTCCAGCCCTCGCAGCCCGGTGAACATGAATTTCTCGCGAAAGGTGAAATACTCCAGTAGCAGCTGATAGCCACTGAAACTACTCTCCCCCTTCGGCCACAGAGCGTCGTCATCACCAAACCCGAGAGCAGTGAAATACCCGTCAAGTGGTCTTCTCTCCACGTCACCCGACATCCGCAACCACAGACGGCCAATATTCAGGGTAAAAGCTTCATGCATGGCGCAGGCCAGCGGTGTGTCAGCATTGAAGTAAAACGGGATCAGGCTGAGATCGATACGACTCCAGTCTGCAAGTTGACTACAGTTAAAGCGCAGCGTAATCACCGACCTGCCATCAGGATCGGTTATCAGACTTGCGTGCTCAAGCGACAGCGGCTGAAGGATGATCTCTTTGGTGGTGGTGTACCGGCAGCGGGTGCCCTTCTCACCGATCGGCCGCGAGTTCACCTCGAAACCTTTGACGATACGCATCTGCTCCTTCATTTCACGCCAGTCGGGAGTAAACTCCACCACGGACATCGAGGGTATGGTGCGCAGGTAATGTGGCCACAGCAGGCTGACCAATCCTTCGGTCAGCTCCGGCAGGTCATCGTCGAGCTTCTCGCGCAGCCGCCCCATGAGGAAAGCAAAGCCCTCAAACAGGCGTTCCACATAGGGGTCACGGGCACCTGCTTTATCGAGGTTAAGCATTGCCGCCTGCTCAGGATGAGCACGGGCGAACTCTTCACCTGCCTCCAGCAGGTAACGCATTTCAGCGTCGTAATAACGCAGGGTTAAATCATCCATAGATAACCAATATGATTGAGTGACTCACAGTGTTCAGGAATAAAGCGAAGTCTGAATCGCCACGGGTTTAACAGACACCTCAGAGTCATTTAAGATGGCTTAAAGAGAGGTGCCCATGAGCGGTAAGCGTTATCCCGAAGAGTTTAAAACTGAAGCAGTCAAACAGGTTGT
>NZ_JAENHT010000016.1:0-86382 GCF_016620385.1 Kosakonia sp. LAM2021
GCTTTCCCGCCGTGAAGTCAACTGTTTATTTTCAGATTTCCTCACCTGACAGGCCGGTGTGTTTGCCGTTGTGCCGTGTCAGTGGAGGCGCATTATAGGGAGTTAATTCCCGCTGACAAGTATAAATTTAAAAAAAGTTTTCGTTCGCTTAATTTTCAGTCGCAACGGCCGCTAATCGGTCGATTTGCACTTTAATTGAGCGATTTCGCGGGCAAAACTCGCTACATGCTGCCAGTCGGTATAGACAACTTCCTTCGTGGGATCCGTTTCGCCGCCGGTCATCTTCATAATCAGTTGAATCATCAAGCGGTCATACCAGCGATAATGTGGATAACGCAGCGCACCGGCAAACACCGCACACTGATCTGGCTGCCACGGTGAAGAGAGTAAAAATTTGCGCGTATAGCTATTGGTTTGCGGAGAGCTTTTCTCAGGCTTACGCGCAACAAGGTTAACGGAGTAGAACGCGCTCGGTAGCGTATTCAACTGCTGCAGGTGCTTTTTCACAAAGCTCGCCAGCGCCGGGTGGAAATGGCCGTAACGGATAGACGCACCAATCACCACGCGTTCATAGTTATCCCATTCAATATCTGGCGTACGGTTCAGGTTCACCACATCAGCATAAACACCAAGCTCTTTCAGCTCGGACGCCAGGTAAGAGGCGATTTCCCGCGTTTGCCCATCCCGGGTCGAAAATAGAATCAATGTTTTCACGTCACACTCCCTTATTCGCGCCAGAAAGTTGGGGTAAACAGTACCAACAATGTGAAGACTTCAAGGCGACCAAACAGCATATTCGCGATGAGGATCCACTTCGCCACCGGGTTCATACTCGCGAAGTTATCAGCAACTACGCCCAGCCCCGGCCCCAAGTTATTCAGCGTGGCGACAACCGAAGCAAAGGCAGAAAAATCATCCACGCCCGTGGCGATAATCGCCAGCATGCTGACAATAAACACCAGCGCATAGGCAGAGAAAAACCCCCACACCGCTTCAAGAATACGTTCCGGCAAGGCGCGATTCCCAAGCTTAATGCTGTAAACCGCATTCGGGTGGACCAGACGTTTCAACTCGCGGTTACCCTGTTTGAACAGCAGCAATATGCGGATCACTTTTAAACCACCACCGGTAGAACCCGCACAGCCACCAATAAACGCCGAACACAATAGCAGTACCGGCAAGAACAGCGGCCAGCGCGCAATACTGTCAGTAGTAAACCCGGCAGTGGTTGCCATCGACACCACCTGAAAGAAAGCCTGATTCACCGTCGTTACCGCAGAGCTGTAAACATCGTGGAACCACAGCACCACGGTGCAGATCACCACCAGCGTCAGTTGCACGCCGATGAACATTCTGAATTCAGGATCGCGCCAGTAAACTTTCAGGCTGCGCCCGCTCAGTAAAGAGAAGTGCAGGCCGTAGTTACATCCAGAGATCAATAAGAAGATAGCAATGATGGTGTTGATAGTTGGGCTATTGAAGTAACCCACACTGGCATCGTGTGTCGAAAAGCCGCCGATGGCGATGGTCGCGAAACTATGGCCGATAGCATCAAAAGCGGGCATCCCGGCAAACCACAGCGCCAGAGCGCAAGCTACGGTCAGCAGCACATAAATAAGCCACAGCGTTTTCGCCGTTTCGGCAATACGCGGGCGCATTTTGTTATCTTTCAGCGGCCCGGGCATTTCCGCGCGGTAAAGCTGCATCCCCCCCACGCCCAGAATCGGCAGTATCGCGACCGCCAGGACAATGATCCCCATCCCACCAAACCATTGCAGCATCTGGCGGTAGAAGAGGATGGCATGCGGCAACGAATCCAGCCCTACCAGCGTGGTCGCCCCGGTAGTCGTCAGGCCAGAGAAGGATTCAAAAAAGGCGTCAGTCACCGTCAGGTTCGGGCTTTCAGAGAAAATAAACGGCAGCGCGCCCACACTCCCCAGCACGGTCCAGAACAGCACGACGATCAAAAAGCCTTCGCGGGATTTCAGTTCCTTTTTCTCCCGACGGTTCGGCCACCACAACATGGAGCCAATCACCAGCGCAGCGAAAAAGGTCTGGGTAAATGCACGACCCGCACCATCGCGGTAAATAAGGGCTACCAGTCCGGGTAAGATCATCGTTCCGGAAAAGAGGATAACCAGCAGTCCAACGATTCGGGTTATGGCGCGAAATTGCATCTCTGCCGCTTCCTTAGGTGTTCAGAAAATCAGGTGGGGGATTATTCTTCAGTTTTTAACAATTGCAATGCGCCACGACTAAAATCAGCAAGCCTTGCTGAAAATGCGTCCAGTCTGCTGTGAGGAAGCGCCACTCGCAGATGCACGGAAGCCTGATACTCGCTTGCGACAATTTTCCCCTCAAATTGCCCAAGCAGCGTTTCAACTCCGGCGAGCTGTGCGTAATCGCACCACAAAGTATATTCGGTTAATGGCGTTTTGCGGACGGTGGTTAACAGGCTTAACGCCTGTTGCACACCGCCACCGTAAGCTTTCACCAGCCCACCGGTTCCCAGCAGCACGCCGCCATAATATCGCACTACGACGGCGGTAATTTCGCCGATACCGCTGCCCATTAACTGCGAGAGTATCGGTTTACCCGCCGTGCCCGCCGGTTCGCCATCGTCAGAAAAGCCTAGCTGCTGCGAATCATCCGGCGCGCCTGCGACCCACGCTACACAGTGGTGACGCGCGTCCGGATGTTCCGCCCGAACGGCGTCGACAAACGCTTTTGCCGCATTAACACCATCCGTATGCGCCAGCAGCGTAATAAAGCGGCTCTTTTTGATCTCCTCGCTAAAGGTGACCGGTGCCGCCGGGATCAGCCAGCTCTCCATTACGCCAGCTTCTGGTCCCGCGTCATGTTTTCAATGCTGTTTTCGTGGATAACCACGTTATCTTCAATACGAATGCCGCCAAACGGCTTCAGCGCATCAATTTTCTGCCAGTTGAAGTGCTTGCTGAGCGGGCCATCGCGCCACGGCGCCAACAGCGACTCAATAAAGTAGATACCCGGCTCGATGGTCAGCACCATGCGCGGTTCCATCACGCGTGTGCAGCGCAGATACGGGTATTTCGATGGCGCAGCCAGATGCGTACCGCTGTCATCTTGCATAAAACCCGCAACATCATGTACTTGCAAGCCAAGCGGGTGACCAATACCGTGCGGCATAAACGGCCCGGTAATATCCTCCTCAACCATGGCTTCTTCGCTGATATCCGTAATGATTTGGTGGCGACGCAGCAACTTCGCGATACGCTGATGGAACTGCACATGGTACTCCACGTAATTGACACCCGCTTTCATGGTGGCAATCAGCGCCAGCTGTTCATCGTTGACGTCTTTCACCAGTTGCGCGTAATCGGTATCGCTGTTCGCCGCCCAGGTACGCGTCAGGTCAGCGGCATAGCCGTTGTACTCCGCGCCAGCATCCAACAAGAAACTGCGCATTTCCGCCGGTGCGCGGTGGTCGAGTTTGGTGTAATGCAGCACAGCGGCGTGTTCGTTTAGTGCAACAATATTGCCATAAGGCACGTCAGTATCGCGATGACCGGTGGCGGTCAGATATGCAAGATTGATGTCGAACTCGCTCATGCCGGACTGGAACGCCTCATGCGCGGCGCGATGACCAATCACCGCCGTCTTCTGCGCTTCACGCATGCACGCCAGTTCATAATCGGTTTTATACGCGCGGTAATAATGCAGATAATCGATCACCCCTTTCGGGTTGATATTGCTTGCCGCAATATCAAGGCTCAACGCGCGTTCCGCAACGGGCCCAATATAGGCAATATTGCCGCGTGCGGCTGGTAGTTGGCTGCCAATGCCGTCCGCTTTCGGCAGCGCAATAACGTCAATCTCTTCGGTCCAGAAACTGGTCGGCAACGGCTCCACGTTGTGCCAGTAGTCCACCGGCAAGTAGAACCACAGCTTCGGTTTATTCACACCATCAACCAGCAGCCAGCAGTTCGGTACCTGCGTGACCGGTACCCAGGCTTTAAATTGCGGGTTCACTTTAAACGGGTATGGGTGGTCATCAAGAAAGACATTAAACAACTCGCCGGAGTGAATAAGTAACGCGTCGAGTTTAAACCGCGCCAGCACGTCACGCGTGCGTTCCTGCAAAGTAACAATATGATTTTTATAAAGTTCAGCCAGTGAGTCCATCGTTTTTCCTTCTGTTTCTTGTGACCTCAAGTTTTCGCATCTTAGCACACCTGCCCGCAACTGAGTGATTTCCGCCGAGCGTGATCGGCGCTGCATTTTTTTAATGAGTTATTTGCATTTTATTAACACAAAAACCACACTCCGCTTCATCTGGTACGACCAGATCACCGCTGGATTCAGGAGACTGACATGCTCTACAAAGGCAACAACCTGTACCTCGACTGGCTGGAAGACGGCATCGCCGAACTGGTGTTCGATGCGCCTGGCTCAGTTAACAAGCTTGATACCGCTACCGTCGCCAGCCTTGGCGAAGCGTTGGGCGTGCTGGAAAAGCAATCAGATTTAAAAGGGCTGCTGCTGCGCTCAGAAAAAGCAGCCTTTATTGTCGGTGCCGACATCACCGAATTCCTCTCCCTGTTCCTGGTCCCGGAAGAACAGTTGAGCCAATGGCTGCACTTTGCTAACAGCGTCTTTAACCGTCTGGAAGATCTGCCAATTCCGACGATCTCCGCCGTGAATGGCTATGCCCTCGGCGGCGGCTGCGAATGTGTACTGGCAACAGACTACCGCTTAGCCACACCAGATCTGCGCATTGGCCTGCCGGAAACCAAACTCGGCATCATGCCAGGCTTTGGCGGCTCGGTGCGTATGCCGCGTCTGTTGGGCGCCGATAGCGCACTGGAGATCATCGCCGCCGGGAAAGATGTCGGCGCGGAACAAGCACTGAAAATCGGCCTGGTCGATGGCATCGTCAAACCGGAGAAACTGCGTGATGGTGCGGTGGCGATTCTGCGCCAGGCGATTAATGGCGATCTCGACTGGAAAGCCAAACGCCAGCCGAAGCTGGAGCCCTTGAAGCTGAGTAAAATTGAAGCCGCCATGAGCTTTACCATCGCCAAAGGCATGGTGATGCAAACCGCCGGAAAACATTACCCGGCACCGATCACTGCGGTTAAAACCATTGAAGCCGCCGCCAGATTGGGCCGCGAGGAAGCGTTGAAGCTGGAAAACCAGAGCTTTGTTCCACTCGCGCATACCAATGAAGCCCGCGCGCTGGTCGGCATTTTCCTCAATGATCAGTATGTGAAAGGCAAGGCGAAGAAACTCACCAAAGATATTGAAACGCCAAAACATGCGGCTGTGCTGGGTGCAGGCATTATGGGCGGCGGTATCGCTTACCAGTCGGCCTGGAAAGGCGTGCCGGTATTAATGAAAGATATCAATGAGAAATCCCTCGCGCTTGGCATTAATGAAGCGGGCAAGTTACTGAATAAGCAGCTTGAACGCGGCAAGATCGACGGCCTGAAGCTGGCGAATGTGATTGCCACTATTCAGCCAACGCTGGAATACGCTGGTTTTGAGCGTGTCGATGTGGTGGTTGAAGCGGTAGTAGAAAACCCGAAAGTGAAAAAAGCGGTGCTGGCGGAAACAGAAGACAAGGTTCGCCCGGATACCGTTTTGGCCTCCAACACCTCCACCATTCCGATCGGTGAACTGGCAAGTGTGCTGAAGCGGCCGGAAAATTTCTGCGGCATGCACTTCTTCAACCCGGTGCACCGTATGCCGCTGGTTGAGGTTATTCGCGGCGAGAAAACCTCTGACGACACCATCGCGAAAGTGGTGGCCTGGGCGAGCAAGATGGGCAAAACGCCGATTGTGGTCAACGACTGCCCAGGCTTCTTTGTTAACCGCGTGCTGTTCCCCTACTTTGCCGGGTTCAGTCAGTTGCTGCGCGACGGCGCGGATTTCCGCAAAGTCGACAAAGTGATGGAAAAACAGTTCGGCTGGCCGATGGGCCCGGCTTATCTGCTGGATGTCGTGGGCATCGACACCGCACATCACGCACAAGCAGTGATGGCGGCTGGATTCCCGCAGCGGATGCAAAAAGATTATCGCGATGCGATTGACGCGCTATTCGACGCTAACCGCTTTGGACAGAAAAATGGCCTCGGTTTCTGGCGCTATAAAGAAGACAGCAAAGGCAAACCGAAGAAAGAAGAAGACAGCGCCGTAGACGGCATGCTGGCGGAAATCAGCAAAGGCAAAACCGACTTCAGCGACGACGAAATTATCGCCCGCATGATGATCCCAATGGTCAACGAAGTGGTGCGCTGCCTTGAGGAAGGCATTATCGCCAGCCCCGCAGAAGCAGATATGGCGCTGGTTTACGGCCTGGGCTTCCCTCCGTTCCACGGCGGTGCGTTCCGCTGGCTGGATACGATCGGCAGCGCGAAATACCTCGATATGACGCAGCATTATCAGCACCTTGGTCCGCTGTATGAAGTGCCGGCCGGGCTGCGTGAAAAAGCGCGTCACAACGAACCTTACTATCCTGCGGTTGAACCTGCGCGCCCGGTGGGCGATTTGAAAACGGCTTAAGGAGTCACAATGGAACACGTTGTCATTGTCGATGCGATTCGCACCCCGATGAGCCGTTCAAAAGGCGGCGCATTTCGCAATGTGCGGGCGGAAGATCTTTCCGCTCATCTGATGCGTAGCCTGTTGGCGCGCAACCCGGCGCTGGATGCAAGCGCTATCGACGACATTTACTGGGGTTGTGTACAGCAGACCCTGGAGCAGGGCTTCAACATTGCCCGTAACGCCGCGCTGCTGGCTGAGATCCCACATTCTGTACCCGCCGTAACGGTTAACCGCCTGTGCGGCTCCTCAATGCAGGCGTTGCACGATGCCGCGCGTATGATCATGACTGGCGATGCGCAAGTTTGTATGGTTGGCGGCGTGGAACATATGGGCCACGTACCGATGAGTCACGGCGTTGATTTTCATCCGGGCATGAGCCGTAACGTCGCAAAAGCGGCGGGGATGATGGGGCTGACCGCTGAAATGTTATCGCGCATGCACGGTATCAGCCGTGAAATGCAGGATACCTTTGCCGCGCGCTCCCATGCTCGCGCCTGGGCCGCAACACAATCCGGTGCATTCAAAAATGAGTTGATCCCTACCGGCGGCCACGATGCGGACGGCGTACTGAAACAGTTTACCTATGACGAAGTGATCCGCCCGGAAACCACGGTCGAAGCACTGTCGACTCTGCGCCCGGCCTTTGATCCGGTAAGCGGCACCGTTACCGCTGGCACCTCTTCCGCGCTGTCAGACGGCGCATCAGCAATGCTGGTGATGAGCGAGAGCCGCGCCCGTGAGCTTGGTCTGAAGCCGCGCGCGCGCATTCGTTCGATGGCGGTTGTCGGCTGTGATCCGTCGATCATGGGCTATGGCCCGGTTCCGGCTTCTCAACTGGCGCTGAAAAAAGCCGGATTGACCGCCAGCGATATCGACCTGTTTGAGATGAATGAAGCGTTTGCCGCGCAGATCCTGCCGTGTATTAAAGATCTGGGCCTTATGGAGCAGATCGACGAGAAGATCAACCTCAACGGCGGTGCGATTGCGCTTGGTCACCCGCTGGGCTGCTCCGGAACACGTATCAGCACCACCTTGCTGAACCTGATGGAACGCAAAGACGCACAATTTGGCCTGGCGACCATGTGCATCGGATTAGGTCAGGGGATCGCTACGGTGTTTGAACGCGTTTAGTGCTTCAAACGGGAAAAGTGCAGTCTCAATACCCTGAACGCCACAGTAAGGCAGCAACAGCGCGGATCCCCGGCGCGTAGCCGGGGTGAGCAAAAGCAGCCAGCAGTGCTGATGGCGATTAGGGCAAAGAGAAAAGGTCTGTCAAGCCATTGGTGCCAGAGCAAAGCGGCAACTGAGTGAATACCCGGCAGCATAGTGGTATGTAACCGGGGTGAGCGAAAGTAGCCAACACGCGATGGTGTCAAGGGTAAAGAGAAGGTTTAGTTGCCGTTCTTCCCGCCTGTCAGGGGCGGGTTTTTTATTTCTGTTATCCGGCAGGCAACCACCGTATAGAGTAAAGAGAAAAGGCGATATCAAAGCCGCTGGCGGCAGATCAGGGCAGGAATAAATCAATCCCCGGCAGCATAGTGAACTATGTGACCGGGGAAAGCGAAGGCAGCCAGTGCGGCCAGAGTGACAAAGGTGAAGACAGGCTTAGATAAACGCAAACGCATCGCCAAACAGGCGATCTTCACGCGCACCGCGCTCATTACAGAACAGATCGCGGGCGATTTTCGCCATCTCGAAACGACCCGCAATATAGATATCGTGCTCGGTCAGCGAACCGAAATCCTGCAACACCGCAGCCAGCACAGTGCCAGAGCGGCCGCGCCAACCCGCTTCCGGCTGCTCAACGACGGGCACGACACGCAGATTCGGATGATCCACCGATAACGCTTCCAGCTCGCTTAAATCGTAGAGATGTTTCTCTTCGCGACCGCCCCAGTAAATGGTGATTTCACGATTCGGGTTTTGCGCCAGAGAGGTCAGCAAAATAGAGCGGACATACGAGAAGCCGGTACCACCGGCAATCAGCACCATCGGACGCTCTTCATCGTCACGCAGCCAGGCCTCGCCGTGCGGAATATCGATAACGATTTCCCGATCTTTCAGAATGCGATCCATCACCGCCATGGCGTAGAGATTCAGCTCAGACGCGCCAATATGCAGTTCGATAAAATCATGCTGATCCGGCGTCGAGGCCATAGAGAACGGGCGCTTGTCTCGCTCATCCATCACCACCATCAGATACTGGCCCGCGCGGAACGAAAAAGCCGCCTCCGGCACTAAACGGACACGATATACGGTATCAGTGATGGCCTCTACCGAGGTCACTTTACAGCTTAAGGTTGTCATGCGCTCTCTCTGTCGGGTCTATTTTCGTCGTTCAGTATGGCCAGTTCATCCCAGATGGCGTCGATTCTTGCCGTAACTTCCGGGTCTTTCTTGATGGGGCGACCCCATTCACGCTGGGTCTCGCCCGGCCATTTATTGGTGGCATCCAGTCCCATTTTGGAGCCCAGCCCGGAAACCGGCGAGGCAAAATCCAGATAATCAATCGGCGTGTTTTCCACCAGAACCGTATCCCTCGCAGGATCCATTCGGGTGGTAATCGCCCAAATAACGTCATTCCAGTCGCGGGCGTTCACATCGTCATCGCACACGATCACAAATTTGGTGTACATAAACTGACGCAGGAAAGACCAGACGCCCATCATCACGCGCTTGGCGTGACCGGGGTACTGTTTCTTCATGGTGACTACCGCCAGGCGATAGGAGCACCCTTCCGGCGGCAGGTAAAAATCAACGATTTCCGGGAACTGCTTTTGCAGGATCGGCACGAACACTTCGTTTAGCGCCACGCCCAGCACTGCCGGCTCATCTGGCGGACGGCCAGTATAAGTGGAGTGGTAAATCGCATCTTCGCGCTGCGTAATATGGGTAACCGTAAACACCGGGAAATTATCGACTTCATTGTAATAACCGGTGTGATCGCCATACGGCCCTTCCGGCGCCATCTCACCCGGCTCAATATAGCCTTCCAGCACGATTTCTGCACTGGCAGGAACTTCAAGATCGCTTGATACGCACTTCACCACTTCGGTTTTTGTGCCGCGCAGTAATCCGGCAAAGGCATATTCAGACAGCGTATCCGGCACCGGTGTCACCGCGCCGAGAATGGTTGCCGGATCGGCACCCAGCGCCACCGCAACCGGGAAACGCTCGCCAGGATGCGCTGCCTGCCACTCCTGAAAATCGAGCGCTCCACCGCGATGGGAAAGCCAGCGCATGATTAATTTGTTTTTACCGATCAGCTGTTGGCGATAAATACCCAGGTTCTGCCGCTCTTTGTGCGGGCCACGCGTCACGGTCAGCCCCCAGGTGATCAGCGGCGCGGCGTCTTCGGGCCAGCACTGCATAATCGGGATGTTGCGCAGATCAACGTCATCACCCTGCACCACTTTTTGCTGGCAAGGGGCACCGCGCAAACGTTTTGTCGGCATATTCAGCACCTGCTTAAACTGCGGCAGTTTATCGAACAGATCGCGAAAACCTTTTGGCGGCTCCGGTTCTTTGAGAAACGCCAGCAGTTTGCCCACGTCCCGTAAAGCACTGACATCATCTTGCCCCATGCCCAGCGCTACGCGGCGCGGCGTGCCAAATAAGTTGCACAGCACCGGCATGGTGTAACCTTTGGGATTTTCAAATAACAACGCCGGGCCACCCGCACGCAGCGTGCGGTCGGCTATTTCCGTCATTTCCAGATAAGGGTCAACCGGAAGAGTGATGCGTTTCAGCTCGCCCTGCTGCTCAAGCAGCGTCAGGAAGTCGCGTAGGTCGTTGTATTTCATGCGGTCTATTATCGCCTCCAGATAAGGGACTTATTATACGGTGTTCGTCCGGCGGTTGCTGTATTTTTGTTAAATCTGCGTGAATTACAACGACATCTTTAGGCGCAAGTTATAATCAACTTAGCCATCATGCCGCGGTTTTGATATTCTTGCGCCCGAACTTACGGAAAAGAGTCATTATGCGATCCTGGTATCTACTTTACTGCAAACGTGGCCAGCTTCAGCGCGCCCAGGAACACTTAGAACGCCAGGCGGTCAGCTGTCTGACGCCTATGATTGCACTGGAAAAAATGGTGCGCGGCAAACGCACAACAGTGAACGAACCTCTTTTCCCGAACTATTTGTTTGTGGAGTTCGATCCTGAAGTGATTCATACCACCACAATTAATGCCACGCGCGGCGTCAGCCATTTCGTCCGCTTTGGTATGCATCCGGCAACCGTTCCGCAATCCGTCATTCAGCAGCTTTCACTCTATCAGCCAGAAGGGATTACCGACCCTGACACGCCTTATCCAGGCGATGATGTGGTGATCACCGAGGGCGCACTCGAGGGGTTGCAGGCGATCTTTAAAGAGCCGGACGGTGAAGCGCGCTCCATGCTCTTGCTCCACCTGCTCAATAAGCAGGTACTGCAAAGCGTCAAAAATACCGATTTTCGCAAGGCGTGAGCGTCGCGTTAAAAATCCACGCCGAATAACCGCCGCACGTTCTGATCCGTTACCGAACTCAGCCACTGAGCATCTTCACCACGAAGCTCAGCCACAGCGGCAAGAATATGCCCTAACAGTGCCGGTTCATTACGTCGCGAGGCTGGTTTTGGTTTGAGATCGCGTGGCAACAAGTACGGTGCATCGGTTTCAATCAATAGCCGCTCGGTGGGGATCAGCGGAACCACTTCACGTAATTCCAGCCCGCGACGTTCATCGCACACCCAGCCGGTAATGCCTAAGTAGATGCCGCGATCGAGGCAATCTCGCGCTTCCTGCGCCGAACCAGTGAAACAGTGCAGCACCGCGCCGGGTAACTTATCCAGCCATGGATCCAGCAGCGTCAGAAAGCGTTCATGCGCATCGCGGCAGTGCAGAAACACCGGCATGTTTAGCTCGGAAGCCAGCGACAGTTGCGCGCCGAAAGCGTACTCCTGCTCCTGCGGCGTCGAGAAATTACGGTTGAAATCCAGCCCGCATTCACCCACGGCAACGACTTCAGCTGTAGCCGCCAACGCGCGGATCGCTTCTGCGGTTTCATCCGTCCAACCACTGCTGTCATGCGGATGCACGCCAGCAGTTGACCAGCAATGAGGGTAGCGTTGAGCGACTTGCTGTGCCTGCTGGCTTTCATGCAGATTGGTTCCGGTAATGAGCATTCCCGTCACACCCGCCGCTTGCGCCCGCGCCACGGTGTCATCCCGATCTTTGGCAAACTGACTGCTGGTTAAATTCACACCGATATCAAACATGCTTTTTCCCATACAACAACCGCCCTGACGGGCGGCTGGTAATTACTCTTCGCTGGTTTCTGTTTCATTCTCTTCGTCAGGAATGCGGCGCTTGCCGACGTAGAAGCGAGCAAAAAAGACGCCGACTTCGAACAGGCAATACATCGGGATTGCCAGTAAAGTCTGCGAGAAGACATCCGGTGGTGTTAGCAACATGCCGACAACAAACGCGCCAACCAAAACGTACGGACGTTTTTGCCGCAGATCGGCAGGTGTGGTCACGCCCATCCAGCACAGCAGCACAATAGCAACCGGCACTTCAAACGAAACGCCGAAGGCCATAAACAGCGCCATTACGAAGCTAAGATAACTGGCGATATCAGTGGAAACCTGCACGCCTTCCGGCGCGGTGTGTGTCAGGAAACCGAAGGCCAGCGGGAACACCACGAAATAGGCGAACGCCATGCCGATGTAAAACAGCAGCGAACTGGAAACCAGCAGCGGCACCACCAGACGACGCTCATGCTTGTATAACGCCGGCGCGACAAACGCCCAGACCTGATACAAAATGACCGGCGCGGAAAGGATCAGCGACACCATAAAGGTTAGCTTGATCGGCGTAAAAAACGGTGAAGCCACGTCGGTGGCAATCATCGTCGCGCCCAGTGGCATCTGCTTGATGAGCGGTGCGGAAACCAGTTGATAGATATCATTCGCGAAGTAAACCAGCGCGAGGAAAATCACGATAACGGCGATAATGCAGTTCAGCAGACGCTTACGCAGCTCAATAAGGTGTGCGATCAGCGGTTGGGTATCGTCTACAGCCATGTTCAGGATTTATCACTTGAAGAGGGTGTGGATTCGGAAACCGGCGAGGCCGCTTGCACCGCAGTAGTTACCTGCGGTGCTTTTTTCGTTTCCGCAACGTCGGGGATTTGCTGCGGCGAACTGGCCTGGTTTTCAGCGGCGGCAGGCGTAACGCCTTCATGCTGCGCTTCGTTATCTTTCACTACCGGGTTATGGATGGTATGCGCTTCATCGCTGGCTTTTTCGACATCGTTAGCGCTATAAGAGCGTTTCATCGATTCCGCCGCCTGGCGCAGCTCATCCATCGACTGCTTTAACTCTGGCGTCAGGTTTTCCAGGCTCGCTTTTTCCACCTTTTTCAGGCTGTCCTGGAATTCCTGCAGCTTCAGTTCCTGCGTCAGCTCATTCTGCACCGTCGTCGCCAGCGAGCGCAGCGCGCGGACCCAGCCCGCTACCGTACGCACAGCCACGGGCAGCCGTTGCGGCCCTAATACTACGAGGCCAATGATGAAAACGAGTAACAGTTCGCCAAAACCTATATCGAACACGAATTACACCTGCTCTTTGTCGTGACGTTTTTCGTCTTTTTTAGCGTCGTCGGATGTCTTGCTGTCGGAAAGAGACTTTGCCGTAAAATCCGCATCTTGTGCCGATTTATCCTGCTTTTCCTCTTTATCGTCATCACCCATGGCCTTTTTGAAGCCTTTAATGGATGCGCCCAGGTCGGAACCAATAGAACCGAGCTTTTTGGTGCCAAACAGCAGCACAACGATGACCGCAATAATCAACAACTGCCAAATGCTGATACCACCCATACATAGTCCTCTGTAACAGATGATGTTAAAAACAGGCCCCAGTATACACTTTATCCATTAAGCTGCCTCTTTGTTGACAGCTTCTGTGCACCAGGCCCACCCGGGCGGCGTTTCGCTTAACGTGTTTTATACCAACCCACAAACCAGGTCAGAACGCCACCTGCCATTAGCCACGCAGGCGTTAAACCCCACTCTGGTCGATTAATCAGTAACAGCGTACCGCTCAATAACAGTGTCGCGCCAATGCCAAACAGATAGCGCGATTGCCCCTGCCGCACATGGTTTGCCTGCAATTCCCGGGCAATTTTATCCACGCTTTGCTGCAAATGCTTGCCTTGCAGCAACCCGTTGTAGATCAGTTCAGGAATTTCCGGCATTTTTTCGATCCAGAATGGGCCTTTCTCTTTCAGCGCTCTGACCAGCGCCGGAATACCCACCTGATCTTTGATCCAGGTTTCAAGGAAAGGTTTCGCGGTTTTCCATAAATCCAGTTGCGGATAGAGCTGACGGCCGACACCTTCGATATAGAGCAATGTTTTCTGCAACAGCACCAGCTGCGGCTGCACTTCCATATTAAAGCGGCGTGCCGTGTTAAAGAGGTTGAGCAGCACATGACCAAAGGAGATTTCCGCCAGCGGCTTTTCAAAGATCGGCTCACAAACGGTGCGAATGGCAAACTCGAACTCTTCTACATTGGTATCCGGCGGAACCCAGCCTGAATCCACATGCAGCTCCGCCACTTTGCGATAGTCGCGGTTAAAGAAAGCAATAAAGTTCTCCGCCAGGTAGCGCTTATCTTTTTTGTTCAGCGAACCGACAATACCGCAGTCTATACCGATATATTGCGGATCTTCCGGGTGATCGTAGCTGACGAAAATATTACCCGGATGCATGTCCGCATGGAAAAAGCTGTCGCGGAAAACCTGGGTGAAAAAGACCTGCACACCGCGTTCGGCCAGCAATTTTAAATTGGTGCCGTTTTTCTCCAGCGCCGCCACATCGGAAACAGGAATGCCGTAAATACGCTCCATTACCAACATGTTTTGGCTGCAATAGTCCGAATAGATTTCCGGCACATACAGCATCGGGCTGTTTTCAAAGTTGCGGCGCAACTGGATCGCGTTAGCGGCTTCGCGCAGCAGATCCAGCTCATCAATCAGCGTCTTCTCATACTCTCGCACCACTTCACGCGGGCGCAGGCGGCGACCATCCGGCAACAGCCGGGGAACCCAGCCCGCCAGGCGGTAGATCAGTTTCAGATCCGCTTTGATAATCGGCAGAATGTCCGGGCGGATGACCTTAATCACCACCTCTTTGCCACTCTCTTTCAACCGTGCTGTATGCACCTGCGCAATGGACGCAGAGGCCAGCGGTTCAATGGCGAAATCATCAAACCAGGTTTCAACTGGAAGATCACCCATCGCTTTTTCAATCTGCTTTTTGGCGAGATGACCATCGAAAGGCGCAACGCGGTCCTGCAACATCGCCAGCTGATCGGCAATCAGCGGCGGGAATAGATCACGGCGAGTAGACAACATTTGCCCGAATTTAATCCACACCGGCCCCAGCTCCTGCAAGGCAAGACGCAGGCGTTCCCCAAGCAATTTTTCTTTGTGCCGGTTTGGCATCCAGAACAGCGTCCGTCGCCATAACCGCAGCGGCAGGGTGATACGCATTTTAGGAATGAGCTCATCAAGCCCGTAACTTAAAAAGGTTTGGATGATGAAATAGAGGCGCCGTAATTCTCCAGGCGTCATTTGCCCTCCAGTTTATCCAGGCGTTTGGCTAAGGCATCCGCAGCCCTTTCCACAGCAGCCGTTTCTTCAGCAAACCAGGCAACTTCCAGTGCGCCCGGCGCAAGGCGCCACTCTTCCGTTAGCACTTCAGCGACATAGCGTTGCTGGCGTTGAAAACCGTGTTGCAGAAAGCGAGCCCCACCGCGCAGGAATTTACTGATCCCCTCAGCGGCGATATCGCCTGTCCATGGTGCGAGGGTCTCGGCAGGATCGAATTCCGCTAAATCCATCAGCGAAACCAGGTTTTGCACCACCTGAATATCGCCCTGCACTTCCAGCTCGCCGCTGCGAATAAGCGCGGTCAGCTGCTGGCGGTCGCGCAGCTTCGGCAGTACCCGCAGTTGCGTAATCACGGAACAGTCTGCCTCACCTTCCCACTCGCCTAATACATCAATCTGGCGCTCACTGAACACCAGCACAAAGGGGGAAGAGAACTCTTGCAGCACCACGCGCAACACCTTGCCATGCAAACGCTGGCGCGCGGGTTTTAGCGCGCCTTCACGGTATAAAAACGTATTCAATACACGTTCAATTCCGGCGGCAACCATCGGCTTAAATGGCATACGCACTCCTGTCAGAATTTGTAGCCACGGTGCAGAGCAACGATACCGGCCGTCATGTTGTAGTAATCGACGTTTTCGAAACCGGCGTCCTGCATCATCGCTTTCAGGGTGTCCTGATCGGGGTGCATACGGATGGATTCAGCAAGATAGCGATAGCTTTCCGCGTCGTTTGCTACCAGTTGACCAATACGCGGCAGAACATGGAAAGAGTAAGCGTCATAAGCTTTGCTCAGCGGTTCAATAATTGGCTTGGAAAATTCGAGCACCAGCAGGCGGCCGCCCGGTTTCAAAACGCGGAACATGGATCGCAGCGCTTTCTCTTTTTCCGTCACGTTACGCAAACCAAAAGAGATGGTGATGCAGTCAAAGGTATTATCCGGGAACGGCAAGGCTTCAGCATTCGCCTGCACATATTCTACGTTACCGATCACGCCGAGGTTGCGCAGTTTTTCGCGCCCCATTTTCAGCATCGAATCGTTAATATCTGCCAGCACAACCTGGCCGGTTTCGCCCACCAGGCGGGAGAACTTCGCCGTCAGATCGCCCGTTCCACCGGCCAGATCGAGAACTTTCTGCCCGCGACGCACGCCGCTGCAATCAATGGTAAAGCGCTTCCATAAACGGTGAATGCCCATCGACATCAGATCGTTCATCACGTCATATTTTGACGCGACCGAATGGAAAACATGCGCCACCATGTCGGCTTTGTTTTCTTTGGCGACGGTCTGAAAACCAAAGTGTGTTGTCTCTTTTGAATCTTCCGCCATCTTAGTGCCTGCTATTCAAGAAATTGTTTGTGAAGTGTATCAGATTGGAGGCGATTGCCCTACGATTCAACCACCCGAAGAAGCCTTCGATTCAGGCTCATCGCCTGCGGCCATGCTATCTAATGCATTGTCTTCAAAGCAATCGAGGGAATCGTTTTGCCCGGAACGCAAACGGAACTCTTCGTCCTGTTCTTGTGCTTGCGCCGTCAATTCCGGATTAATCTCGCGTTTGATTTCGACGCCGAGCCCGCGAAACGCCTCTGCCTGGGCCAGCAAATTGCCGCGCCCGGAACTCAGTTTTTTCATCGCCTGACGGTAATTGTCCTGCGCTTTATCCAGGCTCTGACCAATGGATGACATGTCGTCAACGAACAGGCGCATTTTGTCATACAGGCGGCTCGCCCGCTCCGCGATCTGCTGCGCATTGCGGCTTTGATGTTCATAACGCCACAGGTTGGCAATGGTGCGTAGCGCCACCAGCAGCGTGGTAGGGCTGACCAGCATAATGTTATTTTTCAGCGCTTCGGTGATCAGCTCTGGCTGTCTGTCCAGCGCAATCAAAAAGGCCGGCTCCACCGGGATAAACATCAACACATAATCCAGGCTCCGCAGCCCCGGCAGTTGCTGATAATCCTTACGACCAAGCAAGCGAATATGGTTGCGTACCGAGGCGATATGTTCCTGTAGCGCGCCTTCACGAGTAAAGTCGTCGTCGGCATTGAAGTAACGTTCGTAGGCGACCAGCGTCATTTTAGCGTCGATCACCACGTCTTTGCCCTGCGGCAGACGCACGATCACATCCGGCTGCATCCGCGCACGGTGGTCATTTTCAATACTGACCTGGGTTTCGTATTCATAACCTTCACGCAGACCAGAGGCTTCCAGTACGCGGGTCAGCACCACTTCGCCCCAGTTACCCTGGGTTTTGTTATCGCCTTTCAGTGCACGCGTCAGGTTAATCGCTTCCTGCGCCATCTGGGCATTTAGCTGTTGCAGGTTGCGAATTTCATGTGCCAGCGTGTGCCGTTCACGCGCTTCCTGACCAAAGCTCTCCTGCACCTGGCGGCGAAAGCCATCAAGCTGCTCGCGCAGCGGCGTTAGCAGCCCGTTCAGACTTTGTCGGTTTTGCTCATCAACGCGGCGATTGCTCTGCTCAAAGATACGATTAGCAAGGTTTTCAAACTGTTCGCTCAACCGCTGCTCGCTGCTGTGCATTTGGCGCAGCTTCTCTTCGGCATGTAACTGGGTAGATTCCAGCCGGGTAGTGACTTCACGCAGATCCGCTTCCAGCGAGCTATTGATATGTTGCAGGCTACGCAGCTCGTTATTAAGCAACTCGCACTCTTCACGCCAGTGTTCGTTTTGAGTTATCTGCTGCCGGGCGGCGCTCAGTTCGCTAAAGACATCTCGCTGCTCCGCGAGCAGATCCGCCTGCTGCTGCGCCCCGCGCCAGCTTGCGGCCAGCCAGCCGACCAGTAAACCCGCCAGCGCAACGGCTGCCATGACGATGATTGAAGTGTCCACCACGTCCCCTTAGTGATAACGCATATAGCGGAGGATTGTGCTGTATAAACGTCCAGTTTGGAAGGGGTTTTCCTGCGAAGCAGTACGCAAAAAGAAAAGGCCGAACGCGTCGGCCTTAGCAAATGGGAAGGTGAATTACAGAAGACGACGCGCCGCTTCCACCACGATTTTCACCGCGTGGCTTTCGGTCTGCTTCATGGTTTCCGCATTCGGGATCTCTTGCTGGGTGCGGTTCACAATCACACCGGCAACCATACCAGCACGCAGCCCCTGGCTTGCGCACATGGTCAGCAACGTGGCGGATTCCATTTCATAGTTCATCACGCCCATGGATTGCCACTCTTCCATGGAACCTTTAAAGCGGTTCACTACGCGACCAGAGAAGGTGTCGTAACGCTCCTGGCCTGGGTAGAAGGTGTCAGAAGAGGCGGTAACGCCGATGTGTTTTGTCGCGCCAATCGCATCCGCTGCGGCAACCAGCGCGGTAGTGCACTCAAAATCCGCCACTGCCGGGTATTCCATCGGCGCAAAGTGCAGGCTCGCGCCGTCAAGGCGCACGGACGCGGTGGTGATCAGCACGTCGCCAACATTGATGTGCGGCTGAATCGCACCGGTGGTGCCCACGCGCAGGAAAGTGCGGATGCCAAGCTGCGCCAGTTCTTCTACAGCGATAGAGGTTGACGGGCCGCCAATGCCAGTGGAACAAACGATAACCGGTTTGCCATCCAGCTCTGCACGCCAGCTGGTGAATTCGCGGTGGGAGGCCAGTTTGACCGGCTTATCCATCAGCGCGGCGATCTTTTCCACACGCTCCGGATCGCCAGGGACGATGGACAGCGTAGCCCCTTGTAAATCGTTTTTGGTGAGGCCGAGATGAAAAACATCAGACTTGGACATAACAGACTCCTCTGTGGTCGGTTTTATCAGTAGAGGCAAAAAGATACTTTACAGAAGGCACGGACATAATTTCGTGACTGATATCACCATGAATGAAACTGATTGCATTTCATTTCCATAAATTAGTGACTTGCATCACATTAACACGCCATATCCCACAACTCAGCAGCAAAGATAGTCTACGGCACGGTGATTTGCGCGCGCGGCAACTCTTCCCGTCTATAGTTATTGAAGCGCTAAAAAAGGTATGGAGAATGCCATGACAACCAACAACACACCAGGCTTTGCACCTGCGGCTTCACCCCTTGCTTCAACTGTTGTTCACACGCCGGAAGACGCCTTAATCGCGGGCGAAACGTCTATTCCGACACAGGGCGAAAATATGCCCGCGTTTCACGCCCGGCCGAAAAATGCCGAAGGCCCCTTGCCGATTGTCATTGTGGTACAGGAAATTTTCGGTGTGCATGAGCATATTCGCGATCTGTGCCGCCGTCTGGCACTCGAAGGCTATCTCGCCATCGCGCCGGAACTCTATTTTCGCCAGGGCGATCCGAATGATTTCGCCGACATTCAAACCCTGCTGAGCGGCCTGGTAAGCAAAGTGCCGGACGCGCAAGTGCTTGCTGATTTGGATCACGTCGCCAGTTGGGCAGCGCGTAACGGCGGGAACGCTCATCAACTCTTAGTGACCGGTTTTTGCTGGGGCGGACGTATTGCCTGGCTGTATGCTGCGCACAATCCGCAGTTGAAAGCCGCTGTCGCCTGGTATGGAAAACTGGTGGGGGAGAAATCGCTCAATTCTCCGCGTCACCCGGTGGATATTGCCACTGAACTTACCGCGCCGGTGCTCGGTTTATATGGCGCGCAGGATACCGGTATTCCGCTGGAGAGCGTGGAAACCATGCGCCAGGCGCTAAGAGCCGCGAACGCCAAAGCGGAAATCATCGTCTACCCCGAAGCAGGTCATGCGTTTAATGCGGACTATCGCCCAAGCTATCACGCAGAATCCGCTGCCGATGGCTGGCAACGGATGCTGGCATGGTTTGCGCAGTACAGTAAAAAGTGACGTTTTGCGCCGGGGTAAACGCCCGGCGCAGCTCATGCTGTTTCGAGACGCCAGCCCTGCGTCAAACGTACCGCCACTACCTGTTTACGTTGCAGCGGTGCATGATGAAACGCACTCAGCATTTGCCCATCGCACAGGCGTAAATCAAGCAAATAGCGCTCGCCCTGATAAATACAGCTTTCCACCTCAGCGCTCAGACCCTCACGCGTTACCTGCACATGTTCGGGGCGAATCAGCACCGGCTGGTGGGGATCTGTGCCAGTATGCGCCAAACCCGCATGCATTTGTGCGCCATCCAGTTGTTGCGTCCCGGCGGGCGTCGCCAGCATCAGCACGCTGCCCTTCCCAATAAAACGCGCCACCCAACCATTCTGCGGCTGCTGATACAGCGCTTGCGGTGCGCCCCACTGCATCAGTTCGCCCTGGTGCATCACCGCAATATGGCTGGCGAGCGCCATTGCTTCCGCCTGATCATGGGTGACATAGACAAACGTTGCGCCAGTACGGCGGTGAAAATCCCGGAAAGTCTGTTCCATAGTAGCGCGCAGATGGCGATCGAGATTCGCCAGCGGTTCATCGAGCAGCACCACTTGTGGTTCTGCGACCAGGCAGCGCGCCAGTGCCACGCGTTGACGCTGACCACCGCTTAACTCTTGTGGTGAACGTGCGGCGTAAGCACCCAGTTCGACCACCTCCAGCGCGTCCATCACTTGTTTGTGACGCGCCGCGCCGTTCACGTTGCGCAGCTTTAACGGGTAGCCAACGTTCTCAGCAACCGTCATATGGGGCCACAACGCGTAAGACTGAAACACCATCCCCATATCGCGCTGTTCTGGCGGTGTGTGCAGCGTTTTATCCGCCAGCAGACGATCGCCCAGCCATAAGCGCCCTTCGCTCAATGTCTCAAGCCCGGCAAGAATTCGCAGCGTGGTGGTTTTGCCGCAGCCGCTTGGCCCCAACAGGGCGGTAAATGCCCCCTGCGGAATGGTCAGATTGATATCCCGCACCACGGTCTGACCGGCAAACGCTTTGCGTAGATGTTCCAGTCTCAGCTCTGCCAAGGGATCACTCCTTTCGGTAAATAACGGCCAAGCGCGCTGAGCAGCAGCATCACCAGTGCCACAAGGATGACAACCAGCACGGAAAGCGCCGATGCCAGCACCTTGTCGCCGCTCTCATCAAGGTTAAAAATCACTACGCCCAGCGTCTCTTTCCCGGCGCTCCACAGCAGCGCCGAGACGGTGAGTTCATTCACCGCCGTGAGAAATACCAGTAACGCCCCGGCAAACGCCGCCGGTGCCAGCAACGGCAGGACGATATGGCGCAGCCGCTGAGAGAAATTCGCCCCGGCAAGGCTGGCGGCTTCTTCCATTGCGGGATCCAGTTGCAGCATGCTGCTGTGCACCGGCTTCAGGCAAACCGTAAGGAAACGTGCGAGGTAGGCGAAAAAGATGATGCTCAGCGTGCCGCTAAGGCTGATATCGATCAGCGGCAATGGACGAGCAAACAGCAGAATACAGGCAATCGCCAGTACCACGCCGGGCAAGGTATAGGGAATATCGATAATTAAATACAACCAGCGCAACGGCCGGTTCGGGTAGCGCACCAGCAGCCACGCCAGCGGCAGGCTGAGCAGCATCAACACCAGGGCGGCAGAGATCGATAAAAACAGGCTATTGCTGAGCGCGCGTAACGTGGCGCTTTGCGCATCAAAGATGCCGTGCCAGGCGGCAAAAGTAAGGGTTTCACTGTTAAGCGATACGCCAAGCGTCGGCACCAGCGAGGTGGTAATCAGCGCCAGCAGCGGCGCGAGCAGGATGGTACACAGCACCGCCCCCAGTAATAACTCGACCACCAGCCGCCATTTACCGAGGGTAAAACCCAGCGCGCGCCCCGCCATGCCAATCAGCGGTAGCGCATAACGCCGCTGCATGTGGCCTTGCAGCGTGACGATACCAATCGCCAGCATCCCCATCAGCACCGACAGCGCCGCCACGTCATTCAGCATCGCCGGGCCAAAGCTGGAAAGCGTCTGATAGATATACACAGGCAGTACAAAGTAGGAAATCGGGATACCCAGCATCGCCGGAATACCGAAGTTACCGAGCGCTGAAACAAACGCAATCGCCGCCCCGGCCCACAACGCGGTACGGCACAGCGGCAGCACAATATCGAAGAATACCCGCCACAGCGATGCGCCGTGCAACCGGGCGGCTTCAATATGCTCTTTTGGCAAACACTGTAACTGGGTGCGCAGCGCCAGAAACACCAGCGGCGCATGCTGAATACCGAGCAGAAGCGCGATGCCTTCTGCCGAATAGAGCGGGTTGCTGCTGCCAAACCCCGGCGCAAGACCAATGCTATTGAGCAAGATGCTGCCCGGCCCAAAAAGTTGCAGCCAGCTTAACGCGGTGACCTGCGGCGGGATCATCATCGGCAGCATAAACAGAAATACCCACACCTGTTTGAGGCGGATATTGGTCAGCGCCAGGCAAAAAGCGAACAGGCTGCCCAGTAGCAGCGACAGCAGCGTGCCCAGCCCACTGGTATACAGGCTGTGCCACAGCGCAAGCCAGGTGGAAGGGTTATTCATCACGCGCCACAAACTGCTGTCGCTACCGTGGCGCCCGTCCACCAGCGCAGAGAACAGCAACCGCAGGCTGGGCAGCAGGCTCAGTAGCGCAACAAGAAACAATAACAGCCAGAGCAGCCCTTTTGCCGGGCCGCCGCTGGCGTGCTGGCGCAGCGTCATACTGGTCATCAACTAGCGGTTTCCGAACAGGTCGGCAAAGCGTTTTTTATTGGCTTCCGTCTCGGCCAACGCTTTTGCTGCATCAAACGGCATCAGCTTGATGCTGTCGCGCGGCGGGAACCCGGCCGGAACCGGCAAGGTGGCGTCGGCGGGCAGATAGCCCTGCTGGAGCACCAGTTTTTGCCCCTCATCCGAGAGCACAAAGTCGATAAACGCTTTCGCCGCCTGCGGGTTTTTCGCGTTTTTCAGCATCGCTACCGGTTCGGTAACAATGCTGACGCCCTCTTTCGGAAACACGAACTCAATCGGTGCGCCTTTGGCTTTTTCGCGGATCGCCATGTAATCCACCAGCACGCCATAGGCTTTGCTGCCGGACGCAATCGCGCTCATCACCGCGCCGTTACCGCTTTGCGGCATCGCACCGTTCTCTTTTAGTTTCTCGTAGTATTGCCAGCCGAGCGCCGGATCGTTCATCAGCGTCGCCTGGTGGATTTGCGCGGCACCGGAATAGAGCGGGCTTGGCAGCGTGGTCATGTTTTTCAGCTCCGGTTTGAGCAGATCCTGCCAGGAGGTAGGCTTAACCGGGGCTTTGCTGTGATACGCAATACCGGTGGTGATCAGTTTGCTGCCGTAGTAGTAGCCGTCTTTGTCGTATAACTGCGCATCAAAGCGCGTCGCTTGCGGTGATTTATACGGTGCCAGCAGGTTTTGCTGTTTCAGGGATTCCATGGTCACGCTGTCGGCAATCAGCAGCACGTCCGGGGCAGCACCACCGGCAGCTAACTCTGCCTGCAAGCGCGCGGTCAGCTTGGTGGTTCCGTCGCGGATCCATTTCACTTCAATGTCCGGGTGCGCTTTTTCAAAGGCGCTGACGGTCATTTGCGCATCTTCATTGGGCTGGCTGGTATAGAGCGTCAGAGTGGATTTGGCGAAAGCCGACGTACTGATCACGGCCAGCAGTATCGCCGCCAGCGCACTTTTTTTACTCATGGTTCAGTCCCCTGTGTTTTCGTTGCGACGATTAAAACAAGGGAGTTTGACAAAAATGTTACCGAAGCGATGTTGGCTTGTTACAGAGGAATGATGCGCCGCCGGTTTCACACCGGACGGCGCGGTAAAGCTTACTGTTGGCGCAGGTTCTGCGCGGCTTTCACCATGTTTGCCAGCGCGCTACGGGTTTCCGGCCAACCGCGGGTTTTCAGGCCACAGTCCGGGTTCACCCATAGGCGTTGTGCCGGGATACGCTGCGCCGCTTTCTGCAACAGCGCTTCGATCCACTCAACGCTCGGTACGTTCGGCGAGTGAATGTCATACACGCCTGGGCCGATTTCGTTCGGGTACTCAAACTCTTCGAACGACTCCAGCAGTTCCATATCCGAACGCGAGGTTTCAATGGTGATCACATCGGCATCCAGCGCAGCGATGGAGTCCATGATGTCATTGAACTCGCAGTAACACATATGGGTGTGGATCTGCGTGTCATCTTTCGCCACCGCCGCGTTGATGCGAAAAGCCTCCACGCCCCACGCCAGATAAGCATCCCAGTCGCTGCGACGCAGCGGTAAGCCTTCGCGCAGTGCCGGTTCATCAATCTGGATAATGCCAATCCCTGCCGCTTCCAGATCCGCCACTTCATCACGCAATGCCAGCGCAATCTGTTTGGCGATGGTTTCGCGGCTCACATCTTCGCGCGGGAACGACCAGCAAAGAATGGTCACCGGGCCGGTCAGCATGCCTTTCACCGGTTTATCAGTCAGCGACTGCGCATACTTCGCCCACTCCACGGTAATGGCTTCCGGGCGGCTGACGTCGCCGATAACTACCGGCGGTTTCACGCAGCGGGAACCGTAGCTTTGCACCCAGCCGTTTTGTGTAAAGACGAACCCATCCAGGTTTTCACCGAAGTACTCCACCATGTCATTACGCTCGGCTTCACCATGCACCAGCACGTCTAAGCCCAGACGTTCCTGCTCGACAATCGCCTGTTTGATGTGTTCAGCAATACCGGTACGGTAGTTGCCCGCGTCGAGATTGCCTTTTTTGAAATCCAGGCGCAGGCCGCGAATTTCCGTGGTTTGCGGGAAGGAACCAATAGTTGTGGTCGGCCAGGCGGGCAGCTTAAAGCGCGCGCGCTGGGCTTTCGCACGCTCGGCGTACGGGCTATTGCGCTGGCTGTCCTGCGCAGTGATCGCCGCCAGACGCTGTGCCACTGCCGTGTTGTGAACGCGCGTAGAGTGGCGACGTGCCTGAATCGGGGCGCTCCATTCCGCCAGTTTCTCCGTGTTACCGCTGTTCAGCGCATCGCGCAGCAGCGCCAGTTCCTGGCATTTTTGCAGGGCGAAGGCGAACCAGCTTTTCACTTCCGCATCCAGACGCGTTTCAACACTCAGATCGATCGGGCTGTGCAGCAAAGAACAAGAAGAGGCAACCCACAGCGGACGTTTACCGACCACCTCGTTGATTTGCGCATATTTCTCAGTGAGATCGGCGCGCCAGACGTTACGGCCGTTCACCAGACCAGCAGAGAGCAGCCAGTCGGCGGGCAGACGCGAGTGCAGCTCGGCCACGTTGTCCTTGCCGTGTACCAAATCAACGTGCAGCCCCTGAACCGGCAGCGCGGTGATCACATCAAGGTTCGGCGTCACGCCTTCAAAATAGGTGGTCAGCAGCAGTTTCAGCTGGCCGGAAAGCGCGTCGTAAGCCGGTTGAAACGCATCCAGCCAGACTTGCGGCAGCTCCAGCACCAGCGCCGGTTCGTCGATTTGTACCCACTCGATACCGCGTTTTGCCAGCTCGCCAAGCACCTGTTTGTAGACTGGCAGAATGTCGTTCAGCAGGCTTAAGCGGTCAAACTGTTCGCCTTTCACTTTACCCAACCACAGGTAAGTGACCGGACCAAGCAGCACAGGTTTCACCTTGTGGCCGAGCGCCAGCGCTTCGTCAACTTCGTCCAGCAGTTGCGTCCAGGTCAGTTTGAACTGCTGGCCTTTGCTGAACTCCGGCACCATGTAGTGATAGTTGGTATTGAACCATTTGGTCATTTCCGCCGCTGCCGCCGGTTCGCCGGTTGGCGCACGTCCACGACCAATGCGGAACAGGGTGTCGATATCCACCGAGCCGTCGTTGTTCTGATGACGAGCCGGCACATTGCCCAGCAGCAGGCTGGTGGTCAGAACATGGTCGTACCAGGCGAAATCGCCCACCGGCAGCAGATCGATACCGGCCTCTTTTTGCTGCTCCCAGTGGCGGGCACGCAGCTCGCGCCCCACTGCCAGCAGCTCTTCACGGGTGGAGTTACCCGCCCAGTAGCTCTCTTGCGCTTTTTTCAACTCGCGACGCAGGCCAACGCGAGGGAAACCGAGGGTGTGATTAAGAATTGTCATTTTTAGCCTCTTCAATTGGGTTAATCCAAAGGATTTCGGATTAAGGGAAGGCGGCAAGTTCATGAATCCCCAGGAGCTTACTGAAGTAAGTGACTGGGGTGAATGAGCGCAGCCAACGCACCATTAATTCGAAAGACGCAGGATTTTTAGACGTCCAGATGTTTACACATCTATAATTCGCAAGTACTGTATATTCCTCAAGCGCAAAATGTTCATGCCGGAGTGAAGGACTTTCATGATCGAAATTAAACACCTGAAAACGCTACAGGCGTTACGAAACAGCGGGTCGCTGGCGGCAGCGGCGGCAACGTTGCATCAAACGCAGTCCGCGCTTTCCCACCAGTTCAGCGATCTGGAACAACGCCTTGGCTTTCGTCTGTTTGTGCGTAAAAGCCAGCCGCTGCGCTTTACGCCGCAGGGTGAAATTCTGCTGCAACTGGCGAATCAGGTGCTGCCGCAAATTAGCCGCGCGCTGCAGGCCTGCAATGAGCCGCAGCAAGCCACGCTGCGCATCGCGATTGAGTGCCATAGCTGTATTCAGTGGCTAACGCCCGCGCTTGAGAACTTCCGCCAGAACTGGCCGCAAGTGGAGATGGATTTCAAATCCGGCGTCACGTTTGATCCGCAACCTGCGCTGCAACAGGGCGAGCTGGATCTGGTCATGACCTCCGACATTCTGCCGCGCAGCGGCCTGCACTATTCACCAATGTTTGATTTTGAAGTGCGTCTGGTGCTGGCACCGGATCACCCGCTGGCGGCGAAAGCGCGCATCACACCGGACGATATCGCCAGCGAAACGCTGCTGATCTACCCGGTACAGCGCAGTCGCCTGGATATCTGGCGTCACTTCCTGCAACCGGCGGGCGTGAGCCCGTCGCTGAAAAGTGTCGATAACACGCTGCTGCTGATTCAGATGGTTGCCGCGCGTATGGGCATTGCGGCGCTGCCGCACTGGGTGGTGGAGAGTTTTGAGCGCCAGGGTCTGGTCGTGACCAAAACCCTGGGCGAAGGATTATGGAGCCGGCTGTACGCCGCCGTGCGCGACGGCGAGCAGCGTCAGCCGGTAACGGAAGCGTTTATTCGCTCAGCGCGGAACCACGCTTGCGACCATCTGCCGTTTGTGCGGAGCGCGGAGCGACCCAACGGCGATGCACCCACAGCGAGGCCATTATCACCGCACCACCAATAATAAAACTCGGCCAGTGCGGCTGTTCCTGCCAGATAGCAAGGTTAACCAGTAACCCGGCGGGAACATGCACATTGTTCATGATGCCGAGCGTCCCGGCGTCCACCTGCGTGGCGCCGTAGTTCCACATAAAATAACCCAGTCCGGATGCCACCACGCCAAGCCACACCAGCACGCTCCATTGCAGCGTCGTGGTCGGCAATTTCTGCGGATTACCCATCACAAACCACGCCACCACGGCGACCACGAATGCGCCAAGATAAAACCAGGCGAACGCGTTGTGTTGCGGCATCGGGCGCGTCTCCATCAGGCGTTTGTAGCCGACCATACCAATGGCAAAGCTGATATTCGCCAGTTGCACCAGAATCAGGCCAATCCAGAAGTGATCGCTCACTTTGTCGTAGCGAATAATCGCCGCGCCAATTACCGCCAGCCCGGCGCTCAGCGCGTAGCTCCAGCGCAGCCCGCGCTTGCTGAGCAGATCGTAAATCAGGGTGACATACAGCGGGGTGAAAACGGTAAACAGCAGGAATTCAGACACCGTCAGATAGAGATAAGCCTGGAAGCTGAACAGGTACATAATGCCCAGTTGTAGCGCGCCCACCAGCATGTACAGGCCAATGGTTTTCAGGTGGTGACCGCGCGTGCGCAGGAACGGTAAAAAGACCAGCGCCGCCAGCCCCACGCGCATCAGCACGGAGAAGTAGCTGTCGACATGACCCGCAAGGTATTCGCCAATCAGGCTA
This sequence comes from Kosakonia sp. LAM2021, assembly GCF_016620385.1. Lineage (NCBI taxonomy): Bacteria > Pseudomonadati > Pseudomonadota > Gammaproteobacteria > Enterobacterales > Enterobacteriaceae > Kosakonia > Kosakonia sp. LAM2021. The sequence continues at coordinate 28,129 of NZ_JAENHT010000016.1, forward strand.
AAAGAGAAAGCCCACAAAATAGTGGTGATGATGAGTAACGCCACAATGAATGTCTCTTCGATGAATGGACAGGCATTGTAGCGAACTCAGTTGCGCAAAGTTTGAGTATTTAGTTGACGAGTGGTTAATTTAAAACCACTCGTCAAGCTTATTCGAGAAACAGCTTACGCAGGTAATGCGGTACGGCGTTATCGGCGTTGGTGCCGATAACTTCCAGCTCCGGGTGCAGCTCTTTCAGGCGCTGGTGAGCGTTACCCATAATGCAACCTTTGCCCGCCATCGACAGCATTTCCGCGTCGTTCATGCCGTCGCCAAAGGCGATGCACTCTTTTAAGCTATAACCCAGCGCGCTCGCGACCGCTTCCAGCGCATGGCCTTTCGACACGCCGCCCGCCATCACCTCCAGGCAGGTTAAGGTAGAGAAGCTGACGTTCACGCGATCGCCCCAGCGGGCGTTGATGGCCTGCTCCAGCGGCAGCAATTTTTCATGGCTTTCGCAACTGAAGAAAACTTTGCTGATCCCTTCCGGCTCAAGCAAACCCGGCTCATACAGTGAATACTGGAACACCGCTTCTTTGAAGAAACGCATTTCATCCGGACGGTGGCGGTTCATGAACCACTCATCGTTGCGGTAGACGTTAGTGATGATATCCGGCTCGTTATGCACCACGCCGAAAAGATCGGTGGCGATATCGCGATCCAGGTTATGGGTGAACACCAGATTGCCATCGGTGTCGTGTACCCGCGCACCGTTGGAGGTGATCATGTAGGCTTTAATGCCCAGATTATCGCGGATTTGCCCGACATCCACATGGTGGCGGCCGGTGGCGAAGACGAAGTTGACGCCGCGCGCGGTAAGCAGTTTTAACGTTTCTTTGGCAAAGGGCGACAGTGTGTGGTCGGGGGAGAGCAATGTGCCATCTAAATCAGATGCAACAACCTGGTACATAAGAAAATTTAACCTCAATAATTCATCAGTTATGCCGGTCGAAGAATTCGACGATGGCGTTGAGCGCGACCGAGCGCATGGCGTCCTTTTCAAAAAGGATCTCATGGTACGCGCCTTGTATGACCAGCGGTTTCCCCCCTTCACAAGGGTGGCCCGCTGCGGCGCGTCGTTCACAGAAGCGTTGATGCATGCGGTTATCGACCACGTGCTCCTCTTCTGCCTGAATAATCAATGTCGGCGTGGCGTCTTTTTCCGCCCCCGCCAGCGCGTGTTCACCGGCTAAGATCCCTTCGCGTACCCAGTGCCAGGTGGGTCCGCCAACGCGAAGCTGCGGTTCGTCGGCATAAAAACGCAAATTACGGCGATAGCGCTCGCGGCTGTGGGTTAACACGTTTATCGCGAACGGCAACGGACGCCAGCTCCCGGTGCCAATGGCGTAACCTTCACGAAGGCTCGGGTAGCTTTCGGCCCAGTCCAGCAACGGGCGCACCATCCATTCCGGCAGGCGAATAATAATGCCGAACATAGGCGCGCACAGGGCAATCGCATCGCAGGCTTGCGGATAGCGCTGCAAGAACAGAGTGGAAATAGCGCCACCCATTGAATGAGCAAGAATATAGCGTTTGCGCCATGGTCCGCTGGCCACTTCCTGATCCCAGAACGCCGCCAGATCGTCGACATAATCACTGAAATTCACCACATGACCACGATGCGTGTCCGATAACATTCGCCCGGAACGCCCCTGGCCGCGATGATCGATAATCAACACGTCATAACCGAGGTGGAACAGGTCATACGCCAGCTCTGCGTATTTTACGTAGCTTTCGATGCGGCCGGGACAAATCACAATCACGCGATCGTTACTTTGCGCGCGAAAACGGACAAAACTGACCGGCACATTATCCACGCCGGTAAAGACCGCTTCTTCCCGCGAACGCCAGAAATCCATCAGTGGCCCCATGGTAAAAGCCGCGAACGCTTTTTCTCTGGTTTCCCATGCTGTTTTTTGCCGAAACATTGGGATTTCGCCCCTTTTAGCCATGTAAAATCGTTTTTTTGTGACCAATAGCAAATTCCGCTGACAATAGCGTATTGTGGCATAAAAACAGACATCCAGGGAGATTCTCATGACCTTCGAATGGTGGTTCGCTTACCTGCTGACATCCTTAATTCTGAGCCTTTCCCCCGGCTCCGGCGCGATTAACACCATGTCCACTTCCATCAGCCACGGTTATCGCGGCGCGGCGGCGTCGATTGCCGGGCTGCAAACCGGCTTAGGCATTCATATCGTGCTGGTTGGTGTCGGTTTAGGTACGTTATTTTCACGCTCGGTGCTGGCCTTCGAAGTGCTGAAATGGGCGGGCGCGGCTTATCTGATTTGGCTTGGCATTCAGCAGTGGCGTGCCGCTGGCGCTATCGATCTCAATACTCTGGCGAAGACCCAAACGCGCGGGCGTTTGTTTAAACGCGCCGTATTCGTCAACCTGACCAATCCGAAGAGCATTGTTTTTCTCGCCGCTCTGTTCCCGCAGTTTATCGTTCCGCATCAACCGCAAGTGATGCAGTACGTAGTGCTCGGCGTCACCACCATTGTGGTGGATATCATTGTGATGATTGGCTACGCCACGCTGGCGCAGCGTATTGCGGCATGGATTAAGGGCCCGCGCCAGATGAAAGCGCTGAACAAAGTGTTCGGTTCGTTGTTTATGCTGGTCGGCGCGCTACTGGCATCGGCAAGACACGCCTGAGAAGAGAGCCGGATAACGACTATCCGGCTTTTATCGCTTAGCGGGAAATAATCAGGTGGATACCAAAACCGGCGAACAGTGCGCCAGCAAAACCATCAATCCACTTCGCCAGGCGCTGATAACCCCGACGAATTTTAGGTAAAGCGAACAGGCTGGCTACCACGGTAAACCAGGCGAACGTTTCCACCGCAATCAGCATAAAAATACCCCAGCGCGCGCCAGCGCCCACGCTATCGCCAACAAACAGTGAAAACACCGAGCCAAAGTAAATGATCGCCTTCGGATTAGCGAGATTGGTCAGTAATCCTTTGATAAAGCTGCGTCCGCTGGCGGCCAGCTCAACCTGCGGCGCGTCGCTGTTTTGTGGATCTTTTTTCAGCGCGCCGCGCAACATCTGATAGCCCATCCAGCATAAATACAGGCCGCCGCCGACCATAATGATGTTATGCAGCCACGCCATTTTTGCGAGGATCAGGTTCAGGCCGAGCAGCGCCACGCCTGCCCAAATCATGACGCCTGTGGTGATACCGAGCACGCCCATCATCGCTTCTTTGCGCGAGCGGCTGACAGCGGTTTGTGAAACGAAGAAGAAATCGGGGCCGGGGCTCATCAGTGCGACGATATGCACCAGCGCCACGGTGAGAAATAACATCAACATAGATAACTCGCGGGAAAATAGTTCAGGGGGAAACCATCCTCCCATTTTTTTCGCTGGCTGACTACTCTTCTTCGCCGTCGACATGGGCGCGGATCAGCGCCATAAACTCCTGGCCGAAGCGCTCAAGTTTACGCGTCCCCACACCGTTGACGCTGAGCATTTCGCCCGGCGACAGCGGCATCTGCTCGGCCATTTCAATCAGCGTCGCGTCGTTAAACACCACGTAAGGCGGAATGTTCTCTTCATCGGCAATTGCTTTACGCAACTTGCGCAGCTTGGCGAACAGCTTGCGGTCATAGTTGCCGACCGCCGCTTTCTGCATCACTTTTGGTTTCAGCGCCACCATACGCGGCACCGCCAGCATCAGCGGGACTTCACCGCGCAGCAGCGGACGCGACGCTTCGGTGAGTTGCAACGCCGAATGCTGAGCAATGTTTTGCGTGGCGAAGCCCAAGTGAATCAGTTGGCGGATCACGCTCACCCAATGTTCGTGGCTTTGCTCACGACCAATTCCATACACCGGTAATTTGTCGTGGCCAAACTCGCGGATGCGCTGGTTATTCGCCCCGCGCAGCACTTCCACCACATAGCCCATGCCGAAACGCTGATTCACGCGGTAGATAGCCGACAGCGCTTTTTGCGCGTCCTGTAAGCCGTCGTACTGACGTGGCGGATCGAGGCAAATATCGCAGTTACCGCAGGGCTCCTGGCGACCTTCGCCAAAATAATTAAGCAGCACCAGACGGCGGCAGGTTTGCGCTTCAGCAAACGCGCCCATCGCATTAAGCTTGTGTCGCTCAATATCCTGCAACGGCCCGGCGGGTTTTTCTTCCAGGCAGCGGCGTAGCCACGCCATATCCGCCGGATCGTAAAACAGCATCGCTTCCGCAGGCAGGCCGTCACGCCCGGCGCGACCGGTTTCCTGATAATAGGATTCGATATTGCGCGGAATGTCGAAATGCACCACGAAGCGCACGTTGGGCTTGTTGATGCCCATACCAAACGCGACTGTCGCCACGACAATTTGCAGGTCATCGCGCTGGAACTGTTCCTGCACGCGCGCCCGCACCGCGTTTTCCAGCCCGGCATGGTAAGCCGCCGCGCTAAAACCGCGACTCTGCAAACGGGCGGCGGTGTCTTCCACTTTCGCCCGGCTGTTGCAATACACGATGCCGCACTTGCCGCGCTGCTCCTGCACATAACGCAGTAGCTGATCGAGCGGCTTAAATTTTTCCATCAGCATGTAGCGAATGTTCGGGCGGTCGAAGCTGCTGACCTGAATCAGCGGATCGTGAAGCCCCAGCAAACGCTCGATATCGCGGCGGGTTGTGTCATCGGCGGTGGCGGTAAGCGCCATAAACGGCACGGAGGGCAGCATCTGGCGCAACTGGCCCAGCGCGGCGTATTCCGGGCGGAAATCATGGCCCCACTGGGAAATACAGTGCGCTTCGTCCACGGCCAACAGCACCGGATTCCACTGGCGCAGCTGATCGAGGAAGTTGTCGAGCATCAGGCGCTCGGGAGCGATATAAAGCAGGCGAATCTGGCCGTTGCGACAGCCGTTGATCACCTCAAACTGCTGTTCGCGGCTCTGGGTAGAGTTCAGGCATGCTGCAGCAACACCGTTTGCCAGTAGCTGATCGACCTGATCTTTCATCAGCGAGATGAGCGGTGAAACCACCACCGTCAGGCCATTTAATACCAGCGCCGGAATTTGGTAACACAGGGATTTCCCACCGCCGGTCGGCATCACCACCAGGCAGTCGCGGCCGCTGAGCACGGTGTCGATAATATCCTGCTGGCCCGGGCGGAATTGCTGGTAGCCGAAGGTCTCTTGCAGAACCTGTTTCGCCAGCGATTCCTGATTCAATACTTCCGCCTGTGCCACTCTGACCCCATCTGCCTGAAATAAAAACAGGCGCTATTTTCAGCGCCTGAGAGAGAAACTGCAATGCTTAAAACAGATCGTTAAGCATCACGCCCACGCCGACACGTGTCTGATTGAAATTGTAGTCAATCAACGATTCACCGTACCCGCTGTAGACCTGCGTATAAAGACGTACGTGTTTAGTCACTGGGTAGCTTAGCCCGATTTCCGCGCCGCCGTAACCGGTATTCCAGTTATATTGTCCTTTTGCGCTGAGGATCGCATCGCCCAGCTGGTAGCCAATTTTTAGCTGGTAATAACCCATATATTTGGTGATATCCGGGTTGTCATCGACCGACCCCACCACATACCAGGGTTTCACTTCCACCAGCCAGTTGCCGCTTTGCGCCATTAAGCGTGTATAGGCGCGGTTCCAGCTGCGTGAAGTCGGGTCGGAACGCCCGTTCGAATCGTGGTTAAAGCCAAACTCCACATCGCGCAGCGTCCAGCCTGCAAACTCGTAATCGGTGGCGAAACCGAGGAACAGTTGCGGTTCGTAGTTGGTTTCACGGAATGGAGAAGACTCTCCGCTGTTTGACAACTGCCACCAGGATTTTTGCGTGTAGGAACCACCGAACACCGAGTTTGGCCCCAGAATCCCGCGCCAGAGCGGGAACGCCAGGCTGAGCTGGAACTTCACTTCATCTTTGCGCGCATTATCCGCCCAGTTATAAGAGCGAATCGCTTCTTTGTTCAGATCGCTGGTATCGGTGTAGATAACGTAGTTGGATTCATAAGGGTAGAGCGTGAACGGATTGTCGTGCTCCTGCAATAAATTGGCGATGATGCTGCCGCGCACGGCGGGTGCATCATGAACTTCTTTTACCGTCGCTTCTTGTGCGTAAGCCATAAACGGCAGTGCAAGCACTGCGAAAAACCAACCCAGAGAGGTCCGCATCGGTTTGCTGCTCCAAATCATATTGTTGAATTGACGAATTTCCCCGCAAGTATTCTACATATTTATTGAGTCACTGCTCATGTATCGGTTCCGAAAGTGGAAATCAACAATCGATAAGCATAAAATCAACATTTCATTAACTCATCGGATCAGATAGCCATGTCAGTTGTTCTCACAGCGGAAGAAGTCCTGAAAACGGTCGGCGAGATATTCGTTTACCACATGCCGTTTAATCGTGCGTTAGGGCTGGAGCTGGAGCGCTATGAAAAAGAGTACGCGCAGCTGAGTTTCAATAACCAACCTATGATGGTCGGCAACTGGGCGCAAAGCATTTTACACGGCGGCGTGATTGCTTCCGCGCTGGATGTCGCCGCGGGTCTGGTTTGCGTGGGCAGCACGTTAACCCGCCATGAAACCATTAGCGAAGAGGAGCTGCGCCAGCGTTTAGCACGCATGGGCACTATCGATTTACGCGTCGATTACCTGCGACCGGGTCGCGGTACGCGTTTTACCGCCAGCAGCAGCTTGCTGCGCGCGGGTAACAAAGTTGCCGTCGCGCGCGTAGAGTTGCACAACGAAGAACAACTCTATATCGCCAGCGCGACCGCCACCTATATGGTGGGGTGAGCCGCTCAGAAAAATCGGGTACCATGAGGATTCATTTCAGCTAAGAGCTTTCCCGATGGATGCAAAACAGACGCGGCTGGGCGTGCTTCTCGCCCTGGCCGCTTATTTTATTTGGGGCATTGCCCCGGCGTATTTCAAAACGATCTGGTTCGTTCCGGCCGACGAAATTCTTACGCATCGCGTGATCTGGTCTTTCTTCTTTATGCTGGCGTTGATTAGCGTAAGCCGCCAGTGGAGCAGTGTGAAAGCCCTGCTGCAAACGCCGAAAAAGATCCTGCTGCTGGCGCTCTCTGCCGTGCTGGTCGGGGGAAACTGGTTGCTGTTTATCTGGGCGGTCAACCATAACCATATGCTGGAAGCGAGCCTGGGCTACTTTATTAACCCGCTGGTGAATATTCTGCTGGGGATGCTGTTTTTGGGCGAACGTTTTCGCCGCATGCAGTGGCTGGCGGTGCTGCTGGCGGCGATCGGTGTACTTGTACAACTGTGGACCTTTGGTTCGCTGCCGGTCATCGCGCTTGGTCTGGCATTCAGCTTTGCTTTTTACGGCCTGCTGCGCAAAAAGATTGCGGTGGAAGCACAAACCGGCATGTTGATAGAAACGCTGTGGCTGCTGCCGGTAGCGGCGATTTGGTTGTTCGGCATTACCGACAGCCCGACCAGCCATATGGGGCAAAACAGCCTGTCGCTTAATCTGCTTTTAATGGCCGCAGGTGTCGTAACCACGGTGCCGCTGCTCTGTTTTACCGGTGCGGCAACGCGTCTGCGCCTGTCGACGCTCGGCTTCTTCCAGTACATTGGCCCTACGCTGATGTTCGTGCTGGCGGTGCTTTTTTACGGCGAACATCCCGGCGCGGATAAAATGGTGACCTTCGGCTTTATCTGGGTTGCGCTGGCTATCTTTGTCCTCGACGCGGTTTATACGCAGCGCGGTTTACGCAAAAAAGCCTGATTAAACACATGGGCGGAATAGCCGCCCAATACCTACAAAAATTTAGAGGTAAGGATTTACTCAATCGCGTAATGCGCAAGGGAATGCTATGTTTGCCCCTTCGTCATTACGTTATTCAGGATGAATCAGCGATGATCCGCAGGATTTTTTTGCCATCGGGCAAAACGTGCCTCGCGCGTGGGCCGTATATCCTTATCTTTTTACTTCTGCATATCCTCTTTTTAGTTGTCGCCTTTAATGTGGCGGAACTGCCTGTTCTGCCGCTGGTGTGCTTTCTGCTTTACACCTATTTAAAGCTAAATATTAACGCGCAACGCTGCAGAGATAGCGGTGCCAAAGGCCGCTATGTGGTCATTTTTTCACTGCTGGTCTACCTGGCCTCGCTGGCGGTTGCCGCGACCGGTGTTGTCAGCGATGTAGAGTGCGTGAGCTTAGGTATCAGAATCTATTTCGGTTACGACGTGCTGGTATTTTTCGTCTTTATGCTCGCACCGACGCAGTTAAAACAACAAATTAATTCGACGGACCACGTGTCTATTTCAGGAGGGGAAAATGAGTAACATCAACACTTATGATTATAAAAGCGACCATTCATTAAGCGACAAATGGAAGTATCGTTTCGCATTCTATGAGAAGAATGGCTACCCCTCTTTTTGGGGAATGAGCCCGGCATGGAAAAACGCCTATAAAGAAATGACCTTTGGGCAGAAGATAAAAGTCTCTTTCAATTTCTTCGCCTGGTTTTTTTCTATTATCTATTTGCTGATCCTTGGTTTGTGGAAGAAAGCCCTGTTAGTTTTAGTTATCAACGTTGTCGTTATCGTGGTTGCGGTTATTTTTAACCTTGGCTTCCTGGGTTATATGGTCAACGCCGTCATCGCCTGTCGGGCCAACATTTGGTATTACGATCTAAAAGTGAAGGGCAAACAGGACTGGAGCCTGTAATAAAAAAGGTTCAGCGCGATGCTGAACCTTTTTGCTTTACAGCCAGTTACGGCGCTTGAAGTAGAGATAAGGCGCAAGCCCCGCGAGGATCATAAAGATGATTGCGCCAGGGTAGCCAAAGCTCCAGTGCAGTTCGGGCATAAACTCAAAGTTCATGCCGTAGCTGGAAGCCACCAATGTCGGCGGCAGGAACACGACCGATACCACCGAGAAGATCTTGATGATGCGGTTCTGCTCGATATTGATAAAACCCATCGCCGCCTGCATCAGGAAGTTCACTTTCTGGAACAACGATTCGTTGTGCGGAAGCAGGGATTCGATATCGCGCAGGATCTCGCGCGCCTGCTCAAGCTGACCTGCCGGTAAACGCGCCTTACGCACCAGGAAGTTCAACGCGCGCTGGGTATCCATCAGACACAGGCGCACTTTCCAGCCGATATCTTCCTGTTCCGCCAGCGTCGAGAGTGCGTCGTCATACTCGTCGCCCTGCTGGCCTTCCATAATGACGCGACTCAGCTTTTCCAGGTCGCTGTAAATGTTTTCGATTTCATCCGCCAGTTGCTCAATTTTGGTTTCGAACAGATCCAGCAGCAGTTCATAAGCGTTGCCGTCGACCATCTCCTGGCTACGGGCGCGCATACGATACAGGCGAAACGCGGGCAGCTCGCGCTCACGCAGGGTGAACAGGCGACCTTCGCGGATGGTAAATGCTACGGTTGAGTTTCCTGCGTGATCTTCAGCATCTTCAAAAAAGAAGAAGGAGTGGATGTGCAGGCCGTCTTCGTCTTCAAAAAAACGCGCCGACGCCTCGATGTCTTCCAGTTCAGGTCGGGTGGCCAGGTTCTGGCCCAATTCCGTTTGCACGCGGGTACGTTCTTCATCGTCCGGCTCGACCAAATCAACCCAAACAGAGCTGGCGAGGTGCTTGATTTCGTCAGCCTCAAGGCGGGTTAAACGATTGTTTTCCAGTTGAAATGCGCTCAGCATAGCCGGGACTCCCAATGCAAAAAATATCGGACAGTTCGGTGGGCACACAGAGAAACAAATTGGGTTTCAGACCATTAAACAGCCTGACTCAGCGCGACGGGGATACAGCGGGTCGCTGACAACCTCTAAGGCCATCAGCATGAGGAGATAGCCTTAGGAGTTGTTCCTGAAAACCAGGAAATTGAGCCAGTATCTACTGGGTGTGTCCAAGGCGAATGTCCTCTTAGCGTGATCGTGCGCGCATGTTACGCCAGCACTCAGAAGGCGTCAACACGCAACGAAACGCTAAAGAGCAATATTTGCCCTTCAGCGTATAAGGCTAGCAGAATATTACAAAATAATGATATTTTTCTGAAAGTTACACGGTTTCGAGCTTGGCGTAAGCCGCCACCAGCCATTTGATACCTTGCCCCTGGAAAGCCACCTGTAAACGGCTGTGCTCGCCGCTGCCTTCCATGTTCACCACCGTGCCTTCGCCAAATTTGGCATGGCGCACGCGCTGACCAAGTTTATAGCCGGTATCGCTTTGCGCAACCGGCGTACCCATGCGTTGATGGCTAACCGGACGGCTGATGCTGGCGCGCAAACGCACCTCTTCCACACACGCTTCCGGCAACTCGCCAATAAAGCGCGACGGGCGGTGATACACCTCTTTGCCGTACAACCGACGCGTTTCCGCATAGGTTAAGGTCAGTTTTTGCATGGCGCGCGTCACACCGACATACGCCAGACGGCGTTCCTCTTCCAGGCGGCCGCCTTCATCCAGCGACATCTGACTGGGGAACATGCCCTCTTCCATACCGACAATAAACACCTGCGGGAACTCCAGCCCTTTCGCCGAGTGCAGCGTCATTAACTGCACCGCATCCTGCCAGGTATCCGCCTGCCCTTCGCCCGCTTCCAGTGCGGCGTGGGAGAGAAATGCCTGCAGCGGCATTAAATCTTCGTCTTCTTCGTTATAGCTGAACTGGCGCGTCGCGGTGACCAGTTCCTCTAAGTTCTCGATACGCGTCTGGCCTTTTTCGCCTTTTTCCTGCTCGTACATCATGCGCAGGCCGGAATCGCTGATCACCCGGTCGGTTTGCACATGCAACGACATATCCGCCGTTTCCTGTGCCAGCGCGTCAATCAGTTCCAGGAAACGTTGCAGCGCGCTCGCCGCGCGGCCCGCCAGCGCTTTTTCCTGTAACAACTCGCGCGTCGCCTGCCATAACGTCAACTGGCGATCGCGCGAGGTTTGGCGCACCACGTCCAGCGTACGGTCGCCGATGCCGCGCGTTGGCGTATTCACCACGCGCTCAAAGGCGGCGTCATCATTGCGGTTGGCGATCAGGCGCAGGTAGGAGAGCGCATCTTTAATTTCCTGACGTTCGAAGAAGCGCATACCGCCATAAATCCGGTACGGCATACTGGCTTGCAGCAGCGCTTCTTCCAGCACGCGCGACTGGGCGTTGCTGCGATAGAGAATGGCGCACTGCGTCAGCTGCCCGCCGTTATCCTGCCAGGCTTTAATGCGATTGACGACATAACGCGCTTCATCCAGCTCGTTAAAGGCGCAGTAGAGTGAAATCAGCTCGCCATCGACGCCATCGGTCCACAGCTTTTTCCCCAGACGCCCGTTATTGTTCTCAATCAGGGCGTTCGCCGCGCTGAGGATATTGCTGGTCGAACGGTAGTTCTGCTCCAGGCGGATCGTCTGCGCGCCGGGGAAATCTTTCAGAAAGCGCTGGATATTTTCCACCTGCGCGCCGCGCCAGCCGTAGATGGACTGGTCATCGTCACCGACGATCATCACTTTGCCGGTATCGCCCGCCAGCAGGCGGATCCACGCGTATTGAATGTTGTTGGTATCCTGGAATTCGTCCACCAGGATATTGGTAAAGCGTTCGCGGTAGTGCTGCAAAATATGCGGTTTGTTGAGCCACAACTCATGGGCGCGCAGCAGCAGCTCGGCGAAATCCACCAGCCCGGCTCGATCGCAGGCTTCCTGATAGGCCTGGTAAACTTTTTGCCAGGTTTGTTCCACCGGGTTACCGAAACTTTGAATATGGTGCGGACGAATGCCTTCGTCTTTTTGGCCGTTGATGTACCACATCGCCTGGCGCGGCGGCCATTGTTTCTCGTCGAGGTTCATCGCTTTGATCAAACGCTTGAGCAAACGCAGTTGATCTTCGCTGTCGAGGATCTGGAAATCCTGCGGCAGGTTGGCGTCCATATGGTGCGCGCGCAGCAAACGGTGCGCGAGGCCGTGGAAGGTGCCAACCCACATCCCGCCCTGCGAAGTGCCCATCAACTGGCCGATACGGTGGCGCATTTCCGCCGCCGCTTTGTTGGTGAAAGTCACCGCCATAATGGAGTATGGCGAGCAGTTTTCCACGGTCATCAGCCAGGCGATACGGTGTACCAGCACGCGCGTCTTACCGCTCCCCGCCCCTGCCAGCACCAGCATATTGCTGCGCTCGGCGGCTACGGCGTCGCGCTGTTTGTCATTGAGGCTGTCGAGCAGATAAGAAACGTCCATTGGCACCGCCGCGAAATATTACTGGGAATTTATACAGAACAGCTGGTGATTATATCAGCGTAGTGAGGGATGCCAACCGCGAAATTTCCACATGCGGCAGTAACCGGCTGTCGCTGGCTTGCAGCAGATCTGCGCCTTCCGGCTTAATCCAACAGGCCTGCATACCGCAGCGCACCGCCCCGGCGACGTCGGTGGTTAAATCATCGCCAACATGCAGGATATCGCCAATCGCCACGTCAAGACGCTCAGCCGCCAGGTGATACATATCGCTAAACGGTTTTGAGCGCCCATCCGGCCCGGCGCGCAACACGAATTCAAAGTAGTCGCCCAGGCCGAACAACTCCGGCTGCGCGTTACCGTTGGTGATCGCCACCAGCGGCCACTTTTTGGCGAGCTTCGTCAGTGTGTCGTGAGTTTCCTCCGGCACATCGATGCGACTGCGCCATTTGGCAAAATTGACCATCGAGGCATTTGCACCGGCGGCGGCTTCTTCCGCGGTCAGACCGGCATCCAGCATCGCACGTTCGACGGCACGCCGGCGCCACTCGGTGACATCGTGGTAAATATCCGGTTCGGTTTCCCGCAGCGACTGGCGCAGACGATGGAATTCTCTGTTTTCCAGGTTGCTTAACGCCGGGTGATAACGCTGCACAAACGCCAGCGCTTCCTGTTCAGTGCGCTGGATAACCAACCGGTTGTCGTAAAGGGTGTCGTCCAGGTCGAAGGTGATCGCGGAGATCTGACCTAATGGGCGGTAAAAACGCATTATTTCCCCCGTTTGGCGCGCGGGTGCGCCGCATCGTATACCGAAGCAAGATGTTGAAAATCAAGATGAGTATATATTTGAGTGGTAGACAGATTGGCGTGACCGAGCAGCTCCTGTACGCCGCGCAGATCGCCGCTCGATTCGAGCATATGGGTGGCGAAAGAGTGGCGCAGCTTATGTGGATGCACATGGCTGTTCAACCCTTGCTTGATGCCCCATTCAGCGAAGCGCTTTTGCACATTGCGCGCCGAGATGCGTTTGCCAAGCTTCGACAGAAACAGCGCATCGTCTTGTGCGCCAAACAAACCGCGTAAATCAAGCCAGTGCTCAATCCAGGCAACCGCGTTGCGGCCAATCGGCAAACGGCGTTCTTTGCTGCCTTTACCCAGCACCCACACTTCGCCGCTTTCCAGATCCAGATGCTTAATATCCAGATTCACCAGTTCAGACAAACGCAGACCCGCGCCATACATCACTTCAAGCATCGCGCGATCGCGCACGGCGAGCGGATCGTTAAGATCGATATCCAGCAGCCGGTTAATATCATCAACATCGATATTTTTCGGCAGATGGCGCGGCGCTTTTGGCGCGGAAATGCCTTTTGCCGGGTTAGCGGGCAACTCGCCCTGGCTGACCATCCAGTCAAAGAAACTACGCAACGCCGAGAGCCGTAGCGCCAGGCTCGCGGCGCCCAGCCCTTTGCGTCGGCTGCGCACGGCAATGGTACGCACCATCGCAGCATCACATTGTTGCCAGCTTTTCAGACCCGTTTCTTCGGTCAAAGCAATAATGGCATCAAGCTGACGCTGATAATTTAAAAGCGTGATGGGGCTGAGCTGACGTTCAACGCTAAGGTAGCGCAGAAAACGGGTGACGAATGGAAACAGCGGAGAATCGGTCATGCGCGCTCAATCCAGCGCTCCAGCAGATCCGGCAGCATCTGCGCGATCTCTTCCAGCAACTGGGTGCCTTGTCCCTGTTGATAATGATGAACATCGCGGCTGCTGAACAACACAACACCCAGCGCGCCATCCTGCCCCATCAGCGACATCGCCACGGAACCAATCGCTTTCGCTTCCGGCAACAGCAGCAGTAACTCCGGCCCGTTGAGCGGCCCAAGATAGTGATGCTGCTGGCCAAGGCGCTGGATACGCAGCGGTTCAAACGCCTGTCGGGAGAGCGCAAGATGGGTAAATTTCGACGGTGCGCCAAGACGCCAGCGATCGGGAAACAGGCGGATAGTGGCGCCCGCCAGCCCCAAATCACGCGCCCAGCGATGGAAACGGTTGAGCAATTCATCGAGGCTCGGCGCAGACGCCAGCCGTCCCTGCAAACGCAGCAAGCGATAGAACAGACCTTCGTTAGCGCTGGCCTGCTCCATCAACAGCGTCATGTTCTCTTCCAGCGTATTGATGTGATTGCGCGAACGCGCCATGTGCCATTCCACCAGTGAAACGGTGTCGCGCACCGCATGCGGCACGCGCATCTGTTCCACCAGCCGTGCATTGCGGATAAAGAAATCAGGGTTACGCAGCAGATAATCAACGACATCGCTGTCATCCAGCTGTGTAAAGGTGTCCTGTAGTTCTTCCCCTGGCTGCTTCATAACTGAATAAACCCGTCGTAGACATGTGCCGCCGGGCCAGTCATATACAGTGGTTGGCCCGGGCCTTTCCATGCGATATCAAGTCGACCGCCTGGTAACTCCACGCGAACATTTTCCGCCAGCAAACCCTGCGAGATGCCGACAGCGACCGCTGCGCAAGCGCCGCTGCCGCAGGCCTGGGTTTCCCCGGCACCGCGTTCATAAACGCGCAGGCGAATGTTGTCCGGTTTAACGACTTGCATAAAGCCGATGTTCGCGCGTTCAGGAAAACGTTCGTGGCTTTCCAGAACCGGCCCCAGCGTTTCGACGGGGGCGGTGTTGACGTCGTCCACCTGAATCACGCAGTGCGGGTTGCCCATTGAGACAACGCCGCACAATACTGTTTGCTCTGCTGCACGCATAATATAGGTCTTTTCCGCTTTGTTCGCGCGAAACGGCACCTGCGACGGTTCGAAGTTTGGCTCGCCCATATTCACGCGCACTAACTCATCTTCCGTTACGCTCAATACCATACGACCGTTCGCCGTACTGACGCGGATATCACGTTTATTGGTCAACCCTTTCAGGCGAACAAAACGGGCGAAGCAGCGTGCGCCGTTGCCGCACTGCGACACTTCGCTGCCATCGGCATTAAAGATCCGATAGTGGAAATCAAGTTCAGGATCATAGGGCGGCTCAACCACCAGCAACTGGTCGAACCCTACGCCAAGATGGCGATCCGCCAGACGACGGATCAGCTCCGGGGAAAAAAAGACATTCTGCGTTACCGCGTCGACGACCATAAAATCGTTGCCAAGGCCATGCATTTTTGAGAACTGCATCATCTACTCCATTTGCGCGGATACAGAATGGTAACGTCAGTAATTCACCTGCGTCGGCGAGCCGTCATCACCACGATCGTTTTTATCCGGCGTGGTCGGCTGAATCGTGCTGGTTTGCGTTTTGGTTGGCGGCGGCGCGTTTTTATCGGCGGGCGGGAAGTAGAGTGGGCCTTTCAGACCACAGCCCGTCAGGCTAAACAGAGTCAGCAGTACGGCCAGCGTGCGAAACACATCTTTCATTATAAGTTGCCTGTAAGTTCGTTCTTTCTGCTTTCTATCATCGCAGGAGAAGACACAAAAGCAAGAGTTTGCGCGTTTAGGGCATCGGGAAATGTTTCGCGTTATACTGCTGCCATCATAAAAAACGGGATAAGAGAATGAACGACAGTGAATTTCATCGCCTCGCAGACGGCCTGTGGCTGACCATCGAAGAACGCCTGGATGACTGGGACGGCGACAGTGATATCGACTGCGAGATCAACGGCGGCGTGCTGACCCTCAGCTTTGAAAATGGCAGCAAAATCATTATTAACCGCCAGGAACCGCTACACCAGGTCTGGCTGGCAACCAGGCAAGGCGGCTACCATTTTGACCTGAAAGGTAACGAATGGGTGTGCGATCGCAGCGGTGAAACATTCTGGGATCTGCTGGAACAGGCGGCAAGCCAACAGGCGGGAGAAACCGTCAGCTTCCGCTGACATTCATTGCCCGGTGAAACGCCGGGCAAATCGCTTAAGAGAAGTACTGTTGAAGTAACGGCGCGTCGTTATCCTGATTTGCCGGCGTCGCGGTGCTGATTGCCTGATTACGGAACGGAATCACCTGCGCGCGACCTTCAACGTTCACAATCTGGTAGAACTGCGGCAAGTTAAAGTTGATAAAGCTCGAACCGTAAGTAAAGCGATCGTGAGATGAAGAATAGAAACGGCTGACATCGCGCACCAGCTCTTCTTTGCTGCCTTCGCAGTGGTGATAGACTTCCGCGCGGTTGCTCTCATCTAAGATATAGATGTTAAAGCCCTCTTCGCCGGTCTCTTCAAAGAAGAATTGAATAATCCCTTCACTGGCAAAACCATCTACCACCGCAGGTAACTCAACGTGATTGGTTTCCACCTGCACCGAAAGGCCATGCAGCTTGTTGTGAGAAATCGCGCCGTAAAACTCAATCGCGTTTTCCAGCTTCTGCACGGAGACATTGAGACGTTCAAAGAACAGCCCCCAGGTCTGACCAGCAACACGCAACGCTTTGAAACGCCCGGTTTCCTGCCGCGTGCTGGACAGGCGCAGCTCAATACACTCCGACACCAGTTGCTGCACGCGCGTACGAATAAGACCACGTAAATGCTGGCTGTAGCAGAACACTTCCACGCTGTCCGGCGGCGCGGCATCCTGGTGCATTTTCCCCAGAATGGTTTTCAGCGCTTCGGTCATCGCCTGCTCGCCGTTGAAATGCAGGGTTCGCACTTCATTCCACGAGTTGCGATAGAGCAAATCGACGCTGCCAACGAGGCAGTTTTGCTGCTCACCAAAGCTGAACACATCAAGTTTGCGGAAATCAAAATGTACAACCTGGTTACGGAACGCCGCGGTTGGGTCGTATTCCAGGTTAACGATGATAGCCAGGTGACGGATTTCGCAAGGGCTGTAGAGCGCTTTTGGCGTCGGGGCGGGCAGCCGCAGCGGGAAGTGATGGGAAACATCCGCCACCATCTCCTGCAACTTCGGCAAATCAACAATGCCGTTGCCTTTAATAAACAGGTGCGTACGCGAAGTCAGCAGACCGTTAAACCACGCCCAGGCGACCAGCTTATTAAGGTAGCGGTTATATTCCAGCGGTTGGTGGCTAACGATCGAATCCATATTTGGCGCACGGTTGTAAAGATACCAACCTGTACGGTTAGCGCGGCCCGGCGGTACATGGATAAAGGTTAAATTCGGCTCGGAGAGATCAGGTGAAATTTGCGGGTTCACCAGCGTCACTTTACCCGGCAACGCTTCAAATGCAGCATACAGCTTACGGGTTAATACACCAATATCCTGCGGGCTGGCGGAAACGCTCAGATTGTTGCGGCGCGCAAAGCGAATCAGGTTGCGATAACTCTGCATCATCGCGTCGAGCAGTTCATTGTGCGCTTCGCGAACCTGATCAATTTTCCAGTTCGCGCGGTTATCCAGCATCGTTACACGCGCGTCGTCCCAGCCCCACTCTTTCACCAGCTGCGAAATCACTTCACGACGCCAGCCAACGCAGGCGCGCTCGCGGCTCAGCTTCTCGCACACTTTTAAATAGAAACATCGACGGGCAAGATCGAGACGCGCGGTGTCTTCAATCGCGATCAGGTATTCCGTCACGCGCTCCAGCATCATGCAGTAGTGATCGAGACCAAACGAGACAATCTCGCCATCGTGCAAACGCTGTTTAATATCTTTCGCCAACAGACGCGTGTTGGGGTATTCCCAGGAGTAGGCTTCCAGCAGCAGCGTTTTCAACACCGCTTTGTACGGTGAATCAATACTTTTATAGAGCTGCCACAAGCTGGCACCGAAGTACTCTTCCGCCGAAAGGGAACTTAAGCCACCCAGATCCAGCCATTCGTTCGGCGTTAAAACGCCCTGCGCATAGAGCGTCATGACGTAGTCGTCGTAATGCTCTTCTTCGTCTCCCGGCACCATATTCCACAGAATACGTTTACCTGCCAGGCGCACGGCGGTGCGGTAAAATTCGTCAAGCAACAGAATATGCTGCGTAGAACCGCAGTCTTCACCGCCGAGGCTGCCGCTTTCATTATGGCGGAAACGGTTTTCATCAATCAGGAAGAAGCTTACTTCAACGCCGAGCGAGGCCGCCCAGCTTTCCAGCAGGCTGCACTTACGCTGCAACAGCTGGCGCTCTTCATTATCAAGCCAGGATTGATGGCAGACCCAGATATCCAGATCAGAGGAACAGCTTTGCCCAACCGATGAGGTACTGCCCATAGAATAGACGCCGGTAATCGGCAGTTCGCCTTTTGGCGAAGCCTGCGGCGGCATGCCACGGTGCAGCTCAAGTTCGTTCAGGTAGTGAAGTTGGTTTTCATCAGGCGTGTAAAAGCAAATGCCCTGGGGAACGTTACCTTCAAGGTAGCCCGGCATCAGCGGATGGTGGTAATGCAACAATGTAGGCAGCAGACTGTAAACCTGCTGGAAAGCAGGCCCCATGGCAGCAAGCGCGCGATCCACACGCAATTGATTGATGGCATCCAGTCTCTGTTTCAGAGTCTCAATATAGAGGTACAAGACATATCGCCTGATGTTTACAGAAAATCCAAAATAGCCGTCACCTTTTTTCGCCCTTATCTTTATAGGGGGAGCGACGAAAAAATGGTCTAAAACGTGATCAATTTAACACCTTGCTCATTGACCGTAAAGAAAGATGCGCTACAAACCAGTGTAGCAGCAAACGCTCTCTGTAAAGTCCGAATTACAGCCCGGTTGCGCCTGCATTGCAGAGGTGTAGCCTTCTCGCACCTATGCAATCCACCGCGAGCACTGACACCCTAATGCAACAATGTTAGGATGGTCAACGGACGATAAGGACGGTAACAAGCATGTTAGACAATGTTTTAAGAATTGCCACACGGCAAAGCCCTCTTGCGCTCTGGCAGGCACATTACGTTAAGGAACGCCTTGAGGCGAGCCACCCAGGGCTTACAGTTGAACTGGTGCCGATGGTCACTCGCGGAGATGTGATCCTCGATACACCGCTGGCGAAAGTGGGCGGTAAAGGCCTGTTTGTCAAAGAACTCGAACTGGCACTGCTTGAAAACCGTGCCGATATCGCTGTGCATTCAATGAAGGATGTACCGGTCGATTTCCCGCAAGGGCTTGGCCTGGTGACCATCTGTGAACGCGACGATCCACGCGACGCGTTTGTATCAAATCGCTATAACTCGCTGGACGAATTGCCCGCTGGCAGCATTGTTGGCACATCCAGCTTGCGCCGCCAGTGTCAGTTGGCAGAGCACCGCCCGGATCTGGTGATCCGCTCCCTGCGCGGGAATGTCGGCACGCGCCTTAGCAAGCTGGATAACGGTGACTATGACGCGATTATTCTCGCCGTCGCCGGTCTTAACCGCCTTGGATTAAGTTCCCGCGTACGCACCGCGCTGTCGCCGGAAACCTCGCTGCCAGCTGTCGGCCAGGGTGCAGTAGGTGTTGAATGTCGCCTGGAGGATGCGCGTACGCGCGCCCTGCTCGCGCCGCTCAACCACGACGACACCGCCGTTCGCGTGAAAGCCGAGCGCGCAATGAATACGCGTCTTGAAGGCGGCTGCCAGGTGCCAATCGGCAGCTATGCTGAACTGATTGATGGCGGGATCTGGCTGCGTGGGTTGGTTGGCGCGCCAGACGGCTCCATTATGGTACGCGGCGAACGTCGCGGTCGTCTGGAGGATGCCGAACAGCTTGGCATCTCACTGGCGGAAGAGTTACTCGATAATGGCGCACGCGCCATTCTGGCCGAAATTTATAACGGAGACGCCCCCGCATGAGCATTCTCGTCACCCGCCCGTCCCCCGCAGGGGAAGAATTAGTGAGCCGACTGCGCACACTGGGGCTGGTGGCCTGGAGCTTTCCGTTGATCGAATTTACACCGGGTCGTGAGTTGAATTCGCTCCCCGCCCGGCTTGCCGCGTTAACCGCAAACGACATGGTGTTTGCGCTGTCGCAACATGCCGTTTCATTCGCTCACGCGCACCTGCAACAACAAGGTCTGCACTTTCCGAGCGAACCGCACTATTTCGCGATTGGTCGCACCACTGCTCTGGCACTGCACACCGTCAGCGGAATTGACGTGCGCTATCCCTTCGATCGGGAAATCAGCGAAGTGTTGCTACAATTACCTGAATTACAAAGTGTTCAGGGCAAGCATGCGCTAATCTTACGAGGTAACGGCGGGCGCGAAGTGCTGGCGGAAACGCTGGCGGCGCGCGGCGCTGAAGTGGAATTTTGCGAGTGCTATCAACGCAGCGCGAAATATTATGACGGCGCGGAAGAAGCGATGCGCTGGCACACACGCGGCGTGACCACGCTTGTGGTCACCAGCGGCGAAATGATGCAACAACTGTATTCACTTATTCCTCCCTGGTATCGGGAGAACTGGTTACTTCGCTGCCGCCTGGTCGTGGTAAGCGAACGTCTGGCGCACCTCGCCCGGGATCTGGGCTGGCAGAATATTCAGGTCGCTGACAATGCCGACAACGATGCGCTGCTTCGCGCATTACAATAACTCTCATAATGGGAAGCCATAATGACGGAACAACAACACTCCTCCGCCGAGGTTGAAGAGACCAAAGCGGCTGACGGCGCAACGCCGCCGCCGGAGAAAGCAGAGAAAAATGCACGCGCTAACAGGACCAGCCTTGCACTCAGCGCGATCGCCATCGCGATTGCACTGGCATCTGGCGCAGGGCTTTATGGCTGGGTGAAACAGCAGACCGCAACCCTGAACAACAACAATGGCGAACTCGCCGACCAGGTTATTGCACTACAGCAGTCGCAGGATAAGCAGCGTGCGGAGCTGGAAGGCGTAATCAAGCAGCAATCCAGTGAGCTTGCAGCGGCTAAACACCAGAATGACGTGCTGGCAAAAGAACTGAATAAAGTACAGCAGAAAGTGGCGACCATTTCCGGTTCAGACGCCAAAACCTGGCAGCTGGCTCAGGCCGATTTTCTGGTGAAGCTGGCCGGTCGTAAACTGTGGAGCGATCAGGACGTCACCACCGCTGCGGCACTGCTGAAAAGCGCCGATGCCAGCCTGGCGGATATGAACGATCCGAGCCTTATCACCGCCCGCCGGGCGATTACTGACGATATCGCCAGCCTTTCCGCTATTACCCAGGTGGACTACGACGGCGCCATTCTGAAGTTAAATCAGCTTTCCAACCAGATTGATAACCTGCGTCTGGCGGACAATAACGATGACGACTCCCCGATGGATGCTGACAGCAGCGAGCTGTCCGGCTCGATCAGCGAATGGCGGGTAAACCTGCAAAAAAGCTGGCAGAACTTTATGGATAGCTTTATTACCATTCGTCGCCGTGATGAAACAGCCGTGCCGCTGCTCGCGCCGAATCAGGATATCTATCTGCGTGAGAACATCCGTTCGCGCCTGCTGGTTGCCGCACAGGCCGTTCCGCGTCACCAGGAAGAGACTTATAAGCAAGCGCTGGATAACGTCTCCACTTGGGTGCGGGCCTACTACGATACCGATGACGCCGCGACCAAAGCGTTTCTTGAGGAAGTGGACAAGCTGAGTCAGCAAACCATTGCCATGGATTTGCCGGAATCACTGCAAAGCCAGCCGATTCTGGAAAAACTGATGCAGACACGCGTACGCAATCTGATGGCCCAGCCAGCCGTAGCGGCTGAACAGGCACCTGCCGCCGCCGCAGCAGCAGCGCAAGGAGAGTAACCATGTTAAAAGTGTTATTGCTCTTTGCACTGTTGATCGCCGGGATCGTGCTTGGCCCTATGCTCGCCGGGCATCAGGGATACGTGCTGATCCAGACCGATAACTACAACATTGAAACCAGCGTTACCGGGTTGGTCATTATTCTGGTGCTGGCGTTAGTGGTTATCTTCGCTCTCGAGTGGGTGCTGCGCCGCATTTTCCGTACCGGCTCGCATACGCGTGGCTGGTTCGTCGGCCGTAAACGCCGTCGCGCCCGTAAACAGACAGAGCAGGCGCTGCTGAAACTGGCGGAAGGCGATTATCAGCAGGTTGAAAAGCTGATGTCGAAGAATGCCGATCACGCTGAGCAACCGGTGGTTAACTATCTTCTGGCGGCAGAAGCGGCGCAGCAGCGCGGTGATGAAGTCCGCGCGAATCAGCATCTGGAACGCGCCGCAGAGCTGGCGGAAAACGATCCGATTCCGGTAGAAATCACCCGTGTGCGTCTGCAACTGGCGCGCAACGAAAATCATGCCGCGCGTCATGGCGTGGATAAGTTACTGGAAATCACTCCTCGCCATCCCGAAGTGCTGCGTCTGGCGGAGCAGGCTTATATTCGCACCGGCGCATGGACGTCGCTGGTAGATATCATTCCGTCGATGGCGAAAGCCAACGTCGGCGACGATGAACACCGCGATCTTCTGCAGCAGCAGGCGTGGATCGGCATGATGGATCAAGCGCGTGCCGATCAGGGCAGCGAGGGGCTGAAAACCTGGTGGAAAAACCAGAGCCGCAAAACCCGCCAGCAGGTGGTGTTGCAGGTGGCCATGGCCGAGCACTTAATTGAGTGCGACGATCACGATACTGCGCAAGAAATCGTGCTTGATGGTCTGAAGCGCCAATATGACGATCGCCTGGTATTGGTCATCCCTCGCCTGAAAACCAATAACCCGGAGCAGATCGAAAAAGTCCTGCGCCAGCAAATTAAAACGCAAGGCGACCGCCCATTACTGTGGAGTACGCTGGGGCAATCGTTGATGAAGCACGGTGAATGGCAGGAAGCCTGCCTTGCGTTTCGTGCCGCGTTGAAACAGCGCGCGGACGCGTTTGATTATGCCTGGCTCGCCGACTGTCTCGATCGCCTGCATCAACCGGAAGAAGCCGCCACCATGCGCCGTGACGGTTTGTTACTGACGCTGCAAAATAACCCGCCTCACTAACACACATTGATTTGAGTTGCAGAAAAGCCAAAGCACCTGCAACTCGAAGCATGGAGTGTTACGACATAAAAAAACGCCTGCCGGAATACTCAGGCAGGCGTTAAAACAGGTCTTTGACAACTAAATGGGTGCTTCACTCAACGTTATGTCCATGGTGTTTGATGAGACCGAAGCGACATCTGTCTGTGGACGATAAGCACCGTAAACGGCTCTGCATCATTCCTGAGTTTATGAGGCCTGAAGGCGAACATAAGAGATGGAATGAGCATCTACGCGTAGATTATTGCACATACCGTGCCATAACTGCATTAACTAATGTTACAGAGCGCAAACTTTTAAAATATCAGCAAATTCAGCGTTTCTTGCCCCGCAATCACGCCTTAGTCGTCTTTCCCAAAAGCCAGTATGTCGCTAGCTGGCGACAAATAGCAGATTAATTGATTTAGTCATTTAAAATCAGCAGCTTACATGTCACCATTAAGCGACACAGCAGGTGCACATTGTCGCTCAGAAGCAACGCAGGCAAAAAGAACGATGGAAAGGCGCGAAATGCAGAAGATGTGGCAGGAAAGGCAAAAACAAAAAACCCCGCTTACGCGGGGTTCAAAATTGGTCGGCGAGAGAGGATTCGAACCTCCGACCCACTGGTCCCAAACCAGTTGCGCTACCAAGCTGCGCTACTCGCCGTTTTACTGCTTTTTGAATTTTTCGTTCAATCTAAGTTGTGGTGCGAGGGGGGGGACTCGAACCCCCACATCCTAAGGACACTAACACCTGAAGCTAGCGCGTCTACCAATTCCGCCACCTTCGCATTCCACGAAACTTGTACTGCAAAATAATGGGGTGGCTAATGGGACTCGAACCCACGACAACTGGAATCACAATCCAGGGCTCTACCAACTGAGCTATAGCCACCACTGTAAATCTTTTCACGCGGTATCGTGATATTTCACGAACCACCGCAGCTCAAGCGCCGGGTTTAAATGGCGCGCCCGACAGGATTCGAACCTGAGACCTCTGCCTCCGGAGGGCAGCGCTCTATCCAGCTGAGCTACGGGCGCGTAGCGCCGTTGCGGGGGTGGATAGTACGGACTTCGGGCGCGGCTGTCTAGTGCTTTTTTTAAAGAAAATGCGCGTTTGGTTATGCTTTGCGCATTTTGCCTCT
The DNA here is from genome assembly GCF_016620385.1 of Kosakonia sp. LAM2021. Classification (NCBI taxonomy): domain Bacteria; kingdom Pseudomonadati; phylum Pseudomonadota; class Gammaproteobacteria; order Enterobacterales; family Enterobacteriaceae; genus Kosakonia; species Kosakonia sp. LAM2021. Next base: position 52,349 of record NZ_JAENHT010000016.1, read on the forward strand.
TATTCACCCACCCGTTGCGTAACAGCATGCCGATGGAAGCCAAATACCTTATACGCCACCGTTACCGCAGCGAGGAAGATAATGCCGACAAACAGCGACATACGCGTGTCGTCGTTGAAGCCCATCCCCACCAGCACGCAAATCAGAAATGCCATGGTTAACCAGTTTGCCCACGGGAACAGCATCGAGCGGAACGGATGGCTGGCAATCGCTTCTTTGTGCGCCTTACGGAAACGCAGCTGGCTTATCAAAATCACGAACCACGGCACCATGCCTGGCAACACGCTGGCGCTGTATACGTAAACAAACACCCGTTGTGGGTTCGGAATCACGTAATTCAGGCAGGAGCCGACCAGCAGGATAATGATAGAAATGGTCACGCCCATCGCCGGAACGCCGCTTTTGGACACTTTTGCCACCGCCGCCGGCAACTGGCGGTTCTTCGCCAACGCGTAAAGCATACGCCCACAGCTATACATACCGCTGTTACAACCGGATAGCGCCGCCGTCAGCACGACAAAGTTAATGATCCCGGCTGCCGCCGTGATACCGATTTTGGCAAAAGTCAGCACGAACGGGCTGCCATTGGTGCCAATTTCATTCCACGGGAAGATGGTGACGATGACAAAAATGGCGCCCACATAGAAAATCAGAATGCGCCACAGCACCTTGCTGACCGCGCTACGCAGCGTTACTTGCGGGTTTTTCGCTTCACCTGCGGTGATACCAATCAACTCGACACCCTGATAAGAGGCCACAACGATACAAAGCGCGGTTAAAAAGCCCTTCCAGCCGCCGGCAAAGAAACCGCCATGTTCGGTCAGGTTGCCAAAACCAATCGAGTGACCGCCGTTACCAAAGCCGAAGAAAATCACCCCCAGGCCTACGACAATCATCACGATAATGGTGGTGACTTTGATCATCGCAAACCAGAATTCAATTTCACCATACAAACGCACCGCTGCCAGATTGGCCAGGGCGACCAGCCCCACCGCAATCAGCGCGGGTATCCACTGCGCAAGATCCGGGAACCAGAACTGGACATACACGCCAATCGCGGTGATTTCCGAGATGCCAACCGCCATCCACATAAACCAGTAGGACCAGGCGGTGAGATAGCCAAAGAACGGGCTCATATAGCGATGCGCATAAACTGCGAAGGACCCGGCGACCGGCTCCAGAAACAGCATTTCGCCCATGGAGCGCATAATAAAGAAGACGAAAACACCGGCGATGATATACGCCAGCAATACCGACGGGCCTGCCCATTTCAGCGTACTGGCAGCCCCCATAAACAGGCCCACGCCTATAGTGCCCCCGAGGGCAATTAATTCGATGTGACGAGACTCCAGACCACGCTGAAGCTCTGGTTTGTTTTCGGCCATAAATCCTCTGTTGTGTTTGCTTCTTTCTCTGCCCGCTCTGCGGGTTATTGTTATGAGTTTTCCCTCAGCTCATAACAGGCCATGCTGCACCGACCCGGAAATGGTTGGCGCAAAAAACACCACGGCACTGCAATGAGTGAGCGAATGGTTTCTTAAAATGAGGGAAATGGCAAACGATGTATAAAAAAAACAGGCGTCATGCACAATAAAACAACAACCGGAAGGAAAAAGGCAGCGCATTACGCCGCCGGGAGAGTGTCAGAGTTTTCCGCTATAGTGCCAGCGGAGATAACGCAGCAAACGTAACTGGCGTTTCAGCCGCGTCGGTTGTGACAATAAGCGATACAGCCACTCCAGCCCGAATTTCTGCCAGAGCGTCGGCGCGCGTTTCACATGCCCGGTAAAGACATCGTAAGTGCCGCCCACGCCCATATACAGCGCATCCGGCCAGACAGCACGGCAATCACGCATAAAAATCTCTTGTTTTGGCGAGCCCATGGCGACGGTGACGATTTTCGCCCCGCTATCGCGGATCCGCTCAAACAGCGCTTGCCGCTGCGCCGGACTAAAGTAGCCATCCTGGCTTCCCACCACATTCACCTGCCATTGCGTGCGCAGTTTCTGCTCTGTTTGCGTCAGCACTTCGGGTTTTCCCCCCACCAGAAACACCGGTGTGCCCGCTTTTCCTGCCCGCGCCATCAGTTGTTCCCAGAGATCGGCACCCGCAACACGAGAAACCTGCGCCTGCGGGAATTTCTTGCGCAGCGATCGTACGACGCTGATGCCATCCGCGTACTTATATTCCGCCGCCTCAATCAACGCGCGAACTTGCGCGTCATCTTCCAGCGTCAGCATTTTTTCGGCGTTGATCGCCACCAGCGTGCCTTGCTTGATTTGCCCGTCCGTACAGAGAAAATCCAGCGCGTGCTGCATATCGCGCCAGCCGACCAGTTTCAGACCGCGCAGGTCATACAGCGGCGCTGCCGTCTTATCTGTCATGTTAAATCCTTTTCACACCTGGGAGAGGGGTTTCACTACGCGCGAGTCGCGACGATGTATAAGTCCTGCACTGTCAAACAGCCAGTAGAGCAGTTTCGCTATTAGCAGGCAGAAGCCGAAAATGGCAAGGAAGAACACAACCCGCGAGGTAAACGCATCCAGCCCTTCGCGCGCCAGCACAATCATGTTGAAAATTGCGCCAAAGCAGAAGCTGTGAAGAATCGCGGCTTTATAGCGGTTGGTTTCCCGCTTTCCTAAAGTATATAACCAGTCGAACCATTTAATGATCAGGCCCACCACCACCGCGCCCAGCGGGATAAACCACGCGCCGCCCATCACCACTAACGAACCAATCAGCGTGGGCGAAATCGCCAGCCCGGAGTGGTTGTTGAGCACTTCCCAGGTGAAGTAGTTCGCCGTGTTGAGCACAATGCCAGGCCGCGAAGGCCATAGCCAGGAAGGAATAAACACGTAGAAGTCGCGCACAATCGGCGCCAGCCCCTGAAAATCAATCTTGTCGTAGTTTTGCAACAGCAACGACAAGTTTTCCCACGGCGAGAAAGTATCGCGCGTCAGGTATAAAAAGGTGTAAAACGCCTCGTCGCCGCTGACATTTAAGCCATAGCGTTTCAGCGCCAGCCAGAACATACCGACAATCCCCAGCACGCCCGCAGCGGCCAGCATCCAGAGCGAAATCCAGCCGCGAATAATGCCGATAAACAGGAAAATCGCGAACGCGATAATGATATTGGCGCGCGTACCGCCAACAATCATGTAGGTCAGCAAACCAAACGCCACGGTGCTGACCAGAAAGAATAGCCATGCCTGTGCGCTCTGACGCAGAAAGTAGACCACCAGCATCGCCGGAATAAAGAAGTAGAAGAAACGTTTTAACGCGACGCCGGAAACTTCGCTGGAGAAGATCTGGCTATAGGAGTGCAAGCGGAATAACAGAAAGCCGTTGTGCATGAAGAAGATCCCCACACTCACCAGCGCGATGATCATCAGCATCACCCATGTCAGATGCGCCTCCACGCGGTTAATGGTGAACAATGGGCGACGTGTCGCCTGTTCGGCTTTTGCCCGCAGCCGCGTTTTATAGGTGACGTAATAGATGCCATAGAAACACGCCGCCGCCAGCAATGATTGCATCATAATTCCCGGCGGTGCCACGGCGACGTTAAAACGGAATACCAGCACGCAGGTCAGCGGAAAACCAAAGAAAAAGGTCAGCAGAAATAGCAGCGAAAAGAAAACGTTAAAATTAAACCGCACACGGCGGAATTCAAACCAGGTCAGCGTGGCGATAAAGAGTGTCGCCAGCAGCCAGATGATAAACAGTCCGCAAAACTCAAGTGAGCTCATCCGACGATCCCCGCAGCCATACGCAGCGTTTTATGCCAAAGCGTAATGTAATTCGGGCTAAAGAACGTAATGGCATTCTTATCGACGGCCACCAGCTGTCGCCGGGCTTCGCGGATCACCGATTCGCTTAGCGTATCGCTGGTAAACAACACCGGAATATCTTCTGCCACCATATCGCGCCAGAACGGATTCTCCCGGTTCAGTACGCAGGGAACGCCAGCCTGAATCAGTAAGCAAAGCGTGCCAATCCCCTGCTGACGGGCGAAAATAAAGTAGCCTAAATCGCATTGCGCCAGCAGTGCCAGATAAGCGTCAAAGTCCATTTTTTCGCTCAGAATACGCAAGTTTTCTGCGCTAAATAGCGCCAGACCGGCGTTGCGTACCGATGTGATATAGCTGTCGTTATTTGCCGGGTAACCCATCGGTACAATGATATTGACCGTGTCGCCAAACCGGCGGTGAATCGCGCGCAATGCAGCAATATGCTCGTTGCTCGGGTCACCGGAGTTACCCACCAGAATCGTCAGTTTGCCTTCCCGTTGCAGCTCGTGCGCCATGGTATTTAGCGCCGGATCCATACGCGTAGGGAAATAGAGCAGCTCGCCGCGCACAGCAGGGTTACGTTGCCCGAACCAGGCCAGATCGCCACGGGTAGCAAAAATGCAGCCCACCCGGCGTTGCGCTAAACGACGCAGCGGATAAAAAAGACGAAATTTGAGGCTGCGCGACACTTCATACAGATCGGCGCCCCAGACATGCCAGTAGAACTGTTCGCGCTTGATGGAACCGCGCAATAACGCCAGCCACAGGCCGAAGTTAAACTGGCCATGAAAGAAAAAGCGTTGCTGGCGATCGGCTTTTGCGCGCGCGACAACGGCCTTTGCCAGCGCGTTTTTATCAGCATAGAAGTGCAGCGTTAATTCCGGATACGTCGCGCGTTGCCCTTCGTCGCAGCCAACAACCATAAATTCACGGGCATACGTGCCCGAAGCCGCGAGGTTTTCGTTAAAAAACCGCAGAACAGTCTGGTTATGGTGTGGGATATCCGATCCCAATACGTGAATTAGTGCAGTCATGCCTTCTTACGCCAAATCAAAAAAGCGCCGCAACACGCGGCAAAATAAATAATGTAGGTCGCCATATAGGCCTGCGCCGCGCCGATGGTGCCATGTGCCGGGATAAGCACGCGCGAAAACAGCGTTAACAGCGCGAACTGGCTAACTTCAGCCAGAATATAAAAGCGCAGCGACGCTTTGGCGATCACCAGATAACCAAATACGTAAGCGCCCACTTTCAATACATCCCCGACCAGCTGCCAGGCGAACAGATCGCGCATCGCAGTGAACTTGTCGGAAAATAGCAGCCAAATCGCCACATCGCGCAGCAGCCAGACGCAAAGGCTCACTGCCGCTACCGCCGGTAACACAAAACGCAGCGATTTAACGATTTCGCGCGAGATCTCTGCTTTTGTCGTCAGTCTGGACAGTGTGGGTAACAGATAAACGCTGAACGAGGCGGTGATAAATTGCAGATAAGCATCGGAGATACTGCTGACCCCTTGCCAGATCCCCACATCATCCCAGCTGTAGTGCGCAGCCAGTTGGTTTCGCATCATCACGTAGGCCAGTGGCAGGGTCGCCGAGGTGATCAGCGCCATTAGCGTAAATTTGCTTAACTGCCCTGCTAATCCATTGTCCCATCGTGGCGCAAAGTACCCCAGCGGAACACTGCCACGCCGCATCAGCATGATCATTGCCGGGATAACCACCAGCGCCGGAACCAGCGCCATTCCCAGCAACGCACCCTGATAGCCGCCCAGTTTGAAGCAGAGAAACCACGCCAGTACGCCGATCACGCTCCCGATAATCAGAGAGAGTGCGTTACTTGCTGCGTCGCGAAACCCTTTCATTACCGCCAGCAGCAGGTTGGCCCATGCTATGCCCATCTGCACCAGCGCCACCAGACGCACCAGCCCCTGATAATCTTTATGACCGAATAATCCCTGGCTGATTGGTGCTGCCGCCAGCAGGAAAATCAGCGCCAGCAGCGTCGAAAAGCCCAGCACCATTGCGGACGATGTGCCCACAGCAATGCGTAAGCGAGCCGGATCGTCACGGTATTGCGCGACAAATTTCGTTACGCCGTTAAAAATCCCGGCCCCTGCCAGCACACCCAATACGGTAATAAGCTGGCGGAAATTCCCCGCCTGCCCGACACCTGATGGCCCAAACGCCACCGCAAGCAATTTGACCACCAGCAAGCCCGCGCCAATCTTGACCAGCGTGCTGGCGGCCGTCCATATCGATGCTTTTGCCAGCGACATATCAGTTGAAGTAGCTCAGAAGCGTGCTGATAACGGTGCGCTGATTAACCGGTGCCAGGTTGTAGAACAGCGGCAGACGAAGCAAACGCTCACTTTCTTGTGTGGTATAACGATCTTCGCCGTGGAATTCGCCGAATTTTTCACCGGCCGGTGAAGCATGCAGCGGGATATAGTGGAACACCGCGAGGATTTCCGCTTCTTTCAGGAAAGCAATCAGCGCACTACGGTCGGCTTCATCGCGCAGTTTGATATAAAACATATGCGCATTATGGCTACACTCCGCAGGGATCGAGGGCAGCTCAATACGACCCGCGCGCGCCAGCGGCTTTAATGCGTCGTAATAGGTTTGCCACAGCGCCAGGCGCTGCTGGTTGATGCGTTCTGCCGCTTCCAGTTGCGCCCATAAATAGGCAGCCTGGAGATCCGCCATCAGATAGCTGGAACCGATATCCCGCCAGGTGTATTTATCTACCTGCCCACGGAAAAACTGGCTGCGGTTAGTACCTTTCTCACGAATAACCTCTGCCCGCTCTACCAGCGCGCGATCGTTAATCAGCGTCGCGCCACCTTCGCCGCCGGCGGTGTAGTTTTTGGTTTCATGGAAACTAAAGCAACCAATATGGCCGATGGTGCCCAGCGCCCGCCCTTTATAGGTCGACATCACGCCCTGTGCGGCATCTTCCACCACATACAAATTATGGTGTTTGGCAATCGCCATAATGGTATCCATTTCGCACGCAACACCCGCGTAATGCACCGGCACAATGGCGCGAGTATTTTCGGTGATGGCGGCTTCGATCAGCGTTTCATCAATGTTCATGGTATCCGGGCGGATATCGACAAAGACGATTTTCGCACCGCGCAGCACAAACGCATTGGCGGTCGAAACGAAGGTATAACTCGGCATGATCACTTCATCACCGGGCTGGATATCCAGCAGTAGCGCGGCCATCTCCAGCGATGCCGTGCAGGAAGGTGTCAGCAAGACTTTCGCGCTGCGAAAACGCTGCTCCATCCACTGCTGACAACGGCGGGTAAAACCGCCATCGCCGCATAATTTACCGCTGCCCATCGCCGACTGTATGTAGTCGAGTTCCGTTCCCACCACCGGTGGAGCGTTAAAGGGGATCATAGAGTCACCTGTATAGCCACAAGGCGGTGCTTTCAATATTCGCCCCGCTCTGAATATAGCGTTTAAGTGCGGCAGTGTTCCCAAGCTGAGTCGCTACCCGCACACGTTTTAGCTCGCGCTGGCGCGCCCAATGACACGCCGCCTGCATTAATTTTTCGCCCATACCGCGCCCGGCCAGCAGACCAATACGAGCTTCCTGTTCGTTGAGCTGGCGCAGCGAAACAAAGCCTGTGATAGCGCCCTGCGCATTACGAAAGACCAGACATTGATGGTCAAACTCGCCTTTTACCGCGTTTTCAATCCATTGTGCATAAAAACGCCCGCTCGCCTCTGCTGGATACCAGGGTGCGCGGAACCGGCTCTGCACAAAGATTTCGACTGCCATCTGGCGTAGCACAGGAATATCCGCAAGCGTTGCCACTTCAGCCGCCGGATCGACGCCCTGTTCCTCTACCGCCAGCGAGAGGTCGATCTCGCCTTCAACCAGTTGAAAACCGAGTTGCTGCAACGCATCCAACATTTCGGGCTGAGATGCCGGTAGTTTCACCTGCACACGCGCCCAATTAGCGAAATCCGCGCGGGTCAACGCTGGCGCCGAGGGTTGCAGGCGAACAATCGCGCTACGCAAGCTAAAAAAGCGGCTTTCCCATGCCAGTTCTTCTACCGTGCCGTGAATGGTCATGCTGTTCCCTCTATGCTCGCTCGCTTAGCGCCAGACACCTTTGGTATCGACAACGAACTGCTGGCCAATGCTGGCGCTCTCCACCGCTTTAAACTCGTTATGATCAACGAGCATCACCAGCACATCGGCCTGCGCCAGCGCATCATGGGTATTTACCAGCGTGGCGTGTCCGGCGAATTTAGCCGGCAGTTGATGAATATTCGGCTCCACCACCAGCGTTTCACCGCTGTGCCACTGCGCGATGTCGAGGGCAATTTCCATTGCCGGGCTTTCACGCAAATCATCGATATTGGGCTTAAAGGCCAGCCCGAAACAGGCGATTTTGATTTCACTGGCGCGTTTGCCGCTGGCCGTCAGGCAATCGGCAACCAACGCTTTAACCTGATTCAGCACCCAGTGCGGCTTAAAGTCGTTAACTTCACGCGCGGTGCGGATAAGCCGTGACTGCTGCGGATTCTGCGCGACAATAAACCACGGATCAACGGCGATACAGTGTCCGCCGACACCAGGCCCAGGCTGGAGAATATTGACGCGCGGATGGCGGTTCGCCAGGCGAATCAACTCCCAAACGTTGATCCCCTGATCGGCGCAAATCAGCGACAGTTCGTTGGCAAATGCAATGTTGACATCGCGGAAACTGTTTTCGGTAAGTTTGCACATTTCAGCGGTACGCGAGTTGGTCACCACGCATTCGCCTTCAAGGAAAATTTTGTACAGCTCGCTGGCTCGCGCCGAACAAACCGGCGTCATCCCGCCAATCACGCGGTCGTTTTTAAGCAGCTCGACCATCACTTGCCCCGGCAGCACGCGCTCCGGGCAGTAGGCGATATTAACGTCAGCGTTTTCACCCGCCTGCTGCGGGAAAGTAAGATCCGGGCGCGCTTCGGCTAGCCACTGCGCCATCTGTTCTGTTGCCCCTACCGGTGAGGTCGACTCAAGGATCACTAACGCGCCTTTGCCAAGCACTGGCGCGATGGATTTAGCCGCCGCCTCAACATAGGCCATATCCGGCTCGTGCTCGCCTTTAAACGGCGTTGGCACGGCGATCAAGTAAGCATCTGCGACGACAGGTGTGGTGCTCGCGCGAAGATAGCCACCGTTTACCGCCGATTTCACTACACTTCCCAGTTCCGGCTCGACGATATGGATTTCGCCGCGATTAATGGTTTCCACCGCGCTGGCGTTGATATCGACGCCAACAACCTGCTTCTGCCGTGAAGCAAACGCCGCCGCGGTAGGCAGACCAATATAGCCCAGGCCAATAACGGAAATGGTTTTAAAGCTCATAGTGTTACCCGATTATTTTTAAGTGCGTGCAAAATGCGGCCACAGGCCAGCCCGTCACCATAAGGATTGTGCGCGCGGCTCATCGCCTGCCAGGCATCGTTGTCATGAAGCAGGTGCGAGACCTCTTCCACAATGCGCTGGCGATCCGTGCCAACCAGTTTAACCGTGCCCGCATCGACGGCTTCCGGACGTTCGGTGGTATCACGCATTACTAGCACCGGCTTGCCGAGCGAAGGAGCTTCTTCCTGTATGCCACCCGAATCCGTCAGGATCAGCCAGGCATGATTCATCAACCACAAAAACGGCAGGTAATCCTGGGGTTCGATTAGCGTAACGTTTTCAACATGACCAAGAATTCGGTTTACTGGCTCGCTGACGTTGGGATTCAGATGGACCGGATAGACAATTTGCACATCATCATGTTGCGCGGCGATATCCCCTAGTGCATGGCAAATCTGTTCAAAACCACGACCAAAACTCTCACGGCGATGCCCGGTGACAAGAATGAGTTTTTTATTTCTATTGAGGAACGGATAACGCGCCGCCAGCGCCTCGTAGCGCGAAGGGTTGTTCATCACGCTGTCGCGAACCCAGAAAAGCGCATCAATAACGGTATTGCCGGTGACAAAAATGCGGTTATCCGCAACATTCTCACGGCGTAAATTGAGGCGAGAGTTTTCCGTCGGCGCAAAGTGATACATCGCCAGGTGACCGGTCAGCGTGCGGTTTGCCTCTTCTGGCCATGGCGAAGAGAGATCGCCAGTTCGCAGGCCCGCTTCAACATGCCCGACAGGAATACGCTGATAAAACGCGGCAAGGCTCGCCGCAATCGTCGTTGTCGTGTCGCCATGCACCAGCACCACATCCGGGCGGAAGGATTCAAGGATGGGTTTTAAGCCTTCAAGGATGCCGCAGGTAATTTCCGTAAGCCCTTGTCCCGGCCGCATAATATTTAGATCGTAATCCGGAACAATAGAGAAGAGTGTTAGCACCTGATCAAGCATCTCCCGATGCTGCGCAGTGACGCAAACTCTTGCTTCAAAGTCTGGATCCTTTGCCAGCGCATGTACCAGCGGAGCCATTTTGATGGCTTCTGGCCTCGTGCCAAATACGGTAAGTACTTTCACAACGATTCTCTTCGATTAGAGGATGAAGGCATCATGCCTTCATCTCGGACAGCGTTTAGTTCGAACGGCGGCGCATTAATGCAATACCCGACCCGATTAGCGCACCGACAATTCCCCACATGATCATCAGGAAAGCACGACGCGGGCTGTCGCGTTTTACCGGTTCTTCCGGCGTACGCAAATAACGATATGTCTGAAAACGGGGATCAAGGGTCGGACCGACGTTAAGCGTATTCAGCATTGCCCGATTTTGATCATAGTCCAGATCAAACTGCGGCCCCACTGCCCGCAGATTTTCCAGCCGCGCTTGCAGCATTGGGCGCCCCAGCATAAACAGTTCTGAATCTGGCAGTTCATCTGGCGGAACTTCGGTCTCAGTGCGTGAAATGTTGTGCTGTTGAGCGATTTGAAGTGCTTGCTCAACGCTGTGCAGACGGCGGTTAAAAATCGCCTTTGCTACTTCTTCCTGGCGTTTAACCTGTGCTTTCATCTGGATAGTACGCGCGGCCCAGGCGCCTTTCAGCTCATCGTTAAGATGGCTGGCGGCACGCTGGCTGGCAAAAGCGACATACTGACGCAGCAAATTGTTGGCATCTGGCGCGGTTTCAGCAATCAACTTAACGTTGTCGTTAAAGTTGCGGACAACATCTCCAGGCGTGTACTGGATGTTATTGATCAGATCATCAAGCATTGCCGCATCCGCTTTGCTGTTACCAACCAGACGCTGTTTGTAGTAATCCGTCTGCGACCAAAAATCACGCCGTGTATCCCAGGAGGCGAGTTGCATAATGAACTCTTTATACGCCTCATCCATGACCGATACCTGATCGGTAGGTGTCTGGTTAGCTTTGTCGTCCAGGTTACGCAGGAACTGTTGCTGGGAATAATAGCCCCCCAGCATATTAACCGTGGGGCGATCGGTAACTGCGGTTGCACTCCACTCCTGGGTAGCAAAGAAGGTCCAGACTAAGGCGAGCAAAGCAAACAGCAGTGCTATTCCCGCGATCCATAATTTTCCTACCCACAAAGTACGGAATAAGCCCCGGATATCCAGTTCGTTTTCCGTCCCCATTGAAGGTGTTCCTGACGCTGGTTGAATCATCGCTTTCCCGGATTTACTTGGTTAGTGTTGATTTAGAATCGCTATTACGGCGCATTCTGCGTTTAATTCGCTTGATAAAGCGCGCCACTTTCCATGCGCGCTTAATGCAGTAGCCATAGAGAAAGAACGCTAGCAAAAACAGTGCCAACATCACCCATTCCGGGGTGAGGCGGAGATATTCTGCGGCAACGCCGATACTGGCCAGCACAGCGGCTGCAAGAGTAATCAGCAAAAAGGCCTGACGGGAAGTAAACCCTGCGCGCATGATCAGATGATGAATATGCTGGCGATCCGGCGAAAAAGGACTCATTCCTTTGCGTAAACGGCGATACATGATGGCCACCATATCCATCAAAGGAATGGCGATGATCCATAAAGCCGTAACCGGGCTGATCGGGTGTGTTTGGCCCTGCGTCGTTTCGAGTAAAATCCAAATGACGGTAAAACCGATAAGCGTACTTCCGGCGTCACCCATAAAAACTTTGTAGCGACGTCCCAGGATACCCAAATTCAACAAGATGTAAGGAATTATTGCGGCGATCATGGCGAAGCACCACAGCGCAAGGCTAAACTGCCCGTCAAACCATAAAATGAAGCCGATCGCAGCAAACGAAACGCAGGACAGCCCGCCCAGCAGACCATCAATACCATCAACCATATTGAACGCGTTGATTGCCGCCCATATAGCAAATAGTGTCAGTATGTAGCCGAAAGGGCCTAACACCATTTCCCAAGAGCCAAAAATATAGCCGAGGCTGCTGAGATAAAGCTTGCCGACGACCATCATGATAATGGCAATCAATGCCTGGACAGCAGCACGGATTTTTACACTAATATCAAACCGGTCATCCAGAGCACCGACAAACACCAAAACACCGGCGCAGCAGAGATAGAGGGCAGCGTGGGGAATGTAATAATCCGTGATACCAAACGTAAAGCAGACCCCTGCGAATACTGAGATCCCCCCAACAAGAGGGATCAATCCCTGATGCCGTTTACGATAGTTGGGTTTGTCCACCAGCCCGATATATCTTGCTATTTTACGAGCAAAAAACAAAAAGACGGTTGTGAACAAGAAAATACTGAATAATTCAGTAAACGCAGTGAGTAAATTCACAATGGATGCTCTCAGCGAATGTTAATCCTGGCAGTATAACGACGTCGCCATGCCCTATAAAATGAGAAAGCAGGTCGTTTACAAGCTTTATTGTCTGTTTTTCAACCGAACGAGATATTCAACAGATTTATCTATCACTCTTGAGCGGCCGGCCTCGGACAATGCCTGTCCCAGTGCATATAGCGTATAGCTCGCAAATAAAAAACGCCACGTAAAAACGTGGCGCTTCCGAGGTTTATTTATATTAAGAGCGCTTCATCATGTCGAAGAATTCATCATTAGTCTTCGTCATTGCCAGCTTGTTAATGAGGAACTCCATCGCGTCGATCTCACCCATCGGGTGAATGATTTTGCGCAGGATCCACATTTTCTGCAGCTCTTCCTGAGTGGTGAGCAGCTCTTCTTTACGCGTACCAGAACGGTTGTAATCAATCGCCGGGAAGACGCGTTTTTCAGCTATTTTACGCGAGAGGTGCAGTTCCATGTTACCGGTGCCTTTAAACTCTTCGTAAATCACTTCATCCATTTTTGAACCGGTATCAATCAGCGCGGTCGCGATAATGGTCAGGCTGCCGCCCTCTTCCACGTTACGCGCGGCACCGAAGAAGCGTTTCGGGCGGTGCAGGGCGTTCGCGTCGACACCACCGGTCAGTACCTTGCCAGAGGCCGGAACAACGGTATTGTAAGCGCGTGCCAGGCGAGTGATGGAGTCCAGCAGAATGATAACGTCTTTCTTGTGTTCGACCAGGCGTTTAGCCTTCTCGATAACCATTTCTGCAACCTGCACGTGACGGGAAGCCGGTTCGTCAAAGGTAGAAGCAACCACTTCGCCTTTAACCAGACGTTGCATCTCGGTCACTTCTTCCGGACGCTCGTCAATCAGCAGCACCATCAGTACGCAGTCAGGATGGTTGTAAGCAATGCTCTGCGCGATGTTCTGCAGCAGCATGGTTTTACCGGCTTTTGGCGGTGCGACAATCAGACCACGCTGACCGCGACCGATCGGCGACGCCAGATCCAGTACGCGTGCGGTTAAGTCTTCCGTCGAGCCATTACCACGTTCCATACGCAGACGAGAGTTCGCGTGCAGCGGCGTTAAGTTTTCGAACAGAATCTTATTGCGCGCGTTTTCCGGCTTATCGAAGTTCACCTCGTTAACTTTCAGCAATGCAAAGTAACGTTCACCTTCTTTAGGCGGGCGAATCTTACCTGAAATGGTGTCACCAGTACGGAGGTTGAAACGGCGGATTTGGCTGGGGGATACGTAGATGTCGTCGGGGCCGGCGAGGTAGGAGCTGTCTGCGGAACGGAGGAAACCAAATCCATCCTGCAGAATCTCCAGCACGCCATCGCCAAAGATATCTTCGCCACTCTTCGCGTGCTGCTTCAGGATGGCGAAAATGATGTCCTGTTTGCGCATACGGGCCAGGTTTTCCAGCCCCATATTTTCGCCGAGAGTGATCAGCTCAGAAACCGGCGTATTCTTTAATTCGGTAAGATTCATAATGGTGTGGGTTCTTAAACTCGGGGTAGATCTCGAACTTAATGTTGTGAATGGTATGGCAGGGTCATCCATGCCTGTTAACGGCCATCAACTTATGTCTGATCGGTGCCTGGTCACAGGAAAGTACGCAGAACTGAAACGATAAGACGGAATAAGTGATAAGCCCGGAATCTGTCGACTTCTCTCGCGATGGTGTTGCTCTGCGGGAAGTATCGGGGTAATGCAAGATTCAAACAACTAAAGGTATGTTCAAAACGAAGTCAAAACTAAATTAGCACGGCTGAAGCCGGGCGTCCAGCGATCCAAAAAAATTAGGACTGCTGGCACGCCGGCAGAGTCTGGGGTTACGCCAGGTTGGCGTCCAGGAACTCTTTCAGTTGGCCTTTAGACAAGGCGCCAACTTTGGTTGCTGCAACTTCGCCGTTTTTAAACAGCAGCAGGGTCGGGATGCCACGGATGCCGTATTTCGGCGCGGTGCCCGGATTCTGGTCGATGTTCAGTTTCGCAATGGTCAGCTTGCCTTCGTACTCATCAGCGACTTCATCCAGAATCGGGGCGATCATTTTACACGGTCCACACCACTCTGCCCAGAAATCAACGAGCACAAGCCCGTCCGCTTTGAGTACATCCGTGTCAAAACTATCGTCAGTCAGGTGAATAATTTTATCGCTCATATATAACTCCACAGGAATAAGCCTGGCATGTTGGTGTAGCATAAAACAGCAACGTGTTGATGCCACAATAACCAACTAAAGGTTGACTTTATTTCACCGGATACGCTTTCGTAAAGCAATAGTAAGCTGATATTCTACCACACTATGAGCAAAACACATTTAACAGAACAGAAGTTTACCGACTTCGCCCTGCACCCAAAGGTGATCGAAGCCCTTGAAAAAAAAGGGTTTCATAATTGCACGCCTATTCAGGCTCTGGCTCTTCCGCTGACGCTGGCGGGCCGTGATGTTGCAGGTCAGGCGCAAACCGGTACCGGCAAAACGATGGCGTTTTTAACGTCAACGTTTCATTATCTTCTCTCTCACCCGGCAATTGAAGACCGTAAAGTGAACCAGCCGCGCGCGATTATTATGGCGCCGACACGTGAACTCGCGGTGCAAATTCACGCCGATGCAGAACCGCTGGCGCAGACGACTGGCCTGAAACTGGGTCTGGCTTACGGCGGTGACGGCTACGACAAACAGCTGAAAGTACTGGAAAGCGGTGTCGATATTTTAATCGGCACCACGGGCCGAATGATCGATTACACCAAACAGAACCATATTAACCTGGGCGCGATCCAGGTCGTGGTGCTGGACGAAGCAGATCGTATGTACGATCTGGGCTTTATCAAAGATATCCGCTGGCTGTTCCGCCGTATGCCACCCGTGACTTCACGTTTGAATATGCTCTTCTCCGCCACGCTGTCCTACCGGGTGCGCGAGCTGGCGTTTGAGCAGATGAATAACGCTGAATACGTGGAAGTAGAGCCGGAACAAAAAACGGGCCATCGTATTAAAGAAGAGCTTTTCTACCCGTCTAACGACGAGAAAATGCGCCTGCTGCAAACGTTGATCGAAGAAGAGTGGCCAGATCGCGCCATTATCTTCGCTAACACCAAACACCGCTGTGAAGATATCTGGGGCAGCCTGGCCGCAGATGGTCATCGTGTTGGTTTGCTGACCGGCGATGTTGCGCAGAAAAAACGCCTGCGTATTCTTGATGAGTTCACGCGCGGCGATCTCGACATTCTGGTGGCGACTGACGTTGCCGCACGTGGTCTGCATATTCCTGCGGTCACGCACGTTTTTAACTACGATCTGCCGGATGATTGCGAAGATTATGTTCACCGTATCGGTCGTACCGGCCGTGCTGGCGCCAGTGGTCACTCAATCAGCCTCGCCTGTGAAGAGTACGCATTGAACCTGCCGGCGATTGAGACCTATATCGGGCACTCGATTCCGGTCAGCAAATACGATCCGGATGCCCTGCTCACCGAGCTGCCGCCGCCAAAACGTCTGACGCGTTCACGCTCTGGCAACGGTCCACGCCGCAGCGGTGGCGCTCCACGTAATCGTCGTCGTTCAGGTTAAAAATATGCTCGGTTCCGCCTCGCTCTATGCCGCTATCGATCTTGGATCCAACAGTTTTCATATGCTGGTTGTGCGCGAGGTGGCGGGAAGCATTCAGACGCTTTCTCGCATCAAACGTAAAGTTCGCCTGGCTGCAGGATTAAGCCCCGATAATCGTCTTTCTCAGGAAGCGATGGAGCGAGGCTGGCAGTGCCTGCGGCTGTTTTCCGAACGTCTACAGGATATTCCCCAGGAGCAAATCCGCGTCGTAGCAACGGCCACGTTGCGTCTGGCGGTTAACGCGCAGGAATTTATCGACAAAGCGCAAGAAATCCTTGGCTGCCCGGTGCAGGTCATTAGCGGCGAGGAAGAAGCGCGGCTGATTTATCAGGGCGTTGCGCACACAACGGGTGGTGCGGATCAGCGTCTGGTGGTTGATATTGGCGGTGCCAGCACGGAGCTGGTGACCGGCACCGGGGCACAAACGACCTCCCTTTTCAGCCTGTCGATGGGCTGCGTCACCTGGCTTGAGCGCTTTTTCACCGACCGAAATCTCGGACAGGAAAACTTCGCCGCCGCCGAACAGGCCGCGCGCGAGGTGCTGCGCCCGGTTGCCGATGAGCTTCGCCGCCATGGCTGGAAAGTTTGTGTCGGGGCATCGGGTACGGTTCAGGCGCTGCAAGAAATCATGATGGCGCAGGGCATGGATGAGCGCATCACCCTCGCTAAATTGCAGCAGCTTAAACAGCGCGCCATACAGTGCGGACGGCTTGAAGAGCTGGAAATCGAAGGCCTGACACTCGAACGCGCTTTGGTGTTCCCGAGCGGTCTGGCAATCCTTATCGCTATCTTCACCGAAATGAATATTGAAAGCATGACGCTGGCCGGTGGCGCATTACGCGAAGGTCTGGTCTACGGCATGTTGCACCTGGCGGTAGATGAAGACATTCGTAGCCGCACGCTGCGCAATATTCAACGCCGTTTTATTATCGATACCGATCAATCCCGCCGCGTGACAACCCTGGCCGGGCGTTTTGCGCAGAGCGTTGCTAAAGTGTGGGAATTAGATGCGTACAGCATCGAAATTCTGAAAGTTGCCTGCGAACTGCATGAAATTGGTTTGAGCATTGAGTTCAAGCAAGCACCGCTACACGCGGCATGGCTGGTACGTAATCTCGATTTGCCAGGGTTTACCCCCGCGCAAAAGAAACTGCTCGCGACACTGCTGCTTAATCAGACGAACGCCGTCGATCTCTCGTCGCTGCATCAGCAAAACGCCGTACCGCCGCGCGTAGCCGAGCATCTTTGTCGTCTGCTTCGTCTTGCCATTATTTTCGCCAGCCGTCGTCGCGATGATCTGCTGCCGGAAATTGCGGTTACCGCGCAGGGAGAGAAGCTGGTGCTGACACTACCGCAAGGGTGGCTGGCAAGTCATCCGCTTGGCGCAGAGCTAATTGATCAGGAAAGCCAGTGGCAGAGTTACGTGCACTGGTCGCTGGAAATCCAGTAATTCTCATATGAATATTGCCCGCTCGCTGCGGGCTTTTTATTGCTCGCTGAAAACCAACGTTCAGCAGCGCTACCGGATTCAACCTTACAGAGCGGGCAGACGCTTCTTTTTAACTTTTTCAGCCTGCTCTTCAAGAGCGTAATCAACGCCGCCTTCACTGAAAGCAGATTTTTATTTGTCCTTCGCTTTCGCCAGCATTGCGCGAATATTTGCCACGTTGGCCTGACCTTTATGCATGCGCTCTTCGGCGCTGACCACTTTGCGTTCCTGCTCCCAAATCAGATCGTCCTGCGGCAGTTCCAGCAGGAAGCGGCTCGGTTCCGGGCGGACTAACTCGCCGTACTGGCGGCGTTCTTTGCAGAGGGTGAAAATCAGCTCTTTCTGCGCACGGGTGATGCCCACATAAGCCAGCCGCCGCTCTTCATCGACGTTATCTTCATCGATACTGCTCTGGTGTGGCAATAACCCCTCTTCCATACCAACAAGGAAAACATACGGAAATTCAAGGCCTTTAGACGCGTGCAACGTCATCAACTGCACCTGATCGGATTCGTCGTCACTCTCGCCACGCTCCATCATGTCGCGCAGGGTAAAGCGCGTGACGACTTCCGCCAGCGTCATCGGCTCGTCCAGTTCGCTGCCTTCCAGCATCTCCGTCATCCAGCCGAACAGCGTGTTGACGTTTTTCATGCGCATCTCTGCCGCTTTCGGGCTGGCGGATGTTTCGAACAACCAGGATTCGTAATCGATGCCATGTATTAAATCGCGCACCGCCGCGATGGGTTCGCGTTCCGACAAGCGCTGAACCTCACCCAGCCAGTGAGTAAACCGCGTCAGCGCGTCGTAACCGCGCCCGGTCAGCGTCTGATTCAGGCCAACGTCGAAGCTGGCGGCAAACAGGCTCTTATTGCGCAACATCGCCCATTCGCCCAGCTTCTGCAGCGTCGCCGAGCCAATTTCACGCTTTGGCGTATTCACGATGCGCAAAAACGCACTGTCATCATCCGTATTGGTCAGTACCCGCAAATAGGCCAGCAGATCTTTGATTTCCGGGCGCGAAAAGAACGAGGTGCCGCCGGAAATCTTGTACGGGATGCGGTTCTGCATCAGGAATTTTTCGAATACGCGCGACTGGTGGTTGCCGCGATAGAGGATCGCATAATCCTTATATTCGGTTTTATTCACGAAGTGGTGAGCAATCAGCTCACCGGTCACGCGCTCGGCTTCATGTTCTTCGTGGTTGGCGCTGAGCACTTTCAGCTCCGCACCGTAACCCAGCTCGGAAAAAAGCCGCTTTTCGAACACGTGTGGGTTGTTGGCGATGAGGATATTCGCCGCTTTCAGGATGCGCCCGGAAGAGCGGTAGTTTTGCTCCAGCTTAATTACCTGCAATGCCGGGAAATCCTGGCTCAGCAGCACCAGGTTTTGCGGTCGCGCCCCGCGCCACGAATAAATAGACTGGTCATCGTCACCCACGACGGTGAAGCGCGCACGCTGGCCCACTAACAGCTTTACCAGCTCATACTGACTGGTGTTGGTGTCCTGATATTCATCCACCAGCAGATAACGGATCTTGTTCTGCCAGCGTTCGCGTACCTCTTCATTGCGCTGTAATAACAGTGTTGGCAGCAGGATCAGGTCGTCAAAATCGAGTACGTTACAGGCCTTCATATGGGCGTCGTACAGACCATAGCAATGAGCAAAAATACGATCGCGTTCGCCGTTTGCGCGCGCAGCGGCCTGCGACGGTGTCAGCAGATCGTTTTTCCAGTTTGAGATCGTAGAGATCAACTGTTGCAGCACTACTTTGTCATCGTCGATCAGCCCTTCAGTCAGATCTTTCAGCAGGGCGACCTGATCGGTATCGTCAAACAGGGAAAAGTTAGATTTCATCCCCAACGCGGCGAATTCACGTTTGATGATATTCAGCCCCAGCGTATGGAACGTAGAGATCATCAGTCCACGCGCCTCTTTGCGCCCCAGCGTCTGCGCAACACGTTCTTTCATCTCGCGCGCCGCTTTGTTGGTAAAGGTTACCGCCGCAATATGTTTCGCCTGATAGCCGCAGCCACGGATCAAATGGGCGATTTTATTGGTGATCACGCGTGTTTTACCGGATCCCGCCCCCGCCAGCACCAGGCATGGTCCGGTGACGAATTCGACGGCTTGTTGTTGTCCGGGGTTTAAACGCATAAAAAAATCACTCAATGAAAAGTCTGGAGGGGAAATATATACACAAAATCATTCAGGCCGTTAATCTTCAGCCGCTTACTATGTAAGTGGTGGGATAACGAATCTGCCGGAATTCAGATTTTAACGCAGCTTACTGCGGCACCAACGGCCCTCGCATAAGTTGAACTGCAGACGCAACTCGAAGCCGAGGCAGAATGAAGATCGAAGTATATAAACGCGTGGTAGTATAGCCAGCCTCAACAACCTCACTCAAGGCACGATCATGGCAAAAACCGCAGCAGCACTGCATATCCTTGTTAAAGAAGAGAAACTGGCACTGGATCTTCTGGAACAGATCAAAAACGGCGGCGATTTCGAAAAGCTGGCGAAGAAACACTCTATCTGCCCGTCAGGCAAAAAAGGCGGACATTTGGGCGAATTCCGTCAGGGCCAGATGGTTCCCGCGTTCGATAAAGTGGTGTTCTCCTGCCCGGTGCTGGAGCCAACCGGCCCGCTGCACACCCAGTTCGGTTACCACATCATCAAAGTGCTGTACCGCAACTAATCATTGAGCCTCTCATTACAGAGAGGCTGTTTTTTATTTGTGCGATTGCAGTTTCTGCTGTGCGTCATGCTTCATCACATGCATACCGATCGCCGCCTGGAACACTTTAAACATCAGGCCATTAATCAACGTCGCCAGCGTAATGGTAATAAACGCCGTCATCACCCAGTCAATCAATGCAAAGCCGCTGTGCAACAGCGCAGGACGGTACACCAGCATGCCGCCAAACACCGCCCAGTGGCTCAGACAATAGAAACACTGAAACAAGTGCCCTAACATCGCGTTCTTTTTCACCGTCCATTCACGAAAAGCTGCAAATAGCTCCGTTTGCGTCACCGTTATTGAAATGCTGCTGGCAGCCAGCGCAATCATCAGACAGGTGGTTAAATCTGCAATCATCAGTGGTGCCCCTTTTCGTTGAAGTAACTAATAAATTCCGCGCCGACATCTTGTAGCGTCAGGTTTTTAAAACGTTCAAGGATCAGCGATTGCGCGTCGGCAAGCGTCGATGACATCACCCGGTTCACCCCTTGTTCAACCAGACATTCGGGGTTCTCGTTACGATTACCCAATGCGAACAGCGCGGGCGATCCCAGTGCAATGTAGATGTCATAGAGAGTGACATGACTGGCGGAGCGACAAAGCCGCCAGCCGCCGTGGTGCCCTTTGTTCGCGCAGACAATCTGCTTTTCCCGTAACCCGGCGAGCAGTTTGCGAATAAACGCAGGATTGCCGTCGATGTACTCAGCCATCTGTTCTGATGTCATCGGTTTATCGGCCTGTTCCATATGGAGCAGGATGTGCAATGTCGCGGAGAAGGAGTTATTTATTTTCATGTAACTTACGATATTACATAAAAACGAATTCAACAAGACAAATAGGCAAAAAAGATCGCGTCCATTGCCGCGCATAAAAAAGCCCGGAAGCGCTAACGCCTCCGGGCTTAAATTTTTCTATGAACGTCGGCTTGTCGCTACCGAAAGATGATGCGGAATTAACTCGCGACGGCGATACGTTTCATATCCGTCATATAACCGCGCAGTTTCTGGCCCACTTTCTCGATTTCGTGGCTGCGAATCGCATCATTCACATCGCGCAGCTGTGCGTTATCTACCGCGCCTTCAGCAATCGCTTTACCCAAATCGCCCGTTTGCAGCGTAGTCATAAACTCTTTCAGCAGTGGTACGCAAGCGTAAGAGAACAGATAGTTGCCGTATTCCGCGGTATCGGAGATAACTACGTTCATCTCATACAGACGTTTACGCGCGATGGTGTTGGCAATCAGCGGCAGTTCATGCAGCGATTCATAGTAAGCGGACTCTTCGATAATGCCGGACGCCACCATGGTTTCGAACGCCAGTTCAACGCCCGCTTTCACCATCGCAATCATCAGCACGCCTTTATCAAAGTACTCTTGCTCGCTGATTTTGCCTTCAAACTGCGGTGCGGTTTCGAACGCGGTTTTACCGGTTTCTTCACGCCAGGTCAGCAGTTTCTTATCGTCATTGGCCCAGTCAGCCATCATGCCGGAAGAGAACTCACCGGAGATGATGTCGTCCATATGTTTCTGGAACAGCGGCGCCATAATACCTTTCAGCTGTTCTGACAGCGCGTAAGCACGCAGTTTCGCCGGGTTGGACAAGCGATCCATCATCAGCGTAATACCGCCCTGTTTCAGCGCTTCGGTGATGGTTTCCCAACCGAACTGAATCAGTTTTTCTGCGTAAGCCGGGTCAGTACCTTCCGCCACCAGCTTGTCGAAGCACAGCAGGGAACCCGCCTGCAGCATGCCGCAGAGGATGGTCTGCTCGCCCATCAGATCAGATTTCACTTCCGCAACGAAAGAGGACTCCAGAACGCCCGCACGGTGACCACCGGTTGCCGCAGCCCAGGCTTTAGCAATAGCCATACCTTCACCTTTAGGGTCGTTTTCCGGGTGGACGGCGATCAGGGTCGGAACGCCGAAACCGCGTTTGTACTCTTCACGCACTTCAGTGCCAGGGCACTTCGGCGCCACCATCACAACGGTGATGTCTTTACGGATCTGCTCACCCACTTCCACGATGTTGAAACCGTGAGAGTAGCCCAGTGCCGCGCCGTCTTTCATCAGCGGCTGCACGGAACGCACGACGTCAGAGTGCTGTTTGTCCGGCGTCAGGTTCACGACCAGATCCGCCTGCGGGATCAGCTCTTCATACGTGCCGACTTTAAAACCGTTTTCGGTCGCTTTGCGCCAGGACGCGCGTTTTTCCGCAATGGCTTCTTTACGCAGCGCGTAAGAGATATCCAGACCGGAGTCGCGCATGTTCAGGCCCTGGTTCAGGCCCTGAGCGCCGCAGCCGACGATGACCACTTTTTTACCCTGAAGGTAGCTTGCGCCATCGGCAAATTCGTCACGCGCCATAAAGCGGCATTTGCCCAGCTGCGCCAGCTGCTGGCGCAGGTTCAGTGTATTAAAGTAGTTAGCCATTTGAGACCTCGTCGTGTGATGTTGTGTTGTGCCGTTCTTCTTTTGCGCTAACGGGTTGGATTTTCTGTTGCGCAAATTATTCAGGGCAATATTTATTGTTCAGTTCGCTGATAAGCGAGATTGAACCCACTATATGACAGGAAATGCGTTGCTTAAATTGATATATTAACAATGTCACATTGCAATTTTTGCAATGTAAATTTGTGGAGTCTGTCTCATGGATTTACGCGATCTGAAAACATTCCTGCATCTGGCCGAAAGCCGCCATTTTGGCCGCAGCGCGCGCGCCATGCATGTCAGTCCCTCCACGCTTTCGCGACAAATCCAGCGGCTGGAAGAAGATCTTGGGCAGCCGCTGTTTGTGCGCGATAACCGTACCGTCACGCTGACAGAAGCGGGCGAAGAGTTACGCGTTTTCGCGCAGCAAACGTTGTTGCAGTATCAGCAATTGCGCCACACCATCGACCAGCAAGGCCCGTCGCTCTCCGGTGAACTGCATCTTTTCTGTTCCGTTACCGCGGCTTACAGCCATTTGCCGCCGATTCTCGATCGCTTTCGCGCGGAGCATCCGTCGGTAGAGATCAAACTCACCACCGGCGATGCCGCCGATGCGATGGAAAAAGTGGTCACTGGCGAAGCAGATCTGGCAATTGCCGGAAAACCGGAAACGCTGCCCGGCGCGGTAGCGTTTTCGATGCTGGAAAACCTGGCCGTGGTGCTGATAGCACCTGCGCTTCCTTGCCCGGTGCGAAACCAGGTTTCGCAGCCCGAACCGGACTGGTCAACCGTGCCGTTTATCATGGCGGATCAAGGCCCGGTGCGCCGCCGTATCGAGCTGTGGTTCCGCCGTCATAAAATCAGCAACCCGTCGATTTACGCCACCGTCGGTGGTCACGAAGCAATGGTGTCGATGGTCGCGCTCGGTTGCGGCGTGGCGCTAATCCCGGAAGTGGTGCTGGAAAACAGCCCGGAGCCGGTGCGCAACCGCGTGATGATCCTTGAACGCAGCGATGAGAAAACGCCGTTTGAACTCGGCGTGTGTGTACAAAAAAAGCGGCTCTATGAGCCGCTTATTGATGCGTTCTGGAAAATCCTGCCAAACAACTAACCGGCAAGGAAAAAGCGGAACGCCGGGTTATTTGTTTCGTCGTGGCACTCATAGCCCAGCTCGTTGAGCCGGGTTTCGAAATCCGGCTCATGCTCGCCCAGTTCAAATGCGGCCAGAACGCGCCCATAATCGGTACCGTGGCTACGGTAATGGAACAATGAAATATTCCAGTGCGTACCGAGCGTATGCAGGAATTTCAGCAGCGCGCCGGGCGATTCCGGGAACTCAAAACTGTACAGACGTTCGCGCAGCGGTTTTGACGGTCGCCCGCCGACCATGTAACGCACGTGCAGTTTCGCCATCTCATCGTCGGAAAGATCCACGACGCTATAACCGCCTTCGTTTAGCAGTTCGAGGATCTCTTTGCGCTCTTCCAGCCCCCGGCTTAAACGTACACCGACAAAAATGCAGGCATCTTTGGCATCGGCAAAGCGATAGTTAAACTCGGTAACGGAGCGCCCGCCCAACAACTGGCAGAACTTCAGGAAGCTACCTTTCTCTTCCGGAATGGTCACCGCCAGCAGCGCTTCCCGCTGCTCGCCCAGTTCGCAACGCTCAGAAACATAACGTAAGCCGTGGAAATTGACGTTCGCGCCGGAAAGCACATGCGCCAGCCGTTCGCCGCGGATGTTGTGTTTAGCAATGTATTTTTTCATCCCCGCCAGCGCCAGCGCGCCGGACGGTTCCGCCACAGCGCGGACATCTTCGAACAAATCTTTCATCGCCGCGCAAATCGCATCGCTATCGACGGTGATGATATCGTCGAGATACGCCTGGCACAGGCGGAAAGTTTCGTTACCAATGCGTTTTACCGCCACGCCTTCGGCAAACAAGCCCACGCGCGGTAGCTCGACCGGATGGCCTGCATCCAGCGCCGCTTTCAGGCACGCGGAGTCTTCCGCTTCCACCGCAATCACTTTGATTTGCGGCATCAGTTGTTTAATCAACACTGCCACGCCCGCCGCTAAACCGCCGCCGCCGACCGGCACGAAAACCCGATCGATATGTGCGTCCTGTTGCAGCAACTCCAGTGCCAGCGTGCCCTGCCCGGCGATCACCATCGGATGATCAAACGGCGGCACAAAGGTGAAACCTTGTTGTTCAGCCAGTTCAATGGCTTTCGCTTTCGCTTCGTCGAAGTTGGCACCGTGCAGCAGCACTTCGCCACCAAAGCCGCGCACCGCATCCACTTTGATATCCGCAGTGGCAACCGGCATCACAATCAGCGATTTGATACCCAGGCGCGTCGATGACATCGCCACGCCCTGCGCGTGGTTGCCCGCAGAAGCAGTAATCACACCGTGCGCTTTCTGCTCAGGTGTCAGCCCGGCAATCATTGCGTACGCGCCACGCAGCTTAAAGCTGTGCACCGGCTGGCGGTCTTCGCGTTTGACCAGAATTACGTTGTCGAGACGCGAAGAGAGTTTCTCCATTTTTTGCAGCGGCGTTACCTGCGCCGCTTCGTAAACCGGCGCACGCAGCACCGCTCTCAGATACTCCGCGCCTTCGGGAGCTGCTGAGAGGGGTTGGGATTCGGCCATCATTAACCCCCAAGTTTGGATTTATCGCGAACCGCGCCTTTATCCGCACTGGTCGCGAGGCTGGCATAAGCGCGCAGCGCGAAGGAGACCTGACGCTCACGGTCAACCGGTGTCCAGGCTTTATCACCGCGGGCTTCCTGTGCTTCACGGCGCGCCGCCAGTTCACGGTCACTCAGTTGCAGTTGAATGCTACGGCTCGGAATATCGATAGCGATGATATCGCCGTCTTCAATCAGGCCGATATTGCCGCCGCTTGCCGCTTCCGGGGAAACATGGCCGATAGACAAACCTGATGTTCCGCCGGAGAAACGCCCGTCGGTGATCAGCGCACACGCTTTGCCGAGGCCCATCGATTTCAGGAAGCTGGTTGGGTAGAGCATTTCCTGCATCCCCGGCCCGCCTTTCGGCCCTTCGTAGCGAATCACCACCACATCGCCAGCGACAACTTTACCGCCGAGAATGGCTTCCACCGCCGCATCCTGGCTTTCGTACACTTTCGCCGGGCCGGTGAATTTCAGGTTGCTGTCATCAACGCCTGCGGTTTTGACGATACAGCCGTTTTCCGCAAAGTTGCCGTACAGCACGGCCAGACCACCGTCCTGGCTGTAAGCGTGCTCCAGCGAACGGATGCAGCCTTCAGCGCGATCGTCATCCAGCGTGTCCCAGCGGCAATTCTGCGAGAACGCCTGTGTGGTGCGGATGCCCGCCGGACCTGCGCGGAACATGGTTTTCACCGCGTCGTCTTTGGTCAGCATCACGTCGTACTGCTCAAGGGTTTGCGGCAGCGTCAGACCGAGCACATTTTTCACGTCACGGTTCAACAAGTTAGCGCGGTCCAGCTCACCGAGGATACCCAGCACGCCACCGGCGCGGTGCACATCCTCCATATGATATTTCTGCGTACTCGGCGCGACTTTACACAGCTGCGGAACTTTGCGAGACAGCTTATCGATATCACTCATGGTGAAATCAATTTCCGCTTCCTGCGCGGCGGCCAGCAGATGCAGAACGGTGTTAGTAGAGCCGCCCATGGCGATATCCAGCGTCATGGCGTTCTCAAACGCCGCTTTGCTGGCGATAGAACGCGGCAGCGCGCTGGTGTCATCCTGCTCGTAATAGCGTTTGGTCAGCTCAACAATGCGTTTGCCCGCGTTGATAAACAGATCTTTGCGGTCAGCATGGGTTGCCAGCAGCGAGCCATTACCCGGCTGCGACAGCCCTAGCGCTTCGGTCAGACAGTTCATCGAGTTGGCGGTGAACATGCCGGAACAGGAGCCGCAAGTTGGGCAGGCGGAACGTTCTACCTGATCGCTCTGATCGTCAGAGACTTTCGGGTCTGCGCCCTGAATCATCGCATCCACCAGATCGAGTTTGATTATCTGGTTGGAGAGTTTTGTTTTCCCAGCTTCCATCGGGCCGCCGGAGACGAAAATCACCGGAATATTCAACCGCAGAGAGGCCATCAGCATCCCTGGGGTGATTTTGTCGCAGTTGGAAATACACACCATCGCGTCAGCGCAGTGGGCATTGACCATATATTCAACGGAATCGGCAATCAGCTCGCGGGAAGGCAGTGAGTAAAGCATGCCGCCGTGGCCCATGGCGATGCCATCATCAACGGCGATGGTGTTGAACTCTTTCGCCACGCCGCCTGCGGCTTCGATTTGCTCCGCAACCAGCTTACCAAGATCGCGCAAGTGAACGTGGCCCGGCACGAACTGGGTAAACGAGTTCACGACGGCGATAATCGGCTTGCCGAAATCGGCGTCGGTCATCCCGGTTGCGCGCCACAGCGCGCGGGCACCCGCCATATTGCGCCCGTGGGTGGTGGTGGCGGAACGGTACTTAGGCATGCTCTTTTACTCCCGTCTATCTTGTCGATGGGGTGGTGCGTGCCATCCCATATTTATTTGCTATACCCTAAATAATTCGGGTTGTAGGAAGGCGGCAAGCGAGCGAATCCCCGGGATCTTACATAAGTAAGTGACTGGGGTGAACGAGTGCGGCCAACACACCTACAACCTGAAGTATGACGGGTATTTATGGATTAACTTGATCCAACCAGCCCCACTTATCTTCCGTTTCACCGGTGAAGAGGCCAAAGAATGCTTGCTGAATACGTTTAGTGACCGGGCCGCAACGACCTTCGCCAACCTGAATACCGTCGACGCTGCGTACCGGTGTGATTTCCGCTGCGGTACCGGACATAAACACTTCATCCGCCAGATACAGCGATTCGCGGGACAGCACTTGCTCGCGAACTTCGATGTTCAGCTCTTTCGCCAGCTTGATGATCGCATCGCGGGTGATACCCGGCAGGGCAGAAGAGGTGAACGGCGGCGTGAACAGGATGCCGTCTTTTACTTCAAACAGGTTTTCACCTGCGCCTTCAGAGATGTAGCCGTTAACATCCAGCGCAATCCCTTCCTGGTAGCCGTGACGGCGCGCTTCGCTGCCAACAAGCAGGGAAGAGAGGTAGTTACCGCCCGCTTTCGCGGCTGTCGGGATGGTGTTCGGCGCAACGCGGTTCCAGGAAGAAACCATCGCGTCGATCCCCTGATCCAGTGCTTCCGCACCGAGGTAAGCGCCCCACGGGAACGCGGCGATGATCACATCAGTGGTGTAGCCCGCCGGAGGGTTAACGCCCATGCCAACATCGCCCACAAACACCAGCGGACGAATATAGGCGCTGGTCAGATTGTTTTTGCGGATCACTGCGCGGCAGGCTTCCATCAGCTCATCAACACTCTGAGATACCGGGAAACGATAGATTTTGGCGGAATCGCGCAGACGTTGCATATGTTCACGATGGCGGAAGACTACCGGACCTTTGTGCGAGTCATAGCAACGGATACCTTCAAATACGGAAGTGCCGTAATGCAGCGCGTGGGACATCACGTGAACTTTTGCATCTTCCCAACGAACCATCTCGCCATTAGACCAAATGTAGTCTGCTTTTTTCGTCGTCATTATTCTTCCTTTTGCGCTTACGCGCGGATTTGTTGTGATTGTGATGATGTGGCACGCTGGCGGATATCAACCCGGGCAACGTCAACAAGTTTGCTTAACTGGCTAAACAGTAATTCGACAGGCCGCGGGCTGGCAACGGTCAATTCGATATTTATGTTCCGTGCATCACTGGCGGTTTCCATATTCATTGCACACACCTGAAAGCCACGGTGGCGCACCACGCGCAGTACGCGTTCTAATGTTTCCGGATTGAAGCGGGCCTCAACGGCAACCTGATGTTGCATCATGATAATTTCTCCAGCATTTGTGAGTTACTGGCGCCGGGCGGCACCAACGGCCAGACATTCTCAAGTTCATCGATTGAGACATGAAGCAGGTATGGCCCTGGGCTCGTGAGCATCGTGTCGAGTGCCGCTTCAACCTGGTCTTTTCGGGTGATGTGCTGGCCTGGGATGCCGAAAGCGCTGGCCAGCGTGAGGAAATCGGGGTTATCAGTCAGGGTAGTTTCGCTATAACGCTCGTTGAAGAATAACTGCTGCCACTGGCGAACCATCCCTAAACGCTGGTTGTCCAGTAAGACAATCTTCAGCGGTAATTGCTTACGTTTAACGGTGCCGAGCTCCTGAACATTCATCATGAAGGAGCCGTCACCGGAGATACAGATTACCGTATCGTCCGGGCGGGCAACCTGCGCGCCAACAGCGGCCGGCAAACCAAAACCCATCGTACCTAATCCACTGGACGTGATGAAATCTTCCGGGCGGCTGAAACACAGATGTTGCGCCGCCCACATCTGATGCTGGCCAACGTCGGTAGTGACCACGCTGTTTTCCGGTTTGCGATCGGAGAGCTGTTTTAATAACAGCGGCGCATAAATAGCTTCACCCGGATGATCGTAACGCCAGGCGTGTTCGCGACGCAGATCCGCGCTGTATTGACGCCATGCATCAATTGCCAACGGTTGTTGCAGCGCAGGCAGCAACGCATTTAAATCGCCCTGCAACGCAACGTGCGCCTGCCGCAGTTTGCTCATTTCCGCCGGATCGATATCCATATGGATCACTTTGGCATTCGGCGCGAAGGTATTCAGCTTGCCGGTCACGCGATCGTCAAATCGGGCGCCAACGGCAATAAGTAGGTCGCACTCCTGCACGGCAAAATTCGCGGCTTTCGTACCGTGCATCCCCAGCATGCCAAGATAATAAGCATACTCAGCCTCCACCGCGCCCAGCCCTTTCAACGTGCAAGTGACCGGCATTTGCGTCACGCTCAGAAACTCACGCAGCGCCGGAACCGCCTGCGCCATGCCAACACCGCCACCAACGTACAGCATCGGTTTTGTTGCCTGCGAAAGCATCTGCACGGCCTGTTCAACTTCAGCCTGCGGAAAATAATGCTCATCGTCGACAGTCGCAAACCAGGGATCAAGATCGCCAACAGCCAGCTGAATGTCTTTCGGAATATCAACCAGAACCGGGCCAGGGCGGCCAGAATTTGCCACGTAGAAAGCCTCAGCCATGACTCGCGGTAATTCTTCCAGCGATTCAACCAGAAAGCTGTGCTTCGTGCAGGCGAGGGATAAACCCAATACGTCCACTTCCTGAAACGCGTCGGTGCCAATAAGTGGAGCTGCAACCTGACCGGTGATGGCAACAACCGGAACGGAATCTAATAATGCGTCAGCAAGACCGGTGATCAGATTCGTCGCACCTGGGCCGGAAGTGGCGATACAAACGCCGGTCTTACCGGTGGCGCGAGCATAGCCGATAGCGGCCATCGCCGCGCCCTGCTCGTGCCGGCAAAGTAGGTGTTCCACGCCGCCGTCATACAATGCATCGTAAACCGGCATAATTGCGCCGCCCGGATAGCCGAAGACGATATCGACTTTCTGCGCTCGCAACGCATGTACTACCCACTGTGCCCCATTCATAGTCAGTTCCCCGCCGGATATCGGGAGAAACAGAATTTTGTGCTACTACTCATTCTCTGCTCCTCGTTTATGTTTTTAGGTCATAAAAAAACCCCCGGACCTTTCGGTGCGGGGGTCTTAGTTCGTTAAGGCTTGTTTTTTAAGCCTTTCCTCGTCCAAGTGCAGCCCCGCACGGTGGGATAATAATCACCACCACGCTAATTACGACCAGGCTAATCACTCGTAGAAGGGCTTTCATTTGTGTTCGTTCTTGCTTCATGTTCGAAGGAATGCCTAAAGAGGTAACACAGATTTAAGGCAAGAAACAAGAAAAATTTATGACGCAGTTTGCGGCCGCACCGACAAATTGACAAAAAATGTTTGTTTTATATAGAGAAAAGTCTTAATGAAAATTTCTCACACCTGGCAGTCGTGATAAAAGGCTGCGATCAACATTCCAACACGATGAAATAAGTGACTAATTGCAGCGAAATTCAGGAAACGTGCGCGCAAAAACAGCTTTCCGATGATGATAAACGATAACCAAAACAGATAATGTCTGCGAAAAGGAGAGCCTATGGCATTGTCTGTAATTTTTACGCGAGCGGCGTTAGGCGTGACGGCCCCCCTGGTTACCGTTGAAGTGCATATCAGTAACGGGCTGCCGGGGCTGACTATTGTCGGGCTACCGGAAACCACGGTTAAAGAAGCACGCGATCGTGTTCGTAGCGCCATTATCAACAGCGGATATGAATTCCCGGCGAAACGGATCACGATCAACCTGGCACCCGCAGATCTACCCAAAGAAGGTGGACGGTATGATTTACCCATCGCTATCGCGCTCCTGTCCGCTTCTGAGCAGCTAACGGCATCAGAACTGAGTCGTTATGAGTTTGTCGGCGAACTTGCCCTTACAGGCGCATTACGTGGGGTTCCCGGTGCCATCTCTTCTGTCATTGAGGCGGTAAAAGCCAACAGGCGCATCGTTATTGCCAGAGAAAACGAAGCTGAAGCTAGCCTTACAGAAACACAGGAGTGTCTGGTTGCTGACCATTTACAGGAAGTGTGTGCGTTTCTGGAAGGAAAACAGGCATTAGCTTCACCTGTCCCCTTTTGTGGCAGCCAGGAGGCCTACAGTGAGGATTTAAGCGATGTTATTGGGCAGGAACAAGGGAAGCGCGCACTGGAAATTACTGCGGCAGGTGGACATAACCTGTTGTTAATAGGACCTCCGGGCACGGGTAAGACCATGCTGGCCAGCCGGTTGGGAGGATTGTTGCCGCCATTGAACAACCAGGAAGCACTGGAAAGCGCGGCCATTATGAGCGTGGTCAATTCAGCAGCACTCTCTCGTCACTGGCGCAGACGCCCATTCAGAGCGCCGCATCACAGCGCTTCACTGGCGGCACTTGTCGGCGGCGGCTCCATACCCGGTCCGGGGGAGATTTCACTGGCGCATAATGGCGTTCTGTTTCTGGATGAATTACCGGAATTTGAACGCCGCGTGTTGGATGCACTCCGCGAACCTATCGAATCCGGACAAATCCATCTCTCGCGGGCAAGGGCGAAAGTTACCTACCCCGCACGTTTCCAGTTAATCGCCGCTATGAACCCGAGCCCGACCGGCCATTACCGGGGAAACCATAACCGCTCGACACCGGAGCAAACGCTGCGCTATTTGGGAAAGCTATCAGGCCCTTTTCTCGATCGCTTCGATCTCTCACTCGAAATCCCCCTGCTTGCACCGGGGTTGATGAGCCAGCAACAGCATAAAGGTGAAAGCAGCGAAACAGTACGCTTACGGGTTATTCAGGCCCGGGCACGGCAATACCAGCGGCAGAATAAACTCAACGCACGTCTGGACAGTAGCGAAACGAAACAGCTTTGTATACTTACCAGAGAAGACGGGAACTGGCTGGAAGAGACGTTAACACGGCTGGGATTGTCGGTACGCGCCTGGCAACGCCTGTTGAGAGTTGCACGAACGATAGCCGATCTTGAACAAGAGCCTGCGATCCAGCGAGCGCACCTGCAGGAAGCGTTAAGTTATCGCGCAATCGACAGACTACTGATTCATTTGCAAAAGATGCTGATGTAAAAAAGGGGCCTTAGCCCCTTTTCTCTTAATCTTCGGAATCCGTATAGTCTTCCGCACCTTCCATCTGTGGTTTCCCACCTGAAAGGGTGTGAAAGCGTTTCGGGCGCTTAATGCGTGCCATATATTTGATCCAGACGCGTTCTGCTTCGGTGTCTGGCTCACGCTCTCCACGGCACACTGCAACGAATTGCGTTTCTTCTGCAGTCACTGGTTCACGCTTACCGAGTTCCAGCTCGTTAAAAGCATAACCATGGCGCTCAAGCAGTTGCGCCTCTTTGATGGTGAAGTCACCGTGGCGAGAGAACCCGCGCGGATAATTCTTATTGTCGAAAAAACGATTCGTCGTCGTAAAGCTTTCCGCCATCCTGCACGCTCCTAATTCTTTGGCCGAGCTATTTATGGCGCGGAGTATTAGTTACGCTTGACAGAGTGTAAAACAAAACATTTAAATCATTACGACAAATATTTTTGTGGAGAAAACTGTGGATACGGAATTATTAAAAACTTTCCTCGAAGTTAGCAGGACTCGTCACTTCGGTCGTGCAGCCGAAGCACTCTATCTGACCCAGTCCGCGGTGAGTTTTCGTATTCGCCAGTTAGAGAACCAACTTGGGGTTAATCTCTTTACACGCCATCGCAACAATATCCGCCTGACAGCAGCGGGCGAAAAGCTGCTGCCGTATGCGGAAACATTGATGAGCACCTGGCAAGCAGCAAGAAAGGAAGTGGCGCACACATCGCGACACCACCAATTTTCAATTGGGGCCAGCGCATCCCTGTGGGAATGTATGCTTAGCGATTGGTTAACCCGGCTGTATAACCTGCAAGGGAACCTTCAGTTCGAAGCACGAATTGCACAACGGCAATCATTGGTTAAACAGCTCCATGAGCGGCAACTGGATCTGTTGATCACGACTGAAACACCGAAGATGGATGAATTTAGCAGCCAGTTGCTCGGCCATTTCACACTTGCGCTTTATTGCGCAACCCCCGAAAAGAGCAGGTCAGAATTGAATTACCTGCGCCTCGAATGGGGTCCGGATTTTCAGCAGCATGAGGCGGAGTTAATCGCCAGTGATGACGTGCCAACATTGACGACCAGTTCAGCAGAAGTGGCGCGTCAGCAATTACCGCAGCTCAATGGCTGCACCTGGCTGCCTGTCTCATGGGCAGAGCAAAAAGAGAAGTTGTATCCGGTTGCTGACACAACGACACTTTCTCGCCCACTTTATGCAATTTGGCTGCAGAATAGCGATAAACAGAATCAGATCCGCGATCTTTTGAAACTCAAAGTGATTGACTGAATATTTTTGGCAAGGATGCCACGCGAGAGATTATTTATAGCCTGAGCGCTGAAAAAGAAGCAAAAAAAATCCTTAGCAGATGCTAAGGATTATTTCTGGCAGGGGCGGAGGGACTCGAACCCCCAACACCCGGTTTTGGAGACCGGTGCTCTACCAATTGAACTACGCCCCTAATAAGGGTGGCGGAACGGACGGGACTCGAACCCGCGACCCCCTGCGTGACAGGCAGGTATTCTAACCGACTGAACTACCGCTCCACCGAATTTCTTTACAACCACCGGTTTGTTGCCCCGGTTCA
>NZ_JAENHT010000017.1:0-58730 GCF_016620385.1 Kosakonia sp. LAM2021
TCAACTGTTTATTTTCAGAATTCTTCACCTGACAGGCCGGTGTGTTTGCCGTTGTGCCGTGTCAGTGGAGGCGCATTATAGGGAGTTAATTCCCGCTGACAACCCCTAATTTCAAAAAAGTCATCGTTCGCTCACTTTTCAGTCTAATTAGATTGAGAAGTTTGATTTTTGCCTGGTTTTCAAACAAAAACGAGCCCGAAAGGGCTCGTTTTCTTCTTTTGTGACTTACTGCACTGCCACAATTCGCTCATCTTTCACCACGAGCTGCACCGGTTTGCCCGGAATCAGCTCGCCAGAAAGAATCTGCTGCGCCAGCGGGTTTTCGATCTGCTGTTGAATAGCGCGTTTCAATGGACGCGCACCATACACCGGATCGTACCCGTTTGCGCTGAGCAGTTTCAGCGCATCGTCGGAAATGGTAACCGTATAGCCACGCTCTTCCAGACGTTTATACAGACGCTGCAGTTGGATCTGCGCAATAGAAGCAATGTGTTTTTCACCCAACGGATGGAACACCACCACTTCATCAATACGGTTGATGAATTCCGGACGGAAATTCTGGCTAACCACACCTAACACCAGCTCTTTCATGTGGCCGTAATCCAGATCGCCAAAACGCTCCTGGATCAAATCAGAACCCAGGTTGGAAGTCATAATGACGACCGTATTGCGGAAATCTACCGTTCTGCCTTGTCCGTCGGTCAGACGACCATCGTCCAGCACCTGCAGCAAAATGTTGAACACATCCGGATGCGCTTTCTCTACTTCATCCAGCAGAATAACGGAATAAGGGCGACGGCGAACCGCTTCCGTCAGATAACCGCCCTCTTCATAACCAACGTATCCCGGAGGCGCACCGACCAGACGCGAAACGGAATGTTTCTCCATAAATTCCGACATGTCGATACGCACCATTGCATCGTCGCTATCGAACATAAAGTTCGCAAGAGACTTACACAGCTCGGTTTTACCCACCCCGGTAGGACCGAGGAAGAGGAACGAACCGATCGGGCGATTCGGGTCCGACAACCCAGCACGGCTACGGCGAATAGCGTTAGAAACGGCTTCGACAGCTTCATCCTGGCCGATTACCCGATGATGGAGATCATGCTCCATGCGCAATAATTTTTCGCGCTCGCCTTCCATCATTCTCGCTACCGGGATGCCCGTCCAGCGCGCCAACACCTCTGCAATTTCCGCATCGGTCACACGGTTACGTAGCAGACGCATGGTTTTGCCTTCGGCCTGAGTTGCGGCAGCCAGCTGTTTTTCAAGTTCCGGGATTTTCCCGTACTGAAGTTCCGACATGCGTCCCAAATCACCATTACGGCGCGCTTGCTCCATGGCGATTTTGGCCTGTTCCAGTTCCGACTTAATAGTTTGGGTTCCGGAAAGAGAGGCTTTTTCCGCTTTCCACTCTTCTTCTAATGATGAGTACTGGCGTTCTTTATCTTCCAACTCTTCATTAAGCATTTCGAGCCGCTTGATACTGGCTTCATCGGACTCTTTCATCAGCGCCCGCTGTTCCAGTTTAAGCTGAATAATACGGCGATCGAGCCGGTCGAGTTCTTCCGGTTTCGAGTCAATCTGCATACGAATGCTGGACGCAGCTTCATCAATTAAGTCGATGGCTTTATCCGGCAGCTGGCGATCGGCGATGTAGCGATGCGACAGTGTTGCCGCAGCAACAATTGCCGGGTCGGTAATTTGCACATGGTGATGCAGTTCGTAACGCTCTTTCAGTCCACGCAGAATCGCAATGGTGTCTTCCACTGTCGGCTCGGCCACCAGCACTTTCTGGAAACGACGCTCCAGCGCCGCATCTTTCTCTATATACTGGCGATACTCATCCAGCGTGGTGGCGCCCACACAGTGCAACTCACCGCGCGCTAACGCAGGTTTCAGCATGTTGCCCGCATCCATTGCACCGTCGGCTTTACCGGCACCGACCATTGTATGCAACTCGTCGATAAACAGAATGACGTTGCCTTCCTGTTTAGACAGATCGTTCAGCACACCTTTTAAACGCTCTTCAAACTCACCGCGATATTTTGCGCCGGCAACCAGTGCGCCCATATCCAGCGCCAGCACACGGCGGCCTTTCAGCCCTTCCGGCACTTCGCCGTTGACAATACGCTGCGCCAGCCCTTCGACAATCGCGGTTTTACCGACGCCCGGTTCACCAATCAGCACCGGGTTATTTTTGGTACGCCGTTGCAGTACCTGGATCGTACGACGAATCTCTTCGTCACGACCGATCACCGGATCGAGCTTGCCTTGTTCGGCGCGCTCAGTCAGATCGACGGTAAATTTTTTCAAGGCCTGACGTTGATCTTCGGCCCCCTGGTCGTTCACGTTCTCTCCCCCACGCATTTGTTCAATCGCCTGGGTCACATTGGCGGTTGTCGCACCAGCAGATTTAAGCAAATCCGTCAGCGTACCGCGTGATTCAAGCGCCGCCAGAACGAAAAGTTCCGACGAGATAAAGTTGTCGCCTCGCTTTTGCGCCAGCTTGTCGCAAAGATTCAGTACACGCACCAGGTCCTGAGAAGGCTGTACGTCGCCACCGGTGCCTTCCACCTGCGGCAAGCGACTCAGCGCTTGTTCAATCGTTGTGCGTAACTGACCGGCGTTAACGCCAGCAGAGGTTAATAAAGGATGAATCGAACCGCCTTCCTGATTGAGTAAGGCGCTCATTAAATGAAGAGGTTCGATAAATTGATTGTCGTGCCCGAGTGCGAGCGACTGGGCATCGGCGAGAGCAAGCTGGAATTTATTAGTAAGACGATCCAGACGCATAACTCCTCCCATAACAGGTCAAAATTGCTACTGGAGATTAAATGAGGTCATCCCTCAATTATTCAAGGTGAATGACCTGAATTATGCGAAAGAAAACCTACGCGTCCTGGATCGTCTTGATTCTTTAGGTTATATCAGCCAAATGAAACTTGCCATACGCCCGGTCGTCTTGTCCCGGCGGTATGAGAAAAAATTATCCTTATCGCTGAAGGTACAGCGATCGCCACCGAACACATGCTTGACGCCTACGCTCGCCAGGCGCTGGCGAGCGAGCTGATAGATATCAGCAAAATACTTTTCACGGTGGGGACGAAAAGCGCTGTCGGCCTGTGGATCGTGCGCCAGAAACGCTTCGCGAACTTCTGCACCGACTTCAAACGCTTGCGGCCCAATCGCCGGTCCCAGCCACGCCATGAGGTTTTCCGGTTTATCGGCGAAACAGGCAACCGTCTGTTCCAGCACACCTGCGCATAAACCCCGCCAGCCGGCGTGAGCAGCAGCAACTTCGGTGCCAGACTGGTTACAAAACAAGACCGGTAAACAGTCGGCGGTCATCACCGCACAGACCGTACCGGGCGTGTTGCTGTATGACGCATCCGCCCGTTTCGACGCATAAGGACCACCGCTGAGTGCGAGCACGTCAGTGCCATGAACCTGCTCAAGCCATACCGGCTTCGAAGGCAAACCGCCCGCCGCGAATACGCGCGCGCGATTCTCCTCCACATGCTCAGCATTGTCTCCGCAGTGCGCACCGAGGTTCAGCGAATCGTAGGGCGGTAAGCTAATACCGCCAATGCGCGTCGAGCTACAGGCCGCTACACCGTTTGGTAGCGGCCAGTCCGGGAGGATCAGTTTGGTCATAACCAGGCAACATCGTCCTTATGGGTTTCAAAATCAGCGCGCATCACATCAATCAAATCAACCATATCTTGCGGAATCGGCGCATGCCATTCCATTTCGATACCGCTGATAGGGTGGTAAAGGCGCAGCATGGTGGCGTGCAGAGCCTGACGGTCAAACTTGCGCAGTGCATCAATAAACTCGTCAGATGCGCCTTTCGGCGGACGCGGGCGGCCGCCATAGAGTTGGTCGCCAACCAGCGGATGGGTGATATGCGCCATATGCACGCGAATCTGGTGCGTACGGCCTGTTTCCAGGCGCAAACGCAAGCGCGTATGCACACGGAAATGCTCCATAATGCGGTAGTGAGTCACCGCCGGTTTGCCCATCGGGTGCACCGACATATGCATACGCTTGGTCGGATGGCGGCTGATCGGTTCTTCCACCGTGCCGCCAGAAGTCATATGCCCAATCGCTACCGCTTCGTATTCACGTGTGATTTCACGCAGTTGCAGCGACTCCACCAGCCGCGTCTGAGCGGGTACGGTTTTCGCCACCACCATCAAACCGGTGGTGTCTTTATCCAGGCGGTGAACGATGCCTGCGCGCGGAACATCCACAATGGGTGGATAATAATGCAGCAAAGCGTTAAGAACGGTGCCATCAGGATTACCCGCGCCCGGGTGTACAACCAAATCGCGAGGTTTGTTAATTACGATAATGTCATCGTCTTCATAGACGATGTTAAGTGGAATATCCTGCGGTTCAAAACGCGCTTCTTCTTCGATTTCCGCATTGATAGCAATGAGTTCACCACCCAACACTTTCTCTTTAGGCTTGTCGCTGACAACGCCGTTGACCAGCACACGCTGATCGAGAATCCATTCTTTTATACGCGAACGTGAATAATCCGGGAACAATTCGGCCAAAGCCTGATCTAAGCGTTGACCGAGTTGATTTTCGGATACCGTTGCGGTGAGTTGTACCAGTTGTGCCATATACAGCTTCTTCGTTAACGTTGGGTTTTACGGCTTCGCCGTTTAATATAGTGTGCTATTGTAGCTGGTCTTAGTCGGGAGCAGGAATAAAGAATCTCCCGCATAAACATTCTGAGGAAAGTCTAAACGTCATGACGCGCTTGAAATATCTGGTGGCAGCCGCCACGTTGAGTCTGGCTTTGGCAGGTTGCTCCGGTTCAAAGGAAGAAGTACCTGATAATCCGCCAAACGAAATCTACGCGACAGCTCAGCAAAAGCTGCAAGACGGTAACTGGAAGGCGGCAATAACGCAACTGGAAGCACTGGATAATCGTTATCCGTTTGGTCCTTACTCACAACAAGTGCAGTTGGATCTGATTTACGCGTACTACAAAAATGCCGATCTGCCGCTGGCGCAAGCCGCGATTGACCGTTTTATTCGTCTGAATCCAACCCACCCGAACATTGATTATGTAATGTATATGCGCGGGCTGACCAACATGGCGCTGGATGACAGTGCTCTGCAAGGGTTCTTCGGCGTAGACCGTAGCGATCGCGATCCGGCACATGCCCGCGACGCATTCAAAGACTTCTCCAAACTGATGCGCGGCTACCCGAACAGCCAGTACGTCACCGACGCTACCAAGCGTCTGGTGTTCCTGAAAGATCGTCTGTCGAAATACGAACTGTCGGTCGCGGAATATTACACCGATCGCGGTGCGTGGGTTGCCGTAACCAACCGCGTGGAAGGTATGCTGCGTGACTTCCCGGATACAAAAGCGACCCATGACGCGCTGCCGCTGATGGAAAAAGCCTATCGTGAACTGCAGCTCAACGCGCAGGCAGATAAGGTGGCGAAAATTATTGCGGCGAACAGCAATCGAACCTGATTAACCTGATCACCTTAAATGCAAAACGGCAGCCTCCGGGCTGCCGTTTTTTTATTCATTTTATCTATCACTAAAGCGGTTTAGCCGCAATTCATCCTATCAACTATGACTGCTAATTGTAGCTTCGACAAGGTAAATTTGCCCTCTTCCTGCCCTGCCTCACAAAACCCCTTTATTGACAAAAAGTGACAAAATAATGTGATTTAAATCACACATTTTGACATTATGGACGGTATGCTGAAATTACCAAGACGGAAAGACAAGAGGTAAAATTTATGACAATGAACATTACCAGTAAACAAATGGAAATTACTCCGGCAATCCGCCAGCATGTCACAGACCGTCTCGCCAAACTGGATAAATGGCAAACTCAACTGATTAATCCGCATATCATCCTGTCAAAAGAGCCACAGGGCTTTATCGCCGATGCAACGATCAGCACACCGAACGGACAACTGGTTGCCAGCGCGAAACATGAAGATATGTATACCGCCGTCAACGATTTGATTAACAAGCTGGAACGGCAGCTTAATAAAGTGCAACACAAAGGTGAAGCACGTCGCGCCGCAACATCGGTGAAAGACACAAGCTTCGTTGAGGAAGAAGAAGAGTAGTCTCTACATTGAGCCCATCCCAACGCGCCCACGGGCGCGTTTTTTATTGACAGAGCGAAAACAGTACGGGTACTGTACTTCGGTCGCACAAAGGAAAACTCCATGAAACTTGTTCCGTTCTTCTTCGCATTCTTTTTTACCTTCCCCAATTAGGGAGGCGATTCGTTTTGTGATAAAGAATGCGAAGACGAACAATAAGGCCTCCCACACCGGGAGGCCTTTTTTATTGATAACAATTAAAGACGAAAGGCAACAACATGACGGCTGAAAACCCCTTACTGGATTTACGCGTAAAGATCAGCGCACTGGATGAACAGCTGCTGACGCTGCTGGCCGAACGCCGCCAGCTCTCTGTTGAAGTCGGCAAAGCCAAGCTAGATTCACACCGCCCGGTACGTGATATCGATCGCGAACGTGATTTACTCGAACATCTAATAGAACTCGGCAAAGCGCATCATCTGGATGCCCACTACATCACCCGCCTGTTTCAGTTGATCATCGAAGATTCCGTTCTCACCCAGCAAGCTCTGCTCCAGCAACATCTGAATAAAATCAACCCGCACTCTGCCCGCATCGCTTTCCTTGGTCCCAAAGGATCGTACTCACATCTGGCCGCTCGTCAGTACGCGGCGCGCCATTTTGAACAGTTCATTGAAAGCGGTTGCCTGAAATTTCACGATATTTTCAGCCAGGTAGAAACGGGTCAGGCCGATTACGCGGTGGTGCCGCTGGAGAACACCAGCTCCGGCGCGATTAACGACGTTTACGACCTGCTCCAGCACACCAGTTTGTCTATCGTTGGTGAATTGACGGTGCCAATCGATCACTGCATCCTGGTTTCCGGCTCCACCGATTTAGAACACATCACCACGGTTTATAGCCACCCGCAGCCTTTCCAGCAGTGCAGTCAGTTCATTAACCGCTATCCGCAGTGGAAAATTGAGTATTGCGAAAGTACCTCAGCTGCGATGGAAAAGGTCGAGCAGGCAAACTCGCCGCAGGTTGCCGCGCTGGGTAGCGAAGCCGGTG
This sequence comes from Kosakonia sp. LAM2021, assembly GCF_016620385.1. Taxonomy (NCBI): domain Bacteria; kingdom Pseudomonadati; phylum Pseudomonadota; class Gammaproteobacteria; order Enterobacterales; family Enterobacteriaceae; genus Kosakonia; species Kosakonia sp. LAM2021. The sequence goes on from NZ_JAENHT010000017.1 coordinate 7,150, forward strand.
GCGCGCTGTATGGCTTGCAGGTACTACAACGTAATCTGGCGAATCAGACACAGAACATCACGCGCTTTGTGGTGCTGGCGCGTAAAGCCATTGATGTATCCGATCAGGTGCCGGCAAAAACCACGCTGCTGATGGCAACCGGCCAGCAAGCAGGTTCGCTGGTTGAAGCCCTGTTGGTGCTGCGTAACCACAATTTGATCATGACCAAACTGGAATCGCGGCCGATCCACGGCAACCCGTGGGAAGAGATGTTCTACATTGATGTGCAGGCCAATTTGCAATCCGTGCAGATGCAAAAGGCACTGCGTGAACTCACCGACACCGCACGTTCGCTGAAAGTGCTTGGCTGCTACCCCAGCGAAAATGTAGTGCCGGTCGACCCGGCTTAATCCTCTTTAAACAGCGGTTTCTTCATTCCTGCCACCGCCACGGGCAGGGTGAAGATCGCCCCCGACAGCGGATATTGCGCCACTTCGTCCGCCGTCATATTTTCCCGGGTGGTAGTGATAAACAGCGTTTTCATATCAGGCCCACCAAAACAGACCATCGTCGGACAACGCACCGGCAAGCGATACTCTGCCAGTTGTTCACCCTGCGGCGAAAAACGCGCGATGCGCCAGCCATCAAACATTGCGCTCCAGTAGCAACCTTCAACATCCATCGCCGCCCCGTCCGGAATGCCTTCCCCGGCGTTAAAGCGGCGGAAAACCTCGCGTTTGCCAGGCTCGCCCCGCTCATCAAGCGGCGTGCGGTAAATCACCGCGTTCGGCGTATCCGAAGTGTACATCCACTGTTTATCGTGGCTGAAGGCAAGACCATTGGCGCCGTGAATGTCGCACTGCAACACTTTGGGCGTGAGATCACTATTAATGCGCAACAGCAGCGCGCCGTTATAATCGCCCGGCCCCCAGAAGGTGCCCGCATAAAAACGGCCAAGATGATCGGTGCCGCCATCGTTAAAACGCGCCAGTTGCGGGTTTGAAGGGTTATCACACACTTTTTGCCGCAGCAAACCGCGGGCATCCGTCAGCCAGATGGCATTACGCATCGCCACGATAAAGCCGCCTTTCTCACGCAGCGCAAAGCAGCCCACTTCTTCAGCAAATGAGAGCACCGTATGTTCGCCAGACGATAAGTGATAACGGTGGATCTCGCCTTCAATAATATCCGTCCAGTAGAGCGCCTGCTCCGCGTCGCTCCAGGTGGGGCATTCCGGCAAATGCCCGGTGTAATCAAACAGCGTTTGCAGCTCAGCCATTGCGCATCCCTTAAATGAAAAAAGCCAGTGGGTCACCACTGGCTTTTCAGTATAAACGGCTTTTTTATTTACGGACGGCTGTCGTTGGCCTGACGTAACAACACCCGGCTTTCGCTCTGGAATCGCTGAGCATAATCACCAAACCAGTGCTCAACTTTGCGGAAGCTGTCGATAAACGCCTGTTTATCGCCCTGCTCCAGCAGGCCAATCGCTTCGCCAAAACGCTGGTAGTAACGTTTGATCAGCGCCAGGTTACTGGACGACGACATAATAATGTCGGCGTACAACTGCGGATCCTGCGCAAACAAGCGCCCGACCATCGCCAGTTCCAGGCGATAAATCGGTGATGAAAGCGCCAGCAACTGTTCGAGCTGAACATTCTCTTCCGCCAGATGCAAACCATACGCGAAGGTCGCGAAGTGGCGCAGCGCCTGGATAAAGGCCATGTTCTGATCGTGTTCCACTGCGCTAATGCGGTGCAAACGCGCGCCCCATACCTGAATCTGTTCCAGGAACCACTGGTACGCTTCCGGCTGTCGGCCATCACACCAGACCACCACCTGCTTAGCGAGGCTGCCGCTGTCCGGACCAAACATCGGGTGCAACCCGAGCACCGGTCCTTTGTGCGCCGTTAACATCGCCTGTAACGGGCCGCTTTTTACCGACGCCAGATCGACCAGAATGCAGTCCTCCGGCAAGGTCGGCAGTTTGCCGATCACCTGTTCGGTAACGTGAATAGGCACGCTAACAATCACCATGCCCGCGTCAGCCAGCAGCGTATCGGCCTGCGCCCAATCTTCTTTTTCAAGAATGCGCACCTGGTAGCCAGAAAGCGTGAGCATTTTGGCAAACAGTTGTCCCATCTGCCCGCCGCCGCCAACGATCACCACCGGACGCAGTTCCGGACACAGGGTTTTAAACCCTTTGTCGTTTTCACTGGAGTAGGATTCGCGCATGACGCGGCGCAGCACATCTTCAATCAAATCCGGCGGCACACCCAGTGATTCGGCTTCTTTGCGACGCGATGCCAGCATCGTCGCTTCGCGCTCCGGTACATAAATTGGCAAGCCATATTTACTTTTGACTTCGCCAACTTCCGCCACCAGTTCCAGTCGGCGCGCCAGCAAGTCCAGCAGCGCCTTATCAACCTCATCAATTTGATCGCGCAGCGCGGTCAGTTCAGCAACCATAACACCCTCTTAAGCAACACGCGCCGCCAGGCTGTTACGCAGATCGTTATTGATTTCACGCAGCAGCGCTTCGGTCGCTTCCCAACTGATGCACGCATCGGTCACTGAAACGCCGTACTTCATCTCGCTGCGCGGCTGCTCAGATGATTGATTGCCTTCATGAATATTGCTTTCAATCATCAGACCGGTAATCGAACGGTTGCCATCTTTGATCTGCGCCACCACCGATTCAGCAACGGCAGGCTGGCGACGGTAATCTTTATTGGAATTACCATGGCTGCAATCTACCATCAGCGACGGTTTCAGTCCCGCCTGTTCCATCTCTTTTTCACACTGCGCAACATCCGCCGGGCTGTAATTCGGCGCTTTACCGCCGCGCAGGATCACATGCCCATCCGGGTTGCCCTGGGTTTGCAACAGGCAAACCTGGCCGGCCTGGTTGATACCCACAAAGCGGTGCGGCATGGCAGCGGCGCGCATCGCATTGATCGCGGTCGCCAGGCTGCCGTCGGTACCGTTTTTGAAGCCAACCGGCATTGATAAACCCGAAGCCATTTCGCGGTGCGTTTGTGATTCTGTGGTCCGCGCACCAATCGCAGACCAGCTAAACAGGTCGCCAAGGAACTGCGGGCTATTCGGATCCAGCGCTTCGGTCGCCAGCGGCAGCCCCATGCTGACCAGCTCAACCAGCAGACGACGCGCAATCTTCAGGCCAGCTTCCACATCAAACGAGCCATCCATGTGCGGATCGTTAATCAGCCCCTTCCAGCCAACGGTGGTACGGGGTTTTTCAAAATAGACGCGCATCACCAGATAGAGGCTATCGCTGACCTCTGCGGCAAGGGCTTTAAATCGACGGGCATATTCAATCGCGGCTTCAGGATCGTGAATCGAGCAGGGGCCGCAGACCACCAGCAGACGCGGATCGCGCCCGGCAATGATGTTGGAGATGGTCTGGCGGGACTGGGCGATTTGCGCTTCCTGTTCTGTGGTCAACGGGAAGGCCGCTTTTAACTGATCCGGGGTGATCAGCACCTGTTCATCGGTAATATGTACGTTGTTCAGCGCGTCTTTTTGCATGATCGAAAATCCTGTATGGCTCGTTTGCGATAGTTGTTCCTCGAGTGAGGATGACGTAACGATACCATAGCTGGTAAAGATTTCAATCCACATAACGTAACGATTACTTTACAATAGCAAATTAATTGCCATTTAATCGCCGCTGAGTGTAATTATAATTTTACACTTAGCGGCATTTTACGGCTACATCGTTACGACAGAACGCCTGGCATGTTGTTTCCAGCGCAGAGCATCAACCAGGATAAACAGCAGTAAACTGGCTCCCATTACGGGCAACGCCAGCCCCAGTAAAAGCGCCAGTAACGCGCTAATTATCCGTCCTGACAGCGGTAAACTCAGCCAGCAATGCAGCAGCGTACTTGCCGGATTGGCGTTTGCACTGGCCGGGCGGCGGATCCACCACAGCCGATAGCCAATCACAATCATCACGCACAGCGCGCTGCCAAAGGCAATCAGCAGCAACTGGTTCGCCAGGCCAAACAGAATGCCCATATGGAAATCAACGCCCCAGCGCGTCAGCTTCGCCATCAGCGGAAAGTCCACGAATCTTGTGCGATCCACCACCATCATCGTGCTGCCATCAATCGCCACCGCATCCACATGCGTGGGCCAGCCGCGATCGATTTCCGTCACCGTCCAGGCTTTATCCGCGCTGCGCGGCGGGCGGATCTCCAGCTTGCTGGCGGCGATCCCGGCCTGCCGCGCACTGTGTAACGCGTCGTCGAACTGCCCCCGATCCAGTTGCATATCCGGCATGTTCATACCCTCGTGCATCATATGATGTTCCGCATGTGGATCGTTCATCTCTTGTACGCCATGCAGTTGCGTATTGACCTGCGGCGTCATCCAGCCAAACGCCGCACGCAGGCTGTCAACGTTGCCGCCCGCCCATTGTGACCAGGTCAACCCGGTAGCGGAAAACAGCAGCATCCCGGCCAGCAGGATCCAGCCTAAAGAGACGTGCAGGCGACGGTGATTCTGAACAGTGTTATTGATACGCCGTTTCGGGCGGGTAAAAAACCACAGTGCAATACCGCCAAGCGCGGCAATCCACATCCAGGACGCCGCCAGTTCGCTGTACAGACGACCAACGTCGCCCAGCAGCAGCGAGCGGTGGAAGTAGTCAATCCACTGGCGCAGCGGCAAAATTCCGCTGGTGCCGTAGACCGTCATATCCCCTTTCACTTGCAGCGTCACCGGGTCGATAAATATCGCGCGGTTCTCCGATGCGCCCAGCTGTGGGTCAGCAAACATCACGCGGGTAGTGTCACTCCCGGTAAGGCCAGGGCGCACCGCATGCAGACGCAAATGTCCGCCGGTCACCTGTTGTGCAACGGCAATCTGTTCGGCGAGCGGTTGCCGCGTTCCCCCTTCCACACCGTAAAGCGCATCGTGATAGAGCCAGTTTTCCAGTTGTGGTGTCGCCACGTATAACGTGCCGCTCAGGGCAGCGACAAAAATAAACGGGCCGACAAACAGGCCAATATAAAAATGCAGGCGTCGCAGCACGTTGAGCCACGCCGCACGCGGAGTGCAGGTTGTCATACTTTTCCTCAGAAATAGCAAAAGGTTGCCGTTTCGCACAGGCGAACGGACATTTTTTAGAGTCAGGAAAAGCAGACGCGCGGCGGGGCGCGGGTGTCAGGACAAAGCCAGGGAAAGAAGTGCCAGTGCTGAACCGACAGGCGGGCAGCGGCCAGACGGATGCGCAGCACACGGCCGAGCAGCAGCAAAATAACGAGGAAGATAAGGCCGGGAATATGTGCCAGCAATACGCAGTAGCCACAGGCCTCGGCGTGATCAAGCGGCATATTTTGCGGAGAAGGTTGATGCTGCGACATGGACTGCGTTGTGACATCGTGATGCGCGTGCAGCGGCATGCTCATCTCGGCGGGCTGCGATGTGTCATCGTGATGTGCATGCATCGGCATGCTCATCTCGTGGTGCATGCCGGGCATCACGCTCATCGGGTCTTGCTGCAGCGAAACAGAAATCAGCGGCGCGACGAGGATCAACAAGATCGCAAACAGCGCCAGCCCTGCGGCTGCGCGTTGTGTTGCGTATTGATGAAAAACGTTCCTCACCACTTCCCCTCCCGGTCGAAGCGGCATTGTAAATTAAACATCACCAGAAAGTTAATTTACTTGTCGTTTTTCTGCTGACTCAGCGCCAGCGGCTCAGACATGTTTCTCGAGCGTAAAGACCACCACGCCATACGGCACGATCTCCGCTACCGCACACTCAAAATCCACTGCACCGTTAGTGAGACGCACTTTACCGCCCGGCAGACGCACCACATCAAACACATCCAGCGTATCGTCAATGCTGATAAACCAGCGGCCGTTGCCAATTTTTTGCGCGCGGGTATCCACCAGCCAGCCCGCATTCAGCCCTTCAATAAAATTCAAACCGTCGGTAGACGCTGGCGCGAGACTGCGATCCAGCGACCAGACACCCGCCTCTTTCAGCTCGCCAGACTCATGGCGAAACTTCGGAATGCTCAGCGCCGCATCATTTTGCGCTGCGCCCGCGGCCGCAGCGGGATACATTTCGCCTTTGCCCGTCGCCAGCCAGCCTAAAGCGACGCCGGTATCCAGCGCGCAAGTCACCACCACATCGCCAGGAAAAAACTCGCGTCGCACCCAAGTGCTGATGGTGCCGGAGGAGATATCGAGTAAATCCCCCAGCTCTTTTTGCATTTCGAACCCGTACGCATCAAGGATACGGCGCAGCACCGGACGCCCGCCGGTCGACAAGATTTCGTCGTACAACGCTTTGCCCTTCGGCACCGGTTTATCCGTCAATTTCGAATTTGCAAATTCACCATTCACCAGCCAGTGCAGATCCGCGCCGGTGTCGAGTGCGCATTTGACCACCGCTTTATACGGCACGCTATCGCGCTGGATCCAGCTGCTGATATTGTTCGCCGGCACATCCAGCGCCTCCGCGAGGGCTTTCTGGCTGGAGACGGAATAGGACGCGGCAATGCGCTCAATCACATCCTGAACACTCATCTTGTTTTCACTCATGGATACCAACATCGAAAAAGTGATTTACACAATCGCATTTGCGATTTATATTGCTATGCATCGACCAAAAAGCACAGCTGCGCAGTACATTTTAAACAACAGGAGATAATGCGATATGTCAGATGCAAAATCAACGCCGGCGCATCCGCAATCCGGTACTCAAATGCGATCCCAACGTGACCGTCACAGCCGGGCGAGCACAGAGACGACAGCCCTATTTCCGGCACACTACGCATCAATTCACCTAACGATGCCTGCGCCAATAAACGTGAAAGAATTTACGACAATCCATAGCCAGAGCGAATCTCAGCGGAGTCGACAATACGCAAAGCAGATATCACTGAGTCGACTTAGCCGCACCAAGTCGGACGCCGACGACACCGCAACATGGCGCGACGCGCAGGTGAACGCCAGCGCCTGGCATTTTGCCTTTACGCAACAGGAAAAGTGCCGCCACAGCGTTAAATGCTCGTTCGGCATAGCGTTACGCTGAATTTGCTTTTGCAAGCCAACACTATCGCAGGAGAGCTCATGGCTATCACATCCTCTGTTGTGCATGTTCCGCTTAACACGTCAGAGCGGCTAAGCGGGCTGAACCATATCGCCGAGCTTCGCGGTCGCTTATGGGGCGATAACTGGAGTGACGTAGCGCGCTTTATCGACGATCTGCGTGACCCGCGTGACGAACACGCAGACGAGAACAACCGGGCGCTGGCGGCCATTTTCTTTCTCGCCAGAGTGCCCGCCGCGCGCCAGGCGCTCAACCCGAATGCATTAACGCTTGATGAGAAACGGGCGGTGATCGCCGCCATGAACCATTTCCGCGCGGTAGTCAGCCAGTTTCCGAAACGGCTCACCATGCCGCTGTAAACCCTCAATCCACAACCATGACGTCAACCCGTCGGGCATCCCCTTGCCCAAATTCAGGAGCAACACAATGAGAAAACAACCGCTCAACTCACCGAACCACAGCCCGGAAGCGCTCGCGCTTCAACTGGCACAAGCGCGCAACAATGAACGCCTGCGCTGCGCCGGCGTTATCTCTGCCCGTCTGGACGCACTGGCCGCATTTATCAGCTCACAACGCCTTGAATGGCACGATGCGGCTGAATTGTTGCGCCAGGAAGCCAGCCACATCGACAACCAGGCGCAGGAGCTGCACTAATGGCCGACGAAATGGATCTCGCCCAGCAACGCGAGATGGAAGAGCGCGAGCGGCATATTCAGCATGCACGTAATCGCCTGCTGGCGCCCTCAAGGCTCACCTGTGAAAGCTGCGATGCGCCGATCCCGCAAGCACGGCGCATGGCGCTGCCCGGCGTCACCTGCTGCGTTAGTTGTCAGCAGATCGCCGAACTGAAAGACAAGCACTACAGGAGACGTTAATTGTCCGTCACCTGGGCTTATCCGTGGAATGCGCCGCGTTCAGCTATCTCCAGCTCCTTGCTCACTCACGCTGAGCTGCATCGCCGCAATTGCCATATTGCGGCGGTGTCGCAGGCGCGTCAGGCACTGGCGCTCCAGCCGGAGTGCGTACGCGTTTCGCTCATCCGTACTGCGGATACGATAGAAAAAGAGCACGGGATAGCACGGGCTGAGGCTTTTCTGCTGCATTTTTATCGCCGTACGTTGCCAAGGCTCAACGCGGTGGCGCAGCGCTATCAACTGAGCCATATTCAACCGCGCGTTTCAAAAGCGGTGTTCAATGGTCATTTCGACACCATTATTCAGCAGGGACTGGCGCACCGCTTAGTCTCGCTGTTGAACCGCTACAACCAGCTGCCGGATATGAACAAATCCCCTGTCGACAGGCTGGCGGCGGACATCGCCAACTTTATTCGCGGTGAACTGGCAGAGCACGACGATACCAGCGCAACAGAGCTGAAAACGCTGCATCGCTGGTATTTGCACGCGGGCACTATCGCCTTGCAATTTAACGTTACTCCACCGCACTGGCAGCGGGTGACGCAAAAAGTTGTCAGCGCGGAAGATCTCGCCCCGGCGATCATGCGCCTGTTCAGCGAGCAGTGGTGGCGCGGGCATCTGCGCAAAGCCGCCGCGCAGTGGCGCGAGCATTTGCATATCGCACTCGGTAATGTCAGCAAGAAAAAGCACCCCTACGCCAGCGCACAGTGTGTCACCGCCTGGCGCGAGCAAAAACGGCGCAACCGCGAGTTTCTTAAAAGCATGGAACTGGAAGATGAAGAGGGAAACCGCATCAGTCTTATTGATAAACACGACGGTTCGGTAGCCAACCCGGCGATCCGCCGCTGTGAGCTGATGACGCGCCTTCGCGGTTTCGAAACCATCTGCCAGAACCTTGGCTACACAGGCGCGTTTTACACCGTAACCGCCCCCTCGGCCTGGCACGCGACAACGCGCGCGGGCTACCGCAACCGGAAATGGAACGGCGCCAGCCCGGCACAAACCCAGGCGTATTTCACCGGGCTGTGGGCACGTATCCGCGCGAAGCTACACCGCAACGGCTTGCGCGTTTTCGGTATTCGCGTGGCAGAGCCGCATCACGACGGCACACCGCACTGGCATCTGATGCTGTTTATGCAGCCGCAAGAGGTTGCCCGTGTGGGCGAGATCCTGCGCGATTTCGCCTGCCAGCAAGATAGCCACGAGCTGGCCAGTGCGAAAGCGCAACAGGCACGCTTTCACGCCGAAACCATTGATGCGTTAAAAGGCAGCGCGACAGGTTATCTGGCGAAATATATTGCTAAAAATATCGACGGCTATGCGCTGGATGGCGAAACCGACGTTGAGAGCGGCGCATTGCTGAAAGAGAGCGCCTGCGCGGTCTGTGCATGGGCCGCGCGCTGGCGCATCCGCCAGTTTCAGTTTATTGGCGGCGCGCCGGTCACCGTTTACCGAGAGCTACGCAAACTGGTCGATAACGATGCCGCGCGCGGATTAAGCGTAGAGTTTGCGCAAGTGCATGAAGCCGCCGATAGCGGCGACTGGGCGGGTTACGTCAACGCGCAAGGCGGGCCGTTCGTCAAACGCGATGAAGTGCAGGTGCGCACCCTTTATGAGAAAGACGGCGATATTAATCAGTATGGCGAAGCGACGCTGCGCGTACGCGGCGTGTATGACAGCGTAGTCGGGAGCGGGTCGCCGCTACTGACGCGGCTGAAAAAGTGGAAGATCGTGCCAAAGCGCGCACAGGAAAACGTGCCGGAGACCGCCCTTTCTTGGAGTTCTGTCAATAACTGTACGCCCTTCGAGCCCGGTCAGCGGTTAAACCGCCGCCAGCGTCGACAACTTACCGCCTGGCTGCGCAGCGATATTCTGCAGGCCGGCAAACGTACGCCCAAATGCGCTCTTTGTACTGGCAGAAATAGCAAGGAAATAGCTGGAAACATCGGCTTAGCAGCGCGTCCAGAAAGCCATAATGGTTTTCTTTATCAGCAACATAGTGATGGGAACAAATAATTATCGCTTCCCATTAATAATCGGCCTATGATACTGTATAAACATACAGTACAAGAAATTCATGAGAGGGATTCATGGTCTCTGAGCGACTAAATCAGACTCAGCACAAGTGGGCATGCGTGCAATTCATTGCCGAGGTGTCTCTGCTGGCTAACTGCAAACCGTCCGATCTGAAACTGGCGCTGAGTCTGATTGCGGACCTGGCCAACAGCGAAAACGCCACCGACAAGGATGAAAACATTTTCTACAAGGCCGAATAGCGCCCCGCCACGTCCCTTCCCGGCAGTTAACGCTGCCCTTCCCTCGATGCGCCAGCGGCACTGCTGCCTGGTGCATTCGTGCTGTGCTTTCCTCCCTGTGCGCACCTGTTGTGCCAGCGCTTAACCAGCCCCGAAAGATAGCGTCCATCGCCTGCGGTCAGGAAACTTAACCATGGGGAAAAACCTTCCTGATGGAAAGAGACGCGAACGATGAATGTGAAAACACAACAAGGCGATACCCTCGACCTGCTTTGCCTGCGTTATTACGGACGCACCGCATCCGTGGTCGAAACGGTGCTCGCCGCCAACCCGGGGCTCGCCGATCTGGGCGTTATTTTGCCTTATGGCACCACGGTCAACCTGCCGGAAGTACAGACGCAAACCATTAAAGAGACGGTGAATCTATGGGGCTGACCATCGAAAAAGTCACCTCATCGCTGGCGTACTGGATAAGCGTGGCGCTGACCTTTTTTGGCGCCATGACCCCGCAAGACTTCGCCGCCTATTTTGGCGCGCTGGGTGTTGCTGTCACCGTGGCGGTGAACTGGTACTACCGCCGCAAAAGCTATCTGTTCCTCCAGTCCTGCGCGTCAACCCAGGAGGTGATGAATGGGATTACCCGTAAAACGCTGTAGCGCGGCGGCGGTGCTGGCGCTGGCGGTGCTGCTGCCGGATTTCCGCTTACTGAAAACCTCACCGCAGGGGCTGGCACTGATTGCCGATCTTGAAGGTTGTCGCCTGCGCCCTTACCAGTGTAGCGCCGGGGTCTGGACATCCGGCATCGGTCACACCGCAGGCGTTATACCAACGCGCGATATCAGTGAAAAAGAGGCGGCGAGCAACCTTGTCGCCGACGTATTGCAGGTTGAACGCCGACTGGCGCAGTGTGCACCGGTGGCAATGCCGCCGCAGGTGTATGACGCGGTGGTCAGCTTCGCCTTTAACGTTGGCAGCGGCGCAGCTTGCCGCTCGACGCTGGTTTATTTCCTTAACCAAAAGCAGTGGCGCCAGGCCTGCGATCAGCTGCCGCGCTGGGTGTTTATCGATGGTATACGTAACCAGGGGCTGGAAAACCGCCGCCAGCGCGAACGCGCCTGGTGCCTGCAGGGGGCGCAATGAATGCTCGTCTGATCGCTCTGTTGATCGCCTCGCTCGGCCTGCTGTGGCTGGTGCAGCAAAACCATTCGCTGAGCGCCTCGCTGGCACAATCTCACCAGCTTACGCGTGAGCAAAACAACGCCATCACGCAATTGAAAGCGCAACTGAACGCCACAACAGCGCTGGCGGACAAAAACCAGCAGGCGCAGGTGGCGCTGCGCCTGCAACTGGATGCCGCCAGCACGCAGGCGGTGCGGCGCGAACAATCGATTACGAGGTTACTCAATGAAAATGACGCGTTTCGCCGCTGGTACAGCGCTGAGTTACCTGATGCTGTGCGCCGGGTGCACCAGCGCCCCGCCTGTCCTTCCGCCGGTCACTGTTTACAACAGTTGTCCGCTGGTCAGCCTGTGCCCGATGCCGGGAAGTAACCCGCAAACTAACGGCGATTTAAGCGCCGATATCCGCCGACTGGAGCTTGCGCTGGAACAGTGTGCGCTCCAGGTCGAAACCCTTAAACATTGCCAGGATGAGATCAATGCTAAAACCCAATACGTTGCGCACCGCGCTGACTGACGCTGTTCCGGTGCTGCGCGATAACCCCTCGATGCTGCGCCTGTGGGTGGACAAAGGCAGTAACACCGCCACCCTCGCCAGCTCACTCTCTTTTGAAAAACAGTTCAGCCTCAATGTCACCGTCAGCAGTTTTGCCGGTGATATCGATACGCTGTTCGTACCGGTGATGGCGTGGCTGCGCGCTAACCAGCCCGACATCCTCACTACCGAAGCCGGTCGCAAAGGCAGCTTCAGCTGGTCGCTGGTGGCGAACACCGACAACACCCAGGATTTGACGATGGTGCTGCAACTGACCGAGCGCACCAAAATCACGGAAATCGACGGCGCGCTGCATGCCGAAACGCTACCGGAACCGCTGCCGCCCGCGTTCGTGACCCGCCCGACCGAGCTTTATATCAACGGTGAACTGGTGAGCCGCTGGCCGGCCTGAATCGCCCGGCGTTGTGCCAAAAACCGGACAGCTCTGTCCGTTTTTCAACGCCCGTCACGCATAGGATGATTTCCGTTATGAACAGACAACTCTCGCTTCAGGAACTGTCCCGCTTGCTGCGCAATATGATCCGCACCGGGGTCATCGTCGACATCGATCTGAACAGCGGACGCTGCCGGGTGCAGACCGGCGGCCTCGTAACACAATGGTTGCAGTGGTTAACCCACCGCGCCGGGCATTCACGGAGCTGGTGGGCACCGTCCATCGGCGAACAAGTTTTGCTGCTGGCGGTCGGTGGCGAGCTCGACACCGCGTTCGTGCTGCCGGGGATCTTCTCCGATGACAATCCGGCCCCTTCGGTATCTGCCGACGCCTTGCATGTCGCCTTTCCCGATGGCGCGGTCGTGGAATATGAACCGAAAACCAGCGCGTTAACGGTGAGCGGCATTAAAACCGCCACCATCAGCGCGTCGCAATCCCTAACCGCCACCGTGCCGGACGTGCGGGTGACCGCCACTACCCGCATCACGCTGGACACGCCGGAAGTGGTCTGCACCAACAAGCTCATTACCGGCACGCTGGAGGTACAAAAAGGCGGCACGATGAGCGGCAACATTGAGCACAGCGGCGGATCGCTCACCTCCAACGGCAAAGTGTTGCATACCCATAAACACCCCGGCGACAGCGGCGGCACAACAGGAGCGCCTTTATGACAGTTCGTTACAGCGGGTTAAACCGCACCACCGGCAAGCGTCTCACCGACACCGAACATATTCGCCAGAGCATCAGCGACATTCTACGCACGCCGATGGGCTCCAGAGTGATGCGCCGCGATTACGGCTCGTTGCTGTTTGAGATGATCGATCAGCCGCAAACCCCGGCGCTGACGCTGCAAATCCAGGCCGCCTGTTACATGGCGCTGTTGAAATGGGAACCACGCATTACCGTAAGCGCGGTCACCACCGAGCGCCAGTTCGACGGCAAATTGCTGGTCAACCTGACCGCGCAACTCGCCAGCACTGGCGAGTCCCTTTCGTTAACCCTTCCAGTGAGTTAAAACCATGCCGATTATCGATCTGAGCCAACTGCCGGCGCCGGATGTGGTCGAGGAGCTTGATTATGAGGCTATCCTCAACGACCGCAAAGCGACGCTGATTTCCCTGTTTCCCGCCGATGAACAAGAAGCGCTGGCGCGCACGCTGACACTGGAGTCCGAGCCGCTAACCAAATTTCTGCAAGAGAACGCCTACCGTGAAGTGATGTGGCGCAGCCGCGTTAACGAAGCGGCCCGCGCGGTGATGCTGGCCTACGCCGCCGGGAAGGATCTGGATGTGATGGCCGCCAACAGCAATACCGCGCGGCTGGTGGTTTCGCCCGCCGACGACAGCACCATTCCGCCAACACCGGCGGTGATGGAATCTGATAAAGATCTGCGTCTGCGCGCACAGCAGGCGTTTGAAGGGCTAAGCGTCGCCGGGCCGGAAGGTGCTTACGAATACCATGGCCGTAGCGCCGACGGGCGGGTTGCCGATATTTCGGTCATCAGCCCGAACCCGGCGTACATCACCATTTCCGTACTCTCCCGCGAGGGCGACGGCCGCGCCAGCGATGAGCTGATCGCCATCGTGGATAAAGCCCTGAACGCCGAAGATGTGCGCCCGGTGGGCGACCGCGTGACGGTGCAAAGCGCGGAGATCGTGCCCTACCAGATTAAGGCCACGCTCTACTTCTACCCGGGTCCGGAATCGGAACCGATTCGTCAGGCCGCTGAGCAGCAGTTAAAAGCCTATATCAACGCACAACGACGTTTAGGGCGCGATATCCGGCAGTCGGCGATTTATGCCGCGCTGCACGTAGAAGGCGTACAGCGGGTGGAGCTGAGCGCACCGCAAAGCGATTTGGTGCTGGCGAAAAATCAGGCCTCTTACTGCACCGCCTGGAGCATTAACGCCGGAGGCACCGATGAGTGACGACCGTCTGTTGCCTGTTGGCTCATCCGTTCTTGAGGTGGCAGCGGCAAAAGCGGCGGCAGATATTGAGCGCGTGCCGGTGCCGCTGCGCACGTTGTGGGACCCACAAACGTGCCCGGCAGAGCTGCTGCCTTACCTGGCATGGGCGCTCTCCGTCGACCGCTGGGATTTTAACTGGCCGGAAGCGACCAAACGCAAAGTGATTGCCGCTTCATTCTTCGTTCATCAACACAAAGGCACGCGCAGCGCGCTGCGCCGGGTGGTTGAACCGCTCGGTTTTCTGATTGAGCTGCGCGAATGGTGGGAGGACAACGCCGAACCGGGCACCTTTAAACTGGTAATTGGCGTGCAGGAAAACGGCATTACCGAGGAGATGTACCTTGAGCTGGAGCGGTTGATTAATGATGCCAAACCGGCGAGCCGCCACCTGACCGGGTTAAATATCAGCCTGAGCAGCAGCGGCGAATTTTATGTCGGCGCCGGTTGCTACCTGGGCGAAGAACTGACCGTTTACCCTTACACACCGGAAGAGATCATAGTCGGCGGCGAGTATTACCCGGCTTCAGCGGTTCATCTGATTGATGATGTCATCATCACTTAACCACGTTACATCAGACAAAACGGGCTGCGGCCCGTTTTTTATTACCCACCTCGTTGTGCCAGCGGGCAACCAACCCCGCCTGATAGCGTTCGCCTGTCGCTGAACGGAAAATGTCTTCTGTACTGATTTATCACCCAACAACCTGAGAGTTAACGCATGACTGCAAAATTCTTTGCCATTCTGACCAATCAGGGGGCCGCGAAGCTGGCGAACGCCGCGTCGCTTGGCACAAAGCTTAACCTTACGCAGATGGCGCTCGGCGACGCCAACGGCGTACTGCCTACGCCCGATGCGGCGCAAAGCCAGCTGATTAACCAGAAGCGTATTGCTCCGCTAAACCGCCTCTCTGTTGATCCGAATAACACCAATCAGATCATTGCCGAACAGGTGATCCCGGAAAACGAAGGCGGCTTCTGGATCCGCGAAATTGGTCTTTACGACGATGACGGCGTGCTGATCGCCATCGCCAACTGCCCGGAAACCTATAAACCGCTGTTACAGGAAGGCAGCGGACGCACACAGACGATTCGCATGGCGCTGATTGTGTCATCGACCGCCGCCGTGACGCTGAAAATTGACCCATCGGTGGTGCTGGCCACGCGTAAATACGTTGATGATAAAGTTATCGAAGTGAAGGCCTATTCGGCCGATCTGCTGAAACAGCATGTCGCCGCTGCTAACCCACATACACAATATGCACCGCTTGCCAGCCCGGTATTTAGCGGTGTGCCTGCTGCTCCGGATACGCACATCGGCAACTATGGCCAGCAAATCGCCAACACAAAGTTTGTTCACGATGTGCTGATTGATGACAACTACATCCTGCCCGTAGGGGGTGTTGTTGCCTGGCCGCAGGCGACTCCGCCATTAGGGTGGTTTAAATGTAATGGCGCCACGTTTGATAAAGCCAAATATCCCAAACTGGCGCTGGCGTTCCCATCCGGTGTTCTTCCCGATCTGCGCGGTGAGTTTATTCGTGGCTGGGATGACGAGCGCGGGCTGGATGCCGGACGAGTGCTGCTTTCGGCGCAGTCCGATGAATTGAGAGCGCATAACCACCGGTTTATTAACGAATATGCTACGCCGACCGTAAGAATTATTGCTTACACAGATGAAAACAGTGAAAACGCAGATACTACCGTCAGTATTGGCAAGCGGGCATGGACCTATATCTGGATGGAAAATACCGGTGGCGCGGAAACCCGTCCACATAACATCGCATTTAACTACATCGTGAGGGCTGCATAATGACGCAAGCGACACTGAATCAGAACCTGATGGCCACCGTTGCCGGGGAGCAAACCGTCTATAACTTCGCAGCCGATACGCGCGAATATCGTTCGACCTCGGTGGAATATCTGGCAATCGGCGTTGGCATTCCCGCAAACGCTGCCATTGATGCGCCGCTCGAGGTGAAAAGTGGTTTTGCTGTTTGCCGTAAGGCAGATTCGAGTGGCTGGGAATACGTTGCCGATCACCGCGGCGAAACGGTTTATGACATCGCCAGCGGCAAGCAGACGGAACTGGATAAACTGGGTGATTACCCGGCAGATGTTACGCCGCTTGCGCCAGCGACCGCTTACGATCAATGGGACGGCAGCAAATGGGTAACCGATAGCGCCGCACAGCAGTCAGCGCTTGTCACCGGGGCGGAACAGAAAAAAACGCAGCTACTGAGTGAGGCTAAAAACACCATCAGCCTGTGGCAGACAGAGTTGCAGCTCGGCATTATCAGCGATGACGACAAAGCCCGGCTGATTGCCTGGTTGCAATACATCAAGCTGCTCCAGGCGGTGGATACCGCAACGGCACCGGATATCAACTGGCCGCAACAGCCGCAATAACACCAGACGGGCCCCGGCCCGTTTTTTCATTTGCAGTTGTCCTGCCTGCAAACCAACCCCAACCGATAGCCCTGCCCAAAGCGCTCACCGGAAAATAGAGCCCATGTTTCCGACAACTGAGAGTGAACGCATGACCGCGAAATATTACGCCATTCTGACCAATCAAGGGGCGGCGAAGCTGGCAGCAGCCGCCGCGCTTGGCACGCAAATCCATATCACACAAATGGCCGTCGGCGACGGTAATGGCAGCCTGCCAACGCCCGACGCCACACAAACCCAGCTGCTCAACCAGAAGCGCATCGGTGCGGTGAACACGCTCACTGTCGATGCGGTCAACGCAAACCAGGTCATTGCCGAACAGGTGATCCCGGAAAATGAAGGGGGCTACTGGATCCGCGAAATGGGGCTTTTTGATGACGATGGCGTGTTGATTGCCATCGCCAACTGCCCGGAAACGTACAAGCCGTTGTTACTGGAAGGCAGCGGCCGCACGCAGACGATTCGTATGGCACTGATTGTTTCGTCAACAGCGGCGGTAACGCTGAAAATCGACCCTTCGGTGGTGCTGGCGACGCGTAAATATGTCGACGATAAAGTTATCGAGGTAAAAGCCTATTCCGATGAGCTGATGAAACAGCATGTCGCCGCCAGTAACCCGCATACACAATATGCCCCCATTGCCAGCCCAACATTTACAGGAACACCGAAAGCGCCGACAGCGGCTGCAGGGGATAACACCACCCAGCTCGCCACAACGGCATTTGTCCAATCCGAATTGAGCGGGAAACAACCTCTTGATGCGACGTTAACCTCTATTGCAAGGCTCGCAACGGGTGCCAATAAACTCCCCTATTTTTCTGAAGTTGATACTGCTGCGCAAACGGATCTCACCGCCGTCGGGCGGGATATTCTGGCAAAAGATGCAATTGCGGATGTTCGAACATACCTTGGGCTGGGTAAGCTCGCGGTAAAAGATGCAGTAACGTCCCAGGAGATCTTTAACGATCAAGCTGTGGAGATTGGCAATGCGGCAGACCTCAATAGTTACACAACACCTGGCCTCTACTTTCAACCATTGAATTCTCAGGCACTTTCAGGCGCAAACTACCCTGAGCAGGTTGCTGGTTCGCTAGAAGTCTATAAACACGCTGGTATTACACAGATTTATCGGATTTATGCCGATTCCCGTTGTTACGTACGAACCAAATATGAAGGGGTGTGGTCAGCATGGGCAAGAAACTATGACTCGTTAAATAAACCTACTGCTGCTGATATTGGCGCATTGCCGACCCAAGGTGGCGTTGTGGCTGGTCGTGTCGTCGTCCAGTCAGATGAGTTCGGGTTGACACTGACACCATCAACCACTGGTGCCGGGTACTATCTTTTTGGCAGGAAAAACGATGGGACAAACCACTGGTATTTTGGGCAAGGTGCTGCAAATTCAGATGTAACATCCTGGGGAAATTATTTAACCAATTCAAGTATCAATCTCGTCGCTGGTGGCGCTACCGTCTCCGGAACCATAGTGCCAACAAGCTATTCAAATTTTGACGCCCGTTACCAGTCCGCAGGAAGCAGCGGTAAACCAGCAACTTCAGGCATTAGCGGTAGTGTGCTGTGGTGGAGAGATGCGGATACTGGCGTCATTTTCATGATGGGTACGACAGCCAGTGTTCCCAATAGCGGTCGGGTGACATTTCCGTTTGCTTTTCCAGCAGCGTGTTTTTCGGTAGTAGCAAACCGCAACAATAGCTCAGGTGAAGCAGCTGCAATGCAGCCATACAGTATTGATACAACAGGTTGGAACCTGCGTATTGCGGGCGGCGGTACAGAGACAGTGACATGGTTTGCGGCGGGGAAATAAAAATGGCGATATTTTATAGCAATACAACGAAAGGGTTTTATCTGGACGAAATGCGCGATAGCTATGACGCAGTTAAAACATGGCCGGACGATGCAAAAGAAATCAGCGATGCACTTTATAAATCGCTTATGGACGGGCAAGCAAGCGGAAAAGTTATTGCATCGGACGACGACGGAGCTCCTGTGTTAATAACCACGAAGATCGACTGGAACGCACGCGCTGAATCTCAGCGACAAAAGCTGCTGACTGAAGCAAGCAACGTTACCGTTGACTGGCGCACTGAACTGCAACTTGATGTTATCTCCGCTGATGATAAAGCCAGCCTGATTAAGTGGATGGCCTATATTCAGAAACTCAAGTCGATAGATTTAACAAATGTAGCTGGAAGCACTAATGATTCAACCGCACCATATATCTCCTGGCCGGAAAAACCGCAATAACAAATAGCATCCAACGGGCTCAGGCCCGTTTTTTTTTGTCTACCGTGTTGTTTCATCCCCACGCCAACCCCGACAAATAGCGCGTTAGCGCTGCGTTCTGGAAAATAGCTCTCACCCCAACACCACGGAGTTAAACGGATGAGTGACTACCATCATGGCGTTCAGGTCGTTGAAATTAACGACGGCACACGCGTCATTTCCACTGTCTCAACCGCCATCGTCGGCATGGTTTGTACGGCCAGCGACGCCGATGCGGCAACCTTTCCACTGAATGAACCGGTGCTTATCACCAACGTGCAAAGCGCCATCGCCAAAGCGGGCACCAAAGGTACGCTGGCATCGTCTTTACAGGCGATTGCCGATCAGGCGAAACCGGTGATCGTTGTAGTACGTGTCGCGGAAGGCAGCGGTGACGATGCCCAGGCGCAGACGATTTCCAACATCATCGGCACTACCGATGCAAACGGGAAATACACCGGCCTGAAAGCGCTGCTGACCGCCGAAGCGGTGACCGGCGTGAAACCACGTATTCTTGGCGTGCCGGGTTACGACACTCAGGAAGTCGCAACCGCGCTGGCACCGATTTGCCAGAAGCTGCGTGCTTTCGGTTACGTCAGCGCGTGGGGCTGCAAAACCATTTCGGAAGCCATTAAGTACCGCGAGAACTTCAGCCAGCGCGAGCTGATGGTGATTTGGCCGGACTTCCTCGCCTGGGATACCGTCGCCAACGCCAGCGCCAGCGCCACGGCGTACGCCACGGCGCGCGCACTCGGCCTGCGCGCTTATATCGACCAGTCTGTTGGCTGGCACAAAACCCTGTCTAACGTTGGCGTTAATGGTGTAACCGGCATCAGCACTCCGGTGTTCTGGGATTTGCAGGAATCCGGCACCGATGCGGATCTGCTCAACCAGGCCGGCGTCACCACGCTGATTCGTAAAGATGGCTTCCGTTTCTGGGGCAACCGCACCTGCTCGGATGATCCGTTGTTCCTGTTTGAAAACTACACCCGTACTGCGCAGGTTATCGCCGACACCATGGCCGACGCGCATATGTGGGCGGTGGACAAACCGATTACCGCGACGCTTATCCGCGACATCATCGATGGCATTAACGCGAAATTCCGCGAACTGAAAAGCAACGGTTACATCGTCGATGCGGCCTGCTGGTTCGATGAATCCGCGAACGACGCCGAAACCCTGAAAGCCGGGAAACTGTATATCGATTACGACTATACGCCGGTCCCGCCACTGGAAAACCTGACCTTACGCCAGCGCATCACCGATAAGTACCTGGCGAACCTGGTCTCCTCGGTTAACAGCAATTAAGGAGCCTGATAAATGGCAATGCCGCGAAAACTGAAATACATGAACGTGTTCCTCAATGGCTACAGCTACCAGGGTGTCGCCAAATCCATCACGCTGCCAAAGCTGACCCGCAAGCTGGAAAACTACCGCGGTGCAGGCATGAATGGCGTCGCGCCGATTGATATGGGTCTCGATGAAGAGGCAATGTCAATGGAGTGGTCGCTGGGCGGCTTCCCGGATGAAGCTATCTGGGAACTGTATGGCGCCACCAGCGCCGACGCGGTGCCGATCCGCTTCGCCGGTTCTTACCAGCGTGATGACACTGGCGAAACGGTGGCGGTCGAAGTGGTAATGCGTGGTCGCCAGAAAGAGATCGACACTGGCGAAAACAAACCGGGTGAAGATACGGAATCCAAAATCTCCGTGGTTTGCACCTACTTCAAACTGACCATCGATGGCAAGGAGCTGGTGGAGATCGATACCGTCAACATGGTTGAAAAAGTAAACGGCGTCGATCGTCTCGAACAGCACCGCCGCAATATCGGCCTGTAATGCCCCACCCGGTCAGCCTGGCTGGCCGGGTTTTCCCCCCCGCAAAAGCAATGAGGATCGTATGAGCCACGAAACTGATAACGTCATTACCCTGCAAACCCCGATTAAACGCGGCGAGCAGTTGATCAACTCCCTTACGCTGATGAAACCGAATGCCGGTACGCTGCGCGGCCTGAGCCTGGCGGCGGTGGCAAACGCCGAAGTGGACGCGCTGATTAAAGTGCTGCCGCGTATCACCTCCCCTTCACTTACCGAGCAGGAAGTGGGTGCGCTGGATCTGGCCGATATGGTTGCGCTGGCGGGCAAGGTGGTCAGTTTTTTGTCACCAGCTTCGGGACAGTAAATTTTCCGGCCAGGCTGTCGGTTGACGATCTGATGGCGGATATCGCGGTGATCTTCCACTGGCCGCCGTCAGAACTCTATCTCCTGAGTCTGAGCGAACTCATCACCTGGCGCGAAAAAGCGCTGCAGCGAAGCGGAAACACATATGAGTAACAGCGAAAATATCGAGGCCCTGCTCGCTGCTGTTGATCAGGCGAAGCGGCCCTTTCAAACCCTGCAGACGGCGAATGTGTCGCTGGCTGATGGCATCAAAGAGACGGAAAAAAACCTGCGTGGCCTGTATAGCCAGGCTGCGCAGATTGACGGATTTACCCGCACACAAAGCGCGCTTAACGGCGTTAGCCAGCAGCTAAAGGTCGCCAAAGCGAGCACGCAGGCGCTGGCCTTCGAACTGAAAAAAATCGATAAACCCAGTGAAGCGCAGATAACCGCGCTGGATAAGGCGCGCGCCAACGTGAGCGTGCTCAAACAGCAGCACGACAGTTTACGCCAGTCGGTAAAAAACCAGCGGCAAACATTGCAACAAGCGGGGATCAGTACCCGTGCGCCTGCAACTGCGAAACAACGTCTGCAGCAGAACATCAGCAACGCTACCGAACAGCTGTCGAGCCAACAGCAAGCACTAAAGCAGGAGAACCGCCAGCAGCGGCTGGTGAAAATCAAAGAGAGCCAGCAATCGATTCTGGGCGTGGCGGGGAAAGTATCCGCCGTCGGCAAGACCGGGATGTCGATAGCGACCACCGGATTTAATCTTGGCAAAAAATTGCTGCAACCGGGATATGACGCGTCGCTGCAAACGCCTTCTACCGTGCCGCCCGCAATGCCGGGCAGTGCTGTTGCAACGCTGCAAACTCACACCGCAGCGCCGGGACCCGCGACCGCAAGCCAGCAGCAGAGCGCGGGAAGCCTCGCACCGACTGTCGCCGCCCGAAACATTAGCGCCGGCGATCCTGCTCCGGCGGCTGCGCTGCAGAATAATGTCGGCAACCTTGGCACGGATTTAGCGGCGCTACAGGCGGCCTATCAATCCCTGAGCGTGGATATTTTCGCTACGCAGGAGTCGTCGCTGCGCATGCTGGTGCAGACCGCGACCGGTTATCTCGGGCAGCTCCAGCAATGGATGCAAAACAATCAAGGGCTGGTGCAGAGCTTTGGCCTGATTGCGACGGTGATCGTCGGCGTCGCCGGGGCAATCGGCACTGTCGCAAGCGTGATTGCGCCGGTCTTTACAGGGATCAGCACGCTTATCACCATTGCCACGACTTTTGGCAACGTGTTTACCACCGTTTGTGGCGGGATCATGGCGGTTATCGGCGGACTCACCTGGCCAATTGTTGCCGTGGTAGCCGCCATCGCCGCTGGTGCCGCGCTGATTTATAAATACTGGGAGCCCATTAGCGCCTTTTTTAGCGGCGTGATTGAGGGGATCGTCGCGGCATTTGCCCCGATTGGCGAAATGTTTGCGCCATTACAGCCGGTTTTCGAGGCCATTGGCAGTGCGCTGCAAAAGGTGAAAGACACTTTCATCGCGCTGCTGACGCCAATCAAGGCCAGCGAGGAGACGCTCACACAATTCGGCAACCTCGGGCAGAGTGTCGGTAAAATGCTTGTTAATGCATTCACCTGGCCACTGAACCTCTTCCGTTCACTGAGCGAGAGCGCGACGGGGTTGCTGGAGACGCTGGGCATTATCGATAAAAAACCCGCACTGGCGCTTAAACCACCGCTTGAGCAACCTGCTGGCACCGGCGGGGTATCCAGCTATATCCAGCCCACCAGTTCACAGCCGGGGTACAACGCTTACCAGGTGGCGCGCCCGTCAACAGGCGGCTCTTACCTCGACCAAAGCCGCACGGAATATAACGTCACGCTGCAGGGTGATGTCACACCGGGCAGCAACAACGAACGTTATTTGCAGGATCTGTTCCGCCAGGATGCCGACAACCGGCGCAACAACGCCTTATCCCAATTCAACCCGTAAGGAGAGTTCGCATTATGATGCTGGCATTGGGGCTTTTTGTTTTTATGCGGCAGACGCTGCCGTTTCAGAATATGAACCGGACCTCAGCGTTTAACTGGAAGAACAATGCGCGTGTAGGCAAGCGCGCGGCGTTTCAGTACATCGGTCCAGGGGAGGACACCATCGATATCACGGGTGCACTCTACCCGGAACTCACTGGCGGCGTGCTGTCACTTGCAGCGGTACGTCTGATGGCCGATCAAGGGCGTTCATGGCCGCTTATTGACGGAACCGGAATGATTTACGGCATGTATGTAATAAGCAGCGTCACCGAAAACGGTTCTGAGTATTACAGCGACGGTTCACCGCGCAAAATCACCTTCACCCTCAAACTAACGCGCGTTGATGAATCGCTGGAGGCTCTGGCAGGCGATCTTCGTGCTCAGGGGGAACAACTGTTCAGGGATGCGACGAAGATGCAGGGGAACCTGTGATGATTGACATACTCACCCAGGATTTGGGGCGAACGAGTGTCCCCCTGTTTACGCTGAAGCTAAAGCAGAAACAGTCTGATCCGCAGCAAGCGCAAAAACAGCAAGTAAAAGACATTACCTACGATATTGCGCCTCGCCTGATAGCGTTGACCGTCACCGATAATCGCGGGTTTGAAGCCGATACACTAACGCTAACGCTGGATGATGCCGACGGAAAAATCCAGATGCCGCAGCGCGGTAATGAGGTAAGTGTCGCCATTGGTCGACCAGGAGAACTGCTCACCAATATGGGCACGTTTACCATCGATCAGGTGACGCACCGAGGTACGCCGGATCAGGTGGTTGTTACCGGCCGCAGCGTCGATTTTCGCGGTAATATGAACAGCCCAAAAGAGTGGTCATGGCATGACACAACGCTTGGCGAAGTTGTCAAAGATATCGCCTGGCGTAATTCACTGAGCGCCAGTGTCGCGCCAGCGCTGGCAAATATAAAAATCGCCCATATCGACCAGTCTAATGAGTCCGATATTGGCTTTCTTACCCGGCTGGCAACTCGCAACGGTGCCGAAATTGCCGTGAAATCAGGTACGCTGATTTTCCTTGTTCCAGGCATGTGCGTTCGGGGCGGCAAGGTTGTTCCTTCCGTCACGATCACCCGCAGCGATGGCGATTCACACGAATTCACCCTTGCTGATCGCGCAGCTTACAGCGGTGTGGTTGCCCACTGGCAAGATACCAGAACGCCAAATGCGCAGACGAAGCAGATAAAACTGACGCGCAAAGCCGCCACAACCAGCAATGCAAAGCAGGAAGCCACGGATTACACCGCTGGCTCAAAAGATAATATCTATACCCTACCGACGACGTACGCTTCTAAAGATGAAGCCATGCGGGCTGCAGAGGCACAGTGGCAAGACATCCAGCGCAACGCGGCGAAATTTACACTCACTCTTGCTCAGGGGCGCACCGATATCTCCGCAGAAAGCCCTGTGTATGTTTCCGGTTTTAAAGATGCGATCAACAACACGCCATGGGTAATCAAAAAAGTGACACATGGCATTGATAGCAATGGTTTTATTAGCAAACTGGAGCTGGAGGTTCGGGTTGACGGCGTCGAATATGAAGTACAGGAATAGCGTCAAATGCATTCTTTAACTTGCATTTGCAAGTTAAAAGGGTAATATAACTGGCATATACACGAGGGAGAAACCACCATGATGCATTGCCCGGTATGCCAACAAGCGGCGCACGCGCGCTCCAGCCGCTACCTCAGTTCTGAAACCAAAGAGCGCTACCATCAGTGCCAGAATATTCACTGTGGTTGTACGTTCGTCACCCATGAGTCGCTGGCGCGTTATATTGTCCGCCCGCCAGCACTGCAAGTGAGCGCGTCGCATGCCGGGAAGTAATCCGGCGAAGATACTCAAAAGCCTGCGCCAGCAGGTTTTTTATTTCTGTATCGATAGCGGGCAATGAAAAAATTACGTGGGCAATGTCGGGTAACAGAGCATAACAACCGCTGATACAGAAAGCGCCCGGACGTCGGCCTGAATTAAAACCAGGTGTCTGCCAGTTCGGCGAGGCGTAAATTCAAAGATAACGATGCGAAACCAGAATGTGTTGTCATGCGTATCTACAGGACGCAGTTTTAAATTCACAATCAAAAGCTTAATAAAGATCGCTGCCTGTTGTGAACGATTTAAATCTCAAAGCAATACGGCAAAACCTGATGCTTATCACCGCCGCAAAAGGTGGTTTTCAAACAGGCATAAAAAAAGGGGTTGGCATTACGCCAACCCCTTGTTTCATAACACGCTTTGGATGTAGCGTGTGCGCTATCTTAGTTAAGACGCTCTTTGATACGAGCAGACTTACCAGTACGCTCACGCAGGTAGTACAGTTTAGCTTTACGAACGGCACCACGACGTTTGACAGAGATGCTGTCAACTACCGGAGAGTGAGTCTGGAAGACACGCTCAACGCCTTCGCCGTTGGAAATTTTACGAACAGTGAATGCAGAGTGCAGACCGCGGTTACGAATAGCGATAACCACGCCCTCGAATGCCTGCAGACGTTTTTTGGAACCTTCAACAACCCATACTTTCACTTCCACGGTATCACCCGGACGGAAGGAAGGTACGTCCTGCTTCATCTGCTCTTGTTCAAGTTGCTTAATAATGTTGCTCATAATTTAATCTCTTATCCTGGGTAAACTGATATTCGGGCGGTTTCTTAAACCAACCCATCATGTTTCTGTTGCTGTTGCGCGTGTTCACGCTGGAACTCCGCCAGCAACCTTGCTTGCTCTTCAGTCAGAGCCAGGTTTTCCAGAAGTTCAGGTCTTCTAAGCCAGGTGCGGCCCAGCGACTGCTTCAAACGCCAGCGACGTATCTCGGCATGGTTCCCCGACAGTAACACCGCCGGTACTTCCATCCCTTCCAACACTTCAGGTCGGGTATAGTGTGGGCAGTCCAGCAACCCATCAGCAAAAGAATCTTCCGTTGCCGAAGCTTCATGGCCCAGTACCCCCGGAATAAACCGGGAAACCGAGTCAATCAGCGTCATCGCTGGTAACTCACCACCGCTGAGAACGTAATCGCCGATAGACCATTCTTCGTCAATCTCGGTTTGGATTACGCGCTCATCTATCCCTTCGTAGCGACCGCACACCAGAATCAGTTTCTGATTCGTTGCCAGTTCGCTGACGCCCGCTTGATCAAGCTTGCGCCCCTGAGGCGACAGATAAATCACTTTGGCGCCTTCGCCCGCCGCGGCTTTTGCTGCATGAATGGCGTCCCGTAACGGGTTCACCATCATTAACATCCCCGGTCCGCCGCCGTAAGGACGATCGTCCACGGTACGGTGCCGGTCGTGAGCGAAATCACGCGGACTCCAGCTCTGGATGCTCAGCAGGCCATTTTTTACTGCCCGGCCAGTTACCCCGTAGTCGGTAATCGCGCGGAACATTTCAGGAAACAGGCTAATTATGCCAATCCACATAGCGCCGTCTTTTACCGTATATCCGGAGGTTCAAAAACCAGGATCCCAATCTACTTCAATGGTTTGAGTAGTGAGATCGACTTTCTTGATAACCTGCCCATCGAGGAACGGAACCAACCGCTCCTTGATACCAAATGCATCTTTCAGGTTTGCCTTGATGACGAGAACGTCATTCGACCCGGTTTCCATCATATCGACGACTTTACCGAGGCTGTAACCTTCAGTAGTCACTACCTGGCAGCCCATCAGGTCTTTCCAGTAGTAGTCACCCTCTTCCAGTTCCGGCAACTGCGCGGAATCAACGACAATTTCACAATTGGTCAGAAGATTCGCGGCATCTCTGTCATCAACACCTTTCAGTTTGATGACGATATCCTGATTGTGGTAGCGCCAGCTTTCCAGCTCAATGCTCTGCCACTGACCCGCCTTCTGGATAAACCAGGGCTGATAGTCAAAAATGCTTTCGGCGTCTTCGGTGGAGGAAAACACTCTGAGCCAACCACGAATTCCGTAAGAAGACCCCAGCTTGCCGACGATAATTGGCTCAACAGGGACCGGTGCGGCTTGTTGCTTGCTCATCATGACCACCGTGACAGATTAAGCTGCTTTCTGTGCTTCTTTGATCAGCGCGGAAACGCGATCAGAAACGGTAGCGCCCTGGCCAACCCAGTGCTGAATACGATCCAGATCCAGGCGGGTGCCTTCTTCTTTCTCGGAAGCGATCGGGTTGAAGAAACCAACGCGCTCAATGAAGCGACCGTTGCGTGCATTGCGGCTGTCAGTAACAACAACCTGGTAGAACGGACGCTTTTTAGCGCCGTGACGAGCTAAACGAATAGTTACCATAACATCCTCTTGTGTGAATAAAACACCAGGCCCCATCGAGGAACGGAGCCCGGTGTCATATTAAAAGCCCGAAAATTTTACTGATTTTGGGGGAAATTGCAATCAGGATAAAGTAAACAAGGGATATAAGGCGTATATCGGTGCAGCCAGTTTAGTTCCGGCGTGCGCACAGAAAGCGGAGCGTACACGGAGTACGTGAGCATTTCGAGCACACCCCAGGGCTAAAATGGCAAACAAGATAGCCTTATGCCCTTGTTTTAGCGACCCGGGAAGCCTGGAGGCATCATCCCTTTCATGCCCCGCATCATCTTCGCCATCCCGCCCTTCTTCATTTTCTTCATCATGCGCTGCATGTCGTCGAATTGTTTGAGCAGACGGTTCACATCCTGCACCTGCATACCGCAGCCGGCGGCGATACGGCGTTTACGCGAACCTTTAATGATGTCCGGATTGGCGCGCTCTTTCAGCGTCATGGAATTAATGATCGCTTCCATACGCACCAGCACTTTGTCGTCCATTTGCGCTTTAACGTTGTCCGGGATTTGCCCCATGCCCGGCAGCTTGCCCATCAGGCTCGCCATGCCGCCCATGTTTTTCATCTGGCGCAATTGCTCAAGGAAGTCGGTCAGATCGAAGCCGTCGCCCTTCTTCAGCTTATTCGCGAGCTTTTCAGCCTGCGCCCGGTCAACTTTGCTTTCGATATCTTCGATAAGCGACAACACATCGCCCATGCCGAGAATGCGCGAGGCGATACGATCCGGGTGGAACGGCTCCAGCGCTTCGGTTTTCTCGCCGACACCGAGGAATTTAATCGGCTTGCCGGTGATATGGCGAATGGAGAGCGCCGCGCCACCGCGCGCATCGCCGTCCACTTTGGTCAGCACCACGCCGGTCAGCGGCAGCGCTTCATTAAACGCTTTAGCGGTATTCGCGGCGTCCTGACCGGTCATGGCGTCAACGACAAACAGCGTTTCCACCGGCTTAATCGCCGCGTGAACCTGTTTGATCTCATCCATCATTGCTTCGTCGACATGCAGACGACCGGCGGTATCCACCAGCAGCACATCGTAGAATTTCAGCTTCGCTTCTTTCAGCGCGGCGTTAACAATGTCGACCGGCTTTTGCGCGACGTCAGAAGGAAAGAAATCGACTTCAACCTGCTGCGCCAGCGTCTCCAGCTGTTTGATCGCCGCCGGGCGGTAAACGTCGGCAGAAACGACCATCACTTTTTTCTTGTGCTTTTCGCGCAGGAACTTACCGAGCTTACCGACGCTGGTGGTTTTACCCGCACCTTGCAGACCCGCCATCAGCACTACCGCCGGCGGCTGTGCGGCGAGGTTCAGGCTCTGGTTCTCTTCGCCCATCGCCGCAACCAGTTCGTTGCGCACGATTTTGACGAACTCCTGGCCTGGCGTCAGGCTCTTGTTCACTTCATGACCAACCGCCTTCTCTTTTACGCGGTTGATAAAATCACGCACCACCGGCAGCGCAACGTCCGCTTCCAGCAGCGCCATACGCACTTCGCGCAGGGTATCTTTGATGTTGTCTTCAGTGAGACGTCCACGGCCACTGATATTGCGCAGGGTGCGCGACAAACGATCGGTTAAATTATCAAACATTGTCTCTCGCCTGAGGTGATACGATGGCCGCCAGCGCGACGCATAACAGAAATTTCCCGGAGTATAACATGAAGACATTGCTCCTGTATGTGATGCAACTGTTGGAGCCAACGTCGCGTAACGTTATACTGCTTTCCTTTCTTCTTCAGTCAACTGCCGACATCCTATGCCCGTTTTTGCCCTGATCGCTCTTGTCGCCTACTCAATCAGCATTGCGCTGATCGTTCCCAGCCTGCTGCAAAAAAACAGCGGCTGGCGCAGAATGGCCATCCTTTCGGCGGTAATCGCACTTATTTGCCACGGTTTCGGCTTAAAAGAACGCCTGTTCCCGGGTGATGGCGGGCAAAATCTGAGCCTGCTGAATGTCGGTTCGCTGGTCAGCCTGATGATCTGTACGGTAATGACCATTGTGGCGTCGAAAAACCGCGGCTGGCTGCTGCTGCCAATTGTCTATACCTTCGCGTTAATCAACCTCGCTTTCGCCGTTTTTGTGCCCAATGAGTACATCACGCATCTGGAAGCCACGCCCGGCATGATGGTGCATATTGGCCTGTCGCTCTTTGCCTACGCCACACTCATTATTGCGGCCATGTACGCGCTGCAACTGGCCTGGATTGACTATCAACTGAAGAATAAACGGCTGGCGTTCAGCAACGAAATGCCGCCGCTGATGGTGATTGAGCGCAAAATGTTCCACATCACCCAGGTTGGCGTTGTGCTGCTGACGTTGACGCTATGCACCGGCCTGTTCTTTATGCAGAACCTGTTCAGCATGGAAAATATCGACAAAGCGGTGCTCTCAATCATCGCCTGGTTTGTCTACATTGTTCTGCTGTGGGGCCATTACCACGAGGGCTGGCGCGGCCGCAGGGTCGTCTGGTTCAACGTTGCAGGTGCGGGAATTTTAACGCTGGCATATTTTGGCAGCCGCATTCTGCAGCAGTTCGCGAGCTAAACACAAAGGAGTTCCCCCTGGAACACATCTCCACCACGACGCTGATTATTACGCTAATCATCATGGTCGTGGTTTCGGCCTATTTTTCCGGTTCCGAAACCGGAATGATGACGCTCAACCGCTACCGCTTGCGCCACTTAGCCAAGCAGGGTAACCGCGCGGCAAAACGCGTAGAAAAGCTGCTGCGTAAACCCGATCGCCTGATAAGCCTGGTGCTGATTGGTAACAACCTTGTCAATATTCTGGCGTCGGCAATTGGCACCATTGTTGGCATGCGCCTGTATGGCAATGCTGGCGTCGCTATCGCCACCGGCGTGCTGACCTTTGTGGTGCTGGTGTTCGCCGAAGTCCTGCCAAAAACCATCGCAGCGCTCTACCCGGAAAAAGTGGCCTTCCCCAGTAGTTTCCTGCTGGCGCCGCTGCAAGTCATCATGATGCCGCTGGTGTGGTTGCTCAACGGCGTGACGCGCGTGCTGATGCGTATGGTGGGTATTAAAGCGGATGTGGTGGTCAGCGGCGCGCTCAGCAAAGATGAGCTGCGCACCATTGTGAACGAATCACGCTCGCAAATTTCCCGCCGCAACCAGGACATGTTGCTGTCGATTCTGGATCTGGAAAAAGTCAGCGTTAACGACATCATGGTGCCGCGCAACGAAATTGTCGGCATTGATATCAACGACGACTGGAAAGCCATTGTTCGCCAGCTCACGCACTCGCCGCATGGCCGCATTGTGCTCTACCGTGATTCGCTGGACGACGCCATCAGCATGCTGCGCGTGCGCGAAGCCTACCGGTTGATGACGGAAAAAAACGAGTTCACCAAAGAGGTGATGCTGCGCGCCGCCGATGAAATCTACTATGTCCCGGAAGGCACGCCGCTGAGCGTGCAACTGGTGAAATTCCAGCGCAATAAAAAGAAAGTCGGCCTGGTGGTCGATGAGTATGGCGATATTCAGGGGCTGGTGACGGTCGAAGATATTCTGGAAGAGATTGTCGGTGACTTTACCACCTCCATGTCGCCTGCACTGGCGGATGAAGCCACGCCGCAAAATGACGGCTCGGTGATCATCGATGGTAGCGCCAACGTGCGCGAACTGAATAAAGCCTTTAACTGGCGCTTACCGGAAGATGAAGCCCGCACCATTAACGGTATGCTGCTGGAAGCGCTGGAAGAGATCCCGGCGGTGGGTACACGTGTTCGTATCGAGCAGTACGACATCGATATTCTTGACGTGCAGGACAATATGATTAAGCAGGTTCAGGTGATCCCGGTGAAAGCGCTGCGGGAAAGCGTCGCCGAATAAGCGAAAAAAAGCCCTCTCCGGGCGGAGAGGGCTTTATCTGAAAGGGTTACGCCTTCGCTTTAGCAACGGTCACCATCGCAGCGCGAATGGTGCGACCATTTAAGGTGTAACCTTTTTGCATCACGCCCAGCACTTTACCGGCGGCAATCTCTTCAGATTCCACCATGGCAATCGCCTGATGCACATTTGGATCCAGCGGAACGTCGGTTTCAGCAATTACTTCTACGCCGAATTTCTTCACCACATCCAGCATGTTTTTCAGCGTCAGTTCAATGCCTTCAACCATCGCTGCCATCTCGGCGTTGTCTTTGTCCGCCACTTCCAGTGCACGATCCAGGCTATCGATAACCGGCAGCAGTTCATTGATGAACTTTTCCAGCGCGAATTTATGCGCTTTCTCGATATCCTGTTCGGTACGGCGACGCAGGTTTTCCATTTCCGCTTTAACGCGTAAAACAGTTTCGCGCTCGCGGTTTTCCGCTTCAGCTAACTGCGCTTCAAGGTTCGCAATTTTCTCATCGCGCGGATCCACCTGCCCAGCAGAATCGTCAGACTCAACAACTGCCTCAACTTCGTCGTGCTGTTCCATGATAATTTCTTCCGGGGCTTGCCCGTCAGGCGTTTTCTGTTCTTTACTACTCATGAATTTCTCCGCGTTTTTTTGCATTCATCTCGCTAACCTGCATTATTATGGGGATCCGTTTCCGGGATTCAAGGGAACGTGACAGATTGTCATCATTTCATTCGCCACAAGGACCTCCAGAAAATGACCCATCATTTCAAGTGTATTGGTATTGTCGGGCATCCACGGCACCCTACCGCACTGACCACACATGAAATGTTATATCGCTGGTTAAGCGCCAAAGGTTATGACGTCATTGTCGAACAACAGATTGCCCAGGAATTGCAGCTCAATCATGTGAAAACCGGTACGCTGGCAGAAATCGGTCAACAAGCCGATCTCGCGGTGGTTGTCGGCGGCGACGGCAATATGCTGGGCGCGGCGCGCACGCTGGCGCGCTATGATATCAAGGTTATTGGGATTAACCGCGGCAACCTCGGCTTCCTCACCGATCTCGATCCCGACAACGCGCAGCAACAGCTGGCCGACGTGCTGGAAGGTCATTATATCGCTGAAAAACGTTTTTTGCTGGAAGTGCAGGTCTGCCAGCAAGAGTGCCAGAAGCGCATCAGTACCGCGATCAACGAAGTGGTGCTGCACCCGGGCAAAGTTGCCCATATGATAGAATTTGAAGTCTATATCGACGAAGTTTTTGCCTTTTCCCAGCGTTCCGACGGGCTGATTATCTCGACACCAACCGGTTCCACCGCCTATTCGCTCTCCGCCGGCGGGCCAATTCTGACGCCATCGCTGGATGCTATCACGCTGGTACCGATGTTCCCGCACACCTTGTCTGCGCGCCCGCTGGTGATAAACAGCAGCAGCACCATTCGCCTGCGTTTTTCCCACCGCCGCAGCGATCTGGAAGTGAGTTGCGATAGCCAAATCGCGTTGCCGATTCAGGAAGGCGAAGATGTGTTAATCCGCCGCTGCGACTATCACCTCAACCTTATTCACCCTAAAGATTACAGCTATTTCAATACGTTAAGCTCTAAACTTGGCTGGTCAAAAAAATTGTTCTGAAAATCATCGCACAACGCTTTACTGTATATAAAACCAGTTTATACTGTACGAAAACACAGTTATGGTTTTTCATACAGGAAAGCAACCATGTTGGCACAACTGACCATCAGTAATTTTGCTATCGTTCGTGAGCTCGAGATTGATTTTCACAGCGGGATGACAGCTATTACCGGCGAAACCGGGGCGGGTAAATCGATTGCCATTGATGCGCTCGGGCTATGCCTGGGCGGCCGTGCGGAAGCCGACATGGTACGCGCTGGCGCGCCTCGCGCCGACCTGTGCGCCCGCTTCGCACTAAAAGATACTCCAGCCGCCCAACGCTGGCTCGAAGAGAACCAGCTCGAAGATGGGCGTGAGTGTTTACTTCGCCGAGTGATCAGCAGCGACGGGCGCTCCCGTGGTTTTATCAACGGCACGGCGGTACCTCTTTCTCAGCTACGTGAACTGGGCCAGTTGCTCATTCAGATCCACGGTCAGCACGCGCATCAGCTCCTCATTAAGCCCGAGCAGCAAAAAAACCTGCTCGACGGCTACGCCGGTGAGTATGCGCTCACTCAGCAAATGACCGAACACTACCGAGCCTGGCATCAAAGCTGCCGCGAGCTGGCTCAACATCAACAGCAAAGCCAGGAGCGCGCCGCCCGCGCAGAGCTTTTGCACTATCAATTGAAAGAGTTGAACGAATTTAACCCGCAGCCAGGTGAGTTCGAGCAGATTGATGAAGAGTACAAACGCCTCGCCAACAGCGGGCAGTTACTTTCTACCAGCCAGCATGCGCTGAACGTGCTGGCAGACGGGGAAGAGGCCAATCTGCAAAGTCAGCTCTATACCGCGCGTCAGCTGCTTGGCGAACTGGCAGGTATGGACGCTCGTCTCTCTGGCGTGCTGGATATGCTTGAAGAGGCTGCCATTCAGATTAGTGAAGCCAGCGATGAGCTTCGCCATTACTGCGACCGCTTAGATCTCGATCCGAACCGCCTGTACGAGCTGGAACAGCGTATCTCACGGCAGATTTCGCTGGCGCGCAAACATCACATCAGCCCGGAAGAGTTGCCTCAATTCCACCAGTCGCTGCTTGATGAGCAGCAACTGCTCGACGAGCAGGCTGATTCCCAGGAAACCCTGGCGCTGGCTGTCACGCAGCACCACCAGCTCGCGCTGGCGACCGCCCAGCAGTTGCATGACCAGCGCGTGAAATATGCGCAGGAACTTGGCGAATTAATTACCGAAAGCATGCATGCGCTCTCCATGCCGCATGGTGTGTTTACCATTGATGTGTCGTTTGATGCCCACTCGCTGACAGCTGAAGGTGCCGATCGCATTGAATTTCGTGTGACCACCAACCCCGGTCAGCCGTTGCAATCAATCGCCAAAGTCGCCTCCGGTGGTGAACTGTCGCGTATTGCGCTGGCTATCCAGGTGATCACCGCGCGGAAGATGGAAACTCCGGCGCTGATTTTCGATGAAGTCGACGTTGGCATCAGCGGCCCGACGGCCGTTGTTGTAGGCAAGCTGCTGCGCCAGTTGGGCGAATCCACGCAGGTAATGTGCGTAACACACCTGCCGCAGGTTGCCGGTTGTGGCCACCACCACTTCTTTGTCAGCAAAGAAACGGATGGCGCAATGACCGAAACGCATATGCAGCCGCTGGATAAACGCGCCCGTTTGCAGGAGCTGGCGCGCCTGCTTGGCGGTAGTGAAGTGACCCGCAACGCGCTGGCGAACGCCAAAGAGCTGCTGGCAGCGTAAACTTTTTTGTAATATGACGGTCTGAGTTCTCGACAAAATCGACAACAGACCCGCCGGCAAAGGTTTTAAACTGGCGAAAGGTCTATTATCATCGGCATATTACATATGAGCCACGTATTGTTCGGGCCGAAAAGGAATCAAATCACTATGCGCTGTAAAATGCTGACTGCTGCCGCAGCGGTTCTTCTGATGTTGACCGCAGGTTGCTCTACCGTAGAACGCGTGGTTTACCGTCCTGATATCAATCAGGGGAACTACCTGACGCCAAATGATGTTTCTAAAATCCGCGTAGGTATGACGCAACAGCAGGTTGCTTATGCACTGGGTACGCCGATGATGACCGACCCATTTGGCAGTAACACCTGGTTCTACGTGTTCCGCCAGCAGCCGGGCCATGAAGATGTTTCGCAGCAAACCCTGACGCTGACTTTCAGCAGCAACGGCGTATTGACCAATATGGATAACAAACCTGCGCTGACCAAAGGCTAAGGTTTCAGAAATGCAAAAAGGTGCTCAATGAGCACCTTTTTTGTTTGAGTTGGTTTGAGCCATTTATGTCGGCTCTTTTCCCGTCGTGTTCGGGCTCTTACCACCGGAGCAGGAAAAAACCCTCTGCTATCAGCTTAGGCTTTCTTAGCTGACTTCTCAGCGCGCTGGCGGCGCAACTCTTTCGGATCGGCAATCAATGGGCGGTAAATCTCTACGCGATCACCGTCGTGCACAGGATCGTGCAATTTCACCGGGCGGCTGTAAATACCGACCTTATTCACCTTCAGATCAATATCATCACGTAGCTCGAGCAAACCGGAAGCAAGTATCGCCTGCTCAACGGTTGCGCCCACTTCGAGCGTCACCCGCTGAAGATATTGTTTCTCCGGTAGTGCGTAAGCCACTTCAACCGCAATATTACCCGGCACGGTAAACCTCTTTCGCCCGGTGCGTAAACGCCTGCACCATGTTTGCCGCCAGCTCTTTAAAGATGCGGCCAAACGCCAGCTCAATCAGCTTATTGGTAAATTCAAAATCAAGCTGGAACTCAATCCGGCAAGCCTCGGCGCTTAGCGGGGTAAATTTCCACCCACCAATCAGCGACTTGAAAGGACCATCGACCAGATGCATCAAAATGCTTTGATTAGTGTCCAGCGTATTGCGCGTGGTAAACGTTTTGCTGATCCCGGCTTTGGAAACATCCACCGCCGCAGTCATTTGCGTCGGCCCGGATTCCAGCACCCGGCTGCCAGTACAGCCAGGTAAAAACTGCGGGTAAGATTTTACATCATTCACTAACTTGTACATTTGTTCCGCGCTGTAAGGCACCAGCGCAGTACGGCTAATCTGAGGCATATCGTTTTCCGCGTTCACACAATCGTCAAATAATACCATTTCCCCAGGTTGAAAGGAAAACGCAATGCCCTAACTCATGCTAAGATAACCGGCTAAACCTCACAGGACGCAATGAGGTCAGTTTCAGATATCAGATTACCGGATGGCTTCACGACACTATGACGAAGAAAAAAGCATACAAACCAGGTTCAGCCACCATTGCGCTGAATAAGCGCGCCCGCCATGAATACTTTATCGAAGAGGAATTTGAGGCCGGGCTGGCACTGCAAGGCTGGGAAGTAAAATCCTTACGCG
Organism: Kosakonia sp. LAM2021; assembly: GCF_016620385.1. Lineage (NCBI taxonomy): Bacteria > Pseudomonadati > Pseudomonadota > Gammaproteobacteria > Enterobacterales > Enterobacteriaceae > Kosakonia > Kosakonia sp. LAM2021. The sequence continues at coordinate 43,640 of NZ_JAENHT010000017.1, forward strand.
CCGGTAAAGCAAACATTGGCGACAGCTACGTTATTCTGAAAGACGGCGAAGCCTTTCTGTTTGGCGCAAACTTTACGCCGCTGACTGTAGCCTCCAGTCACTACGTTTGCGATCCGACTCGCACACGCAAACTGCTGCTTAACCAGCGCGAACTCGATTCACTCTACGGCCGTATTAACCGCGAAGGTTATACCGTGGTGGCACTGTCGCTGTACTGGAAAAACGCCTGGTGCAAAGTGAAAATTGGCGTTGCGAAAGGTAAGAAACAGCATGACAAGCGCACAGATCTGAAAGAACGCGAATGGCAGTTGGATAAAGCACGCATTATGAAAAACGCCGGGCGTTAGTCACGCCCGCTTCGCCCTCTCAATCCGGGAGAGGGCCCCGAACGCCTCTCAACACCTCATTCAATGGCTTTATAGATAATCCAGCACCGATTTTGATCTCCATATTAGCAATCACCCCCGCAGACCACGAAAGATTTTCCAGTGCGGTTGACCAGCTAATTGCTCCTTGTGTGCGCGTAAATCACCACCATAAAGCGAGCAATCACAGACGATCGGGGGTCAATTCTATACGCACTAGTAAGTTAGCCGTCTGGTGTGAACGCTTTGTTTGCATAAAGCAATAACAAATACGGCATGGATCATATTGAATAGCTGCGGACAAACACTAATCACATTTCCCTCCTCAAAAGTCATTGTGATATGGACTGGAATGGCACGTCATAAATCTGTTATACTCATCGTCACACTTTTGGGGCTGATTCTGGATTCGACGGGATTCGCGAAACCCAAGGTGCATGCCGAGGGGCGGTTGGCCTCGTAAAAAGCCGCAAAAAAATAGTCGCAAACGACGAAAACTACGCTTTAGCAGCTTAATAACCTGCTTAGAGCCCTCTCTCCCTAGCCTCCGCTCTTAGGACGGGGATCAAGAGAGGTCAAACCCAAAAGAGATCGCGTGGAGGCCCTGCCTGGGGTTGAAGCGTTAAAACTAATCAGGCTAGTTTGTTAGTGGCGTGTCCGTCCGCAGCCGGCAAGCGAAATTAAAGACTGGACTAAGCATGTAGTACCGAGGATGTAGGAATTTCGGACGCGGGTTCAACTCCCGCCAGCTCCACCACTTCATGATCCGGATACGTCCGGTGAAATCCTGAAAGCCCGCATGGCACAAGCCCTGCGGGCTTTTTTGTGTCTGTAATCGTCCGAGGTCATCCGGCTAAATCCAGAGAAAATTGGTACACGTTTAGGTACACGGTATACTGTGGTCCATTAAACGTGTACCAATTATGGAAGGGATCCAGACATGGCGCGCATCACACGCCCCCTCACTAACAACGAAATCCTCAAAGCTAAGCCCCGCGAAAAAGACTTCACGCTTCATGATGGTGATGGCCTATTCCTACTCGTCAAAACCTCTGGGAAAAAACTGTGGCGCTTCCGTTATCAACGACCTGGAAGCAGCAGCCGAACTAATCTAAGTCTCGGTTCATACCCTGCCCTTACGCTTGCAGCAGCTCGTCAAATACGCGACAAGCATTTAACTACACTCGCGCAAGGGATAGATCCTCAACAGCAACAGGAGCAAGCTTCAGAACAACGCCAGATTGAGTTGGACAGCATTTTCTCAACCGTGGCCGCTAACTGGTTCCAGATTAAAAGCAAGAGCGTCACAGAAGACTATGCGAAAGACATTTGGCGCTCTTTGGACAAAGACGTTTTCCCTGCTATCGGGGCTATACCTGTTCAGGAAATTAAAGCCAGAACAATTGTTGAAGCCCTGGAGCCAATCAAAGCACGTGGCGCGCTAGAGACGGTGCGCCGCTTGGTACAGCGCGTTAATGAGATAATGATTTATGCAGTTAATACCGGCCTGATCGATGCTAATCCGGCATCAGGTGTTGGTATGGCCTTTGAAAAACCGAAAAAGCAGAACATGCCAACATTGCGACCGGAAGAATTGCCGAAGCTCATGCGGTCTTTGGTTATGTCGAATCTATCTGTTCCGACTCGTTGCCTGATTGAATGGCAGCTCCTGACACTTGTTCGTCCATCAGAGGCTTCGGGCGCTAGATGGGCAGAGATCGATCTCGTTGCAAAACTCTGGACAATTCCAGCAGAGCGGATGAAGGCTAAGCGCGAGCACATTGTTCCTTTATCGCCTCAGGCATTAGAGATTCTAGAGGTGATGAAACCTATCAGCGCACATCGCGAGCATGTTTTCCCTAGCAGGAATGACCCAAAGCAACCAATGAATAGCCAAACTGCTAATGCTGCTCTAAAGAGAATTGGTTATGGTGGAAGACTTGTTGCACATGGCTTGCGTTCTATAGCCAGCACATGCATGAACGAAGCTGAGTTTAATTCAGATGTAATTGAAGCTGCTTTAGCGCATATTGATAAGAATGAGATACGTAGAGCTTATAATCGCTCCACTTATCTCCCACAAAGGCAAGAATTACTTGCCTGGTGGGGAAATCATATCGAAAAAGTCATCAAAAAAAGAGATAGCTAATTATTTTTTGTTCTTGAAGAACCAAAACCTGCCCTTTGCAAGTACTTCCGGTGTAATGGTGAAAGTTTTTCTAAATTGTACTGTGATAAAAACTGCTCTGTTGTTTGGCCATCTCTTATTCTTTCGTTTCTCAATAATTCAATTGCAGTGCTTCTATTTATTCCATAAGCCATCACTTCCAGAACTTGGGGATCATAGCTCCCCATTTCTAACATTGATGAAAGATTTAGAAAAAAAGCTTTTTCAGTACGTTCATTCTCGGACATAAAAGAACTTATAACATCCGACCATAGTGAAAGATACTTAACTAAAATAAATGTAAGATTAGTATTAATGTGTGTAGTTACAAAATTAGTAATACCATCAATTTTTTTATAGTCAACAGTTATATTCCTACTATTTAATTTAATCTTAACCATATTATCAATAAAATATCTATAATTCCTTCCCTGCATCCATTTGTGAGAGTCATTAATTAATTTGAAAATTGAAACATAATGCTTTGTCTTCCTGGTTATGCCATCTTCTTTAAAGTTGATTTCCGTTTCAATATTAAAAATATCATTCATGCGCACAATTATGCTTTTATATTGGTTATAGTAATTCATATCTTTGAAGTCTACATTAAAATCCGACGAACCAGATTTGGTTCCCGGATACCTGTCCATAAGCCAGTTATTAACACCTTCAGTCTCAACCAAAAAATATAGTTGATCAATCAATAAAGGATCAATAAATGGATTTTTATAAAGAATATCTTTTGGGATCTTTAAATCATCCTCTAAAGCCTCAAGCCTGTTAGTCATTACTCTAATTTGGTTCGTTGTCAGATTTGAGTTTTCTATTATTTTTTCATAATGCAATCTATCAACTAAAAATTGGCTTCTCAAATATGACGCTAAATTGATAGCCTTATAATCACCTTGATTATCTATTATATCATTACTATATATATCAATATAACTAACAACAGATTCGCCATGCTCATTCAGTTTTTTTAGAACTGCAGATTGTATTTCTTTTATTTCATTTGAATCAATTTTTCCCTCAGCCCATTCTTCATCAACTAGTTGTATGCAAAAAATCTCCCCATATAACGATGTATTAATCCTACCGGCTCGACCAATTAAATTTAGGAAATCAAAGTGAGATAACTCATAATCTCCAATTTTAGGTGAGATTACGATCATTCTATCTGCAGGAAGGTTAACCCCTTGTAATAAGGTAGAAGTACATACTAAGTTTTTTATTACCCCATCCGAAAAAAGATCCTCTACTTCAAGCCTGGCCACATCTAATAAACCACCATGATGAAAAGCAACACCTTTTTTTAAACTTCTTACAAGGGAATAGAGAGGATGAATTTCCCTCTCTAAAAAGGAACATAAATCCTCTATTCTTTCGTCATATATAAAATCAGACTCATTATCCTCAAGTTCTTCATCATCTGTTTTTGATATAGCTAATGCCCATCCTTCTGCCAAATTCTTTTTAGGAGCATATATTATATTTTGCTCTTTAGAGTCCAAAATTGAAGTTATATATCTTAGAGCTGTCCCTTTTGAAGAGGCGAGCTTGCTATATAAAGCCTTACCAATGTTGTATTCACCTAATACTGTTTCTCCAACAGGACTAATTAGTTTATAACTAACGCTTTTCTTTTGTTTATGAACTGTTAGAATTACTTTTAACTGTAAAACAGGTGTTGCTGAAGTTTTTTGTTCGACCAAATTAATATCAACAACTTTACCAAGTGATTCATGTAAATTATTTATATATGGCCCAGCCATGATAAATTGCGTTGACCTCCACAGACTAGTCATTCTATAAATAATATTCTCAAAAACATTACCTCTACTGTTGTCCTCAATGTTTTGTATTTCATCAAAGAAAACTATCTCAGGCTCCTTGTTATTTTTTTCATCCAATAACCTCATGCATCTTTCAGGCGTTAATACATATACAACCTTTAGTTTATCTTCTTCCAAGGGCTTGTAAGTTGTCATCACAATAGCAATATCTTTTAATTCTCGTGACATCTCGTTGCCAACTTGATTTATGAGTGCCTTGGAGGGAACAACATAAACAAAATAGCCATGATTACTTTTTAGTACATGCTCATAAATATATTTTTTGATTACAAATGACTTACCTGCAGAAGTGGGTGCAGATACGGCAACGTTTTCACCATTCTCTAGTTTATCCCATAAATCCCTTTGAAAATGCGTAAAATAAATTGGATTTTCACCTGGAATTTTCTTTTCAAGTAAATATTTTTGATTTACCAGTTCAAAATCTAGTGAGACGCTAAAATGCTTTAAAAAATTTTCTTCATCAAAGAGACCTGCCAGATGCTTCGCTGAAACTATATTACCTGCTCTAGATTGCAAGACATAACAGGCTTTTATATATAATTCATTGTTCATATCATACAAATAAAGTAGAGTACCAAAAGCACTTGCTATATTCTTATCATTTTCATTGCCTGACGAACCTAATGAAGCAAGCCAAGTAGCCCTCCTAATTGCTTCATCAGAAAGATCTATTTTTTGTCCTTCTCCTCGGTTCCTCAAGAAGAGATGTTCAATTAAGGAATTAAAAACCGTTGTAAAGTCTTTATGATTAATCGCTGTGGTCGCAGTGCTCTCACTCATATCCGCTCCTAAAAGATTTTAATTTTCTTTATAGTCTATTCCATGGATAGCCCTATACAACGATTTTTTAAACTCCCCCACATCTGTCATTGGTATTAAAAAGAAGTCCAAGAAACATGGTTTCACGTTTGGATATTTCGCTAATCTCTCATCAATCGCAGCTTTGATTGCCTTTTTTTTTGTGGTAAGCCATACATTAAAAAGATTTTCCGCTTCGGACTTATTAACTGCCTTCTCTTCAATTTTCTTTATTTCATTATCTTCAAAAACAAGTAAGACCGGATGAGTTTTAACACACTCAGAATAAATTTCATCTCCGGGAGTAAAAGCTCTATATATTAATTCCATAGTCTCAAAGTCAAAATTATTTGAAACATTAGTTCTAGCCATGAAAAGTTCATGCCCTAGAGCACCATTGGTATAGCTTCTAGTGAATCGATCAAGCGAATCGAATGCGCTGTCCAATGCGCCGCTAAAACTCTTATAAATCTTTGACTCACCAATTAATATTGATAAATTATTTCTATATACGCCAAAAAAAACACCATCACCACCTTTAACTTGATCATTTAAGTTACTTAAGCTAGTGATTTTATGTGAAACCATTGGTGTATTTAGTATAGCTTCTGACAGGATATAGAGAAGCAATTCACCGTATTTGCCATCCTTAACTGGGTTTGTGTCGCCGAAGAACTGAGCAGCCTTCCTAAAGGGAGTGACCCCCTCGGCCTTCATTTTACTTAAAGCCTCTTTATCAAATACGTAATGTTCAATTGCATCGGCCATCGAGTCAACTAAAGGCTGATGCTCTTGAATAACACCGCTGAAAGGGATGGTAAAGATCCTAGATACAATCTTGGCGTCAGTATCTGAGGGGTGATTTACCAATCTTGATTCAATCCAAGTATGTTTATTAACGATTAACTCTTTCCAGTCAATCAATTTGAGCTTTTCTACACTATCCATAGGTGAGCCATTCAATACTATTTCAGATTGGTCTTATTTTGAATCAAAATGACACAAGTCCATAGATGATCATTTAACCAGCCTTAATCAATGTTTAATTAAGTATCACTACATGGCGCGCAGTGCTTTCCCCGCCTCGCCTGCCCGCTTTGCAGGGCGGTTTAAATGCAGATACATGGCCGGGCTCAGGCCGTGCCAGGACTGGCGCTGACGGGGTTCCGGCTGGCAGAGAAATAAATGCAGTTAAATGCACCTGATGCATGCAGGGTATTTTTCGGAAGAATATCGGGATTTTTTTGCGTTTTTTCGGGGTACGGAGGGCGCAGCCGGTAACGCGTACCGGCGCACATAAATCAGGAGATTTTCGGGAAATTATTGTGGCTGAATATCTGCCCGTAAAACCGGGGTTTCCGGCATTGCCGGTTTGCGTATCACGCCGTCGAGCGTCTCGGTGGTGCGGAACGTGGCCGAGCATTCAATACTGGTGCACTGGTGATAACGCTGTTTGAGGTTTTCCGTCAGATAGCGGCTTGTTCGAGCGTGCGCGGGCTGTCTGCAGAACGGACAGTGAAACATGCCTCAGCCCTCCGCCTGCTTTCTCATTTCAGCCAGTCGAGTGGCGAGCAGTGTTCGCTTCACCGGGCTTTTATACAGCGCCATATCCACACCGGTCAGCGGCGGGCGGTACAGGCCAAGCAGTGAAAGTACCGGCTCCCTGTCCATATCGAAGGTGTAAAACCCGGCCTGAACGGAAACATGGCCGCCGAGCTCCTGAATCAGGGTATTGAGCGGGCGTTCCGCCTGCTGCATTTCCAGCGCGCGCAGACGCAGCGCGAATGCCCTGACCAGCGCCGGGCTGACGGTCTTCATGGCGTCCGCCCATTCGCTCTGAGCGTACAGGCCAAACGCTGTCCGGTGTTCTTCCACGTACTTTTCACCCGAGGCGCAGGCGGCCAGCATTGCGAGGGATTTATCGGTTTCCAGCTCCGCAATCAGGGCGGTGAACTCCTCCGCCAGCTCGCGACCGGCAATGCGTCTGCCGTGCTCGGCTTTCAGCTCCGGGGTCATTTCACCGCGCAGGGTACGGAAACGCTCGCGCCAGCTCTGTTCCGCTTCGGCACTTTCTGTCAGGGCGTTCTCACGCTCCTTTTCGCTGCGGGTGATGGCCGCGCCGATATCGTTCAGCTTCATCATATTGCCGGTGTGGGCGGCTTTTGCCTGAGTGAACGTCTCTACGGCACGATTTACAGCGGCGGCATTCTCTTCGCTGGCCTTTTTATTCATGGCATTGAGGGCGCTGTCGATAGCGGTGCGGGTTTTCGCGTCCTGGGTGCTGCCGAGGGTTTTCATGACGGCGGTAATCAGTTCAGTTTTCATGTCGGGGCTCGCTGTGTTATCAACCTGAGCGCATTCTGCAGCGCCCTGCACAACGATACGACTGATTGCAGTTGTGGCCGGGATGGCACAGAAACCCGCTGAAAAAAATGGCTCGCCAGAAAGAGGTCTCCGGAAACCCCTCTTTCTGTTTGTTTTTCTGTAATTAACTCTTCACTCTGTTCACTGAGAAATAAAAGAATAGATAATACAGTAAGTTAAATGGTGAACAGTTGAGAAATTAAGTGTTCACCGACTGTTCACTACTGTTCACCGCACTTCTATGTCACACATTTGCCGCTGTTATTTTTTTACTTTTTTCTTCCTGTTAATAACAGGGAATCAATAGGCAGAATAATATTTACCAGTATCATTTTTAACCTCCTGCCCACTATTCATCTATATTGCCCTATATTCATCATGTGCTCATTTTTTGAGCGACGCTGTGTTCATGTTTGGCTGGTTTTCCCCTGTTGCATTCTCCGTTTTTATTCACAAAATAGAGCGCTACCTGACGCCGGAAAGACACGACCGGCACTGTATGGACATTATGAGGTAGCCCGATGCACACCGCTTTTTCTTCCCCGTCTTCTGCCCCTGCCGCGCCGTTAATGCCGGTTTCCGACGTTATTCAGGAGCGCTTTTTACGTCTGCCGGAAGTGATGCATTTATGCGGTCTGTCCCGCTCTACCATTTACGACCTCATCAGCCGGGAGGCTTTCCCGAAACAAATCTCTCTCGGTGGAAAAAACGTGGCGTGGGCGCACAGTGAAATTACTGCCTGGATGAGTGACCGCATCGCGGCACGTAACCGGGGCTGTGATGCATGATGTTGTCCGGTCAGCAAAACGCCCCTTTTTCTGGCTTGCTTCCTGTCGGCGTTTCCAGGTATAGTTTTCCCGCTGCCGCAAAATCGGCAGCCGGAATTGGCGTTCCGAATGACTTCAAGGCGACACAACACGCGCCAGGCGTGTTTTTTTATGTCGTGGCTCAGACATACCCATTTTCCGGGCTGTGGTGTCCAATTTTGCACCATGGTTTCGTTCAGATAATGGCAGTCCGGGCGGGGCAGCCTTCGGGCTGGCCGGTACCCTTGAAGGCCGGTTACGCCAACCCCGTTCGGGCTGCCACCAGTGAAATTGGCGTTTCCGGTGGTAGTTTTTCACACTACTTCAAGGAGGCTGCCATCATGGCTACGATCCTCACCCTGTCTCACCCGCAATTTATCTTTATTTTCGCTGCCGTTCGTCGTTCCGGGCGTAAACCGCGTGTCTGTATGCTGCGCATTATTGCCGCCGATGAACGCACCGCCCGTCGCTCCCTCGTTCGCGAGTATGTCCTCTCGTTTGCCGGTCGCCTGCCGGTTGCGGAGGTGCGCGCATGAGCCACTCCATCCTCACCCTTGATGATCTCCGGTATCTTGAGCACCTGCGCAATATCGGCCATCTGGTAAGCGAGCTGGCTGCTGAACAGGACAATGTGACCCTCCGCCGCGATCCGGCTGAGCGTCTGCAACTCATTTCCCTGATTTACCTGATGACGGATCAGCTCGATGCGGTGATCGAACGCTGCAACCGTCGCTGGCTCGACGGGGAGGAGAAGGTATGAAACAGCCGTTACCGCCCGTCCTGCGCGCCGCGCTTTACCGCCGCGCCGTGGCCTGTGCCTGGCTGACCCTGTGTCAGCGCCAGCACCGTTACCCGCATCTCACCCTCGATGCGCTGGAATCCGCCATCGCCGCCGAGCTGGAAGGGTTTTATCTGCGCCAGCACGGCGAGGATAAAGGCCGTCAGATTGCCTGTGCGCTGCTGGAAGATTTAATGAATGCCGCACCGCTCAAAACCGCTCCGTCGCTCTCCTTTCTCGGCCTTACCGTGATGGAAGAGTTATGCGCCCGCCATATCACCGCGCCGGTCGTGCACTGAGGAAAAATAATGAAAATGAACGTAACGGAAACCGTGAAACAGGCATGCGGCCACTGGCCGCGCATTCTCCCGGCGCTGGGCGTAAAAGTGATGAAGAACCGGCATCAGCCCTGTCCGGTGTGCGGCGGCGCTGACCGCTTCCGCTTTGACGATAAAGAGGGGCGCGGGACGTGGTTCTGCAACCAGTGCGGCGCGGGCGACGGGCTGAGCCTGGTTGAAAAGGCGCTGGGCGTGACGGTCAACGAAGCCGCCGACCGGGTGAATGCCGTGACCAGCAGCCTGCCGCCGGTTGCCCCGGAGGTAATTGCTGCTGATACAACGGAAACCGAAGCCAGCCGCAGGGAGGCCGCCGCGCTGGCGGCAAGTCTGCTGGCGAAAAGCCGCTCAGCCACCGGTAACGCCTATCTGACCCGCAAGGGCTTTCCCGCTCTGGAATGCCTGACGCTGACAACCACGCACAAAACCGGCGGCGTGACCTACCGCGCCGGGGATGTGGTTGTCCCGCTGTATGACGATACCGGCGCGCTGGTTAACCTCCAGCTCATTAACGCTGACGGCGACAAGCGCACCCTGAAAGGCGGCCAGGTGAAAGGGGCATGCCACACCATCGAAGGACAGAAACAGGCAGGGAAACGTCTGTGGATAGCGGAAGGGTACGCCACGGCGCTGACCGTGCATCACCTGACAGGCGAAAGCGTGATGGTGGCGCTGTCGTCCGTCAACCTCCTTTCTCTGGCGAGCCTTGCCCGCAACCTGCATCCGGGCTGTCAGATTGTCCTCGCTGCCGACCGTGACCTGAATGGCGATGGCCAGACAAAAGCCGCTGCGGCCGCAGAGGCCTGTGCCGGTATGGTTGCCCTGCCGCCGGTGTTCGGTGACTGGAATGATGCGTTTACCCTGAATGGTGAGGACGCCACGCGCCGGGCGCTTTACGATGCCATTAAGCCGCCGGTCGCGAGCCCGTTTGACACCATGAGCGAGGCGGAATTTACCGCCATGAGTACCAGTGAAAAGGCGATGCGGGTGCATGAGCACTACGGTGAGGCGCTGGCCGTGGATGCGAACGGCCAGCTTCTTTCCCGCTATGAAGCCGGAGCCTGGAAAGTGATTTCCCCGGCTGACTTCTCCCGCGATGTGGCAGCACTCTTTCAGCGCCTGCGCGCGCCGTTCTCATCAGGGAAAATTGCGTCAGTGGTGGAAACGCTGAAACTGATTGTCCCGCAACAGGGCGCGCCGGCACGGCGGCTGATTGGTTTCCGTAACGGGGTGCTGGACACGAAAACTGGCACATTCAGCCCGCACCACAAATCCCACTGGCTGCGTACCCTGTGCGAAGTGGATTTCACCCCGCCGGTGGCGGGCGAAACACTGGAAACCCATGCCCCGCATTTCTGGCGCTGGCTCGACCGCGCTGCCGGTGGCCACGCCGACAAACGCGACGTGATACTCGCCGCGCTGTTTATGGTGCTGGCGAACCGCTATGACTGGCAGCTCTTTCTCGAAGTGACGGGGCCAGGCGGAAGCGGGAAAAGCATTCTGGCCGAAATTGCGACTATGCTCGCAGGCGAGGACAACGCCACCTCCGCGACCATCGAGACGCTGGAATCACCCCGCGAGCGTGCTGCGCTGATTGGTTTCTCGCTGATTCGTCTGCCTGACCAGGAGAAATGGAGCGGGGACGGTGCCGGGCTCAAGGCCATCACCGGCGGCGATGCCGTGTCGGTTGACCCGAAATACCGCGATGCCTATTCAACCCATATCCCGGCGGTAATTCTGGCCGTGAACAATAACCCGATGCGCTTCACTGACCGTAGCGGCGGCGTCTCCCGTCGCCGGGTTATCCTGCATTTCCCGGAACAGATTGCCCCGGAGGAGCGCGACCCGCATCTTAAGGACAAGATTGCCCGCGAGCTGGCGGTGATTGTGCGTCAGCTTATGCAGCGGTTCAGCGATCCGATGACCGCCCGCACGCTGCTCCAGTCGCAGCAGAACTCCGGCGAGGCACTGAGCATCAAGCGCGACGCCGACCCGGCTTTTGATTTTTGCGGCTATTTGCAGGAACGCCCGGAACCGGACGGCATGTACATGGGGAACGCCAATATTATTCCGCGTCAGCCTCGCCAGTATCTTTATCACGCCTATCTGGTGTACATGGAAGCACACGGCTATAAGAACACCCTGAGCCTGACGATGTTCGGCAAGGGATTGCCGACCATGCTCAAAGAGTACGGCCTGAACTATGACAGGCGGCGAACAAATCAGGGGATGCAGACTAACCTGACGCTGAAAGAAGAAAGCAACGGAGACTGGCTGCCGAAATGCGACGAGCCCGCAACGAAATAACCACCACAGACCGGCAATTGCCGGTCTTTTTCTATCTGACGCCCCCGGAGGTGAACAGTGTACTGTTCACTATTCACTGACTCATCACCACTCATAACACTGATAAATAATAAAAAAATGGTAAAGTGAACAGTGTGAACGGTAAACACAAAAAAAACTTTTTACACCCATCGGCCTAATGCTTGTTGGAAAGCGCGCTACAGAAAGAGAGCACTCTGCGCACAGAACATATCTGAGAATCCGATTGAAGAGCCCAGGACTGACTTTAAAGGGCTATTTTGGGCTTGGAGAGAAACTGGAATTTAAGCGAAATTTTGTTATTCAATTTATCGTAGGGAGCGGCAAAAATGCCGCCCCGATATATATGCGAAAATCAGAGTGATACTAAGGATTAGCATACTCTAAAATTTCTTCCCCCATGAGCGTACAATCATTGAGGAAGATGAATCTCATACGATACTTGCCTTTGTAGATATAACCCCAGGTCTGCAATACATCAAAATATTGCGATTTATTTTCCGGATTTTGCATCTTCGCTAATGCAGTTACATCTTTATCAACCTCAGCCCTGTCATCGTTGTCCCGATAAAAAGCCAGCAGTTTATTTGCTTCTGTTATTGCCTGAGCTTTACAAGTTAACTCAGACTGTTTCGCAGCAGCCAAAGACGGAAAAGTTATAGCACACAGTAATAATGTTAGAATGCCAGTTGATACTTTCATATTATTCCAAGCTCTCTCTTTGCTCTTATCAACGCCCCTTTCCTTTCTTCGAGACCGTTGTAGCCACCGTTCACGAGAAGGGTTACTTTATTTACGTCATCCCTGTCTGCTGCTGCATTTACATGCCTGAGATCCCAATAATAACAAGCTGCCTTAACGGCAACATATGGATTCCTTGCAACTATAGTGGGATCGGTTACGTAATCTTTATCAAACTGGCTTCCGAAATTCGTATAATTTTCTCTACCTGTCAGATGTAATAACCCACGACCTATAAATTTTGGACCATCACCTACTTCTGTATTACCTAAATTACGTCCTATCCGCGTTCCTGCATCATATTCTCTGCCACCATCTCTTGGAACTTCGGTTAATCTGGAAAAGTTGGCGGTTTCAACACAAGCTTGCGCTATAAAATGAGCGGCTCTTAATTCTGTATTTATTCCATAAACGGTAAACCATTGGTTCAAATGTGGTGCTATGGCATGGACATTGTAATGCTGTGAATTTAGCAGGCTTTCTATATGCCGGTAATGCCTGGCAATATTCCAAAGCATCTCTGCTGTAATATCAACCATTTGCCTTTTCCTTTTCTTATATCCCATGATCATTTTAACTACCGTGATTGAGCATTTGGCAGCCATTTTTTGCTTTCGTTTACAATCCAGGAAAATTCTTATCCTCTTATTTTTCAGCGTCGGGAGGAAGTAACATGCAACTGACAGATAACGATCAAGCAAACTGCATCACGGTTTGGCACGCCTTATCGGAACTTTTCACCGGTCGGGAACTCCAGGGCTATGACTATCGATGGATGGCTCAGGTATTAAAGGAGTCCGGGCTCAGCCGGGAAGCGATCTTTGTGATTCTGGATGAGGAAGTTGCCCCTGCCCTCCAGGCTAATCTTCTTTATAACCCAACGCCAGTGATGGATGGCTGGACAGAAGAAGATGTTAAGCGGCTCGTCACGGAGTACGTGAGCAGGAAGCCGACCATCATTGAGCGTGTTGTTCCAGCCAGCTTGTTGTTAAAACAGCATCGGAAACACATTCGGGATGAGATAAACAGGCTTACTGCCGAGCTGGATAAATGCACGTAAGAAATGAGCCCAAAAGTCTGTTAGGCGAAGCGATTGGTACACGTTTAGGTACACAATTGAAAGTTGAATTCACTAAAAACATTTTAATTCAATAAATTATCGAATTTATTCAGACTCCGCCAGCCCACCAATTAAAACAAGGGGTTACGTGAAAACGTAGCCCCTTTTCTTTGTCCATGTCCACTTTACGTCCACTCATCGTTTGATGAGAAGCAGTTAGTTTTGTTCTTGTAAAATTTCGATGGATTATAAAGGAACTAAAATGATTGAATATCATGAAGTTGTTAACATTCACGAATATTTAACTAAGCATTACGAGTATTCTGAAGACCCGATATCACCTCCAGGTGTTAAAAGTGTTGAGCTTCTTGAATCTGCTATTGCTCGCCCTTTCATGACGATAAATGGCAAGGACGCTTATGCGGAAACTTTAGATAAAGCTGCCGCGCTGTTTCATGGGATAATATCTAACCACACATTCTATAATGGCAACAAACGAACTGCATTGCTGGTAACTATGTGCTTCCTAGATAAAGGCGGGTACTGGCTCGATAAATGCTCCGATATCGACCTATACGATTTCACGCGCAAAACAGCAGCACATGAGATTGCAAAAGACCGGAAAGATGAGTTTAAAACTATCAAATCTTTCTTAAAAAAGAATTCTCGCAAACGAAAATTTGAAGATCAGCCTCTCAGTTTTCATAGCCTCTATCAGCATTTAACCAATGCTGGATATTCTATCGATGAAGATGGTGATTTGTATTCGATTCACAAAAATGGCAAGCGTTACACAAAAATTTTAAAGAAAGGTTCATCGGGAAAAGAACCTTACGATGCTCCTTATGTAAAATCTTTAAGACGAAAATTACTTCTTACTCCAACTCATGGATGGGATAGCATGAGGTTCTATCAGGTTTCTACTGGCTTGACCGAAAACATTGGAGAACTTGTGAAGTTACGTGGTGCTGTTTTAGATTGGCTCGCTAAAATTTAAAAACCATGAAACCCATTACCTATGGTAATGGGTTTTTTGTTGCTTGAAATGTTACCCCTTATAAAACTGAGAGTTAGCCTCACCTGCTAACATCAATGGTGACAAAATGGCGGCAGAGCAAAAACATCTCTTTTAGTCACGCTTCTCATAATCGCTTGGTCGCTGGTTCAAGTCCAGCAGGGGACACCAAATTTTAGCTTTAAAATCATATGATTAAGCCACCTCTCACGGTGGCTTTTTTGTTTTCAATTCAATGAGTGTCGCACGGGTTTTCGGACGACACGGCAAAAGGAACGCATAGATGGTTGTTATCAGGTAAAGCGTGCTAAAAAATGGATGGCCGATAAGTGCGGTAGGTAGCTGTAAATGAAATCCATTCGTGAATCGCCACGGGTTTAACAGACACCTCAGAGTCATTTAAGATGGCTTAAAGAGAGGTGCCCATGAGCGGTAAGCGTTATCCCGAAGAGTTTAAAACTGAAGCAGTCAAACAGGTTGT
>NZ_JAENHT010000018.1:0-31337 GCF_016620385.1 Kosakonia sp. LAM2021
TTACGCTTTCCTCTTTCAGAGTCAACCCTGATTTTCAGGATTTTTTCTCTTCAACCGAACCGGCTGTTTGTGTGAAGTGATTCACATCCGCCGTGTCGATGGAGGCGCATTATAGGGAGTTCTCCGCCCCCCGCAATAGAAAAATGACATAAAAATGACTGACTGCTGCATTCCACAGCAAAACCCGCCTTTATACCCATTTACGCACAGACTTATCCACAATCCGGCAAAAGTACAAAAATTCGCGAGCGCTACGCAAACGTTTTCGTTACAATGCCCGCGCAAAAAACATGAGCCCTCGCTGGGGCATTAGCTAAGTTTTAGGATCAATAAAGATCCTAATATTTAGCTAACGCTCTCTGTTAAAGACAAATCCAGGGGATTTACCATGCAACAACGTCGTCCAGTCCGCCGCGCTTTGCTCAGTGTTTCTGACAAGGCCGGTATTGTCGAATTCGCACAGGCGCTCTCTCAGCGTGGCGTAGAACTGCTCTCTACCGGCGGCACCGCGCGTTTGCTGGCGGAAAAAGGTCTGCCAGTGACCGAAGTTTCCGACTACACCGGTTTTCCGGAAATGATGGATGGACGCGTGAAAACCCTGCATCCGAAAGTCCACGGCGGCATTCTGGGTCGTCGCGGGCAGGATGACGCGGTCATGGCAGAACATGCAATTGCGCCGATCGATATGGTGGTCGTTAACCTTTATCCATTCGCCGAGACCGTCGCACGTGAAGGTTGCTCACTGGAAGATGCGGTAGAGAATATTGATATCGGCGGTCCAACCATGGTTCGCTCCGCCGCGAAAAACCATAAAGATGTGGCTATCGTTGTAAAGAGCAGCGACTACACTGCCATAATTAATGAAATGGATGCCAACGAAGGCTCACTTCTGCTTGCCACCCGTTTCGACCTGGCGATTAAAGCGTTTGAACACACCGCTGCGTACGACAGCATGATTGCCAACTACTTCGGCAGCCTGGTTCCGGCCTATCACGGCGAAAGCAAAGAACCCGCCGGTCGCTTCCCGCGTACCCTGAACCTGAACTTCATTAAGAAGCAGGATATGCGCTATGGCGAAAACAGCCACCAGCAAGCCGCCTTCTATATAGAAGAAGAGATTAAAGAAGCCTCTGTTGCTACCGCGCAGCAGCTGCAAGGCAAAGCGCTCTCCTATAACAATATTGCCGATACCGATGCGGCACTGGAGTGCGTGAAAGAGTTCAGCGAGCCCGCGTGTGTGATTGTGAAGCACGCCAACCCTTGTGGTGTCGCGGTTGGCGATTCGATTCTGGATGCTTACGATCGCGCTTATAAAACCGATCCGACCTCCGCATTCGGCGGCATTATCGCTTTTAACCGCGAGCTGGACGCTGAAACCGCACAGGCCATCATCTCTCGCCAGTTTGTTGAAGTGATTATCGCGCCGTCCGCGAGCGAAGAAGCGCTGAAAATCACGGCGGCAAAACAGAATGTGCGCGTACTGACCTGTGGTGAGTGGGCACAGCGTGTGCCAGGCCTTGATTTTAAACGCGTGAATGGCGGCCTGTTGGTTCAGGACAGAGATCTCGGCATGGTAAGCGCAAGCGAACTCCGTGTCGTCAGCAAACGCCAACCGACCGAGCAAGAGCTGCGTGATGCGCTGTTCTGCTGGAAAGTGGCGAAATTCGTCAAATCCAACGCCATTGTCTATGCGAAAGAGAACATGACCATCGGCATTGGCGCAGGCCAGATGAGCCGTGTCTACTCAGCGAAGATCGCCGGGATCAAAGCCGGTGATGAAGGGCTGGAAGTGAAAGGTTCGGCCATGGCTTCCGACGCATTTTTCCCGTTCCGCGATGGTATTGATGCCGCTGCCGCTGTTGGCGTGACCTGCGTTATTCAGCCTGGCGGCTCCATCCGCGATGACGAAGTCATTGCCGCCGCCGACGAGCACGGCATTGCGATGATCTTCACCGACATGCGTCACTTCCGCCATTAATCCACGGAGCAGACAATGAAAGTATTAGTAATTGGCAACGGCGGGCGCGAACACGCGCTGGCATGGAAAGCCGCACAGTCGCCGCTGGTTGATACCGTTTTTGTCGCACCGGGTAATGCCGGTACGGCACTGGAACCGACGCTGCAAAACGTCGCGATTGGCGCAACCGACATCCCGGCGCTGCTGAGTTTTGCGCAGAATGAGAAAATCGATCTGACCATCGTTGGCCCGGAAGCACCGCTGGTGATTGGCGTTGTCGACGCATTTCGCGCGGCCGGTCTGAAGATTTTTGGCCCAACACAGGGCGCCGCGCAGCTGGAAGGCTCCAAAGCATTCACCAAAGACTTCCTCGCGCGCCACAATATCCCGACCGCCGAGTACCAGAACTTTACCGACATCGAGCCTGCGCTGGCTTACCTGCGTGAGAAAGGCGCGCCTATCGTGATCAAGGCCGATGGCCTGGCCGCAGGCAAAGGTGTGATCGTCGCCATGACGTTGGCAGAAGCCGAAGCAGCGGTTCACGATATGCTGGCAGGCAATGCGTTTGGCGACGCGGGCCACCGCATCGTGATTGAAGAGTTTCTCGATGGCGAAGAAGCCAGCTTTATCGTGATGGTTGACGGCGAACACGTGCTGCCAATGGCCACCAGCCAGGATCACAAACGCGTCGGGGATGGCGATACCGGCCCGAATACCGGCGGTATGGGAGCTTATTCGCCTGCGCCAGTGGTGACGGATGAAGTGCATCAGCGCACCATGGAACGCGTCATATGGCCAACCGTGCGCGGCATGGCAGCGGAAGGGAACACCTACACCGGTTTCCTGTATGCCGGGCTGATGATTGATAAGCAGGGCAACCCGAAAGTTATCGAGTTCAACTGCCGCTTTGGCGATCCGGAAACACAGCCAATTATGCTGCGCATGCAGTCTGACCTGGTGGAGCTGTGCCTGGCTGCGTGTGAAGGCAAGCTGGATGAGAAAACGTCAGAGTGGGATAGTCGCGCATCGCTGGGCGTTGTGGTTGCAGCCGGTGGTTATCCGGGCAACTACCGCAATGGCGATGTCATCCACGGTTTACCGCTGGAAGAAGTGGCAGACGGCAAAGTGTTCCACGCAGGCACCAAACTCTCTGCCGATGACCAGGTGCTAACCAATGGCGGGCGCGTACTGTGCGTCACCGCGCTGGGTAACACCGTCGCCGAAGCGCAGCAACGTGCGTATGCCTTAATGACTGATATTCACTGGGATGGCAGCTTCAGCCGCCGGGATATTGGTTACCGCGCGATTGCGCGCGAGCAAGGCAAGTAACTCCCGCCCTTTCACCCTCTCTCTGCCGGGGAGAGGGTTTTCAGAAACTCTTTTCCGTCGGCTGCCAGCGGCAGAAATCCGCATTCGCCACCAGCAATAGCTGCGCACCTTCCGGCGCTTCCAGCCATGCGACGCTTACCGCAACCGCAGAGCGGTTCTGACGCTGCTCAATACGGTTTAAGGCGTAATCATCCAGATCGGGCTTCACGGTCTGCCCTTCGCAGGTCTGTACCGTATGATTGGCCTGCCAGCGCCCCTGACGCAGGATCACCCGCCCCTGACGCAGCGCGTCACTGGTCTGGCGGATCTGCTCTGCCCGGTAGCGATACAGCGCGACCTGGTCGCTAGAAAGCTGCTGCTTCTGCCCGTCGACCTCACGCTGCATAAAGCTCAGCTCGCCGCGATCGTCAAAACGGACGCGAATATGCTCCGGCGGTTTACCGTAAACATTGAGTTCAATGAGGGTTAACGTATCGCCCTGCCAGCGGTATTCGCTAAGCGATGTGTTCCCGTGGTGCCACGGGCTAAACGCGGCGAGCAAGTGCGTCTCACCGTCTGAATCTTTACGCCAGACCCGCACCGCGCCCTGATCGCCGGCAAATCCGCTGGCGGTAAAAGGCGGTAAGGAGGAATCATGGCTACAGGCTGTCAGCAACAGCGCTGCGCCCGCTAACAACAGCGGGCGACGCCAGAATGACAAAAGGGGCGAAACCGCCCCTTCGACAAAACTGTTCACTGCCACGCGGTCTTACTTAACTGCGTCTTTCAGTGCTTTACCAGAAACAAATGCCGGCACGTTAGCTGCGGCGATTTTGATTTCTTTACCGGTCTGCGGGTTGCGGCCAGTACGCTCAGCGCGGTGGTTCACTTTGAAGGTACCGAAACCAACCAGTTGTACCGCATCACCTGCTTTCAGAGACTCAGTAACGGCAGCCAGGGTGGATTCCAGTGCAGCTTTCGCTTGCGCTTTAGACAGATCAGCCTTGTCTGCAATTACATCAATCAGTTGAGTCTTGTTCATAAGTTATCCTTTCAATGTGTTTATCGCTTGCTAAGCATCGAGTGCGACGGAAATGCCTCAAAAGCACTCTCCTGCATACACGCACCGATAGCCACTTATTTTCGCCCCCCAAATGTAGACCAGACGGGGGTATTAAGGGAAGCCTTCAGGCACGACAAAACAGGCGTTAAATCACGTTTTATTGTCTCATTGCTGCAAATTTATACCGATATTGCTCTCGCCGACCTCGCGCAAGTCTGCGCGCAGCCCTTTAATCAGCTCAATATCGCGTTCTTCGCAGGCAGCCAGAAGGCGGAAAATCTCCCACTGAATATCCCATTCTTGCTCAACAGCCGGGTTTTCCCGCAGCTCTTCGTCGGTCATTTCACGACCTTGCTGGGTCATTTCCAGCATCGCAACAGTGGTGATCGATGTTTTACTGACCTCGATAGCATGCTCCAGTGTTTCACCGCTCAGGCGCGAATGAATCAGTTCACTGAGTGCCACGCAAGCATCAATGGCCGGATAAACGCCGTACAGATCGTAGTCGTCCGCCGCCGGAATCGCCTCTTCCAGTTTCTCCAGCTGGCTGTCGAAATTCACTTTCGCGTCTTTGACGATCTGCGTTTCCCACACCAGGTCAAGGATCCGGCGGTAAAGCTGCGCGTCGCCAAACTCTGTCTGCTGGCAGAACATGGCGTAATTGGGGTACATACGCTCGCACAGGCAAGCCATAAAGACGACGTGCTGCCAGCTTTCCAGCTTTTCCAGACGCAGGTGAATTGGGTTTTGTAACATGATCGTTTCTCAAAATCGGTAATGCGCGGCAGTTTACCTGATATCGCGCTGAATTGCCTGCCAACGCGTAAACGCAGGCCGTCCGGATGCCACAGCGTCTGCCCAGCGCGTCGGTTCCGGTAACCGGTAGCCTTTCATGCAGCGCTGCACCCACGCGAGCGCACTATCCTGGCTGACGCGATGCCCGGTGGTGACAAACAACGGATTGCAGCGCGCCTTGCTGCGCCACACCCAGGCGAGCTTTTCGCCTTTATCCATCAACGGCGAGAGCGCACCCGGCTCATCCGCCAGCGGTTCGAACTTGCCGCACAGCCGCTTTTTCGCCACGCCGATAGTGGGTACATCAACCAACAAACCAAAATGGCTGGCAACGCCGAGACGGCGCGGATGGGAAATCCCGTGACCATCGACAAACAGCAAATCGGGTTTTTGCGACAGCTGCTCCCACGCCGCCAGCAGCGCCGGGTATTCACGAAATGAGAGGAAACCGGGGATATAAGGCATAGTGGTGGCGATACGCGCCACCTGATACTCAACTAGCTCCAGCGAAGGCCAGGAAAGCAGCACCATTGCCGCTCGCGTCACTTCTCCACCCAGCTCAAAACCGACATCGGCCCCGCCGATCAATGTGGGCGGATCTTTATCCAGACGATCCTCACGGATCACCGAAGAAGCCAGTTCAAGTTGTTGTGCGCGTAGTGACGCGAGATCCATACTCTCTCCTTACTGATGCCAGGAGGCCGAAAGACGGTGCACCGCCTCGACAAATACTCCTGCATGTTCCGGCGGGACATCCTGATGGATGCCGTGACCGAGGTTAAACACATGACCTTCGCCTTTGCCGAAGCCCGCGAGAATCGTCGCGACCTCTTCTTCAATGCGCGCAGGCGGCGCGTAAAGCATAGACGGGTCCATATTGCCTTGCAGCGCAACTTTATGACCCACGCGACGGCGCGCATCGGCAATATCGGTTGTCCAGTCGAGGCCCAACGCATCACAGCCTGTTTCTGCCATCGCTTCCAGCCACTGCCCACCGCCTTTGGTGAATAACGTCACCGGTACGCGGCGGCCCTCGTTTTCACGCAGCAAGCCATCAACAATTTTATGCATGTAATAGAGCGAAAATTGCTGATAATCGCGCCCGGTCAGCACACCGCCCCAGGTATCGAAAATCATCACTGACTGCGCGCCCGCGCGGATCTGCGCGTTGAGGTACAACGTGACGCTCTGCGCCAGCTTATCCAGCAGCGCATGCAACGTATGCGGTTCGGCGTACATCATCTTTTTAATCAGGGTAAACGCTTTGCTGCTGCCGCCTTCCACCATATAGGTTGCCAGTGTCCACGGGCTGCCGGAAAAGCCGATCAGCGGCACTTCACCTTTCAGCTCACGGCGAATGGTGCGCACAGCGTTCATCACGTATCCCAGCTCGTTTTCCGGGTCTGGCACCGGCAGCTTATCAACGTCCGCCTTGCAGGTGATGGGCGAGGTAAAACGCGGCCCTTCCCCGGCTTCAAAATAGAGGCCAAGCCCCATCGCATCCGGCACGGTAAGGATGTCGGAGAAAAGAATAGCCGCATCAAGCGGGTAGCGGCGCAGCGGCTGTAACGTCACTTCGCAGGCCAGCTCGGCGTTTTTGCACAGCGACATAAAATCGCCTGCTTGCGCGCGGGTCGCTTTATATTCCGGTAAATAGCGGCCTGCCTGGCGCATCATCCACACCGGGGTCATATCTACTGGCTGGCGCTGAAGCGCGCGCAGGTAACGATCGTTTTTCAGTTCGGTCATTGTCAGTTCCTCAAGCGTCAGGCCGCCAGTATATACACCTTATTCATCGTCTGCCCGACACATCGCCACCGTATCCTCGATGAGGCGGCGCGCCACCGTACCCGGAGGCGGTAACAGCGGCAAGTTGTCATAGCGATACCAGCCCGCATCCAGCAGCTCTTTCGGGTCAATGTGGATTTCGCCGCTGTCGTATTCCGCCATAAATGCGGTCATCAGCGATTGCGGGAACGGCCACGGTTGCGAAGTGACATAGCGCAAATTCTTCACTTTGATGCCGCTCTCTTCCATCACTTCTCGCGCCACCGCCTGTTCAAGGGTTTCGCCCACTTCGACGAAACCGGCGAGCACCGTGTAAATGCCATTGCGATGGCGCGTGTGCTGCGCCAGCAAAATGCTGTCATCACGACGAATGGCGACAATGATGCAAGGGGCGATTTGCGGGTAATAGCGTTCGCGGCAGTGATCGCACAGCATTGCCCACTCGGTTTTACTGGGGTGCATTGTGTGGCCGCAGTAACCGCAAAACTGGTGTGAACGGTAAAATTCCGCCAGTTGCACGCCACGGCCCGCGAGTTGAAACAGCCCCACATCTTGATCGATAAGCAGGCGTACGGATCCCATATCCTGCCGACGATTCTGGCGGATCATCCATACCGCTTCGCCCTGCCACTCGCCAATATGAAGCGCGCTCTGCCCCACAAGATCGAAATTTCCTGCCTTGCCGTGTGGTAATTCCCCGCCGGGCATCCATAATTTTTGTTCATGGCTGACGATCCACCAGCCCTGATCGTGTGCTTCAATAATACGTACCATTTGGTGCACTACCTTCGCTTTACTGGCATGTTATTAACATTATTATTACATCGTTTTGATCTTACATATTTGCGGAGCCATTTATGCTAAACCAGTTAGAAAGCCTGACAGAGCGCGTTGGAGGAAGTAACAAACTTGTCGACCATTGGCTGCAAGCACGTAAGCAACTGCTTGTTTCTTATTACAATCTGGTTGGCATTAAACCTGGCAAAGGATCCTACATGCAGCTTAACGAAAAAGCGCTGGACGATTTTTGCCACAACCTGGTGGAATACCTTTCCGCAGGCCACTTCAATATTTATGAACGCATCATCAGCGAATTGGAAGGGAGCAGCCCACTTTTAGCGGCGACGCAGCTTTACCCAATGCTTGAAGCGAATACAGTAGAAATCATGAACTATTACGACTCCAGCCTGGAAAACGCCATTGATGACGATAACTGTCTGGAGTTCCAGCAAGCGCTCTCCGATATCGGCGAAGCGCTGGCCGCCCGTTTTACCCTCGAAGACAAGTTAATCGTGCTGGCCTTTGATAACAACATCAAAGAGAGCGCCAACGACGAAAGCGGTGTCGCGCGACCGGCTTGAGTTCTTAAACATTAACGCGTAATTTAAAAAGCAGTCCCCGTCTTCGGACGGGTTTTTCTTGTCGGAGTGCCTATATTTTCACAACATCATTCGCGATGCGTCGAGACGGCAAGTTCGTGAATCCCCGGGAGCTTACATTAAGTAAGTGACTGGGGTGAGCAAACGCAGTCAACACAGACACCGTGCGAAAGATGAAGTGTAAAAGGCTGAGACCGTTAATTCGGGATCCGCGGAACCTGATCAGGTTAAAACCTGCGAAGGGAACAAGAGTAATCCATTCACGTCAACCACCCTCACGGGCGGTTTGCTGCCATTACTCCATCCGTCGTCTGACAAGCCATATCCTTTACATTCTGGAATGAGCTATGTCTGCAAAACTTACACGCCGTGAACAACGCGCCCAGGCGCAACACTTCATCGACACGCTGGAAGGCACCGCTTTCCCCAACTCACGCCGCATCTACATCACCGGTTCGCAACCTGATATCCGCATTCCGATGCGCGAAATCCAGCTGAGCCCAACGCTTACCGGCGGCACAAAAGAACACCCGCTGTTTGAAGAGAACGAAGCTGTGCCGGTGTACGACACCTCGGGTCCGTATGGCGATCCGGATATTGCGATTAATGTCCAGCAAGGTCTGGCGAAACTGCGCGCACCGTGGATTGCCGCTCGTGATGACAGCGAAACGCTGGAACAGCGCAGCTCTGCCTATACCAATGAACGGCTGGCCGATGATGGCCTCGACGAACTACGTTTTAGCGGTTTACTGACGCCGCGCCGCGCAAAACCCGGCCAGCGCGTCACGCAACTGCACTATGCGCGCAAAGGCATCGTCACGCCGGAGATGGAATTTATCGCCATTCGCGAAAACATGGGTCGCGAGCGTATTCGCAGCGAAGCGTTGCGCAGGCAGCATCCGGGCGAAGGTTTTGGCGCGCGGCTGCCGGAAAACATCACGCCGGAATTCGTGCGCGATGAAGTCGCCGCCGGGCGGGCGATTATCCCGGCCAATATTAACCACCCGGAATCGGAGCCAATGATCATTGGCCGCAACTTCCTGGTGAAGGTAAACGCCAATATCGGCAACTCGGCGGTGACTTCCTCGATCGAAGAGGAGGTGGAAAAACTGGTCTGGTCGACGCGCTGGGGCGCGGACACGGTAATGGATTTATCCACCGGGCGTTATATCCACGAAACCCGCGAATGGATCCTGCGTAACAGCCCGGTGCCAATCGGCACAGTCCCGATCTACCAGGCGCTGGAGAAGGTCAACGGGATCGCCGAAGATCTTACCTGGGAAGCATTTCGTGACACGCTGCTGGAGCAGGCGGAGCAAGGGGTGGATTACTTCACCATTCACGCGGGCGTGCTGTTGCGCTATGTGCCAATGACCGCGCAGCGCCTGACCGGCATTGTCTCGCGCGGCGGCTCGATTATGGCGAAATGGTGCCTCTCCCATCATCAGGAAAACTTCCTCTACACCCACTTTCGCGAGATCTGCGAAATCTGCGCCGCCTATGACGTCTCGCTGTCGCTTGGCGATGGCTTGCGCCCCGGCTCCATTCAGGACGCGAACGACGAAGCGCAGTTTGCCGAGCTACACACGCTTGGCGAACTGACCAAAATCGCCTGGGAGTATGACGTCCAGGTGATGATTGAAGGCCCGGGGCATGTGCCGATGCAGATGATCCGCCGCAACATGACTGAAGAGTTAGAGCACTGCCACGAAGCGCCGTTCTACACGCTGGGGCCGCTAACCACCGATATCGCGCCGGGTTATGACCATTTCACCTCCGGCATTGGCGCGGCGATGATCGGCTGGTTTGGCTGCGCCATGCTCTGTTATGTCACGCCGAAAGAGCACCTTGGCCTGCCGAACAAAGAGGACGTCAAACAGGGGCTCATCACCTACAAGATCGCCGCTCATGCCGCCGACCTGGCCAAAGGCCATCCTGGCGCGCAGATCCGCGACAACGCTATGTCGAAAGCACGTTTTGAGTTCCGTTGGGAAGATCAGTTCAACCTCGCGCTCGACCCCTTTACCGCGCGCGCCTACCACGACGAAACACTGCCGCAAGAGTCGGGCAAAGTGGCGCACTTCTGTTCCATGTGCGGACCAAAATTCTGTTCGATGAAAATCTCGCAAGAGGTGCGTGACTACGCGGCAGCCCAGGCGATTGAAGTCGGCATGGCGGATAAATCCAGCGACTTCCGCGCGCGCGGCGGCGAGATCTACCTGAAGAAGGAGGAAGTCTGATGTATCAGCCCGATTTTCCGCCGGTGCCCTTACGTCTCGGGCTTTACCCGGTGGTCGACAGCGTTGAATGGATTGCCCGTTTACTGGAAGCGGGCGTGCGCACCCTGCAACTGCGCATTAAGGATAAGCGCGACGAAGAGGTTGAAGCGGATGTGGTGGCGGCCATCGCGCTTGGCCGCCGCGTTAACGCACGGCTGTTTATTAACGACTACTGGCGACTGGCGATCAAACACCAGGCTTACGGTGTGCATCTTGGTCAGGAAGATCTGGGAACGACAGATTTAAGCGCCATTCGCGCGGCGGGTTTGCGCCTTGGCGTCTCCACGCATGACGATATGGAAATCGACGTTGCGCTGGCGGCGCGCCCTTCTTACATCGCGCTGGGGCATGTCTTTCCCACGCAAACCAAACAGATGCCCTCTGCCCCGCAGGGGCTGGAACAACTGGCGCGTCATATTGCGCGGCTGAAAGATTATCCAACCGTTGCTATCGGCGGTATCAGCCTTGCGCGTGCGCCGGCGGTATTAGCAACCGGCGTGGGCAGCATTGCGGTGGTCAGCGCCATCACCCAGGCGGATGACTGGCAACAGGCAACTCATCAGTTGCTGCAACTGGCGGGGGTGGGCGATGAATGATCGCGATTTTATGCGCTACAGCCGCCAGATCCTGCTGGAGGATATCGCGGTTACCGGCCAGCAAAAACTGCTCGCCAGCCGGGTATTAATTATCGGCCTCGGTGGCCTTGGCGCACCAGCGGCGGTCTACCTTGCTGGCGCAGGGATCGGCACGCTGGTACTGGCAGATGACGACGCCGTACACCTGAGCAACTTGCAGCGGCAGATTTTATTTACCACTGACGATATCAACCAGCCGAAAACCCAGGTCACCGCGCAGCGCCTGCACAGATTAAACCCGGATATTGAGCTGATAACGCTCCAGCAGCGCTTAAGCGGCGATGCGCTGCACCACCACGTTCAGCAGGCCGATGTGGTGCTCGACTGTAGCGACAACATGCTGACGCGCCAGGCGATCAACGCCGCCTGCGTGGCGCTGGAGACACCGCTTATCACCGCCAGCGCGGTCGGTTTTGGCGGCCAGTTGATGGTGCTGACACCGCCCTGGCAACAGGGCTGCTACCGCTGTTTATGGCCGGACGATAGCGAACCAGAACGCAACTGTCGCACCGCCGGCATTGTCGGCCCGGTGGTCGGTATTATGGGCGCCATGCAAGCGCTGGAAGCCATCAAATTGCTGAACGGCCTGCACACCACCAGCGGCGAGCTGCGCCTGTTCGACGCGCGCACCAACCTTTGGCGCACGCTGGCGCTGCACGCTTCCCGCCAGTGCCCGGTTTGTGGAGGGCGACATGCAGATACGCTTCAATGACGAATCGATGAACTGTGTCGCCGGGCTTTCCGTCGCGACCCTGCTTGAGCAACTCAATCAGCTCAAACCGGGTGTCGCACTGGCCGTTAATCAACAGATCCTGCCGCGCGAGCAGTGGGAAAACCATCTTGTGCAGGACGGCGATCACATCCTGCTGTTTCAGGTTATCGCAGGGGGCTGAGATGTTACGTATTGCAGAAAAAGAGTTCACTTCACGGCTGTTTACCGGCACCGGCAAGTTCGCCACGCCACAACTGATGGTCGATGCGATTCACGCCTCTGGCAGCGAACTGGTGACGCTGGCGATGAAGCGCGTCGACCTGCGCCAGCGCACCGATATGCTGTTGCAACCCTTGCTGGATGCGGGTGTAACGTTGCTGCCTAACACCTCCGGAGCGAAAAACGCCGAAGAGGCCATTTTCGCCGCGCAACTGGCGCGGGAAGCGCTCGGTACGCACTGGCTAAAACTGGAAATTCACCCGGACGCCCGCTGGCTGCTGCCCGATCCCATTGAAACGTTGCGCGCAGCGGAAAAACTGGTGCAGATGGGTTTTGTGGTTCTGCCGTATTGCGGTGCCGATCCGGTGCTGTGCAAACGGCTTGAGGAGGCCGGCTGCGCGGCGGTCATGCCGCTGGGCGCGCCAATCGGTTCCAACCAGGGGCTGGAAACCCGCGCCATGCTGGAGATTATTATTGAGCAGGCGAATGTGCCAGTGGTGGTCGATGCCGGGATCGGCGCGCCCAGCCACGCGGCGCAGGCGCTGGAGATGGGCGCAGACGCGGTGCTGGTCAATACCGCGATCGCGGTCGCCGACGATCCGGTCAACATGGCGCGCGCCTTTCGCCTGGCGGTCGAAGCCGGAACGCTGGCCCGCCAGGCCGTACCGGGCGCCCGCCAGCGTTACGCGCAGGCCACCAGCCCGCTCACTGGTTTTCTGGAGGAAACATTATGAGCACCTTCACTGACCGCTGGCGGCAACTGGACTGGGACGATATCCGCCTGCGCATCCACAGTAAAACCGCCGCCGATGTCGAACGCGCACTCAATGCCCGGCAACTAACGCGCGACGATATGATGGCGCTGCTCTCCCCCGCCGCCGCCGGTTTTCTTGAACCGATGGCACAGCAAGCGCAGCGGCTCACGCGCCAGCGTTTTGGCAACACCGTCAGCTTTTATGTTCCGCTTTATCTCTCTAACCTTTGCGCCAATGACTGCACCTATTGCGGGTTTTCGATGAGTAATCACCTGAAGCGCAAAACGCTGGATGAGCAGGAGATTGCGCGTGAATGCGCAGCCATACGCGAACTGGGATTTGAGCATCTGTTGCTCGTCACCGGCGAACATCAGGGTAAAGTCGGGATGGACTATTTTCGCCGCCATATGCCGGCGATCCGCCGCCAGTTCGCCTCGTTGCAAATGGAAGTGCAGCCGCTCTCCGAGCCGGAGTACGCCGAGCTGAAAACCCTTGGTCTTGATGGCGTAATGGTCTACCAGGAGACGTACCACGAAGGCCAGTATGCGCGTCACCATCTGCGTGGTAAAAAACAGGATTTCTTCTGGCGGCTGGAAACGCCGGACAGGCTGGGCCGCGCAGGTATCGACAAAATTGGACTCGGTGCGTTAATGGGCCTGTCCGACAGCTGGCGGGTGGATTGCTATATGGTTGCCGAGCATTTGCTGTGGCTGCAACAGCGCTACTGGAAAAGCCGTTATTCCATCTCCTTCCCCCGCCTGCGCCCTTGCGCAGGCGGCGTGGAACCGGCATCGGTGATGGATGAACGGCAACTGGTGCAAACCATTTGCGCGTTTCGCCTGCTGGCACCGGACACGGAGCTGTCGCTATCCACGCGCGAGTCACCGCACTTTCGCGATCACGTGATTCCGCTGGCCATTAATAACGTAAGCGCCTTTTCCAAAACGCAGCCGGGCGGCTATGCCGATCATCACCCGGAGCTGGAGCAATTCTCGCCCCATGATGGACGCCGCCCGCAGGAGGTTGCCGACGCGCTGATCGCCCGTGGGCTGCAACCGGTGTGGAAAGACTGGGATAGCTGGCTGGGACGTGCACCGCAAAAAAGCCGCAACGCACAGATAACGGGGTAACACCTTTTCGGCCTGTTACGTAAAAGCAAAATCGGGCGATGGCGGTTTGTCGCCCGAACCTTCATGCTTGCGCTGTCAGGTCACGAGACTGACCGGAGCGGGCGCTCTTCCTCTCTTCCGCTCCGCCTTACTCACTTCAGGTACGCTATCGCGCGCGCAGCCCCTATACTGATATCTGTTCCTCTTTTGCATGTTCAAGGACAAGAAAATGCATATCAAACAACTTTCATTTACAAGACCAATTCTGGTGAGCCTCGCCGGGATCCTCCTCAGTTTTGTGATAATCGCGCTCATGATTATCGCTGGTATGCGTAAAGAGACGCTGGAGGAGTACCACGATGTGAATCGCAATTTCGCGCATAACCTGGCGGTGAATTATACCCAGTCGATCCTGCGCGAAAACGACTATATTCTCAATCGCGCCACTGCGTTCTTTGCCCATGATAATCAATTAGACGCCACCGTAACCGGCGATCGGGACAAGGGGCTTAAGTTACTGATGCAGTTGCTGGCACTGATGCCGTCGGTGTCGTCGATTTCTCTCGCCGACTCGCGCGGAATTTATCTGCGCGCGCCGCAGGTGATGGGTAGCGGTGAGAATTTCAATGCCAGTACGCGTCCGTGGTTTATGCACCAGGCGGAAGCCAGCATGTTTAATCACTATACCCGCACCTATATGGATTTTTTTACCCATAACCCGACAGTGAGCATCTATAAACCGGTGATAGCGCCAGACGGTAAATTAAAAGGGACGCTGGCTTTTCACCTTGATCTGGCCTCCATGGGTTTCACCCTGCGCACCATGCAACCCCCGATGCCTGGCGAATTCTTCGTTATCGACGGCGAAGGCAAAGCGATGCTGCACCCGGACACTGGCGCGCTATTCAAGACACTTGTCAGCCCGGCAATGCTCGCAGCGATGACCAGTGCTGAAGGCGCGCTTTTCGATGAAAAAAATGCGTGCTGGTATTACTACTACGCCTTCACCAACCCGGAGTGGTTTGTGATCTATAAAGTGTCCGCCAGCACACTGGATAAACGCGTTCGCCATCAGATTCAGCTTGTCGGCTGGGGATTCACCACGGCGGCGGTGTTTATCATTCTGTTTGGCCTCTATTTACGCCACAGCTCACGCACGGTGCTGATCAACATTATTGATGCGATAAAAACCGGTGATGTAACCCGCGCCCCACGGCTCGAAGCAATGCTGAGCAAAGCGATTGAAAGCAGTAAAGAGCGGGAACAAACGTGGGTGCGACAGGCAACCATGGATGCGTTGACCAATTGTAAGAATCGTCGCGCCTTTGATGCCGATATTGCCGCGCTGATGAACGATCATCAGCCGTTTGCGCTGGCGTTGGTGGATATCGATAATTTTAAATCCATTAACGATACCTGGGGCCATTTGAATGGCGACATCGTGCTGCGCAACGTGGCGCGCGAAGGTATCCAGATTCTGCAGCCGCAGGGGATTTCGCTCTATCGCTACGGTGGCGAAGAGTTCGCGGTGATTTTCCCGCATGCGCATATTGATAACGCGCTGGCGCTGCTGGAGCAGTGGCGTGTGAAAGTGGAGAACCGTACCTGGCGCGAAAAAGAGCTTCTGGTCACTTTTAGCGCCGGTTTGGGCGAGTGGAACATGGAACCGCTGAACCAATTGGTCGGGCGTGTGGATGAAGCGCTTTATAAAGCGAAGCAGCAAGGTAAGAACCGGATTCTACTGGTGAATCACCTATAACCAGGCGACGCTTCGCAAGGTTGCAACCGGTTTCATGATATGCAGGGATTCTTTGTGATGCCCTACACACAATCGCGGTAAAGCGGTTGTTGAACCCAACAGCGCGGGATAATTATCACCTATCCCATCAACACCGAGGCTGACTATGAAAAACATCGTTTTATGCTGTGCAGCGGGTATGTCCACCAGCATGTTGGTGCAACGCATGAAAGACGCGGCGCAGAAAAAAGGCGTCGAGGTCACTATCAAAGCGGTACCTGTTGCGGATTTCAAAGATGAAATTGCAACAGCGGATATCGTGTTGCTGGGGCCACAGGTGAAATACGAACAGGCGAAATTGCAGGCGCAGGCGGAACCGCTGGGCAAGAAAGTGGCGGTGATCGATATGATGGATTACGGCATGATGAAAGGCGATGTCGTTCTGGAAAAAGCCCTTAAGCTACTGGAGTGAATGCGTGGAAGATTTAGAAACCATCATTATGGAATTGTTGGTTAACGCGGGCGCGGCGCGTAGCCAGGCATTAACCGCGTTACAGATGGCGCGTAAAGGCGACTTTGCTGAAGCAGAAAAAGCGATGGAAGAGTCGCGCGAATTCGTTAAAGCCGCGCATAAAATTCAAACCCAGCTTATCGGGCTCGATGAAGGCACCGGTAAGCTGCCGGTGAATTTGATCACCGTTCATTCGCAGGATCACCTGATGAACGCGATGGTGATTCAGGATCTGGCGACCGATATGATCGAGCTTTACCGCCGCATACCGCCGCGTGATTAAGGCATCGCTTCAATACAACGACCCTGCCCGCTCTGGCGGGCTTTTTTTCGCGCCGCTAAAAGTCGTGAGGTGTTTTTCGCCCCCATTTATGGCACAACATGGCATTCGATACTGTTTTTTTGCTATCCAGGTGACTTGTGCCAGCCATTCCATTTCCCTTTTACACGCTCTCCATCTTGCTGATTTTGCTATTGAAGGTTTGTCTGCAACGGGCATCAGGTTTGCGCAGCACAGCGGTGTTTATTGGCGCCTGCACCCTGCTGGTGCTGATGTCCGCCCTGCGCTGGCAATTCGATGCTCTGTTTTTACGTCAATTACAATCGATGGTAGCCATAGTGCTGCCCCCGCTCGCATGGCACTGTTTTGCTCACTTTACCGGACGTAATCGCAGGCAAAAGCTTACACTCTGCGCACTCCCACCCGCCATTGCTTTGGTGTTCAATTTGGCTGCGCCTGATACCACCGACATCGTGCTGGTATTGCTGTATCTCGGTTACGGTGCAGGGTTAATCACAACCGCCAGGCAAGGCGCCGACGCGTTTGTCTTCTCGCGTCTAAGCGAGGCCACAATAACATCGCGTATGGCGCTGCTGGCGGGTAGTTTCCTGTGCTTTTCCGCGCTGACCGATCTGGCTATTGCGCTGGATTTTCATTTTTATCATGGTCAGCAGGCACCGCAACTGGTGGCGATCTCCCAGGCAATCTTGCTGCCGTTTATCTGCCTGGCCATTGTTTATCGCGGTAAAGCCGCGCCCGTTGAGTTGCCAACCTCGTCTGTCGAACACGAAGCCAGTGCGGATGACAAAGACCTGCTTGCCACTTATCAGCACCTTGAAGCCCGCGTTCGCGAGCAACACCTGTTCCTGAATACCGATCTGACGCTTAACACGCTGGCAAAAAAATTGGGCATTCCTGCACGACAGATCTCGCGAGCAGTTAACCAGACATGTGGCTGCAATGTCTCGCAGTGGATCAACCGTTTTCGTATTCACTATGCCCAGCAGCTATTACGCAATTCCGACGCGCCGGTGACAGCGATCATGCTGGACTCAGGGTTTGCTACCAAGTCTAACTTTAATCGCGAGTTTATCCGTATTAGTGGGATGAGCCCGACTGATTACCGTCTCACATCGGAGAATAAACCAGTGTCTGTTGCAGGAACGCGCTGATTTGCTTAAAGAGGCGTTGATGAATTTCTGCCCGGCTAAAGCTACCTCCGTCCTGGCAGACGATCCCTTCTCCTGGATCTTGCGCGTCGATTAATG
Organism: Kosakonia sp. LAM2021; assembly: GCF_016620385.1. Taxonomy (NCBI): domain Bacteria; kingdom Pseudomonadati; phylum Pseudomonadota; class Gammaproteobacteria; order Enterobacterales; family Enterobacteriaceae; genus Kosakonia; species Kosakonia sp. LAM2021. Next base: position 17,797 of record NZ_JAENHT010000018.1, read on the forward strand.
CAGCCGCCCCCGGCTTGCATAATTGCATAAAGCTAAAATGCGTCGCCCCCTCTACGTGAACATAACGCTGTAGGGCGACCGGAATGTGTTCTGCAAGATAACCCGATTCGAGACGGGCAGGCAGTTCATCGCTATCTGCTTGCGCCGCCATAACCAGTACTGGAATAGTTATCTGCTTAAGGCTTTCTGGCGTGAAGCCACGCGCCAGGCCGAGATCGAGCGAAACCACCGCTTTGATCCGTGAGTCACGCATATTCAGCGACAACATGTCGCTTGCTGAGGATTGATCGATGCCCAGCGTAGAAGCCAGCTTACAACTCGATAGCACAGCATATTGCTGACAATCAGCCATAAAACGGCGGCTATCAAAACGCCCACCAGCGAGTTCCAGCACCGTCCAGCCTCCCAGTGAGTGACCCAGCGCTGCAATACGTTGCGTATCCACCAACCCTGCCAGATCAGGCTCAGCAAGCAGTTTATCCAGCACGTGGTGGAGATCCTGCGGACGTAGCCAAAGCTGTTTTGCATCTTGCGGTTTTTTATTGCGCGTCGTGGTCCCCGGATGATCGGGCGCGGCGACGATATAGCCCTCATCCGCCATCTGCTGCGCCAGCCAGTTAAGATTACGCCAGTTGCCGCCGTAACCGTGCGAAATCAATAACAGCGGATGAGCGCCAGCAGCGGGTTTTGCATCGCGTAACGCAGCAGTACCGCTAAAAACGATGTCATCTCCCACAATTTCCGCTTTACCGCGTTCTGACGTGGGATACCAGACCGCGACATCCAGCGGGCGGGCGCTGCTTTCATCCATGCGTAGCTGGCGAAAAGCGGTTTCGGCATGTGCCATGCCGCCAAACAAAATAGTAAGTAACAGAAGGGTGATACGTGAAGTCATAGTACGTTCCTGGTGAGTTAACCGTCGCGAAGATTCTGCAACTCGCCGTGCGTACAATGCGTCCTGAAACGCGATCGAGGTCTTAAAACCTGAATTTCAGCCATAAAAAAACCCGCCGAAGCGGGTTTTTATTACGCGAAACGATTACTCGTTGTCGGAACCACCCAGACCTGCGTTCAGCAGTTCTGCCAGGCTCGCGGACGCATCTTCCGCAGTCACCTGCGGTGCTGCCGGCAGTTCGCCAGCGGCGCGACGGCGCATACGATCCTGGTGGTACGCATAACCGGTACCGGCCGGGATCAAACGACCCACGATAACGTTCTCTTTCAGACCGCGCAGTTCGTCGCGTTTGCCCGCAACGGCTGCTTCGGTAAGCACACGAGTGGTCTCCTGGAACGATGCCGCGGAGATGAAGGACTCGGTTGCCAGAGACGCTTTGGTGATACCCAGCAGATCGCGTGCATAGGTTGCACCGATTTTGCCTGCTGCTTCAAGATCGCGGTTAGCGATCTTGACGCGAGAGTATTCAACCTGCTCACCTTCCAGGAAGTCGGAGCTTCCCGCGTTAACGATGGTGGCTTTACGCAGCATCTGACGAACGATAACTTCGATGTGCTTATCGTTGATCTTAACGCCCTGCAGACGGTAAACGTCCTGTACTTCGTTGGTGATATAACGCGTTACCGCGTGTACGCCACGAAGACGCAAAATGTCGTGCGGTGCTTCCGGACCGTCGGAAACTACGTCACCACGTTCTACACGTTCACCTTCAAACACGTTGAGCTGACGCCATTTCGGAATCATCTCTTCGTACGGCTCGCTACCGTCAACCGGCGTGATCACCAGACGGCGTTTCCCTTTGGTTTCTTTACCGAAGGAAATGATGCCGCTGATTTCAGCCAGGATTGCCGGCTCTTTCGGACGACGTGCTTCGAACAGATCCGCAACGCGCGGCAGACCACCGGTGATGTCCTTGGTACCGCTGGATTCCTGCGGAATACGCGCCAGCGCATCACCCGCACCGATCTGGATGCCATCTTCCAACTGGACGATCGCTTTACCCGGCAGGAAGTACTGCGCAGGCATGTCGGTACCCGGGATCAGAACGTCGTTGCCGTTAGCGTCAACGATTTTCAGCGCCGGACGCAGGTCTTTACCACCAGAGGTACGCTCTGCGGAGTCCAGAACCACCAGCGAAGACAGACCGGTCAGTTCGTCGGTCTGACGAGTAATCGTCTGGCCGTCGATCATATCAGTGAAGCGGATGAAACCAGCCACTTCAGTGATAACCGGCATGGTATGCGGATCCCAGTTTGCAACGGTTTCACCGCCGGCAACCTGCTCACCATCACCCTTCGCCATCACCGCACCGTAAGGCACTTTATAGCTTTCTTTGGTGCGACCGAATTCGTCGATCAGTTTCAGCTCAGTGTTACGCGAGGTAATAACCAGTTTACCGCTGGAGTTAACAACCGACTTCGCATTGCTCAGACGGATGCTACCTTTGTTTTTCACCTGAATGCTGGATTCAGCAGCCGCACGAGATGCCGCACCACCGATGTGGAACGTACGCATCGTCAGCTGTGTACCCGGCTCACCGATGGACTGTGCCGCGATAACGCCGATAGCTTCACCTTTGTTAATGATGTGGCCACGCGCCAGGTCACGACCGTAGCAGTGCGCACATACACCAAAGTCGGTGTCACAGGATACAACGGAACGTACCTTCACTGAGTCAACAGAGTTCGCTTCCAGCAGGTCACACCAGTGTTCGTGCAGCAGTGTGTTGCGCGGAACCAGAATATCTGCGGTACCCGGCTTCAGAATGTCTTCTGCAGTTACACGACCCAGAACGCGATCGCGCAGCGGCTCTTTAACATCGCCACCTTCGATAACCGGCGTCATGGTGATGCCTTCCAGCGTGCCACAATCGTCTTCGGTTACGACCAGATCCTGCGCCACGTCAACCAGACGACGGGTCAGGTAACCGGAGTTCGCGGTTTTCAGTGCGGTATCCGCCAGACCTTTACGCGCACCGTGCGTGGAGATGAAGTACTGGAGTACGTTCAAACCTTCACGGAAGTTCGCGGTGATCGGCGTTTCGATGATGGAGCCATCCGGCTTCGCCATCAGACCACGCATACCAGCGAGCTGACGAATCTGGGCTGCAGAACCACGCGCACCGGAGTCGGCCATCATGTAGATGCTGTTAAAGGAAACCTGCTGCTCTTCAACGCCGTCACGGTTAATAACGGTTTCGGTTTGCAGGTTATCCATCATCGCTTTGGATACGCGATCGTTCGCCGCGGCCCAAATATCGATAACTTTGTTGTAACGTTCGCCAGCGGTTACCAGGCCAGACTGGAACTGCTCCTGAATCTCAGCGACTTCAGCTTCCGCTTCGCTGATGATTTCGTGTTTCTTCTCCGGGATGACCATGTCATCGATACCAACGGATGCACCTGAACGCGCTGCATAAGCAAAGCCGGTGTACATCGTCTGGTCCGCGAAGATAACGGTTGGTTTCAGACCCAGAATGCGGTAACACGTATTCAGCATTTTGGAGATAGCTTTCTTGCCCAGCGCCTGGTTGACGATGGAGAAAGGCAGACCTTTCGGAACGATCATCCACAGAATCGCACGGCCAACGGTCGTGTCTTTCAGGCTGGTTTTCGCTACGAATTCGCCGTTAGCGTCTTTTTCGTACTCGGTGATACGCACTTTAACGCGCGCATGCAGAGAGGCCAGGCCAGCGCGGTAAATACGCTCAGCTTCTTTCGGGCCAGTCAGCACCATGCCTTCGCCTTTGGCGTTAACACAGTCACGGGTCATGTAGTACAGACCCAATACAACGTCCTGAGACGGAACGATGATAGGTTCGCCGTTCGCCGGAGACAGAATGTTGTTGGTGGACATCATCAGCGCACGCGCTTCCAGCTGGGCTTCCAGCGTCAGCGGTACGTGAACAGCCATCTGGTCACCATCGAAGTCGGCGTTATATGCCGCACAAACCAGCGGGTGCAGCTGGATAGCTTTACCTTCGATCAGTACCGGTTCAAACGCCTGGATACCCAGACGGTGCAGTGTTGGTGCACGGTTCAGCAGTACCGGGTGTTCGCGGATAACTTCGTCCAGGATATCCCAAACGACAGCTTCTTCGCGCTCAACCATTTTCTTCGCGGCTTTGATGGTGGTGGCGAGGCCACGCAGTTCCAGCTTGCCGTAGATAAACGGTTTGAACAGCTCCAGTGCCATTTTTTTCGGCAGACCGCACTGATGCAGACGCAGGTATGGACCTACGGTGATTACAGAACGACCGGAGTAGTCAACACGCTTACCGAGCAGGTTCTGACGGAAACGACCCTGTTTACCTTTGATCATATCGGCCAAAGATTTCAGCGGACGTTTGTTGGAACCGGTAATCGCACGACCGCGACGGCCGTTATCCAGCAGGGCGTCAACCGCTTCCTGCAGCATACGTTTTTCGTTGCGTACGATAATGTCCGGTGCCGCCAGATCCAGCAGGCGTTTCAGACGGTTGTTACGGTTGATCACGCGACGGTACAGATCGTTCAGATCCGACGTTGCGAAACGACCACCATCCAGCGGAACCAGCGGACGCAGGTCCGGCGGCAGCACTGGCAGAACGGTCAGGATCATCCACTCCGGTTTGTTACCAGACTGTACGAACGCTTCCAGCAGTTTGATACGCTTGGTCAGCTTCTTACGTTTGGTTTCGGAGTTGGTTTCGTTCAGCTCTTCGCGCAGTTGTTCGCACTCTTGCTCCAGATCCATGCTTTTCAGCAGGGCCTGAATAGCTTCGGCGCCCATTTTCGCGTCGAATTCGTCACCGAACTCTTCCAGCGCGTCCAGGTACTGTTCTTCGGTCAGGATCTGGTTACGTTCCAGATTGGTCATACCGCCTTCGATAACCACATAGGATTCGAAGTACAGAACACGTTCGATATCGCGCAGCGGCATATCCAGCAGCAGGCCGATACGGGACGGCAGAGATTTCAGGAACCAAATGTGGGCGGTCGGAGACGCCAGCTCGATGTGGCCCATGCGCTCACGACGCACTTTCGTCTGGGTCACTTCAACGCCGCACTTCTCACAGATCACACCACGGTGTTTCAGGCGCTTGTACTTACCGCACAGGCACTCGTAATCTTTTACTGGCCCGAAAATACGCGCACAGAAAAGGCCGTCACGCTCAGGTTTGAACGTACGGTAGTTGATGGTTTCCGGCTTCTTAACTTCACCAAAAGACCATGAACGGATCATGTCTGGCGAGGCCAGAGCAATTTTGATCGCATCAAACTCTTCGGTTTTAGTTTGCGCTTTCAGAAACTTTAATAAGTCTTTCACGGATTTGCTCCCGTCGGAGTTAGCACAATCTGGTGCCGGGGATTAACCCGGCACCAGTGACCTGTTTGAGCGAGAGTTACTCGTCTTCCAGCTCGATGTTGATACCCAGCGAACGAATCTCTTTCAACAGTACGTTGAAGGACTCAGGCATACCCGGTTCCATCTGATGGTTGCCGTCCACGATGTTTTTATACATCTTGGTACGACCATTCACGTCATCAGACTTAACGGTGAGCATTTCCTGCAGGGTGTATGCCGCGCCGTATGCTTCCAGCGCCCACACTTCCATCTCCCCGAAGCGCTGACCACCGAACTGCGCCTTACCACCCAGCGGCTGCTGAGTAACCAGGCTGTAAGAACCGGTAGAACGCGCATGCATCTTGTCATCAACCAGGTGGTTCAGTTTCAGCATGTACATGTAGCCAACGGTAACCTGGCGCTCGAATTGCTCACCGGTACGACCGTCGAACAGTGTGATCTGACCGGAAGTCGGCAGGCCACCCAGCTGTAACAGTTCCTTGATTTCAGACTCTTTCGCACCGTCGAATACCGGTGTTGCGATCGGCATACCTTTACGCAGGTTTTCCGCCAGACGCAGAACCTCATCATCGCTGAAGGTGCTCAGGTCGACTTTCTGACGAACGTCAGCGCCCAGATCGTATGCACGCTGGATGAACTCGCGCAGTTTCGCGACTTCTTGCTGCTGTTTCAGCATGGCGTTGATCTTGTCGCCGATACCTTTCGCAGCCATACCCAGGTGGGTTTCAAGGATCTGACCGATGTTCATACGAGACGGTACGCCCAGCGGGTTCAGTACGATGTCAACCGGCGTGCCGTTTTCATCGTATGGCATATCTTCGATCGGGTTGATCTTAGAGATAACACCCTTGTTACCGTGACGACCTGCCATTTTATCACCAGGCTGGATCTGACGTTTAACGGCCAGATAAACCTTAACGATTTTCAGCACGCCCGGTGCCAGATCATCGCCCTGAGTGATTTTGCGGCGTTTCGCTTCGAGTTTTTTCTCGAACTCGTGTTTCAGTTCGTCATACTGCTCAGCCAGCTGTTCCAGCTGATTTTGTTTCGCTTCGTCGGTCAGGCCGAGTTCCAGCCAGCGGTCGCGCGGCAGCTTGTCGAGCTTGTCAGCTTCAACTCCACCGGAAACCAGCACGCTGTGGATACGGCTAAACAGGCCAGCTTCGAGGATCTGCAGTTCCTCAGACAGGTCTTTCTTCGCCTGTTTGAGCTGCATTTCTTCGATTTCCAGCGCACGTTTGTCTTTTTCCACGCCATCGCGGGTAAAGACCTGAACGTCGATAACGGTACCGGAAACACCGTTCGGTACGCGCAGAGAAGAGTCTTTAACGTCAGACGCTTTCTCACCGAAGATCGCGCGCAGCAGTTTCTCTTCTGGTGTCAGCTGGGTTTCACCTTTCGGCGTTACCTTACCAACCAGAATGTCGCCGCCGGTCACTTCCGCACCGATGTAAACGATACCGGATTCATCCAGTTTGGAGAGCGCGGCTTCACCCACGTTCGGGATGTCTGCGGTGATCTCTTCTGGCCCCAGCTTGGTGTCACGGGACACGCATGCCAGTTCCTGGATGTGAATAGTGGTGAAACGATCTTCCTGAACCACACGCTCGGAGACGAGGATGGAGTCTTCGAAGTTGTAACCGTTCCACGGCATGAACGCTACGCGCATGTTCTGACCGAGCGCCAGTTCACCGAGGTCGGTGGACGGGCCGTCTGCCAGCACGTCGCCGCGCTCAATTGGCTCACCCAGATAAACACACGGCATCTGGTTGATGCAGGTGTTCTGGTTAGAACGGGTGTATTTGGTCAGGTTATAGATGTCGATACCTGCTTCGCCCGGGTACATCTCATCTTCGTTAACTTTGATAACGATACGAGAGGCATCCACGTACTGAACAGTACCGCCACGTTTAGCAACTGCGGTTACACCGGAGTCGACGGCAACAGCACGTTCCATACCGGTACCAACCAGCGGCTTGTCAGCGCGCAGAGTCGGAACCGCCTGACGTTGCATGTTCGCACCCATCAATGCACGGTTGGCGTCATCGTGTTCCAGGAACGGGATCAGGGAAGCACCGACAGAAACCACCTGCTGGGTGGAAACGTCCATGTAGTCAACCTGGTCTGCGCTAAAGAGGCTGGATTCGCCTTTGCTGCGGCAGGTTACCAGATCGTCTACGAAACGACCTTCTTCCGTCAGGTTGGTGTTCGCCTGAGCGATAACGTAGTTACCTTCTTCAATAGCAGAAAGGTAATGGATCTCGTCAGTCACAACGCCGTCGGTCACTTTACGGTATGGCGTTTCGAGGAAGCCGTATTCGTTAGTCTGTGCGTACACGGACAAGGAGTTGATCAGACCGATGTTCGGACCTTCAGGCGTTTCGATCGGACATACGCGACCGTAGTGGGTCGGGTGTACGTCTCGAACTTCAAAGCCTGCGCGCTCACGGGTCAGACCGCCCGGGCCGAGTGCAGAGATACGACGTTTGTGCGTAATCTCGGACAGCGGGTTGTTCTGGTCCATAAACTGTGACAGCTGGCTGGAACCGAAGAACTCTTTAACGGCTGCAGAGATAGGCTTCGCGTTGATCATGTCCTGCGGCATCAGGGTATCCAGATCGCCCAGAGACAGACGCTCTTTCACCGCACGTTCTACACGAACCAGGCCAACGCGGAATTGGTTTTCCGCCATTTCGCCTACGGAACGGATACGACGGTTGCCGAGGTGGTCGATATCATCCACTTCACCGATGCCGTTACGGATACCGATGAGCTTTTTCATCACTTCGATGATGTCTTCTTTGCTCAGGATACCGGAACCTTCGATGCTGTCGCGCAGCAGAGAACGGTTGAACTTCATACGACCAACCGCGGAGAGATCGTAGCGGTCTTCGGAGAAGAACAGGTTCTCGAACAGGCTTTCCGCAGCTTCGCGAGTCGGCGGCTCACCAGGGCGCATCATGCGGTAGATTTCTACCAGCGCGCTCAGACGATCGTTGGTCGGGTCGACGCGTACCGTCTCAGACATGTACGGACCGTGATCCAGATCGTTGGTGAACAGGGTTTCGATACGTTTGTGACCAGACTGGCTCAGTTTCGCCAGCAGATCGAGCGACAGCTCCATGTTTGCCGGGCAGATCAGCTCGCCAGTGGATTCGTCAACGTAGTCTTTAGCCGCAACTTTGCCTGCGATGTACTCTACCGGTACCTCAATGTGTTGAATTTCGTCTTTTTCCAGCTGACGAATATGGCGCGCGGTGATGCGGCGGCCTTTTTCAACATACATTTTGCCGTTTGCTTCGATATCGAAGGATGCAGTTTCGCCACGCAGGCGTTCCGGCACCAGTTCCATCTGCAACTTGTTGTCGCGGATTTCAAAGACAACTTTTTCAAAGAACAGATCAAGAATCTGCTCAGTGGTGTAGTTCAACGCGCGCAGAATAATGGTCGCCGGCAGTTTGCGGCGGCGGTCGATACGCACGAAGAGGTTATCTTTCGGGTCGAACTCGAAGTCCAGCCATGACCCACGGTAAGGAATAATACGTGCGTTATAAAGCACCTTACCAGATGAGTGGGTTTTACCCTTATCGCTGTCGAAGAAGACGCCAGGACTACGGTGCAGCTGAGAAACGATAACACGCTCAGTACCGTTGATAACAAAGGTACCGTTGTCGGTCATGAGCGGAATTTCGCCCATGTAGACTTCTTGTTCTTTAATGTCTTTAACGGTGCCTTCCGGCGCTTCGCGCTCGTAGATCACCAGACGCAGTTTAACGCGCAGCGGAGCGGAATACGTTACGCCACGGATCTGACATTCTTTAACATCAAAAACAGGTTCGCCAAGACGGTAGCTGACGTATTGCAGTTCCGAATTGCCGCTGTAGCTCTTAATCGGGAACACGGAGCGGAAAGCCGCTTCCAGACCGTACTGCCCTTCAGGATCTTGCTCGATAAACTTCTGGAACGAGTCAAGCTGGATAGAAAGGAGATATGGGACATCCAGTACTTGTGGACGTTTACCAAAATCCTTACGAATACGTTTTTTCTCGGTATAGGAGTAAACCATAGGGTTCCTCAGCTCGCTGACAAGTCGACCCACTCTGTCCGTCGAAAGGGACAGTTTATGCAACACTATTTTTTAGACCGGAAAGTGGAGCACTTTCCGCAATGCTTGTTGCTATCACGCTTAAATCATTTCATTGCGATTTACACAGAAAGAACTTTCTGTCGCAGTATATTAAGTCGTCGATAGAAACAAGCATTGTAAAGGCTACTGGCAGTCAAACAGTGTGAAACGCTACCGGTACCTTCTACAGCGCAAAAAGGCTGGTGACCAAAAAGTCACCAGCCATCAGCCTAATTACTCAGGCTGCAACCGGAAGGGTTGGCTTATTTAACTTCAACTTCAGCGCCAGCTTCTTCCAGAGATTTTTTCAGAGCTTCAGCGTCATCTTTGCTCACGCCTTCTTTCAGAGCGGCCGGAGCAGATTCTACCAGGTCTTTAGCTTCTTTCAGACCCAGGCCAGTTGCGCCACGTACTGCTTTGATAACAGCAACTTTGTTAGCGCCAGCGGCTTTCAGAATTACGTCGAACTCAGTTTTTTCTTCAGCAGCATCAGCAGCCGGGCCAGCAGCAACAGCTACAGCAGCGGCAGCAGAAACACCGAATTTTTCTTCCATTGCAGAGATCAGTTCTACAACGTCCATTACGGACATAGCGGCAACTGCTTCAATGATTTGATCTTTAGTGATAGACATTTAAATTGTTCCTGAATATCAGAATAAGTTTATACGTAAGCAAATGCTTTATAAGGAAAACTGCGATTAAGCAGCTTCTTTCGCATCGCGTACAGCAGCCAGAGTACGAACCAGTTTGCCAGCAGAGGCTTCTTTCATGGTTGCCATCAGGCGTGCAATTGCTTCTTCGTAGGTCGGCAGGGTTGCCAGGCGATCGATCTGGGACGCCGGGATCAACTCACCTTCAAAGGCAGCGGCTTTGACCTCAAATTTTGCATTCGCTTTCGCGAACTCTTTGAACAGACGAGCAGCAGCGCCCGGGTGTTCCATAGAGTATGCAATCAGGGTCGGACCAACGAACGCGTCTTTCAGGCACTCAAACTGAGTACCCTCAACAACACGGCGCAGCAGGGTGTTGCGAACAACACGCATGTAAACGCCGGCTTCGCGACCTGCTTTACGCAGTTCGGTCATTTTATCTACGGTAACGCCACGGGAATCCGCAACAACCGCAGACAGCGCGCCTTTGGCTACTTCGCTGACTTCAGCAACAATCGCTTGTTTGTCTTGAAGATTTAAAGCCATTAGCTTTGCTCCTGGATGTTTGCCAGGGCTCATGCCCTGGAACTCACTTCACTCTTCTCAATGAAAAGAGCGTCTTAATACGGTGAGCAGAAACAAGCCAAAGAGTACTTTAAAAATAATCTTTAGGTTCTGTCACCGTCTACGCAGGGAATTAAGCTTCTTACGAAACACCTGCGGTCTTCGACGGAGGCCTGGATTAGGCCAGGCTCCAACGAACAAATTTGTTTGTTTGCTAACTTACGCTAGCAGAACGTGGGGGTAAGATTGTAGACAAATCCACCACCCACGTAAAGGCGAATATTAGTTCGCTACTGCGTTCAGACCAGCCTGGTCTACCGCAACACCCGCCCCCATAGTGGTGGAGATGCTAATTTTCTTGATGTACACGCCTTTCGCCTGAGACGGTTTTGCTTTTTTCAGCGCAACCAGCAGAGATTCCAGGTTTTCTTTCAATTTATCAGCGTCAAAATCCACTTTACCGATGGTGGTATGGATGATGCCGTTTTTGTCGTTACGGTAACGAACCTGACCAGCTTTAGCGTTTTTAACCGCTTCAGCAACGTTCGGCGTTACGGTACCAACTTTCGGGTTTGGCATCAGGCCACGCGGACCCAGAACCTGGCCCAACTGGCCGACAACGCGCATTGCATCCGGAGAAGCAATGACAACGTCGAAGTTCATTTCGCCTTTTTTGATCTGCTCAGCCAGATCTTCCATACCTACCAGCTCAGCGCCAGCTGCTTTAGCAGCTTCAGCGTTCGGGCCCTGGGTAAATACGGCTACGCGAACAGAACGGCCAGTACCGTGCGGCAGTACAGTTGCACCACGTACGTTCTGGTCAGATTTACGCGCGTCGATGCCGAGGTTAACAGCAACGTCTACGCTTTCTACGAATTTAGCAGTGGCCAGCTCTTTCAGCAGAGCAATGGCTTCGTTGATGTCGTACTGTTTGGTCGCATCAACTTTGTCACGGATCACGCGCATGCGCTTGGTCAGTTTAGCCATTTCTTAATCCTCCACTACCAGGCCCATGGAACGCGCAGTACCTTCGATTGAGCGAGTCATCGCTTCAATGTCAGCACCGGTCATGTCCGCGGCTTTAGTCTGAGCAATTTCCTGCACCTGAGCGCGGGTTACTTTGCCCACTTTGTCTTTGTTCGGCTTGCCGGAACCAGACTTGATACCAGCCGCTTTCTTCAGCAGAACTGCTGCCGGAGGCGTTTTGGTAACGAAAGTGAAGGAGCGGTCAGCGTAAACGGTAATAACAACCGGAATCGGCAGACCTTTTTCGATGGAATCAGTTTTGGCGTTAAACGCTTTACAGAATTCCATGATGTTAACACCCTGCTGACCCAGAGCCGGACCAACCGGTGGGCTCGGGTTTGCCATGCCAGCTGCAACCTGCAGCTTGACGTAGGCCTGGACTTTCTTAGCCATTGAAATTTCCTCGTTTGGGTATAGCGCCCCGAAAGGCTCCCCCTGTTTGAATACGTTTTACGGATACGAGACCCATAAAAACAAAAGGCGCGAAATTGTATGTCAATTTCGCGCCCTGTGCAACGTTTGATCGCCGAATATTTAGGCTTTTTCGACCTGGCTGAAATCCAGTTCTACCGGGGTCGCACGACCGAAGATAGAAACGGACACTTTCAGGCGAGACTTCTCGTAGTCCACCTCTTCAACCACACCGTTAAAGTCGGCAAACGGACCGTCGCTAACGCGGACCATCTCACCCGGCTCAAACAGCGTTTTCGGACGCGGCTTATCACCAACCTGTTGCAGGCGGTTCATAATCGCATCCACTTCTTTATCGCTAATCGGCGCCGGACGATCGGACGTGCCGCCGATGAAGCCCATTACGCGCGGAACACTGCGTACCAGGTGCCAGCTAGCGTCATTCATCACCATCTGAACAAGGACGTAGCCCGGGAAGAATTTGCGTTCGCTTTTGCGACGCTGGCCGCCACGGATTTCGACCACTTCTTCAGTCGGCACCATGACTTCGCCAAACAGCTCTTCCATATTGTGTAATTTGATATGCTCGCGCAGCGAAGTGGCTACGCGGCCTTCAAAACCGGAAAACGCCTGAACGACGTACCAGCGCTTTTTAGGAGCTTCAGACATCTCAGAACCTCAGGCCAGTGATAAAGGAAACCAGGCGGACCAGAATACCATCCAGTCCCCACAGGATCAGTGACATGACTGCAGTTACGGCAGCCACGATCAATGTGGTGTGCAATGTTTCCTGACGAGTGGGCCAAATCACTTTACGTACTTCGGTTCTCGCTTCACGGGCAAAAGCAACGGTCGCTTTACCCTTCGTCGTCAACAGCGCGACACCACCTGCTGCAGCAATCAGAATAACAACTGCCAGCGCGCGGAGCGGCAGCATCATGTCACGATAAAGATAGTTGCCAACGATAGCCACGAGCAGCAGTACTGCAACAACAACCCACTTCATCGCTTCCAGGCCGCGCCCGCTCCCTTGAGCTTCGGTATTCGCACTCATAAACCAACCTGTCACAAGAATTCAGACAAACATTTTTGCCCCGCATAAGCGAGGCAACCAAACCGAAATGCTCTGGCGAGATTCGGACTAACGCCCTCTTCAGAGCCTGTCTCAGCAATGATTATGACAAATAAAATCACTGATGAGCCAGGTTCTGGTTCGAAAGCGTACAAAAAGGGCATCAAATGATGCCCTCTTCTTGCGCATTGCGTCAAATGTTATCAGCGATTAGCTGAGAACTTTTGCTACAACGCCCGCGCCAACGGTACGGCCGCCTTCACGGATTGCGAAACGCAGACCATCGTCCATCGCAATCGGGTGAATCAGGGTAACAACCATTTTGATGTTGTCGCCCGGCATTACCATCTCCACGCCTTCCGGCAGTTCGATGGTGCCAGTCACGTCAGT
>NZ_JAENHT010000019.1:0-26429 GCF_016620385.1 Kosakonia sp. LAM2021
TCGTAATGAATTACGTGTTCACTCGTTGAGACTTGGTATTCATTTTTCGTCTTTCGACGTCAAGAATCCAGTCACCCTGAGTGCCCACACAGATTGTCTGATAAATTGTTAAAGAGCAGGTGCGACGCGCTTCAGCGCTCTGTCGCGAGGTGGCGTATATTACGCTTTCCTCTTTCAGAGTCAACCCTGATTTTCAGGATTTTTTCTCTTTCGTTTTCTCGACTATCTCGTGAAGTGATTCACGTTGTCGGGTCAACGGAGGCGCATTATAGGGATCCCAATTTTTTGCACAAGTCTTTTTGCGATCTTTTTTTCTGACTGCTGTTTTTTCATTCTTTTCGCTGCGATCCCGTACGATCTGCTCAAATAATGGTGCGTAAAAGGGTTGCAGAAGGCCTTCCTTGCGATCAAAGTCATTATCTCGGCCTGTTTTTGATGAGGTAATTATGTCTACCGTTTTACGTCCTTATAAGGATCTGCGGCCCCAAATAGGCCAGCGGGTAATGATTGACGCCACCAGCGTGGTGATTGGTGATGTCAGAATTGCTGACGATGTGGGTATTTGGCCATTAGTCGTGATTCGCGGTGACGTGAATTATGTTGAGATCGGCGCACGCAGCAACATTCAAGACGGCAGCGTTCTCCACGTCACGCACAAATCTTCTTATAACCCTGAAGGCGATCCGCTGCTTATTGGCGAAGATGTTACTGTTGGGCATAAAGTGATGTTGCATGGCTGCGTTATCGGCAATCGTGTCCTTGTCGGCATGGGATCGATCTTACTCGATGGGGCTATTGTTGAAGATGATGTAATGATCGGCGCAGGTAGCCTGGTCCCCCAAAATAAACGTCTGGAAAGTGGTTACCTTTATTTGGGCAGTCCGGTAAAACAGATCCGCCTCCTGACGCAAGCGGAGCTTGAAGGGTTGAAGTACTCAGCCAGGAATTACGTGAAATGGAAAGATGAATATCTGGATCAAGATAACCAGACAATCCCCTGATCATCCTCTTCTTGCTGGCGGATCAACTGTTCCGCCTCCTCTTCCAGATCCCAACGATGTTCACGAAATACCGCCAGGTAGTTTTCCGGTGTTTCGCCACCAAAGCGCTTTGCCAGTGTCTCGCCTTTAATGGCGCAAGTAAGTTGCATACCATTAACCAACGCGGGAAAACAGACAGCACCAGTTGCGCCATCCCACCCTTCACGATCCGGAAACTGAATGGCCTGGTTCATTTTGCCAGTTCCTGTTTCAGCAGATTAATTACCGGTTCAACATCGGGCAATATGCCATGCCATAGCAACACCGCATGTGCAGCCTGCCCGACCAACATACCTAAACCATCCGCACATTTTTTCGCACCTGAATTTTCACACCAACTCAGAAATGGCGTCGAGCCTTTCTGATAGAACATGTCATAGCAATGAAGCTCGGGATGGATAAGCGCATTCGGTAACTCGGGGATCTCCCCGCCAATACCACTGGAAGTCGCGTTAATGATCAAATCGAATTCATGGCTCGCTAAATTATCCATAGCAATAGCATCAATGCTACCGGTGTGAGCAAAAAGCTTAGCCAGCGTTTGCGCCTTAGAATAAGTACGATTGGTAATCGTTACGGCACAACCCAGCGACAGTAAAGGAAGAATGACGCCGCGCGCTGCCCCTCCCGCCCCGATAAGCAGAATGCGAAACCCCGGGCGAATAAACGAGAGGCGTTCGAGATCGCTCAACAAGCCTATCCCATCCGTGTTATCGCCCAGCAACCGACCATCTTCAAGGCGTTTAAGCGTGTTTACCGCTCCAGCCATCGCGGCACGTTCTGTGAGTTCGTTTGCGCGAGCAAATGCTTCCTCTTTAAAAGGCACGGTAACATTCGCGCCTTTTCCACCAGCGGTAAAAAAAGCATCCAGTGTCTGCACAAAGTCATCCACCGGAGCCAGAACTCGACCATAAGAATGTTCAATACCCAGTTGCTGAGCAAATTGCTGATGAATAAACGGAGACTTGCTGTGCGCAATAGGGTTGCCAAAGACAGCATAGGATTCCATACAGTTACCCCTGACGGAAAAGTTCGCCGGTAAGGGCGTCACGGATTTCAGAAGGATTTTGCCGGCCTCCTGTCGGTGCATCAATGACCGGGAAGTCTGGACCAAATTGCTCGATAACTTCCTGCGCTGTTCTGCAAGGCGGCAAGCCCGATAAATTAGCGCTCGTTGATACCAGCGGTTTTCCGTAAGCCTCACACAGTGCAATCACCGTTTGATGGTCAGTCACGCGCACGGCCAGCGAGTCAAAGCGCCCGGTTAGCCAGCGCGGCGTGTTCAGTTTCGCCGGGAAGACAAACGTTACCGGTCCGGGCCAGCAGGCAAAAATTGTCTGACGCTGCTCGTCGGTCAGCATGCTGTCATCAATATAGGGTTTAAGTTGATCAAAACTGGCAGCAATAAGGATGAGGCCTTTATCAACCGGGCGTTGTTTCAGTTCAAGCAAGCGATGAACCGCAATCTCACTGTCCGGGTCGCAACCGACACCGAAAACAGCTTCTGTTGGATAAGCGATGACGTGTTCTTTATTCAGGATCTCTACCGCCGCAGCGATAGGATCTGTTGGCAGGTTATTCTTCACGAGTTTGTTCCGCCGTTACCGGCTGTCCACATTGTTTACTGGCGCAGAAGCGTTTCATGCCTTGCGCGGTTTTCTTCTCAATAAGTAGCGGGTAGTGGCATATAAGACATTCGCCCGCCACCGGTTTGAAATTAATAACGAACTGGCAATCAGGGTAACGATCGCAGGAATAAAAGGTTTTGCCATATCGGGAACGGCGTTGAACAAGATGCCCGCTTCGGCACTGTGGGCAAGTGATGGCGGTATCGTCGGGCTTATCAATCAACTCGGTATGTTCACATTCAGGATACTGGCTGCACCCAATGAACATACCGAAACGACCCTGACGCAAGACTAGCGCAGCCCCACACACAGGACACTGCTGCCCGTCCAGAACTTTGACAATATGTCCATCCGCCTGGCTTTTCAGCGGGCGAACATAATCGCATTCCGGATAATGAGAGCATCCGAGAAACGGACCGTGTTTCCCAGAGCGGATAACAAGTTCAGCCCCGCATTGTGGGCAGGGCTCGTTGTTACGCACCGAAAAGAGTGCTGATTTGGCCATAACGACTCTTGAAGCTGCAAAAATGATTAGTGCAGCATACCTTCATTCGCTTCAAAGAGTAATTCTTCCATTTGCTGGTAGGCGTTTTCACACCCTGGGATATTGAACAGAACCATCAGAATAACCCATTTCAGATCTTCCAACTCGAACTCTGCCGTATCCAGCGCCAGCACCCGTTCAATCACCATTTCTCGCGTTTCGAGGTTTAGCACCTGAATCTGCTCCAGGAATAACAAAAATCCCCGGCAACTGGCATCCAGCCTCTCACACTCTTCTGCGGTATAAATACGGACAGAAAGCGGATCAGAAGCAAGCTGCATCGGTTCGGCGAGGCCTTCCTGATAATCAGCCAGCTTTTCCAGCCACAAAAGTGCATTGTAGATGTCTTCACGATCAAATCCGGCGTCGGTAAGATCCCGTTCCAGTTTGTCCTGATCCACACGCAATTCCGCTTCGTTATGGATGTAAGTCTCAAACAAGTACATTAGTACGTCGAACATGGCTTGCCCTCCTCAATCGGACATAGCCGCCGGGTACAGCTGCGATCCATCCTGCTAACTCCAGTTCAAGCAATTGAGCTGCGATGACTGGCACAGGTTGGCCGGCACGTTCAGCGACGACGTCAACAGGTGTTACCTCATCTCCTACGTTAGCCAGGAGCTCAGGAAATGGCAATGCCACCTCTTCTTGATCTGGAGAATAAATTGCATTTTCGCGTACGTCAGATAACCAATTCAGCCCATATTGCAAATTTTCGAGGATCTCATCAGCCGACGTTACCGGTATTGCCCCTTGCTTGATTAACCAGTGCGGCCCTTCGCTGCCAGGGCTACCAATAGGACCGGGTAATGCAAAAACATCACGGCCTTGTTCAAGCGCAATCCGCGCGGTCACCAGCGAACCACTACGCAAAGCGGCTTCTACAACCAGTACTCCACGGCTGAGGCCGCTGATGATACGGTTGCGGCGCGGAAAATTACCCGGCTTCGGCGTAGCCGCGAGGGGAAATTCGGATACCAATGCACCACCGCTTTCAATTAATTCTGCGGCAAGCGAAGCATGCTTGCGCGGATAGAGGCTGTATAAACCGTTCCCCAGTACGCCAATGCTTTTTCCATTAACCTGTAAAGCCGCCCGGTGGGCCACGCTATCGATCCCCAACGCCATGCCACTGGTAATCGTTAACCCCGCACGGGCAAGCACTTCACAAAAAATCCGCCCCCACCGCTCGCCATACCATGAATGTGCGCGGCTCCCGACAACGGCCAGTTGTTGTGTTGCCAGTATCGCTGGATTGCCTTTGACAAAAATAGCCCCCGGGAAATCAGTAATGGCGCGCAAAGGAGCAGGGTACGCCGGATCGCTGGCAATAATTAAATGATTACCGGGTTGTGCAAGCCAGTTAAGGCTCTTTTCAAGCTCACATGTAGAAAGAGAGAAAAAGCGCTGCGTCTGCGCTTCTGTAAACCCAATGAGCCGAAGGTCAGCGAAGGATGCGATCTGGTTTTGTTCCAGCCACTGCGCTGCATTCAGCCATGGATCGCCACACAATGTGGTCACCTGTAACAACCGCAGCCAAATCTCCGTGCTAGTCATCCTTTATCCCCTGCCATAAGCCGCTGTAGCAATCCTTGCGATTGGTCACTGATGCTGTCAATCGCGGGGGGATTTGTCTAGAATAGAGGTAATATTCTCACCAACTCCTGAACACGACTCTGGATATTTATGGCAGTTTTGCATGTGTTACATATTCCGGACGAGCGCCTTCGCAAAGTCGCCGAGCCGGTAAAAGAAGTGAATGCGGACATTCAACGTATCGTCGATGATATGTTTGAAACGATGTACGCAGAAGAAGGTATTGGACTGGCAGCAACGCAGGTTGATATTCACCAACGCATCATCGTGATCGACGTTTCCGAAAATCGCGATGAGCAATTAGTGTTGATTAACCCCGAGTTGCTGGAAAAAAGTGGGGAAACAGGTATTGAAGAAGGTTGCCTGTCTATTCCGGAACAACGTGCGCTGGTACCTCGTGCCGAGAAAGTAAAAATCCGCGCGCTGGATCGTGACGGAAAAACATTCGAACTGGAAGCCGACGGTCTTCTGGCAATCTGCATTCAGCATGAGATGGATCATCTGGTAGGTAAGCTGTTTATTGATTATCTGTCGCCGATGAAACGTCAGCGCATTCGCCAGAAAGTTGAAAAACTGGATCGCATGAACGCCCGCGCATAAAACGGGCTGAAAAGGATAAACGTGTCAGATTCTCTACGTATTATTTTCGCCGGCACTCCGGATTTTGCAGCGCGTCATCTTGACGCGCTGTTGTCTTCTGAGCATCAGGTGGTGGGAGTTTTTACCCAGCCGGACCGCCCTGCAGGTCGCGGTAAAAAGCTGATGCCAAGCCCAGTAAAAGTACTGGCGGAAGAAAAAGGCCTGCCAGTCTTTCAACCCGCATCGTTACGCGCAGAGGAAAACCAGCAGTTGGTTGCCAACCTCAACGCCGATGTGATGGTAGTGGTGGCATACGGTCTGATCCTGCCAAAAGCAGTGCTAGCAATGCCGCGCCTGGGTTGCATAAATGTTCACGGTTCACTACTGCCACGCTGGCGCGGCGCGGCGCCTATTCAGCGCTCGCTCTGGGCAGGCGATGCGGAAACGGGCGTCACTATCATGCAAATGGATGTAGGTCTGGATACTGGCGACATGTTGTTTAAACTCGCATGCCCCATTACTGAGGAAGACACCAGCGCCACGCTGTATGACAAACTGGCGGAGCTCGGTCCGCAGGGGTTAATCGCGACGCTGCAACAGCTTGCTCAGGGCACAGCACAACCGCAGGAGCAAGACGAAGCGCAGGTCACTTACGCAGAGAAGCTCAGTAAAGAAGAAGCACGCCTGGACTGGTCGCTCAGCGCCGCACAGCTTGAACGATGCATTCGTGCCTTCAACCCCTGGCCAATGAGCTGGTTTGAGGTTGATGAGCAACCGGTGAAAGTCTGGAAAGCGTCGGTTATTCCGTCTAAGCCAACAGATAAACCCGGCACGATCGTGGAAGCGTCGAAAGCGGGTATTCAGGTTGCAACTGCCGACGGAATATTGAATCTTGAATCGCTGCAGCCTGCCGGTAAGAAAGCAATGAGCGCGCAAGATCTGCTGAATTCACGGCGGGAGTGGTTTGTCCCTGGCAACCATCTGGCCTGAGAGTATTTTTAGCCCGGCTTGCCGGGCGTTTTTATTTTTATCGCGATGAAAAAAGAAATAAATTTACGCAGCATGGCTGCGCAGGCAGTTGAGCAGGTCATAGAACAAGGGCAATCGCTCAGCAATATCCTGCCGCCGTTGCAACAAAAAGTTTCCGACAAAGATAAAGCGCTGCTGCAAGAGCTGTGCTTTGGTGTTTTGCGCGTATTGCCACAGTTCGACTGGCTCATCAATAAATTGATGTCACGTCCAATGACGGGCAAGCAGCGCACAGTGCACTATTTGATCATGGTTGGGTTTTATCAGCTTTTGCATACGCGCATCCCTGCGCATGCTGCGCTGGCAGAAACCGTGGAAGGCGCGGTGGTCATTAAGCGCCCGCAGCTTAAGGGATTGATTAATGGCGTATTACGTCAATTCCAGCGTCAACAGGAAGAGTTACTGGCAGAGTTCGCTCAAAGCGAAAATCATTTTCTGTTCCCGAAGTGGCTGTTAAACCGTGTGCAAAAAGCCTATCCACACCAATGGCAACACATTGTCGAAGCCAGTAATCAGCGCCCGCCGATGTGGCTGCGTGTCAATCGTCAGCACAACTCACGCGATAGCTGGTTAGCATTGCTGGAAGAAGCCGGTTTGCAAGGATTCCCGCATCCGGATTATCCCGATGCTGTTCGACTGGCGAGCCCTGCATCAGTCACTGCTCTGCCGGGGTTTGCCGAGGGGTGGGTTACCGTACAGGATGCTTCTGCTCAGGGTTGCATTGCTTTCCTTACGCCAAAAAACGGTGAACGCATTCTCGATCTATGTGCAGCACCCGGTGGCAAAACCACCCATATACTCGAAGCCGCTCCAGAGGCCAGCGTGTTGGCTGTAGATATAGACGATCAACGCCTGTCGCGTGTTTACGACAACCTGAAAAGACTGGGCGTGAAAGCGCAGGTAAAACAGGGGGATGGGCGTTTCCCGGAGCAATGGTGCGGTGATGAACAATTCGATCGTATCCTGCTGGATGCGCCTTGCTCAGCGACAGGGGTTATTCGACGCCATCCCGATATCAAATGGCTGCGGCGCGACCGCGATATTCCCGAGTTAGCGCAGTTACAGTCTGAAATTCTGGATGCTATCTGGCCGCATTTGAAACCAGGCGGTACGCTGGTGTATGCAACATGCTCCATCTTGCCAGAAGAGAACAGTCAGCAGGTTGCCGCTTTTCTCAAACGCACAACTGATGCGCAACTGAGCGAAACGGGTACGCCGGAAAACCCTGGCTTGCAGAAACTGCCTGGTGCGGAAGAAGGCGATGGTTTCTTTTACGCTAAGATAATCAAACAGTAATGGGAACAACGGGTCACAACAGATGAAAATAATTATTCTGGGTGCAGGGCAGGTTGGTGGAACGCTGGCAGAAAACCTGGTCGGAGAGAATAACGATATTACCGTTGTTGATACTAATGGCGACCGTCTGCGTAGTTTGCAGGACAAATTCGATCTCCGCGTTGTACAAGGCCACGGTTCTCACCCCCGTGTGCTACGCGAAGCTGGCGCTGACGATGCCGATATGCTGGTTGCGGTGACCAGCTCGGATGAAACCAATATGGTTGCCTGCCAGGTCGCTTACTCGCTGTTTAACACACCGAACCGTATTGCCCGCATCCGCTCGCCAGATTACGTTCGCGATGCGGATAAGCTGTTTCACTCAGAAGCCGTTCCCATCGATCATCTGATCGCGCCGGAGCAACTGGTTATCGACAGTATTTACCGCCTCATCGAATATCCCGGCGCATTGCAGGTCGTGAATTTCGCCGAAGGAAAAGTCAGCCTGGCTGTGGTGAAAGCCTATTATGGCGGCCCGTTGGTGGGAAATGCGTTGTCAACCATGCGCGAGCATATGCCGCATATTGATACTCGCGTTGCCGCTATTTTTCGCCACGACAGACCTATTCGCCCGCAAGGCTCAACGATTGTTGAAGCAGGTGATGAAGTATTTTTTATTGCTGCATCGCAGCATATCCGTGCCGTTATGAGTGAACTTCAGCGGCTGGAAAAACCGTATAAACGCATTATGTTGGTTGGCGGGGGTAATATCGGCGCCGGTCTGGCTCGTCAGCTGGAAAAAGACTACAGCGTGAAGTTGATCGAGCGCGATCAACAGCGTGCGGCGGAGCTGGCCGAGAAACTGCAAAATACGATCGTTTTTTATGGTGACGCCTCCGATCAAGAATTACTGGCCGAAGAGCATATCGATCAGGTGGATCTCTTTATTGCTGTTACCAATGACGACGAAGCCAACATTATGTCTGCAATGCTGGCCAAACGGATGGGAGCCAAGAAAGTGATGGTGCTCATTCAGCGCCGCGCTTATGTTGATTTGGTTCAGGGAAGTGTGATTGATATTGCCATATCGCCGCAACAGGCGACTATTTCCGCTCTGCTTAGCCATGTGCGTAAAGCGGATATCGTTGGCGTTTCATCGTTACGTCGCGGTGTCGCAGAAGCAATTGAAGCGGTTGCACATGGAGACGAAACGACATCCCGCGTTGTAGGCCGCGTTATTGATGAAATTAAATTGCCGCCAGGCACAATCATCGGTGCTGTAGTACGTGGAAATGATGTCATGATTGCTAATGATAATTTGCGTATTGAGCAAGGCGACCATGTGATTATGTTTTTAACGGACAAAAAATATATCACGGACGTCGAGCGCTTATTCCAGCCGAGCCCATTCTTCCTGTAATAATCCGGGCGCAATTATGCGCCCGCACATTATTCCCTGCTTTTCTCAGGGTTTAAGAAATCATTACAATTATCCTGCCCAAATGGAAATTGATCGGTAATTTGTTAGACTTGATCCGACAGTCTGCACATGGAGAAGGGATATGAGCATTTTGAAAGAGTTCCGTGAATTTGCAATGCGCGGAAATGTGGTGGATTTGGCAGTTGGTGTCATCATCGGTGCAGCTTTCGGCAAAATTGTGTCGTCATTGGTTGCCGATATTATTATGCCCCCGCTGGGGCTATTAATTGGCGGGATAGATTTCAAATCGTTCGCGTGGACGCTACGCGGCGCGCAAGGCGACGTTCCCGCTGTCGTCATGCACTATGGCGTGTTTATTCAGAACATTTTTGACTTCATCATCGTCGCTTTTGCGATTTTCATCGCGATTAAGCTGATCAATAAGCTGAAACGTAAGCAAGAAAAAGAACCGAAAGCACCACCGGCACCGAGCAAAGAAGAAGTGTTGCTGAGTGAAATTCGCGATTTGCTGAAAGAGCAAAATAATCGCAGTTAAGCAAATGCAAGAAGGCCAGTGGTAAATAAGCGATTCGCTTGCTTGCCACTGGCCTCCTGAAAGCCTTTTTTTGTGTGCTTGCCTTTCCGCAAATAACTTCCTTTCCCTTTCTTGTTTTTCTCAATACGTTGGCGAAATAACGGATCATGTAATAAAGCTTCAATCGCGTTATCGTTGATCTGCCCTTTCGTATGCTGATAGCGGCTCATAACGTCTCCAGATTGTGTATTAAAACGGCCGGAGTGTAGATCTCTCTGTGCAGAAGATCAACAGGCCGTTGTGGTCGGGTTACCACTCGCCCCCTGTTCAAGAGCTTCGAGAATAGAACAATAAACACTGCTATGCGCTGTACCACAACATGCATCGTTCAGTTTTTGCAATGAGCGACGCATGGACTGCAACTCTTCGATGCGAGCTTCAACCTCACTCAATCGAGCCTGCACAATACTTTTCGACTCCTGGCAGGTGTGATGTTCAGGATCAATTCGAATCGACAACAGTTCACGGATGGATTCGAGGGTAAACCCTAATTGCCGGGCATGGCGAATAAATTTGAGCCGTTGCAGATCCTTATCCGTATAAAGACGAAATCCGCCTTCAGTTCTGACTTCATGATCCATCATTTGCTGTTTTTCGTAGTAACGGATCGTATCCGGTGTGACTTCTGCAAGTTTCGCTATTTCACCAATGCGGTACATGACTACTCCTCATTAATTTTTTGCTGCAGTTTGTCGGCGTAATCGCCTCGCAGGAAATCGGTGCTTAATCCGGCCTGCCGCAACTTCATTTCCAGTAACGACAAACGGCGATGCAATTGCTGGAAATCAGGATGCTCATGCTGCACGCTATTGAGCAGATCAATAAGCATCACGGCTTCTTTACGGTATTCCAGTTCTGGTGGCATGCAGCCCGCATTTTTCAGCAAGCGGTACCCAGCGCGGAGCTCTGCGGGGACGTGAGAATCGTCATCCAACAACAACGGCTCACCGCGGCCGGGTAGATTATCAAATTCGCCTTTTTGCTGAGCATCGAGGATATGGCGTTCTGCCCATTGATCAAGTAACCACATAACGGCTCACAAGGGAATGAACAAAAAAGATACATACATTGTAGGGAAGAGGTAGTACGACCGATATAAAAAAACCCGCCGAAGCGGGTTTCTTTACGTTACTACAGATTACTCTGCAGCAGCTTCTGCTTTCGATTCAGAGCGATCAACCAGCTCGATGTAAGCCATCGGCGCGTTGTCACCAGCACGGAAGCCACACTTCAGAATACGAGTGTAACCACCGGCACGGCTCGCGAAACGCGGGCCCAGTTCGTTAAACAGTTTTGCCACGATCTCGTTATCACGAGTGCGGGCGAATGCCAGACGACGATTAGCAACGCTATCCGTCTTGGCAAGAGTAATCAGCGGCTCAACTACGCGACGCAGCTCTTTCGCTTTCGGCAGGGTCGTCTTGATGATCTCATGACGAACCAGAGAGCCTGCCATGTTACGGAACATGGCCTGGCGATGGCTGCTGTTGCGGTTCAGTTGACGACCACTCTTACGATGGCGCATGACCTTATCCTTCTCAGTAAAACCTTAACCTGTGATCCGGTTACTCGTCAGCAATGCTTGCCGGCGGCCAGTTTTCCAGGCGCATGCCCAGAGACAGTCCGCGGGAGGCCAGCACGTCTTTAATCTCGGTAAGAGATTTTTTACCCAGGTTCGGCGTTTTCAGCAACTCAACCTCGGTACGCTGTACCAGATCACCGATATAGTGGATAGCTTCTGCCTTGAGGCAGTTAGCAGAGCGGACAGTCAATTCCAGATCGTCAACAGGGCGCAGCAGAATCGGATCGAATTCTGGTTTCTCTTCTTTAACTTCCGGCTGACGTACATCACGTAAATCAACGAAAGCTTCAAGTTGTTCAGCCAGAATGGTCGCCGCACGACGAATCGCCTCTTCAGGATCGATTGTGCCGTTGGTTTCCATTTCGATGACCAGCTTGTCCAGGTCGGTACGCTGTTCAACACGTGCTGCTTCAACATTGTAGGCAATACGCTCTACAGGGCTGTAGCAGGCGTCAACGAGCAGACGGCCGATTGGGCGCTCATCTTCTTCCGAATGAATTCGGGCAGACGCCGGAACATAACCACGACCGCGCTGAACTTTGATACGCATATTGATTGATGCGTTCTCATCGGTCAGGTGGCAGATCACATGCTGCGGCTTGACGATTTCGACATCACCGTCGTGGGTAATGTCGGCTGCGGTCACAGGGCCAATGCCAGATTTATTCAGAGTAAGAATAACATCATCTTTACCCTGAACTCTCACCGCCAGCCCTTTCAGGTTGAGCAGGATTTCAAGGATATCTTCCTGAACGCCTTCTTTGGTGCTGTACTCATGAAGTACACCATCAATCTCAACCTCAGTCACCGCGCAACCCGGCATCGATGAGAGCAGAATACGGCGCAGTGCGTTACCCAGAGTATGGCCAAAGCCACGCTCTAAAGGCTCAAGGGTCACCTTGGCGTGCGTCGAACTCACTTGCTCGATATCTACCAGGCGCGGTTTTAGAAACTCTGTCACAGAACCCTGCATTGTGTCCTCTCTTTGGTACTAAGCTTTACTTGGAGTAAAGCTCGACGATCAGGTGTTCGTTAATGTCCGCAGACAGATCAGAACGCTCCGGCTTACGCTTGAACGTGCCTTCCATCTTGCCAGCATCAACTTCCAGCCAGGTTGGCTTTTCACGCTGCTCAGCCAGCTCCAGAGCGGCTTTCACGCGAGACTGCTTTTTCGCTTTCTCACGAATGCTAACAACGTCATTCGGACTAACCTGATAAGAAGCGATGTTAACAACACGACCGTTTACCATGATTGCTTTGTGGCTAACCAGCTGGCGTGCTTCAGCACGAGTGGCGCCAAAGCCCATACGGTATACAACGTTGTCCAGACGACCTTCCAGCAGACCCAACAGGTTTTCACCGGTGTTGCCTTTCAGACGTGCTGCTTCTTTGTAGTAGTTACGGAACTGACGCTCCAGCACACCGTAAATACGGCGAACTTTTTGCTTTTCACGCAACTGCACACCATAGTCAGACAGACGCGGTTTACGCGCACCGTGCTGGCCAGGAGCTTGTTCAATTTTACACTTGGTATCGATCGCGCGAACGCCAGACTTAAGGAACAGGTCTGTGCCCTCACGACGGCTCAGCTTGAGCTTAGGACCCAAATATCTTGCCATTTTCTTTCTCCAACAATCCTAGAAAACGACCGCGTTATACGCGACGTTTTTTCGGCGGACGACAACCGTTGTGAGGGATCGGAGTCACATCAGTAATATTAGTGATGCGGAAACCAGCGGCGTTCAGAGCACGAATAGTAGATTCGCGGCCCGGACCCGGTCCCTTAACCATAACTTCCAGATTCTTGATACCGTATTCTTTAACGGCTTCAGCGCAACGCTCTGCTGCAACCTGAGCTGCAAACGGAGTGGATTTGCGAGAACCACGGAAACCGGAACCACCGGCTGTTGCCCAACCCAGCGCGTTACCCTGACGATCAGTAATAGTAACGATGGTGTTGTTGAAAGAAGCATGGATATGAGCCACGCCGTCAGAGACTTGTTTTCTTACACGTTTACGTGCACGAATTGGTGCCTTTGCCATTATTCAATCACCCCGATTATTTCTTGATCGGTTTGCGCGGACCCTTACGGGTACGTGCGTTGGTCTTGGTACGCTGACCGCGAACCGGGAGACCACGACGATGACGCAAACCGCGATAGCAACCAAGATCCATCAGGCGCTTGATGCTCATGCTAATTTCACGGCGCAGATCACCTTCAACGACAAATTTGGCAACTTCGTCACGCAGCGTGTCGATTTGTTCTTCAGACAGCTCACTGATCTTAACATTTTCAGCGATGCCCGCAGCAGCCAGAATGGCTTGAGAGCGGGTTTTACCGACGCCATAGATCGAAGTTAATGCGATCACAGCATGTTTCTGATCAGGAATGTTAATGCCTGCTATACGGGCCACTATGCACTCCTATAATTTTACTTGCACGCACCATGCTGAAAAGCCCGTTTTCAGGATACTCAAATGGAAACGTACAGACATACAAAAGATTGGCTGGCTAATCTAGCCAGCTCAACCCAACTTTGCAAGAAAAATATGCGAAATAATCAGCCTTGGCGCTGTTTATGCTTCGGCTCGGCACTGCAAATCACGCGGATGACGCCATCACGCTTAACGATTTTGCAGTTACGGCATAATTTCTTGACGGAAGCACGAACTTTCATTTTTACTCTCCGTAACTTCTCGGGCGACCATTAACGGCCATAGCCTTTCAGGTTCGCCTTCTTCAATGCAGACTCATACTGACTGGACATCATCAGAGTTTGCACTTGAGCCATAAAGTCCATAATCACGACAACAACGATAAGCAGTGACGTCCCACCAAAGTAGAACGGTACCTTCATTGCATCACGCATGAACTCCGGGATCAGGCAGATAAAAGTAATATAAAGCGCACCGACCAAAGTCAGGCGGGTCATTACCTTATCGATATACTTCGCCGTTTGCTCTCCCGGACGAATTCCTGGTACAAATGCACCGGACTTCTTCAGGTTATCTGCTGTTTCTCGCGGGTTGAAAACCAACGCCGTATAGAAGAAACAGAAGAAGATGATTGCAGACGCATAGAGTAACACATAAAGCGGTTGCCCAGGCTGCAAATACAGCGAAATTGTTGTCAGCCAGTTCCAACCAGTACCGCCCCCGAACCATGACGCGATGGTTGCAGGGAACAGAATAATACTGGAAGCGAAGATTGCCGGGATTACCCCCGCCATATTCACTTTCAGCGGTAAATGTGTGCTCTGAGCAGCATAGACACGACGACCTTGCTGACGTTTTGCGTAGTTAACCACGATGCGGCGTTGACCACGTTCAACGAATACAACAAAGAACGTCACTGCGAATACTAATACTGCAACCAACAGCAACAGGAGGAAGTGCAGGTCGCCTTGACGCGCTTGCTCGATAGTATGGGCAATGGCTGGCGGAAGACCCGCCACGATGCCGGCAAAGATAATAATCGAGATACCGTTGCCGATACCGCGTTCAGTAATCTGTTCACCGAGCCACATCAGGAACATAGTTCCTGTAACCAGACTCACAACAGCGGTGAAGTAGAATGCAAAGCCTGGGTTCATAACCAGACCTTGCATACCAGGCATATTCGGTAAACCGGTAGCAATACCGATCGACTGGAATATCGCCAACACCAGAGTGCCGTAACGAGTGTACTGGCTGATCTTACGACGGCCAGACTCCCCTTCTTTCTTCAACTCTGCCAGGGCCGGATGAACGACCGTTAACAGCTGGATAATAATCGATGCCGAAATATACGGCATGATACCCAATGCGAAGATAGAAGCACGACTAAGAGCACCACCAGAGAACATGTTAAACATCTCAATGATGGTGCCACGCTGTTGCTCAAGCAGTTTGGCAAGTACAGCGGCATCAATACCAGGGATCGGAATAAAAGAGCCAATACGGAAAACAATCAACGCACCGATAACAAACAGCAGTCTGCGTTTCAGTTCGCCAATTCCACCCTTGGCACTTTGAAAATCTAATCCCGGTTGTTTAGCCATCTGCTACTTATTCCTCAATTTTACCGCCAGCAGCTTCGATAGCAGCACGAGCGCCTTTCGTCACACGCAGGCCACGAACAGTTACCGGACGAGCTACTTCACCAGCCAGGATCACTTTCGCGAACTCGATCTGGATGCCGATAATGTTAGCCGCTTTCAGCGTGTTCAGGTCAACTACGTCGCCTTCTACTTTAGCCAGATCGGACAGACGAATCTCTGCCGTGATCATCGCTTTGCGAGAAGTGAAACCGAATTTCGGCAGACGACGATACAGTGGCATCTGACCACCCTCGAAACCGCGACGTACGCCACCGCCAGAACGAGATTTCTGACCTTTGTGACCACGACCACCGGTTTTACCGAGGCCAGAACCGATACCACGACCCAGGCGTTTACCCGCCTTTTTGGAGCCTTCGGCCGGAGACAGAGTATTTAAACGCATCTCTTACTCCTCAACTTTAACCATGAAGGAAACCGCGTTGACCATACCGCGAACCGCAGGAGTATCCTCACGTTCAACAGTATGACCAATACGACGCAGACCCAGGCCAAGCAGCGTTGCCTTGTGTTTCGGCAGACGACCGATTGCACTGCGGGTTTGAGTGATTTTAATAGTCTTTGCCATGGTCAATTACCCCAGAATTTCTTCAACGGATTTACCACGCTTGGCAGCGACCATTTCCGGGGATTTCATATTCTCCAGGCCATCAATAGTTGCACGAACCACGTTAATCGGGTTGGTGGAACCATATGCTTTAGCCAGAACGTTATGAACCCCAGCGACTTCCAGAACGGCGCGCATTGCACCACCGGCAATAATACCAGTACCTTCGGAAGCCGGCTGCATGAATACACGAGAACCCGTGTGAGTACCCTTAACCGGGTGCTGCAGGGTGCCGTGGTTCAGCGCGACGTTAATCATATTGCGACGGGCTTTTTCCATCGCTTTCTGGATCGCTGCCGGAACTTCGCGGGCTTTACCGTAACCAAAACCAACGCGACCGTTACCATCGCCAACAACAGTCAGAGCTGTGAAGGAGAAAATACGACCACCTTTAACGGTTTTAGATACGCGGTTTACCGCGATCAGCTTTTCCTGCAGTTCGCCAGCTTGTTTTTCGATGTGAGCCATCTTACACCTCTACCTTAGAACTGAAGGCCAGCTTCACGGGCAGCATCTGCCAGTGCCTGGACGCGACCATGATATTGGAACCCGGAACGGTCAAAGGAAACATCTTTGATGCCTTTTTCCAGAGCGCGTTCAGCTACAGCTTTACCCACAGCTGCGGCCGCGTCTTTGTTACCGGTGTACTTCAGTTGTTCAGAGATAGCTTTTTCTACAGTAGAAGCAGCTACCAGAACTTCAGAACCATTCGATGCGATTACCTGGGCGTAGATATGACGCGGGGTACGATGTACCACCAGGCGAGTCGCACCAAGCTCTTTGAGCTTGCGGCGTGCGCGGGTCGCACGACGGATACGAGCAGATTTCTTATCCATAGTGTTACCTTACTTCTTCTTAGCCTCTTTGGTACGCACGACTTCGTCGGCGTAACGAACACCCTTGCCTTTGTAAGGCTCAGGACGACGGTAGGCGCGCAGATCTGCTGCAACCTGGCCAATCACCTGCTTATCCGCGCCTTTCAGCACGATTTCAGTCTGTGACGGACATTCTGCAGTGATACCGGCCGGCAGCTGATGATCAACAGGATGAGAGAAACCCAGAGCCAGGTTTACTACATTCCCTTTGACCGCTGCGCGGTAACCTACACCAACCAGCTGCAGCTTCTTAGTGAAGCCTTCGGTAACACCGATAACCATTGAGTTCAGCAGGGCACGCGCGGTACCAGCCTGAGCCCAACCGTCTGCGTAACCATCACGCGGACCGAAAGTCAGAGCATTGTCTGCTTGGTTAACTACAACAGCATCGTTGAGAGTACGAGTCAGCTCGCCGTTTTTACCTTTGATCGTGATAACCTGACCGTTGATTTTTACGTCAACGCCGGCAGGAATAACGACCGGTGCTTTAGCAACACGAGACATTTTTTCCTCCGATTAGGCTACGTAGCAGATAATTTCGCCACCAAGACCAGCCTGGCGCGCTGCACGATCAGTCATAACACCTTTAGAGGTAGAAACAACTGCGATACCCATACCACCCATAACTTTCGGCAGCTCATCTTTTTTCTTATAGATGCGCAGACCTGGGCGGCTGATACGCTGAATGCTTTCTACCACAGCTTTACCCTGGAAGTATTTAAGAGTCACTTCCAGTTCCGGCTTGGTGTCGCCTTCAATTTTGAAATCTTCAATAAAACCTTCTTCCTTCAGCACGTTGGCAATTGCCACTTTCAGCCTGGAGGAAGGCATGGTGACCGCAGCTTTGTTCGCGGCCTGACCGTTACGGATACGGGTCAGCATATCCGCGATCGGATCTTGCATGCTCATCTGTCTTTACTCCCGTGATTCAATTGGTGACAATTACCAGCTAGCCTTTTTCAGACCCGGGATTTCACCGCGCATAGCGGATTCACGGACCTTAATACGGCTCAACCCGAACTTCCGCAGGAAACCGTGCGGACGACCAGTTTGGCGGCAGCGGTTACGCTGACGAGACGGGCTGGAATCACGCGGCAGACTCTGCAGCTTGAGAACAGCGTTCCAACGATCTTCGTCGGAAGCGTTCACATCAGAAATGATCGCTTTCAGTTCAGCGCGTTTCGCGAAGTATTTTTCAGCTAAAGCTACGCGTTTAACTTCGCGTGCTTTCATTGATTGCTTAGCCATGAAGTAACCCTACCTTACTTGCGGAACGGGAAGTCAAAGGCAGCCAGCAGAGCACGGCCTTCTTCGTCAGATTTCGCAGTAGTGGTAATGGTAATATCCAAACCACGCACGCGGTCGACTTTATCGTAGTCGATTTCTGGGAAGATGATCTGCTCACGGACACCCATGCTGTAGTTACCACGACCGTCGAAAGACTTAGCGGACAAGCCACGGAAGTCACGGATACGCGGTACAGCAATAGTGATCAGGCGCTCAAAGAACTCCCACATGCGTTCGCCACGCAGAGTCACTTTACAGCCGATCGGATAGCCCTGACGGATTTTGAAGCCCGCAACAGATTTGCGCGCTTTGGTGATCAACGGTTTTTGACCGGAGATTGCTGCCAGGTCAGCTGCTGCGTTATCCAGCAGTTTCTTGTCAGCGATCGCTTCACCAACACCCATATTCAGGGTGATCTTCTCGACCCGAGGGACTTGCATGACAGAATTGTAGTTAAACTCAGTCATGAGTTTGCTAACTACTTCGTCTTTGTAGTAATCATGCAGTTTCGCCATCGTACTACTCCAAATTACTTGATAGTTTCGCTATTAGACTTGAAGAAACGGACTTTTTTGCCGTCTTCGAATCTAAAGCCTACACGGTCAGCCTTGCCGGTTGCCGCATTGAAGAGCGCAACGTTAGAAACCTGAATTGCAGCTTCTTTTTCAACGATGCCACCCGGTTGGTTCAGGGCCGGAACCGGCTTCTGATGTTTCTTAACCAGGTTGATACCTTCAACAATGATCTTGCCGGAAGACAGAACATTTTTTACTTTACCGCGTTTACCTTTATCTTTACCGGTTAACACGATAACTTCGTCATCACGACGGATTTTCGCTGCCATGATTCGCTCCTTAGAGTACTTCTGGTGCCAGAGAGATAATTTTCATGAACTTCTCGTTACGAAGTTCACGAGTTACCGGCCCAAAAATACGCGTACCGATAGGCTGCTCGCTATTATTGTTCAAAATAACGCATGCATTACCATCGAAGCGAATGACAGAACCGTCCGGGCGACGAACACCCTTCTTGGTGCGCACCACTACCGCCTTCAGCACATCACCTTTTTTAACCTTACCACGCGGAATTGCTTCTTTGATGGTGATCTTGATGATGTCGCCTACGCCTGCGTAGCGACGGTGCGAGCCACCCAGAACCTTGATACACATTACGCGACGTGCACCGGAGTTGTCGGCGACGTTCAGCATAGTCTGTTCTTGGATCATTTTAGTGCTCCGCTAATGTCAACTACTACTGAAGACCCTAAAATCAGGGTCGATAAAAAGCCCCATATCGGGGGCGCAGCATTATAACACCGCTTCCTTGATATGGGTAGAAAAAATAAACGGCCCATCGCTGAGCCGTTTATTCGTTTGAGAACGCGTACTCTATTACAGAATCGCTTTCTCTACAACGCGAACCAGCGTCCAGGACTTAGTCTTGGACAGCGGACGGCATTCGCGGATTTCAACCACGTCGCCAGTACCGCATTCGTTGTTCTCGTCATGTACGTGCAGTTTAGTCGTACGTTTGATGAATTTACCGTAGATCGGGTGTTTCACGAAACGTTCGATAGCTACAACAATGGATTTCTCCATTTTGTCGCTAACAACACGACCTTGCAGAGTACGGATTTTATCGGTCATTACGCACCCGCCTTCTCAGTCAGTAAAGTCTTAACGCGTGCGACATCACGACGCACTTGCTTCAACAGGTGAGTCTGTTGCAGCTGGCCACTTGCAGCCTGCATACGCAGGTTGAACTGCTCGCGCAGCAGGTTAAGCAGCTCGGTGTTCAGCTCTTCAACGCTCTTTTCACGCAGCTCTTTTGCTTTCATTACATCACCGTCTTAGTTACAAAGGTGGTTTTAATCGGCAGTTTTGCTGCTGCCAGCTCGAAGGCTTCACGGGCCAGCTCTTCCGGAACACCGTCCATTTCGTACAGGACTTTACCCGGCTGAATCAAGGCAACCCAATACTCTACGTTACCTTTACCTTTACCCATACGAACTTCCAGCGGCTTCTCGGTGATCGGTTTGTCCGGGAATACACGGATCCAGATCTTACCCTGACGCTTAACAGCACGAGTCATAGCACGACGTGCTGCTTCGATCTGACGAGCGGTCAGACGACCACGGCCAACAGCTTTCAGACCGTAAGTGCCGAAGCTCACATCCGTGCCCTGCGCGAGACCACGGTTGCGGCCTTTGTGCACTTTACGGAATTTTGTACGCTTTGGTTGTAACATCAGCGACGCTCCTTATTTACGGCCTTTACGCTGCTGCTTTTTAGGTTGAGCAGCCGGTTTTTCCGGTTGTTCAACTGCAGCCATACCACCAAGGATCTCGCCTTTGAAGATCCACACTTTTACGCCGATTACACCGTAAGTGGTGTGCGCTTCGGAGGTGTTGTAGTCGATGTCAGCACGCAGAGTGTGCAGCGGAACGCGACCTTCACGGTACCATTCGGTACGTGCGATTTCCGCGCCGCCCAGACGGCCGCTAACTTCAACTTTGATACCTTTAGCGCCCAGACGCATTGCGTTCTGTACAGCACGCTTCATAGCACGACGGAACATAACACGACGTTCCAGCTGAGAAGTGATGCTGTCAGCAACCAGTTTTGCGTCCAGTTCAGGTTTACGAACTTCGGCGATATTGATCTGAGCAGGAACGCCAGCGATATCCGCTACGACCTTGCGCAGTTTCTCAACGTCTTCACCTTTTTTACCGATAACGATACCCGGGCGAGCAGTGTGAATGGTCACACGGATGCTCTTAGCCGGACGCTCGATAACGATACGAGATACAGACGCTTTAGCCAGTTCCTTAGTCAGGTACTGACGTACTTTAAAATCGCTGTCCAGGTTGTCAGCGAATTCTTTGGTGTTCGCAAACCAGGTTGAGTTCCATGGTTTTACAATACCCAGGCGAATACCATTAGGATGTACTTTCTGACCCATTGCTAGTCTCCAGAGTCTCAGCGATCGGACACAACCACAGTGATGTGGCTGGTGCGCTTCAGGATGCGATCTGCACGACCTTTTGCACGCGGCATAATGCGCTTCATGCTCGGGCCTTCGTCTACGAAAATTTTCGCAACTTTCAGATCGTCAATGTCAGCGCCATCGTTGTGTTCAGCGTTAGCAATGGCAGATTCCAGAACTTTCTTGACCAGTACAGCCGCTTTCTTATTGGTGTAGGTCAGAATATCCAGGGCCTGCGACACTTTCTTACCGCGAATCAGGTCAGCAACAAGGCGAACCTTCTGAGCAGAAGAACGAGCATGGCGATGTTGAGCTAAAGTTTCCATCTCTTCCTCCTACCTTATTTCTTCTTCGCTTTTTTATCAGCAGCGTGGCCGCGATAAGTACGAGTCGGTGCGAATTCACCCAGTTTGTGACCGACCATTTCGTCGGAAACAAATACCGGAACGTGCTGACGACCATTATGGACAGCGATGGTCAAACCGATCATGTTAGGAAAGATCGTTGAACGACGGGACCAAGTGCGCAGGGGCTTCTTGTCTCCGCTTTCCACCGCTTTCTCTACCTTCTTCAGCAAGTGCAGGTCAATAAAAGGACCTTTCTTGAGAGAACGTGGCATGGCTTATCCTCTAAAATTATTTGCTACGGCGACGTACGATGAATTTATCAGTACGCTTGTTGCTGCGGGTCTTCTTACCTTTGGTCTGAACGCCCCACGGAGTTACCGGGTGCTTACCAAAGTTACGACCTTCACCACCACCATGTGGGTGGTCGACTGGGTTCATCGCAGTACCGCGAACGGTAGGACGAACACCACGCCAGCGTGCAGCACCTGCTTTACCCAGAACGCGCAGCATATGCTCAGCATTGCCAACTTCGCCCAGAGTCGCGCGGCATTCTGCTTCGACTTTACGCATTTCACCAGAACGCAGACGCAGGGTGACGTAAGCACCATCGCGAGCAACGATCTGAACGTAAGTACCAGCGGAACGAGCCAACTGACCGCCTTTACCTGGTTTCATTTCTACGTTATGAACGGTAGAACCAACCGGGATATTGCGCATCGGCAGGGTGTTGCCTGCTTTGATTGCAGCATCAACGCCAGACTGAATCTGGTCGCCAGCTTTCAGGCCTTTAGGGGCCAGGATGTAACGGCGTTCGCCATCTTTGTACAGAACCAGCGCGATGTTCGCGGAACGGTTCGGATCGTACTCAAGACGCTCAACAACTGCCGGGATACCATCTTTGTTGCGTTTGAAGTCAACAATACGGTAAGCCTGCTTGTGGCCACCACCGATATGACGAGTGGTGATACGGCCATTGTTGTTACGACCACCGGATTTGCTGTTTTTTTCCAGCAACGGAGCAAAAGGTTTGCCCTTGTGCAGCTCAGGGTTAACCACTTTAACAACGTGGCGACGACCCGGAGATGTCGGTTTACATTTAACAACTGCCATTGTATTACTCCTCCGACTTACTCAGCGCCGCCAACGAAGTCCAGATTCTGGCCTTCTTTCAGGGTGACGTAAGCTTTTTTCCAGTCGCTACGACGACCGATACGCTGTCCGTGACGTTTAACTTTCCCTTTAACTACCAGGGTGTTAACGACTTCGACTTCGACTTCAAACAGTTTCTGCACAGCAGCTTTGATTTCTGCTTTGGTCGCGTCTTTAGCAACTTTGAGAACGATGGTGTTTGTTTTTTCCATCGCAGTAGACGCTTTTTCAGAAACGTGCGGTGCGCGCAGCACCTTCAGCAGACGTTCTTCACGAATCATGCCAGCATCTCCTCAACTTGCTTAACAGCATCAGCAGTCATTACGACTTTGTCGAAGGCGATCAGGCTAACCGGGTCGATACCAGTCGCGTCGCGAACATCAACCTTGTGCAGGTTGCGCGCGGCCAGGAACAGGTTCTCGTCCAGCTCACCGGTGATGATCAGCACATCTTCCAGAGCCATGTCTTTCAGTTTCTGAGCCAGCAGCTTGGTTTTCGGTGCTTCTACAGAGAACTGCTCGACAACGATCAGACGATCCTGACGTACCAGTTCGGACAGGATGCTTTTCAGCGCGCCGCGGTACATCTTTTTGTTAACTTTTTGACTGTGGTCCTGCGGACGCGCAGCGAAGGTCACGCCACCAGAACGCCAGATCGGGCTCTTGATAGAACCAGAACGAGCACGGCCGGTGCCTTTCTGGCGCCACGGTTTTTTACCGGAACCAGTTACTTCAGCACGGGTCTTCTGAGCACGAGTACCCTGACGAGCACCAGCTGCGTAAGCAACGACAACCTGGTGTACCAGCGCTTCGTTGAAGTCACGACCGAAGGTAGTTTCGGAAACAGTCAGCGCGCTCTGCGCGTCTTTCAATACTAATTCCATTGCTATCTCCTCACGCCTTCACAGCTGGTTTAACGATCAGGTCGCTACCGGTTGCACCCGGGACAGCACCTTTAACCAGCAGCAGGTTGCGCTCAGCGTCAACACGTACTACGTCCAGGCTCTGAACGGTTACGCGCTCATTACCCAGCTGACCTGCCATTTTCTTGCCCTTGAACACTTTGCCCGGAGTCTGGTTCTGACCGATAGAACCCGGAACGCGGTGAGACAGGGAGTTACCGTGGGTAGCGTCCTGGGTACGGAAGTTCCAGCGCTTAACGGTACCTGCGAAACCTTTACCTTTAGAGGTGCCAGTTACGTCAACTTTTTTAACTTCAGCAAACAGCTCAACGCTAATGTCCTGACCTACGGTGAATTCTTCGCCGTCAGCAAGACGGAATTCCCACAGACCACGGCCAGCTTCAACGCCAGCTTTAGCGAAGTGTCCCGCTTCCGGTTTGGTTACACGGTTAGCTTTTTTAGCACCGGTGGTAACCTGGATTGCGCGGTAGCCATCGTTAGCCAGGTCTTTAACCTGAGTAACGCGGTTTGCTTCAACTTCGATTACGGTTACTGGGATAGATACGCCATCTTCAGTGAAGATGCGGGTCATGCCCACTTTTTTACCGACTAAACCAATCATTGTTTCAACCTCTCAATCGCTCGATGACCTGATTAACCCAGGCTGATCTGCACGTCTACACCGGCAGCCAGGTCCAGACGCATCAGAGCATCAACGGTTTTCTCGGTTGGCTCAACGATGTCAACCAGACGCTTGTGAGTGCGGATTTCGTACTGATCACGCGCGTCTTTGTTAACGTGCGGGGAGATCAGAACGGTGAAGCGCTCTTTGCGGGTCGGCAGCGGGATCGGACCACGGACTTGCGCACCAGTGCGCTTAGCAGTCTCGACGATTTCCGCGGTTGATTGATCGATCAGACGATGATCAAACGCTTTAAGACGGATACGGATTCTTTGGTTCTGCATGAGACCAGAGCTCCAATTATTTATAGACGAAAATAATTACTCCTCACACCCATTACGATTGATGGGGGAGTGTAATCGTTCTTACGTAGCCCCCCGATTGGGAGCATTGTAACGGCCAAACAGCACCGTTGTGGTTCAGATTGAACCCGCCGTCATTTACGACAAGCCCGCGCATTATACGTAAATCTGAGCCAGACGCAAGTGCAGTTTAG
This sequence comes from Kosakonia sp. LAM2021, assembly GCF_016620385.1. NCBI lineage: Bacteria > Pseudomonadati > Pseudomonadota > Gammaproteobacteria > Enterobacterales > Enterobacteriaceae > Kosakonia > Kosakonia sp. LAM2021. The sequence goes on from NZ_JAENHT010000019.1 coordinate 24,716, forward strand.
AAATTAAGCAGTGCTGCGCGCATGTTCGCAGGGTGAACGTAACAGCAACAATGTCGGTATCATTTCTCATGAGCGGCTACGCAACATTAGAAGGAGTTAATTGGCTTTCACACCGCAATTTCACATTCTGCATGCCACCCGTTACTGACTCTGGCAGGACGCCATGTTTTTTCTCGCTGTTTATCTGTTACTCAATCTAATGCTTGTCTGGCACGACATCCGTATTGGGTTGCTGCCAGATCGTTTAACCTGCCCTCTTCTCTGGGCGGGGCTAGTTTGGCACTGTTTCGCAAATGCTGAATTATTGAAGCAAGCAGTTATCGGCGCGACGGCAGGTTACATAGGGTTTGCTGTTATTTGTTGGAGCTACAAAAAGTTGCGCGGTAAGGAAGGACTTGGCTACGGCGATGTAAAATATCTTTCGGCTCTCGGGGCCTGGCATGGCTGGCAGAATTTACCCGGTCTGGTTTTTATAGCCGCCTTTTTGGCCTGTAGTGTGGTGAGTATCAATGCACTCAGATCGCGAAGTTTACAGGCATTAAAAAACCCACTGCCTTTCGGGCCATTTCTGGCGGCAGCGGGTTTACTGACGGGATACCATTCTGTGATACCAACTATTCTTCCACTTTGATTTGCGACTGGAGATAGTTCTGAATACCAATTTTGCTTATCAGATCCAGTTCTGTTTCCAGCCAGTCAATATGATGCTCTTCTTCGGCAAGAATCTTGATCATCATATCGCGGCTAACATAGTCATGAACGCTATCAGCATAAGCGATGGCTTCACGCAAATCCTTCGCGCCTTCGAGTTCCAGTCGGAGATCCGATTGCAGCATCTCTTCAACGTCTTCACCAATGCCCAGTTTGCCCAAATCCTGCAAATTAGGGATACCTTCTAGAAACAAAATACGCTCGATGTAGAGATCGGCGTGTTTCATTTCATCAATAGATTCATGGTATTCGACATCATTGAGGCGCGTCAGTCCCCAATTTTTGAACATTCTCGCATGGAGAAAGTATTGGTTTATTGCGACAAGCTCATTTCCCAATAATTTATTGAGATAATTTATGATTTTAACATCACCTTTCATTATGTAGTCCCTCCGCTTCCACTCATTGAAGCGTAGATGGGGCTACAAGGATGTCAAAAAAAAGATAAAGACTCAGGCAATCTCTTTGTATTCCGGCATCCGGGTAAGTTCGTCTTGCATGATCTCTCTTGCTGCGCGAACACATTTACCACACTGATTTCCAACCGGAACAAACTTGCGGAGCTGCTGAAATGATTGAGGATGAAACTGGCGCACTGCCTGGCGAATTTTTTTATCACTCACACCATTACACAAACAAACGTACATGATCACTCCCGTTCAATTTCTGCGCAAAGTGTAAATGAGAATGGTTGCGATTACAATAGCACAACTGTAAAGCTGCAGGCCCGGCCCGGAGCTTAATTTGTATAAATATTTTGACCGTGAATAGCGAGCAGCAAAAAGAGCGCCGAAGCGCCCTTTTTCAATTCAAAGCTAATTAATTAGCCCAGAACTTTTGCTACAACGCCCGCGCCAACGGTACGGCCGCCTTCACGGATTGCAAAACGCAGACCATCGTCCATCGCAATCGGGTGAATCAGGGTAACAACCATTTTGATGTTGTCGCCCGGCATTACCATCTCCACGCCTTCCGGCAGTTCGATGGTGCCAGTCACGTCAGT
>NZ_JAENHT010000020.1:0-10952 GCF_016620385.1 Kosakonia sp. LAM2021
TCGAAATGTTTTATAACAGTAAGCGTCGGCATGGTTCTAGCGAACAGATGTCACCGACAGAATATGAAAACCAGTATTATCAACGGCTCGGAAGTGTCTAGATTATCCGTGGCGATTCAGTTTAAGAAACTTTTCCCACCATCCAAACTCGTTCTTTTAATTTTTAAAACACATGATTTATGATCAAATAAATTGTACCCCAGTGCATGGCAAACTTGTACAACGGTCAATTTAGCTTTTTCATCAACTGTTGGGCAAAGCTCATGTCGGTAAAATTTATCCGGGTACTTTTCGCACCAGTGAGCAAGTGCTCTTGCATTTTGTGATAAGGAAAGTAATCTTCTAATCGCTTTCTTTGCAACTGGTATCATAACCCGTGGAATCCATTTGATATTAGGGCCATACCCTTTTACCGAATAAAATCTCAACCCATATCTTTCGATACCCTTGCCATCTATTTGTGTAATCTCACAATCAGCAGGTAAGGCTAAAATTTCAGAAATTCTGCTCGGACAACAAAGTAGAAGTGCAAATACTGAACTGGTGAACTTATCCCTTGGACTCAGTAACTCATCATTTTGAGAAAAAATATCAGCAATAGCGAGCAATGCTTCTTCATCTGGTAACTTATCGCTTCGGTGATAATCCTCAATCTCAGGAAGATAATTGTTTTTGACTTTCTGTTTTACATGGTTTTTCCATGAGATATATCCTGACTTCACAAGATTATGTTCACACAGAAACTTTGATATTTTTTCAAGCTGTATTCCACATTTAGCCAAAACGTTACCTTCAAAATATTTACTCCCGATCTGCATTGCCTCATCGAAAACAACGGCTGTAACATTATAAATGAGACCAGTGTTCTGAACCTGCAAAAGGGCCTGTTCGAGACATCGCAAGGCCATCATAATAACCCCATAATTTTTCAATGGTTTCAATGTGTGTTGATATCTGATATATGCTTTCGCAAAATTGATATAATCTTCGTGCATTGCATCAATGGAATCAAAGATTTTATTTCCAATCCCTATTTTTCTAAATGTGACATATCCTTTCCAGGCATACTGCTCCCAATCCTGAGTTTGGGTTAGTCCGGACAGTTGATAGCGACAAAATTTTATGAACTCATTATAATTTTCTTCTACAAGAATATGTTTTTTTGATTTGAACAAAATAATATTATTCATAGTTGATTCACCTCACTGCGATCAATCGGAATAAAAAACATACATTGATTGCAAGGAAATCCTGAATTCTGACTCTGGCATCTACTTGAAGAAAAAAATTTGAAATGACTACTCTTTTTCGATTTGATTCCGTTCATAAAAATATCAGCGACAAATGACAATTGTTCTGAAACAGCGGAATCAATCCTTTCAACACTGTCAGCATGATTTTTAATATAAATCCCCGCACTTGAAGTAGATGAATGATCCAATAATTCAGCTATAGTATTAACATTATGCCCATTCTTAGCCAGCATAGTTGCTATTGTATAACGAAGCCTACGAGCAGTAATATTTAGTATCGAACCGGTACGGTTGGATATTACATTCCCATTATTAACAATACTTTTCAATGCTACATTAGCAATTGTAGGCTTCGCATATAATTTATTATTTTCCAGAAGAATTGAACCTGTTATGGATAAATCTGAGAGTTTTTCCTCATTTAAGAAAATAGGAACTTTTCGTTTAGAATAATCATCAAGAGTTTTTCCAAGAGCTTGCTCAACAAGTTTCACTGATTGATTAGCTTGCAATTGAACAATTGATGCAACCTCTGATATTATTGCAAGTTCTCGATATCGTAGTTCTTTACCCCGTTGTTTTACTCGTGGCACTGAAATTACATATTCTACTTTGCCATTATCTAAGTTCTTTTGAAGAAGGTCTTTATATTTCAACATAACTAACTGCTGAGGTCTTCTACCTGTAAGACTGATCAATAGTGATATTGCATAATGTGGCAGTGACAGTTCACCTTTTCTATATGCATGATTCATAGCCTTAATCAAAGAAGTATGTTCTTCTTTATTTAATGGTCCCTCTGTTGGATCATCTTGAAGCACAGACTGACCAGATTTTTTTATTCTTAGGTCCAAATGCTTTAACAGTTCTACCGCACTTTCATCTATTCCCGGATATCCTAACTCAAACCATTTAATCAAAAATGGTCGTAAAACGCGAAATGATGCTGGGGCTTTTGATAATTTCTTATTTTGATATTCAATTAGAACCTTATCATCAATATGAGTAGGAGATAGTTTACGGATAAGACTCTCCATATTTCTAACAATATTTTTCACATACAAATAGCTGTTGCTATTAAAATAATATTGTACTGTATATACAAACCCACAAACCAAATTTTCGTTCATAGCATATATTAAGTTTGTAAGATTGATTCCGTTATTTTCAATCGAACTGACGATTTTATGTTCATGCAAAGACATTTTATCAGATTTATTTTTAATTAAATTATTCATCAAATTCTCCTTTGAATAGTTGCTCTTGTTGTTCAAGTGCAGTTTTTTTCGATAGCTCATAAATATGCCTGCGATTATAAATCATTGAAGTTTCTGAACCCGGTCGCCATCCCATGAGATAAGAACGGATTTGTTGCTCTTTTTCATCGGATATGTCCTGATTCTTGTCTATTGCTTTCGAAAACTCATAATTCCATGTATGTCTGAGTTTGTGACCTGTCAATCCCCCTAGAAGTGAGGAGGATTGACGAACAACACTCACCACTTTGTGATATGAAGAAAATGAAATAGGTTGCCCTTGAGTTTTTCCTTCCTTATAAGTAATAAACAGGAAATCATGTTTGTTAGAATTTTTTATGTTTCTTCGATCATTCAGAATATAATCTGAAATTTCAAACATGAGCTTTTTATCAGCAATTAATTTCCTCTCACAAGTTTTAACTAAAGGCTGATACACTCGCGGATCTGTTTTATCATTTGCTCTTCTTCTTATTGCAATTGTCGATTCGGCAAAATCTATATCACCAATTCGCAGATTCAAAAGTTCACCTGCTCTCAGGCCAAAGCAGTGTAATAGCAGGAATATTAGATTGTTTCTTTTTTGCACTTTTTCTGAAAAAGGATTTAATTTGCTACCCGGTGCAAGAATGCTAAACAAAGAATCCAATTGTTCATTATTTAAACTTTTTTCTATATCCATATTATATTTATCATTATTTCTCGGTTTCTTTCGTTTTATGTTGTTAATGAAATCTAAAATATATTTGAGAGTATCCTTCTGTCCTGTATGAGAAAGATGTATTTTGCACAGCCATTCCAGATAGTTAGCTATGGTTGTTATCCGAAAGTACTTAGTTGGTTTTTTGACATTTGAACTTCTAAAATTATCATTCTCGCCATCTCGAAAATTGAATGAAGTGAATTCGATCAAATCTTCAATTTCATGAGGAGCCAGAAATATCCTTTTCTGAATTCTTTCATCAATATTGATCTCTTTCCTCATAAAGAATCGATATAACAATGAAATGCTACCGGCAATAACCTTCATTGTTGATATAGACTCTGACCGATTCCTGACCTGTGTTGTTATATACAAATTTGGATAATACAATGGCTCACCAGTTTTTTTATTTACAACATGACAATACCTCTCTCCATTTTCCAACATAAACGAATCTACATAAATACTGCTCATATTTTCCTCCTAAACCTTACAAAAAGTATAATTCCAATATATTAATAATAAGCATTTCGTAAATTTACAAATTTATTTGAATCGTTAGAACCATTTATTTAAATTAAAACAGTGAGATAGACGATTATTCCTGTCAAATTATCATCTGGTAGATCTAGTTATTATTATGTACACCTAATACATCGAAAACTATCTCACTACCTTGCTAATAAACGGCGACAAAAATAATGTAAACTATTTTGTAAGGTTTTAAGTTAAAATATGGACTCAAACTTTACATTTTTACAAAAGAGTTCTCAGACCAATATGATATTGGATTATACGCTTTGAAAGACTTTTCATTTCTACAGGGCATTTAATTAGTGAGAACCATGTTTCATAGACATAAAACTGATCGAAAATATTAAGCTCAAAAATCGCATCTAGCGGTTCTCTCAGATTCCCAACTAAATACTGGCTTAACCAGTAAACAATCTTTCTGTTAAATTCATTATCAGGTAAATCATAAATCGCTCCGGGTTCGAAAATCTTACCAAAAAGATCTTCGCCTAAATTGCACATATAGTTTTCTTCACTCATAAATTCTTCGATATTCATAACAATCTCTCCCAAGTTTAATTAAGCAACTTTTATTCTGCTTGTTTCGATAACTGATTGAATCCACTCGTCAACTTCACTCTCGACAAAAGCAACAGCACGAACTCCGATCTTCACTGGTGCCGGAAATCGACCTTCACTGATCAGACGATAGATCCAGGCCTTTCCGTAGCCAGTTCGTTCGAGAACTTCTGGTAAGCGTATGAGGCGGGTTGCTTGATTTTTCATTTCGTTATCCCTTGTCGTTTCGGTGAAATCACTATATGAACAGTTGGGAAAAGAAAGGAGTGAAGCTCCTGAAGCGGAGGTTCTTCGCTGCTATGCAGGATGGTTTTCTCGAAGTTGGTGTCGTACAAAACAGGGGAACTTGAGAGTAGCTGAAATTCCCCTGTTTTATAGCAAATGGCAAAATGGCTGGTTTAAAGTAAAAAGCAAAAAAAAAGCATCATTTACTATGATGCTTTTTTTCATGTTAAAAACAGACAGTTATAGATAAAATACTAATCCGATAGTTTCATTACATCAGAGACTTTCATTTGCTTCAAATGGCTATTTTTGTTTATGAAGTAATGGAATTGTCGGATAAAGTCAGTTGTGCAGGATTTAAGAGCCAAAGGCCTGTCGGTATCTTTGATTTGGCTGGACTGCCTCATTTCGCTTTCTTCGTCATCGTCTGTGTATAGTAGTCTGGATAACCTGTCGTCAGAGACACGGATTTTTTTAACGGCTGCCCACACCAGGATATCCAGCATAGGTATTACACGATAACTGATGAGTTTCTTGATAGTTCCATACCCAAAGCGTACTGATTCTAAAGGATCTGGTTCGATACCTTTGATTTTACGCCACTGCGGTAATGCAGCTTTAAGCGACTCTGCAATCTCTTCGTCTGTGCCACTTGCCAAATCAATCTCGAACATGACGGTTCGTGAAAACTGATCTGGCATAATATCTGAAAGTGATTCTTCCCGAAGATCCCTGTTTATTGAATAATTGTCATCACCATCCCAAACAAAACCTCCGCGTTGCATAGCAATGATGCTCGTTTCAGCAAGGCGATCAAGGGTTGTTAGAAAAAAATGGGGAGGCTGGAAAAGTTTGTTGGCAGGAGTCATGTATCCCAGTTGCCCTTCTTCGATTAAAAAAGGGTTGCCACTGAAAATTTTTGAGAAGTAACCCATAAGAGTTCTGCTCTCAAACTCTTCTCGATACTCCTTAAAGAACAAGTTACGAGCCCATATCTCATGGTAGAACTGGAGCAATGAGAGGTCTTCAAATTTGCGATATGTATCAATCTTAAACCAACTCTTGATTTCTTTTGTATGCTCTGGTGACCAGTTGTTCAAAATCCATTCTCCACCTATGCTGGTACTGCCCTAAGGATAGAATCGAGCTATGGGAAAAAGTTCCTGCATTCGCTAACCCATGAAAAGCACAACAAACCTTGTCCATACATCTACTTTCTATGCCAAAAAGCTGCCATCTAAAACCTCTTTTTCGGAGAAAGCCCCTTTTTGATTACGGACCTGCTCTTCAGCTCCCCTTGTTACACTTGACGTTTAAAAAATACTCAATATACTCAATATATGCGATGTAATCAAAATACTCAGGAGGTACATATGTCAGCACCAGTTAAAGAGAAAAAAGCACCACATAATGATGATGATACGTTCGTCCAGTGGCCCATAGTCGTTGATGGTCCTTCAGTTCAGAATCTGGAGACCGACAATGATATTCAGTATCTTGTTATTCCTGTTAAAAGCAAGTCTGGTCATAAGGTTAATGCTCACTTGTTTGATCGCAGTGATTTTGAAAAAAAAGTCAGGACATTTCTGTTATCGGTAGGTTTAGAAAATAATTTTATTAAGATACATTCTAAATCCTACAAAAAAAACTCTCATTCTAAAAATAAATCAGAGCTTGATATATTTAAAGGATTCGAAGATCATCGTACCAGAAACGAAGAAAGAAAAGCCAATTTAAGAGAATATGTTTTAGCTGATGCCAAATGGCTTGATGCGAATCAATTATCCGAGAAGGTTGGTTTTGAAAATAAAAATCGCAGTGCAGGTCCGAGTACCTGGAAGCGCAGAAACAAAATATTTGCCATTTCACATCAAGGGAAAAATCTTTATCCAAGATACTGTATGGACGAAGCATATCAACCATTACCAATCGTTAAAGAGATTCTCGACATCTTTGATGGTACCAAGAGTGGTTGGTCACTGGCCTTTTGGTTTGGTACAAGTAATAGCTGGTTGGGAGGCTCAAAACCAAAAGATGTACTTGCTGATGATAAATCCCAATTAATAAAAGCTGCAAAAGCTTGTAAGGATGGTTTGCAACATGGCTAATAAGAAAAGATCATCCTTTCCAAAACCTCATGCCAACATATCTATTAATAAAAGGACTATTGATGCAGGGACGCATCTTTTCAGAATACATCCATCAATATATGGTGGTGTGACATTCAATAACAGTAGTAATGGTAATGCCCGGTTTAGCCCTATTACAAATCGTGCAACAAAGAAAATCATTCCAACAATTTACGCTGGAGACCTAACTGAGGTTGCAATTTGCGAAGTGGTCTTCCATGACATTGATCTATCGCAGGATCAGATTATTTTTGAGCAAAAAAACCTTCATGGCAAAAACCATACTGAATTAGAAATAGTAGATAATTTAGTTGTTGCTGTTATAGATCATACCTCTGTAATTAAAATGAGGGCAGGTAAAAAATTAATCCATTGTGACCCTACCGAATATAAAACAACAAGAATGTGGGCTGAGTATATCCATGATCAACATAATGATGTCCAAGGATTAGAATGGCCGTCCAGACAATATGAAGGAAAAGCATATGTTTTCTTTGAAGATAGAATAAAAAATACTACATTGTCAATTTCAAAATCTACTGCGGTTCTTGCGGATAGAGAAGTAGTCGAAAAATTTTTGGATATCGCAGATCAGATGAATATCACCATAGAATAGTCCGACATCAAAAAGCAGATCCTGCTTCCACAGTTCAACTACCAGCAGGGAGTTGAACTGTGGATTTGTTATCTTTTGATACAATTTACCAATCGGCTAATCGTGAGAACTCATATCATTAAGATTTATGGTTCCTTTTTAGAACCACACATAAAATTAAAAGTTTAAATAATATTAAAAATCAATGGAATGAATGGTTAATTACAGGGACGCCAGCCCGATGAAGTCCTAAGAGCCCGCACGGCACAAGCCCTGCGGGCTTTTTGTGTCTGTAATCGTCCGAGGTCATCCGGCTAAATCCAGTGATTATTGGTATACGTTTAGCTATACAGTGGGATGTATATCTAAAATCGTATACCAATTCATGCAGGATTTCGGGGCAAGGCCACGATGGTTCCTTTTTTAGTATATCAACGTCGCTGGCTAACTCATTCAGTGAGTGATTTTTATTTCTCCAATGCTAAAATCCCGACAATTCTCGATAGAGTCAGGCTGTATATCGAATCTAATTTTTTTTATACCCTGAGCTTTTCTCCAATGAGCAATTTTAGTCATATCAAAAACCGCTCCATTTTGAGGAAGGATCATGCTAATACTATTTTCTTCACTAAAGTCACCTTTGTCTGTACTCCAAAAAAACTGAGTCATAAGATCGGACTTATTTTTTTTGCAATTGACATTTATATAGATGCTATCTTTTTGTGTATTGATTATAGAATTGAATCGGAATACAATAAAAGGATCATTTCCAATAATTTCATAAGTGTCATCTTTTCTTTTGACATCATGAGAATTGTCATATTGCCCAACAATCATATTATCTAGACTTGCAGTTTTAAGCGCATGAACAGGTGGCGGAGACAAGAAAAAATCATTAATAATGCTTCGTTCAACACTTGTAACAAATACATAGTCTGGCTTATAAGTTTTAATCACATTATACAACCAGACAGGATTGGAACCAAAGTAATGAAGTTGAACTACGTTAGTAAAAGAAGATGCCATAAAGGGCGACATTGCAGTTCCAAAGGAATCCCTAAGCCAAAGCACCTTAGCATTATTACGGGCTTTGCTTGAGACAACGCGAATTGGTTTGCTTGGGGCATCAATAAGCACGTTGACGCTTTTACTGATTAACGAATCTGTCGCAAAGTCATATTTTTCTATGTCAAGACTTTCTTTTGAGAGGACATCAACTTCTTGATAGTGATCTATTGTAAAATTTTCCGTGCGAAGGAATCGAGACAAATCACCTCCGGCTTTATTTTGCCAGCCCGTATATTTCCCGGTATTTTCGGAACGATAAGATTCATCATTAAATACATTCTTCATAAAGTAGCTAAATGCTAACCATCCACCTAATGCATTCCAATGAGTATCTGTTTTATAATAAAGAGGCTCTTTATACTTCGATTTCTGTTCAATTAAGTATTTAGTGGGATCAACGAATATGCCTTTTTTATCGGCATCTAAAATTGCGCTAACCTGTCTATATTCCGCCGGGCGTGCCCATTGTGGCAAGTATTCTCCATAAATACTTTCTTTGTCAGGGCCGACTAAAATTTTAAATTTTTTCACCCCATTTTCCATGAAAAAATCGTTCCACTGCTGTACAGAGACAGATATTTTTTGTGCATTTTCTATATCATTTTTAGTTGCACCTTTTCGTCTGTTTGATACCGTATTGGATTCTTGATCACCTAAATATAACCAGCCATTGCGCCCGACAATCACTTGGTCTGGAAAAAGGCTAATGCCATAAGTAGACAGTATCTTGCTTACAGGTGCTGTGACTGAATCCAATTTGTAATATTGGCTTGTTTTAATATATTCAGTTAATCCTTTATTCCAGTTAAGGAAATTGTAGATAGGCAGTAGTGTTAGCATCAATGCTGAAACAATTAAAAATGTAAAGACATGTTTTTTCATATCGTTGCTCAAAATTTTGAATACAGAGAAACGCTATTTGCCCCAGATAAAGCTGATAGCATGGCGACAGTGAATAAAAGAATCGATGCAGCAGTTCTTGTTTTTACAGAAGTACTGACGGTTAATTCAGTTGTATTTTTTTGGGTGATAATAAAAAACGCTACAACTACAAAAATTAAAACTAGAATGTTTTCTGAAAGACCAATGGGGATTTCAGGCAAGAATTTTTCCAGAAAAAACCCGGACCAAGAAAGTTTCCATGTTTCTATATCTGCTGGTATATCGTTGTATATACCGCCTAACCCTACCATTCCGCTCAAAACTTTTATTGCCGAATCAAGATCACGTGATCTGAAGAAAACCCAAGTAATATTGATGAAATTGAAAGTTATTAACCAAGCGATTGGTTTTGGAATCGAAAATTTTAACTTACCCCAAATTCGATGGATGATAAGAGCCAGACCATGTAACAGCCCCCAAATAATAAACATCCAATTTGCCCCATGCCATAATCCACCGATCAAAAAAGTTATCAGAAGATTTGCATATGTTATCACTTCACCTTTTCTATTTCCCCCAAGAGGTATGTAAATATAGTTACGCAAAAAACGACTCAAGGTAATATGCCACCGACGCCAGAAATCTTGAATATTTAGCGCCTTATATGGGGAGTTGAAATTTATTGGCAATTTAATATTAAAAAATAAAGCTGCGCCAATAGCCATATCCGTATAGCCACTAAAATCAAAATATAGCTGAAAGGTATAGCTAAGACTGGTGAACCATGCATCCAGAATGGTTAAATGCAATGAGTGGTCGAATCCTTGATTGGCCCATATCGCGAATACATCTGAAATTATCACTTTTTTAAAAAGGCCGATGGAAAAAATAAAAATACCAAGCGAAATATTTCTGTAGTTAATTACTTTATTCCATTTAGATGCAAATTGAGGGATCATATCCTTATGGTAAGTAATTGGTCCGGAAAAAAGTTGCGGAAAAAAGGTCACGAATAATAAATAGTTAAGAAAGCTATAGTTTTCTGTTCTCTCTTTATAGCTATCCACTATATAAGCTATTTGCTGGAAAGTGAAGAAACTGATAGCAAGCGGCAATGCCATATGCGGGAGCTTAAAATGAGCCCCCAGGGCATTTAGGTTGGACAAAAAGAAATCTGTATACTTAAAATAGCCAAGTAAAAATAAGTTAAATGCAATTCCCAAGATAAATATTATCTTTTTTAAATCGCCATTTGATTTTATTTTTATAGATTCTAACGCACTATTTCTTAAGATTGAACCAACCAAGAAATTAACAATTATTGAAAGAAGTATAAGTGGCAGAAAACGAACATCCCAAAAACCGTAGAAAAATAAACTTGCCAGAACCAGCCATATTTTTGCGAGCAGACTTTGTCTTATGTGGTTAAGAAAAAAATACACAGAGAATGATATTGGTAAAAACAAAAAAATATATTGGTATGAGCTAAAAAGCATATCCTAACCTTGTGCCAATCAGATAGCATAGAAATTTAATAAGATTTTACAATTATACTTATAAAAAAATACTTTTCCAAGTATCTCCAAACACTTATACAGAACTATATGAAACTTAGTATCGGTGAACAATGTGAATCGCCACGGATAATCTAGACACTTCCGAGCCGTTGATAATACTGGTTTTCATATTCTGTCGGTGACATCTGTTCGCTAGAACCATGCCGACGCTTACTGTTATAAAACATTTCGA
>NZ_JAENHT010000021.1:0-10420 GCF_016620385.1 Kosakonia sp. LAM2021
AAGGAACGTTGAAGACGACGACGTTGATAGGCCGGGTGTGTAAGCGCAGCGATGCGTTGAGCTAACCGGTACTAATGAACCGTGAGGCTTAACCTTACAACGCCGAAGATGTTTTGGCGTGAGAGAGAAGATATTCAGCCTGATACAGATTACATCAGAACGTGAGAACGGTCTGATAGACAGAATTTGCCTGGCGGCACTAGCGCGGTGGTCCCACCTGACCCCATGCCGAACTCAGAAGTGAAACGCCGTAGCGCCGATGGTAGTGTGGGGTCTCCCCATGCGAGAGTAGGGAACTGCCAGGCATCAAATTTAGTGTGCTGATATGGCTCAGTTGGTAGAGCGCACCCTTGGTAAGGGTGAGGTCCCCAGTTCGACTCTGGGTATCAGCACCAGTTATAACGGTTAAAGTTCGGCACTTAGAAAAGAATTTGCCTGGCGGCAGTAGCGCGGTGGTCCCACCTGACCCCATGCCGAACTCAGAAGTGAAACGCCGTAGCGCCGATGGTAGTGTGGGGCCTCCCCATGCGAGAGTAGGGAACTGCCAGGCATCAAATAAAGCAAAAGGCCCAGTCAAAAGACTGGGCCTTTTGCTTTTCTACTGCAGCACCCCGCATGACAGTCACACTCAAGTCATTTCCCCCTGGTGCGTAGCCCTTTGAACATGAATTGGTTTAAGCACCATAGATCCTGAAAGGTAGCGAACAAGCGCTCCTCTTCCGTAACCAAACATCAAACACACTAAAACAGAAGTAAAACGCCGTCGTGCCGATGGTAGTGTCGGGGCTCCCGTGCGAAGGTAGGAAACTTCGGGCAAACAAACAAGTACATAAGAAGCAAAGAACCGCTCGCATGTAAGCCAGTATTAGCTGGCGTGTCCCGGAATTTTTTAAGAAGCGCGCTCAGCCAGCTCAGTGATATCGGTAGCCAAAGAAATAAAGTCGGAAATAAACCTTTTGATAAGCATACTTCAGGACGTGCTTCTGCTTCGGCAATAAAAAAGGCCACCCGTATGAAGTGGCCTGTAACAATCATATAGAGATCAATGAATAACCTGCGACAAAAACGCACGAGTACGTTCTGATTTCGGGTTCGCAAAGAACTCTTCCGGTGGTGCCTGCTCAACGATTTCACCCCGATCCATAAAGATCACGCGATCGGCAACGGTGCGCGCAAAACCCATTTCGTGGGTGACACACAACATCGTCATGCCGGACTGCGCCAGCCCAATCATGGTATCCAGCACCTCTTTTACCATCTCCGGATCCAGCGCTGAAGTTGGCTCATCGAACAGCATGATTTTAGGCTTCATACATAATGAACGGGCGATCGCCACACGTTGCTGCTGACCACCGGAAATCTGCCCCGGAAACTTATGCGCATGCTCGGCAATGCGAACACGTTCAAGATAATGCATTGCCAGCGCTTCAGCCTCCTTCTTGGGCATCTTATGTACCCAAATCGGTGCCAGCGTACAGTTTTGCAAAACGGTCAGATGCGGGAATAAATTAAAGTGCTGGAACACCATTCCCACTTCCTGGCGGATCTTTTCGATATTGCGGATATCTTCATTTAACTCAATACCGTCAACGACAATGCGCCCTTGTTGATGCTCTTCCAGATGGTTAATGCAGCGGATTGTTGTCGATTTTCCAGAACCGGACGGGCCACAAAGCACAATGCGCTCGCCCTGTTTCACATTGAGATTAATATCTTTCAGTACATGGAACTGCCCGTACCACTTATTCACATTTTCGAGCGTAATCATCGCGTCGCCAGATTGCATAGTTGTATTACTCATGGGGATCCTCAGTGCGGTGTACGCCCAGTGTTAAAGCGCTTCTCCAGATGCTGGCTGTAGCGCGACATGCTAAAACAGAAAACCCAGTAAACTAAGGCAGCAAAAACATAGCCTTCGGTGGACATCCCCAGCCATGCAGGGTCGACCGTGGCTTGCTGTACGCTGCTGAACAGATCAAACAGGCCGATGATGATCACCAGACTCGTGTCTTTGAACAGGGCAATGATGGTGTTCACAAGTCCCGGGATCACCAGCTTCAGCGCCTGCGGTAAAATCACCAGTCCTTGTGTTTTCCAGTATCCCAGTGCCAGAGACTCCGCCGCTTCATATTGCCCCTTTGGCAGCGCCTGCAAGCCGCCACGCACCACTTCCGCCACGTAAGCGGACTGAAACAAGATCACGCCAACCAGCGCACGGATCAGCTTATCGATACTGGTGCCTTCCGACATAAACAGCGGCAGCATTACCGAGGACATAAACAGCACGGTGATTAAGGGAACGCCGCGCCAGAACTCAATGAAAATGACCGATAACACGCGAACCACCGGCATTTTCGAACGGCGTCCCAGCGCCAGCAAAATCCCCAGTGGCAATGCGCCAGCAATACCAACAGAGGCGATGATCAATGTCAGGGTCAAACCGCCCCACTGGCGGGTTTCAACACGTTCCAGCCCCAGGAAACCGCCAAACAACAACCACCACACGACAAGTGGATAAATAATTGCCCAGCAAGCGATATAGCGCCCGCGACGCGGCAGCGCCTTCCAGAACATTGGTGCGATAGAGAGCAGGCCAACGAGCAGCGCCACATTAATTCGCCAGCGTTGATCATGCGGGTAGAGGCCATACATAAACTGGCCAAAACGTTCGTGGATAAACACCCAGCACGCACCCGCTTTCGTACAATCAGCGCGCGTCGAACCAAACCAGTTCGCCTGAAATAGCGCCCAGTCCAGCAAAGGGGGAATCAACTCCCACATTAACCACAGACACAGCAGCGTCAGCAGCGAGTTTGACCAACTGGAGAACAGATTTTTTCGTACCCACACTATCGCGCCATTGCTTCCTGCAGGTGTCTGGCGCGTGGAGGGAGACAGAATTGCTTTTGTCATCAAAGTTCCTTAGCGCTCAATCAGGGCAATACGGCGGTTATAGATGTTCATCAGCAACGAAATCGACAGGCTGATGAGCAAGTAAACCGACATGGTAATAGCGATAGTTTCAATCGCTTGCCCGGTCTGATTCAGCACCGTACCGGCAAACAGCGACACCATATCCGGATAACCAATTGCCGCTGCCAGCGAGGAGTTTTTGGCGATATTCAGATACTGGCTGGTCAGCGGAGGGATAATCACGCGCAGCGCCTGCGGAATAATCACCTGACGTAATGTCACTGGATTAGGCAAGCCGAGCGAACGTGCCGCTTCGTGCTGCCCATAGGGCACTGACTGAATACCTGAACGGATAATCTCAGCGATAAACGCGGAAGTGTAGACCGATAGCGCAATGGTGAGCGCGGCGAGTTCGGGGATCAGCACCATACCGCCCTGGAAGTTGAAGCCGCGCAGGTGCGGAACGTCCCAGTGCAGCGCTGCGCCAAACACCCAGTGCGCTACCAGCGGCAGCAGAATAATCAACCCCAGCGCGGCAGGCCATGTCCGGCGTAGCTGCCCGGTTTTGATTTGATGCATTTTATTAAAGCGAAACAGGCCTATGGAGATAGCCACCGCCACGATTATCGCGCCCACGAACGCCAGCATGCCCTCGCCCATTTGCGGGGAAGGAATATACAAGCCCCGGTTGCTCAGAAACACCAGCTCCATCGCGTTGACCGCCTGGCGCGGGCCGGGTAGGTTACGCAGCACCGCGAAGTACCAGAAAAAAATCTGCAACAGCGGCGGGATATTACGGAACGTTTCGATATAAATGGTCGATAACTTCCGCAGTAGCCAGTTTTCCGACAGACGGGCGAGGCCAAGGAAAAAACCGAGGAACGAGGCGAACACAATACACAGCGCTGAAACCAGCAGCGTATTAAGTAAGCCCACAAGAAATACACGGCCGTAGGTGTCACCTTGTTCATAATCAATAAGATGCTGAACAATACCAAAACCGGCGGCGCGATCCAGAAAGGCAAAACCGGACGTGATGCCGCGGTTATTCAGGTTAGTAACGGTGTTGTGTATCAAATAAATAGCGACAACGACCACGGCGATAATCGCAAGGATTTGAAACAGCCAGGCGCGAACCGCAGGGTTAGAAAGGGAGATGGCACCTTTCACGGTTGGGCGGCGATGGGACATAGGAAAACCTCAGTAACCATGACTCTGGGCTGGGCGCCACGCAAGCGTAGCGCCCGTTACAGCACTTACGTATTAGCGCACTGGCGGAGCGTACTGAATACCGCCGTTGTTCCAGAGGTTGTTCTGGCCGCGTTTGATTTTCAGCGGGCTTTCAGAACCGACGTTACGTTCAAAGATCTCTGAATAGTTACCAACTTTCTTAATGATGTTGTAAGCCCATTTGTTATCCAGCTTCAGATCTTTACCGAAGTCGCCTTCTTTACCTAACAGGTGCGCCATATCCGGTGTTGTTGGGTTAGCGGCTTTCTCATCAACGTTTTTCGAGTTAACACCCATCTCTTCCGCGTTCAGCATGGCGAACAGTGTCCAGCGAACAATCGAGAACCAGTCATCGTCACCACGGCGAACTACCGGCCCCAGCGGCTCTTTCGAGATCACTTCCGGCAACACGATCCACTCTGTCGGGTTGCTCAGTTTGATCCGCAATGCATACAGCTGCGACTGGTCGGAAGCGAGCGTGTCGCAACGGCCCGATTCCAGCGCTTTCGCGGATTCATCGGAACGGTCGAATGTCACCGGCGTATATTTCATTTTGTTGGATTTAAAGTAATCCGCCACGTTCAGTTCTGTATCGGTACCTGCCTGAATACAAACGGTTGCGCCGTCCAGCTCTTTAGCGCTTTTCAGGCCCGCTTTGTTATGGGTCAGAAAGCCGATACCGTCGTAATAGGTGACGCCAGTGAATGACAGGCCCATGCCGCCATCGCGGGAAGAGGTCCAGGTGGTATTACGGGAGAGCATATCCACTTCGCCAGATTGCAAAGCGGTGAAACGCTCTTTGGCAGTCAGCGGGGTATATTTAACTTTCGTGTCGTCACCGAATACGGCGGCGGCAACGCCGCGGCAAACGTCCACGTCGATACCGGTGAATTTACCGCTCGCATCCGCGTAGGAAAAGCCAGGCAGACCGTCGCTGATACCGCATTGTACGAAACCTTTCTTTTTAACGGCATCCAGCGTTGCGCCCGCATGTGCCTGATTTGCGACAGCAAACAGTACACCGGCAGCGGCCAGGCTGGCGATCATCATCTTTTTCATAATGCATCCTGTGTGGCGAAAATTTATCGTTATATAAGGCGTTCGGGAAACGCCTGAACCTGTCTGTGGCGATGGCCATACTCTTTAAAGCAAAGGTAGTGCCAGTTTTGCGCGTGGCGTTATTTGGCTAGCGCAGGCGCAATATTGAGAGTGTAGACAGGAAAAAATAAAACCATTGCCCCGTTGTGGTGCAAAAATACAACCTGCGCCACAAAACAGAGCAAAAAGGGGAGCCGCTAAGAGGTTAATAACAGATAAGTTTCTTGCGTGAATATAAGCAATATATTGATTGGCATCGCTTTGTGAAATTGGTCACGCAAAAATAGACAAAAAAAGATAAGCGGGGAAACCTGTCGACTCAGATGAAATGATATTCGTGCTTATTTTTTAATTTCTGCCTGCTTATGGGGCTGAAAATTTACTTATGCAAAATTAACTGCACCTTAATAAAGCAAAAGCGCGGCGAACCGCGCTTTTTATAACTATTTGGTGTTTTAAAACTATTTCGTCAGCGCTACGATACCGAGCGTCAGACCGGCAATCGCCGCTGCGCCACCGGCAATGGCTCCGGCTGTTTCCCAGTTATCCTGAGTTGTGCCTTTCATACAGGTATTGGTATGTACCAGACGACCTTGATCATCATACACCGGTACACAAGGAGAATCGTGGGCACAGCCTGCCAGGAATGTCGCCAGTAATGCCACGGAAATGAATTTTTTCATAATATTACCTCGAAATAATCACGATTCCCGATATCAATAATAGCGATACCTGTCCAGAACCGATAAGCCATATTTTACCATTCGCGTGCGCGAATTCTCCGGTGCAATAATCTCAAATTATGTTCTTTGTAAAAATCATGAAGATAAAACCGCGTCGCGGGTTAAATAGTGCAGAAAAGATGAAGAGTGGAATAAAAAATTCTGTTGCAATGCATAAGCGCTTGATTAAATAGAGATGGCGCATGACATTATTTTTATAAGAATAATCTAGTTTACGACTTTGGTAAAACAAAAGCGCCTGATGGCGCTTTATTAAAATCAATCTGGCTTCAGGAAAGCGTCTCGGGCGGAAGAAGTTTATTTCCATACGAAGTAATAGATTCCGCGCTCACCGGTTTACCTAATAAATACCCCTGCAGCGTATTACAGCCCAGCTCGGTAAGAAATTTTTGTTGTTCTTCTGTTTCCACGCCTTCCGCCACAACTTTCAAATTCAGCGTTCTGGCTAGCGCCACGATGGCGGAAACGATGGTGGCATCTTCACCTTCCCGGCTTAACTCGCGCACAAATGCACGATCGATTTTTAATTCGCAGGCCGGAAGTCGTTTCAGATACAACAGGCTGGAGTAGCCTGTACCAAAATCATCGATTGAGGCTTGAACGCCTGCATCTGTCAGCTCCGTCAACACGCGCACACTCTCATCCGGGTTGCTCATTGCGGTGGTTTCGGTCACTTCCAGGATTAATTTTTGCGGCGGCACATCATGCTTTTTCAGCGTCTCCATAATCGTTTCCACCAGGGTACTCTGCTCAAACTGCAGGGTGGAAAGATTCACCGCCACTGACCACTCAAGGTGCCCCATTTTGCGCCATTCGCCAAGCTGACGGCAGGCTTCATCCACTACCCAGTTACCGAGCGGCACAATCAGGCCGGTTTTCTCCGCCAGCGGCAAAAAAACATCCGGTGTGAGCACGCCCTGGTAGGGATGGTGCCAGCGCAGCAGCGCTTCGAATCCAATAACTGGCCCCGCAGGCGCTTTAAATTTGGGCTGGTAAACCAGCCGGAACTCCTGGCGCTCCAGTGCCATCCACAGATCATTGAGTAACTGCAACTGTGTTTGTGCCAGTGTGTTCATCGAGGGCTGAAAGAAGTGGTAACCGTTACGGCCCATATGTTTGGTGTGATACATCGCCGCATCGGCGTTGAACATCAGTTCCCGTTCGTTCTTGCCATCGTGTGGATAAAGCGCAATACCGACGCTCAGCGTCACCATCACATCATAGGGATCGATAGTGAAAGGTTTATCAATCACGCGTACCAACGAACTGGCAAGCGTTGCCGCTTCATCTGGCGCGCTGACTTCCGCCAGCAGAACAAATTCGTCACCACCAATGCGTGCCAGCGTGTATTGACCTTTTAATTTTTGCGTCAGGCGATCGGTCACCGCGACCAGCAATTTATCGCCGACATCGTGACCCCAGGCATCGTTGACGGTTTTGAAACCGTCAAGATCCATAAACATCAGTGCGAAGAAAGAGCCTTCGCGTTTGGCTTTATTGATGGCCTGTTCAAGGCGATCTTCCAGCAAAACGCGGTTAGGTAAACGCGTTAAGGTATCGTGCAGCGCCAGCCGCGCCAGTTCGCGGTTAGCGGCCGCCAGTGAGGTCGCCAACAGCGAAGTTCGTGCTTGCAAACGCGCATCGAACATCGACACCAGTAGCGTAATACCCAACACCGAGAAGGCCATCATGCCGACCAATACGGCTAACCAGTTATTATTAAAACCGTTATGGCCCATAACGTGCTGATGAGGAATTTTGGCTGCCATCATGCCGGTGTAATGCATACCAGCAATGGCGATGCCCATTAAAATTGCCGCACCAAAACGCATCAGCGCAACCTGGGCCGCTTCATGACGTAAATGGAAGGTGAGCCACAGTGCGGCGAAAGAGGCGACCAGCGCGATCGCTAAAGATAAGGCGACCCAATTCAGATTCCAGATGATAGCCGGGGAGACCTGCAGCGCCGCCATGCCCGTATAGTGCATCGCCGCAATACCCAGGCCCATGACAATTGCGCCCGGGATCAGGCGACGCAGATGCAGATACGGGGCGCTCACCAGCCACAGCGCGAATAACGAAGAGCCAATCGCGATAATCATTGAGAGAGTAGTAAGAATCGGTTCGTAGCGCATGTTCATTGACATGTTCATCGCCAGCATGCCGATAAAGTGCATCGCCCAGATGCCTATTCCCATCGCTACGCCGCCACCGCTGAGCCAGATCCATGACGATCCCTGGCTGCTGGTGGAAACACGGCCTGCCATATTCAGGGCGGTATAAGAGGCCAAAATGGCTACGATAAAAGAAACAACAACAAGGATATAGTCGTATTGGCTATCCAGCATGGTGTCATCAACTCATTCACTAAGGGCGTTACGCATTACTACGATCGGACTGGCGAAAAGGGCTGAGACATTAGCATCGTATGGAGATGGCTCAAAATGATTTAAATCCCTGCGTTAATCAGGGTGATGGCTGCATTTTCGCGAATTTTCGCTACAAGCAACCACTTACAGATTATTGCAGTTAACCAGTTTGAGCGGATTTACGGAATTCATATTGCGGCACTTATCGATCTCGGTGGTCATATACTCAACCCAGTACATGATTAAGCTATCCAGCATGAGGATCGACAGGGCGAAAGCCACTAGCCACCAATACTTGCGAATCATTCCGTATCTCCCTTTTCTTGCAACCATTTGTTGAAATATACACGAATCCGCAACCCCGGAATGACAGGGAAAGCGGGCTTTTTAGCGCTATTTCAGGCAATAAAAAAGGCGCTTTCCCATGCCGGTTAGCGCCTTTTTATCAATACAACTCACTGATTAAAAATCAGTTCATGCCGTATTTTCAAAACCTGCGTTTTTTACGGTTCGTGTCTGTTTAGTAGTGTTCATTCATCTTTGTGATTTAAAAGGATAAATTATCTTTTATTGCTCGCCTTTGTTCGTTGCCGTTCATGGGGTAACATTAAGATGTGTAGTCAGTGGTGTAGTCAGTGCTGCGAATGAACTGAGGTTTTTATGGCTGGTGGTACGAATAAATTAAGCGATACATCGCTGCGTAAGATGATCGGGAGGGAAAGCCCCGGCGACAGCTTTTACGCCGATGGAGACGGCCTGAGCGTCAAGGTGTCAAAGGTTGGCATCATGACCTGGTATTACACGTACCGTATTGGCGGTCGCACCACAGCGCCGCAGCGTATGAAGCTGGGTAATTACCCGGACCTGTCTCTAAAGGCAGCACGCGAAAAGCGGGAGCAGTGCCGCACATGGCTGGCCGAGGGTAAAAACCCGAAGCACCATCTCAACATCACCACTCAGGAAGCCTTAAAGCCTGTCACGGTAAAAGAAGCACTTGATTACTGGATCCGTGAGTATGCTTCCCGGCGGCGCGCGAACGTTGATAAGCACGTCGAGCAACTGAATAAGCACATCTTTCCTTATATAGGCGATTATCCGCTCTCGATGTGTGAAACCCGCCACTGGCTGGAGTGTCTTTCCCGCGTCAGCAAAGATGCACCGGTTGCCGCCGGCTACCTCTTGCAGATGTGCAAACAGGCATTGAAATTCTGCCGTGTTCACCGCTACGCATCGAGCAACGCGCTAAGCGATCTGACCATTGATGATGTGGGTAAAAAGCAGGAGAAGCGCGACAGGGAGCATACCCGCCAGGAGCTTGCTGATATCTGGCGCGAGAGTACTGGTCTGAAATTCAAACCTTACTATGCCTCGCTGCTGCGCCTGCTGGTGGTGTTCGGCTGCCGCACCCAGGAATTGAGGTTATCAGCGATCAAAGAGTGGGATTTGCAGGACTGGGTCTGGACAGTGCCGAAGGAGCACAGCAAGGGTGGCGAGAAGATATTACGACCGATTCCCTGCGCCATGAGACCGTTTATCACTTCCCTGATAGGGCAAAACCGGGATAGCGGCCTGCTGCTGGGCGAAATGAAGAAACCGGAAGCCGTCAGCCAGTGGGGGCGAGGTATCTATAAACGTCTTGGTCACGCCGAACCATGGACGCTGCACGACCTGCGCCGGACGTTTGCCACCACGCTTAACAATATGGGGATCGCACCTCATGTCGTTGAGCAACTGCTGGGACACACACTGGGCGGCGTTATGGCGGTATATAACCGTAGCCAGTACTTACCCGAAAAACTGGATGCACTAAATAAGTGGATGGAACGCTTAACTTTACTGTCTGAAAGTCCTGATGATGTTGTTTTAATGAGGGTGGTAAAATGAATCTGCCTATTAGAAAATATTACCCGATAACCGAAGCTGCAAAAAGAATGCAATGCCAAGAGAGTGAATCGCCACGGATAATCTAGACACTTCCGAGCCGTTGATAATACTGGTTTTCATATTCTGTCGGTGACATCTGTTCGCTAGAACCATGCCGACGCTTACTGTTATAAAACATTTCGA
>NZ_JAENHT010000022.1:0-5242 GCF_016620385.1 Kosakonia sp. LAM2021
AAGGAACGTTGAAGACGACGACGTTGATAGGCCGGGTGTGTAAGCGCAGCGATGCGTTGAGCTAACCGGTACTAATGAACCGTGAGGCTTAACCTTACAACGCCGAAGATGTTTTGGCGTGAGAGACAGATATTCAGCCTGATACAGATTACATCAGAACGTGAGAACGGTCTGATAGACAGAATTTGCCTGGCGGCAACAGCGCGGTGGTCCCACCTGACCCCATGCCGAACTCAGAAGTGAAACGCCGTAGCGCCGATGGTAGTGTGGGGTCTCCCCATGCGAGAGTAGGGAACTGCCAGGCATCAAACAAGTGAAGAGGCCATCCTGACGGATGGCCTTTTTGCGTTTTTATGCAGCGAAACACCACAAGCGCTCACCCTTCGGATGCGGTAAACTAGCCGTGTTTTTGCATCAGGATAGCGCTAATGAATCTCTCCCTTAAGCCCTGGAATACCTTTGGTATTGATCGTCAGGCTCACCAAATTGTTTGTGTCGAAAATACGCAGCAACTGCTCAATGTGTGGCAGTCTGCAGTGCAAAGCCAGCAGCCCGTATTGATCCTCGGCGAAGGAAGCAACGTATTGTTTCTGGAAGATTTTATCGGAACGGTCATTATCAATCGTATTAAAGGCATTGCCGTTCACGAAGAGGCGGACGCATGGCTTTTACATGTCGGTGCGGGAGAGAACTGGCATAATCTTGTACGGTGGACGCTCGAACAAGGCATGCCGGGACTAGAAAACCTGGCGTTAATTCCAGGCTGTGTGGGCTCCTCTCCTATCCAAAACATTGGTGCCTATGGCGTTGAGTTACAACGTGTCTGCAGTTATGTAGATTGCATGGAGCTCAGTAGCGGTAAGTCGCAGCGTTTATCTGCAGACGCCTGCCGTTTTGGCTACCGAGACAGCATCTTTAAGCATGAATATCAGGATCGTTACGCCATCACTGCTGTTGGATTGCGGTTGGCAAAATCCTGGCAACCCGTCTTGACCTACGGTGACCTAACCCGTCTGGACCCCGCAACTGTAACGCCTCAACAGGTTTTCGATGCCGTTTGCCAGATGCGTACCAGCAAGTTGCCGGATCCTAAAGTGAACGGGAATGCGGGCAGCTTCTTCAAAAACCCGGTGATCACGGCTGAGCAAGCTCGCATCCTGCTTGCACGTTTTCCTTATGCTCCGCATTACCCACAGGAAGATGGTTCAGTGAAGCTGGCCGCAGGCTGGTTGATCGATCAATGTCAGTTGAAAGGAACCTCATTAGGGGGCGCTGCTGTCCATCACTTGCAAGCTTTAGTACTGATTAACACCGGCCACGCAATGAGTGAAGATGTGGTGCGTCTCGCGCATTTTGTCCGGCAGAGTGTAGGCGATAAATTTGATATCTGGCTGGAACCGGAAGTGCGCTTTATAGGATGTTCCGGCGAGGTGAATGCGGTGGAGGCTATTGCGTGAAAGACAATACCGTTCCATTAACGCTGATTTCGCTTCTGGCGGACGGCGAGTTCCATTCTGGCGAGCAGCTTGGCGAGCGTTTAGGCATGAGTCGTGCTGCTATCAACAAACATATCCAGACGCTTCGTGACTGGGGCGTAGATGTCTTCACCGTGCCGGGGAAAGGCTACAGCTTGCCAGAACCTATTCAACTACTGGATGAAGCCTTTATCAGTAGCCAGGTGGCGCAAGGCTCTGTTGCGGTGCTACCGGTGATCGATTCAACCAACCAGTACCTGTTGGATCGCTTAAATGGCTTACGCTCCGGCGACGCCTGTGTTGCCGAATATCAGCAGGCTGGTCGCGGGCGGCGCGGGCGAAAATGGGTATCTCCGTTTGGCGCTAACCTCTATATTTCCATGTACTGGCGGCTTGAGCAGGGGCCGGCAGCTGCCATTGGCCTGAGCCTGGTCATTGGCATCGTTATGGCCGAGGTGCTGCGCGATTTAGGCGCGGAGCAAGTACGCGTCAAATGGCCAAATGATCTCTATCTACAGGATCGTAAACTCGCGGGGATCCTCGTCGAATTGACGGGGAAAACCGGCGATGCGGCACAAATTGTCATTGGCGCTGGCGTCAATCTAGTGATGCGTAAAACACAGGCAGAAGATATCAGTCAAAGCTGGATTAATCTGCAGGAAGCCGGTGTGCGCATTGATCGCAACCAACTGGCGGCACGTTTGATCATTGAGCTTCGCACCGCCTTGCAGCACTTTGAACAAGAGGGGTTAACGCCTTTCCTCTCTCGCTGGGAAGCGCTGGATAATTTCATTAATCGCCCGGTTAAGTTGATTATTGGCGAAAAAGAGATTTTTGGGATCTCGCGCGGGATTGATTCGCAAGGTGCTTTGTTACTTGAGCAAGACGGCGTTATTAAACCCTGGGTGGGTGGAGAAATATCGCTTCGTAGCGCGGAATAATTAAAAGGGAGCATTCATGCTCCCTTTTAATTTATTTCCGTAGTCGAACTTGTTCCACGGCATGGTTAGCGCTTTTTGTCATAATCAGGCTTGCACGCTCGCGGGTTGGCAGGATGTTTTCTTTAAGATTTAAGCCATTAATTTCTTTCCACAATGACATAGCAATCTCAATCGCTTCGGCTTCCGACAATTTGGCGTAGTTGTGGAAATAAGAATCAGGATTGGTAAATGCACCTTCGCGGAACTTCAGGAAACGGTTGATATACCAGGTTTGCAAAAGATCTTCTGGTGCATCCACATAAATCGAGAAATCAACAAAGTCGGAAACAAATACATGATGTGGATCGTGTGGGTAATCCATACCGCTTTGTAAAACATTTAACCCTTCAAGAATTAAAATATCCGGTTGCGAGATCGTTTTATCACCATCGGGGATCACATCATAAATAAGATGTGAATAAACCGGCGCGGTGATGTTAGTCACGCCCGATTTAATATCGGAAACAAACTGCACAAGGCGGTGCATATCATAAGATTGCGGAAACCCTTTTTTCTTCATCAAGCCGCGGTCTTTCAGCACCTGGTTTGGATGCAAAAAACCATCAGTAGTGATGAGTTCTACACGGCGATGCTCTGGCCAGCGGCTCAGCAGCGCCTGCAAGACACGAGCGGTAGTGCTTTTGCCCACGGCAACGCTGCCCGCAATGCTGATGATATAAGGAATACGCTGCCCGTTAGTGCCGAGAAATTGTTCAAGAACGGCCTGACGGCGTAAGTTCGAACTGATGTAGAAATTGAGTAAACGGGAAAGAGGAAGATATATTTCCGCAACTTCTTCCAAAGAAAGGTCTTCATTAATGCCTTTTAATCTCGCGATCTCGCCTTCAGTTAAGGTCATAGGGACAGAATCGCGAAGCGCAGCCCACTGGCTGCGATTAAACTGTAAGTAAGGCGTCATTAACGTTTGCTCTTTTTTACTCATAAGCTTTTATTAGCCTGCCATTATCACTTGCTGCGTTGGCTTCCTGCGCGCAGTAAGAGAGAGACTCTAAAGATAATGCTATGGCACGACGTTATTGAAATAAGTGGGATCAATGGGCAGGAGGTTAACACCAGATGACAGGGAATAATATGAAAAATCGCGTCGAGGTGATGCTTTCCGCAGAAAGCATCACGCGCTTCACTTTAGCTGGCAATAGAACGAACCATCTGATTTACAGCAAATAAGCGTTTAAAATAAATGGCTGCCGGGTGGTAATAACCGTCCGCAGAGCAGAGAAAATCCGGTATTTCACCAAGGCAGCGGTATCCTTGCGAGCGATAGAATGCTTCTCCGCCAGAACCAGCCAGGACTTCAAGCGATAGCAAACCTCGCTGGCGTGCACATGCTGCCTTCTCTAGCTCAGCAATGAGCTTCTTACCAACGCCTGTGCGGCGGGCGCGGCGATGTACCAGTAGGAGTTTGATATTTCCCCGGTTAAGGACTTCAGGTTGCATGTTGAGTTGCAAGCTGACGCTGCCAGAAACACCTTGTTCATCCCGCGCAATCCAGATGAGTCGCTCGCCTTTTTCCAGTTCGCTGCGTAAACGGTAAAAGCTGCTTTCAGCTTCCTGTTGGCTGAGCGAACGTTGATATCCCACGGTTGCGC
Organism: Kosakonia sp. LAM2021; assembly: GCF_016620385.1. NCBI lineage: Bacteria > Pseudomonadati > Pseudomonadota > Gammaproteobacteria > Enterobacterales > Enterobacteriaceae > Kosakonia > Kosakonia sp. LAM2021. The sequence continues at coordinate 4,066 of NZ_JAENHT010000022.1, forward strand.
CGCTGTGTAATGCATCAAGCAGCAATTGCGCAAGTTCAGGGCAATAGACCGGTAAGGTGGCTGCATTTAACAAAACAATCTTCATGATGACGCCTCCGCAGGGGTGTAATAGCACAGATGCAATTAGTGATCCATTTCACGATTCCGCATTAACGCTGAGGAATCGGTGTGAAGCGATCATTTATTTGCACCACGATAGCGCAGCTGCACTGGCAAAGGTCCACACAGGTATCGAGCAGAGCGTGGGGAGCGAGAGAATAGATGGGAAGGAATCATGAAAAATGGTGGTTTTTTCCACGGTGTTGCATGAAATTACAGCATTTCTTCGGCTTGTCGCGCAAAATGTGAGCGATAGAACGTTTTGTGCAATTTTTTAGTTGCATCAATCCCTCTGTCTCCCTAGAATGCGCGCTACTTGATGCCGACTTAGCTCAGTAGGTAGAGCAACTGACTTGTAATCAGTAGGTCACCAGTTCGATTCCGGTAGTCGGCACCATCAAGTCCGGTGGGGTTCCCGAGCGGCCAAAGGGAGCAGACTGTAAATCTGCCGTCACAGACTTCGAAGGTTCGAATCCTTCCCCCACCACCATTTTCGGTTACGCTAAAACGTAACCTGAGTTGGTGTCAGTAGTGAATCAGCTCTTTGGGAGAGTGTCTTCTCCCGATAATACAGAAAGTACTGGGTAGCCGAGTTTCAGGATGCGGGCATCGTATAATGGCTATTACCTCAGCCTTCCAAGCTGATGATGCGGGTTCGATTCCCGCTGCCCGCTCCAAGACGTGCTGATATGGCTCAGTTGGTAGAGCGCACCCTTGGTAAGGGTGAGGTCCCCAGTTCGACTCTGGGTATCAGCACCACTTCACTTCTCCTCCCTGGTTTCTCTTCTGTTATTAGCATTCAACGAGTCGGGCATGTTGCCTGGTTGATGTGGTGATATCACCGATTTATCCGTGTCTTAGAGGGACAATCGATGTCTAAAGAAAAGTTTGAACGTACAAAACCGCACGTTAACGTCGGTACTATCGGCCACGTTGACCATGGTAAAACAACGCTGACTGCTGCAATCACTACCGTTCTGGCTAAAACCTACGGTGGTTCTGCTCGCGCATTCGACCAGATCGATAACGCGCCGGAAGAAAAAGCTCGTGGTATCACCATCAACACGTCTCACGTTGA
>NZ_JAENHT010000023.1:0-3052 GCF_016620385.1 Kosakonia sp. LAM2021
CGCCAAAACATCTTCGGCGTTGTAAGGTTAAGCCTCACGGTTCATTAGTACCGGTTAGCTCAACGCATCGCTGCGCTTACACACCCGGCCTATCAACGTCGTCGTCTTCAACGTTCCTTCAGGAGACTCAAAGTCTCAGGGAGAACTCATCTCGGGGCAAGTTTCGTGCTTAGATGCTTTCAGCACTTATCTCTTCCGCATTTAGCTACCGGGCAGTGCCATTGGCATGACAACCCGAACACCAGTGATGCGTCCACTCCGGTCCTCTCGTACTAGGAGCAGCCCCCCTCAATTCTCCAGCGCCCACGGCAGATAGGGACCGAACTGTCTCACGACGTTCTAAACCCAGCTCGCGTACCACTTTAAATGGCGAACAGCCATACCCTTGGGACCTACTTCAGCCCCAGGATGTGATGAGCCGACATCGAGGTGCCAAACACCGCCGTCGATATGAACTCTTGGGCGGTATCAGCCTGTTATCCCCGGAGTACCTTTTATCCGTTGAGCGATGGCCCTTCCATTCAGAACCACCGGATCACTATGACCTGCTTTCGCACCTGCTCGCGCCGTCACGCTCGCAGTCAAGCCAGCTTATGCCATTGCACTAACCTCCTGATGTCCGACCAGGATTAGCTGACCTTCGTGCTCCTCCGTTACGCTTTAGGAGGAGACCGCCCCAGTCAAACTACCCACCAGACACTGTCCGCAACCCGGATCACGGGTCCACGTTAGAACACCAGCCATTAAAGGGTGGTATTTCAAGGGCGGCTCCACGCAGACTGGCGTCCACGCTTCAAAGCCTCCCACCTATCCTACACATCAAGGACCAGTGTTCAGTGTCAAGCTATAGTAAAGGTTCACGGGGTCTTTCCGTCTTGCCGCGGGTACACTGCATCTTCACAGCGAGTTCAATTTCACTGAGTCTCGGGTGGAGACAGCCTGGCCATCATTACGCCATTCGTGCAGGTCGGAACTTACCCGACAAGGAATTTCGCTACCTTAGGACCGTTATAGTTACGGCCGCCGTTTACCGGGGCTTCGATCAAGAGCTTCTCCTTACGGATGACCCCATCAATTAACCTTCCGGCACCGGGCAGGCGTCACACCGTATACGTCCACTTTCGTGTTTGCACAGTGCTGTGTTTTTAATAAACAGTTGCAGCCAGCTGGTATCTTCGACTGATTTCAGCTCCACGAGCAAGTCGCTTCACCTACATATCAGCGTGCCTTCTCCCGAAGTTACGGCACCATTTTGCCTAGTTCCTTCACCCGAGTTCTCTCAAGCGCCTTGGTATTCTCTACCTGACCACCTGTGTCGGTTTGGGGTACGATTTCGTGTTACCTGATGCTTAGAGGCTTTTCCTGGAAGCAGGGCATTTGTTACTTCAGCACCGTAGTGCCTCGTCATCACGCCTCAGTGTTAAAGTGCTCCGGATTTGCCTGGAGCACACACCTTCACGCTTAAACCGGGACAACCGTCGCCCGGCTAACATAGCCTTCTCCGTCCCCCCTTCGCAGTAACACCAAGTACAGGAATATTAACCTGTTTCCCATCGACTACGCCTTTCGGCCTCGCCTTAGGGGTCGACTCACCCTGCCCCGATTAACGTTGGACAGGAACCCTTGGTCTTCCGGCGAGCGGGCTTTTCACCCGCTTTATCGTTACTTATGTCAGCATTCGCACTTCTGATACCTCCAGCATGCCTCACAGCACACCTTCGCAGGCTTACAGAACGCTCCCCTACCCAACAACACATAGTGTCGCTGCCGCAGCTTCGGTGCATGGTTTAGCCCCGTTACATCTTCCGCGCAGGCCGACTCGACCAGTGAGCTATTACGCTTTCTTTAAATGATGGCTGCTTCTAAGCCAACATCCTGGCTGTCTGGGCCTTCCCACATCGTTTCCCACTTAACCATGACTTTGGGACCTTAGCTGGCGGTCTGGGTTGTTTCCCTCTTCACGACGGACGTTAGCACCCGCCGTGTGTCTCCCGTGATAACATTCTCCGGTATTCGTAGTTTGCATCGGGTTGGTAAGCCGGGATGGCCCCCTAGCCGAAACAGTGCTCTACCCCCGGAGATGAATTCACGAGGCGCTACCTAAATAGCTTTCGGGGAGAACCAGCTATCTCCCGGTTTGATTGGCCTTTCACCCCCAGCCACAGGTCATCCGCTAATTTTTCAACATTAGTCGGTTCGGTCCTCCAGTTAGTGTTACCCAACCTTCAACCTGCCCATGGCTAGATCACCGGGTTTCGGGTCTATACCCTGCAACTTAACGCCCAGTTAAGACTCGGTTTCCCTTCGGCTCCCCTATTCGGTTAACCTTGCTACAGAATATAAGTCGCTGACCCATTATACAAAAGGTACGCAGTCACCCCATTAAAGAGGCTCCCACTGCTTGTACGTACACGGTTTCAGGTTCTTTTTCACTCCCCTCGCCGGGGTTCTTTTCGCCTTTCCCTCACGGTACTGGTTCACTATCGGTCAGTCAGGAGTATTTAGCCTTGGAGGATGGTCCCCCCATATTCAGACAGGATACCACGTGTCCCGCCCTACTCATCGAGCTCACAGCCTGTGTGCTTTTGTGTACGGGGCTGTCACCCTGTATCGCGCGACTTTCCAGACGCTTCCACTAACACACAAGCTGATTCAGACTCTGGGCTCCTCCCCGTTCGCTCGCCGCTACTGGGGGAATCTCGGTTGATTTCTTTTCCTCGGGGTACTTAGATGTTTCAGTTCCCCCGGTTCGCCTCATTAACCTATGGATTCAGTTAATGATAGTGTGACGAGTCACACTGGGTTTCCCCATTCGGACATCGCCGGCTATAACGGTTCATATCACCTTACCGGCGCTTTTCGCAGATTAGCACGTCCTTCATCGCCTCTGACTGCCAGGGCATCCACCGTGTACGCTTAGTCGCTTAACCTCACAACCCGAAGATGTTTCGTAAAACATCCGCGTGTCGCGAAAATTTGAGAGACTCACAGAACAGTTCGCACTGTTCAGTGTTTCAATTTTCAGCTTGATCCAGATTTTTAAAGAGCAAAT
>NZ_JAENHT010000025.1:0-1114 GCF_016620385.1 Kosakonia sp. LAM2021
TGAATCGCCACGGGTTTAACAGACACCTCAGAGTCATTTAAGATGGCTTAAAGAGAGGTGCCCATGAGCGGTAAGCGTTATCCCGAAGAGTTTAAAACTGAAGCAGTCAAACAGGTTGTTGATCGCGGTTATTCTGTTGCCAGCGTTGCAACACGTCTCGATATCACCACCCACAGCCTTTATGCCTGGATAAAGAAGTACGGTCCGGATTCTTCCACTAATAAAGAACAGTCAGATGCTCAGGCCGAGATCCGCCGTCTCCAGAAAGAGCTGAAACGGGTTACCGACGAACGGGACATATTAAAAAAAGCCGCGGCGTACTTCGCAAAGCTGTCCGACTGAGGTACGCCTTTATCCGTGACAACTCCTGTTGCTGGCCTGTTCGCCTGCTCTGTCGGGTGCTGGATGTTCATCCCAGTGGTTTTTACGCCTGGCTTCAGCAGCCGCATTCACAACGCCATCAGGCAGACCTGAGACTGACAGGACAGATTAAACAGTTCTGGCTGGAATCGGGATGCGTCTATGGTTATCGCAAAATCCATCTGGATCTGCGTGACAGCGGGCAACAGTGCGGAGTAAACAGAGTCTGGAGACTGATGAAACGTGTCGGAATAAAGGCTCAGGTCGGATACCGAAGCCCGCGGGCACGTAAAGGCGAGGCCAGTATCGTGTCACCCAACAGGCTCCAGCGACAGTTCAATCCGGATGCTCCTGATGAGCGTTGGGTAACGGACATAACCTACATCAGGACCCACGAAGGCTGGCTGTATCTTGCCGTTGTTGTTGATCTGTTCTCACGCAAAATTATCGGCTGGTCCATGCAATCCCGGATGACAAAGGACATTGTCCTGAACGCACTGCTGATGGCTGTATGGCGGCGTAATCCCGAAAAACAGGTGCTGGTTCATTCGGATCAGGGCAGTCAGTACACAAGCCATGAGTGGCAGTCGTTCCTGAAATCACACGGCCTGGAGGGTAGCATGAGCCGTCGCGGTAACTGCCATGATAATGCGGTTGCAGAAAGTTTTTTCCAGTTGTTGAAACGTGAACGGATAAAGAAAAAGATCTACGGAACGCGGGAAGAAGCCCGCAGTGATATTTTTGATTACATCGA
>NZ_JAENHT010000026.1:0-1037 GCF_016620385.1 Kosakonia sp. LAM2021
GCTGCAATCACTACCGTTCTGGCTAAAACCTACGGTGGTTCTGCTCGCGCATTCGACCAGATCGATAACGCGCCGGAAGAAAAAGCTCGTGGTATCACCATCAACACGTCTCACGTTGAATATGACACCCCGACTCGCCACTACGCACACGTAGACTGCCCGGGCCACGCCGACTATGTTAAAAACATGATCACCGGTGCTGCGCAGATGGACGGCGCGATCCTGGTTGTTGCTGCGACTGACGGCCCGATGCCGCAGACCCGTGAGCACATCCTGCTGGGTCGTCAGGTAGGCGTTCCGTACATCATCGTGTTCCTGAACAAATGTGACATGGTTGATGACGAAGAGCTGCTGGAACTGGTAGAGATGGAAGTTCGTGAACTGCTGTCTCAGTACGATTTCCCGGGCGACGACACCCCGATCGTTCGTGGTTCTGCTCTGAAAGCGCTGGAAGGCGAAGCAGAGTGGGAAGCGAAAATCATCGAACTGGCTGGCTTCCTGGATTCTTACATTCCGGAACCAGAGCGTGCGATTGACAAGCCGTTCCTGCTGCCGATCGAAGACGTATTCTCCATCTCCGGTCGTGGTACCGTTGTTACCGGTCGTGTAGAGCGCGGTATCATCAAAGTGGGTGAAGAAGTTGAAATCGTTGGTATCAAAGACACCGCGAAATCCACCTGCACCGGCGTTGAAATGTTCCGCAAACTGCTGGACGAAGGCCGTGCTGGTGAGAACGTAGGCGTTCTGCTGCGTGGTATCAAACGTGAAGAAATCGAACGTGGTCAGGTACTGGCTAAGCCGGGTTCCATCAAGCCGCACACCAAATTCGAATCTGAAGTGTACATTCTGTCCAAAGACGAAGGCGGCCGTCACACTCCGTTCTTCAAAGGCTACCGTCCGCAGTTCTACTTCCGTACAACTGACGTGACTGGCACCATCGAACTGCCGGAAGGCGTGGAGATGGTAATGCCGGGCGACAACATCAAAATGGTTGTTACCCTGATTCACCCGATTGCGATGGACGATGGTCTGCGTTT
>NZ_JAENHT010000027.1:0-576 GCF_016620385.1 Kosakonia sp. LAM2021
ACAACCCGAAGATGTTTCGTAAAACATCCGCGTGTCGCGAAAATTTGAGAGACTCACAGAACAGTTCGCACTGTTCAGTGTTTCAATTTTCAGCTTGATCCAGATTTTTAAAGAGCAAAACTTCGCAGCACACACAGAATGTGTACTCTGAAGTTTTCTTGTGCCGAACAGTAAAGATGGTGGAGCTATGCGGGATCGAACCGCAGACCTCCTGCGTGCAAAGCAGGCGCTCTCCCAGCTGAGCTATAGCCCCATCGTGGTCTCTGGAACCTTTAATTTCTGGCGAGGCAAGGCGGGGTGACACGAAGCATACTGAAGTATGTGAGTGTCGCCGCAACGCAGCATCAGCAGAAATTTGGTAGGCCTGAGTGGACTTGAACCACCGACCTCACCCTTATCAGGGGTGCGCTCTAACCACCTGAGCTACAAGCCTGCAGAGATTTTTTACTGCTCGTTATTTCATCAGACAATCTGTGTGGACACTGCAGAGAACGGTTCTTTAAGGTAAGGAGGTGATCCAACCGCAGGTTCCCCTACGGTTACCTTGTTACGACTTCACCCCAGTCATGAATCACA